>NZ_JAMSLU010000005.1:0-305000 GCF_023806445.1 Azospirillum sp. A1-3
ATGCCGGCGCCAACCCGCTGCAGCCGGAGGACATCGCCGAGACGGTGCGCTGGGTGGTCTCGCTGCCGCCGCACGTCAACATCAACAGCGTCGAGATCATGCCGGTGAGCCAGTCCTGGGCCCCGTTCAAGATCCACCGCGACACGCCGGCCTGAGGCTGCCGGTCAGGACCCACGCGGTTCGTCCAGCCAGTCCTCGCAGCGCAGTCCCGCCACACGGTCGAACTCGCCAAGATTGCCGGAGACCACGACCAGCCCGCGGCTGCGCGCATGGCCGGCGATCATCAGGTCATACGGGCCGATCACGCAGCCTCGGCGCTCCAGATCGGCCCGGATGTCGCCGTAATGTCCGGCCGCCTCGTCGTCGAAGGGCAGCACCTCAAGCCGCGCGGTCAGCCGATCGACCTCCCGGCGTTTCTCGGCCGGGCGGTCGGATTTGGCAGCACCGTGCAGAAGTTCCGCCAGCGTCACCGCCGAGATGCACAGGCCGTCCGCCTCCGCATTGAACCTGACGCGGGCACTCTGGGGACGGTCGCGCAGGACGCGGATACAGACATTGGTGTCCAGCATGTAGCGCAGCATCACCACGCCTCGCGTTCCTGCATCTCCGGCTGGTCGCGGTCAGGGAAAGCGATGCCGGGAGACTGGAAGAAATCGTCCCACACGCTGTCGGCCGGCACGATCAGCCGCCGCGCGCCATCGCGCAGGATGACCACCTCGCGGACATGCGCAGGAAACGACACGTCCTTCGGCAGACGAACGGCCTGGGTGCGGTTGGACTGGAACAGGGTCGTCCGGACGGTCATGGCGCACCTCCATAGTACATCCCTACCGTATATCCCGGCTGTTTGCGCGTCAAGAAACCGATGTCCTGGCACGCGGTCACCACAGCGGACGCAGAATGTTGCGCCACCGCAGATATATTAGTATGCATTAGCCCCGGCCAAGGTCCCGCGCCGGCACTCTCCCACCGGAACGCGTCTGCCCCCACCATGCCCCTTGCTTTCCACATGATGCCGCTCGTCGGCACGATCCTGCTGCTCGCCTCCCGCCGTGTCAGCCTGCTGTTCGCGGGGATCGTCGGCATGGCGCTGGCGCTCGTCACGATGGTCGTCACCATGGCCGCGTCCCAGCCGTCGGCCGGTCCAGTGCTGGGAATGGCGGCGGCCAAGGCGGGGGAAGGCGCGTGGCTGGCATGGCACGCGATGTCGATCATCGCCGCCGGACTGCTGTTCCACCGCGCCTTCGAGGCGCGCGGCACCCGGTCCGCCGCGGTCGCGCAGGAGAACCGCCGGCGCGCCGTCTTCGTCGCCTGCTTCCTGGTCGGCCCCTTCGCGGAGTCGGTGACCGGCTTCGGCGTCGGGCTGGTCGTCGCCCTCGCCATGCTGCGCACCATCGGGCTTCCACCGGTGCAGTCCGCGGCGCTCGGCCTGTTCAGTCAGGTCCTGGCCGCCTGGGGCGCGATGGGCGTCGGCACGCGGGTCGGGGCCGAGTTGATCGGCGTGTCCTTCACCGAACTCGGCACGGCCAGCGCCCTGCTGATGGCGGTGGTTCTGCCCTGCCTCCTGCCGGTGTTCTGGGGGCTGATCCATTCCTCCGGACTGCGCTCCAGCTTTGCCGACCGGGTGTCGGACTTTGCGCTGCTTCTTTGTCTGGCCGGGCTGATCTGGCTCACCAACCTGTTCGTCGCGCCGGAACTGGGCGGCGGGCTGGCGACCGGCCTGCTGTTGCTGGTGGTGGAGGGGCCGCGCCTGCTGCGCAGCGGCATCCGCGTCCGGGATCTGGTCGGTCGGCTCTGGCCGTACGGGCTGCTGATCGCGGCGCTGATGGCGACCCGCCTGCTGCCGCCGCTGTCGGACTGGACCGGGCGGTGGCTGGTGCTCGACCCGTTCAACGGGCTCGCCCCGCTGGCGCTGCTGCGCCATCCGGCGACATGGCTGGTGCTGATCGCCGGCATCCTGTTGTCCAACCTGCCGTCGGCCGAGGCCGGGAAGGTGGTTCGCGCCTCCCTGCGCGCCGCCCTGGTGCCGATGGCGGCCACGCTGGTCTTCGTCGAGTTCGCCACCTTCATGGCCGCATCCGGCGGGGCGGCGATGTTCGGCGAGGCGTGGCGCGAGGCGGCGGGGCGCTTCGCCGTGCTGGCCAGCCCGATTTTCGGCGCCGCCGCCGGGATGCTGACCGGCTCCAACACCGCATCCAACGCCCTGATGATGCACATCCAGTTGAGCCTCGCCGCCGAAAGCGGCCTGCCGTCGATGCTGATCGCGGCGATCCAGACCGTGTCGGGGAGCATCTGCACCATGCTCACCCCCGGCCGCATCGTGCTCGCCGCCGGACTCGTCGGGCTGGAGCGGTCGGAGGGGGCGATCTACCGCCGCGCCCTGCCGATCGGGTTGGCGACCGTTCTCGCCCTGCTCGCCGTCATCGTCGTGATGGCCGGCGTCAAGGTGCAGGGCTTGGTTTAGCTGCCCCGCTCAGGCGAACCGCTTCGCCCCGGCGACGCACAGCACGACCAGCCCGGCGGCGGCGATCATGGTCCAGGCGACCGGCTCACGCAGCAGCAGCCCGGCCAGGATCAGGCCGAAGGCGGGCTGGAGCAGCTGCAGTTGCCCGACCCCGGCGATGCCGCCCAGCGCCAGCCCGCGATACCAGAAGACGAAGCCCACCAGCATGCTGAAGACCGAAACATAGCCGAGCCCGATCCAGGCCGGCACCGCGATGCCGCTCCAGTCCTCTGGCATGGTCGCCAGCGCCGCCACAGCCATCGCCGGCAGCGCCAGCACCAGCGCCCACGAGATCACCTGCCAGCCGCCCAGCCGGCGCGACAGGGTCGCCCCCTCGGCATAGCCCAGTCCACACAACAGGATCGCCAGAACCATCAGCAGGTCGCCGGCCAGCGACGCGCCGCCGCCCTGCCACAGGGCGAAACCGGCGACGGTCAGGCTTCCCGCCGTCGCGAACAGCCAGAAGGCGGGCCGTGGCCGCTCCCTGGCCCGCAGCACCCCGAACAGCGCGGTGGCGAGCGGCAGCAGACCGATGAAGACGATCGACTGCGCCGACGTGATGTGCTGAAGCGCCAATGCGGTCAGCAAGGGAAAGCCGGCGACGACGCCCAGCGCCACGATGGCGAGCGAGGGAAGGTCGCGGCGCGCCGGCCGTGCCTGCCGCAGCAGCGCCAGCAGCGCCGCCGCCAGGGCCGCCGCGATCACCGCCCGCGCCGCCGTCAGGAACAGCGGCGTGAAGCTGCCGACCGCCACCCGCGTCGCCGGCAGCGAACCGCTGAAGATGAGCACGCCGAGCAGCCCGCTGCCCCATCCCGCCGCCCCTTGTCCCTCTATCGTCCGTCGCATCCCGTCTTCCTTTTCCGCACCCGACCTCGCGCCGCGATGCTAACGCGATGGACCCTGGCGGCGACAGCGACAGTCCAATACAATTCCGCCGTACTGTACTGGCCTACAGAGCAGTACACTTTCCTGTGGTGGAGCCATGACGGGCAGAACGGGCACGCGAACCGGCGAGGTGATGGACGCGATCCGCCGCAGGATGGCAAGCCGCACCCTGTCGCCGGGGGAGAAGCTGCCCTCGATCCGCAGCTTCGCCGCCACCATGGGCGTGTCGGCCTCGACCGTGGTGGAGGCCTATGACCGGCTGGCGGCCGAAGGCGTGATCCGGTCGCGGCCGGGGTCCGGCTTCTATGTCGCCGGTGCCACGCCGCCGCTGGCCTTGGCCGAGGCGGAGCCGCGGCTCGACCGCGCCATCGATCCCTTCTGGGTGTCGCGGCAGTCGCTGGATGCCGGGGTGGACATGCTGAAACCCGGTTGCGGCTGGCTGCCGGCCGACTGGATGCCGAACGCGGCGATCCGCCGGGCGATCCGCCAGCTTGCGCGCGCCGACGACGGCCTGCTGGCGGATTACGGCTGCACGCGCGGATCGCTGCCGCTGCGCCGGATGCTGGCCCGCCAGTTCGCCGACGAAGGGATGGCGGCGGGCGCCGACCAGATCCTGCTGACCGCCTCGGGAACCCAGGCCATCGACCTGATCTGCCGCTTCCTGCTGCGGCCGGGCGACACGGTGCTGGTCGACGACCCGTGCTATTTCAATTTCCAGGCCCTGCTGCGCGCCCATCAGGCGCGGGTCGTCAGCGTGCCCTACACCCGGACCGGTCCGGACACCGACCTGTTCGCCCAGGCGCTGGCGACGCACCGGCCCCGCCTCTACATCACCAACTCGGCACTCCACAACCCGACCGGCGCGACGATGACGCCGCAGACCGCCCACCGGCTGCTCTGCGCCGCCGCAGCCCATGATCCCGCCGCCGATACCCTCACCATCGTCGAGGACGACATCTTCGCCGGCTTCGAGCCGGAGCCGTCACCCCGCCTCGCCGCCCTCGACGGGCTGGCCCGCGTCATCCGGATCGGCAGCTTCTCCAAGACGCTGTCCGCCTCGATCCGCTGCGGCTACATCGCAGCGCGGCCGGATTGGGTGGAAGCTCTGGTCGATCTGCAGGTGGCGACGAATTTCGGCGGCCCCAGCCCGGCCGCGGCCGAACTCGTCCTCGCGACCTTGAACGACGGCAGCTATCGCAAGCATCTCGACGGTCTCCGCCGCCGTCTGGCCCGGCTTCGGCGCGAGACGGCCAACCGACTGGAAGCGCTCGGCCTGCGGCCATGGCTGATGCCGCGTGGCGGCTTCTATCTCTGGTGCGCCCTGCCGGACGGGCTTGACGCCGCCGACGTCGCCCGCGCGGCATTGCGCGAGAATGTCGTGCTCGCCCCCGGCAACGTGTTCAGCGTCTCGCGATCGGCGTCCGGGTTTCTGCGCTTCAACGTGGCCCAGATGGGCGATTCGCGCATTCACGAGGCTTTGGGACGGGCGATGCGCCTAACACTCCCTCTCCCGCCCCGGGAGAGGGAAGGGGCCCATGCGGAGCATGGGAAGGGTGAGGGGTGAAGCAAGAATCAAGATCCATGTTCGGATAGCCCCTCACCCTCCCCGCCTTCGGCGGGTCCCCTCCCTCTCCCGGGACGGGAGAGGGCGACTATCCCCGGACTTTCGCCAACGCCTTGTGCAGCGCCTGCAGCAGCGTGTCGATCCGGTAGGGCTTCGACAGCACCGCGATGCCTTCGGTGCGTGCCACATCCTCGCTGTAGCCGGTGGTCAGCACCACCGGCAGGCCGGGGCGCAGGATGGCCGCCTCGCGGCTGAGGTCGATGCCGCTCAGCCGGCCCGGCATCACCACGTCGGAAAAGAGCAGGTCGATCCGCTCGTCGCCGGCCAGCAGCGGCAGCGCCTCGTCGGCGGAGCCGGCGCGCAGAACGGTCCAGCCGCTTTCCTCCAGCGCCGCCGCGACGGAGGAGGCGACGACCGGATCGTCCTCCACCATCAGCACGCGCGCACCCGTGATGAACGGCCCGGCTGCGTCGGCGGAAACGTCGGCGGAAACGGCCGGCGCCCGCGGCACCCCCGCCGTGGCGCGCAGCAGCAGGACGATGCGGGTTCCCTCCCCCGGCCGGCTTTCGATCCAGACGGTGCCACCTGCCTGCCGCGCCAGCCCATAGACCTGCGCCAGACCGAGGCCGGAGCCCTTGCCGACCTCCTTGGTGGTGAAGAAGGGGTCGAAGGCCTTCGCCGCCACCTCCGGCGCCATTCCGGTCCCGGTGTCGGCGACCGTCAGACGAAGGAACTGCCCCTCCAATCCTGACGCGTCGCCGGGGTGTAGCGTCAGGTTCTCCGCCTCGATGGACAGCGTGCCGCCCTCCGGCATCGCGTCGCGCGCGTTCACCGCCATGTTGATCAGCGCCAGCTCGAACTGCGTCGGGTCCGCCTCGATCGGGCGCAGGCCGGGGGCGAAGCGGGTTTCCAGCCGGATGTCGGCGCGCAGGGCGCGTTCCAGCAGTCCAGCCATCCCGAGCACGCGGTCGCGCACGTCGATCGGTTCCGGACGCAGGCTGTCGCGGCGGGCGAAGCCCATCAGTTGCTGCACCAGCTTGGCACCGCGGTCGACCGCCTGCATGCCCGCCTCCAGCAGCGGCACCAGCTTCGGCTCGGCGCTGCGGCGGCCGATCATGGTCAGGCAGCTGCTGAGCGCCTGGAGCAGGTTGTTGAAGTCGTGCGCCACGCCGCCGGTCAGCTGGCCGATCGCTTCCATCTTCTGTGCCTGACGCAGCTGGTCCTCGGCCCGGCGCAGCGCCGCCTCGGAGTCCTTGCGCGCCGTCACGTCACGTCCCACCGCGTGGATGAAGCGGTCGTCCGGCACCGCGGTCCAGGAGATCCAGCGATAGGATCCGTCCTTATGGCGATAGCGGTTCTCGAATCGCAGGGTGGTCAGGCCCATCTGCAAGCGGCTGACCTCCGCCACCGTCATCGCGCGGTCGTCGGGATGGATGAATTTGAGGAAATCCGCGTTCTGCAGCTCCGCCTCGTCCCAGCCGAGCAGGGTTGTCCAGGCCGGGTTGACCGCGGTCATCGTGCCGTCGAACCGGGCCACCAGCATGATGTCGGTGGACAGCCGCCACATGCGGTCGCGGTCGGCGGTCCGCTCCGCCACGCGCTGCTCCAGCGTCGCATTCAGCGCGCGCAGGGCGTCTTCGGCGCATTTGCGGTCGGTGATGTCGTAGCAGGCGCCGAGAATCCGCGCGCCCTCCCCGTCCCGGCCTCCTGTGATCGCCTGCGCCCGCCGGGCGATCCAGCGCTCCGCCCCGCTGTCCGGCCGATTGATGCGGTATTCGACATAGCCCAGCCCATCCGTCGGCACCTGCCCAGGACGGAGCGTGTTCAGATTGGCCCGATCATCCGGGTGGATCAGGGCGACCAGTTCCTCCAGCCGCACCAGCGGGCGTTCCCCGATGCCCCACAACCTGCAGAATTCGGGCGACACCGCCAGCATGCCGTCGGCGCGCAGTTCGAAGGTGCCGATCCCGCCGGCATCCTGGGCGATGTGCAGCCGCTGCTGGCTCTCGCGCAGCGCCTCCTCCGTCCGCTTCATGCCCGTCACGTCGCTGCCCTGGACGAACAGGCCCATGACCTGGCCCTGGTCGTCGCGGATCGGCTGGAAGACGAAGGTGACGAAACGCTCCTCCAGCGGCGCGCCGGGCCGCCGGGCGATCCGCGCCGGCATCCCCTCGCCGACGAAGGGCTCCCCCGTCGCATAAACCTGATCGGCCAGCTCGAAGAAGCCCTGGCCGACGATCTCCGGCAGCGCCTCCCGCGCCGGTTTGCCGATGATGTCGCGGCGGCCGATCAGGTCGAAATAGGCGTCGTTCGCCATCTCGAAGACAAGGTCGGGCCCGCGCCAGACATACATGAAGCCCGGCGCCTGCCGGAACAGCGCCCGCAGCCGCTCGCCCTCCGCCCGCAGCCGTTCGTTGACGCGCCGCACCTCCTCTTCCGCCCGCACGCGCTCCACCGCCGACGTCGTCTCGGCGACGATGCAGAGGAAGCCGCCGGTCCGCCCGGACTCATCGGCGATCGGCGTGTAGGAGAAGGTGAAATAGCAATCCTCGGCCGCTCCGTCCCGCACCAGCGGGACCCGCAAATCCTCTTGCAGCAACGGTTCGCCGTCATAGACGCGGCGGACGAGGTCGCCGACCTGCGGCCAGGCGTCGGGCCAGACCTCCCTCATCGGCCGGCCCAGCGCCTGCGGATGACGGGGTCCGAGAATGTCGAGATAGGCGTCGTTGTAGAGGAAGGTGACGTCCGCTCCCCAGCCGATGAACATCGCCTGCCGCGACCGCAGCATCAGACGGACCGTGGCACGCAGGTCCTGCGGCCAGCCTTCCATCGGGCCGAGCGGCGTGGCCGCCCAGTCATGGCCGTGCATGAGCGAACCCATCTCTCCCGCCCCGGTCGGAAAGACGGGCGGAGAATCCCCGGCCGATAGAGGGCTCACCAGCGCCGTCCGGCGCCGGCAGGAAACGGATAACCTTGGACGTTCATCAATACGGTCGAGTGATCGGAGTCGAATGGACAGCTTATCCCACGCCGACGGAGCATTGTGATAGCTGTCCAATCGTCAGCCCACCGCCCGCCTGCCCGCGACCGCGTGGTAAATCCACAGGACGACGATGGCGCCGAAGATGGCGACCAGAATGCTCCAGATGTTGAAGCCGGTTATCCCGGCGCCGCCGATGATGCTCACCAGGAAGCCGCCGACCAGCGCGCCGACGATCCCCAGCACGATGTCCATCATGACACCCTGGCCCGAATTGTTCACGATCTTGGAGGCGATGAAGCCCGCAATCAGGCCCAGAATGATCCAAGCGATGATACCCATGGCCGTTACTCCTTTGCGGTGAGTGGTCGTTGGTGTCGGCTGAGGCCGTATCGCCTCCACAGAACGTTGATTTCCGAACCGAGGAGGATCACCAGCCCGGCGATGTAGAGCCAGAGCATCAGCGTGATGACCGCGCCGATGCTGCCATAGGTGGCGTCGTAATCGGCGAAATGGCCGGCATAGAGCGAGAAGCCGAGCGAGGCGGCGATCAGCAGGGCGGCGCCGACCACGCTGCCGGGGGTGATGAAGACGAAGCGTTCCCTGACGTTGGGGCCATAGCGGTAGATCACCGCCAGGCCCAGCAGCAGGGACAGGACGATGACGACCCAGCGGAAGGTCGCGAAAAACGTCAGCAACACGCCGGAAAAGCCGTACCGGTTGCCGATCCAGTCCTGCAGGATGCCGCCCAGCACGATCAGCGAGAAGGCGCCGATCACCAGCACCTCGAACAGCAGGCTCAATCCCAGCGCCACCAGCCGGGCGTGCAGGAAACTCCGCGCCTCCTTCACGTCATAGGTGATGTTGAGCTGCTGCATCACGGCATACATGCCGGTGGTGGTCGCCCACACCGTTCCCAGCAGGCCGAAGGACAGCAACCCGCCGCGCCGCTCCCCCGTCACCTGCCCCACCACGTTGCGGACCATGCCGGACGCCTGATCGGGCAGCGCCTGCCCCAGCAGATCCATGATCGCCCGATCCACATTGTCGATGGGCAGATAGGGGATGATGCTCATCGTCGCGATCAGTGCCGGGAACAGGGCGAGCGTCAGGTAGAAACCGAGTGCGGCGGCTCCGTTGAAGACATTGTCCTCGGTCGTCGCGCGATAGAGGTCCCGGAGGAAGCGTCCGGGCGAGACCCCACTGAGCATGGCGGGCTTTCCCTGCGGGGGAACGGCCCCGCGGCGATCGTGCCGCGGGGCCTCGTCGCCTCAGCTCTTGCCCTTCAGGGCGTCCTTGACGCCGCCGACAGCGCTCTCGGCTTTGCCCTTCATCTTGTCGGCCGCGCCTTCGGTCTTCATCTTCTCGTCACCGGTGGCCTCGCCGACGCCCTTCTTGATGCTGCCCTTGGCCTTGTCCATGGCGCCTTCGGTACGGTTCTTATCCATGACGTCCTCCAGATCTCGTGGGTTCGGCCGGGGTTAAACCGGCCGTCATCACAATCAACCCACGAGCGGACGTATCGTCACAGGTTGGCCGACGAAGTCAGCGCCGCCAGCGGCGATTCCGCCGCCTCTCCGGCCAATTCCCTGGCCGGCGCCGTCGCCAACGCCGTTTGCAAATACTCCAGGAACGCCCGCTCGGCGCGGTTCGGTTTGGCTTGGTCGTTCCAGATCAGGTGGACGTTGACCGGCGCGATGCCTTCGTAGGGCGGCAGTTCCCACAGCAGCCCGTCATCGACGTCGCGGGCGGCGATGTGTTCCGGCAGCGGACCGATGCCGAGGCCGCAGAGGATCATCCGCCGCACCTCCTCCAGATTGGCGGACGACGCGACGACGCGACCGGCGAAGCCCTCCCGCGCGCGGAACAGGGTCAGCGGCGACAGGGCGCCGTCGATCTGGTCGGAGGTGAAGGAGACGAAATTCTCGTGCCGCAGTTCGGCGATGTCGATGTCGTGCTGGCCGAACAGGCGGAATCCGGGGCCGCAATAGAGCCGGTAGGTCTGGCGCAGGAAGATCTGGCTGGACAGGCCGGGGATCGGTTCGCGGAGCAGGCAGATCGCCATGGCGCCGACCCGCTGCTGCAACGCGATGTGCGCGTCGGCCGACGCCATCACGTCGATGCGGAAGGTCACCTGCGGGTACATCCGGTGAAACTCCCGCAGCGAGCGGTCGAGCAGCGGGGTCTGGATCCGGCTGGTCATCAGGATATGGACATGCCCGCTGATCTCGTCCTTGGCGTCGCGCACCAGGGCGCCCAGCCGGGACACGGTGGCATGGATCGACACCGCCTCGTCATAGACCTGCTCGCCGGCGGCGGTGACGGCGAAACGTCCGGGGCCGCGGTCGATCAGGGTGCGGCCAAGCTGTTCCTCCAGCCGCTTCAGCGCGAGGCTGACCGCCGGCTGCGTCAAAAACAGGCGGACCGCGGCCTTGGTGAAGCTCCCTTCCTGCACGATCACCATGAAGGTGCGCAGCAGGTTCCAGTCCATCTGCTGGCCCAAACGGGCCAATGCCTGCCGTTCCGCCTCGCTTTCCATCAACGCCCTGCCTTCTTCATCGGTGCCCGATTCCGGTGCACCCCTGCCACCGCCCAAATTCTACGCACATGATCGTGCTGTGAGCAACTGCGGCATAAATCAGATTCATGGGCAAAATGAAAAATGCTTATTTGCCTGATCGATTTGTTCGTCGCCTAATCGACACATGGCGACCCTCAAACATCGCCAAGCCTGACACTGCATAACGCGCCGATATGGCGGCCATATCCATTGGGGATAGGCCGCGACGCCACTGCCTCGTCTTTTTCCACCAGCCTGCGCAGTCCTGCTGCAATGGCGAAGAGGATTCTGAATGACACGAGATACGGCCGACCATCTCGACCATGCGTTGCCGGATACCGGCTTGCGCGCCGCGATCCTGGAAGCCGCCGATGCGGCGCAGGGCGGGTGCGTGTCGCATCTGACCGACCTCGTCCGCCAGCCCTCGCTGCTGGGGGAGGAGGCCGGGGCGCAGGCGTTGATGGCCGATCGCTTCGCCGCGCTGGGGCTGGAGGTCGACCGGTTCGACATCGACGAGCAGGCGATCTCCCGCATGCCCGGCTTCTCGCCGCCGGTGCTGCCCGGCGCCTATGCCGGCCGCGAGAATGTCGTCGGCGTGCACAAGCCGCGTGAGGCGAAGGGCCGCTCGCTGATCCTGAACGGCCACATCGACGTCGTGCCCACCGGCCCGGCGGAGCTGTGGACCACCCCGCCTTTCGAGCCGCGCATCGCCGACGGGCGGCTCTACGGCCGCGGCGCCGGCGACATGAAGGCCGGCATCGCCGCCTACACCGCCGCCTTCGCCGCCTTGCGCACGCTGGGCTACCAGCCGGCCGCCCCGGTCTATCTGCAGTCGGTGATCGAGGAGGAGTGCACCGGCAACGGCGCGCTGGCCTGCCTGCACCGCGGCTACCGTGCCGACGCCGCCGTGATCCCGGAGCCTTTCAACCATTCCATTTCCGTCGCCCAGGTCGGGGTGATGTGGCTGCGGCTGGTGCTGACCGGCACACCGGCCCATGTGCTGGACACCTCGGCGGGTGTGAACGCCATCGAGGCGGCCTACGCCCTGGCCGCCCACCTGAAGGCGCTGGAGGTGCGCTGGAACGAGCCGTCCTGCCGCCACCCCGCCTTCTGCGGCCATGCCCATCCCGTCAACGTCAATCTCGGCCGGATCGAGGGCGGTGAGTGGCCGTCGTCAGTCCCGACGCGCTGCGCGCTCGACCTCCGGCTCGGCTTCTTCCCCGGGCAGGAGCCGGAGGCGGTCCGCGCCGAGGTCACCCGGGCGGTGGAGCAGGCGCGCTCCACCGACCCGGCCCTTTCCGGCGTCGGCATCGAGCTGCAGTGGAACGGCTTCCAGGCCGCCGGCTGCGAGATCGACCCGGCCCATCCGCTGGTCACCATGCTGGCCGACAGTCATCGCGCCGTGCGCGGCGGCGACCCGGAGCTGGTGGCGCTGACCTGCACCACCGACGCCCGCTTCTTCCAGCTCTATGGCGACACGCCCGCCACCTGCTACGGGCCGGAGGCGACGCGCATCCACGGCATCGACGAGTCGGTGTCGCTGGACAGCCTGCGCGACGTGACCCGCGTGCTGGCGCTGTTCATCGCCGGCTGGTGCGGCCTGGAACCCATTTGACCTCTAATCCCGACGAGACCCGCCCGATGATCGCCGAGACGCTGACCGCCACCGCCGCCCACGCCCCCCGTGCCCGCCATACCTATTCCGACGTGGAGTGGAAGGTGCGCACCGATCTGGCCGCCGCCTACCGGCTGTTCGACCGGCTGGGCATGACCGACCTGATCTACACCCACATGTCGGCGCGGATCCCCGACACGCCCGACCATTTCCTGATCAATCCCTATGGCCTGATGTTCCACGAGGTGACGCCCGACAACCTCGTGAAGGTCGACATCGACGGCAATCTGGTGGACGGGCGCGAGGGCGACGCCATCAACCCGGCCGGCTTCACCATCCACAGCGCGGTGCACCACGCCCGCCCGGACGTCGGCGCGGTCATCCACCTGCACACCGATGCCGGCATGGCGGTCAGCGCCCAGGCCGACGGGCTGCTGCCGATCACCCAGCATTCGCTGCGCTGGTACAACCGCATCGCCTACCACACCTACGAAGGCATCGCTCTGGATCTGGCCGAGCGGGAGCGGCTGGTCGCCGATCTCGGCAGCCACCACAGCATGATCCTGCGCAACCACGGCCTGCTGACCGCCGGCCAGGACGTCGCCGAGGCGGCGGTGCTGATGTACTACCTGGAGCAGGCCTGCAAGCAGCAGATCATGGCGATGGCCGGCGGCCGTCCGCTGATCTATCCGTCGCCGGAGGTCTGCGAGCATACGGCGCAGCAATATGAACGCGCCTATCCCCGCGCCGGCGTCCTGGAATGGGACGCGCTGCTGCGCTGGCTGGACAGCACGTCCGGACCGGTGGGGCCGCGGTGAAGCACAGGCGATTGCCCCCTCCCCGACCCTCCCCCGCTCTCAGCGGACCTGCGGTCCGCCTGTCGCGTCAGCACAAAGCGGAGCTTTGTGCGAGAGCTTCGCGGGAGAGGGAGTTAAGCACAAGAGCGGCGGAGTTCCCTCTCCCGCGTTAGCGGGGGAGGGTTAGGGAGGGGGCAATCGACGCCCACACTTCCCAACAAAAAGCACCGACACGACAGGGTCGCTAACACCACCGACACACTTCTGGAGACGAGGACACCCGATGACCAGACGCCTTACCGGTATCCCCGCCAGCTTCCGCCGCAATTTTCAGAGCGGCTTCCGCCGCAGCGTCCACCGCGCCGCCGCCGCCGGCCTGCTGGCCGCCGCCCTCGCCATTCCCGGCACGGCGGCGCTCGTCGCCGCCCCGGCCATGGCCCAGGAAACCCCTGTGCGCGGCGGTGTCCTCAACTCCATCGTGCAGCCGGAGCCGCCGACCCTGATGCTGGGCCTGAACCAGCAGGGTCCGACCCAGACCGTCGCCGGCAAGATCTATCAGGGTCTGCTGACCTACGATCAGAAGCTGAACCCGATGCCGTCGCTGGCCAAGAGCTGGACGATTTCGCCGGACGGGCTGACCTACACCTTCAAGCTGTTCGAAAACGTCAAGTGGCACGACGGCAAGCCCTTCACCGCCAAGGATGTGGTCTTCAGCACCTCCAAGTTCCTGATGGAGGTCCACCCGCGCGCCCGTGCCGTCTTCAGCCGCTGCGAATCGATCACGGCGCTGGACGACCACACCGTCGAGTTCAAGCTGAAGGAACCCTTCGCGGCCTTCATCCAGGCCTTCGAGGTGTCGTCGGCCCCCATGATCCCGGCCCACATCTATGAGGGCAGCGATTACCGCGCCAACCCGGCCAACAACACCCCCATCGGCACCGGCCCGTTCAAGCTGAAGGAATGGGTGAAGGGCAGCTATATCCAGCTCGTCCGCAACGAGGATTACTACAAGGAAGGCCTGCCCTATCTCGACGGCATCACCTTCCGCGTGATCCCGGACGCCGCCAGCCGCTCGCTGGCGCTGGAAAGCGGTCAGGTGCAGCAGACCCAGTACAGCGATCTGGAACCCTTCGAGGTTCCGCGCATGAAGGCACTGCCCAACCTGACCATGACCACCACCGGCTACGAATTCGTGGCGCCGCTGTCGTGGCTGGAGATCAACCACCGCGTCAAGCCGCTGGATGACAAGCGCTTCCGCAAGGCCATCGCCTACGCCATTGACCGCAAGTTCATCCGCGACAAGATCTGGTTCGGCCTCGGCCGCGTGCCGACCGGTCCGATCAATTCGGTCGTCAAGTTCTACGACCCGAAGGTCACCACCTACGAGCCCGATCTCGCCAAGGCCAAGGCCCTGCTGGACGAGATGGGGCTGAAGCCCGACGGCAAGGGCGTGCGCGCCACCGTCAAGGTCATGCCGATGCCCTATGGCGAGACCTGGACCCGGCTGGGCGAGTATCTGAAGCAGGCTCTCGGCAAGGTCGGCATCGCCGTGGTGCTGGAAAGCACGGACGCCGCCGGCTGGAACCAGCGCGTCGCCAACTGGGACTACGAGATCACCACCAACTTCGTCTACCAGTACGGCGATCCGGCGCTGGGCGTGGCCCGCACCTACATCTCGTCCAATATCCGCAAGGGCGTGATGTTCTCCAACACCATGGGCTATTCCAACCCGAAGGTGGACGAACTGTTCGCCAAGGCCTCGCAGGAGATCGACCCGGCCAAGCGCCAGGAACAGTACAGCGAGGTCCAGCGCATCCTGTCCGACGAGCTGCCGGTGGTGTGGCTGCTGGAAATGGAATTCCCGACCTTCCTCGACAAGCGGGTGAAGAACGCCAACACGACGGCCATCGGTGTCAACGACACCTATGAGAGCGTCTGGCTGGCGAAGTAGTCGCCCGATTTTCTCAAGTATCCCCTCTCCCCCCCGGGGAGAGGGTTAGGGTGAGGGGGACGCGCGGCGGCCCCTCCCCAAGAATCCACGCTATGCGTCCCCCTCACCCCGACCCTCTCCCCGCTTTCGGCGGACCGGAGGTCCGCCTGTCGCGTCAGCGCAAACAAAGTTTGCGCGTGAGCGGGGGGAGAGGGGGCGAAAGCGCGGCAATTGAAATAGGACCACGCCCATGCTGGGATTCGCCCAACTCTTCGCGAGCCGCCTGGTCAAGGCCGCCGCGATCCTGATCGCCATCGTGGTGATGAATTTCTTCCTCGTCCACGCCGCTCCCGGCGACCCGGCCATGGTGATGGCGGGCGAGGCGGGGGCCGCCGACGAAAAGTTCGTGACGCAGCTGCGCGAGCAGTTCGGGCTCGACCGGCCGCTCTACGAACAGCTCGGCACCTATGTCGGCAAGATCGTGCAGGGCGATCTCGGCTTCTCCTACCGGCAGCAGCGGCCCGTCTGGGACATTCTGGCGGAACGGCTGCCGGCCACGCTGGTGCTGACGCTGACCGCCTTCGTGCTGGCGCTGGCGCTGGGCGTGGCGCTCGGCACGCTGGCGGCGATCACCGTCGGCACCTGGGCCGACAGCGCCATCACCATCGTGGCGCTCCTGGCCTACGCCACGCCGATCTACTGGATCGGCCTGATGCTGAGCCTGTTCTTCTCCATCCAGCTGGGTTGGCTGCCGGCCTTCGGCTACGAGACCATCGGCGCCGGCTACACTGGCTTCGCCCATGTCGCGGACGTGGCGGTCCACCTGATCCTCCCGGTCATCACGCTGGCGCTGTTCTACATGGCGAGCTACGCCCGCCTGACCCGCGCCTCGATGCTGGAGGTGCGCAGCCTCGACTTCGTCAAGACCGCCAAGGCCAAGGGGCTGACGCAGAGCCGCATCGTCACCCGCCATGTCCTGCGCAACGCCATCCTGCCGGTCATCACCGTGGCCGGCATCCAGGCCGGGCAGCTGGTCGGCGGGTCCATCCTGATCGAGACGGTGTTCGCCTGGCCCGGCATCGGCCGGCTGGCCTTCGAGGCGGTGCTGCAGCGCGACTATCAGGTGCTGCTGGGCATCTTCCTGGTCACGTCGATCATGGTGATCCTGTTCAACATCCTGACCGACATCCTCTACGGCCTCGTCGATCCGCGTATCCAGGTGTCGCAATGATGAAATCCGATTTCTGGCGGGCCTTCGCCCGCAACAAGGGCGCGGTCCTGGGGCTGGTGATCCTGCTCGCCATCGTCGTGCTGGCCGTCTTCGCCTCCATCCTGTTCCCCGGCGATCCGTGGGACATGGCGACCGCCCCCTTCCAGCCGCCGCTGTCCGACGACGCGCTGCTCGGATCCGACATGCTGGGCCGCGACATCGCGTCCGGCATCGCCCACGGGGCGCGGGTGTCGCTGCTGATCGGCCTGACCTCCACCGCCGCGGCGCTCGCCATCGGCGTCACGCTGGGGGCGCTGGCCGGCTTCCACGGTGGCAAGGTGGACGACGCCATCATGCGCTTCACCGAGCTGTTCCAGACCATCCCCAACTTCGTGCTGGCCGTGGTGCTGGTCGCCATCTTCACCCCCAGCCTGACCACCATCGTGCTGGCCATCGCCATCGTCAGCTGGCCGCCGCTGGCCCGCTTGGCCCGCGCCGAGTTCCTCAGCCTGCGCACCCGCGAGTTCGTCCAGGCCGCCATCACCACGGGCCAGAGCAACACTTCCATCATCCTGCGCCAGATCCTGCCCAACAGCCTGTCGCCGATCATCGTCTCCGCCTCGCTGATGGTGGCGACCGCGATCCTGCTGGAAAGCTCGCTCAGCTTCCTCGGCCTCGGCGATCCGAACGCCATGAGCTGGGGCTACATGATCGGCGCCGCCCGCACGGTGATCCGGCAGGCCTGGTGGATGAGCGTCTTCCCCGGCCTCGCCATCGTGCTGACCGTGCTGGCGCTGAACCTCGTCGGCGAGGGGCTGAACGACGCCCTGAACCCGAAGCTCGCCCGGTCGCGCGGGTGACCCGATGAGCCTGTCCGAACTGACCCGCATCCCGACGGAGACCGCAGCCATGACGACCACGCCTCTTCTCGATGTGCGCGGCCTCAGCATCGCGCTGCCGCCGGGCGCCGACCGCCCGCTGGCGGTGGACAATCTGACCTTCACCCTGAACCCCGACGAGATCCTCTGCGTGGTCGGCGAGTCCGGCTCCGGCAAGTCGATGACCGCGCATGCGATGATGGGCCTGCTGCCCGCCCCGCATGTCCGGGTATCCGGCGGCAGCCTGCTGTTCAAGGGCAAGGACGTGCTGACCATGCCGGAGGCGGAGCAGCGCGCCCTTCGCGGCGGCCGCATCGCCATGGTGTTCCAGGAGCCGATGACCGCGCTGAACCCGCTGATGCGGGTCGGCCGCCAGATCGGCGAGAGCTTGCGCGAGCACACCGACCTGCCCGCCCCCGCCCGCCGCGCCCGCGTGGTGGAGCTGCTGGCCCAGGTCGGCCTGCCCAACCCGGCCGAACTGGCCGAGGCCTATCCCTTCCGCCTGTCGGGCGGCCAGCGTCAGCGCGTGATGATCGCCATGGCATTGGCCTGCCAGCCCGACATCCTGATCGCCGACGAGCCGACCACGGCGCTGGACGTCACCACCCAGAAGCAGATCCTCGACCTGATCCGCGCGATCCAGGCCGAACGCCACATGGGCATGATGTTCATCACCCACGACTTCGGCGTGGTGGCGGAGATCGCCCACCGGGTGGCGGTGATGCGCCACGGCAAGCTGGTGGAATACGGCCCGGCGTCCGAGGTGCTGAACCGGCCGCAGCATCCCTACACCCGGCAGTTGATCGCCTCGGTCCCGCACTACATCGAACACCGCGACGACCATGCCAAGGCGGGCGCCCCGCTGCTGGTCGCCGACAAGGTGCGCAAGGTCTTCCATGTCGGCGGCGGCCTGTTCAAGAAGTCCAAGGAAGTCGTGGCCGGCGACGACCTGTCGCTGACCATCCATCCCGGCGAAACGGTCGGTCTGGTCGGCGAATCCGGGTCCGGCAAATCGACGCTCGGCCGCTCCATCGTCGGCCTCATCAAGCCGGATTCGGGACGCATCCTGTTCGAGGGCACCGACCTGCTGGCGCTCGACCGCAAGGGCTTCCGGCCCTATCGCCGGGCGGTGCAGATGGTGTTCCAGGACCCCTACGCCTCGCTGAATCCGCGTCACCGCGTCGGCGACATCGTGGCCCAGGGGCCGGTGGCCTTCGGCGAGGACCGGAGCAAGGCGCTGACCCGCGCGCGGGAACTGCTGGCGATGGTCGGCCTCGACGGCTCGGCCGCCGACCGCTACCCGCACGAGTTCTCCGGCGGCCAGCGCCAGCGCATCGGCATCGCCCGCGCGCTCGCCATGGAGCCGAAGCTGCTGGTCGCCGACGAGCCGGTCTCGGCGCTCGACGTCTCGGTTCAGGGGCAGGTGCTGGAGCTGCTGGATGACATCCGCAAGCGCCTGAACCTCGCCATGCTGTTCATCACCCACGATCTGCGGGTGGCGGCCCAGGTCTGCGACACGATCGCGGTGATGCGCCGCGGCAAGATCGTCGAGATGGGCACCGCGCGCGAAGTGTTCACCCATCCGCGCGACACCTACACCCGCAGCCTGCTCGACGCCATTCCCGGCAAGGGCTGGCACATCCCGGACGATCTGCAGACTGCTCGGGCGGGAGCGCACTGAATGAAGGTCGCCATCATCGGGGCCGGTGCGGTCGGCGGTCTGCTGACCGCCCGGCTGGGTGCGACGGAGGCGGAAGTGACGTTGGTCGCCCGGCCGAACTCCGCCGCCGCCATCCGCCGCAACGGCCTGACCATGGTGACGCCGCTGAACCGCGTCGCCCGCCTGAACCCCCGCGTCACCGACGACAGCCTGTCGCTTGGGCCGCAGGATCTGGTGTTCCTCTGCGTCAAGTCCCATGCGCTGCGCGGCACCATCGACACGCTGACCCCGATGCTGGGGCCGGAAACCGCCATCGTGCCGATGGTCAACGGCATCCCCTGGTGGTATCCGCACCGCCAGCCGGAGCCCTTGGCCGACCGGCCGCTCGCCAGCATCGATCCCGACGGGCTGCTGTGGCGCTCCATCGACCCCGACCGGGTGGTCGGCGCGACGACCTTCGTCGCGGTGGAGGGCGACGGCCCCTGCCGCCTGCGCCATGTCAGCGACCAGCGCTTCGTGTTCGGCGATGCGGCCGGCCGCGACAACCCGGCGGTGGACCGCATCGTGACGCTGTTCGGGCAGGCCGGGTTCCAGCCGGCGAAGACCGCCGACATCCGGCAGGCGATCTGGGTGAAGCTGTGGGGCAACCTCGCCTTCAACCCGTTGAGCGTGCTGACCGGATCGACGCTCGGCCGGCTGTGCAACGATCCCGGCACCCGCGAGACCGGCCGCGCCATGATGATGGAGGCCAAGACGGTGGCCGAAAAGCTGGGCGTGGTCTTCACCACCAGCGTCGACGAACGCATCGCCATGGCCGCCGGCGTCGGCGACTTCAAGACCTCGATGCTGCAGGACTATGAGGCCGGCCGCCGGCTGGAGCTGGAGGCGATCCTGGGGTCTGTGATCGAGCTGGCGGAACGCGTCGGCGTGGACGTGCCGATGCTCCGCGCCGTGCTGGCGATGGTCGATCTGCGGGCGCGGGAGCGGCGTGAGGTGGCGGCTTAGGTGCCTTGTTCGTTAGCCACTTGCCCCCTCCCCATC
Organism: Azospirillum sp. A1-3; assembly: GCF_023806445.1. Lineage (NCBI taxonomy): Bacteria > Pseudomonadati > Pseudomonadota > Alphaproteobacteria > Rhodospirillales > Azospirillaceae > Azospirillum > Azospirillum sp. A1-3. The sequence goes on from NZ_JAMSLU010000005.1 coordinate 19,624, forward strand.
CCTCCCCCGCTTCGCGGGAGAGGGGGTAGGACGCTTGTCGACGTGAGCTATTCACGAAGCGGCGGAGTTCCCTCTCCCGCGAGAGCGGGGGAGGGTTAGGGAGGGGGCAACCGCAACCTCCACCCACCAAGAAACCAACATCCCCATCCGGAGCCACCATGCCCCTCCCCTCCAACCTGCCGATCGACGCCGACCGCCTGTGGGACAGCCTCGCCGAAATGGCGAAGATCGGCGCCACCGCGAAGGGCGGCAGTTGCCGCCTCGCTCTGTCGGACGAGGACAAGGCCGGCCGTGACCTGTTCGTCTCCTGGTGCGAGGCCGCCGGCTGCACCGTGACCGTCGACCGCATCGGCAACATCTTCGCCCGCCGCAAGGGCCGTGACGACGCCCTGCCTCCGGTGGTGATGGGCAGCCATCTCGACACCCAGCCGACCGGCGGTCGCTTCGACGGCGTGTTCGGCGTGCTGGCGGCGCTGGAGGTGGTGCGCTCGCTGAACGACCGCGGCGTGGAAACCCTGCACCCGGTCGAGGTCGCGGTGTGGACCAACGAGGAAGGCTCGCGCTTCTCGCCGCCGATGATGGGTTCCGGCGTCGTCACCGGCGTCTTCACGTTGGAGGAGATCCTCGACAAGGTGGCGCAGGACGGCGCCCGTCTCGGCGACGAGCTGGTCCGCACCGGCTATGCCGGCGAGGCGCCGGTCGATCACCCGATGCACGCCTATCTGGAGGCCCACATCGAACAGGGTCCGGTGCTGGAGGTCGAGGGCAAGGAGATCGGTGTCGTCACCGGCGCGCAGGGCCAGCGCTGGTACGAAGTGACGGTGACGGGGGTGGAGGCGCATGCCGGCCCGACGCCGATGCGCCTGCGCCGCGACGCGCTGGTCGCCGCCTCGGCCATGGTGCAGGCGGTGCAGCGGGTCGGGCTGGAGACCGCCGGCGATCCCTGCGCCACCGTCGGCATCCTCGACGTCCACCCGCATTCGCGCAACGTCATCCCCGGCCGCGTCTTCTTCACCGTCGACCTGCGCCATCCCAATGCCGACACACTGGCCGACATGGACCGCCGTTTCCGCGCCGCCGTCGCCGAAATCGCCGAGCAGCAGGGGGTGAGCGCCGAGATCGCCGATTTCTGGCACTTCCCGCCGACGCCCTTCGCCAAGCCGCTGGTCGACACTGTGCGCGACGCCGCCGCCGGTTTCGGCTTCAGCCACCGCGACATCGTGTCGGGCGCCGGCCATGATGCGGTCTATGTGGCGGGGAAGGTGCCGACGGCGATGATCTTCATCCCCTGCGAGGACGGCATCAGCCACAACGAGGTCGAGAACATCTCCCCCGCCGACGGCGCCCGCGGCGCCGCCGTGCTGTTCGAAACACTGGTCGCCACGGCCGGACGGCCGTAACGGCGCAAGCTTGCGATTGCCCCCTCCCTAACCCTCCCCCTCTTCGAGGGAGAGGGGACTGCCGCTTCCTGTCCCTCCACCGCCGAAGGCGGGGGAGGGAGGGACCCGCGCAGCGGGAGGGAGGGGGCACCACCTCGGCACCCCCCGGAGTCTCCCCATGAAGTTCGTCCATCACCCCGACGCCGCCCTGCACCGCCCCGCCACCTACTTCAACAAGGGCCTGCTGCGCGCCCTGCCGGAGAAGCCGGAGCGGCTCGGCGCGCTGGCCTCGCTGATCGAGAAGCGGGGCGAGACGCTGATCCGACCCGACGATTACGGTTCCGCCCCGCGCGCCGCCGTGCACACGCCGGCCTATCTCGCCTTCCTGGAGACGGCGCATGCGCGCTGGGTGGCGGAAGGCGACATGGGCGACGTCGTGCTGCCCAACGTCCACCGGATGCAGGCGGCCCCCAACTACCCCACCAGCATCGTCGGGCAGGCCGGCTGGCACATGTTCGACACCGCCTGCCCGATCGGCGAGGGCACCTGGGCCGCCACCTGCGCCGCAACCAACGCCGCCATCCATGCGGCGAAGCTGGTCGCCAGCGGGGAGGACAGCGCGGCCTACGCCCTGTGCCGGCCGCCGGGGCACCATGCCACCCGCGATATGGCCGGCGGCTTCTGTTACCTGAACCATGTCGCCGTCGCCGCGGAATCGGTGCTGCCGATGCTGCGCGCCCAGGGCCGGCCGGCCCGCGTCGCCATCATCGACGTGGATGTCCACCACGGCAACGGCACGCAGGACATCTTCTATGAGCGCGACGATGTGTTCTTCGTTTCGGTCCACGGCGATCCGGCGGAGTTCTATCCGCACATGGCCGGCTATGCGCAGGAACGCGGCATCGGACGTGGCGAGGGCTATAACCTGAACCTGCCGCTGCCCATCGGCAGCGACGAGGCGACGGTTCTGGCGACCATCGGCCGCGGGTTGGACGAGATCCGCCGGTTCGCGCCGGAGATTCTGTTTGTCTCGCTGGGCTTCGACACCTTCATCGGCGACCCGCTGGCCGCCTTCGGCGTCACCACGCCGGGCTTCGCCCGGATGGGTGCGCTGATCGCCGCCGCAAACATGCCCACCGTGCTGGTGCAGGAGGGTGGCTACGCCATCGACGACCTGTCCGCCAACCTGTCCAGCTTCCTTGACGGGTTTGAGGGCAAGACGACAGCATGACCGCCATCGCCGCCACCGGAGCCGGCCGCGATCCGGTCAAATACCTGCTGATCGCCACCATCAGCCTGTTCTGGGGCCTGAACTGGCCGGCGGTGAAGACGATCCTGACGCAGGTGCCGATCTTCAGCCTGCGCGCCATCGGCTTCACCGCCGGGGCGGTGCTGCTGCTGGGGGCGGCGCGTCTGGCCGGCCACCGGCTGCGGGTGGAGCGGGCGGAATGGCCGGCGCTGGCGGCGGCGGGACTGTGCAACGTGCTGGTCTTCAACCTGTGCACGGCACTGGGCCAGAGCCTGATGGCGACCTCGCAGGCGGCGATCATCGCCTTCACCATGCCGGTGTGGGCGACGCTGCTGGCGATCCCGCTGCTGGGCGAACGGCCGGGGCCGCGCCAGATCGTCGGGCTCGCCAGCGGGCTGGCCGGGTTGCTGGTCCTTCTGGGGCCGGCAGCGCTGTCGGCGCCCCCGTCGGAACTGGCCGGCCCGGCGGTGATGCTGGTGTCGGCGCTGGCCTGGGCGCTCGGCACCATCGTGATGAAGCGGCGGGTCTGGCGCACCCACCCGATGGTCATCACCGGCTGGCAATATGTGCTGTGCGCCCCGCCGATGATCCTGCTGGCGGCGACGGAGACGAGGCCGGCGCTGTCCGAAATCCACCCCGAGGTTTGGGTCGGCTTCGCCTGGCACATCGTCTGTTCGCTCTGCGCGGCGCAGGCTCTGTGGTACGTCACCGTCCGCCGCCTGACGGTGGGAGAGGCGGCGGTCAGCACCCTGCTGATCCCTGTCGTCGGGGTGAGCGGTGCGGTGCTGCTGCTGGGCGACCCGGTGACGGTCCGGCTGGCGGCAGCCCTGGTGCTGATCCTCGCCGCCGTCGCCTGCGTGCTCGGTCCGAAGCCGGCTGGGCGCAAATAGCGCCCTCTCCCGCCCCGGGAGAGGGAAGCTTGTGCCAGCTGACAGCCCATTCACCCGAGCTGCCGCTCCACCCAGGCCGCAGCCCCGGACAGGCTGCGGAAATCGGCGACGGCACGGACGGCCAGACCGGGGTGCCGCTCGGCGGCCATCCGTGCCAGCGCGTTGCAGGGTCCGGTTTCCAGCAGGACGGTGCAGCCCATCTCGACCAGCCCGTCCAGGCAAGCCGCCCAGGCGACCGTCTCCGTCATCTGGCGGGTCAGCGCCGCCACCGCCCGCTCGCGCGTGTAGACCGGGGTGCCGTCGATACCGGCCAGCACCGGCAATGGCGGAGCCTGCAAGCCGCTCGCCGCCAGGATCGAACCGAACTCTCCCGCGGCGGGCGCCATCAGCCGCGTGTGCGAGGCCACGGTGACCGGCAGCGGAGTTACCGTGGCGCCCAGCGCCTGCACCGCCGCCTCCACCGCCTCCAGCACCGTCCTGTGCCCGCCCACCACAAACCGGTCGGCACCGTTCTCGATGGCGATGTCGGCGCCGTGGTCACGGCAGAGCGTTTCCAAGCGCACCCGGTCCAATCCCCGCACGGCCAACAGCCCACCCGGCTCCGGGTCGGCGCGGTCCATCGCCTCGGCCCGTCGCATCGCCAGCCGCAACAACTCGTCCGCGTCGAGCCCACCCGCGACATGGTAGGCCGACAGCTCCCCCAGGCTATAGCCGGCGACCGCCCGAACCGGCGGCAGGTGGGGCCGCAGCGCCGCCCAGGTCGCCGCCTGGACCGCGCAGAGCAATGGCTGGGCGACGGCATTGCGCTGCATCTCCGCCTCCGACCCGGCGACCAGCGTGCGCGGGTCCTGCCCCATGACGCCGGCGGCCCGGTCCAGCACCGCCTGCGCCGCCGGCTCCCGTCGCAGCAGGTCGAGCATGCCCGGCCCCTGCCCGCCCTGGCCGGAACAGAGGATGCCCAGGCTCATGCCCAGCCCTCCCGCAGGGCATGGACGAAATGCGCCGCCGCCAGCATGTCGGCGCTGCCGCCGGGCGACAGCCGGCGGGCGACGCAGGCGCGGTGTAGGGCCAACGCCTCATCCCGCCAATCGTCGCGGAACACCCCGCCGCGGTCGAGGAAGCGGCGCGCCTCGCCCTGGACGAAGGCCAGACCGGCAGGGCCGCCACGATGCAACAGATTGGTGTCCTCCAACTCCGCCATCAGCGTGAACAGGGTCTGCACCAGCGCCCGTTCCGGATCGGCACCAGCGTCCAGCGCGCGGTCCAGCGCCGGCAGGGCCAGCGAGAACAGCGTCGGGAAACCCTCCACCGCCTCCTGCCGGGCGCCACGGGCGCCATAGCGCCGAACCGCCCGCGCGCCGTGGCTGTCCGGCGCCTGCGGTGCCGCGCCAAGAATCCCGTCACTCCACAGCTCCACGACGGTCTCGCCCAGCGCCGCTCCCTGCAGCGACATCCCCCGCCGCATCCGCCAGCCGGCCGCCGCGGCGAGAAAGCCGATGCCGAACACCGCCCCCCGATGCGTGTTGATCCCGCCGGTCGCCACCAGCATCCGACGCTCCGCAGCGATGCCGAGGTCGCGCAAAACCACGAACCCGGCGCCCTCCGCACCCGCCGCAGCGATGGCGCGGAAATAGCCGCGCAGGGCGAACAGGCTGCGCAGGAAGGTGCCCATGTCCATGTCGTCATGGCTGCCGCTGTCGAGCGGACTGACCAACCCCGGCTTCGGATGCAGCGCCAGTTCGGCATAAAGGGCGCGAACCGCCGTGCGTCCGACCATTGCCGCAAGCGGGCTGACAAGATCGACCGGGACAAAGGAAACCGCGGCGCTGCTGCGGGTCATGCGGCATTCTCCCTGTCGAACAGCGCCAGCACGGACGGCAGGTCGCGCAGGCTGACCTCCGCCGGCCCCTTCACCAACAGGCGGGCCGGCCGTCCGGCCAGTTCCCGCCATGCGACCGCCGCACCGTCCGGCAGCAGGATCTCCCCGTCCAGGCGCGGGCTGCCGTCACCGACCGCCGTCAGCAGGTCCAGCAGCCCGTCCAACTGCCAGCGGTCGCGCGGGACGAACAGCAGGTCAACGTCAGAGTCCGGCCGGACATAGCCCAACCCCGTCCGATGCTGCCAAGCCAGTGAGCCGTAAACCGCCGGCGTCACCCCTACGTCCTGCGCCCGCCGCACCAGTTCCACCAGCATCGGCCGCCAAGCCTCTGGCGCCGCGTCCACCGCCTCGGCCAACCGCAGCGGCTCCAGCCGGACGGCCACCGCGTCCGCCGCCACATGCAGGCCGATCCGCCGCTTGTCCGGTGTGGCGAGGCCCAGCCGAAGCTCTCCCGCCCCATCCCCCGGCCGGCCGCGCGCGATCACCAGCGGCCGGCCGACCGCGCACCAGTCCGCCACCTCCGCCAACTCCGCCGCGGTCAGAGGGGAGCGCAGGCCGTCCGCCCAGCCCTCCCCCAGCCGAACCCAGCCGTGGCGCGGCCAATAGAAGGGGTCAGGCGGCATCGCGCCGCACCCGGTCGGCCACCTTGCGGGCCAGCATCCGCCCGCCGCGCTCCTCGCCCAACTCCCGGCGGGGATCGCCGTCCACCGGCGCGGCCAGCGCCTCGGCAAGGCAACTGGCGAGGTCGCCGTCCCACAGGGCGGTGATGGCGCCCATGCGGCGGTAATTCTCCACGCCCGGAGCGAAGACCGGGGAGGAGGCGCTCAGCTCCGTCAGCCGTTCCAGCGGGATCTTGGTGACGCGCGCCATCGCCGGCAGGTTCATCACCCGGATCTCGGCATCCGGCAGCGCATAGCAGCGGTCGGCCAGCAGGCTGGTGGCGAGGAAGCCGCCGCTGACCGCCTGCCCATAGACCAGCCCCAGCACCCGGTGTCCGTTGCGCCGGGCGAGGTCGATGCATTTGGCCAGATGCGCCATGTAGCCGTTGATGCCCAGCAGTTCGTCGCGATGGCTCAGCCGCTGGCCCTGGGTGTCGACCAGCAGCAGGATCGGCCGGCTGGGATGGCGGCGCACCACCTCCAGCACCGCGCCGGCCATGCGGAAGGCCAGTTCGATGCCGATCGGCGTGTTGTCGATCGTGCCGATCACCGCCACCTCGGCGCCATAGACCCGGCCGCTGCCGTCGAAATAGACGCCGTCTGCGGCAGTGTCGTGCCCGTCCGGGAACAGCCGGTCCAGAAGTATGGTCAAATTCATGGCTCAGGCTCTCCGGTCGCGGACGGTGGCAAGGAAGTCGGCGGTGTCGAGAATCGGCAGCTTTTCCGGCTCCTCCACCCCCAACTTTTCCCAGATGTCGAGCGCGTCGCGGCAATCGCCGAACCGCTCCAGCCGGCTGCCGAGCGCCGCATGCTCCGCCTCCAGCGCCGCCAGCGACAGGTCCGGCTTGCCGTCCAGCAACGCCAAGGCGGCGGCACGGAAGGCGGAAACATCGTCCTCGACCAGACCGGCCGCCTCGCCCAGCAGATAGCGGTGCTTGCCGCCGACGGTGCGCCAGACCAGCGCGCGGTCGCGGCTGTCGAACTCCTCCACCCCCATGGTGGTTTCGATCACCTCGGGACCGGACAGGCCGAGCCGCCCTTCCTCGCTCATCACCACCGCGTCACACAGGCGCGAGACGATGCCCATGCCGCCGAAGCAGCCGAAGGTGCCGCCGTCCAGCACGATCACCGGGATGCCGGCGGCGCGTACGGCGAGCACCGCGCGCATCACCTCCGACACCGCGATCAGCCCGGCATTGGCCTCATGCAGCCGCACGCCGCCGGATTCCACCAGCAGCAGCACGCCGTCGGGCCGGCTGTCGAGCGCACGCTCCAGCAGGCCGGTCAGCTTGGCGCCATGCACCTCGCCCACCGCGCCGCCCATGAAGCCGCCCTCCTGCGCCGCGACCAGCACGCGGCGGCCGGCCAGCCGCCCCTCGCCCACCACGATGCCGTCGTCGAAGGCGGCGGGGGTGTCGAGCTGGCGCAGGTGCGGGCTGACCATGCGTTCGGTCGGCGGCAGGATCTCGATGAGGCTGCCGGGATCGAGCAGCCCGTCCAGCCGGCCACGGGCGCTGTCCTCGTAATAGCTGGTCATGGTTGCGATCCTCCGGCGAAGGCGTCCAGCGCCTGGTCCAGCCGCAGGCCGACCACGGCCGGCGTGGCGCCGACATCGTTGATGGAGATGCGGACGTCGGCCAGCGGATGGCGGGCGAAAACGTCGTCCAACACCGCCTGCCATGTCGCACCGAAGCCGACCGCGGCGGTCTGCACCTCGACGCGGCAGAGGCCGCCGAGCGCCGCCGGTTCCACCAGCACTTCCAGATTGCCGGAGCCGACGACGCCCACCAGGACGGACGGCGGCGGGGAGGCCACAGGATGGCCGCCACGATATTCGTAGGTCAGGGTTTCCATGGGGTTCGGCTCACCAGTTGCGGAAGCGCTTGGGCGGGTCGTACAGGCCGCCCGATGCACGCACGAGGTCCTTGACCGACCGCGCGGCCAGCAGGTCGCGGGTCGCCATCCGCTTGTCGATGCCCAGATCCTCCGCCCGGCGGATGACGCCGCGGTCGCGCAAATTCTCAACCATGCGGCGGTCGCGCCCGCGCCCCACGGGCGTGTAGCCGGCGACGCCGCGGATCGCCTGCTCCCGTTCCTCGGCAGTGCGGCAGAGCAGCAGGTTGGCGATGCCCTCCTCCGTCAGGATGTGGGTGACGTCGTCGCCGTAGATCATCACCGGCGGCAGCTCCATGCCGGCGCTCTCCGCCAGTTCCCAAGCGTCGAGCCGGTCGACGAAGGCCGGCTGCATATGCTCGCGGAAGGTCTCCACCATCTGGACGACCAGCTTCTGGCCGCGCGGCATCTGGCCGCTGCCCTCCCGCGATTCCCGTCCGGCCTTCAACCAGGCCTGGCTGGCATGGCGGCGCCCGCGGGCGTCGGCCCCCATGTTGGGCGCACCGCCGAAGCCGGCGATGCGCCCCAGCGTGGCGGTGGAGCTGTTGCCGGCAAGGTCGATCTGCAGGGTCGATCCGATGAACAGGTCGCAGGCGTAATGGCCGGCCGCCTGACACAGCGCGCGGTTGGAGCGCATGCTGCCGTCGGCGCCGGTGAAGAACACGTCCGGCCGCGCCTGGATGTAAGCCTCCATCCCCAGCTCCGAGCCGAAGGAATGGACGCTCTCGACGAAGCCGGCCTCGATGGCGGGGATCAGCGCCGGGTGAGGGTTCAGCGCCCAGTGCCGGCAGATCTTCCCCTTCAGCCCCAGCGAGTCCGCGTAGGTCGGCAACAGCAGCTCGATCGCCGCGGTGTCGAAGCCGATGCCGTGGTTCAGCCGCTGCACGCCGTATTCGGCATAGATACCCTTGATGGCCATCATCGCCATCAGCACCTGGATTTCCGAGATCTGCGCCGGGTCGCGGGTGAACAGCGGCTCGATGTAGTGCGGCGTCGGGCTCTGGATGACGAAATCGACCCAGCCGCCGGGGATGTCGACGCGCGGAACCCTGTCCACCAGCTCGTTCACCTGGGCAATGACGATGCCGCGCTTGAAGGCGGTCGCCTCGACGATGACCGGCGTGTCCTCGGTGTTGGGGCCGGTGTAGAGGTTGCCGGCGGCGTCGGCCGCCTGGGCGGCGACGAGGCTGACCCTGGGCGTCAGATCGACGAAATAGCGGCCGAACAGCTCCAGATAGGTGTGGATGGCGCCGACCGCGATCCGCCCGTCCGCCACCATGCGCGCCAGCCGCGCGCCTTGCGGGCCCGAGAAGGAGAAGTCGAGCTTCGCGGCGATGCCACGCTCGAACACATCGAGATGCTCCGGCAGGGCCAGGACCGACTGCACCATGTGCAGGCCGTTCACCCGCGCCGGATCGACCGAGGCCAGGGTGCGGGCCAGGAAATCGGCCTGCTTCTGGTTGTTGCCTTCCAGGCAGACGCGGTCGCCCGGTTCCAGCACCGCTTCCAGCAGCGCACGGGCATCGGCGGTGGCGACGCGCTTTCCATCAGTCAGTCCGGCGGCGCGGGCCAGCCGGGCGTCGCGGTTGCGGCCCTGCAGATTCCAATCGCGCATGGCGGTCAGCCCCCGCGATGCCGGCGGGCCGTCGGCGCGCACACTCCGCGCCCGACAGGCTGGCGGTTGACCTGTGCGGACATGCTGTCCCTCCCTCTCGCTTGCGATGTGAATGCCAGCTTGCCGTATCCAAGACCGCCCGTGAAGGCCAAATTTGTATACACATACAAAAATTCTGGCGCTGCCGAATACACATTGCGGAGAAGACCGGATTGCCGTATACCGTGGCAACACAAACAATCTTTAAATCGAGCAATCCGTGCCCGAAGGCGAAAGCCGTGGCCGGGCGCCGGCTGCCGCGCACTCGGCAAACTGTCCCCACGCCCCCTTCGCGGGCTTGAGCAACGGAGAGGAGAAGGACCATGGTCGTCTATGGTGTCGCCCTGCTGTCGGCCTGCATGCTTGCGGGGCTGGTGGTCGGCGATCTGCTGGGCATCCTGATCGGGGTGAAGGCCAATGTCGGCGGCGTCGGCATCGCCATGCTGCTGCTGATCCTGTTCTCCGACCATCTGAAGCGGACGCTGCGCATGAACGCGCTGGCCGAACAGGGCATCCTGTTCTGGAGCGCGATGTACATCCCCATCGTCGTCGCCATGGCCGCGCAGCAGGACGTGGTCGCGGCGGTGAAGGGTGGTCCGGCCGCCCTGATCGCCGGGGTTCTGGCGGTGGTGCTAAGCTTCGCGCTGGTCCCGGTGATCGCCCGTATCGGCCAGCCGGCGGACGAACGTGATGAAATGTCGGAAGCCGATGCCGCCTGCGCCCTGCCCCTGAAGAGCGGAGAGTGACCACCATGTTCGACGTCCTGACCAGCGTTCTCGTCAAGAACGGCCTGCTGACCGCCTTCGCCGTCGTCGGCGCCACCATCTGGGTGTCCTACTGGCTGTCGCGCCTCCTGACCAACGGGCGGCTGCACGGCTCCGCCATCGCCATCATGATCGGGCTGGCGCTCGCCTATGCCGGCGGCGTGTCCACAGGCGGACACAACGGGCTGGCCGACATCAAGCTGCTGTCCGGCATCGGCATCATGGGCGGGGCAATGCTGCGTGATTTCGCCATCGTCTCCACCGCCTTCGGCGTCAGCTTCGGCGAGATCAGCAAGGCGGGGCTGAGCGGCGTGGTGTCGCTGTTCACCGGCGTGCTGCTGTCCTTCGTCGTCGGCGCCGCGGTGGCGCTGGCCTTCGGCTATTCCGACCCGGTTGCCATGACCACCATCGGCGCCGGCGCCGTCACCTACATCGTCGGGCCGGTGACCGGCGCGGCGCTGGGGGCGAGCTCCGACGTGATGGCGCTCAGCATCGCCGCCGGGCTGGTGAAGTCGGTGCTGGTGATGATTTCCACGCCATTCATGGCGCCCTATATCGGCCTGGACAACCCGCGCAGCGCCATGGTCTTCGGCGGGCTGATGGGCACCACCAGCGGCGTGGCCGGCGGGCTGGCCGCCACCGACCCGAAGCTGGTCCCCTATGGCGCGATGACCGCGACCTTCTACACCGGGCTGGGCTGCCTGATGGGTCCGTCGGTTCTGTTCATCGCCACCCGCGCCCTGATGGGCGGCTGACCGGACCATCCTTCCACCGGCGGCCGAGCCCCGCTATCCTGCCCCCTGGCGACGCCGCTCCGGAGATCCAGCCTTGGACCAGTTCGACCCCCAGTTCCCCGCGTCCGAGACCGACCTCGTCGCCGAGGAGAAGGGCCTGCTGTCGGACCAGATCCGGCTGGCGCTGGCCGACGAGATCGCGACCGGACGGCTGAAGCCGGGCACCCCGCTCGACGAACAGCAGATCGGCCAGCGGTTCGGCGCCTCCCGCACGCCCGTTCGCGAGGCCCTGCGCCAGCTCGCCACCACCGGCATGGTGGAGGTCCGGCCGCGCCGCGGTGTGGTCGTCGCCACCATGACGGCCGAGCGCATCATGGACATGTTCGAAATGACGGCGGAGATGGAGGCGATGTGCGTCCGCCTCGCCACCTACCGCATCACGCCGGTGGAACGCAGCCGGCTGCAGACCATGCATGAATCGGCGGCGGAGATGGTCGCGGGCGGCGATCTCGGCGCCTATGACGATTTCAACCGCCGCTTCCACGAGGCGATCTATCACGCCACCCACAACCAGTTCATGGCCGAACAGGCGGTCGGCGTCCGCGCCCGCCTCGCCGCCTTCCGCCGCACGCAGCTGCGCCACGGCAACCGGCTGGCGACCTCCCACGCCGAGCACGGCGAGATCCTCGCCGCCATGGCGCGCGGCGACGGGGAGGAGGCGGCCCGTTGCATGCGCGCCCACATGCTGAACGCCAGCTGCGCGCTGACCCGCTACATCCAGGAACTGGACCTCACCTGACCGGGCGACCGGTTGGCCGGGCGCGGCGCGGAAATATTCCATCGGCGTCGCGAGCGAATATTACTGGCGCGCCGATTCCCGATCCTGCTTTACCAGCGCAATCCGGGTCGCCCCACAATTGTATTCGTATGAATTTAACGTTTCTCTCCCATAAAATGCCCGAACCTATCACCTTGGGCTTTTGCCACCATGGGCGTCGCAGCCTGCACCAGCCAAATGTCCGATCATTGTTGGTCTACGAATGATTTATCGGCATTTGACCTGATCGCCGATCCGATCTGGCTGGTCGATCTGCAGACAGGCCGCACCCTGTGGGCGAATGCGGCGGCCTGTGCGCTTTGGGGCGCCCGGTCTGCCCGCGACCTCGCCGCGAGCGGCGGCGGCCTTCCCGATGCGGTCCGGCAGCGGCTTCCCGAATATGCCCGGCGTCTCTCGGCCGGCGAGCGGGTCGGCGAGTGCTGGACGGTGGCGGCCAATGCCGCGCAGGCCGTCCTGTCCTGCGACTGCAGCGGGCTTCACCTGACGGACGGGCGGTTGGTGATGCTTGTCCATGGCAGGCCGCTCGCCACCGTCGCCGCCGCCGCCACCACCGCCGATGCTCCACCTTCGCCGCAGATGCGCCTGTCGCGGATGGTGGAGCATCTGCCGATGGCCGCCGCCTATGTCGAGGGCGAGCGAATTTTCATCAACCGCGCGGCGGAACGGCTGACCGGCTACCGGCAGGAGGATCTTCCGTCGATGGATGCGTGGTTCGGGGCCGCCTACCCCGGCCGCGACCATGAGGTCCGCCAGCGCTACGACACGGCACGGCTGGCGGAAGCCTCGGTGCTGACCGAACTGCAGGTCACCTGCAAGGACGGCAGCCGCCGCTGGATCCGCTTCTTCGCCTACCTTACCCAGGGCGGGGAGGTGTGGCTGATGGAGGACGTGACCGAGCGCCGCGCCACGCTGGAGGCCTTGCACCATGAACGGGCCGTCCTGCAAAGCCTGATCGATTCGATGCCGGACATCGTCTTCTTCAAGGACTGCGGCGGCACCTATCTGAACTACAACCATGCCGCCCTCGACTATGTCGGCTGGAAGCCGGATGCGGACCGCCCGCTGCGCGACCTCGACATGGTCGATGCCGAAACGGCAGAGCGCCGCCGTCAGGCCGACCTGCGCACCATGCGGGAGGGAATGACGCGCGGTGAAGAGTGGTTCGTCTACCCCGACGGCCGGCGGCGCCTGATGGAGACCGTCAAGACCGCCTGCCGCGATCCGGGGGGCAGCATCCTGGGCGTCGTCGGCATCTCCCGCGACATTACCGACCGCCGCCGGATGGAGGAGATGCTTCGGCGCAGCGAGGCGGAGAAGGACCATCTCGCCAACCACGACCCGCTGACCGGCCTCCCCAACCGCCGGCTGTTCTTCGCCCGCACCCACGGGGCGCTTGCCCGTGCACGGCGCATCGGCCAGCCGCTGGCCCTGCTGTTCATCGATCTGGACGGCTTCAAGCCGGTGAACGACCGGCTCGGCCATGACGCCGGCGATCAGGTGCTGCGGGTGACGGCGGAGCGGCTGACCGGTTGCCTGCGCGCCTCCGACCTCGTGGCGCGGATCGGCGGCGACGAGTTCACCGTCCTGCTGGAGGGCGCCGGGTCCGTTGCCGACGTCGAGCGTATCGCCGACAAGCTGATCCATGCCATGTCGGCGGAGATCACGCTCGGCCGCCAAACGCTGTCGGTGGGCGCCAGCATCGGCATCGCGCTGTTCCCGCAGGATGCGGACGATGCGCAGGACCTGCTGAAGGCCGCCGACGATGCGCTCTACCGGGCCAAGCATGCCGGCCGGGGCTGCTTCGTCGTCTGCGGCGCCCGCCCGAACGCTCGTCCGGCATGATGTAGCAACACTACAGAAGCGCAGCCGGCGCAAGAGCGATGCGGCGCTCTTGCAATACCCTTGAAAATCCGCCGTTTCCTTGTGCCACCCTCTTCGATATGCGTCCCTCCCCTGCGACCGAATGGCCCAGGCGGTGCGCTTGCCAGCGTCGTCCCGACGGGAGTATGTAGTAAAGCTACATGGCGGCAGCGAGGACATCGACCGATGAACATGGACAGCAAGGATGTGGGAGGCTGGAGCCAGCCCACCCCGCAATCACTCGACGCGCTGATGCCCGACGCCATCGCGCTCGCCGCCGAGAATCTGGGCGTCAAGAAGGCCCATTACGACACCCCCACCCTGTTCGCCCTGGCGGTGCTGGCCGGCGCCTTCATCGCCTTGGGCGGCCTGTTCGCCACCGTCACCATGGCGGGCGCCGAAGGCATGCTGCCCTACGGCGTGACCCGGCTGCTGGGCGGTCTGGTCTTTTCCATGGGGCTGATCCTGGTGATCGTCGGCGGCGCGCAGCTGTTCACCGGCGATGCGCTGATGGTGATGGCCTGGGCCAGCGGCCGGCTGCATGCCCGCGAGATGCTGCGGGTGTGGACCACGGTGTGGATCGGCAACTTCGTCGGCGCCGCCGGCACGGCGTTGCTGGTCTTCCTGTCCGGGCAATACACCTTCGGCCATGGCGCCGTCGGCGCCTCCGCCCTGTATTTCGCAGTGGCCAAGAGTTCACTGCCAACGACACAGGCCTTCTTCCTCGGCATCCTCTGCAACGTGCTGGTCTGCCTCGCCGTCTGGCTGGCGCTCGGCGCCCGCAGCGTCGGCGACAAGATCCTGGCGATCACCTTCCCGGTCGCCGCCTTCGTCGCCGCCGGCTTCGAGCACTGCGTCGCCAACATGTATTTCGTCCCGCTCGGCCTACTGATCGAATGGGGTGCGCCCGACAGCTTCTGGCATGATCTCGGCCGCGCCGCGCCGTCGATCCCGGTCGGCCATTATCTGGTCAACCTCGCCGCGGTCACGCTCGGCAACTGGATCGGCGGAGCGGTGATGGTGGGTGCCGTCTACTGGTTCATCTACCGGCGCCCGAAGCTGCGCTGAGAGCTGCGCCCTCCAAACGTCTCCCGACACTTCACGAAATGCCATCCCCCAAGAAACCGGACATCCCTTCCCATGAGCGTCATCACCGAGATTCACGCCCGCGAAATCCTGGACAGCCGCGGCAACCCCACCGTCGAAGTCGACGTCACCCTCGAGACCGGCGCCTTCGGCCGCGCCGCGGTGCCGTCGGGTGCCTCCACCGGCGCCCATGAGGCGGTCGAACTGCGCGACGGCGACAAGTCCCGCTTCGGCGGCAAGGGCGTGCTGAAGGCGGTCGAATCGGTCAACGGCGAGATCTACGACGCGCTCGCCGGTCTGGACGCCGACGACCAGCGCGCCATCGACCTCGCCATGATCGATCTGGACGGCACCGAGAACAAGAGCCGGCTCGGCGCCAACGCCATCCTCGGCGTGTCGCTGGCCGTCGCCCGCGCCGCCGCCGAGGATGCCGGCCTGCCGCTCTACCGCTATGTCGGCGGCGCCTTCGCCTCGCTGCTGCCGGTGCCGATGATGAACATCATCAACGGCGGCGCCCATGCCGACAACCCGATCGACATCCAGGAATTCATGATCATGCCGGTGGGCGCCGAGACCGGCGCCGACGCCATCCGCATGGGTTCCGAGATTTTCCAGTCGCTCAAGAAGAAGCTGAAGGACGCCGGCCACAACACCAATGTCGGCGACGAGGGCGGCTTCGCCCCCAACATCGGCTCCACCGACGAGGCGCTCGGCTTCGTCATGAAGGCGATCGAGGCTGCCGGCTACAAGCCGGGCGACGACGTCATGCTGGCGCTCGACGCCGCCTCGACCGAGTTCTTCAAGAACGGCAAGTACGAACTGGCCGGCGAAGGCAAGTCGCTGTCGCCGGAACAGATGGTCACCTACTGGTCCGATCTGATCGGCCGCTTCCCGATCATCTCGATCGAGGACGGCATGGCCGAGGATGACTGGGAAGGCTGGAAGGCGCTGACCGACGCCATCGGCAGCAAGGTGCAGCTGGTCGGCGACGACCTGTTCGTCACCAACCCGAAGCGTCTGGCCCAGGGCATCCGCCAAGGCGTCGCCAACTCGATCCTGGTGAAGGTCAACCAGATCGGCACGCTGTCGGAGACGCTGGAAGCGGTGGATATGGCGCACAAGGCCGGCTACACCGCCGTGCTGTCGCACCGCTCGGGCGAGACCGAGGACAGCACCATCGCCGACCTCGCCGTCGCCACCAACTGCGGCCAGATCAAGACCGGCTCGCTGAGCCGTTCGGACCGTCTGGCCAAGTACAACCAGCTGATCCGCATCGAGGAGCAGCTCGGCGTCGCCGCCCGCTTCGCCGGCCGCGGCATTCTGAAGGCTTGAGTTTCACGAGCTTCCTGAAGTCCCCTGCCCGGCAATCCCTCCGCCCGCCCTCTCCCACCCCCGGAGGGGCATCACGGCGGCCCGGAAACGCACCTGAAGGGACTTCAAGGACGGGCGGCGGACGCCCTGATCGCTGAGGCGTCCCGCCGTTGTGCCCCCTCCTCCCGTCTCTCCCCGGGGGGAGGGGGAAGCCCCGCCAAGCAGACCGGCCGCCCTCTGCGGCAAAGTGTCAAGGGCCGGGCTTTCCAGCAGTTCCATGTTGCGATGCACAGTTAATATATTAATATATCTACGGTTCCCCGCGCGGCGCAGAACGCTAGCGCAAAACGGGCGACGCCCTCGGATGAAACACTGGACGGCAATCGCTTCCGTCCCTTCCCGACGCCGCCCCATCGGACCGTAAAAACGGGCCGCTTGCTCGACCCGGTCAACCGGAGTGTTCAAAAATGCGTGCCAGTGGTGAAGCTTCCGGCAATGGCGCCTGCGCCGTGGTCGAGAATGTGACCTTCGACGAAATCCAGATCGGCCAGTCGGCCAGCCTGTCGCGCCAGCTCACCCTGATGGATGTGGAGCTGTTCGCCACGGTGTCGGGCAACATCAACCCGGCCCATCTCGACCCCAAATTCGCCGCCGACAGCCGGTTCCAGAAGGTGATCGGGCCGGGCATGTGGTCGGGGTCGCTGATCTCCGGCGTGCTGGGCACCTATCTGCCGGGCGCCGGCTCGCTCTATGCCGGCCAGAGCCTGCAGTTCCGCCGCCCGGTCGGCCTCGGCGACATCGTCACCGCCACCGTCACCGTGATCGAGAAGCGTCCGGCCAGGAACGTCGTCGTCTTCGACTGCGTCTGCACCAACCAGGATGGCGAGATCGTCGTGCTCGGCACCGCCGAGGTGATCGCCCCGACCCAGAAGGTCGCCCGTCCGGCGCACGAGCTGCCGCAGATCCAGATGATCCGCCACGACAAGCACGACGCCCTGCTCGCCAAGTGCGACGAGCTGCCGCCGGTCGTCACCGCCGTCGCCTATCCCTGCGACGCCAGCTCTCTCCAGGGTGCCGTCGAAGCCGCCCAGGCCGGGCTGATCGAGCCGATCCTGGTCGGGCCGGAAGCCGTCATCCGCAAGGTCGCAGCATCCAACGGCCTCGACATCGCCCGCTACCGCATCGTCGACGCCGCCCACAGCCGCGCCGCCGCGGCCGCCGCCGTGGCGCTGGCCCGCACCGGCGAGGCCGAGGCGGTGATGAAGGGCAGCCTGCACACCGACGAGCTGATGGGCGAGGTGGTGAAGAAGGAAACCGGCCTGCGCACCGCCAGCCGCATCAGCCACGTCTTCCTGATGAATGTGCCGACCTACTCCAAGACGCTGCTGATCACCGACGCCGCGATCAACATCTACCCGACGCTGGAGGACAAGGTCCACATCGTCCAGAACGCCATCGACCTCGCCAAGGTGCTGGGCGTCGCCACCCCACGCGTCGCCATCCTGTCGGCGGTCGAGACGATCAACCCGAAGATCAACACCACGCTGGAAGCCGCCGCGCTGTGCAAGATGGCCGACCGCGGCCAGATCACCGGCGGCATCCTCGACGGCCCGCTGGCCTTCGACAACGCGATCTCCGCCGAGGCGGCGCGCACCAAGGGCATCACCTCCCCCGTCGCCGGCCAGCCGGACATCCTGCTCGCCCCCGATCTGGAGGCCGGCAACATGCTGGTCAAGCAGCTGTCCTTCCTGGCCAACGCCGACCTCGCCGGCATCGTGCTGGGCGCCAAGGTCCCCGTCATCCTCACCAGCCGCGCCGACAATGTGCGGGCCCGGCTCGCCTCCTGCGCCGTCGCCTCGCTGGTCGCCGCCGCTCACCGCCAGCCCAAGCTCGCGCTGGCCGCCGAATAGGACGTTACCGTTATGTCCGCACTGTCGAACTCCAGCGAGGACGCCTGCCTCGTCATCAACGCAGGCTCCTCCAGCCTCAAATTCTGCGTCTTTCAAGGTGGCAGCGCCGCCGAGATCGAACCGGTCGTCACCGGCCAGATCTCCGGCATCGGCACCGCCCCCCACTTCCAGGCCAAGGACGCGCAGCGCCGCGTCCTTGCCGACGGGGTGCTGGACGAGGTCGCCCCCGCCGACCGCGCCGGCCTGCTTGGCTTCCTGCTCAATTGGATACGGCACGAGTTGAAGGGCGCCACGCTGGTGGCCGCCGGCCATCGCGTCGTCCATGGCGGCACCCGCTTCTCCGCGCCTGTCCGCGTCACCCCGACCGTGCTCGACCAGTTGGAGGAGCTGATCCCGCTCGCTCCCCTGCACGAGCCGCACAACATCGCCGCCATGCGGGCGCTGGCCCAGGTCTACCCGTCGCTGCCGCAGGTCGCCTGCTTCGACACCGCCTTCCACCAGACCCAGCCCTGGCAGTCGCAGACCTTCGCCATCCCGCGCGAACTGACGGCGGAGGGTATCCGCCGCTACGGCTTCCATGGCCTAAGCTACGAGTACATCGCCCACCGCCTGCCGCAGGTGGCGCCGGAACTGGCGAACGCGCATGTCGTGGTCTGCCATCTCGGCAGCGGCGCCAGCCTGTGCGCCATGCGCGCCGGGCACAGCGTCGACACCACCATGGGCTTCACCGCGCTGGACGGCGTGCCGATGGGCACCCGGCCGGGCGCCATCGATCCCGGCGTGCTGATCTACCTGATGCGCGAGAAGGGCTACGGTGCCGACGAGCTGGAAAGGCTGCTCTACCACAAGTCGGGCATGCTGGGCGTGTCGGGGATCTCCAACGACATGCGCGACCTGGAGAACTCCGACCTGCCGGCCGCCGCCGAGGCGGTGGAGCTGTTCTGCCACAACGTCGCCAAGCAGGTGGCGGCGCTTGCCGGCTCGATGGGCGGGCTGGACGCGGTGGTCTTCACCGCCGGCGTCGGCGAGAACTCCACGCTGGTGCGGTCGCGGGTGGCGGAGAAGCTGTCCTGGCTCGGCGTTTCCATCGACCCGGCGGCCAACCGCGCCAAGGCCACCCGCATCTCCGCCCAGGAGAGCCGCGTGCCGGTCTTCATCATCCCGACCGACGAGGAACGGATGATCGCCCGCCACACGCTGGGCGTCATCGCCGCAACGCAGCTGAGCCGGGCGGCCTGAGCGCCCTCTCCCCTCCAGCAGATCCCTCTCCCGCACGCGGGATCCCCTCTCCCCCCCGGGGAGAAGGTTAGGGTGAGGGGGTCGCAGGGCGAGGATTCTCGGGATAGCCACGCTGTGCATCCCCCTCACCCCGACCCTCTCCCCGGGGGGAGAGGGAGATCGGAAACATCATCATGGAACAGCCCCCCACATCCCCCATCGCCACCCCTCCGGAAAACGTCCGGCTCGGCATCCTGTCGATGCTGCTGGCGATGGTCCTGATGACCGTCATGAACGCGCTGGCCAAGCTGCTGGCGGAGAGCTATCCGCTGGGCGAGGTCACCTTCTTCCGCAACCTGTTCGCCCTGCTGCCGGCGGTCGCCATGGTCGCCGCGGCGGGCGGGCGGAGCTGCCTGCACACCGACCATTGGCAGGGGCATCTGTGGCGGGCGGTCATCGGTCTGGCGTCGATGGTGCTGCTGTTCTGGGCCTATCACCTGATGCCGCTGGCCAATGCGGTGGCGATCTCCTACTCCGCCCCGCTGTTCCTGACCGCGCTGTCGGTGCCGCTGCTGGGGGAAAAGGTTGGCGCCTTCCGCTGGGGGGCGGTGGTGGTGGGCTTCGCCGGCGTGCTCATCATGGTGCAGCCCGGCGCCGGCATGCTCGACCGCGGGGCGCTGGTCGCGCTCGTCGCCGCGGTCTGCTACGCCCTGGCGATGATCGCCATGCGCCAGCTGGGCCGTACGGAACGGCCGGTGACCACGGTCTTCTACTTCACCGTGATCTCCACCCTGCTCAGCGCGCTGGCCCTGCCGTTGGGCTGGACGACGCCGGACGGGCATGCGCTGGCCCTGATGGTGGCGATGGGGATCGCCGGCGGCGGCGCGCAGTATTTCAGCACGCGGGCCTATGCGCTGGCCAGGGCGGTGGTGGTCGGACCCTTCAGCTACGCCAGCCTGATCTATGCGTCGGTCCTCGGCTGGCTGGTCTGGGGCGACGTGCCGGCTCCGCATGTGGTGATCGGCGCCACGGTGGTGATCGGCAGCGGCCTGCTGATCCTCTACCGCGAAACCCGGCGCCGCGAAATCGAAGGCGCAGCATCCCCCCTCCCACCGCGACGCGCGGCACCGACAACGAGACTGGTTTGAAGGAAAGGACAGGCATCATGCTTACGATCGATGCCCAAGGCAGCCCGGCTCCGCACCTGACCAGCCGGCTTCGCCTGATCGCGGGCGGCCGCGACACGGGAGGCAGGACCCCGGCCCACAAGACGGGACGGCCCGGCAACGGGGTCTGCGCCATCGTCGGCGGTGTGAACCTGTCGGCCAAGCTGGACCTGCTGGTCCGGCTGGTGACGCGGGTCGACGTGCTGGCGCTGGGCGGCGGCATCGCCAACAGCGTCCTGGCGGCGACCGGCACCGACATGGGCGCCTCGCTGTGCGACTACGATCTGGTCGACGGCGCGCGCAAACTGCTGGACCGGGCGAAGGCCTGCGGCTGCGAGGTGCTGCTGCCGGTCGACGTGGTGGTGGCGACCGAGGCGCGGAAGGGGGCGGAGGACCGCATCGTTTCCTGCGCCGCCATCGGGCCGGAGGACATGGTCCTCGACATCGGCCCGGCGACGGCGGCCCGGCTGACCGCCTGCGTCGAAGCCGCCCGGACGGTCGTCTGGACCGGCCCGCTCGGCGTCTGCGAGATCGCCCCCTTCGACGGCGGCACCGACGCGCTGGCGTGGTTCATCGCCCGGCGCACCCGCGACGCCGGCCTGCGCTCGGTGGCGGCCGGCGACGACACCATCGCGGCGCTGGCCGCGGCCGGGGTGGAGGACCGCTTCAGCGAGCTGACCACCCGCGACGCCCTGCCGGCATGGCTGGATGCGATGTCGCCGCGCGCCGTTCCCGCCTGAACGGAAATTGCAATCTCTGCGGGTTGAAGCCCGCTTTCCCTGGTTGACACGAGTCTCCGCCCCAACCGGCACGAGACCGCAACGGAACGACTGGAGCACATCATGGCTGTACGGGTAGCGATCAATGGGTTTGGCCGCATCGGCCGTCTGGTTCTGCGCGCCATCTACGAGAGCGGCCGCAAGGACGTGGAGGTCGTGGCGATCAACGACCTCGCCGATCTGAAGGCCAACGCGCACCTGCTGAAGTACGACAGCGTCCACGGCCGCTTCCCCGGCACCATCGAGACGGCCCAATCTGAAGACGGGGGCGGCGTGCTCATCGTCAACGGCCACTCCATCAAGGTCGTGCAGGAGCGTGACCCGGCCAAGCTGCCGTGGAAGGATCTCAATGTCGAGATCGCCATGGAATGCTCGGGCATCTTCACCAAGCGCGCCGATGCCGCCAAGCATCTGGAAGCCGGTGCGCAGAAGGTGCTGATTTCGGCCCCGGCCACCGACGAGGACATCACCGTCGTCTACGGCGTCAACCACGACAAGCTGACCGCCGAGCACCGAATCGTCTCCAACGCCTCCTGCACCACCAACTGCCTGGCCCCGGTGGCCTTCGTGCTGAACAACCTTGTCGGCATCGAGAAGGGCTTCATGACCACGATCCACTCCTACACGGGTGACCAGCGGATCGTCGACACCAACCACAAGGACCTGCACCGCGCCCGTGCCGCGGCCCTGAACATGATCCCGACCTCCACCGGCGCCGCCAAGGCCGTCGGCAAGGTCCTGCCGGAGCTGAAAGGCAAGCTGGACGGCACCGCCATGCGCGTGCCGACCCCGAACGTGTCGGTCGTCGACTTCAAGTTCACCGCCAAGCGCGCCACCTCGGTCGAAGAGATCACCAAGGCGATCTCCGATGCCGCCAACGGCCCGCTGAAGGGCATCCTCGCCGCCTATGACGAGGATCTGGTGTCGTCGGACTTCAACCACGACCCGAACAGCTCGACCTTCGCCAGCATGGAGACGAAGGTTGTGGACGGCAATTTCGTTCGCGTCATGGCATGGTACGATAACGAGTGGGGCTTCTCCAACCGGATGGCCGACACCGCGGTCGCCATGGCGAACGCCAAATAAATCAACCACGCCGACCCAAGACCTGAAGGAGCCGGACGATGAGCAAGACGATCATGTGGACCGAGACCGACGCCAAGGGCTTCGAGTCCGAGTGCCTGTTCAACGAGGACAGCCGCCACTACGAAGTGATGGTCTGCGCCTCGGGCCGCCGGCTCTGCCGGTCGGAGTCCTTCCCGGCCCAGTCCGACCCGATGCAGGGAATGAGCGACGACGACCGCCATCTGGCCTTTAAATGCGCCGAGCGGCTGGTGACCGAGATCGAGCACGATCTGGGCGACCGCTGATCGGGCGGAACCGCCTTTCACCACCGCCTACCCATGGGCGGCGAAGTCGGCGGTCCGTTCGACGAGGTCGTCCAGATTGCGGCGGAACTGCTCTAGCACGAAGCCGGTGCCGAACATCCGCCACAGCCAGTCGGTCGGCATGTGGCGAGTCTGCCTTTCGGCCCGCGTGCGGTCGATGCCGCTGCGATAGGCCGCCAGCGCATCGGCGAGCGCGGTGGAGCGGTCGGGCGGCCGACCGGTGGCCAATGCATCGGCCAGACCACGCAGAATGGCCGCTCCCGCCGCGGCGACCGGAGTCCAGTCGGGGCAGACGTCGCGGTCGGGGATGTCCTGCCGCGGCTCCCCCACCGCCCGGCGCAGCATCACCACGTCATGCCGCAACCGCATCAGCGTGCGCAGCAGCGGATCGGGATCGGGCATGTCGGCCAGCCGGCTCCGCCGCTCCCGCGCCGCTTCCCCCACCAGGGTTTCCAACCGGGTCAGGGCTTGCCGGGTGCGCACAACCAGCCGGTTCATGGTCGCCTGGGAGGCGTCGTCGGCGACGGCCAGCGCGTCGAGCTGGTCGGCCATCAGCCGCGCCACCTCAGCCGCCGTGTCCAGCACGGAGCGGGAGGCGCGGGCCGGCGCCACCAGCAGCGAGACCAGGATGGCGACGAGGCAGCCGAGCCCGACCTCTAGCATCCGGTCGGTGGCGAAGCTGAGCGGACCGAGGTTCGCCCCGGCGGTGCCCAGCAGCACGATGATCGCGGTGATCGGCGCAATGCGGAAGCCGGCCGACATGGCGGCGAGATAGGACAGCGGCGCCACCGCCGCCAGAAGCGCCACGGCACGCATCAGCCCGTCGGTGTGCGGGATCAGCAGGCCGATCACCCCGCCATAGGCCACGCCGACCAGCGATCCGACGAAGCGGTCCAGCGCCGCCTTCAGCGATCCGCCGACATTGCTCTGGGTGACGATCAGCGCCGTGATCACCGCCCAGAAACCCTGCGGCAGGTCCAGCGCCTCCGCCAGCAGGAAGGTCGCCAGGGTGGAGACGGTCATCCGCAGGGCATGCACCAGCTTTGACCGGTTCCGCGCGATCCACGACGCCGGCACGCTCCGCCACCCGCTCATCCCGTCAATCCCGGTCCATCTCCGACTGACGCTCAGTGTCGGGCATGACGCCGCAAATCACCAGAGACAGTGCGATGCGTCGGTCGGCCGGCGCTGACCGGCGGCGCGGCGTTCCGGCCTTTCCGCTCAGTCCTCCTCCTCGTCCTCCTGCTCGCCCGGCAGCTCGTCGAGGACAACCGTGTCGCCGACGGCGTAGAGCATGCACTCCTCCTTGCCGCCGGCCTGCTCGCACTTCTCCACCGCCGCGGTGCCGGCCTCCTCCTCGCTGTCGCGGTCCCACACCGACGCCCAGCGGCCGGTCAGCGTCAGGGCAAGAGCCTTGTGTCCGGGATTGCGCTGGTAGTTGACCATGCCGACCTTACGCGTGTGTTCGCTGACGAAGGGCACGCGCGCCGGATCGAAGCGGCCGGAGCCCAGGATCTCCACCGGCATCGGGACGAAACGCTTGCCCTCCATCACCACCGCGTCGCCGACCGCATAGAGGGTGCAGGGCTCCTCCGCCCGGTACTGGCAATATTGCAGGGCGCTGCGCTTCACGTCCTCCTCGGTCCGGCTGTTGGACTTGTTGGAGAAGTAGGCGTAGTTCCCCTTCGTCGAGATCGCCAGCGCCTTGGGCGACGGCAGTCCCGGATACGTGGACAGCGCGGCCCGCGACTTGCCGCTAAGATAGGGGATCGCCGACACATCCATCGGCGCGGTTGCCGGAGCCGGGACCGGGGCCGGAACGGGGGCTGGTACCGGCACCGGCGGGGCGGCGAGCGCGGCGACCGACACCGGCGCCCGCTCCGTCGTAGCGGCTGCGCTCGCCGCACCGCCCAGTTCGGCGACCCGCGCCTCGGCGATCGGGGCGAAGGTGCCTTGCGGGAACTGCTTCAGATAGGCTTCGAACAGGCCACGGTTGGAACTGCCCTTGATGCTGTCCCAGAACAGCGTTTCCTTGTCGGCAGCCGTGGCGGCCCCGGCGGCCGGCGCATCGGCCGGGGGCGCCGTCACCACCGTGGTCGGCCCCAGGAAATAGAACCGCCCCTCGATGGGGGAGGCCGAAACCCAAGGCTGCTGGACGCCACCCGAGTTGCGCTTCACCGTGATGCCGACATCGTTGAAAACGTCGAACACCGCCTCCCCCGGTTTCAGCATGGCCTTCGACAGCGCCTCGGTATAAGGGCTGTTGGCCCCCGCGCCGTCGGCCGCCACCGCACCGGGCTGGGTCGCATAGGCGATGATCGTGCCGGCCGGCGCCTGCATCTGGGCCAGACCGGGCGACGCCGCGCGCAGGCCGCGCCCGCCGAAGGGGTTGTTGCGGCAGGCGTCCAGGATGACGATGTTCAGCCGGCTTTCCGCCAGCGCCATCTCGTCCAGCACCATGGCGACGTCGATCAGCTCGTACCGGACATCGGCCTCCTTCTCCAGATTGGCGGAGACCGGCAGAAGATAGTTGGTGCCGCGGGCCTGCATGCCGTGCCCGGCATAGAAGAACAGCCCGACATCGGCGCCGGCCAGCTTCGCGCCGAAGCTGCGGATCGCCTTTTCGGTCCCCGCCCGGTCAAGGTCGAGCTGCGGCTCTCCGCCGATCAGTTCGAATCCGGCCGCGCGCAGGGACTCGGCCATCGCCTTGGCATCGTTCACCGGGTTGGGCAGCCGCGGCGCATGGTGATAGCTGCTGTTGCCCATCACCAGCGCCACCCGCTTGTCCGCCGCGGCCTCTCCCGATCCGGCCCCCCAGACGAAAAGGGACAGGGCGAGCGCGATGGAGCGTCCCAGGGTGTTCAAGGCCAATGTCCTTCGGGTCGGAAGCGTTGCCGCCACTCTGCCCGGGCAACGGCACGGGTTTCAAGGACGGCGACGATCCTCCTGCCGGGGCCAGGCATCCACATCGTCGTCCGTCCTGAGAGCGACCGCCCTGGAATCGATCGCCCCGGAATCGATCGCCCTGAAATCGACCCCATTGGAATCGATCGCGCGGACCGCGTTGATGAAGGCCCGCAAGGCCGGGGCCATTTGCCGCTGGCGCGGATAGCACAGGAACCGGCCGGGAAAGGCTGCGGACCAGTTCTCCAGCAGCGGAACCAGCTCTCCCGTTGCGATATGGCCGGCCACCGCATCCTCAACGCAGAAGCCGATCCCGATTCCCCGCAGGGTCGCGCGCAACGCCATGTCCTTGTCGTTGAAGATCAGCGGCCCCTCGACCGCCACCTCGAACCAGGAGCCGTTGCCGAAGAACTCCCAGGCGTAGGGCATCACATGCCCTGGCCAGCGCCAGCGGATGCAGCGATGGCCGACCAGATCGCGCGGATGAGCCGGCCGGCCATGAAGATCGAGATATTTGGGCGACGCCACGGCGATCTGCCGCAGGTCCGGACCGAGACGCATGGCGACCATGTCGCGGTCGATCACTTCGCCGATCCGGATGGCCGCATCGAAGCCGCCGGCCACCAGATCCACAACCGCATCGTCCAGCGTGATGTCCAGCACGACGTCCGGAAAGTCTCGGGCGAAGGACGCCAGCATCGGCTCGATGTAGAGTTCCGCCGCCGCGCGGAAACTGTGGACGCGCACAATGCCGGACGGGCGTTCGCGATACCGGCGCACCTGCCCGATGGCGTCGCCGAGTTCGGAGATGGCCGGCTGGACGCGCCGGAACAGATTCTCACCGGCGTCGGTCAGCGCGACACTGCGCGTGGTCCGGTTGAGCAGCCGCACGCCCACCCGCTCCTCGAACCCGCGCACCAATTGGCTGAGCGCCGAGGGGGAAACGCCCAGCCGCTCTGCCGCGCGGCTGAAACTCAGCGTCTCGCCGACGGCGAGGAACGCGCGAAGCTGGTTGTAGTCGCTGCCGGAGAGCAAGGGATCCATAACGTTAGGAAACCATTTTTTAGCAAGACTTACAAGTTTCATCAGAAATCCGGTTATTCTGTTAACCGGTCACCGGATGTATCTCTGGACGCGAAAGGAGACTTCCCATGACCACATGGTTCATCACCGGCATCTCGCGCGGCCTTGGGCTGGCACTCGCCAAGGCGGCCCTTGCGGAGGGCGACACCGTCATCGGCACCGTCCGCAGCGGCAGGCCGGACCTCTCAGTTGAGCACGGCACCCTGCATGTCCTGACCGCCGATCTCGCCGACGGCAATGCCGCCGAGGCCGCCGTCGGCCAGGCCTTCGCGCTCGCCGGCCGCATCGACGTGATCGTCAACAATGCGGGCTACGGCCTGCTGGGGGCGGTCGAACAGGCGAGCGACGACGAGGTCGCCCGGCTGTTCGCGGTCGACGTGTTCGCCCCCTTCCGCATCATCCGCGCCGCCCTGCCCCGCCTGCGCGCCCAGGGGACAGGGCACATCGTCAACGTCACGTCCATCGCCGGACGGGCGCCCGGCGCCGGTTCCGGTCTCTACGCAGCGGCCAAACACGCCCTGGAGGGATTGTCCTCCAGTCTTGCGCAGGAGGTCGGTCCGCTCGGCATCAAAGTGACGGCAGTGGCGCCCGGCGCCTTCCGTACCGACTTCCTATCGACCCATTCGATCCGCAAGAGCGCTGCCGAAGACGCGGCCTACGCCGACAGCGTCGGGCGGATGTCATCGGCTTTCGACGGCATGGCCGGCCGTCAGCTCGGCGACCCGGATCGCGCGGCGCAGGCCATCCTGGCCGCCGTCCGTTCCGAAAGCCCGCCGCTCCATCTGCTGCTGGGGTCCGACGCCCTCCACCGGGCCCGCGCCAAGCTCGACGCCGTGATCGCGGAAATCGACGCCTGGGAAAGCGTGACCCGCCGCACCGACTTCGTCGAACAGGCTTGAGGCTACAGGTAGGCGATCAGCCGTCCCGACGCCAGGGCGGGGCAGGGCGACCGCCGCCGTGACGGCGAAGCCGGCGGCAACAAGGTGACGGGATCGGGTGTTGAGCAGACGGCTGCGGGCCATGATGACGCACTCGCTCCCGTCGGGCATTCTCGGTCCACATGGGGTGAGCCGCAGTCCCGGCAGGAGAAAGCCGGGCGCCGCTCCCCAACGGAGATGCCAATGCCCAGCTTGAGCCGCCGCATCCTGATGACCCTGTCCACCGCCGCCCTTTTGGCGGCGCCGATGGCGGCGCCCGCCGCTGCGCTGGAGACGGCCGGCCTCGTCGTGCTGATGCGCCATGCGGAAGCGCCCGGCACCGGCGATCCGCCGGACTTCAAGCTGGACGACTGCGCCACCCAGCGCACTCTCGGCGATGCCGGACGGGCCCAGGCGACACGGATCGGCGAGCGGCTGCGGCAGCTCGGCGTCGATCAGGCCCAGGTTCTGTCCAGCCAATGGTGCCGCTGCCTGGAGACCGCCCGCCTGCTCGACCTCGGCCCGGTGAAGGAGATGCCGGCCCTCAACTCCTTCTTCGGCCGGCAGGAGGAGGAGAAGGACAGAACCACCCAGCTGCGCCAGTTCCTGGCCGACCTGCCGCGCGACGGCAAGCCGGTGGTGCTGGTCACCCATCAGGTCACCGTCACCGCCCTGACCGGCATCTTTCCGGCATCGGGCGAGGCGGTGCTGCTGCGTGCGAACGGCACTCCCAATCCGGAGCAGATCGACCGGGTGCGCGTGCCCTGACGCACAGGGAATCGGAAAGCTGAAGGAAACCAAGAAAATGACAGATGGCCTGCTTCCGTCCTGGATGCTGTGGGCGCTGTTGTCGGCCTGCTTCGCCGCGCTGACCGCCGTCTTCGCCAAGGTCGGCGTCGAAGGCGTCGGTTCCGACATGGCAACGCTGATCCGAACCGCCGTCATCTTCGTGATGCTGATCGGCATCGTCGTTGCCTCCGGCCAATCGCTGTCGCCGTCGGCGGTGTCGGGCAGGACGTGGCTGTTCCTGCTGCTGTCCGGTCTCGCCACCGGAGCATCCTGGCTGTGCTATTTCCGCGCGCTGAAGCTCGGCCCGGCGTCCCAGGTGGCGCCGGTCGACAAGCTCAGCGTCGTGCTGGTCGCCCTGTTCGGCGTGCTGTTCCTGGGCGAGAAGCTGTCCGGTCCGAACTGGCTGGGCGTGGTGCTGATCGCCGCCGGGGTGATCCTGCTGGCGTTCAAATGAGCGCCGGACCCGTGGCGGATCCGGCGGACCGGTGGTCTTCGGCCTTCAGGCGGTCTCAGGCCGCCCGTTCATGGCGAAGGAACTCCTCCGCCGATCGCGCAGGGACAGCGCCTGCCGACCGACCCCGCCAATGGTCACGTGGCGCCGACCTTACTGACCTCGCCCGTCTGCCGTCGTGGTCAGTCCGTCGACCATGCGCACCAGTTCGACGACGGAGCGGGCCTCCATCTTGCGCATCGCCTGCCCGCGATGCAGCTTCACCGTCGCCTCGCTGAGGCCGAGATCGTCGGCGATCTGCTTGTTGCGCAGGCCGGACACCACCATCAGCGTGATCTCGCGTTCGCGCGCGGTCAGCGTCTCGAAGCGGGCGCGATGCGTGCTCAGGCCGCGCTCCTGGCAGCGGCGCTCGCCATGGGCGGCGATGGCGGCGTGGATGGCGTCCAGCAATTCCTGGTGATGGACCGGCTTGGTCAGGAACTCGAAGGCCCCCGCCTTCATGGCGCGGACCGACATCGGCACGTCGGCATGGCCGCTGATGAAGATCACCGGCAGGCTGTTGCCGGACCGCGCAAGCTCCGCCTGGAAATCCAGGCCGCTGCGCCCCGGCAGCCGCACGTCGAGCACCATGCAGCCGACATCGATGGCCGGGCGCTGGTCGACATACTGCTGCACCGAGCCGTAGCTCTTCACCTGCAGCCCGACGGACTCGAGCAGCCCCTCCAGCGCTTCGCGGACGGCTTCGTCATCGTCGATGATGACGACGGTCTCGACCGCCACCACAGCTTCCGCCTTCCTCCCCATCACTTGCCTCCGGGCGATACGGGCAGCACGAATTCGAACACGCTTCCGCCGGACGCGCCGGGCGTCGCGGTCAGCCGTCCGCCATGCAGTTCGACGATCGACCGGCTGATCGACAGGCCCATGCCCAACCCGTCGGGCTTGGTGGTGTACAGCGCGCGGAAGATGGCGTCGACATCGGCTTCGCCGAGGCCCGGCCCGCTGTCCTCGACCCGGACGCGGAACCAGCCCTCATCGCTGCCGGTGACGATGCGCAGGCGCCGTTCCGGCAAATCCTCCGCCGACATCGCCTCGATGGCGTTCATCACCAGATTGAGGACCAGCTGCTGCAACTGCACCCGGTCGCCATGGACCCAGGGCGGTTCGGCCTGCAGGTCGGTTTCCACGATGACGCGGGCGCGGCGCAGCTCCGCCCGCACCAGTTCCAGCGTGTCGGCGACCAGCGCGCTGATGTCGACCCAGCCGGGGTCTGCCGGGGTGCGGCGGGCCAGCGCGCGGATGCTGCGGACGACATCGCCGGCCCGCTGGGCGTCGCGCACGATCCGCTCCACCACCACGCGGGTCTTATCGAGGTCGGGCTGTGGCTGCGA
Organism: Azospirillum sp. A1-3; assembly: GCF_023806445.1. NCBI lineage: Bacteria > Pseudomonadati > Pseudomonadota > Alphaproteobacteria > Rhodospirillales > Azospirillaceae > Azospirillum > Azospirillum sp. A1-3. The sequence continues at coordinate 49,816 of NZ_JAMSLU010000005.1, forward strand.
CAGATGCTGCAGGCAAGTGCCGGCATTGGTGACGATGGCCATCAGCGGCTGGTTCACCTCATGCGCGACCGCAGCGGCCAGCTCGCCCATCATGGTCAGCCGGCCGATATGGGCAAGGTCGGCTTGCGCCGTTCGCAACGCCTCCGCGATCCGGCGGCGCTGAGTCAGATCGCGGAACACCAGGATGGAGCCGACCAGTTCATTGCGATCGTCGATGATGGCCGAGCATCGCTCCTCCACGACAATTCCGGCCGGCTCGTCGCCATCGCGGGGCAGCAGCCGGGACTGGCGTTCCGGCGGGGCGAAATCGCCGCTGCGCAGGACGACGGCGGAGAAATCCTCCAGCGGCTCCAGCGTTTCCTCGTCCACCGCGACGAAGACGGCGGACAGCGGCTGCCCGGCGGCCTCCGCGGCGGTCCAGCCGGTCATTGTCTCCGCCGCCCGGTTCATGAAATCGACCCGGCCGTCGCGGTTGCTCAGGATGACGCCGTCGCGGATGCTGGCCAGCGTGGCGGCATAGCGCCGCTCGCTGAGCCGCAGCCGGGTGTCGCTGGCGTGCTTGTACAGCGCCATCTGGATGACGGTGCGCATCTGCGGCTCTTCGAAGGGCTTCAGCAGATAGCCGAACGGCTCCGTCAGGCTGGCGCGATGCACCACCTCGTCATTGGCGTAAGCGGTCAGGAAGACGATGGGAATCCGGTGGGCATCGCGGATCCGCCGCGCCGCCTCGATCCCGTCCATCTCCCCTTCCAGCCGGATGTCCATCAGGACAAGATCGGGCTGCTGGCTGCACGCCTGCCGGACGGCATCCTCGCCGCTGGCCGACATGCCGACCACCACATGCCCCATGCGGGACAGTTGATGCTGAATATCGCGCGCAACGATGCGGTCGTCTTCGACGATCAGGATGCGTGCCGCGATCATTCACTTCCCCGATTGCGCCCCTTCAAAGGAAAGGTGACGATGAATTCGGCGCCTGTGTTGAAGCTGTATTTCAGAGTTCCGTGCAACTGACTGCTCAAATCCGAAACAAGCTGGAAACCTACGGAGTCCATCCTATCGGGATCGCAACCTTCGGGCAAGCCCACGCCGTCGTCCCGAACGGATAGCCGGCAGTCCCGGCCGTCCGTCGTCAGCACCACGCGCAGCACCCCGCCCCGCCCGCCCGGATAGGCGTGCTTCAGCGCATTGGAGACCAGTTCGTTGACGATCAGCCCGCAGGGCACCGCGCGGTCGAGGTCCAGCTTCAGGTCGTCCATCTCGGTTTCCAGCCGCACCGCCCCGGCATGGCGGGAATAGGCGCGCAACAGGTGGGCGCAGACCGAGTCCAGATGCTCACGCATCGGCACGCGGGCGAAGTTGCCCAGGCGATAGAGGCTCTCATGGACCAGGGCCATCGACCGCACGCGGTCGCGGCTGTCGGCGAACAGGGCGGCCACCGCCTTGTCCTCGATCCGGCGCGCCTGGAGGTTCAGCAGGCTGGTGACGAGCTGCAGGTTGTTCTTCACCCGGTGGTGGATTTCCTTCAGCAGCGCGTCCTTCTCCTCCAGCGTCGCCGTCTCCAGCGATGCCGCCGCCTGGGCGCCCAGCAGGGTCAGCACATTGACCCGCTGCGGCGTGAAGGCGTAGGTCGCCAGCGCGTTCTCCAGATGCAGCAGCCCGACGACCCGGCGGCGGCGGACCAGCGGCAGGCACAGGATCGACCGCGCCTCCGTCTCGTGGAAATAGGGGTCGGCGGACAGCGGACCGGCGGCGCGGGTGTCGTCGACGATCACCGCCTCCTGGTCGCGGATGGCGCCGTGAATGATGGCGTGGGGCAGCGGGAAGCGGTCGGCATCCTCCTGCACCAGCCGGACTGACACGCCGTAAAGCCCGGTGGTCGCCTCCGCCTCCACCCGCAGCCGCTCGCCGCGGGCGAGGATCAGCAGGCCGCGGCTGGCCCCGGCATGCTCCAGCACCAGGGTCAGCAGGGTGGTGGTCAGCTGCTCCACCCCCGACTGGTCGGAGACGGCGCGCAGCGTCTCCAGCAGGGAGGCCAGATCGACGCCGTCGAAGCCGCGCGGCGCCTCCGGCACCGCCGCCTCGGCCGGCTCCAGGGCAAGCGACGGATAGCGCCGGGCGAGCTGCCGGACCTTGGCCGCCGCCCCCCAGCGGCCATAGCGGTCCGCCGCCTCGCGGATGCAGGCCAGTTCCAGCGTCGGCAGGCCCATGCGGCGGTAAAGGCCGGCGGCGCATTCCTGGGCCAGCGCCTCCACATGCGGCAGCGCGGTGCGGCGGGCGGCCTGGACCGCGCGGTCATAGCCGCGCATGGCGTCTTCGGTCCGCCCCTGGCTGCGGGCCGCCTCCGCCTCCACCAAGGCGAAGCGCGCGTCGAAGCTGTCCGGGCTGTGGCCGGCCCATTCGCGCAGCTGGCCCAGGTGGCGGGACAGCGCGACGGCGTGACGGGCGCGCTCTTCCGGTTCCGCGCCGTCCATCGCGCCAGCCCTGGCGAGGGCGGCGTGGAAATGGAACTCCGCCATCTCCCAATGGCCGGACGTGGTCCACAGCAGCCCTTCGGCCCGCTCCGCCGCTTCGACCGCGGCCGCCATCTCGCCGGCGATGCAGCGGAGCTGAAGCGTGCGAATCCAGTGCCAGCAGGTGGCGATGTCCAGGCTGGGGTTGGCCAGCAGCCGCGCCTCGAAGGCGGCATTGTCGAAGCCGTTGCCGTCGAAGGACCCCAGCGCGTCGGTCCGCCCGCGCAGGGCGCGCACGAGTTGCAGCTGCGTGGTCAGGATGTCGGCGCACAGACCGAACTTCACCTGCCGCACATAGGCGAGCCGCGCCTCCGCCGTGCGCTGCACCGTCGCCAGCGGGTCGCCCGACGCCAGCATGCTGGTGACCAGCGTCACGCTGGTGAAGCCGCCATAGGTGACGTCCCCCGCCTCCCGCGCCTCCTCGAACGCGCGCAGAAGCAGGGGGCGCTCGCTGCGGATGTCGCGGGTCCAGGGCACGACATGATAGGCGAAGGTCATCAGCACCCGCGCCCGGTAGCGCGTCCGCCCCTGCCGCTCCGCCAGATCATAGCCGAGCCGGCCGAACTCGTATCCGGCGGCGTAATCGCCAAAGTACGGCCCGGCCATCATGCCGAGATAGGCGAAGCCCAGCGCGGAGGCGTCGCTGCGCCCATGCCGCAGCGTCAGGTTCGCCATCCGGCAGAGGATCAGGCAGACCAGATTGCGGTCGCTGAAGAAGGCGGGCGGCAAGGCTGCGGCCAGCACGTCCATGGTCGCCCGGCTGTCGGGGTCGCTCACCGCCGACAGCGCCGCCAGCGAGGCGACGGGCCGGTCGCCAATGGCCGCGCGCAGGTCCGCATATTCCTTCTGCGCCAGCGCCGCCGGCGGATGGGCCGGCCAGTCGATCCCGGCGCCGCGCAGATAGGCGAGGCAGGCGTCGATGGCGCGGTCGCTGCGGTCGATGGCGGTGTAGACGGTGACCAGCAGCGCGGTGATGGCGGCGCGGTCGGCCGGACATTCGGCCCGCCCGACCAGCCCCTGAAGCCGCAGCTCCGCCCGCCGCAGGTCGCCGCTGAGGAACTCGCACTCGGCCTGCAGATGCTCCAGCGCGAAGGCAAGCCGGTGCCGCCGCTCCCACTGGCCACCCTCCAGCAGGCGCAACCCCGCCAAGGCATAGGCGAGGGCGGAGCCGTGGGCGCTGGCCGCCTTGGCCTGATGCCCGGCGGCGAGGTGCAGGGTCGCCACCTCCTCCCGCTCGCGCCCGTCCTGGATCAGCGACAGGCAGCGGTCATACTGGCCGACCAGCGCGAACAGCCGCTCCCCCGACAGATCGGCCGCGAACCCGCGGTGCAGGGCGCGGGCGATGTCGAGATGCAGCCTGCCGCGCCCCTCCGCCGGCACCAGGGCATAGGCCCCCTCCTGCACCCGGTCGTGGAGGAAACGGTATCCCCCGTCGATGCGCAGGATCAGCCCTTCGGCCAGCACCGGTTCCAGGTTTCGCTCGGCCTCCGCCTCGGTCAGGCCGGCGGCCAGCGCCAGGGTGGCCAGCGGCGCGCTGGCGCCGAGCGCGGCGAGCCGGGCCAGCAGGTCGCGCGCCCCGGCGGGAAAGGCGCCCAGCCGCTCGGTCATCAGCGTGGCGATGCCGGCGCCCGACCGCGCCGTCTCCACCGCCGCCATATCCCAGTCCCAGCGCCTGGCCTCGCGGTCGAACCACAGCCGGCCGGACCGCTCCAGCGCGGTCAGAAGCTGCACGGCGAAGAAGGCGTTGCCGCCGGTCCGCTCCTCCAGCAGGGCCGCCAGCGCCGCCACCTCCTCGGGCTTGCGGCCCAGGCTGTCGGCGACCATCCGGCGCAGATCGCCGGAGGACAGCGGCCCCAGCGCGATCTCACAGAAATCGATCTCCACACCGGCCGGTTCGGAAGCAGAGCCCCTGATCCGCTCCAGCAGGGCGGCCAGCGGGTGGTCGGCCCCCACCTCGTCGCTGCGGTAGGCGCCGACCAGCAGCAGATGGCCGATGCCGCCGTCGGCGACCAGCCGATCCAGCAGGTCCAGCGTCGCGCGGTCCAGCCATTGCAGATCGTCGAGGAACAGCACCAGCGGGTGGTCGGGACGGGCGAACAGCTGGAGCACCCGGCGGAACAGCAGGTCGAAACGGTTCTGCGCCTCCTGCGGCGGCAGCGGCGGCACCGCCGGCTGTTCACCGATCAGCAGGGCGAGGTTGGGGATCAGCGCGGTCATCAGCGCGCCGCCGTCGCCCACCGCCTCCGCCAGCCCGCGGCACCACTGGTCGCGGTGCGGGACTGGCAGGGCCAGGATGCGGGTGACCAGCCCGCGAAAAGCCTCGGCAAGGCTGGCATAGGGCAGATCGCGCCGGCCCTGGTCGAACTTGCCGGCGGCGAACAGGCCACGCGGCGGCACCAACTGCTCCTCCAGCGCATGGACGACCGCCGACTTGCCGACGCCGGACCGGCCGGAAATCAGGACGATGCCCATCCGGCCACGGCCGGCGACGCGGTCGAAGGCGGCCTGGAGGGCGGCGACCGGCTCCTCCCGCCCATAGAGCGACGGCGGCGGCTCCAGCCCTTCCGGCAGGTCGCGCCGGCCGGCCGGGAAGGCGGGGATACCGCCTTGCGCGTCCCACAGCTGAAGGGCATGGGTGAGGTCGCGGACAAGGCCGTCGGCGGTCTGGTATCGATCCTCCGCCATCTTGGCGAGAAGCCGCAGCAGAATGTCGGCAATGGCCGGCGGCAGGTCGGGGGCATGGCTGGCCGGCGGAATCGGCGCGCGGGCGAGATGGCTGTGCACCCATTCCATCGGATCGCGGGCGGCAAAGGGCAGCTCGCCGGTGAACAGCTCGTACAGCGTGACGCCCAGAGCATACAGGTCGCTGCGGCAGTCGACCGGCCGGTTCATCCGCCCCGACTGTTCTGGCGCCATATAGGGCAGCAGCGCCGCCGGCCGCTCGACCTCGTGGCGCTGCGGGTCCGACAGGTCGGCGGCGCGGCCGAAACCGGTCAGGCGCACCGCACCGTCCTCCGCCACCAGCAGGTTGAAGGGCCGCAGATCGCCATGCAGAAGCCCGCGGCGATGCAGCTGCGCCACCGCCCCGGCGATTCGGATCGCCAGGGTCAGCCGCTGGCGGAAGGTTTCAGCGGAAATGGACGGCGACGTGGCCGACAGCGCCGACAGCGGCTGCCCGCCCGGATCGGCCAGCGTCAGCACCGGCACAGCGCCATGGCGCAGCAGATCGAGCGGCTTGACCGCCCATGCCGGGTCGAGCCGGCGGGACAGCTCATGCTCCCGCCGGAAGCGGGCGAGCACCGCCTCGGCCGGCGCGGCCGCATCGGCCATCCGCGCCAGGATGGGAAAGGGCTGCCCCGGCCGCGTCACCCGCAGCAGCCGCGTCTCCCCGTCGCCGCCCAGCGCATGGGTGCCGGATCCCGCCTCCGTCAGATGGTCTAGACTGGACTCCATGAAACGGCCTTTCCCCAGCGCAGCATCTGTACCATCCCCTCTCCCCCCCGGGGAGAGGGTCGGGGTGAGGGGGTCGCGCGGCGAGGATTCTTGGGATAGCCACGCAGTGCATCCCCCCTCACCCTAACATTCTCGCTCTATCAAAGGGAAAGTTCGGCAGGCGCGCAGGGCGGTCGGCCCACCGGCATCGGCGTGTCTGCCCCCGCGTTGCGTCGCCGCCAGCTGCGCGGGGAAATGCCGACCAGCCGGCTGAAGGTGCGGGTGAAGTGGCTCTGATCGGCAAACCCGCAGGCCAGCGCCACGTCGGCCAGCGTCTGCGACCCGTCCCGCATCAGCGTCTTGGCGTGGTCGATCCGCTGGTGCAGCAACCATTGGTAGGGCGTGGTGTTGGCGGTGCGGCGGAAGGCGCGGACGAAATGCCCCACCGACAGCCGGCATTCGGCGGCGAGGTCGGCCAGCCGGATGTCGCCGTCCAGGTTGGCGGCGATCATCTCCTTCACCCGTCTTTCCTGCCACGGCGCCAGCGTCCCGCCCGGCTTGGGCTCGCTCACCCGGCCATAGGCGGTGACGATGTGGGTCGCCAGCGCCGAGCAGACATGGTCCAGATACAGCAAACTGATCCGCTCCGGATACTCCAGCGTCGGCAGGATGGCCGATGCCAGCGCCCGCACCGTCGGATCGTTCATCGGGGTGCTGGGCGGGATCGTGAGATCGGCCAGACGCCCGCCGCGGGACTCCGAACAGGCGCTTTCCAGCGCCGCGCGGGGCAGATGGAAGGTCAGCGTGTCGAAGGCCGTGCGCATGTGGCAGTCGATCTTGCGGCGATAGTCGTGGATCGAGGTCAGCCCGGTGATGTCGGCCGGTTTCTCCACCAGCCGTCCGTCGACCCAGACGTCGGACTGGAAGTTGGAGAGATGGTGGCTGACCAGGAACGCGTCTTCGGACGCCGGACTGAAATGGCCGACGCCGCCGGACGCGCAGCGGATTCGCGAAACCCCGACCATGCCGCCGCCCGATCCGACGACCAGCACCTCCGGCTCGTCCGGCGTCGGAACATAGTGCAGATGCAGATTGGTCTGATGGGCCGAGGCCATGTGCGTCTCCCTTGCGTTTGCTTGCGGCCCGGCGTCTCCGTTTTCCGGAAGACCGCCCGCCCGACTTGCCCACACAGGGTAAACGCGACCATATGCCGCGAACCACTAGACGCAGATTAACCACGGCAGTGTTTAGGTAGAACCACCCTATACCTTGGTTTAGGTTCTGATGGTTCGGCGTAAGATTTCCGTAAGACTATCACTAAATTAGCAAATTCAGGACAGATGGCGCGCAAGTGCGGCGATCACCGTGTCGGGTGACGACAGGTGGGGCAGATGGCCCGACGCGTCGAGGATCTCCAGCACGCTGTCCGCCAGATGGTCGCGCAGAAACTCCGCCGCCTCAATGGTCACCGCGGGATCCTGCCGGGTCTGCAGGATGACGGCCGGCACCGTGACTTCGCCCAGGCGACTGCGCAGATCGCTGCGCAGCACGGTCAGCAGCAGCGACAGCGCCATGTCCGGGCGCATCGCCCGCAATGTGGCGACGAATTCCCGCACCGTCGGGTCCTCCGCCGGGCGGTCGACGACCATTTGCCCATAGCGCGCCGTCCACTGCATATAGTCCTGGGTCGCGCTGTCGATCAGGCCGTTGATGTCGGCGCCGTCGAGCCCGCCGCGATAGTCGCCGATATTGCAGTAGCAGGCTGACGCACCCAGCATGATCAGCTTGCGGAACAGGTACGGCGCCCTGATCGAGGCCAGCGCCGCCACCATCCCCGCCACCGAATGGCCGACGCAGACGCAGTTCTCGATCCTCAGCGCTTCAAGGACGGCCGTCACGTCGCGGGCATAGGCGTCCAGGGAGCCATAGCGGACATGGTCGAAGTGGGATTGGCTTCCAGGCCCGACACCCGCCAGATCCAGCAGCACGATGCGATAACCGCCCCGGAATGCCGCCACCACATGGCGCCAGGCCACCTGTTCTGTGCCGAAGCCGGGAATCAGGACCAGCGTCTCCGCCCCCGATCCGACCACGGAGACATTGTGGCTCTCCAGAATCGAGGAACTGTTTTCGATCATTTCAGGACCCTGACGATGCGCACTGGTTGACACAACCATAGTGTGCAGCGCACCTGCAAGCAGGATCGGCACGGCATGGTCCCGCCGCAGAAATGCAATGCGCCCGTCCGGACGGACCGGACGGGCGCGGAAGGGATGGTTCAGGGTAGGTCTGTCAGAAGGCGCCGGCCTTCACTCGCCGCGCTGCTTTTCGGCGAAGCGCTCCAGCGAGCGGCGGGCGGCATCGAAGGCATCACGGATCGCCGCATCGGCGCTTTCGTGGGCGTGGTTGCCGGACTTGTCGCTGTGCACGACCAACTCGTCACCGGGAACGGTCAGCGCGACCTGGACGGTGTAATGCTTGCCCTGATGCTGGTGGCGGTGCGGCACCTCGAAGACCACGCGCTTGGCCATGATGCCGCCGAAGAAGCGGTCGAGCTTGTCGGCATGTTCGCGGATCAGATGCTCCAGGGCGGGAGAGGGGTCGATGTTGCGGAAGGCGATCTGCACCGGTTGACGCATGACCATACTCCTTGTTCTGCGCGGGAGCGGCACCTGCAAGGCGTCTCCCCCGCGGGGCCCACCCCGCCGTCCGGCCGATTGGTTTGGGGGGCCGGCGAGAGGGGTTGGTGATCTCAGGATCGCACAGTGGCGGAATCCTGCATTAATCTGAATCAATGCGCTCCCTGGTTGCCGGATGTAGACTCCCGCCCGTTTCAGGCCCAGGCGATTTTCAGGCCAGCCCGATCAACCGGATCAGCGTCAGGCTGATGCCGCCCAGCACCAGCAGCGACAGGACGACCGCCGCGGTAACCCGCCCGCCGGCCCGCGCCACCGTCCGCACATCGACCCCCAGTCCCAGCGCCGCCATCGACACCACCGTCAGCAGGGTCGCCGCATGCTCCATCGCCGGCAGGGCGGCATGGGGAATGAGCCCCAGCGAGCGCAGGACGATCATCGTCAGGAAGCCCTGGATGAACCACGGCACCAGATGGTGGACCGGCGGATGGGTCCGGCGCGGACGCTCCACTGTGACGCCGCTGGTAGCACCCCCTGCCCCCTCCCCGCCCAGCCGGGGCGCCAGCAGCGACAGCAGCAGACAGACCGGCCCCAGCATCAGCACCCGCACCAGCTTCACCAGCGTGCCGATCTGGACGGCGGTGGCGCCCAGCGGCGCGGCGGCGGCGATCACCTGCGGCACGGCATAGACGGTCAGCCCGGCAAGCGCGCCATACTGCACCCCGCTCAGTTGCAGCCCGAATCCCAGCAGCGGCAGGCCGAGCACGACGGCGACGCCCAGCACGGCGGTGAAGGCGATGGAGGCGGCGACATCGTCGCTGTGCGCGTCGATCACCGGCGCCACCGCGGCGATGGCCGAATTGCCGCAGATCGCGTTGCCGCAGGCCACCAGCACCGCCATGCGCACCGGCAAGCCAAGCAGCCGCCCGATGCCGAAGCCGGCCAGCAGCGCCATCGCCACCACCGCCGCGATGCCCAGCAGAAGGGCCGGCCCCGCCGACAGGATGGTGGCGGCGCTGACCGACGCGCCGAGCAGGACGACCGCCACCTCCAGCAGGATCTTGGCGGAAAAGCCGATGCCGGGATGCCAGCGCGCGGACGGCGTCCAGGCGGTGCGGATCACGGTGCCGATCAGGATCGCCAGGACCAGCGCCTCGATCCAGGCTTGGCCGAACAGCGCCACCTCCGCCTCCGCCGCGGCGAAGGCCAGGGCGGTAACGGCGACGCACAGGGCAAGGCCGGGCAGAAGGCCGCCGACGCGGGAAAGCACGGGGCTTCCCGGTGCTGCGGTATCACGAACCATGGGAAGAAGTCTCCGGAAGCGGTCGGGAGCGGAAAATACCGTCCCGACACGTGAAATATGGAGACCGCTTCCGATCACATCCAACGCAAAGAAGTGATGCGTTCGATAAACTGGATTTATTGGTTCAGGCCGGCAGACGGTCGTCGAATTCGGGAACCTGCCACGGCCCGCCTAGGTCGGCGTTGCGCAGCAGAAGCACCAACTCCTCGCGCGAGCGGGTGACGGCGGTGTAGAGCCAGCGCCAGCGATGCTCGCGGAAGGCGGCCGAATCGTCGACCACCGTGACCGACGGGAATTCCGACCCCTGCGAGGCATGGCAGGTGATCAGCCACGCCCAGTCATAGAGCTGGATGTCCTTGCCCACCCGCGGCTGGACCATGCCTTCGCTGTAATGAGCCTGGAACATCCAGGGATGGACGATCAGCTTGCCGCGCGACCGCACCTCGTCCTCCATCTGCACGCCCAGCGACCACAGGCCGGCCTCGCGGCCCTGCGCCTCGGCGGCCGGACGGGTCAGCGCGCCGATCATGCCGTTGTACAGCCCTTCGTCCTTCTGGTTGCGCCGGCAGATGACCCGCTCCCCCGCCTGCGGCATCACCGAATCGTGGCCCAGCAGCTTGCGCATCCGCTTGGTGTAGGTGGTGCGGACGCGGTGAGTGCCGCAGATCGCCTGCGCCGACGTCCGCATCACCAGCGATTGGGTGCGGTTTTCCAGCGGCAGGACATGCACCTTGCCGACGGAGCCGAACCGCCGGGGCATCTCCTGCCGGCGCAGCAGGTGGGCCAGCCGGATCACCGGGCTTTCGCGGGCGGTGCGGTGCGGCTCGGTCAGGCGGAAATCGGGCTCGCCACTGGTGAACAGCCCCTGGCCGGAGACCGGCGGCAGCTGATAATCGTCGGCGATGACCAGGATCTTCTTGCCGGTCCGCATCAGGTCGCGCGCCAGATCGTCGCCGATCATCGACCCCTCGTCGCAGACGATCAGGTCGGCGTCGGCCACCGGCCCGTCGCTGCGGCGGGCGAAGAACAGCTCGCCGGTGTCGCCGTCCTTGCGCGGGGCGTAGAGCAGCGAATGCAGCGTCGCCGCCCCCTCGATCCCCTTCTGGCGCAGCACCTGCGCCGCCTTGCCGGTGGGGGCGCCCACCACATAGTCGGTCAGCCGGCGGCGTTCCAGCAGATGCTCCAGCACGAAGGCGGTGGTCTTGGTCTTGCCGGTCCCGGCCTCCCCGGCGAGCCAGAAGACCTGCTGGGCGTCATCGTCCTTGTACCAGGCGTCGATCGCCTGGATCGCGCGATGCTGCTCGTCGGTCGGGGTGTCGGACTGCATTGGATCGAACCGGGATCAAACCATGAATGAAGACGGCACAGTAGCCCGAGCACGCACCGCCAGTCCATAGAACTTGTCCATAGAACTTCAGCGCGGCGACACCATCTCCTCCGGGACCATGGTTGCAAAGGAACCGATGCGCATGCGCAATCCCTATTGGCAGGGTCCCGCCACGTCGAATTTCGACGGGCTGCGCTTCTTCAATCCGGGCGAGCCGGAGACCGACCGCAGCCTGCGCCAGCTTCTCCGCTGGCAATGGGGCCGGAATTCGGCGAAATGGCCGCGGCGGGTGCCGGTCGCGCCGGTGATGCCGGCCCGGCACGTCGATAGGCTGCGCGTGACGGTGGTCGGCCATGTGACGACCCTGATCCAGGGTGCGGGGCTGAACGTCCTGACCGATCCGGTCTGGTCCGACCGCGCCAGCCCGGTCCGCTTCGCCGGGCCGAAGCGGGTGACCGCGCCGGCCATCCGCTTCCACGACCTGCCGAAGATCGACGCGGTTCTGCTGTCACACAACCATTACGACCATCTGGACGTGGCAACGCTGAAACGCCTGCACCTGCGCGACGCGCCGCTGATGGTCACCCCGCTCGGCAACGACACCATCCTGCGCAAGCATATTCCCGGCGTGCGGACGGCGGCGGGCGACTGGTGGAGCCGGTTCGAATTGGGGAGGCAAGCGGAGGTCCACATCGTGCCGGCCAACCACTGGTCCTCGCGCACCGGGCGTGACCGCCGGATGGCTCTGTGGGGCGGCTTCGTCCTGCGCACGCCGGCCGGCTCGGTCTATTTCGCCGGCGACACCGGCTATGGCACCGGCGCCGCCTTCCGCGCCATCGGCGAGCGGCTGGGGGCCTGCGATCTGGCGCTGATCCCCATCGGCGCCTATGACCCGCGCTGGTTCATGTCCGCCCAGCATTGCGACCCGGACGAGGCGGTGCGGATCATGCTGGATGTCGGGGCGAAGAAGGCCGTCGGCATCCATTGGGGCACCTTCTCCCTGACCGACGAGGCGCGGGACGAGCCGCCGCATCTGCTGCGCACGGCACTGGCCGCCCACGGAATCGCCCCCGCCCGCTTCGAAGCCGGCCATCCCGGAACCGTGGTGGAGGGCTGAGGATCCTCAAGCCGGCGTCGGCGCCTGTTCCGGCAGGACGCCGGACGCCTTCAGCTCCCGCCAGAAATCGGCGGGAATTGGCCGGCCCATCAGGTCGACGTTCTCCTGCACCCGCGCCGGGTTCTTGGTACCGGGAATGACCGAGGCGACGACCGGATGCGCCGCGCAGAACTGCAGGGCGGCAGCGCGCAGATCGACGCCGTGCCGCTTGGCGATCTCCGCCAGCCGGTCGCGCGCCGCCACCTTGTCGGACGGGGCCTCCTGGTACTCGAAGGTCTTGCCCCCGGCGATCAAGCCGGAGTTGTAGGGGCCGCCGACCACCACATGCACGCCGCGCTCGGCGCAGCGGGGGAAAAGCTCGTCCAGCGCCGGCTGGTTCAGCAGGCTGTAGCGCCCGGCCAGCAGGAAGACGTCCGGATCCGCCCGCTCCAGCGCCATCACGCAGGGCTCCACCCGGTTGACGCCCAGGCCCCAGGCGCGGATCACCCCCTCCTCGCGCAGTTGGGTCAGCGCCACGGCGGCGCCCTTTATGGCGGTGTCGAACACCTCCAGCCAGCGGTCGCCATGCGCGTCCTCGGCGCAGTCGTGGATATAGGCGACGTCGATGCGCGCCATGCCCAGCCGCTGCAGGCTGTCCTCGATGGAGCGGCGCACGCCGTCGGCGGTGTAGTCGTAATCGACGCGGAACGGCAGTCCCTTCACGAACGGACCATGCTTTCCGCCCTTGCTGGAATCGGCGCGCAGCAGCCGGCCGACCTTGGTCGACAGCACGAATTCGTCGCGCGGCCAGTTGCGCAGGACATGGCCGAAGCGATGCTCCGAAATGCCGGGACCATATTCGGGAGCGGTGTCGAAATAGCGGATGCCGGCGTCCCAGGCGGCATCGAGCGTGGCTTCGGCCGTCTCGTCCGACACCTCCTCGAACATGTTTCCAAGCGGCGCGCCACCGAAGCCGAGCGGGCCGGGCGGGGCGAAATGCGTACTGTTGGACATGGAGGAAAGCCTTTCCGTCTCTGACGCCTGATCGTTGCACCCGGTCAACACCGCGCTTCGTCGGGCCGTTCCGGTCCCATACGGCCACTGCCGACCGTCCAGCCGGCGCTTGATTGCCATTCCGGCCATGCCCAGCTTGCTACGCGGAACGGATGGAGACCAGGGCGCGGATGGCGATGGGAGCGGCGATGGGAGTGGACGACAGCACGGAAATTCTTGGCGAGGCCCGCCGCATCCTCGCCGCCGGGGACGAAAGCGCGCTGGCGCCCCCGGCAATGCTCGGCGATCTGCAGGCGCTGCTCGCCGACATTTTCGACGAGAGCTACACCGCCGAACGGGTCCTTGCCCTGCTGACGCCCGCCCGCCGCCAAGCCCTGAAAAGCCGCTTCGCAGCCGCGGACGACAGTGGCGGCGCCGAAATCTGGCTGCCTGCCGACATTCTGGACCGGCTGCGCAGCGTCGCCGACACGCCGCTCGACGCCATCCGCGCTCTGCTGGACAGCGGCCGTGGCCTGCCGGAGCCGGGCAGCGAGGAGCATTGCCGCAAGCGCCGCTGTGATCCCCATGTGCTGCTGTCCGACCCCACCGCTTGGCAATGCCGGACCTGCGGCCTCACCGGGCGGGTCGATCAGCCGCCAAACCCCATCGTCGCCGCGCACCTGATCGACCAGAAAGGCCGCGTCGCCGAACTGCACGCCCTGGCCGCCGCGATCTATGAGGGCTGGGCGGCCGGCGACCGCTTCACCGTCGCCGACGCCGCGGCCAACCGCCAACCCGGCATCCCCGCCGACCGCGACCGGCTGAAGACCCTGCTTGCCGACCTCCTGCGCGAGGGACTGCTGGAAGAGGCGCCCGGCCCGCGCGGCGGCGCCGGTTTCCGCGTGCTGGAGGAGCCGCCGGACTGGATCGCCGACGCCATGGCCGACCGCCGCCGCCAGCGCGAGGCGGAGGCGCGCATCCGCGAGGACCGCGCCGCGGCCCTGCGCCAAGTGCTGGAAGACGGCCTGACCCACACCACCGCCGCCGGCGAGCTGGTGGAGATCGCCCAGAACGAGCGCGGCCTGGAACTGCGCTTCCCCGCCATCCCCGCTTGGGAACTGCGCGAGGAGATGAAGCGCCAGGGCCATTGCCGCTGGGACGGCCGCCGCCGTCGCTGGTGCCGCACCTCCCCCGTCACCAGCGTCGAACCCTGGCTGGCTTCAGCGCTCGACGCCGGCGCCACGGTGGCCCCGCTGGGCACCGCCGACCCGGATGCCGAGGATTGGGGCTACGAGGAGTGGCCGGACTGAACCGGAACTTAAATGAACCGCCAGCCGCCCTACAGATCCACCTCCAGCGTCACCTTCACCGGGTCGAGCACGACCATCGTCTGGAAGGACTGCACCAGCTCGTTGTCGGCGAACAGGCGACGCGACAGCACCTCGTAGCTCGCCATGTCCGGGACCAGCAGGATCAGGACGAAGCTGGCCTTGCCGGTGATGAAATAGCATTGCTGCACCTCCGGCGATTCGCGGAACAGGCGCTTGGCGGTGGCGATGGTCGGGGAACGGTCGTTGACCGTCTGGACCTCCACCACCACCGTCACCCCCTGCCCGACTGCGGCCGGATCGACCACCGCCACATTGCGGCGGATGACTCCGGCCGCCTCCATCCGGGCGATGCGGCGCTGCACCGCCGGGGCGGAGAGGTGGACCGCCTCGCCGATCTCCCGCTGCGAGGTCTTATTGTCGCGCTGCAGGATGTGCAGGATCGCGCGGTCCTGGTCGTCGAGCTGATTGGCCAACTGGTCGGGCGGGCGAGCGATCGTTGAGCGCATGGCGGCTTTCGCGAAAGAACAGTGCGTCAAAGTCCTGAAACTTAAGCCCCCGGCACCCCTTCGTCACAGTATCTTTTCACCCGACCAATTCTGCCGGGAGCCGGGCACGTGGCGAACGCATCCATCGAATCCGCAACCGCCGCGCAGGCAGAGCCGGCGGCGCTGCCGCTGCTGCTTCTGCTGGCGTCGCTGCTGTCGCAATATGTCGGGGCGGCCTCGGCGAAGTCGCTGTTCCCGCTGGTGGGCGCGGAGGGGGTGACCGGCCTGCGCGTCGGGCTGTCGGCGCTGATGCTGCTGGCGATCCTGCGGCCCTGGCGCCACCTGCCGGGACGGGCGGACCTTGGCAACCTGCTGGTCTACGGCGCCACGCTGGGGGCGATGAACCTGTCGATCTACCGGGCGATGGAGCTGATCCCCATCGGCATCGCCATCGCCATCGAGGTGACCGGGCCGCTGGCGGTGGCCCTGCTGGGGTCCCGCCGCCTGAAGGATTTCCTGTGGATCGCCTGCGCCGCCGTCGGCCTTGTCCTGCTGCTGCCGCTGCGCGAGGCGTCAAGCGCGCTGAACCCCGTCGGCATCGCCTACGCGGCGGCGGCGGCCTTCTGCTGGGCGCTCTACATCGTCTTCGGCAAGCGCGCCTCCGCGCTGCCGGGCGGGCAGGCGGTGGCCTGGGGCATGCTGGTGGCGGCCAGCTTCACCGTCCCGCTGGGGATCGCCCATGCCGGCGCCGGGCTGCTGGTCCCGGCCGTGCTGTTCACAGGATTTGCCGTGGCTGTGCTGTCCAGCATGGTGCCCTATTTGCTGGAGATGATGGCGCTGCGCCGCCTGCCCAGCCACGTCTTCGGCCTCGCCGTCAGCGCCTCCCCCGCCGTGGCGGCGCTGATCGGCTTCCTGATGCTGAGCGAGCGGCTCAGCGCCGTGCAGTGGGCCGCCATCGCCTGCATCATGTTCGCGTCGGCCGGCAGCGCGCTGACCAAGGGCCGGCGATGAGACCGCCCCCCACCGAGACGGCGCCACAGCCTCACTTCACGCTGACGAACTCCACCCAATTCGGTTGCTTGCCGGTCGGATAGCGGGCCAGCGTGGTCAGCGCGCCGCTGCCGCCATCGATGCGGTAGACCGTCATGCCGTCTGACTTCTCCCCCACCGCCGCCAGGAAACGGCCGGTCGGATCGATGGCGAAGCCGCGCGGCTGCTCCTCCGTCGCCACGCTGCCGAGCGGGGTCAGAAGGCCGCTTTCCGGGTCGATCCGGAAGGAGCGGATCGTGCTGGTCCGCCGTTCGGAGATGTAGAGGAAACGGCCGTCCAGCGTCGCATGGATGTCCGCCGCCCAGGGTTCGCCCTTGAAATCCGCCGGCAACGAGGGCAGGCGCTGTTTTTCCGTCAGCGTGCCGGTCTTGGGATCGTACGCGAACACGGCGACGGCGGCGTCCAACTCGTCCACCAGATAGAGATGGCGGGCGTCGGGATGGAAGACGATGTGGCGCGGCCCGGACTTCGCCGGCAGGGTCACCGACGGCGGGTCGTTCTCGCTCAACTTTCCGGTGGCCGCGTCGAAGCGGAACTGCACCAGCCGGTCGGCTCCCAGATTGGTGGCAAAGGCGAAGCGGTTGTCGGGGGACGGCTGGATCGAATGGGCGTTCTTGCCGGTCGCGACCACCTGCTGCGGCGCCCCCACCTTGCCGTCCGGCCCGATCGGATTCACCGCCACCTTGTCGCCGCCATAGGACGCGCTGAACAGGTACTTGCCGCTGCGGTCGGTGACGATGTTCGCCATGCTGTCGGCCAGCGGACCGCTGCCGAGATGGCTCAGTTTTCCGGTCGCCGCATCGATGGCGAAGACCTGCACCTGATAGGGCTGCGAGCGCACGCCGGCATAAAGGAAGCGCCGGTCCGGGCTGACCGCCAGGGGGGTGGAGGAGCCGGGCTTGTCCACCCCGACGAAGGGCACCGTCCCCATCGGGGTCATGGCACCGGTCTCGCCGTTCAGGCGAAAGACGCTGATGTCGTTGCTGGCGGCGTTCGACACATAAGCGAAGCTGTCGGCTTGCGCCGGCACGGCTGCGATGAAGGCAGCGGAAGACAGCAGCATCGCCAGCGCGATGCCGTAACGGCGTCCCATGATTTCCTCCCTGTGTGTGAATGTCCATCCGCCGCGGGCGCCGGTTGCTCCGGTCATCTCCGCGGCAGGGGGGTTTAAGATTCTGTCGCCGATCAGGTCAGACCAAATCAGGTCACTGGCGCCGGGTTGAACAGGGTCAGCGCGTTGCGCAGGCCCCAATGGTCGGCCCAGGTCTGCTTGCTGCCGCTCGCCACCTCCAGGATCAGGCGGAACAGCTCCCAGCCCACATCCTCAATGCTGGCCTCGCCGGTGGCGATGCGGCCGGCGTCGACGTCGATCAGGTCGTGCCAGCGCGAGGCCAGCTCCGTCCGCGTCGCCACCTTGATGACCGGCGCCATGGCGAGGCCATAGGGCGTGCCGCGGCCGGTGGTGAACACCTCGATGTTGCAGCCCGACGCCAGCTGCAGCGTGCCGCAGATGAAGTCGCTGGCCGGCGTGGCGGCATAGAGCAGCCCCTTGCGTGTCGCCCGCTCGCCCGGCGACAGCACGCCGACGATCGGGCTGGTGCCCGACTTGGCGATGGAGCCCAGCGCCTTTTCCACCACGTTGGCAAGGCCGCCCTTCTTGTTGCCGGGGGTCGGGTTGGCGCTGCGGTCGGCCGACCCGACCTGCAGATAGTCGTCGTACCAGCGCATCTCGCGGATCAGCGCGCGGCCGGTCTCCTCGTCGATGGCGCGCGGGGTCAGCAGGTGGATGGCGTCGCGCACCTCCGTCACTTCGGAGAACATCACCGTCGCCCCGGCCCGCACCAGCAGGTCAGCGGCATAGCCCAGCGCCGGGTTGGCGGTCACCCCGGAAAAGGCGTCGCTGCCGCCGCATTGCAGCCCAACGACGAGGTCGGACGCCGGGCAGGTCTCGCGCCGCCGCTCGTTCAGCTGGGCCAGCCGGCGGTCGGCCATCTCCAGGATGGAGGCGACCATGTCGCCGAAGCCCTGATGGCGTTCGTCCTGCAGCGTGACGATGCTCGGCTCCACCCCGGCCGGCAGCAGCCGCTCCGGCTGAAGCTTCTCGCAGCCCAGCCCGACCACCATCACCGCCCCGCCCAGGTTCGGGTTGCGGGCGAGGTTCTGCAGCGTGCGGATCGGCACCACCGCCCCCGGCGCGTTGATCGCCACGCCGCAGCCATAGGTGTGGTTCAGCGCCACCACGTCATCGACGTTGGGATATTTGGGCAGCAGCTCCTTCTTGATGCGGTCGATGGCGAAATCCATCACCCCGGCCACGCACTGCACGCTGATGCTGATGCCCAGCACATTCTTGGTGCCGACCGTCCCGTCCGGATTGCGGTAGCCCTGGAAGGTGTAGCCGTCCAGCGCCGGCGCATCCGGCGGCACGGCGGTCGCCAGCGGCAGCGTGTCCAGATCCGGCGCGTCCGGCAGACGGACCAGCGATTCCTCGATCCAGGCGCCGCGGCGGATCGGCCGTGCGGCGGTGCCGATCACCTGCCCGTAGCGGACGATCGACGCCCCCTCAATCAGATCGGCCAGCGCCACCTTATGGCCCTGCGGTACGAAGTCGGTCAGGACCAGCCCGCACTCGAACTCCGTCCCCGGCGGCAGCCCGCCGGAGTTCACCACGATGGCGACGTTGTCCTCGGGATGGACCAGGATATAGAGAGGCTTCTGGGTCATGGCTTGCCCTGACTATGTCGGAAAATCCCCCTCTCCCCCCCGGGGAGAGGGTCGGGGTGAGGGGGATGCATCGCATGGATTTGGTGGAAATAGGGGAGTGCGCGATGATTGTAGATCCTCGCCGCGCGTCCCCCTCACCCTAACCCTCCCCGGGGGGGAGAGGGGATCATCCCGGCGCCGCGCACCCTAAGGCCCTCACCGCACCAGACACGGCCGCTTGTTGTCGAACGTCCAGCCGGCGATCAGGTACTGCATCGCCGTGGCGTCGTCCCGCGCGCCCAGCCCGTGCCGCTTGTAGAGGTCATGCGCCTTCGCCAGCTCCTCCATGTCGATCTCGACGCCCAAGCCCGGCGTCTGCGGCACGGCGACCAGACCGCCCTCGATGCGGAACGGCTCCCTGGTCAGGCGCTGGCCGTCCTGCCAGATCCAGTGGGTGTCGATGGCGGTGATCTTGCCCGGCGCGGCGGCGGCGACATGGGTGAACATCGCCAGCGAGATGTCGAAATGGTTGTTGGAGTGCGACCCCCAGGTCAGCCCCCACTCGTGGCACATCTGGGCGACGCGGACGGAGCCCTGCATGGTCCAGAAATGCGGATCGGCCAACGGGATGTCGACCGACTGCAACTGGATGGCATGCCCCATCTGGCGCCAGTCGGTGGCGATCATGTTGGTGGCGGTCGGCAGGCCGGTGGCGCGGCGGAACTCCGCCATCACCTCGCGGCCGGAATAGCCCCGCTCGGCGCCGCAGGGATCCTCGGCATAGGCCAGCACGTCGCCCTTCCCCTTGCACAGCCGGATCGCCTCCTCCAGCGACCACGCACCATTGGGGTCCAGCGTCACGCGGGCCTGCGGGAAGCGCTTGGCCAGCGCCGTCACCGCCTCGATCTCCTCCTCGCCGCGCAGCACGCCGCCCTTCAGCTTGAAGTCGTTGAAGCCGTAGCGGTCATGGGCGGCCTCGGCCAGCCGCACCACCGCGTCGGGGGTCAGCGCCACCTCGTTGCGCAGGCGGAACCAGTCGTCCTTGGCCCCCAACTCCGCCCGATACGGCAAATCGGTCTTGCCGCGGTCGCCGACATAGAACAGGTAGCCCAGCATCTCCACCGCATCGCGCTGCTGCCCCTCGCCCAGCAGGGCCGCCACCGGCACCTCCAGGAACTGGCCCAGCAGGTCGAGCAGCGCCGCTTCCAGCGCGGTCACCGCATGGATGGTGATGCGCAGGTCGAAGGTCTGCAAACCGCGCCCGCCGGAATCGCGGTCGGCGAAGCCACGGCGCACGCTGTTGAGGATGGCGTTCCAGGCGCCGACCGGCTGGCCGACCACCAGGGCGCGGGCATCCTCCAGCGTTTGGCGGATCTTCTCGCCGCCCGGCACCTCGCCGACGCCGGTGTGGCCGGCGCTGTCCTTCAGGATCACCACGTTGCGGGTGAAGTAGGGCGCATGGGCGCCCGACAGGTTCAGCAGCATGCTGTCCTGGCCGGCGACCGGCACGACCAGCATTTCGGTGACTTTGGGCGAGGACATCTGAGTGGCCATGGTGCGGGGTCTCGAAAGCGGGAAATGCGGGAAAGAGCGGATCAGGCGGCCTGCAGCAGCGCCTGGGTATAGCCGAGCGCGAAGGCGAAGAAGCGCTCGCGATCCGGATCGACCTCGGAGAAGGGAACATGGTCGGGGCAGAGGATGCCCCGGTATCCGACCTCGCGATAGGCGCGGATGCAGGCCGCCATATCGACCGATCCTTCGTCCGGCATCGCCTCGCGGAAGTCGAGGTAACCGCCCTTGATGTTGCGGAAATGGACCATGAAGATGCGGTTCTGCGGGCCGAACTCGCGGATCGCCTCCAGCACCGTCTCGGTCGGATTGCGCGACATCTCGGCGATGGTGCCCTGGCAGAAATTGAAGCCGAGCGACTTGCTCTCCGGGGCGAGATTGACGAAGCGCCGCAAGCCCTCCAGCGACCCCAGCACATGATGCACGCCGTTCAGGCCGCCGGGTGGATAAGCCGGGTCGTGCGGATGGCAGGCCAGCTTGACGCCGGCCTTCTCGGCGGTCGGCAGGATCGCCTCCACCAGATACTCGATGGCGCGCCAGCCGTCGGCTTCGCTGACGCCGCCGGCCTCGCTCGCCATTACCTGCCCGCAGGTTTCGGCAGCGCCGCCGGCACGCGCATCCTCGTCGTCCGGCAGCACGGTGCCCCAATAGGAGAAGCGGGCGTCGTTCTCCGCCCGGTACTCGTCGGCCTTGAAGGTCGAGCAGCGCATGCCGCCACGCCCCTCCACCTCGCCGGTGCGGGTGATGCCGACCATGGCGACCGTGTATTTCACCGTGTCGACACCGCCGTCCGCCGCGGCGCGGATGTTGTGGCGCAGCCGCTCCGCCGCCGCCGCCGCCTTCTCCGGCGCCCGCAGGCTGTCGAGCAGGATGGAGCCGACGTCCAGCGCCAGACAGTCCAGCGTCAGGCCATGGCTCTCCACCCACTTGCGCTGGGCGGCGACCTTGCGGCCGTCCCACAGGCCGGCCCCGACATCGTCGTCGGCCATCACCGGCACGTTCGGCCGGCTGTCGATGACGATGCCCCTGGCACCGAGTTGGGCGGACAGGCGCAGGCGCTTGTCGGTGGGGTTGATGAGCTGTTCGCCGATATACATGGGAAAGACCCTCTGCCAAACCGTTCGACGCGAACCGGACCGGGGGCGGCAAGCCTTCGGCCGCCGCCCCGCCGGCCGTTACGTCCTCAGTTCCATCCGCTTGATCTCGCCGACGATGACGAGATAGCTGACCGCCGCGATCAGGGCGTTGGCGCCGACGAAGACCAGCGCGCCGTTGAAGGAGCCGGTGGTCTGGATGATGTAGCCGATGATGATCGGCGTGGTGATCGACGAGATGTTGCCGCACATGTTGAACACGCCGCCGCTGAGGCCGGTGATCTCCTTCGGCGCGCAGTCCGACATAACCGCCCAGCCCAGCGCGCCGATGCCCTTGCCGAAGAAGGCCAGCGCCATCAGCGACACGATGATCCACTGCAGATCGGTGTAGTTGCAGGCGATCATCGCCATCGACATCACCATGCCCAGCACGATCGGCGTCTTGCGGGCCGCGGTTAGGGAATAGCCCCGGCGCAGCATGGCATCCGACATCACGCCGCCCAGGATGCCGCCGGCGAAGCCGCAGATCGCCGGGATGGAGGCGATGAAGCCGGCGTTCAGGATCGACATGCCGCGGGCCTGGACCAGATAGACCGGGAACCAGGTGATGAAGAAATAGGTGATGGCGTTGATGCAGAACTGGCCGAGGAAGATGCCGACCATCATGCGGCTGGCGAAGAGCTGGCGGATGTAATCCCATTTGGCGCCGCTCTGGGCTTTGCTCTGGGCCGCCACCGCCTTCTTGCCGTCATCCATGTTGACCAGACCGCCGCCGGCGGCGATGTAGTCCAGCTCGGCCTGATTGATGCGGGGATGGTCCTTGGGAGCATAGACGGTCTTCATCCACACGGCGGCCATGATGATGCCGAGGCCGCCCATGACGCCGAACACCCAATGCCAGCCGAAGGAATGGGTCAGCCAGCCCATCAGCGGCGCGAAGATCACCGTCGCGAAATACTGGGCGGAGTTGAAGACGGCCGACGCGGTGGCGCGCTCGTTGCCGGGGAACCATGCCGCCACCACGCGGCTGTTGCCGGGGAAGGACGGCGCCTCGGCGAAGCCGACGGCGAAGCGCAGGGCGAACAGCATCATCACCGCGGCCCCGCCGGCCAGGAAGCCGATGGTGCCTTGCATCAGGGTGAAGACCGACCAGGTGAAGATGCTCAGCCCATAGACGATCTTCGACCCGAAGCGGTCGAGCAGCCAGCCGCCCGGCAGCTGGCCCAGCACATAGGCCCAGCCGAAGGCGGAGAAGATGAAGCCCATCTCCGCCGCGCTGATTCCCAGTTCCTTCGAAATCACCGGGCCGGTGATCGAAAGGGTGGCGCGGTCGGCGTAATTGACGACCGTGACCAGGAACAGCATCGCGAGGATGAGGTAACGGACGTTGGTCCGCTTGGCCGTGGCCGCCGCGGCGGAAAAGGCGGACGTGCCGGACGTCCGGTTGGCGGCGGTGTTCTCGGCGGTGCTTTCGATTGTCATGGAATTTCCTCCCTCAAGGCATGAGGGCGGGCAGGCGCGGCAGTCCGTTCCCGGACCCGTGCGACGGATCCGGCATCATTGGCTGCACCTTGTGTCCGGCGTCGGGGACTGTAGCCCGGCGCCTGCCCGACCGGCGATGGCGTGTTGCCGTGGCTTATTGGAGTTACTGGGGACCCAGCGCCTCGATCAGGGCGCGCAGCTCCTCGACCTCGGCCGGCGTGCAGTCGGTCAGCGGCGCGCGCACCGGGCCGGCGGGACGGCCGACGATGGCGGCGCCCGCCTTGACGATGCTGACCGCATAGCCGGCCTTGCGGTTGCGGATCGCCAGATAGGGCAGGAAGAACTGGTCGAGCAGCCGGTCGGTGGTCGCCGTGTCGCCCGACGCGACCGCGCGGTAGAACTCCATCGCCGTGCGCGGGATGAAGTTGAAGACGGCCGACGAATAGACCGGCACGCCGATGGCGCGGTAGGCGGCGGCATAGACCTCGGCGGTCGGCAGGCCGCCCAGATAGCTGAAGCGGTCGCCCATCCGGCGGCGGATGGTCGTCATCATCTCGATGTCGCCCAGCCCATCCTTGAAGCCGATCAGGTTGGGGCAGCGCTCCGCCAGCCGGGCCAGCCGGTCGGCGCCCAGCTTGCAGGTGGCGCGGTTGTAGATGATGACGCCGATGCCGACCGACTTGCAGATCGCCTCGACATGGGCGGCGACGCCCTCCTGGTCGGCCTCGGTCAGATAGTGCGGCAGCACCAGGATGCCGGCGGCGCCGGACTTCTCGGCGGCCTGCGCCATCTCGATCGCGATGCGGGTGGAATAGCCGACGCCGGCGATGATCGGCACCTCCTTGCCGCAGACCTCGACGGCCAGCGACACGATGCTCTTGTGCTCGTCCGGGGTCAGGGAGAACAGCTCCCCGGTGCCGCCGGCGGCGAACAGGGCGGATGCGCCATAGGGCTTCAGCCATTCCAGGCGGCGGGCATAGCCGCCCGGCTCGAAGGTGCCGTCGGCGGTGAAATCGGTCAGCGGGAACGACAGAAGACCTTCGCTGACGACGGCCTTCAGGGCTTGCGGTTCCATCGGGGGCATCCTTGGAAAAACGGTGGTGACTGTCCGCGGAGACGAAGCCGCGGGCCGGTGTTGCGGCGATCCGTTCGACACCGGCGGCGTCCGATGACAGGACGACTACCATCATATCAGTCATCATACAAGTGGTTTGATGAGCGCCAAGGCAATCAGCCTTCCCACCAATCGGCAGGCGACGAAAGCCCTCTCCCGGGGCGGGAGAGGGAGCAACAGGCGACAGCTTTTCTGTTTTGTCTGACCTTGAACGGGCGCTCAGCCCGCCGCGGCGGCCGTCTTGAAGTCGCCGCCGGCACGCAGCCGGTCGCGGCTGCCGTTCAGATGCAGGCGGATGGCGGCACGGGCGCCTTCCGGATCCTGGCGTTCGATGGCGGAATAGATGGTCTGGTGCTCGTCGTTGATCCGGCGCAGATATTGCCGGCGCGAATCGCCCTCCAGATGGCCGTAGCGCACGCGGGCGCGCGGGATCAGCAGCGACCCGAGATAGGAGAACAGGGCCAGGAAATGCTTGTTTCCGGTCGCCGCGGCGATGGCGCTGTGAAAGGCCAGATCGGCGTCGATGGCGTCCTCGCCGGCCTCCACCGCCGCGGTCATGGTGTCCAGCGCCTCACGCATGCGGGCTAACTGGCTGTCGTCGCGGCGGATGGCGGCCAGATAGGCCGCTTCCGATTCCAGGCTGATGCGGACCTCCAGCACGGAAATGGCTTCGTTTACCGCCTCCAGCGTCGATTCCTCGATGCGGAAGGGCAGGATCGCGGCATCGCGCAGGACAAAGGCCCCCAGCCCCTGCCGGGTGGAGACCATGCCGACCGCCTTCAGATTGGCGATGGCCTCGCGCACCACGGTGCGGCTGACGCCGAATTCGTCGATCAGATCCTGTTCGCTCGGCAGCCGGTCGCCGCTCTTGAACTGTCCGCTGGAAATCCGTTCGGCCAGGGCATCCACCAGTTGCTTCGCCAGCGGATCCCGGCGCCTGCGCGCTGTCATCACCATCCTCACCCAACCTAAGGCTCCGGGCCGAACGCCCGTCACCACGCCACCCGGAAAGTTAACACCCACAAAACCTATACGACAATAGACAAGCAAACCAGGGTGGCAGGGCGATCCCGGCTCAAATGGGCGGGTTGGCGGCCGCACACTTGTATGATGAGTTATGACATGATAGATGGCATGCCCAGCAGATGAATGAGGCTGGCGTCGTCCGTTGCCCTCTCCCCATCCCTCCCCCACCTTCGGTGGGAGAGGGGGCAGGAGCTTTGCGGGAGTTTAGCAAAGGACGGCGGCAGTCCCCTCTCCCGCGAAGCGGGGGAGGGTTAGGGAGGGGGCAAAACGCCCTCCACAAAGGAGACCCCACATGACCATCACCGGCGAGATGCTGATCGGCGCGAGAGCCCACCGCGGCAGCCAGGGCGAGTTCCGCGCCGTCGACCCCGCCACCGGGAAAACGCTGGACCCCGTCTTCGGCGGCGGCGGTGCTACGGAAGTCGACCGCGCCTGCGCCCTCGCCTGGGCCGCCTTCGACAGCTTCCGCGAGACCGGCCTGGAGCAGCGCGCCACCTTCCTGGAGGCGGTCGCCCAGAACATCCTCGACATCGGCGACGACCTCATCACCCGTGCCATGGCCGAAAGCGGCCTGCCGCGCACCCGGCTGGAGGGCGAACGCGGCCGCACCGTCGGCCAGCTCCGCCTGTTCGCCCAAGTCGTCCGCGAGGGAAGCTGGATCGAGGCCCGCATCGACCCGGCGCTGCCGGCACGCACGCCGCTGCCGCGCCCCGACATCCGCCAGCGCCACATCGCGCTGGGACCGGTCGCCGTGTTCGGCGCATCCAACTTCCCGCTCGCCTTCTCGGTGGCCGGCGGCGACACCGCCTCGGCCTTTGCCGCCGGCTGTCCGGTGGTGGTGAAGGGCCATGGCGCCCATCCCGGCACCTCGGAACTGGTCGGCCGCGCCATCCAGGCGGCGGTTGCCTCCTGTGGCCTGCCCGAAGGCGTCTTCTCGCTGCTGTTCGGCACCGGCAACGAGATCGGCACGGCGCTGGTCGCCGATCCGCGCATCAAGGCGGTCGGCTTCACCGGCTCGCGCCGCGGCGGGCTGGCGCTGATGGAGGTGGCGGCCAAACGGCCGGAGCCGATCCCCGTCTATGCCGAGATGAGCAGCATCAACCCGGTCTTCCTGATGCCGGCGGCGCTGGCGTCCCGCGCCGAGGGGCTGGGCAAGGCGTTCGTCGCCTCGCTGACCATGGGCGCCGGGCAGTTCTGCACCAACCCCGGCATCCTGCTCGGCGTCGAAGGCCCGGACCTCGACCGCTTCGTGGCGGCGGCGGTGGACGCTCTCGGCGGCAGCGCGGCGTCCACCATGCTGACGCCGGGCATCCACGCCGCCTATGACGCCGGTGTCGCCAAGCTGGCCGGCAGCGGCGCGGTGACGGCGCTGGCGCGCGGTCTGGCCTGCAGCGGCCCCAACCAGGCGCAGGCGGCCTTCTTCACCACCACGGCGGACGCCTTCCTGGCCGACACCGAGTTGCAGGAGGAGGTCTTCGGCGCCGCCTCTCTGCTGATCCGCTGCCCGGACGTGGCGGCGATGAAAGCGGTGGCGGAAAAGCTGGAAGGGCAGCTGACGGCGACCTTGCAGATGGATGCGGAGGACAAGGCTACGGTGGCCGGATTGATCCCGACGCTGGAGCGCAAGGCCGGCCGCCTCCTGGCGAATGGTTGGCCGACGGGGGTGGAGGTGTGCCACGCGATGGTGCATGGCGGCCCGTTCCCGGCGACGTCGGACCCGCGCAGCACCTCGGTCGGCACGCTGGCGATCCGCCGCTTCCTGCGCCCGGTCTGCTACCAGGACATTCCCGCCGACCTGCTGCCGGAGGCCTTGCGCGATGGCAACCCGCTGGGGCTGTGGCGGCGCATCGACGGAACGCTCGGAAAAGACTGACCACCCGGCGGGTCGGGGGCGCGTCACCCCCTGCCCTGCCGTTCCATCGCCGCCCGCAGCAGGGCGGCGACGCGGAACGGCGCGTGCAGGAACTTGCTGTAGGGCAGCGTCGCGAACCAGCCGAGCACGAGCCCCAGATGGACCAGCAGCAGCGGCCCCATCGCCGCCGTTTCACGCATCGCGAGCAGCCCGAGGCCGCTGGCCGCCACCAGGAACAGCAGCGCCAGCAACGCGCCATCGGCACCGCTCAGGCTCCGTGCCACCGGTCCCGGATCGGCGCGCCGCTTCAGCAGCGCCAGCCCAACGGTACCGACCACCATCCCGACTCCCCCAAGGCCGCCGAGCAGGACCGGCAGGCTCAGCAGCGGATAGGGCGCCTGCCAGCCCAGCCCATGGTCGTAGACGGTCGCCACGCCGGTGGCGGCGAAGCAAAGCGCCACCCCATAGAACAGTGCGTGGTGGAACCGCCGCCGCGCCTGGGAGAAGCGCTCGTCCCGGTCGTTGCAGCCGGCCCCGCCGCCGCCGAGATTGCGCAAGCTGGCCGCATCGCGGAGCGCCTCTCGCAGTGCCGGCCACAGCGCCATCCCGGCCGGCGCCGGCCCCATGCCGCGCCAGAAGGACGCCACGCTGCAACCGATGGCGAGCAGCGACCACAGCATCACCGCCCCGGCGACCCCGGCGATGGCCCCCCACGGCACCAGCCGGTAGAAGGCGCCCGGCCCGGCATGCCGTCCGAACAGCACCTCCGCCGGGAGGCTCAGGACCGTCGGCAGCGCCACCAGCACCATCGCGGCCAGCGTGACGGCAGCGACGAAGGACCACCCCGCGCCGGGCAGGCGCCCCCGCAACACCGGCGGCCAGACATGGTCGCGGTAGGTCTGCTGCCGGACCAGACTGAGGCTTTTCGGCAGGTTCAGGTCGAAGGCATGCGGCGGTGCGTACTGGCAGGCATGATAGCAGGACCGGCAATTGTGGCAGAGGTTGGACAGGAAGGTCAGATCCTCCGCCAAGACCAGCCTTCGCGATTTAAGCGCGGAGAACACCGCGCAATAGCCGTCGCAGAACTGGCAGGCGTTGCAAATGTCCAGCGCCCGCCGCGCCTCCGCCGCGATCCGGCCGGCCTCGTCGTCAGCGCAGGGCATGGGCCGCGGCCTCCCCTCCGGCGATGCGGCCGAACACGGCGCCGACCGTCATGGCGCCGCCCGCCAGATAGCCGCAGCCGAGGATGTTGGGCGCCATGACGACCCCGGCGGCATAGACCCCCTTCAAGGCGGCCCCGTCGCGCCGCAGCACCCGCGCGCGCTTGTCGACCCGCACCCCCAGGCAGGTGGAGGTGACGCCCGCCCGCACCGGATAGGCGCCGAAGGGTGGGACCGTGATCGGTTCGGCAAGCCGTGTCTTCGGCGGCTCGACGCCCGCCGTGCCGCCTCCGCCGGTGATCACGGCGTTGAAGCCGGCCACCGTGGCCTCCAAGGCCGGCGGAAAAATCCCCAGCGCCGGCGCCAGTTCGCCGATGCTGTCCGCCCGGATCGCCGGGAAGATGGAGGGCCGGAATCGCGCCTCTATAGCCGCATCGAAGATCGAGAAGGCGACGGCGCCGGGGCAACGGGCCACCAGTTCGCCCCAGGCCGTGTAGCGCGACGGCCCGACGACCGCGCCTTCGTCGGCGAAGCGGCGGCCGTCGCGGTCGACGACGATGCCGTGGGCGATGCCGTCCAGCCGGGTGACGATACCGCCGTCGAAGGGCGGCGCGCGGCCATCCACCGCGACCATATGGCAGCGGTCCGCCGCCCCCACCGGCTCCGCCCCCTCCGCCAGCAGCGCCTTCAGCGGAATGCCGGTCGCATGCGGGGTGCCGCGGATCGAAAATCGGTCGGCGGCCTCGCCCCACTCCCGCCGCAACCAGCCGGGATCGGCCTGGAACCCGCCGGAGGCGACGACGAGCGCCCGCGCCGTCACCGTGACGCCCGGCTCCCTCACGGTGACGGCGGGCGCTCCATCGCGCAGATGCAGCGCCCGCACGTCGCTGTCGTAGCGGATGGCGACACCCAGCCCTTCTGCGGTGGCATAGAGCGCATTGACCAGCGCCTTCCCGCCGCCGAGGAAGAAGGCGGTCTTGCGCGAATAGGGCAGAACGTCGTCAGCACAGCTTTGGAACCGCACGCCGTTGCCGGCCAGCCAATCGACGATGTCGGCGCTGGCGTCGATGAACAGCCGCGCCAGCCCGTCATCCGCATCCCCGGCCACGCGCCGCAGGTCGGCCAGATAATCGTCGGCCGGATAGCGTCCCCGCACCCACGGGGTCGGCGCGTCATGCATGACCCGCATGTTGCGGGAATGGCGGGCGTTCCCGCCGCGCAGCGGCTTGGGTGCCGCCTCCAGCAGCAGGACCGCCGCGCCGGCCCGGCGGGCGGCGATGGCGGCGCAGAGCGCGGCGTTCCCGCCACCCACCACCAGAACGTCGCAGTCGTACGGTACACCGGTCATCGCCATGGCTTTAGACCCGGACGGCCTCCGCTGGGAAGGGCCAAGCCCTGCGACACAGGGCAGCGCCCCGGCTTTTGCACAAAACTCCCCAGCAAAGGATCAAATTCCCATAACCTCTCCGCCAAAGGTTCCCAGGGCAATCGCTTGAAGAAATCGCTTGTAGGATTCCCGTGGTGACGCGGTTGTGATTCATAGGAACCTCCGCATGGAGGGAGGTTTGGATGGAGGGAGAAGAAGCGGTTCGTGGAGTTCTGTGGCATCTGAGCGGTCTGGAGGACCCTCGCCAAGCGTGCAAAGTGGTGTATCCGTTGCGCGAGGTATTGCTGGTGGTGCTGTGCGGCACGTTGAGCGGCTGTGACGATTTCGTCGAGATGGCTGCCTGGGGACGTCAGCATCTCGGCTTTCTGCGCGGCTTCGCACCGTTCACCCGCGGGGTTCCCAGCCATGACACGCTCAACGACGTGATCAACGCGCTCGACGCCGATCTGTTCGAAGAGTGTTTCGCCGCTTGGGTGGATGAGGTGTGTGGCGGCGCCCCGGAGATCGTCGCGCTGGATGGCAAGACCATGCGGCGCTCGGGCAGCCGGCGCACCGGAGCGCGCCCGCTGCATGTGGTCTCGGCTTGGGCCAGTCGGCAGCGTCTGGTTCTGGCGCAGGAAGCGGTGGCCGACAAATCGAACGAGATCACCGCGTTGCCGCGCCTGCTCGAACGGGTGGCTCTGCCTGGCTGTCTGGTGACCATCGACGCCATCGGCTGTCAGCGCGAGTTGGCCGAGCAGATCGTCGGACAAGGTGCAGACTATGTGCTGGCGCTCAAGGCCAACCAGCGTGGCCTGCACGCCAGCGTGCGGCGTGCTTTCGAGGAGCGCCGGCTACACGGCGACTTCGGACTGGTGGTGGCGCAGACCACCGACGGCGACCACGGGCGCATCGAAGTGCGCCGTCATTACGTGCTGCACGATGTGGCATGGCTGAAGGGCCGGCATGATTGGCCGCAGTTGGCGGCGGTGGCGCTGATTGAAGCCAGCGTCGAGTGCAACGGCGCCCTCAGCCAGTCGCGGCGCTATTACCTCAGTTCGCGCCCGCTCGACGCCGCCGCATTCGGTGCCGTGGTGCGCGGGCACTGGGGCATCGAGAACGCTCTGCACTGGGTGCTCGACGTGGTGTTCGGCGACGATCACGCCCGCGTCCGCAGCCGCTTTGGCCCTAGGAATATGGCCCTGGTCAAACGGATGGCCATCAACCTCCTCAAAGCCCCCCAGGATCGAAATTCCCTCAAGGTGCGTCGGAAAATGGCTGCTTGGTCAACCGATTACCTCGGCGCTCTCATTCATGGAAAGACATGAATGTCTTCAAGCGATTCCCGTGCAAAGGTTCCACCCACCCAGGGAGCAAAACCATGGCGCTCGACAGCCGCACCCTTGCCGACGACCGTTTCCCCCGCTGGGCCGAAGAGCCGCCGGTCCCGTCCGAAGGCTCGCTGGTCCCCGGTTCCCAGTTCCACGAGGAGCAATGGATCATGGCCGCCGGCATGCTGGCACGCGGCAGCAGCTTCCTCCAGGTTTCCCGCGCCATGGGCTGCAGCCGCACCACGCTGTGGCGCGCCTATTACGGCTCCAAGGATTTTCGTCACAGGGTGTGGTGGGAGCGGCAGGCGCTGAACCGAGAGGCCGAACTCCGCCTGTCCTCGATCCGTGCCCTGGTGGCCGAGCAGATCGAGCGGCTGGTCTCCATG
This sequence comes from Azospirillum sp. A1-3, assembly GCF_023806445.1. Classification (NCBI taxonomy): domain Bacteria; kingdom Pseudomonadati; phylum Pseudomonadota; class Alphaproteobacteria; order Rhodospirillales; family Azospirillaceae; genus Azospirillum; species Azospirillum sp. A1-3. The sequence goes on from NZ_JAMSLU010000005.1 coordinate 81,065, forward strand.
GGCGATCCGGCGACGGTGCGCTGGCTGGCTGAGCGGCTGGGGCTGTTCGCCGGCCTCGACGCCCCGGCGGCCGAACGCCCGGCCTCCGAACCCCCGGCCCCCCGGCCGGAAGATCCGCCCGCCGTCACCGCCCCCGAACTGGACGACGACCTCCCCGGAGACCTTCGCGAGCGCATCCCTCCCAACCCGGAGATGATCGCCGCCATCCTGGCCCGGCCGCCGCTGGATGGAACATCCGCCGGAAACTGTTCCACGCCGTTCCACCCCCGACCGATCCATTCCCCGGAGCCGGCACGTATCGTTAGTTGACGTACCAAAGTTTCATGCATCCCGTATGGGGTGTAGGCGGCCGCCATCCGCACCCGGACTTGCGCTGTCGGCCGATGGAACGTCGCAATGCAGGAGCCGGCACCCATGACGACCATGGTGTGTGGAGCGGGGGCGTGTGGAGCCGTGGCATATGGAGCAGGGATGGCCGATCCGACGATGCTGCCCGCCGCGGCCGGTGCCACCGCTCCGCTCGCCCTCGCCGCCGCACTGTGTTTCCCGCTGACCCTGGCGCTCCAGAAGGTCATTCCGGGGACATGAGCCTGCCTTTCCGAACGATACCCCGACATCATCAGGAACCCGTTGCCCCGTGCCGAGTTGACGCCCGGGGTCGGACGCCATCGTCCCGCCCCGTCCACAGCGACGCGGAGGTTGTTTCGATGGTTCCCGACTGGCTTCATCTGCTGTCCATCGCCGCCCTGCTTGTCGGCGGGCTGTGCGCACTGGTCGTGCTGGTCGATGTGGTGCGCCATCCCCAGCACATGTGGATCATGAACGTCGTCTGGCCGGTGACCGCCCTGTTCGGGACGGTCCTCACCCTCTGGGGCTACTTCGCTTATGGCCGGCTGGCAACCCACGAGAAGATGCGGCAGGCGAAGGAGCGCGGCGAGGAAATGCCAAGCAAGCGCGAAACGCCCTTCCCGATGATGGTCGCCAAGGGGGCGGCCCATTGCGGCAGCGGCTGCACGCTGGGCGACATCATCGCCGAATGGCTGGTGGTGTTCGCACCTACGGTGGCGGTCTGGTTCGGCTGGCGCAGTCTGTTCGCCGAGAAGATGTTCGCGGTGTGGATCGTCGATTTCATCTTCGCCTTCGTCATCGGCGTCGCCTTCCAGTATTTCACCATCAAGCCGATGCGCAACCTGTCCCCCGGCGAAGGGCTGGTGCAGGCGGTGAAGGCCGATGCGGCCTCGCTGACGGCATGGCAGGTCGGCATGTACGGCTTCATGGCCTTCGCCAGCTTTTACCTGTTCGGCACGGTGCTGAGCGCAAAGCTGGAACCGGCCTCCCCGGAATTCTGGTTCATGATGCAGATCGCCATGCTCTGCGGCTTCGTCACATCCTACCCGGTCAACTGGTGGCTGATCTCCACCGGCGTGAAGGAGAGGATGTAGGCTGGAACCCGCCCCTTTTGCCCTGACCCTCGCCGATTTTTCCGTTGTGCCGCAGGACGTCACCTCCGAACTCAGGAGGCATGCTGATGAGTGGAGCGGCTCTGGCCATCGCGCTGGCCTATTTCGGGTTCCTGTTCGCCATCGCCTCCTGGGGGGACCGCCGGGCGCGCCGCCACGGCACGCAATCCGGGACGCAGCCGGGGGCGGGATCGGGTCCGCTGGTCTATGCGCTGTCGCTGGCCGTCTACTGCACCGGCTGGACCTTCTACGGCAGCGTCGGCATGGCGTCGACCGGCGGTTATGCCTTCCTGCCGATCTTCATTGGCCCGATCCTGATCTTCACGCTGGGATGGCCGCTGCTCCACAAGATCCTGCGGATCGCCAAGGCGCAGAACATCACCTCCATCGCCGATTTCCTTGCCGCCCGCTATGGCAAGAGCCAGTCGGTCGCGGCCATCGTCACGTTGGGCGCCATCGTCGGGACCGTGCCCTACATGGCCTTGCAGTTGAAGGCCGTCTCGGCCAGCTTCGCCGTCCTGCTGCGCTATCCCGAGATCGTCATGCTGGAGCGGCCGGCGGCCTCCCCGATCTGGGCCGACAGCGCCCTGGTCGCCGCCGTGGTGTTCGCCCTGTTCGCCATCCTGTTCGGCACGCGCCACGTCGACGCGACCGAACGCAACGAGGGCATGATGCTGGCCATCGCGGTGGAGGCGGTGATGAAGCTGGCCGCCTTCCTCGCCATCGGCGCCTACGCGACCTGGGGACTGTTCGACGGGCCGGCCGACCTGCTGCGTCTGGCATCGGCCGAGCCGGACCTGCGGCACCAGTTCGCCAGCGGCGTCAACGGCTCCAGCTGGATCACCATGACCGCGCTGGCCGGGTTGTCGGTCCTCTGCCTACCGCGCATGTTCCACGTCGCCGTCATCGAGAACCGCGACGAGAAGCATATCCGGCAGGCGACGTGGCTGTTCCCGGCCTATCTCGCGGCCATGGCCCTGTTCGTCGTTCCCATCGCCGCAGCCGGCCTCCTGCTGTTCCCGGAAGGCTCGGTGGACCGCGACATGACGGTTCTAGCCCTGCCGATGTCCGGCCGGCAGGAAATTCTGACGACCATCGCCTTCGTCGGCGGCCTGTCCGCCGCCACCGGCATGGTGATCGTCTCCTCCGTCGCTATCGCCAACATGGTCAGCAACGATCTGGTGGTGCCCATCCTGCTGCGCCGCCGCGGCGGCCGGATCGACCGGCTGGACATGCGCCGGCTGATCCTGGCCACCCGCCGGGCAACGATCCTGGTGCTGATGCTGCTGTCCTACGTCTATTACCGGATGATCGGGACCGGCTTCCCGCTGGCCTCCATCGGCCTCGTCAGCCTCGCCGCGGTGGCGCAGTTCGCGCCGGCCCTGATCGGCGGCATGATCTGGCGGGGCGCCACCGGCACCGGCGCCGTCTGGGGCGTCGTCGCCGGCTTCATCGTGTGGGGCTACACGCTGCTGCTGCCGGCGATCATCGAGGCCGGCTGGCTGTCGTCCGCCATCCTGACCACCGGTCCGTTCGGAACCGGCCTGCTGGCGCCGCAGCGTCTGCTCGGCTTCCATTTCGACCCTTTCGTCCATGGCGTGACCTGGAGCCTGCTCGCCAACAGCGTGGTCTACATCGCGGTCTCGCTGCGGACGGTGCCACGGCCGATCGAGCGTTTGCAGGCCGGCGCCTTCACCGACACCGACCTCCAGTGGAGCCATGCCGGGTTCGAACCGCGCACCGGCTCCGTCACGGCGGAAGAACTGAGGACGGTCGCTGCCCGCTATCTCGGCCCCGAACGGGCGGAGCATGGCTTCGCCGGCCTGTCGGCGTCCAACAGCACGGGAGAAGCCGACCTGCGCCTGATCCGGCAGACGGAGAAACTGCTGGCGAGCGCCATCGGCGCCGCCTCCGCCCGGCTGGTGATGGCCCTGACGCTGGAACGGCACAGCGTCGGCAAGGGCAACGCGCTGCGGCTGCTGGACGACGCGACGGCGGCCATCCAGTACAACCGCGACGTCCTGCAGACGACCATGGAGAATGTCGCTCAGGGGATCGCCGTCTTCGACAAGGATCTGCGGCTGGTCAGCTGGAACCGCCGCTTCCGCCGGCTGCTGGCCATCCCGGCGGAGATGGAACCGGCCGGGATCGCCCTTCCGGAAATCCTGCGCTTCGGCGCCTTGCATGGGCTCTACGGCCGGGGCGATCCCGTCGCCCTCGTCGCCCGGCAACTTGACGCCTTCCTTGCCAGCATCGCCAACCCGATCGAGCAGCACCGGCCGGACGGCAGCGTCCTGGAGATGCACACCTGCCGGATGCCCGGCGGCGGCTATGTCACCACCTTCTCCGACATGACGGAGCGTGTCCGCGCCGCCGCGGCTCTGGCCGAAGCCAAGGACCGGCTGGAGCAGCGGGTTCGCCAGCGCACCGCCGAACTGGCCCGTGCCAAGGCTGCGGCGGAGGAAGCCAGCCAGGACAAGACGCGCTTCCTCGCCGCGGCGAGCCACGACCTGCTGCAACCGCTGAACGCAGCGCGGCTCTATGCGTCCAGCCTGGGCGACCGGATGCCGAACGACGCGCTGGTCGGCAAGCTGGACGGCGCGCTGGCGTCGGTGGAGGAACTGTTGGGAGAGCTGCTGGACATCTCCCGGCTCGATGCCGGCGCGGTGAAGCCGGAGCGCCAGAGCTTCCCGCTCGGCCGACTTTTCGCCACGCTGGCGGTGGAGTTCGCACCGCTGGCCGAACAGCGAGGGCTGCAACTGCGCATCCTGCCCTGCAGCCTCGCCGTCGACAGCGACTGGCGCCTGCTGCATCGGCTGCTGCAGAACCTGCTGGCGAATGCGATCCGCTACACGCCGCAGGGCCGGGTGCTGCTGGGCGCCCGCCGGGCCGCGGGCCATGTCGTGGTCCAGGTCTGCGACACCGGCATCGGCATCCCCGAGGACAAGCAATCCCTGGTCTTCGGCGAGTTCCGGCGCTTCGCCGAGGCACCGGGGGTGGAACATGGGCTGGGGCTGGGGCTGTCCATCGTCGAGCGTATCGGCCGCGTGCTCGACCATCCGGTAACGCTGCACTCCATCCCCGGCCGCGGGACGGTCTTCGGTGTCCGCATCCCCCTCGGTGTGTCCCAACCGGATGCGCAAGCCGCGCGTCAGCCGGCGGATGCGCAGGCGGTGCCGGCCGAGCGGACGAGCATCCTGTGCATCGACAATGACCCCACCATCCTGGACGGGATGCGGACTATGCTGGGCGGCTGGGGCTGTCAGGTGCGGACCGCCACCGGGCTTACCGCCGCCCTGGCCGAAGCGGAGAGCGGAGCGCCGGATCTCATCCTCGCCGATGTCCATCTGAACGAAGCAGAGGACGGCTTCGCCTGCGTCCAGGCGGTGCGGCAGCGGCTGTGCCAGCCGGTTCCGGCAGCCCTGATCACCGCCGACCGGTCCGCCGGCGTCAAGGAACGGGCGGAGAGCCTCGGCCTGCCGCTGCTGAACAAGCCGATCCGCCCTGCCGCCCTACGCACGCTGATGCGCCGCCTGACCAATGCGCGGCCGGCAGCGGAATAGGCCGGCCTCAGCCGGCCCGCCGCTCTTCCGCCGCGCGGCGGATCAGCTCCTGCGGGGCATCGGCGTCCTCGGCCAGTTGCCGGACCAGGATCACCGCCTGGGTCCGGCTGGTGACGCCCAGCTTCTGCAGGATCGCCGAGACATGCGCCTTCACCGTGCCTTCGGACACGCCCAGCTCATGGGCGATCTGCTTGTTCACCAGCCCGTCGTTCAGCATCATCAGGACCCGGACCTGTTGCGGTGTCAGGCTGGCGATCCGGGCGGCCGCATCCTCTTCCGCCCCGACACCGTTCGGCTCCTGCAGCGCCGGCCGCCACAATTCGCCCGCCAGCAGGGCCTGCAGCGCCTCGCCCAGCATGTCGGACGGGGCGGATTTCGGGATGTAGCCGCAGGCGCCGGCCCCCAGCGCACGGCGGATCACCCGCGGCTCCTCGTTGGCGGAGATCACCGCGATGGGCAGGGCGGGAAAACGGCCGCACAGATAGACCAGACCGGCGAAGCCCTGCATCCCCGGCATGTTCAGGTCGAGAAGAAGCAGATCGGCGTCCGGGCTTTCCTCCAGCGCCGCCGCCGCCGCGTCCAGCGTCCCAGCCTCGACGATTTCGGCCTCGGGCAGCGCACGGGCGATGGCGAGACGCATGGCGTCGCGGAACATGGGGTGATCGTCGGCGACGACGATATGGGTGGGCATGATCGGGTCCTGTTGGCTTCGCTGCTAAACCAAAGTCACATGGAAGTCACGAGGGGGACGACATAGCTTTCTGAACGAGTGAGAAACACTTCGCGCCGCCGGAAACCGCATTGCGCCGATGGGCTAATGCGGACGCCCAGTCCCCGGGCGGTGTCGACCAGAGACGGAAACAGGACCGATGAAGCGGCGCAATCTCCTGACGGCCATGGGCCTCGGGCTGGGCGGAGCCGTGCTCGCCACCCCGGCGATCGCACAAGGGCCGCCGCAGATCCGATGGCCGCTGGCCGCGACCTTCCCGAGGGAACTGGACATCCTGAACGGCGGGGTGGAGGTCCTCGTCCGCCGGGTCGCTCGGCTGACCGGAAACCGGTTCGTCATCGACCGCGACTCCTCCCTGCGGCCGAAGACGGATCAGCCGATGCTCGATTTCGTCGGCAGCGGCGGCGCGCCGATCGGGCTGGGCGTCAGCCATCAGGCGATGGACCGCGAGCCCGCGCTGGTCTTCGACACATCGGTCCCCTTCGGATTGAACGCGCGGCAGCAGAATGCCTGGATGTACCAGGGCGGCGGGTTGGCGCTGATGCGCGAGTTGCTTGCCGACCACGATGTGGTCCCTTTCCCGGTCGGCAATACCGGCTCCCAACTGGGAGGCTGGTTCCGGCGGGAAATCCGCGCCGCACAGGATCTGAACGGACTGAAATTCCGTGTGTCCGGAATGGCCGCCGACGTGCTTCGCCGCCTGGGCGGCCAACCGCAGCGAACCGGCTATGCCGGGCTTCGCACCGCGCTGGAGGACAAGACTCTCGACGCGGCGGCCTGGGCCGGCCCGCATGACGATCTGCGGCTCGGCCTGCACAAGGTTGCGCCTTATTGCTACTACCCCGGCTTTCTCGAGGGGAACGCGCAGCTGTCCTGCTACGTCAACCGGCAGGCCTGGGACCGGCTGCCGCCGGAATACCGGGAGGCGGTGGAGGTCGCCTGCGCCGAAGCGAATCTCTGGGTCACCGCACGCTACGACGCCCTCAACCCCGCCGCCCTGAAGCAGCTGACGGCCGAAGGGGCCATCCTTCGTCCCTTTCCGCTGGAAATATTGCGGGCCGCCCACCGGGCCACCGAGGAGCAGTTGGAGGCGCTGGCTTCGGTCAACGGCCGCTTCCGCAAGGTCTACGCCTCATGGAAGCCGTTCCGCGACGCCCAGCATCTATGGTTCCGCATCGCCGAGAACAGCTTCGACCGTTCCGCCTCCCTTCAGCCGCCGGGGACTTCCCGGAACTAGGCCCGAAACCAGGGAGACCACCCCCCTGCGCCAACCCAAAAGGAGCGCATGATGACCTATGACTTCGACCGGGACCTGATCCGGTCCATGCCAGCGATGGAGCGCTTCGCGCGCAGCCTGACCCGCAACCCCGCCGAGGCCGACGACCTCGTCCAGGACTGCATGGAACGTGCGCTCCGCCACCGCGAGAAGTTCGAGCAGGGCACGAACCTGGAAGCCTGGCTCTGCACCATCCTGAAGAACGTCCACTACAGCAAATGGACCCGCAAGCGCCGCTTCGGCGAGGTCGAGGTGATGGACGGCGAAATCGCCAGCGGACCGTCACAGGACCATCAAGTCCTGCTGCGGGAGGTAGCGACTGCCATCGACGGGCTTTCGGAGGAGCATCAGCGGCTGATCCGCATCGTCGCCGTCGATGGCGACAGTTATCTCGAAGCGGCCGACGAGCTGGGCGTGTCGGTCGGCACCGTCCGGTCCCGCCTGTCCCGCGCCCGCAACCGGCTGCGGGCCGACTGCGAGACACAGCGCCGTCCACCCCTGGCCCGGCATACCGGTCTGCCGATGTCCGGCCGTTCGTCCGAATATTCGGAGATGGCCCGGCGAACCGCCGGTTAGACCGGCTCCGGGCCGAGCCCCATCAGTCGGCGGTCCGATCCGACAGACTGTCCCGCGCGCTGCGGCAGCGGACGCGCAACGCCTCGCGGTCACGGTCGAGGAAGTCGCTCCGCTCGCCCGCGGCCTCGATGAGGGCGATCTGCGCCAGCAGCGGCTGCCGGCGCGGCTCGTCGCTGACATAGGGCGCCAGAGCCTCAAGGGCTTCCGCCACGCGGATCAGAACGGCCGGCATTGTGGCGCCTGCCTGCCGGATCTGGTCGAAGGCCGCCCGCACCAGCCCGTCATGGTCGGTCACGTTACGGACCACACGCAAAGCGCCCGTCTTGTCGCACAGCACCGCCACCTGCAGCGGCCGTTCGAAGATGCGGGACAGCGCCGAGGACAGCATGTCGATGACGGTCAGCGCGGTATAGACGTCGTTGATCCCCGGCGACAGCGCCCGCAATGACATCTCCACCAACTGACGGATGCCATATTCCAGGTCCTGGGTTGGGGTCCGCTCGGTCCCGACGATGAAGGCCTGCCGGATGGAGCGGCGGAACGCCTCGTCACAAGCCTCCGGCGGATGCACGGCAAGGTGACGGCCGCGGACGAGAGCGAAATGCCCGGGTCGGACGTCGAGCCAGAGAACCGCGTCGGCCTCGCATGCCTTGCGCACGAGCATGTCGAAGTCGACCGCCTGGACATAGCCGTCCTCTCCCAGCCCGAACCACACCGCATCCTCCGGCACTGGCGGCGGCGATTTTTCGGTGTCCGCATTCTCCGGCAAAAGCAGATCGATGGACGCGCGCAACTGGCGTGACACGTCGCGCACCGCGTTGTCGTACATGATCGACCGCGCCAGCTTGTGGACGAAGAACAGCAACACGAACAAGCATAAGGCCGAAAGCGCAGTCCCGACGGTGATCGCGAAATGGGGGATCGCGTTGTCGGACGGGGCTCCGATGCTGCGGAAAACCACAAGCAGATAAAGAATCGTCGCCACGAACAGTCCCAGCACCGCCTGCGTCTGGGGATCGCCGATGAAATTGCGCACCAGACGCGGGCCGAGCTGGCCGGCGGCCAGGGTCAGCACCACCACGGTGATGGAGACCACCAGCGACGTCATCGTGATGATGCCCGACAGCAGGGCGCCCATCAGTTGGCGGGCGCTTTCGGGATCGCCACTGTAGACCAGCCACAGCTCGGCCGCCCCGTCGGGCAGCACCGGCCCTCTGGTGACGAGAAGGACCGCCAGCGCCACCGCGGCGATGCTCATCAGCAGCGGCACGAACCACAGGCTCTCGCGCAGAAACATCCAGTAATAACGCAGGCGGCCCTTCACTCCAATCACCCCAGCGGAAGCGGAACGAACAGCGACTGGCCATCCCGCCGCCGTAGAAGGATAACATGGTCCTTCCCGGACTTGCGGGCCTGATCGACGACATTTGCCACGTCACTGGGATCACCCACCGTCTGCTGCCCCGCCCGGGTAATGACGTCACCCGGCTCGAAGCCAGCCTTCGCCGCCGGGCTGTCCGGTGCAACCTCGACCACCGCGGCACCGTTCACGTCGGAATTGAGCGAGAACTCCTTGCGCAGTTCGGGCGTGATCGGCGCCAGCGTCAGGCCGAGCTGGCCGCCGCCGGGCTGCTGCTGTTTCGCCTCGGCCTGCTCCGCCGGCGGTTGCAGTTCCGCGATCCGCGCCTCCAACGTCACCGGCTTGCCGTCGCGCAGGACGACGACGCGGGCGGTATCGCCGGGCTTGGTCTGCGCCACCATCCGGGTCAGCTCATGCGGGCCGACCACCTGCTTGCCGGCGAATTCGGTGATGAGATCGCCACTCTTCAGCCCGGCCTTGGCGCCAGGGGCGTCTTTGGACACATCGGCGACCAGCGCGCCGGACTGGTCCTTGAGGTCGAGCGCCTGGGCGATGTCCGGCGTGACCGGCTGGATGGTAACGCCCAGATAACCGCGGGTCACCCGGCCGTTGCTGCGCAGCTCGTCGATGACCGGGCGGGCGAGCGACGCGGGAATGGCGAAACCGATGCCGATGTTGCCGCCGGACTGGCTGAAGATGGCGGTGTTGACGCCGATCACCTCGCCCTTGACGTTGAACATCGGGCCGCCGGAATTGCCTCGGTTGATGGCGGCGTCGGTCTGCAGGAAATCGTCGTAGGGGCCGGCGCCGATGTCTCGCGCGCGGGCGGAGATGATGCCGGCGGTCACGGTGCCGCCCAGCCCGAACGGGTTGCCGATCGCAACCACCCAGTCGCCGACGCGCATGGCGCTGCTGTCGCCCCAGGAGACACTGGGCAGCGGCTTATCGGACTCCACCTTCAGCAGGGCGAGATCGGTCTTGGTGTCGGTTCCCACGATCTTCGCCGGCAGCTTGCGCTTGTCGGTCAGGGTGACCTCGACCTTGTCCGCATGCTCCACGACATGGTTGTTGGTGACGACATAGCCGCTGGGGTCGATGATGAAGCCGGAGCCGAGCGACATGCCATGCGGACGGGGCGGCACATCCCCGCGCGGAACACCCTGCCCATGGCCGCCGGGGGCGCCCGGCATCTGCCGCCGCAACAATTCCTCCATGAAGTCGCGCAGCGGGCTGTCGGGCAGCATGGAGAAGGGGCCTGCGCCGCCCTGCTGGTCGGACTGCGCCATCTGCGGCCGTTCCGGGGCGGTCGAGGCCGTGATCGTCACCACAGACGGCAGCTTCGCCTCGGCAAGGTCGGCGAAGCTGGCCGGCATTTCTCCGGCCGGTCCCGACTTGCCCTGCGCCAGCACGGGGCCGGCCGGCGCAAGGAGAAGCCCGGCGGCCACGACGAGCCACATCCGGCTGCGCCCCCGTACGGGCGTCGGCCCCCGGTCGATAAGCCGGTGTTGATCGGGAAGAACATGCATCGGAAACCTCATTGCTGCGGACATGCGGAAAGGGCGGGGAGACCGCCTGTCTCCCCGCGGTTCATGGCTACGCGGACAGCGCCTTACTGCTTGGTCGCGCCGCTGCCCGAGCTGGTGCTGCCCGTGCTGGTGTTGCCCGTGCTGCTATTGCCCGAACCGGTATGGCCGGTGGTGGAGGTCCCGGACTGGCCGCCGGTCGTCGCGCTGCCGGAGCTGGTCGACGAACTGCCCGACATCTGCGACGGCGGATTGATGGTCATGAACACCTGATTGCCGTCCTGGGTCTCGGCCTGGACCAGATAGGCGGCGTCGATGATCTTCACATTCTTGAAGCCGGCCTGCTCCAGCTGCTTGCGGAGCTTGTCCTGGGTCATCGCCTGGAACTGCGAATGGGTCTGGGTGGCCGCGGTGCTGCCGTTCTTCTGCGTGCTCTGCTGGCCGGTGGACGACTGCGCGAAGGCCGGCGTGCCGGCGGTCAGGGCGAGGCCGATGACGGGAATGAGCATTGCGATACGCATGGCATGTCCTTTTGTGTTTGCGTTTCCTGCAGGGCGTGCCTGCGCAGGGCCAACTCCCACGGCCGGGTCTGCTCACACCAGCAAGGAGCGCGCATTGGTGTAGGACTGCCTATTTCTGCGGCGGCACCAGAAACCGGAACTCGTGCTGGGGATTTCAGGGAAACGGACCCTGACCAAGATGAACGCCTGCACCGCCTGTTCGTCCGCCCAATCGGCGGGCAGGCGCACCTCCGAACCGTAGCTCGCCCGGTTGCGGGTGGAGGCGTCGGTGGTGTGGCCAGCCCGCGCCAGATCGAGCGTATCGGGAAAGAACGGCAGGTCATCGTAGCGGATCTCCGCCGACAGGCCCGACCCGCGGCAAATCTCCAGCAGATGGCCGAGCAGGCCGTACCCCGTCACGTCGGTGACGGCATGCACCCCGTCCAGCGTGGCCAGTGCCCCGCCGACGACCGGGGCGCCTACGGCGGCGCAGGCGGATTGCCCGCCTTCCAATCGCACGGGAGGTGCGGGGGCGCATCGTCGCTTCTGGTTCCGCCGTCCGGATCGGAAAGGTCATCACGGTGATCGGGATGGGGCAACTGATCTGTCGGTGGAGGTCCCGACGGGGCTTTACGTCGAAAGCGGATAGCCCCCCGATGAAGTGCTGTTCCAATGGCTTGGCCGCATGGTGCCAAGCGCCCGGAGCAGTCGGGCTAGCCCGACCGAAGCCATGGAACCGGATCGCGGATGGGGGACTTGTACGGATGAACGCCAACCCCGATGCCGTTCCCTTGCCCCGTTCCTCGTCCCGGTCGAGCCCACACGATGCCGGGCCGGAAAATAGGGAGACACAGCCATGGACCGACGCCGCTTCTTCAAAGCGGCCGCAGCAGCCGGACTGGTGGCTGCCGCAGGACCGACGCGCATCGCGCAACCTGTCGAAAATCTCTGGGAACTGCCGGCGTGACGGGGGATTGAACCGTGCCGGGAGTCTTCAGCCCCACAGCCAACATCGCGACCAAGCTGGTGCTCTACACGCTGCTGGCCGGACTGGTCACGCTGGTCGGCGGCGCGTGGTTCTTCCCCAGCACCACCTATGCGACACGGCAGGGCATTGTGCAGCCGCAGCCGGTGCCCTTCAGCCACGAGCATCATGTCGGCGGTCTGGGGCTGGACTGCCGCTATTGCCACACCTCGGTGGAGGAGTCGCCCAGCGCCGGGCTGCCGCCGACCCACACCTGCATGACCTGCCATTCGCAAATCTGGACCAACGCGGAGCTGCTGGCCCCGGTCCGCCAAAGCCTCGCCACCGGCAAGCCGATCCGTTGGAACCGCGTCAACACGCTGCCCGACTACGTCTTCTTCAACCACAGCATCCATGTCGCCAAGGGCGTGGCCTGCACCACCTGCCATGGGCCGGTGGACACCATGCCCCTGACCTGGAAGGGAGCGAGCCTGCAGATGAGTTGGTGCCTGGACTGCCACCGCGACCCTGCCCCGAACCTGCGCCCGAAGGAGGCGGTCTTCGACACCGACTGGAAACGGACCGCGGCGACGCCATCCGGCAAGCAGTTGATGGCGCGCTATCATATCCATCCGGAAACCCTGTCCGACTGCTCGGTGTGCCACCGATGACAGAGCGGCGGGAGGAGCTGGCCCGGCGGATCGAGGGCCGATTGGCCGGGCGGAGCGGCCGGGCGCTGTGGCGCAGCCTGGAGGAGCTGTCGCGCGAGCCGGCGGTGCTGGAGTTGCTGCGCGCCGAGTTCCCCGGCCTGCCGGACCTTGCGGAGGCGCGCGTCGGCCGCCGCCGGCTGCTGGAACTGATGGGCGCCTCCTTCGCGCTGGCCGGGCTGTCGGGATGCGGCCCAGGAGAGGCGGCGGATGAGGCGATCCCCTATGTGACGATGCCGCCCGGTCTCGTTCCCGGCGTCGCCCGCCATTTCGCCACGGCGGTCACGCGCGGCGGCTATGCCGACGGTGTGCTGGCCGTCCACCAGATGGGGCGCCCGGTCCAGTTGGAGGGCAATCCGGACCATCCCTCCAGCCTCGGCGCGCTCGATCCGATCATTCAGGCAAGCATCCTCGACCTCTATGACCCCGACCGCTCGCGCACCGTGCTGACCGCGGGCCGGGCGGCCAGCGTCAATGGACTGGTCAAGGCGCTGGTTGACCGCCTGCCCGCCCTGACCGCGCGCGGCGGCAACGGGCTGCGGCTGCTGACCGGCACCGTCACCTCCCCCACGTTGTCTGGGCAGATCGCCGCGTTGAAGCAGCGCTTTCCGGCGCTGCAATGGCACCGCTGGGAAGCAGACGGGCGTGACACGGTGCGGGCCGGGGCGATGCTGGCCTTCGGGCGACCGGTGGATACGGTTCTGCATCTCGATCGGGCGAAGACGATCCTGGCAGTGGAAAGCGACGTCCTCGACAGCGCGCCGGGCCATCTGCGCTACGCCCGCGACTTCGCCCGTCGCCGCCGGGCAGCCGAGGAGGGCCGGCCGGAGGAAATGAGCCGGCTCTATGCGGTGGAAAGCGTGCCGACCCTGGCCGGTGCCCGCGCCGACCATCGCTTCGCCGCCCGCCCGGACGAGGTGGAGGCGGTGGTGCGCGCGCTCGCCGCCGAACTTGGCGTCGGGCCAGCAGAGTGGCGCCAGGGTGCCCCCGGCTGGCTCGGCGCCGTCGCTCGCGACCTGTCCGCCAACCGTGGCGCGGCGCTGGTCCATGCCGGGCCGACACAATCCGCGGCGATCCATGCGCTGGTCCACGCCATCAATGAGGCGCTGGGCGCGCCCGGTCATATGGTGAGCCATATCGAACCGGTGGAGGCCGATCCGATCGACCATGGCGAGTCGCTGAAAGGACTGGTCGCCGACATGGCGGCCGGCCGGGTCGACACATTGCTGATCCTGGGCTGCAACCCCGTCTTCACCGCGCCCGCCGACCTCGATTTCGCCGGGGCGTTGGGAAAGGTCCCGTTGTCTGTCCATCTCGGCACCGCGGTGGACGAGACCGCCATGCTCTGCACATGGCATGTGCCGGAGGCCCATGAACTGGAACGCTGGGGCGACGCGCGGGCCTTCGACGGCACCGTCACCATCCAGCAGCCGCAGATCAAGCCCCTGTGGGGCGGCTGGTCGCCACACGAGCTGCTGGAGGTCTTCACCGGCGAGACGCGGCCCGATGGCTACGCCATCCTGCGCGCTGCCTGGATCGAAAGATTCCAGGGCAAGGGAGATGCGGAGCGGCTGTGGGGCGACGCCCTGCGCACCGGCGTGGTGCCGGACAGCGCCGCCGCACCGGTTTCCGTTTCACCTGCGTCCGATCTCGCAACCCGGCTGCTGCCGGCGCCGGCACGGCCGGACGGCGGCACGCTGACCGCCCTGTTCCGGCCGGACCCGTGGCTGCGCGACGGGCGTTACGCCAATCTCGGCTGGCTGCAGGAGTTGCCGCGTCCCTTCACCACCCTGACCTGGGACAACGCCCTGCTGATGGCGCCGGCAACCGCGGAGCGGCTGGGCCTGCAGAATGAGGATGTGGTGGAGGTACGCACCGCCGCCGGCAATCTTCGCGCGCCGGTGTGGCGGGTGACCGGCCATGCCCCCGACTGCGTCACCCTGCCCTTCGGCTTTGGCCGCAAGGTGGTGGGCCGGGTCGGGCGCGACGTCGGCTTCGACGCCTTCCGGCTGCGGCCGCTCGACCATCTCTGGCAACTGCCGGGGGTGGAGCTGCGCAAGACCGGCGAGACCTACCGGCTGGCCGCCACCCAGCACCACCAGCTGATCGACAGCCCCGACGTGGTCCGTCACGCCACGCTCGACGAGTTTCGCCAGAATCCCGACTTCGCCAAGCGCAAGGAGCCGGAACACTCGCTCTATCCCGATTACGAGTATCCGCGGAACGCCTGGGGCATGGCGATCAACCTCAACTCCTGCATCGGCTGCAGCGCCTGCACCGCCGCCTGCCAGGGAGAGAACAACATCGCCGTCGTCGGCAAGGAGGAGGTGCTGCGGAACCGCCAATTGCACTGGATCCGCATCGACACCTGGTACGAGGGCGAGGCGGAGGCGCCGGATCAGACCTATTTCCAGCCGATGCCCTGCATGCATTGCGAAAACGCGCCCTGCGAGGTGGTCTGCCCGGTCGGGGCGACCATGCATGATGCCGACGGTCTGAACGTGATGGTCTACAACCGCTGCGTCGGCACCCGCTTCTGCTCCAACAACTGCCCCTACAAGGTCCGGCGCTTCAACTACTTCAACTATTCGGCGGACGACAACCGGCTGTCGCAGTCCTGGAATCCCGACGTCTCCGTGCGGGCGCGCGGCGTGATGGAGAAATGCACCTATTGCATCCAGCGAATCCGCAACGCCCGCATCGCCGCCGACCGCGAGAGCCGGCCGATCCGCGACGGCGAGGTGAAGACCGCCTGCCAGCAGGCCTGCCCGGCGGAGGCCATCGTCTTCGGCGACCTGAACGACAAGGACAGCGCGGTCAACCGCCGCAAGGCGAGCCCGCTGGACTATGGCGTGCTGACGGAACTGAACACCAAGCCGCGCACGACTTTTGAAGCACGGCTGCGCAACCCCAACCCCGAAATCCAGGAGATGTAAGGCGGTGGGCGCATCTCCCGAAACCAGACAGGAGCTGAACAGGGTCGTCGAACCGGGCGTGACCGCGCTGTCGGTGACCGTCCATGTCAGCAACCTCGTGCTGGAACGCCGCACGCCCCTGTGGTGGTGGGTCGGCTTCGGGCTGTCGCTTGGGCTGCTCGGTCTGTTCGTGGTGGCGCTCGGCTGGCTGTTCATCCGCGGCGTCGGCATCTGGGGCATCGACTGGCCGGTCGCCTGGGGCTTCGCCATCGGCAACTATGTCTGGTGGGTCGGCATGGCGAGCGGCGGGACGCTGATCTCCGCACTGTTCTTCCTGACCCGGTCGGAATGGCGCAGCGCCACCAGCCGCATCGCCGAAACCATGACGGTGTTCTGCGTCGCCTGCGCCGGGATCATGCCGGTCATCCATCTCGGGCGCTGGTGGTATTTCTACTGGCTGTTCCCCTATCCCAACACGATGGCGCTGTGGCCGCAGTTCCGCAGCCCGCTGCATTGGGATTTCGTCGCCATCCTGGTCTATGTCGCCGGATCGGTGCTGTTCTGGTATGTCGGTCTTCTCCCCGATTTCGCCACCCTGCGCGACCGGGCGCAGCGGCGCTGGCAGCGGGTGCTGTACGGTCTGCTGGCGCTGGGCTGGCAGGGATCGTCGCGGCACTGGCGCCAGTTCAAGGTCCTGTACGGGCTGTTCGCCGCCCTGATGGCGCCGCTGGTCTGTTCCATCCACAGCATCGTCGGACTGGATTTCGCAGGCGGGCTGACGCCGGGATGGCACGAGACGCAGTTCCCGCCTTATTTCGTCTTCGGCGCCGCGCTGTCCGGCTTCGCCGTGGTGCTGATGCTGGTCATCCCGCTGCGCCGGGCGCTGGATCTCACCGGCGTCATCACGCTCCGCCACATCGACGTGCTGGCGCGGCTGATGCTGACCACCAGCCTGCTGCTGTCCTACTGCTATCTGATCGAGGTTTTCATGCCCTTCTACCGGGGGGAGGAGCACGAGATCACTGTGGTGATGTCGGAACTCGGCGGCTATTACGCCCCCTGGTACTGGGCGAAGATCATCCTGAACGGCGTCGTGCCGCAACTGTTGTGGATCCGGCCGCTGCGGCTGAACCGCCCGCTGCTGTTCCTTGTCGCGCTGTGCGTGGTCGTCGGCATGTGGATCGAACGCTACGTCATCGTCGTCGGCGGCCTGCACCGGAACTACACGGAATCGAGCTGGTTCGTCTTCATGCCGACCTTCTGGGACTGGGCGACGCTGGCCGGGTCGGTGGGGCTGTTCCTGACCGGCTTCTTCCTGGCGCTGCGCTTCATCCCGATGGTGTCGATGTTCGAACTGCGCGAACTCCTCCACAAGAAGAAGGCGGAGGGCGGACGATGAGCGCGCATCGCGGCACCGGCCACACAGTGCGCGGCACGCTGGCCGCCTTCGACAGCCCCGACGCGATGCTGGAAACCCTGCGCCGCCTGCGGCAGGAGGGATTCACGCGGCTGGAGGTCTACAGCCCCTATGCGGTGGGGGAGGTGGACGATCTGCTGGGCCGCAAGCCGCGGGCCTTGCCGCTGATCATCGTTGCGGCCGGCGTGGTGGGGGCGGTCGGCGGCTTCCTCCTGCAATATTGGGGCATGGTGCTGAGCTATCCGCTGAACATCGGCGGACGGCCGCTGAACAGCTGGCCGGCCTTCAGCACAACAACCTTCGAACTGGCGGCGCTGGCCATCCTGCTGGTGGGCTTTTTCGCCTTCTGCAAGTTCTGCCGGCTGCCGCGCCTCTATGATCCGATCTTCGATGCGCCCGGGTTCGAGCATGCCTCGCAGGACCGGTTCCTGATCTGGATCGCAGAGCGGGAGGGGCGCGACGACAGCGACCTGTTGCAACGGCTGCTGCCCCACGGCGAAGGCCTACGGATCGACGAGGTGCCGGCATGACCCGCCTGTTTCCTCTCGCCCTTCTGCTGTGCGCGGCGACGCTGCTGGGAGCCTGCGACAACATGGCGAAGCAGCCACGCGACAAGACCTGGACGCCCGCCGATGCCAACTCGGGCAGCAGGGCTTGGCCGCCGGAGCCGGCGCCCAACACCGTCGCACGCGAGGACCGACCGCAACCGGCGCCGGCGCTGACGGCGGCCCTTCTCGACCGCGGTAAGGAGCGCTACGAGATCTACTGCACGCCCTGCCACGGCTATCTCGGCGACGGCAACGGCATGATCGTCCAGCGCGGCTTTCCGCATCCGCCCTCCTTCCACAGCGAGGCGTTGCGCAACGCTCCGACCCGGCATTTCTACGACGTCGCCACCAACGGCTGGGGGGCGATGTATTCCTATGCCGACCGCGTCACCCCCGACGACCGCTGGGCCATCGCCGCCTATATCCGGGCGCTGCAGGCCAGCCAGAACACCGCCGCGGCCGAGCTGCCGGACGATGTGCGGAGGACGCTGCGATGAGCCGGCGCCCGCTTCTCGCCGCCATCGGCGCGGCACTGGTCGGTGGTGCGGTCTGCGCCATCGGCGCGCTGTTCGATCCGCAGGCGGTGCTGCGCGGCTGGCTGGCCTCCTTCGCCTTCTGGATCGGGCTGCCACTGGGCGCCATGATGCTGCTGTTCGCCCATGACCTGACCGGAGGGCGCTGGGGGTCTGCTGCGGTTCCGCCCCTGCGCGTCATGGTCGCCGTGCTGCCGCTGGCGCTGCTGCTTCTGGTGCCGGTGCTGATCCTGCTGCCGGAGTTGTACCCTTGGGCAAGGGCGGCGGAGGCCGCGCATCTGAAGAACCGCTTCTACCTGAACGCCCCCTTCTTCTACGGACGGGCGGCGGTCTATGCCGTGGTCTGGCTTGGGCTGGCCCTGGCGGCGCTGCTGCGCTCGGGACGGGGCCGCAACCCGCTGGCGGCACCGGGGCTGATCCTGCTGGGGCTGACCGTCACCTTCGCTTCGTTCGACTGGTTCATGTCGATCGAGCCCGATTGGGGGTCCAGCATCTATGGGATGATGATCGTCAGCGGCCAACTGCTGGGCGCCCTGGCGCTGGCGACGCTGGCGGCAATCCTGGGCGGACGGACGGACGCGGGGCAGAGGAGGGACCTGGGCAGCCTTCTGATCGCCGCCATTCTGCTGTGGTTCTACCTGTCCTTCATGCAGTTCCTGATCGTCTGGCAGGAAAATCTGCCGCACGAAATCACGTGGTACGTCGCACGCCTATCCGGCGGCTGGGGCTGGGTCGCGGTGCTCGGCGCGCTGGCGCAGGGAGCATTGCCGTTCGCGGCCCTGATCTGGTGGCCGGTGAAGCGCAGCCGGGGCGGCTTGGCGGCCATCTGCCTGCTGCTGCTGGCCGCGCATCTGCTGGAATGCTGGTGGCTGATCCTGCCGGGGGTGGAGGGCGGCTTCACCTGGTTCGCCCCCGCCGCAGCACTGGCGATGGGTGGCACCGGCATGGCGGTGTTCCTGTGGCGCATGGGGACCGACCGACGACACGCGGGCCGGAGCGGGCACGCCACCCGCGCCGACGGCCTGATGGCGGAAGGCGTTCGCCATGGATAAGGCCACACGCTTCAACCGGCCCGGTTTTGCCGGGACCGCGGCGGCGATGTTGTTGGGCTGGACGCGGCTGGGGCGCGGCCGTTCGCCGAAGCGGCCGGACCTGGAGGGCCGCAATCCCGACACGCGCTTCGAGAAGCGGGACACGCCGCCCTGGCTGTTCGTCCTGCTCGGCGCGCTGGCGGCCGGCCTGATCGGGACGGTCGTGGTCTCGCTGATGCTGATCTTCCCCGATGCGACCACCGACCGGAACCGCGGCCTGACGACGCCGATGCCGGAACCACGCCTGCAGACCGATCCGCCCGCCGACTTCAAGCGCTACAAGGAGCGATCTTTGGAACGGCTGACCGGCTACGGCTGGGCAGACCGAGAGCGCGGCATCGCCCACATTCCCATCGACGAGGCGATGCGCCGCGTCGCCGAGCACGGCATTCCCGACTGGCCGGCGGACGCAAGGCAGGAGGGGCAGCGATGAGACGGCTCGCCATCGTTACCCTGTTCGGCCTTCTGCTGGCTCTGCCCACCGCAGCACAGGCGGCCCTGCTGCCGTCCGGCTTCAAGGACTTCGCCTTCGACCAGCATCCGGGGGCGCAGTTGCCCCGCGACGTCCGGCTGCGCGACGAGACCGGCCAAGCCGTCACCACCGCGACCCTGTTCGATGGGGCCAAGCCGCTGGTTCTGGTCTTCGACTATTTCCGCTGCACGACGCTCTGCGGCGTGGTTCTGGGCGATCTGGCGGCGGCCCTCAAACAGGTGCCGCTGACGCCGGGCAAGGATTTCGCGGTGATGGCGGTCAGCATCGATCCCAACGACACCCCGGCCGACGCCGCGGCGATGAAGGCGCGGCACTTCGAACGCGATCCGGCGCTGGCCGCCGCCATCCATCCGCTGGTCGCCGCTCAGTCCGGTGACGGCCGGGAGGTCCGCCGCCTCGCCACCGCCGCCGGCTTCCCCTACAAGCTGGACGAGGCCAGCGGGCAATATGCCCATCCCGCCGGCGTGGTGCTGGTCTCGCCGGGTGGGGAGGTCTCCCGCTATATCCTTGGAATCGGCTACGACCCCACTGACCTGCGGCTCGGGCTGGTCGACGCCTCCAAGGGTATGGTCGGTTCGGTGGCCGACCATCTGCTGCTGCTCTGCTACGGCTACGATCCGGCGCAGGGCAAATACAACTCCCAGGTGGGCCGCCTGATGCAGGCGACCGGCGCCGTGTCGGTCCTGGGCGTCGGGCTGCTGGTGTGGCGGGCCACCCGCCGGCCGGGAAAGGGGTGAGGGCGGCCATGGGAAGCATGCAACTCCTCCCCCCCACCGCGTCCGCCCATGCCGCCGACATGGACTGGCTGTTCGCCGCCCTGATCGGCACCAGCGCCTTCATCCTGCTGCTGGTCTTCGGGCTGATGATCGGCTTCTGCGTCCGCTACCGGAAGGGCAGCAAAGTGGAGCGCGGCAACCGACTGGGCCGCACCTGGAGGGTTGAGACCGCCTGGACCGTCGCGACCTTCATCGGCTTTCTCGGCCTCTATTTCTGGGGGGCGGACCTCTATGTCGGCATCCACAGCCCGCCCAAGGACGCCACCGACATCTATGTCGTCGGCAAGCAGTGGATGTGGAAGATCGAACATCCCGGCGGCCAGCGCGAGATCGACACGCTGCATGTCCCGGTCGGCAAGCCGGTGCGGCTGGTGCTGACTTCGCAGGACGTGATCCACGACTTCGCCATCCCCGCCTTCCGCGTCCGCCAGGACGCCGTCCCCGGCCGGTACGAGACGCTGTGGTTCACACCGACGAAGGTCGGCGAATACCGCTTGTTCTGTGCGGAGTTCTGCGGCACCTGGCATGCCCGGATGGGCGGCAGCGTCGTCGTCATGGAACCGTCCGACTTCCAGCGTTGGCTGGACAGCCAGGACCCCGGCCCCAGCCTCGCCCAGGAAGGGGAGGCGCTGTTCCGCAGCTATGGCTGCAGCGGCTGCCACGGCACCGCCAGCACCGTCCACGCACCGAAGCTGGAGGGGCTGTTCGGCCGCCCGGTGCCGCTGGAGGACGGCCGCACCGTCATCGCCGACGACCGCTATATCCGTGATTCGATCCTGAAACCGAAGTCGGAGATCGCCGCCGGCTATCCGCCGGTCATGCCCTCCTTCGCCGGGCAGATCGGCGAGGACGACCTGCTGAAGCTGGTCGCCTACATCAAATCGCTGGCCGACAAGACGGCCCAGAACTCCCAGACCGGCCAAGCGGCCGGACAATCTCAAGCCGGCCAGGCGGCCGGCAGCGCGGAAAGGCCCACCCAATGACCACCGCGACCGTGACCGGAAAGCCGGACGAACCCGTCGTCGCCACCAGGAACTACCTGACGGAGGAAGGCGTCACGCTGCGCTCCTGGCTATTGACCAAGGACCATAAACGGATCGCCATCCTCTACACCCTGTCGATCACCTTCTTCTTCTTCGTCGGCGGGCTGGCGGCGACGCTGATCCGGCTGAATCTGGTGACGCCGGCCGGCATCTTCACACCCGACATCTACAACCGTCTGTTCACGCTGCACGGCATTGTGATGGTCTGGTTCTTCCTGATCCCGTCGATTCCCAACACCATGGGCAACTTCCTGATCCCGCTGATGATCGGCGCCAAGGATCTGGCCTTTCCGCGCCTGAACCTGCTCAGCTGGTACCTGTATGTCGGGGCCGGCTTCCTGGCACTGTTCGCCATCCTGATCGGCGGGGTCGACACCGGCTGGACCTTCTACACGCCCTTCTCCTCGCTCTATTCCAACGGCTATGTGGTGCTGGCGCTGGCCGCCGTGTTCGCCGTCGGCTTCTCCTCCATCCTGACCGGGCTGAACTTCATCGTCACCACCCACCGGATGCGGGCGCCGGGGATGACGTGGTACCGACTGCCGGTGTTCGTCTGGTCGAACTACGCCACCTCCGTCATCATGGTGCTGGCCACGCCGGTGCTGGCGATCACGCTGATGCTGGTGGCGGTGGAACGGCTGCTGCGGGTCGGCATCTTCGACCCGGCGCTGGGCGGCGATCCGCTGCTGTTCCAGCACCTGTTCTGGTTCTACTCCCACCCCGCGGTCTACATCATGATCCTGCCGGGCTTCGGCGTGATCAGCGAGATCGTGCCCTGCTTCGCCCGCAAGCCTCTATTCGGCTACAAATTCGTGGTGTGGTCGAGCATCACCATCGCGATCATCGGCTTCTTCGTGTGGGCGCACCACATGTTCGTCGCCGGGATCTCGCTTTATGCCGGGCTGGTCTTCTCGCTGCTCAGCTACGTCATCGCGGTGCCGTCGGCGATCAAGGTGTTCAATTGGACCGCCACGCTGCACAAGGGCTGGATCAGCTTCGACGCGCCGATGCTCTATGCCCTGGGCTTCATCGGGCTGTTCACCATCGGCGGGTTGACCGGGCTGTTCGTCGCCAACCTCGCGTTCGACGTCCATGTCACCGACACCTATTTCGTCGTGGCGCACTTCCACTACATCATGGTCGGCGGCATGGTCAGCGCCTATTTCGGCGGGCTGCATTACTGGTGGCCGAAGGTGACGGGGCGGCTTTATCCCGAATGGTGGGCGCGCATCGCGGCATTGCTGATCTTCTTCGGCTTCAACCTGACCTTCTTCCCGCAATTCATCCTGGGCTATCTGGGGATGGAGCGGCGTTACTATTCCTATCCGCCGGAATTCCAGGTCTGGAACATCTTCTCGTCGGCCGGCGCGTCGGTGCTGGCGGTCGGCTATGCACTGCCCTTCTTCTATCTCGGCTGGTCGCTGTTCCGCGGCAAGCGGGCGGGCGCCAACCCGTGGGCGGCGACCGGGCTGGAATGGCAGACCTCCTCCCCGCCGCCCGCCCACAATTTCGACAAGACGCCCACCGTCACCCGCCCGCCCTACCAGTACCGGCCGGAACCGGAGCCGCAGGATGTCTGACGCACCCGCCCTCCCACAGCCCGAACCGCAATACGCGACGGCGGAACAGCAGGCGGAGACTGCAACCTTCGGCATGTGGGTGTTCCTGGCGACGGAGATCCTGTTCTTCGGAGGAATGCTGCTGGCCTACACATGGCTGCGCACCACCTACCCGGAAGGCGTGGCGGAGGCCGGGCGCCATACCAAGATCGTCATCGGCTCCGTCAACACGCTGGTGCTGCTGACCAGCAGCCTCACCATGGCCTGGGCCGTCCATGCGGCGGAGCATGGCCGGGCCAAGGCTCTGACCCGGCTGCTGGCTGTCACCGCTCTGCTCGGGCTGCTGTTCCTCGGGCTGAAGGGCTACGAATACCACAAGGAGTGGACCGAGCATCTGGTGCCGGGGCTGAATTTTCACGAGGACAGCGCGCATGCCCAGACGATCGAGCTGTTCTATTTCCTCTATTTCCTGCTGACGGGAATCCACGGCATCCACGTCACCATCGGCATCGGGCTGATCGCGGTGATGGCGGTGCGGGCGCGGCGCGGCGCCTTCTCCTCCCGCTATTACACCCCGGTGGAAGTGACGGGGCTCTACTGGCACTTCGTCGACATCGTCTGGATCTTCCTCTACCCGCTGATCTATCTGGTCGGACGGAGCGGACCATGAAGACACCCCCCCTCCCCCTGCTGTTGACCTGGGCGGCGCTGCTGGCACTGCTGGCGGCGACGCTCGGCCTTGCCTATGTGCCGATGCCGGGGCCGATGAACCTCGTCGTGGCGCTCGGCATCTCGGTGGCGAAGGCGCTTCTGGTGCTGGCGCTGTTCATGAAGCTGTTCCGGGCACCGGCACTGACCCGCGCGGCTGCGGCGGCTGGGCTGTTCTGGCTGGGCGTGCTGTTCGCGCTGTCGGCGACAGACTACCTGACCCGCAAGGTGGAGCATGCGGGCGACCTGCCGGCGCCCACGGGACGCGAACACCAGCCGGGCAACCGCTGATCCGGCAAAAGAGGAGGCAGACGCGATGCATTCAGACGCCACCAGCCGGCTGGTCGATGCCGTGGTCCGCACCCGCCGCATGCTGGACGCCGCACGGCGCGAGGCCATCGAACATTTTGGCGAAGGCGCTCGTGACGGCCGCAAGGTGACGGTGCTGAAGGACATCCGCGACCTGCACGACCGCATCATCCGGCCCATTACCGTCTCGCGGCAACCGATCGTCCGCGATGT
The DNA here is from genome assembly GCF_023806445.1 of Azospirillum sp. A1-3. NCBI lineage: Bacteria > Pseudomonadati > Pseudomonadota > Alphaproteobacteria > Rhodospirillales > Azospirillaceae > Azospirillum > Azospirillum sp. A1-3. The sequence goes on from NZ_JAMSLU010000005.1 coordinate 105,329, forward strand.
CGGCACAGTATGGTTCCAGGAGGACATCGACCTTGTCCACGAGATGCCGCGCGCCATCGTCCATTTCACCTCGCTCGACACCGGGATGGATGCCCCGCGCGCCTATATGACCTTCCATGTCGGAGAGGACGGCACGACCTCGGTGTCCGAGAATTTCCTGACGCCGGTGAAGACGACCGATGTGCGGACCTGCCGGCTGGACGATCTCGACAGCGAGACCGTCGCCGGGATGATCGACAGGTTCCTGGCCAAGGCGATGCAGGGATGAACGCCCACGTGACCCTGCCCGCAATGCGCAAGCTGCCGTAGACGCTCCCCGCCGCGACGATCTGCAGTCCCGGGTGTTCACACAAAGTTGGTTTTCCATAAACCATGCGCCTTGACTCCGGCGCTGGATTTGTGTGCAGTGCAACATAATTCCCCGTGCATGAACCTGGACGGCCGCCGTCGAATCAAGGCGCCCAACCGAGGTCGCCCCAACATCCATGACGGCTGGAGATGTCATGATCGAGTTGTTCCTCGTGGTCTGCCTCGTTTCCGATCCCGACCGCTGCACTGTCGAACGCCCCGCATTCCAGGAACCGTTCGTCAATGTGATGGCCTGTTCGCGCAATGGCATGTTCCGTGCCGCCGAATGGGCGGAACAGCACCCGAAATACACCGTCCGCCGCTGGAAATGCGGACAGCGCCAGATCTGACACGGGTGAGCCGGCAAGGGGCGGGTGGTTTTCGGTGCGTCCGCAATGCGCCCGGGCATGGCGCCGCGCGGCCCACCCCGAAAGACACCCACCCCTTTTGAGTGGCCCAATTCCATCCGCATCCGTGATTGTTATATAGAGCAATCATTGCTGAACCATGGGACCGTCCTCCCCGGCACGCACCCATGGGTAAGATGGGAGAATTCCGGCCATGCCTGTTCGCATCGCGTTTGTCCTCGCGGCGGCCCTGCTGTCGGCGGGTCCTGCCGCCGCCAGCCCGGCGAACGACTATCCCACGGCGGCGCGGGCCGATTATGTGATCGCCTGCATGGCATCCAACGGCCAGTCGCACATCGTCATGGAGAAATGCGCCTGCAGCATCGACGCCATCGCCAACCGCATCAGCTATGACGACTATACGGCCATCGAGACGGTGAAGGTGATGGCCGACCAGCCGGGCGAGCGCGCCGGAATCTTCCGCAGCGCGGGCTGGGCCAAGGACCTGATGGACCGCTTCCGCCAGGCCCAGGTCGCCGCCGACCGCCAGTGCTTCTGACCAGTGCTTCCGAAAGGATCGCGGCCGGCGGCTAAAGCGCCGGCTCATCCTTGGCGCTTCCGGCGGCCAGGGGAACGGTACGGGTGAAGGTGGCGCCCTTGGTGTCGTGGGCGACCACCTCCAGGCTGCCGCCCTCCACCGGAACGAAACTGAAGCGGAGGTTCGGGTCTTCGCTGATGGAGATGTCGGTGTCCGCCTCCAGCACCGTCTGCCCGCCGACCCGGATGGCGATGGATTGGACATAATGGGCCGGGATATAGGTGCGGCTGACCTGATCGAACTGCAGACCGCTGCTGTTGGGATGGCTGATCATGACCTGGGCCGTCGCCGGGCTGCCGGGAGTCAACGTCTCCGGCAGTTTCACCTTGATGCGGCCGAGGCGCGCCATCGCCTCCTGCGGGTCCTTGACGGCGGGGGCGGAACAGCCGCCGGCCGCCTTGACGTAGGCTTCCGTCATCAGCAGCCGGCCGTCCAGGGTCTCTCCCACGGCGCGGACATTGGTGTATTCGTTGACGCGCACGCGGGTCTCGATGCCGCTGCCGGCGCTGGCCGGGCCGAAACGGAAGGTGGCGGCCAGCGGCACCGGGTTCTTGTCGACCAGCAGCGACAGCGTCTTCAGGTGAAGCGACGGTTCGACCTCGACCCGCACCGGCACCAGCGCCGCGTCATAGGCGCGGGCCGGCGCGTCGATGCGGATGCGGTCGCCAGCCTCCTCGATCGGGCGGTCCTTGAAGTACATGTCGTGCAGCACGTCCCAGCGCGCCGAGTCGTCAGCCGCATCGCCAGCGGCGAGCACAGGCGTGGACAAGACGACCAAAAGCCCCATCAGCGGCCCCGATAGCGGATATCGCGTCATTGCTCCCTCCCTGGATTTGTCCCGTGTCGTCCGCTCCTATTCCCATTCCAGCTCGGCGAAGGTCGCCGTGACGTTGCGCGGGTTATATGCATCGAACAACAGCCAGCGGTCCCGTTCGTCCTCCGCCACGCTTGCAACGGCATCCTGGATGCTGCCGCCGGCCTTCAGCACCCGCCGCACTCCTTCCACCAGCACCGTCAGGTAACGCCGTTCGGCGTCCAGCGCGCCCGGCCAATCGACGACCGCAGGACCATGGCCGGGAACGGCACGCACCGCCGGCACCCGCTCCAGACTGTCGATCACCCGCAGCCAGCCAAGCGCATTGCCGTCCACCGCCGGAAGATGATCGACGAACAGCAGGTCGCCGGCGAACAGGATACCCGTCTTGCGATCGAAGACCGTCAGGTCATTGTTGGTGTGCGCCGTGGGATAGGCGGTCATCACGATGATGCGGTTGCCGAGGTCGATCCGCACCTCCTCGGCAACAGGCCGGTCGACCCGGACCGGGGCGATGCCGGCAGCCGCGTCCTCTCCCAACTCGTCGGCCAGACGCTGCCGATAGACCTCCTGCCGGGCAGCCAGCGCATCCCGGAGATTGGCATGGCCGGCGATCGGCACGTCGGCGAAGGCGGCGTTGCCGAAGACATGGTCGGGGTGCATGTGGGTGTTGATGACGACCACCGGCTTTCTGTCGGTGCGGGCGGCGATGGCCTCGCGCAGGCGCCGCCCCAGTTCCGGCGTGCCGCCGGCGTCGATGACCGCCACCCCGCTGTCGCCGACGATGAAGCCCATGTTGGCTGTATCACCATGGTTGTCCGGCGCCGGTTCGGCGATGACGCCCTGGTGGACGAAGACGCCGGGCGCCACCTCCGTCACCGCCAACGGTTCCGCCGATGCGGACGCGGTTGCCACCATGAGGCACAGCGCGGCGGCGACGGTCAGTCGGAGGCCGATGTCGAGACCAGCGGTCATGCCTGTGTTCCCGTGTGGTCATCTTCGCGCTTTTCCAGCAGATAGGCGAAGAGGCTGGCGACGGTGAGGTCGGCGGACGTGCCGGGGTTGATGCCCTGCCATTTCAACCGCGCATCGAAGACGAACAGATGCTCGCGCCGAAGGGCTGCCGACGATGCCTCCGCCACCTGCCTGCGCACATCGCGGGCTTCGGTCAGCACGGCCGCGGCAATCACCTCCCCATGCTTGCGCAGGATGTGGCTGTCGGGGAAGGCGGTCAGGAATTCCAGGTAAACGGCTTCGGCCAGCGACACCGCATCGGCGTCCGCCGCCGACCTGTTCGCCAGCGACCGGGCGCAGGCGACCCCGATGTCGAAAACGTCGCGGTAGCCGTCGGCATATTGGGCGGCGATGCGGTCGCGCGACCGGGCGGCTGCCATCGCCTCGCGCAGATCCACCGTCGCCGGGCCGGCGACGTCATGCTCCGGCGCTTGGCCCAGCCCGCCGGGCGAAGCAAGGCGAATCGCCGCGAACGCAGCCTCGGCATCCTCCACCGTCAGCGTTGTCAGCACATCGCCCACCCGATCCCGCAGAGGGCGCGCGGCCGGCATCTCGGCGGCGTAGGCCAGCGGGGCGCACAGCAGCAGGATGCCAAGGTTGGTGTTGCAGCCCACCACCGCGCGGGTCGCCTGCACCGCCCGCAGAATGCGTTCGCCAACCGGAGCGTGCGCCCGCGCGATCTCCGGCCCGGCGGCTTCCGCCGACAGCAGGAAGTCCTCCACCGTCATGCCGTGGCCGGCGGCGTGCACATGGACGTTGCCGGGCTTCAGCGCCATCACCTCCGTCCGGCAGACGGCCATGAACAGCTCTGCCACCGCGGCGTTCATCCCCCCGCCTCTTTGGCCCCTGCCCCTCCACCCCCTGTCCCGCTGAAGGAGCGGTCGAGCATGTCCAGCGCAAGGCGCCCGCCATGGAAGCTGCGCCCACTGTCGAGCGCAGTCACCACCACGCGGGCCGGCGCGAACAGCAGCGGATCGATGGCGTAGAAATCCTTGTTCACCGCCGCGAACACCTCGGCGAAGGGACGCCCGTAGTCGCGGGACTCCGTGCTGGGCAGGCGCCGCGCCAGATCGGCGGCGGCATCCTCCGGTCCGGTGACGAAAAGCTGGACGGTGCCGCCGAACAGGATGGCGTCGTTGGTCCGCCCCATCGCCTCGACAAAGCCCTTGCCGGGCGGCGGCAGGGGGGCCACGCCGACTCCATCGGCGACATGCTCCAGCGGGAAGCCCAGCGCATGCACCTTGTGCAATGCCACCTCCAGCACGCGGGCGGCGATCTGCACCGTGCCGGCGAGGCTTGCCGTCGGCGTAAGGACCAGCGTCAGCCGCTCCGGCGCCACCCCGCAATCGGCCGCGATCCGCTCGACCAGCGGGGCCGGCGGGACGGCACCGCTTTCCAGCACCAGCACGGCGTGATCGCCGCTGTCGCCATAGCCCAGTTCGTCGAACAGAGTCTCCTTGCGGGCAAGGGCGCGGCCGGGGCCGGAGCCGAGCGCGAAGAAGGACCCGGCCTCGTCCTTGTGCGACAGGCTCCAGCCGGCATATTGGCTGCCCAGGCAGGCGAGCACCGGATCGGTGCTGTGCACCGCCACCAGGAAAGGCCAGCGGTCCGACTGAGTATCGGCCTGAAGCGTCACCCGGCCCAGGCCGCCCATGCACAGCTCGGCGATACGCCGCCCGGCCTCCAGACCGCCGGAGCGGGCAATTCCGCCATCGACGATCGTCGCGCCGGCCAAACTGTCGATGCCGAGCCGCAACTGTGCCGCATCGGCGACCAGGGCGGCGGCGAGCGGGCCGGCAAGGGCCGACAGGCTGGGGCGCTGCTGCATCACTTGGCCTTTCCCGCAATGGTCCGCGCCGCGTCCATCGCGTCCTGGAAATCGAAGGCGACGGCGGTGCCGCCGGTCTGCATCCGCTCCAGCAGATGGTGCTGGACCTTGAACTTGACGTTGCCGATGGCAAGCGCGCCAATGCCGACGGCGCTGGAATGGCCGGGCAAGGGTGTGCCGTCATCCTGCACGCCGATACCCTCCACGCCGGCCGGCGGCACGGCGTTGATGTCGGCCGCTACGCGCAGGCGCTTGGCAGTGCGCAGATCGTCGGCGGTCAGCACCGTGACCCCGGCCTTGCCGCAGGCCAGCACGACCTCCACCCGGTCCATCAGCGCCGCCTTGCCGCCGGTGGACGTGTCGGCGCAGGACATCCTGACGCCATAGCGCCGGCCGAACTCCTCCGCCTTGCCCTGCACGGCCGAAACGCCGCGGTGGCTGACCAGGGTGACGTTGCCGCCGGCCTGTGCGGCGATCAATCCGGCGATGCCGCCGACCACGCCGGTGGCGCCATAGACCTGGACATCCAGCCCAGTGAGGCCATCGACTCCCGACCGCCGCAGGGCGCGTTCGACCACGGCGACCATGGCGGCGGCGGTGGTGAAGGCGCCGGACGGGTCGGCGAAGACCGAGATCTGGAAGGGCGGAAACATCGCCTTGCGCGCGACGTCGAGCATGTCCAGCGCCATCGCCGCGTCGCGCCCGCCGATGAAAAGGCCGGTGCGCACCGCGTTCTTCGGATCGCGGGAGAACATGGCGTCCTGGGTCAGCGCCTCGACCTGGGCGGTCTCGATGCCGGTGTAGGGGACCACCGTGTCGATGCCGGCATCCACCGCCATGTTGACGTCGAACGGGCTGATATTCGCCAGCGGCGAAATCATGTGCAGCACGTAAGGGGCGCCCATGCCTGCCTCCATTTCAATCGTTCACCAGTCCGGTCATTCACCCGCGGCGCGCCGGATCGGGGGCGCCGGTTCCGCCTCGGCCGAAAGGTTCCGCACCGTCGCGCCGATATTCCGCCCGCGGCAGACCATCACCTCCAGCGGCGAGCCGGCCCAACGCACGCGCATCTCGCCGGCCAACCGTTCCGCCAGCGCCGCATCGCCGACGATGGCGAAGCAGGTCGGCCCCCACGAGCTTTGCCCGACTCCGGCGATCCCCTGCGCCTCCAGCCATGCCAACGCCTCGGCCACCAAGGGGCTGGTGAAGCGCCCACCCTGGGCCGGGGCGAAATGGTCGCCGACCGTGCGCTGAAGCTCGCCGATAGCCTGGCCGAACCGCTCCACATCGCGTTCGGCCAGCGCCGGCAGCGCAACCATCAGCATCAGTCGGCAGAGATGCGCCGCGGCGTCGGGCGGAAAAGGCGGCAGCCGGCGGAAGGCTTCGACTTCCGGCGCGCCGTGCAGCCCGTGGCCGCCGCGATGGAGCAGCAACAGGATGCGCCATTCCTCCGGGAAAGGCGCCCGCGCGATCACCGGCGGCGCGGCGTCCAGCCCGCCCCGGCCACCGTCCAGCAGCACCCCGCCCTGCTCGAAGGCAGCCAGCCCGATGCCGGAACGTGCTCCCCGCTCTAAGGCGCGGGCCAGATCGCGGGCGGCGGTGCCCCGCCCCTCCAGGCAGGTGAGCGCCGTTGCGACCGCGAGATCCGTTTGGGTGCCGGAGCCCAAGCCGACATGGGACGGAATCGCCTCCTCCACCGTCACGGCGACGGCATCCGGCAGGCCCGCTTCCCGGACCAGCCGTTCGATGCTGCGGCGGACGCGGTCGGCCGATGGCCCGCTGACCGTCAGCCGGTCGGCCGGGCGGGCGCGCAGGACGATGGCCGGCCGATCGATGGCGATGCCGAGACTGCCGAAGCGGCGTCCCAACCCGCCATTGAGATCGACGAAGCCGGCATGCAGGCGTGCAGGCGCACGGACCCACACCTCTCCTATCCGATTGCGCTGGTGGCTCATCTGCATTCCCTTTGCGCGGGTCACCGCACAATGTTAGCGTTACGAACAAAATTGTCCGTAGCGCGAACGAGTATCCACGCGCGGTAACCCAAACGGGGCACGGAAACACGGGGAGGAAAACGGGCATGACCGGACCGCTCTGCCTGCCGATGACCGACCATGACCGAATATTGTCAACTCTGTTCCGGGCCTTGTGCTTGGGCGCCCCCTGGCGAAGACCGCCACTCTTCTCGAACTACTCGGATTGACTGCGTTTTCCCGCAAAAGCGACTTTCCGCTCAGCCGAATTGGGGGGCCATGACCTTCCACCCCGACATTCTCTGTCCGTTCTGCGGCCTCGGCTGCGGTGACATCGGAATCGACCAGGACGATTCCGGCATCGCTCCCCGGCCGAGCGGCTGTCCGCAAGCCGACCGGCTGTTCCGCCGGTCCGCAACGGTGCCGACGGACGCCCGCATGGGCGGTACGGCCGTTTCCATGGACGATGCCGTCGCCGAGGCGGCCCGGCTGCTGGCCAACAGCCACGCACCGCTGATCGCCGGGCTCGCGACTGATGTGGATGGCGTGCTCTCCGCCCTGACTCTGGCCGAACGGATTGGGGCGACGGTGGACCATGAGCGGTCCGACGCGCTGTTCCGCAATCTGGCGGTCCTGCGCCGCTTCGGCTGGTCGACCACCACATTGGCCGAGCTGCGCAACCGCTGCGACCTCGTCCTCGTTGTCGGCCCGGACCCGGCCGCCGCCTTTCCGCGCCTGTGGGAGCGCTGGGTGGTTCCGGAACCGGCCTTCATGCCCGATGGAGCGCGGAGCATCGTTTTTCTGGGTGGGAAGCCCATGCCGGAGACGGCGCAACTCCTGGGCGGGCAAATCGAAACGGTCGATCCAGGGGGCGCGGATCTCGCCACGCTGGTCGCCCGACTGCGGACGGCGCTGGCCGGTCGGGCGGCGGCCGGCGACGCAATGACCGAACTGGCGGCCCGGCTGCGCGCTGCCCGCTATGCGGTGGTAATATGGGCAGCGGGTCTGTTCCAGGGGCCGCAGCCGGACATGATCGTGGAAGGGCTGGTCCGGCTGATCCGTACCGTGGACGGCACCACCCGCTGCGCCGGGCTTCCGCTGTCGGGGGCCGACAACGTGATCGGCGCCAATCAGGCCTCCGGCTGGCGCACCGGCTTTCCCTTGCGCACCGGCTTCGACGGCGGCGTGCCGACGCACGATCCGGAACGGTTCGACTGGCGCCGCCGCCTGCAGGATGCCGACGTTACCTTCTGGATTTCCGCCTTCCGCCCGGAGATGCCGGAGTTCAGCACCAACGGCACCGTCATCATGCTGGCGCCGCCGGAAATGGCCATGACTCCGGAACCGGCTCTGTTCATCCCGGTGGGGACGCCGGGCATCGACCATGCCGGCGACGTGTTCCGCGCCGACAGCGTGGTGGCGCTGCATGCCGGAATGCTGATCGACCGTGGCCTGCCCAGCGTTGCCGGGGTGATCGGCAGCATCCTGGCGGTGCTGGACCAGACCGCCACAATCAAGGAGACCGCCGGATGCTGACGAAGCTTGCCGGCGGACGGCTATTCGACCCGGCCAATGGCCGGCACGGCGAGGTCGCCGACCTCTGGCTGCGCGACGACCGCGTCACCGCCGATCCGGGGCCGGGCGCCACGCCCGACGCGGTGTATGACGTGACCGGCAAGGTGGTGATGGCCGGCGCCATCGACATCCACAGCCACATCGCCGGCGGCAAGGTCAACCTCGCCCGCATGCTGATGGGCGAGGAACACGACCGGCACCGCTTCGCCGGCAGCGCCTGCGGCTGCGACAGGATTGGAGGCGGCAGCGGCATCGCCACCCCCTCCACCCACACCACCGGCGCCCGCTACATCGAGATGGGCTTCACCGCCGCCTTCGAGCCGGCGATGCTGGGATCCAACGCCCGGCACGCGCATCTGGAGATGAGCGACATCCCCTATATCGACACCGGCGGCTATCTGGTGCTGGGAAACGACGATTTCCTGCTGGACCTGATCGCCACCAATGCCGGGCAGGCGGCGGTCAACGATTATGTCGCCTGGATGCTGACGGCGACACAGAGCCTTGCCGTCAAAGTCGTCAACCCCGGCGGCATCAACGCCTTCAAGTTCAACGCCCGCAAGCTCGACCTTGACGAGGTCGGGCCGCACTACGGCGTCACGCCGCGCACCGTCCTGACCGTGCTGGCCCGCGCCGTGTACGAACTGGGACTGCCCCACCCGCTGCATGTCCATGGCTGCAACCTGGGCATTCCCGGCAACGTGGCGACGACGCTCGACACCATCCAGGCGGCGTCGGGCCTGCCCATGCACATGACGCACATCCAGTTCCACAGCTACGACACGGCGGGCGACCGCAAGTTTTCCTCCGGCGCCGCGGCGCTGGCGGAGGCGGTGAACCGGACGCCGACGCTGTCGGTGGACATCGGGCAGGTGATGTTCGGCCAAACGGTAACCGCGTCGGCCGACACCATGGCGCAGCGCCACACCGCCCCGCTTGCCCATCCGCGCAAATGGCTGGCGATGGACATCGAATGCGAAGCCGGCTGCGGCGTGGTGCCCTTCCGATATCGCGATAATTCCTATGTCAACGCGCTGCAATGGGCGATCGGGCTGGAGCTGTTCCTGCTACTCGACGATCCCTGGCGGGTGTTTCTGACCACCGACCATCCGAATGGCGCGCCCTTCACCTTCTATCCGGAACTGATCCGGCTGCTGATGGACCGCGATTACCGGCTGGCGAAGCTGGCGGAGATCCATCCCGACGCGCCGGCTCATACCACGCTGGGCTCCATCACCCGCGAATACACGCTGGCGGAAATCGCCATCATGACCCGCGCCGCGCCGGCCCGCATCCTGGGGCTCGCCGATCGCGGCCATCTGGCGCCGGGCGCGTCGGCCGACGTCACGGTCTACAGCGATCTGCCCGACCGCCGCGCCATGTTCGAGCGCCCCGATCTGGTCTTCAAGAGCGGCCGGCTGGTGGTACGGGACGGGGCGCTGGTGGCGATGGCGCAGGGCTGCACCCATGTCGTCCGTCCCGGCTTCGACGATTTGATCGAGCGCCGCATCGCCCGCTATTTCGATGAACGTATCGGCCTGCCGATCAAGCATTTCCGCATCCAGGACGCGGAGATCCGCCACGGTGCCGGGCCGCAGCTTCACCCCTGCCGGCGGCGGGAGGTGCCGTGATGGCGAAGATGCAGATCAACGGCGTGCGCATCGAAGACACCTTCGCCGAGGCGTTTCCGATGACCTACACACGGCTGGTCATCACCGCCGACACGCCCGCCTGGGTCGATGCGGCGACATCCAGCCTGACCGGCTTCGCCACTTCCGTCATCGGCTGCGGCTGCGAGGCGGCGGTGGAACGCCTGCTGACGCCGGAGGAGACGCCGGACAGCCGACCGGGGGCCGCGGTGATGATCTTCGGCATGTCCACCGGTGACCTCGCCAAGCTTGTCGTCAACCGCGTCGGGCAATGCATCATGACCTCGCCGGGATCGGCCTGCTATGCCGGGCTTCTCCAGGGGGCCAAGCGCATCCCGCTCGGCAATGGACTGCGCTACTTCGGCGACGGGCACCAGATCTCCAAGAAGTTCGGCGACCGCCGCTTCTGGCGCCTGCCGGTGATGGACGGAGAGTTCGTCTGCGAGGACAGCGTCGCTGTCGCCAAGGGGATCGGCGGCGGCAACTTCCTGATCCTGGCCGCCAGCCACCGCCAGTGCCTCGCCGCGGCGGAAGCGGCGGTCGCGGCGATCCGGTCGCTGCCGGGCGTCATCCTGCCCTTCCCCGGCGGCGTGGTGCGCTCGGGGTCGAAGGTCGGATCGAAATACAAGGCGCTGATCGCCTCCACCAACACGCGCTTCTGCCCGACCCTGCGGGCGGTCGAACCGGAAACCCTGCTGTCGCCGGATGTCGAAGCGGTGCTGGAGCTGGTGCTGGACGGCACCGACGAGGCGGCGATCCGCGCCGGCATGCGGGCCGGCATCGCCGCCGCCGCGGCCGGCGGCACAGCGGCCGGCGTGCTGGCGATCACCGCAGGGAATTACGGCGGAAAACTCGGGCCGCACCACTTCCACCTCCATGAGGTGATGGCATGAGCAGCCTGACCCTGACCTTCCGCGGCGATGCCGGGACGATTGTGGACATGTCCTCCCTGCTGCCGGAACGGCTGGCCGGCCAGACGGCGGAGGACATCGCCGGACTGCCGCTTCCCTGTGGTGGGGGAGTGACGACGGTCGGCGAGATGTTCGAGCTTTCGGCGGGCGATTCGGCCGAAGCGATGCTGATCCGGCCGGGGGAGGCCGTTCTGCACCGGGTCGGTGCCGGCATGGCCTCCGGGCGCATCCTGGTCGAGGGCGATGTGGGAAGCCATGCCGGCGCCGGGATGAGCGGCGGCCTGCTGCGCATTACGGGCGATGCCGGCGACGCGCTGGGCGGTGCCCTGCCCGGCCTGCCGCTTGGGATGCGCGGCGGGCTGATCGGTGTCGGCGGCAGCGCCGGGGACCGCGCGGCCGAGCGGATGCGGCGGGGGATCGTCGTCGTCGACGGCATGGTCGGCGCCTATGCCGCCGGCTTCATGGTGGCCGGAACGCTGGCAGCCGGTGGGGGATGCGGCCCGCATCCGGGCTTCGGCATGCGGCGCGGCACGCTGCTGCTGGGCCGGCGGCAGGACACGGTGCCCGATGGCTTCGCCGATGGCGGCACGCGCGACTGGCTGTTCCTGCACCTGCTGCGACGCGGATTGGAGGGGACCGGAAGCTGGTTCGAGCGCATGGGCACCACCCGCGCCCATCGGTTCATCGGCGACCTTGCGGAAGGAGGGCATGGTGAGATCCTGGCGATGGTCTGAACGACGATCCCGCTTATCGATGCGCTGCCTTGCGGCTGTGGTTCTGCCGGTCATCGGATTGCTGTCCATTGCGCCATCAGCCATGGCCCAGGGAACCGATACTCAAAAAGCCGGCACGAAGGTGATGCTGATCGGCTATCTCGCCCGCCAGGAGGACCCGCGCACACCGCTGAGCTTCCTGGAGCCGGTCGCGACCGACGAGGGGCTTCAGGGCGCGCGGCTGGCGCTGGCCGACAACAACACCACGGGCCAGTTCCTCAACCAGAGCTACCGGCTGGTGGAACAGGTGCTGCCGCAGGATGGCGACATCTCCGCCGGGGTGAAGGCGCTGGCCGACGAGGGGGTACGGTTCGTCGTCGCCGATTTGCCGGCCGACGCGCTGCTCGCCGCCGCCGACCGGCCGGAAGCGAAGTCCATGCTGTTGTTCAACGCGCGCGCCACCGACGACGCGCTGCGCAACGACCAGTGCCGGGCCAACATCCTGCACACCGCCCCCAGCCGGCGCATGCTGGCCGACGCGCTGGCGCAATATCTCGCCTGGAAGAAATGGACGCGGTGGAGCCTGCTGACCGGCCGCGATCCCGGCGATGCGCTTTATGCCGAGGCCGTCCGCCGCGCGGCCAAGCGGTTCGGCGGCCGGATCACCGACGAGAAATCCTGGACCTTCGACACCGGAAACCGGCGCACCGACACGGGCGTCACCACCATCCAGTCGGACATCCCGCTCGCGACCCAGGGGCCGGACTATGACGTGCTGATCGTCGCCGACGAGGCGGGCGATTTCGGCGACTATCTCGACGGCCGCACCTGGTATCCGCGCCCGGTCGCCGGCACCCAGGGGCTGACCGCCACCGCTTGGTCGCGGGTGAACGAGCAGTGGGGCGCCACCCAGCTGCAAAACCGCTTCGAAAAACTGGCCGGCCGCTGGATGACGCCACGCGACTATGCCGCCTGGCTCGCCGTGCGCAGCATCGGGGAAGCGGCGGCCCGCACCAACGCCACCAGTTTCGACGACCTGACCGCCTATCTGCACAGCCCCGATTTCGAACTGGCCGGCTTCAAGGGCGAGGCCCTCTCCTTCCGCGCCTGGAACGGGCAGATGCGCCAGCCCATCCTGATCGCCGGGCCACGGATGCTGGTTTCGGTGTCTCCACAGGAGGGATTTCTGCACCCCGTGACACCTCTCGATACGCTCGGCGACGATGCGCCGGAAAGCAAATGCCGTCTCAACCGATAGGGCGGACCACTCCATGCGATTCCTGCTGTCCTGCACCCTGCTGCTTCTCGCCGGTCCGGTCATGTTGGCCGAGCCCGTGTTCGCCGAAACCATCTTCGTGTCCAACGAGAAGGACAACCAGATCGCCGTGGTCGACGGCGACAGCCTGCAAATCAAGAACAAGATCAAGGTCGGCCGCCGGCCGCGTGGTATCACGCTGAGCGCCGACGGAACGCAGCTCTTTGTCTGTGTCGGCGACGACAATCGCATCGACGTGGTGGACATCGCCAGCGGCAAGGTCGTCCACACCCTGCCCTCCGGGCCCGATCCGGAACTGTTCGTGCTGTCTCCGGACGGCAGGAAGCTCTATGTCGCCAACGAGAACGACAACATGGTGACGGTCATCGACGTCGCCGACCGGAAGGCCATCGGCAACATCCAGGTCGGCGTCGAGCCGGAGGGAATGGGGATCAGCCCGGACGGCAAGATCCTGGTCAACACCTCCGAAACCACCAACATGGCGCACTTCATCGACACGGAGAAACATAACGTCATCGGCAATGTGCTGGTGGACAGCCGGCCGCGCGTCGCCCGTTTCACCGACGACGGCAAACAGGTTTGGGTGTCGAGCGAGATCGGCGGCACGGTCAGCGTGATCGATCCGGCGGCGCTCAAGGTCATCAAGAAGATCAAGTTCGAGGTCACCGGCGTCCGGCGCGAAGCCATCCAGGCGGTGGGCATCCAGATGACCAAGGACGGCAAGCGCGCCTTCGTGGCGCTGGGACCGGCCAACCGGATCGCCGAGATCGACACCGGCAGCTTCGAGGTGAAACGCTATTTCCTGGTCGGCCAACGCGTCTGGAACCTCGCCTTCTCCCCCGACGAGAAGCGGCTCTACACCACCAACGGCATCAGCAACGACCTGTCGGTGATCGACCTGGAGCGCAACAAGGTGATCAAGAGCATTCCGGTCGGCGGCGCGCCCTGGGGCATCGTCGTCAAGCCGTGAACTGACGGAACCCGGAACCGGAACGCTCGGTTGATGGGGGATGACCGGGTGCGTCGGCGACCTTGGCCGACGGCCCGACGCGGCGCGCGGCAGGAACCGACGGGTCCTGATCCGCCGTGCCGGAACCGTCCATTCCCGGAGACATGCGATGAAGCACTTCACGACCCTGCCCCTGACCGGCCTTGCGTTGGCTGCCGGCCTCGCCATCGCCGCAATGCCCGCTTCGGCCCAGCCCGGCAGCAACTCGAACGACAACTCCACCGGCACCACCACTGGCACCACCACCCAGAACGCTCCCGCCGGGACCAGCGGACAGCTGCCGCCCGACTCCCTGCCTGGCAAGCGCCAGGGCGCGATCGGCGGTGCGCCGGTGTCGCAGGGCAGTTCCGGCTCCTCGACCGAAGGCACCACCTCGCCGACCGGAAAGCTGCCCGACGATTCCCTGCAGAAGGAGCGTCAGGGGACGATTGGCGGGCATCCGGTCACCCAGGGTGGCTCGGGCCAATCGGATGACAAGAAGGACGAGCAGTAACCGGCACCTCTCGCCCGGCTTCGTGACATGATCGCGGCCGCTGCCACCGAAGATGGGGTAGCACTGTCCGAAAGGCCGTGCCATCCCGGTCAGGACCAGGGAAGCGGGAAGGCGGCGGCTGCGATTTCAAGTTACTCCGAACCTCTTTTGAGAGTTTGTTGGCAAAACAAACAAGATGCCATAATGGCTGCCGTGACCGACGCCGTGCCCGCAGGTATCCAGTGAACAGTCATGCTGGATCCGTGTGGCTGGCGTGCCCCGCATGACCTGCGGCGGTCCTCCAATGATTTTAAAATGCATGGGAGAAAGCGGCGATGGGCATGTGGCAGGGGTCATCCCCGAAAATCAATCGTGTGCTGGTGGGCGAATCGCTGGTCGGCGACGGCAATGAGGTCGCGCATATCGACCTGATCATGGGGCCGCGCGGCAGTGCCGCCGAAACCGCCTTCTGCAATGCGCTGACCAACAACAAGGACGGCTTCACCAGCCTTCTGGCGGTCATCGCCCCCAATCTGCAATGCAAGCCCTCGACCATCCTGTTCAACAAGGTGACGATCAAGGGCGCGGAGCAGGCGGTGCAGATGTTCGGCCCGGCCCAGCACGGCGTCGCCAAAGCGGTCGCCGACTGCGTCGCGGCAGGAACCATCCCGCAGGACGAGATCGACAACATCTTCATCTGTGTTGGCGTCTTCATCCATTGGGAGGCCAAGGACAACGCCAAGATCCAGGATTACAACTATCGCGCCACCAAGGAAGCGATCGAACGCGCGGTGTCGGGATATCCGACCATCAAGGATCTGCTGAACCAGAAGGATTCGGCAAAGCATCCGTTCGCCGCCGGCTAAAAGTCGATAGCGCCCAACCGGAAGGGCGGCAGCCGTGATGCGGTCGCCGCCCTTTCGGTGCTGTTGCAGGGTCGGCCGCATTTTTCCGGCCACGGCCGAGCGATGGCAGTCAATCGCCCTCGATTCGAAAGATAGGGTGGACTCCGGCGGACGGCTTCATGCCGCGCCCTGCTGATCGGCAGGAAAGGACGGAATACCTTCAGCTCACCGGACAATTTTGCGAACGCCATGGCTGACGGATCACACGTCAAGCGGTTCATGCCGAACCCCACGGGATTTTACGAAACTCGACATCTCTTTCAACATCGTGCCAGATCAGCGGCTATTTCATGGAATTATTCCAGTTCCAAGGAAGGAACCGCGCAACGACCATTTTGCGCCGCACAAAGAACTAGCCATAATTCTCACGGCACTATCCGTTGGGGTTATGGTCGCTCCATGGCAACACGGGTACAATTTCCTAATGGGCTCCACCCGGCAATCCTGCCTGATCGCCCATTCCAGCGGAGGAAGCGGACATGAAGACTTGGCGCAAGCCGACGATTGTCGAGATTTCGGTCGGTACCGAGATCAACGCCTACGCCTGCGCCGGTTTGTAACCGGCGCATCTGATTGGCAAGGGTGACCCTTCCCTCAAACATCCGTCCACGCTTTCCACTCATGATGTTCCACTCAGGCCGGCCGCGGCTCGAAATGGGCGAAGAACTGCCCGGTGCCGTCAGGTGCGCTCGCATCATAATGCAGCGCGCAGAGCCGCAGCCGGCCGGCATCACCCAACTCCGGGCCTGACAACATGCTGTGAAAGCTCTCCCCACCGAGCAGGCGATGCGCGGTGGTGAGATACAGCCGCGAAAGCCTGCCGTCCCGCAACATGGTGTCGAGCATCCGCGGTCCCGTCAGCAGATAGAGGCTGCGGAAGCCCATGCTGCCCAATTCGCGGACCAATGCCCCTCCTTCCACCGAAGTTCCAACTCCCGCGGTCAGCACGTCGTAACCGGCGGCGCGCCAGTTGGCGACCCGGTCGGGCGGCGCCCCGGCGCCGGTGGCGATGATTACGCGCTGACCATGGCGCGCCGGCGAGTCCGGCATCGGGAACTCCAGGCTGGCACTGGCGACGACCACGGCCGGCTGCGGCGGCAGGCCATTGTCGGCACGCCATTGCGCAAGCTCCCCCGTCGCCTCCTGCACACCGACCTGCAGAACATCGTCCAGCCGCCCGGCCGCGAGGTCGCGCAGATAGCCGCCATGGGTGACGAGACAATCCGCCTGCGCCTGAAGTTCGAGGAACAGCCGGAAGTCGTTGCCGCTGACCAGCCCGGCCGGCAGCCGGCTCTCCCCGGTGACGGGATCGCGCAACGCGATGCGCCCGTCCAGACTGCCGACGAAGCTGGCATAGACGAAGGGGGCGTCGGCGCTTCCCCGCTCATGCAGGCGGTGGGCGAGGTAGGCGCCGGGAAGCGCGATTTCCTCCGGTGCGCCGGGAAAGAGGCGGAGCATGCGTTCAGTCATCGAGACCCTCCCGACGCCGCGGCTTCGACCCGGCGAAGGAAATCCGCGGCAAGCGCATCGGCGATGTCGATTTTGCTGACCGACTGCAATCCCTGCCAGGCGGGCATCGAATTGACTTCCAGCACCAGCCAGCGGTTTTCGTCGCCGGGAGCGGGAATGAGATCGACGCCGGCATAGTCCGCGCAGACCGCGGCGGCGGCCCGCACCGCCAGATCGGCGACGACACCTTCGGGGATCAACGCCTCGCAGCTTGCACCCTGATGGACATTCGTGATCCAGCTGCGGCCATGGCGGATCATCGCTGCCACCGCAACGCCGCCCACCACGAAGACCCGGCAGTCGCGCCATTCGCCCTCCCGCCGCGGCGGCACGAAGGGCTGCAGGTAATAGACGCCGGCGACGGCTTCGGGCTCCGGCACCTCGTCCGGCCGCGACAGGCGGCGCAGACCGCGCCCCTGGGCGCCGAACAGCGGCTTCAACACGCAATCCGGCGAGTCGGCCACCGCGGCGCGGGCCAGTTCGGCGGACTGGACGGCCACGGACGGGGGCGTCGGCAGGCCGGCATGGGCCAGCAGGAAGCTGGTGGTGCTCTTGTCCACACAGCGCTCGATGGCGCGCGCCGTGTTGTAGACCGGCACCCCCAGACGATCCAGCGCATGGAGCACCCCCAGCCGCAGGGTCACCTGTTCGAAACTGCCCTGCCCGACCACGCGCACGAAGGCCCCGGACGGCAGCGTATCGCCGAACCCCGGCAGCAGAAGCCCCGTCCCGGTCCGTCCAACGGCAAAGCCGCAGCCGTTCAGCGGCACGCGCCGGCATTCGACTCCCCGGCGTGTGATCGCCCGCTCCAGCCGCGCCGCATGCCAGTCGGCCCCGTCGGTGAACAAAGCGACCACATCGGTCATGCTGCCTCCGCCAAAGCATGGTGCAAATACAACTCACGCGCACGCCGGCCGGCAAGGCGGCGGGCTTCCTTCATGTCGGGTCCATCTGCAATCACGGTACAAAGCGGAGCGCCCGCAGGAATGCGCGCGGGCGTGCGCGGACGGTCGGCGGTCCAATCCGGCCAGCACAAGCCATCCTGAAGCAGGATCGGCGCGGCGCTGTAGACCACCAGGGCGGCGCGGCAGCCGGCGAGCGGCGGCAACTCGGCGGGCAGCGTCCCGGCACAGGCGGCCAGATGCAGGCCGAACAGGCTGGGCATCGGCGGCCGGTCGAACAGGTCGAGCGTCGCACCCGGCCGCGGATTGATCTCCAGCAGGCACCAGCCGGCCGGTCCCGCCAGGAAATCGGCGCTGTTGAGCCCGACCAGCCCCACCGCGGCGGCGATCCGCGACACCGCCTGAATCATTGATGCAGCCATCGCCGCGGCGGTCCCGCCGGAAGCCGGCATCGGGCCGACCGCCCCGCCATAGCGGTAGGGTTGGCCGGGAGCCGGCGCCACCCATTGCCGGCTGAATCCGATTGGCAGCACACGGCGGCCATCGGCCAGGAACAGCAGGGACACCGGACGCCCGGCGCTGCGGCGCTGAGCATAATGGCCGGCCGTCAATCGCGAGGAGGCCGGCCGGATGTGAGCGCCACCGCTGGCGCCCGCACGCTTCATCAGCCAGCCCCCGGCGTCGGCCGGCGGCGCCGTGGCGACCTCCGGATGCGGAATGCCGAGGCCGGCAAGCAGGTCTGCGAAGGCAAACGGGTCCTTTAGCCGCGCCACCGTTTCCGCCCGATTGCCGATCACCGGCCGGCTGCGCGCCAGTGCCGTCAGCAGTTCGGGCCGATCCTCGAACCCGGCGCCATAGACCAGCGGCAGCCGGGACAAATCCGGTGCGGCCAGCGCCCGCCGCAATGCCGCAACGGGAATGCGCAGCTGCCGTGATGGCAGGGTCCGGCAAGGATCGGCCATGGCGGCTGTATCGGTGTCGGCGAACAGGTCCAGGGCAGCGACGCTCCGCCCACCGCGGCAGGCACTCGCCACCAGTGCCCGCGCCGACAGCGCCACCACCACGAATTCCGGGACTGCCGTCGCGGTCAAGCTCCGCTCCCCCTGCGAAAGCATCTTGAACATTCATTTGCAATCCCAACAATCATGCGCAGCAGCCATCTTTGCAATGACCCTTCCGAACAACGGCCCGTGCCGCCCACCCGATGCCGCCAAGGGATCGCTGCTTGGGTCCGGAGCAGGGTACCCGCCTGGGGGAAGACTGGATGTACGAAGCCGCGATGCCTGCGGACCCTCCATCGATTCCCGCGATCCACGGCCCTCCCGCCTTGGCCGTGGAGGAGTTGAGC
This sequence comes from Azospirillum sp. A1-3, assembly GCF_023806445.1. Classification (NCBI taxonomy): domain Bacteria; kingdom Pseudomonadati; phylum Pseudomonadota; class Alphaproteobacteria; order Rhodospirillales; family Azospirillaceae; genus Azospirillum; species Azospirillum sp. A1-3. The sequence continues at coordinate 124,520 of NZ_JAMSLU010000005.1, forward strand.
CACAGCTTCGGCAAGCGGGTGGCGCTGGACCTCGTGTCCTTCGCCGTGCAGCCGGGTGGCTTCACCATGCTGCTTGGTCTGAATGGGGCGGGAAAGACCACGCTGTTCTCCCTGATCACCCGGCTCTATTCCAACCGCACCGGCGCCATCCGCATCTTCGGCTTCGATCTGCGGCGCCAGCCGACCCGCGCGCTGGAACGGATCGGCGTGGTGTTCCAGCAGCCGACACTCGACCTCGACCTGACCGTCCGTCAGAACCTGCGCTACCATGGCGGCCTGCACGGAATGGCGCCGTCCGACTGCGAAGCCCGTGCGCGGGAGGAACTGGCCCGCATCGGACTGGCGGAGCGCGCCGACGACAAGGTCCGCGCGCTGTCCGGCGGGCAGCGGCGGCGGGTGGAGATCGCCCGCGCCCTGGTACACCGACCAAGCCTGCTGCTGCTTGATGAGCCGACGGTCGGTCTGGACACCGAATCGCGCCGGCAAATCCTTGGCCATGTCCGCGCACTCTGTCGTGAGCAGGGGCTGGCGGTGCTGTGGGCCACCCATCTGTTGGACGAGGCGAAGGACGAGGATTCCGTCGTCATTCTGCATCAGGGGCGGCTGCGCGCCTCCGGCAGCGTGCGCGCGGTCTGCGCCGAGTCGGGCGCCGCCACCCTGCCCATCGCCTTCGCCGCATTGACGACCGGGGAGCGTCGGACATGAGCGCCGCCACCTACTGGTACTGCCTGCGCAGCATCATCGTGCGCGAGGGGCTGCGCTTCCTGCACCAGCGCGAACGCTTCTTCGCCGCACTGGTCCGGCCGCTGGTCTGGCTGGCGATCTTCGCCGTCGGCTTCCGCGCCGTGCTGGGGGTTTCGATCATCCCGCCCTACGAGACCTACATCCTCTACGACGAATATGTCGTGCCCGGCCTGGTCGCGATGATCCAGCTGTTCAACGGCATGCAGAACTCCCTGTCGATGGTCTACGACCGCGAGATGGGGAGCATGCGGACGCTGCTGGTCAGTCCGCTGCCGCGCTGGTACCTGCTGGTCGCCAAGCTGCTGGCCGGCGTCGCGGTGTCGATCGCGCAGGTCTATGTTTTTCTCGGCATCGCATGGCTATGGGGGGTGGAGCCGCCGCCGCTGGGCTATCTCGCGGCCTTGCCAGCACTGCTGCTCAGCGGGCTGATGCTGGGGGCGCTCGGCCTGCTGCTGTCATCCTTCGTCAAGCAGCTGGAGAATTTCGCGGGGGTGATGAATTTCGTGATCTTCCCGATGTTCTTCGCCTCCTCCGCCCTCTATCCGCTCTGGCGCATCAAGGAGGGCAGTCCGACGCTGTACCAGATTGCCGCCTGGAACCCCTTCACCCAGGCGGTGGAACTGATTCGCTTCAGCCTGTATCTCCGAGTCGACGTGACGGCGCTGTTGTGGGTGACCGGCTGTCTGGTGCTGTTCCTGGGAGCGGCGGTTCTGGCCTACGATCCCGGGCGCGGCTTCTGGGCGCGGCGGGGTGGACCGGCCGAACAGACCTGATACTGCGAGCTGAAGCTCTGCCGTTCCCACCAATTGGGTAACGCTTCTGCGTCGTCCCCTCCGTTATTTCGCTTCTTCCAAAAACTTTCGAACGGTAGCGGAAAATAATCTTCACAGCCTATCTTTGTTTGAGCACACTGAATGTCAGCGTCGCCAACATAGTGCGGGGCAGTTTAGAACCCCGCCAACGGTCGTGATCCGGCATTTTCGACCGGCGCGCCTGCGATGCCGCAGCAGTTTGAACGCGGAGCGTCGGTGATCCATTCGCCCGACGCTCCCGGCCTACGTCACGCATCGATCGTCGAGGGAGAACGCCCTCTCAAAGACCGCATTTTACCAAAGCAGCCGCCTGCCGCCGCACAGTCCCTGGGACAACCGCCAAAAAACGGGAGGAAACACATGAACCCCTTTGTGCGCTGTCTGCTCGTCACCGCCGCGATCCAGGCGGCCACCATCACAGTCGCCACCGGCGCTTTCGCCAACGACGACATCATGAAGAACCAGAAGGATCCGGCCAACTGGGCGTTGCAGCTCGGCAACTATGCCGGCCAGCGTTACAGCACGCTCGACCAGATCACCCGCGACAACGTGAAGAACCTGCGGCCGGTGTGGCAGTTCTCCACCGGTGTGCTCCGCGGTCACGAAGGCGGTCCCATCGTCGTCGGCGACACGATGTACATCTCCACGCCGTTCCCCAACATCGTCTACGCGCTCGACCTCAACGACAATGGCCGCATCAAGTGGAAGTATGAGCCCAAGCAGGATTCGTCGGTCATCCCGGTGATGTGCTGCGACACCGTCACCCGCGGCGTCGCGGTGGCCGGCAACAAGCTGTTCCTGGGACAGGCTGACAACACGCTGGTGGCGCTGGACACGGAAACCGGCAAGGTGGTGTGGTCGGCCAAGAACGGCGACGCGACCAAGGGCGAGACGCTGACCGCCGCCCCGCTGGTGGTGAAGGACAAGGTCTATGTCGGCATCAGCGGCGGCGAGTTCGGCGTGCGCGGCCATCTGACGGCATACGACATCAACACCGGCAAGATGGTGTGGCGGGCCTATTCGACCGGTCCTGACAAGGACGTGATGATCGACCCGCAGAAGACGATGATGCTCGGCAAGCCGATCGGCGAACCGGATCTGGGCATCAAGACCTGGCCGGCGGACCAGTGGAAGATCGGCGGCGGCACCACTTGGGGCTGGTACACCTACGATCCCGAACTGAACCTGATCTATTACGGCACCGGCAACCCGGGAACCTGGAACCCGACACAGCGCGCCGTCGACAAGGACCGGGCCAAGAGCGACAATAAATGGTCGATGACCATCTTCGCCCGCGATGCCGACACCGGTCAGGCGAAATGGGTGTTCCAGAAGACGCCCTTCGACGAATGGGACTATGACGGCGTCAACGAGAACATCCTGGCCGACGTCACCGTCGGCGGCACCAAGCACAAGGCCCTGATCAACTTCGACCGCAACGGCTTTGCCTACACCATCGATCGCACCAACGGCGAACTGCTGGTCGCGCAGAAATACGATCCGTCCGTCAATTGGGCGAGCGAGATCGATATGAAGACCGGCCGGCCGAAGGTGAACGACAAATACAGCACCTTCGCCCAGGGCGAGGATCACAACACCACCGGCATCTGCCCGGCGGCGCTGGGATCCAAGGACCAGCAGCCGGCCTCCTACTCGCCGGACAGCGGCCTGCTCTATGTGCCGACCAACCACATCTGCATGGATTACGAGCCGTTCAAGGTCGAGTATTCCGCCGGACAGCCCTATGTCGGCGCGACGCTCAGCATGTATCCGGCTCCGAATTCGCATGGCGGCATGGGCAACTTCATCGCCTGGGATCCGGCGGCCGGCAAGGTCGTCTGGTCGAAGCCCGAGCGCTTCGCGGTGTGGAGCGGCGCCCTGTCGACCAAGGGCGGCATCGGCTTCTACGGGACTCTGGAAGGCTATCTGAAGGCGTTCGACCTGAAAGACGGCAAGGACCTGTACAACTTCAAGACGTCGTCCGGCATCATCGGCAACGTCAACACCTACATGCACAAGGGCAAGCAGTATATCGCCGTGCTGTCGGGCGTCGGCGGCTGGGCCGGCATCGGGCTGGCGGCCGGACTGACCGGCGAGCAGGAAGGCCTGGGCGCGGTCGGCGCACACAAGGCGCTGGGCGAATACACCCAGCTGGGCGGCACGCTGACCGTCTTCGCGCTGCCCGACAACCAGTGATGTACCGACAGTGATTAACAGGCAGTGATGCACAGGCGGGCGCCGGTTCCCTCGAGGGCCGGAGCCCGCCCTTTTCCAAGCTGATGGTGCCTACGCATGAAGGCAGTGGGGAGAAAGAGCAAGATGCCCAAATACCTGATCGGGCTGTGCGCCGCCGTCGGGTTCACCGCGACCCTGACCCTCGGTACCGCGTTCGGCCAGCAGGATGCCGCACAGAAGCCAACCCAGAACCAGACATCGCCGGACGGAAAATCGACACAGGAGGCGAAGGTCGCCAATCCGGAAGAGCTGATGGATGACCAGGGCGTGCCGCTCTACATGGTCAAGGACGGCAAGGTGGATAAGGGAACCTACAACGGCTATCGGCGCTACGCCTCCTCCTGCCATGTCTGCCATGGACCGGACGGGCTCGGCTCGTCCTTTGCGCCGGCGCTGGTCGATTCACTCAAGCGGATGGACTATTGGCAGTTCACCGACGTCGTCACCAACGGGCGCACCAATATGGGCGCCACCGGCGACAAGGTGATGCCGACCTTCGGGTCCGACCCGAACGTGATGCTGAACCTCGCCGACATCTACCGCTATCTCAAGGCCCGGTCCGACGACAAGCTCGGCCGTGGGCGGCCCGAGCGGTTCAAGTCGGCATCGTGAGCCCGGCATGACCCGCCGGCCCGCCTTTCCTTCCCATGCCCTGCTGCTGGCCGTCGCGCTCTGCGCGGCGGCCGTGCCCGCTCTGGCGGCATCGGGGCAGGCGGAGGGCATTCCCACCGACGTGCTGCGCGTCTGCGCGGATGCCAACCTGCTGCCCTTCTCCAACGACCATGGAGAGGGGTTCGAGAACCGCATCGCCCAGCTGATCGCCGACGATCTGAAGGTGAAGCTGGCCTTCACATGGTGGCCTCAGACCATTGGCTTCGTCCGCAACACGCTGCGCACCCGCCAGTGCGATCTGGTGATGGGCACCGCGGTCGGCGAAGAGCTGATGCAGAATACCAACCCCTATTACCGATCCACCTATGCGCTGATCTACCGGAAGGATTCCGGGATCACCGCCAGGACCCTGGCCGATCCATCCCTGCAAGGGGCGCGGATCGGTGTCGTCGCCCGCACGCCTCCATCCACCGTGATGCTGCGCCACGGGCTGACCAACCTGGAGCCATACCAACTCGACACCGACACGCGCGCGCACCATCCGGCCCAGCGGGCGGTGGAGGACGTCGCGGCGGCGCGCACCGACGCGGCCATCGTCTGGGGTCCCATCGCCGGCTATTTCGCCGCCCGGCAACAGGTGCCGATGGCGGTCGTGCCGCTGATGGACGAGCCGGGAACCACACCCTTCCAATACATGATCTCCATGGGCATCCGCCCGGATGAGCCGGACTGGCGGCACTGGCTGAACGACTTCATCGTCCGCCGCCAGGACGACATCGACCGCATCCTGGCCGAATACCATGTCCCGCTCGTCAATGCCGACGGCACCATCCGGGCGGAGGTGGCGGAACCCGACAGCTATCGCATGGCCGACTACCGGGCCCCGACGCCGCCCGGTCTGCGCGGCGCCGAAACGGTGGGTCCGGCGGAGGTCGAACGGCTGGCGCAGGACGGCGCCATCCTGATCGACGTTCTGCCGACACCGCCAAAGCCCGAAGGCCTGACATCGGAGAGCCGGTGGGTGCCGCCGCCGCATCGCAGCCTGCCCGGCGCGCACTGGCTGCCCAATGTCGGCTATGGCGCGCCGTCGGCGGAGCAGGAGGCCTATTTCCGCACGAGTCTCGAAAAGTTGACCGCAGGCGACCGCAAGCATCCACTGGTGGTGTTCTGCCAGCCGGACTGCTGGATGAGCTGGAATGCGGCCAAGCGCGCGGTCGCCCTGGGATATGAGGCGGTCAAATGGTATCCGGCCGGCACCGAAGGCTGGAAAGCCGCGGGACACGAGCTGGTCACCGTCGAACCGGAACCCCAGCCCGACTCCCAGCCGACATCCAAGGTGGCGAACTGAGCGATGGGCTCAGGACAGCAGGGCCGAGAGCATCCGGGCGATCTGGCCGAGCCGCTGTTCGATCAGGGCCGGCTGCTCGCACACCGCGCCCTGCGCCCGCCGACGGTCGTCGAGAATGCGACGGTCCCAGGCGATGGCATCCTTGATCTCCTTTGCCCGAGCCTGATCACCGGATGCGGCGTCGAGGTCGCGCAGGGCCGCGGCAATGCGTTCACGCAAGGCCCGCTGGTGCTGGGCATAGCGCTCGATGGATGCGATGGCGGCGCTGCGCCGGCGGTCCAGCGTCTGGAAGGTGCCGGCGAAAGCCAAGGCGATCCGATGGTCCCGTTCCGGCGAAGCCCCCTGCTTCTCCGGTCTGGCCAGCGCCTCGGCCTCCGGTTCCAGGGTGGCGGGGTCGACGCTGTCGTCGGACGCGCGCCGGACCAGGGTGGCGACCGCCGGGTCACGCTGCCATTCGTCCCCCAACCCATCGACCGACGGACCGTCCCAGACGGATGCCGGCGACAGGGTCGGGACCAGGATCTGCTGACAGGGCCAATCGGGATTCTTCGGGTCCTGCGCCCAGCCGGCGGCAGGCAACCCGACGAACACGGCCGTGGCGAGAACCGCGGCGAGGGCGGTTCCGAGGGTGGAGGAATATCGTTGCATGGCAAGAATGATGGCCTCGCCAACGATTGGACGCAATCGGAACCGGTGCGCAAAAGGGGATGCCCGATGGATCATGTGGGGAGGTGGAACGGAGCCGCTATCATCGCACTGGTGACACTGGTTCTGGCGGCATTCGCGGCGGCGGCACCCGCATCGGCACGGACGCTGGTCCTGGACCTCGAACTGGAGGACAGCAGCGGCGAGCCACCAGCCGCGGATCATGCGGAACGGTTGAAGCGGGTCAGCGCGGAGCTGCGGCATGCCTTGGATAGCAAGGGTTACGATGTGATCGACGATGCCGCCACGGCGCAGCTGACCGCGAAGCTGGTGCTGCCGGGGACGGCGATCCGCTCATGCAACGGCTGCGAACTGGACATCGCGCGCGCCGCCGGTGCCGATCTGGTCGTCTACGGCATCGTCCGCAAGGTCAGCAGCCTGATCCTGTGGATCGGGCTGGTCGTCGAGGATGTCGCCACCGGGCGCGTGGTGACGACGGCACGCGGCGACATCCGCGGCGACAACGAGACCTCGTGGTCGCGCGGCGTCGGCTGGCTGGTCGACCATCGGCTGGCGGAGTATGCGCCGGGAAAACGCTGAGCGGGCATGGACCGTCCGACGGACGGCCGCCGCAACAAACGACCGCCGGGCAGGCGGCGGGGAGGACCGAGAGATGCCGGACGAGTCCCAGAGCGGCTACAGCAGCATCATGAATGTCCTGCGGCCACCGCCGCCGCGCACCGCCGCGGTGATGCGCCGGTACGATCTGGTGCTGCGCGATTATGTCGGCGAGTTCCGCATCGGCGTCTGGGATCACGAGAAGACCCGGACCCAGCGCGTGCGCGTCAGCCTGACCGTCACCGTCGAGGTGCCGAACCGGCCCTTCGTCGACGACCTCGACGCCGTCGTCTCCTACGAATATCTGATCCAGGGGGTCGAGGCCTTCACGCGGAGCCCCCACATCCAGCTTCTGGAGGTGTTGGCGGAAAAGCTGCTGGCGCTGTGCCTGTCACCGCCGCAGGCGGTCTTCGCCCGGGTGCAGGTGGAAAAGCTGGAAATCGTCCCGCAGGCGGCAGGCGTCGGGGTGGTGCTCACCGGTGCAAGGGACCCGGTGCAATGACCGGGCTGACAGGCAGGATTTGGATCGAGCGGGAACGGGAGGCGGCATGGCCCGGCACATCCTGTTCCTGACCGGCTCCCTGGCGGAGAACCGGCTGCGGCAGGTTCTGCACTCGCTGGCTCCCCTGCCCTTCGAGACGACCATCGTCAACCTCGGCGTCAAGGTCGCGGCACTCGCCACCACCGAGATCGTGCTGCGGCGGCTGCACTCCGCACAGGACGCCGACCTGATCCTGCTGCCGGGCCGCTTCCGCGGCGATCTCGACATTCTCGCCGCCCATTTCGGCACGGCCGTCGAGCGCGGCCCCGACGAGCTTGAGGATCTGCCGCAATTCTTCCAGCGGCAGGCCCGCCCCCTCGATCTCAGCCGTCACGACACCCGCATCTTCGCCGAGATCGTGGATGCGCCGTCGCGCGACACCTCCGCCATCCTCGGCAAGGCGACGGAACTTCGCCGCGATGGCGCCGACGTCATCGACCTCGGCTGCCTGCCCGATACCCCCTTCCCCCATCTGGAGGAGGCGATCGGCGCCCTGCAGGATGCCGGCTTCAGCGTCAGCGTCGATTCCCTGAATGCGGACGAATTGCGCCGCGCCACCCGGGCCGGCGCCGATTATCTGCTCAGCCTGACCGAGGAGACGATCCATATCGTCGACGAGGGGGAGGCCGTCCCGGTGCTGATCCCGACCTCCCCGCAGGACCTCGACAGCCTGGGGCGCGCCATCGAAGCCATGAGCCGGCGCGGGCGGCATTTCCTGGTCGATCCGATCCTGGAGCCGATCCACCACGGCTTCACCGATTCGCTGCTGCGCTACCGCACGGTGCGCGAGCGCTGGCCCGACGCCGAGATCCTGATGGGCATCGGCAATGTGACCGAACTGACCGACGCCGACACCCCAGGCGTCACCGCCGTTCTGATGGGTGTGATCTCCGAACTGCGGATCGGCAACGTCCTGGCGGTGCAGGTCAGCCCGCATTGCCGGCGCGCCATCCGCGAGTTCGACGTGGCGCGGCGCCAGTTCTTCGCCGCCCGCGCGGCGCACAGCATGCCACGGGGCTTCGGCACCGGGCTGCTGTGCCTGCGCGACCGCCGGCCCTTCGTCCGCAGCGCCGAGCAGATCGCCGAGACCGCGGCACAGATTCGCGATCCCAATTACCGGGTGGAGGTCAGCGACGAAGGCATCCATCTCTACAACCGCGACGGCCACCATCGCGCCTCCGATCCCTTCGACCTGTTCCCGAAGCTGGATCCCGGCATCGACGCCGGCCATGCCTTCTATCTTGGGGTGGAACTGGCGCGGGCGCAGATCGCGTGGCAGCTCGGCAAACGCTATGCCCAAGACAGCGAATTGCGCTGGGGAGCCGCAACCGACGAGCCGCAGGACGATCCCACCGGCTTCCACGCCGCCGGCACGACCAAGCGAGGCGGCTGAGCCATGCCCCTGATCCGCGAGACCATCATCACCACCACCGGCGCCGACGGGCGGCCCCATGTGGCGCCGATGGGCGTGACGGTGGAGCTGGACGGCGAGGGCGAGCGCTTCATCCTGGCCCCGTTCCGGCCGTCGCGGACACTGGACAATCTGCTTGCCCGGCGCTGTGCCGTCGTCAACCACACCGACGACGTACGGGTTTTCGCCGGCTGCATCAGCGGACGCCGCCGCGACTGGCCGACCGTTCCTGCCGACCGGATCGACGCGCCCCGTCTGGCCGACTGCCTGTCGCACGAGGAAATCACCGTCGTGCAGGTGGAGGACGACCCGGTTCGCCCACGCTTCCACTGCCGCACCGTCCATGCCGCGACGCAGGCCCGCTTCCGCGGCTTCAACCGGGCGCAGGCGGCGGTGATCGAGGCGGCGATCCTGGTCAGCCGGCTGCACATGCTGCCCATGGACAAGATCGCGCGCGAGGCCGACTATCTGTCCATCGCCATCGGCAAGACCGCCGGCCCGCATGAGCTGGAAGCCTGGGATTGGCTGATGGCCCGCATCGCCGCTCACCAAGCGGGGGAGGACACATGACCGGATGGCTGGCCAGCGTCGCGGACGCGGCGGAAATCTCCCTGGTCCTGCCGGCGGGACCCGACATCCTCGACCTGAAGGACCCCAACGCCGGAGCGCTCGGCGCCTGGGATCCGGGGGATATCGCCTTGGTGGTTCAGGACATGGCGAACATGCCCAGGCGGCCAAGGCTGAGCGCCACCATCGGCGATCAGCCGATGCGGCCTGACGCCGTGGTGCCGGCGGCGCGCCTCATCGCCGGCACCGGCGTGGATTTCGTCAAGATCGGCTTTGCACCGGACGGCGCGCCCGACCGCTGCATCGATGCGCTGGCGCCGCTGGCGGCGGAGGGAGCAAAGCTGATCGCCGTGCTCTTCGCCGACCTGTGGCCCAGCGATCCCTGCTGCCTGCCCATCGACAGGCTGGCCGCCGCCGGCTTTCGCGGGGTGATGCTGGACACCGCCGGCAAACGCCAAGGCCTGCGCCACCATTGGCAGGATGACCAATTGGGCTCTTTCGTGTGCTGCGCACGGGCGCACCGGCTGCTGACCGGGCTGGCCGGGTCGCTGCGGGTCGCAGACATCCCGGCCCTGATGGCCCTGTCGCCCGACTATCTCGGCTTCCGCGGCGCGCTGTGCGGCGGGGAGCGGACCGCCGGCATCGACCCGCAGGCGGTCTCAAAGGTCGCCGCCTGCGTGGCCGGGTTGCCGACGGCTACTCCGCCGCCTCGGCAACCTGAGCCCGTTCGATCTTGATCGCGCAGTATTTGAACTCCGGGATCTTGCCGAACGGGTCGAGCTGCGGGTTGGTCAGCACATTCGCCGCGGCTTCCGCGTAGGCGAAGGGAATGAAGACCAAGCCCACCGGCATGCGGTCGTCGATGCGCGCCTTCAGCCGGATGGTGCCTCGCCGGCTCGACACCAGCATGTAGTCGCCGCTTCTCATCCCGGCGCGGGTGAGGTCGTGCGGGGAGACATAGGCCACCGCCTCCGGCTCCACCGCATCCAGAACGCTCGACCGACGGGTCATCGACCCGGTGTGCCAGTGCTCCAGCTGACGCCCGGTGGTGAGCACCAGCGGGTAGTCGAGGTCCGGCGTCTCCGCGGGGTTGATCGGCCGCGCCGGCACGAAGCGCCCGCGGCCGGACTTGGTCGGGAAGCCGTTGCCGAAGACGATGTCGTGGCCGGGCTCGTCCGGGCTGTCGACCGGGTAAGTGACGGAGCCCTCGCGCTCCACCCGCTCCCAGGTGATGTTGGCGAGCGACGGCATGGCGCCGACCATCTCCGCGAACACCTCCGACACATGGGTGTAGTTCCAGTTCAGGCCGAGCCCACGCGCCATGTCCTGGATGATCCACAGATCCTGGCGCGCCTCGCCCGGCATCGGCACCGCGGCGCGGCCCATTTGGACCTGACGGTTGGTGTTGATGACGGTGCCGTCCTTCTCCGGCCAAGCCGAGGCCGGAAGCACCACGTCGGCGTATTTCGCCGTTTCGGTCAGGAAGATGTCCTGCACCACCAGATGGTCCAGCATGGCCAGCGCCTCGCGGGCGTGGGTCACGTCCGGATCGGACATCGCCGGGTTCTCGCCCTCGATGTAGAGGCCCTTGATCCGGCCGTCATGGATGGCGTCCATGATCTCGACCACAGTCAGGCCGCGCTTGCCGTCCAGCTTGGTGCCCCAGTAGTTCTCGTAGAAGGACTGGACCTCCGGATCCTCGACCGACTTGTAGTCGGGGTAGAACATCGGGATCAGGCCGGCGTCGGACGCGCCCTGGACGTTGTTCTGGCCGCGCAGCGGGTGCAGGCCGGTGCCGGGGCGGCCGATCTGGCCGGTAACCAGCGACAGCGCGATCAGGCAGCGGCTGTTGTCGGTGCCGTGGATGTGCTGCGACACGCCCATGCCCCAGAAGATGATCGACGCCTTGGACCGGGCGAACAGACGCGCCACCGTGCGCAGGGTCGCGGCGGGGATGCCGCAGACCTTCTCCATCTCCTCCGGCGGATAATCCTTGACCGTCTCGGCCAGCGCCTCGAAATCCTCGGTGTTGGCCTGGACATACTGGCGGTCGTACAGCCCCTCCGCGATGATGGTGTGGAGGATGGCGTTCAGCATCGACACGTCGCGGCCCGGCGTGAACTGCAGCATGTGCGTGGCGTGGCGCGCCATGGCGAGCCCGCGCGGATCCATGACGATCAGCTTCGCCCCACGCTCCGCCGCGTTCTTGAAGAAGGTCGCGGCGACGGGATGGTTCTCCGTCGGATTGGCGCCGATGATGACGATGACCTCGGCATCCTCCGCCGCCATGAAGGGCGCCGACACCGCCCCCGACCCGACGCCCTCGATCAGCGCCGCCACCGACGAGGCGTGGCAGAGCCGCGTGCAATGGTCGACGTTGTTGGTGCCGAAGCCGGTGCGGACCAGCTTCTGGAACAGGTAGGCCTCTTCGTTCGACCCCTTGGCCGACCCGAAGCCGGCCAGCGCATTGCCGCCGCGCTCGTCGCGGATCTTGCGCAGGCCCCCGGCCGCCACCGCCAGCGCCTCGTCCCAGGTCGCTTCGCGGAAATGGGTGAAGGGGTTCATCGGATCGATGTCGACGTCGTGCTTGGACACGCCTTCCTTGCGGATCAGCGGCACGGTCAGACGGTCGCCGTGATGGGCGTAATCGAAGCCGAAGCGGCCCTTGACGCACAGGCGATTCTGGTTCGACGGACCGTCGCGGCCATCGACGGCGACGATCTTGTTGTCCTTGACCTTGTAGGTCAGCTGGCAGCCGACGCCGCAATAGGGGCAGACCGAGTCAACCTCACGGTCAGGAGCGTTGGTGTAGACGCCCTGCTGGTCCACCAGGGTGGCCGGCATCAGCGCGCCGGTCGGGCAGGCCTGCACGCACTCGCCGCAGGCGACGCAGGTGGACTGGCCCATCGGGTCGTCGAAGTCGAAGACGATCTTTTCCAAATGCCCGCGGGCCGCCATACCGATGACGTCGTTGACCTGAACCTCGCGGCAGGCGCGGACGCACAGGTTGCAGTGGATGCAGGCGTCGAGCTGGACCGCCATCGCCGGATGCGACATGTCGTCGGTCTTGGTCGGCCGGTCCACGGTGGGGAAGCGGCTGCCGGCGATCTCGACCTTGTCGGTCCATTTCCAGAAGGTGGAGTTGGGGTCGTGCGCGGTCTCCCGCTCTGGCTGGTCGGCCAGCAGCAGTTCGAAGACCAGCTTGCGCGACGCCTTGGCCCGCTCCGACGCGGTGCGCACCGTCATGCCGGGTTTGGGCTTGCGGATGCAGGAGGCGGCGAGCACGCGCTCGCCCTCGATCTCCACCATGCAGGCGCGGCAGTTGCCGTCCGGGCGGTAGCCCGGTTCCGGCCGGTGGCAGAGATGCGGGATCTCGGTGCCCACACGGGTGGCGACCTGCCAGATCGTCTCGCCGTTGCGTGCCTCGACCTCGGTGCCGTCCAGGGTGAAAGTGATGCCGTTGGACATGTCGGTCTCCTTACCCCTGCGACCCGGTTGCGCCCTGGGCAGTGCCCTGGCGCGACACGAAGTCCTCACGGAAATGCTTCATCACCAGCTTGATCGGATTCATCGCCGCCTGCCCCAGGCCACAGATCGAGGCATCACCCATCACGGTGGCAAGCGCCGCCAGCAATTCCTCGTCCCATTCCGGCTCGCTGATCAGGCGCACGGCCTTCTCGGTGCCGACCCGGCAGGGCGTGCATTGGCCACAGCTCTCGTCCTCGAAGAACTTCAGCAGGTTGAGCGCCACGTCGCGCATGTTGTCCTTGTCGGACAGCACGACGACGGCGGCCGACCCGATGAAGGAGCCGTGCGGTTCCAGCGTACCGAAATCGAGCGGGATGTTTGCCATCGACGCCGGCAGGATGCCGCCCGACGGGCCGCCGGGCAGATAGCCCTTCAGCGTGTGGCCGTCGGCCATGCCGCCGCAATACTGGTCGATCAGTTCTAGCAGCGTGATGCCGGCCGGGGCCAGCTTGACCCCCGGTTCCTTCACCCGGCCGGAGACCGAAAAGGTGCGCAGTCCCTTGCGGCCGTTCGCTCCGTGGCTGGCAAACCAGGCCCCGCCCTTCTCCAGGATCTCGCGGACCCAGAACACCGTCTCGATGTTGTTGATCAGGGTCGGGCGGCCGAACAGGCCAACCACCGACGGGAAGGGCGGCTTGTGCCGGGGCAGGCCGCGCTTGCCCTCGATGCTTTCCAGCATCGCCGATTCCTCGCCGCAGATATAGGCGCCGGCGCCGCGCCGCAGATGGATGCGGGTGTGGCGGGCCAGACCGGCGGCCTCGACCTTCGGGATCTCACGCAGCAGGATTTCCCGGCATTGCGGGTATTCGTCGCGCAGATAGATGTAGACGTCCGTCGCCTCGACCGTCCAGGCGCCGATCAGCATCCCTTCCAGGAAGCGGTGCGGGTCGCGCTCCAGATGGAAGCGGTCCTTGAAGGTGCCGGGCTCGCCCTCGTCACCATTGATCGCCATCATGCGCGGCCCCGGCTCCGCCCGGACATAGCGCCATTTCAGGCCAGTGGGGAAGCCGGCGCCGCCCAGGCCGCGGATGCTGGAATCCTCCAGCATCTTCAGCACGGCATCGACGTCGCGCGCGCCGTCCAGGCATTCGGCCAGCATCTTGTAGCCGCCGCTGCGGATATACTCGTCGAAGCCCAGATAGTTGGGGATGTCGGGGTGGGTATGGCCGTGGGCAACGGCGTCGAGCACGCTTTCGACCGTCGCGTTCTCGTGCGGGGCATGGCCGATCGCCACGACGGGCGCGTTGTTACAGCCGCCCATGCAGGGAGCGCGCACGACGCGGACCTCGCTTTCGTCGACGCCGGCCTTCAGCGCCTCGTGGAGCTGTTCGGCCCCGGCGAGCGCGCAGCTCAGCGAGTCGCAGACACGGATGGTGAGCTTCGGCGGCGCCGGCTCGCCGTCCATCACGATGTCGAAATGGGCGTAGAAGGATGCCACTTCGAACACCTCGACCAGCGCCAGCCGCATCTCCTTCGCCAGGGCGGCGAGGTGACGGGCATGCAGGCAGCCGTAATGGTCCTGCAGCAGGTGGAGATGTTCGATCAGCAGGTCGGCCTGACGGGAGCGGTCGCCGAGAAGCGCCCGCACCTCCTCCAGACTGACGGGATCGACCTGACGGCCCTTCTGCTGGTCGCGCGTCTTGCGGCGGCCGGAGCCGGGATGGATGCTGCGGGCAGGAACGCCGCCGGGCGGCGTCGCGCTGATGATCGGTGGGAATGCGGTCACGGCGGTTCTGGCCTCTGCTGGATGGTCCGCGCTTCTGGTTGTCGCGATCCCAAGTTCCTGGTGTCTCGTATACCAGATGCCACGATAACGCATCTGCTGCTGAATGTCAGCATTCTAAATCAAGTCCAGCAGCGACCGGATGGGAAAGTCGGAGGGGGTGACGGGACGATTGCGGCGGACGGCTTCCAGCGCGTCCGGAAGGTCGGTGAAATGGCGGATCAAGCGGTCGGCGGGAAGATCGGCCGGGTTGCCGCGGGCATACCCATAGGAAACGAGAATGGAGGCGACCCCGGCGGCGTGGGCGGCGGCCACGTCGTTCGGACCGTCTCCCACCATCACAGCGGCAGAAGTCGGAGCACCCAGCGCAGCCAGCACCGCCAGCAGAGGTTCCGGGGCCGGTTTGCGCTGGGGCAGGCTGTCGCCGCCGACAATGGCGCCGAAGAACGGCAGAAGCCCCAACTCGGCCAGCAGGCTGCGGGCGATGGCCTGGGGTTTGTTGGTGCACAGGCCGATGGGGTGGCCGGCGTCGGCCAGCCATGCCAGCGTCTGAGGCACGCCGGGATAGACGCTGCCCGGATCAGCGGGAAGTCCGGCATAGAGGTCGAGGAAGCGCGCCAGGGCCGGACCAACCTCCTCCACCGGCAGCGTCCGGCCGGTGACGGCGAAGCCGCGCTCCACCAGCAGCCGGGGACCGTCGCCGATGAGGCTGCGCAGCATCTCCCCAGTCACCGCCGGCCGGCCCCGTTCGGCAAGGAGGCGGTTGAGGGCGTGGCCCAGATGCGGTGCGCTGTCGATCAGCGTGCCATCGAGGTCGAAAATCACGGGTGCAGGCTTGCTCAACGCTCCCTCCGTCAGCCGGAGGCCATCAACGCCGGGGATCGCCGCTCCACCGCAGCGAACTCCAGCGCTGCGGCACGGGCGGCCATGCGCTCCAGCGGCAGGGGCACGATTCGCTCCGCCTGCCCGGCGGTCCCGAAGGCTTCGAACCGCTCGCGGCAGAGGGCGCGGGCGGCCTTGGTCGCCTCGGCCAGGAATTTGCGCGGGTCGAACTCCTCGGGCCGCGTCATCATCGCGCGGCGCAGGCTGCCGCTCATGGCGAGGCGGATGTCGGTGTCGATGTTGACCTTGCGCACACCGTTGCGGATTCCCTCGCGGATCTCCTCGACCGGAACGCCGTAGGTCTCGCGGATGCTGCCGCCATGGGCGCGGATGATCTCCAACCACTCCTGCGGCACGCTGGACGATCCGTGCATCACCAGATGGGTATCGGGGATGCGGTCGTGGATGGCCCGGATGCGGTCGATCGCCAGCACCTCGCCATCCGGGCGGCGGCTGAACTTGTAGGCGCCGTGGCTGGTGCCGATGGCGATGGCGAGCGCGTCCACCCCCGTCCGCGCCACGAAATCCGCCGCCTGTTCCGGGTCGGTCAACAGCTGGTCGCGCGACAGCGTGCCGACGGCGCCGGAGCCGTCCTCCTCCCCCGCCCTGCCGGTCTCCAGCGAGCCGAGGCAACCCAGTTCGCCCTCCACCGAGACGCCGACGGCGTGCGCCTGCTCCACCACCTGCCGGGTGACGCGGATGTTGTAGTCGTAGCTTGCCGGCGTTTTCATGTCGTCCAGCAGCGAACCGTCCATCATCACGCTGGTGAAGCCGGAGCGGATCGCCTGCTGGCAGACGGCAGGGCTGGCGCCATGGTCCTGGTGAAGGCAGATGGGGATGTGCGGCCACATCTCCACCGCGGCCTGCACCATATGGCGCAGGAACGGCTCGCCGGCATATTTCCGCGCGCCGGCGGACGCCTGCAGGATCACCGGGCTGGCGCAGTCGTCCGCCGCCTGCATGATCGCCTGGATCTGTTCCATGTTGTTGATGTTGAAGGCCGGCACGCCATAGCCATGCTCGGCCGCATGGTCGAGGAGCTGTCGAAGGGAGATCAAGGCCATCGCGGGAGGTCTCCGATTCAAGATTGGGGGGAGCAGAGGCGTTGGGCGCGGTCGGCGACCGCCTCCACAGTGATGCCGAAATGGCGGTAAAGGTCGCCGGCGGGGGCGGATTCGCCGTAGCGGTCGAGGCCGACCACGTCGCCGTCCAGCCCGACGGTGGCGCGCCACAGCCCGGTCGCCCCGGCCTCCACCGCCAGCCGGGGAACGCCGGCCGGCAGCACGCTGCTGCGCCATGCTTCGTCCTGCCGGTCGAAGACCTCGCAGCAGGGCATGGAGACGACCCGAGCGGCGATGCCCCGGTCGGCGAGCAGACGACGCGCTTCCATCGCGATGGGCACCTCCGATCCGGTGGCGATCAGGACGACATCGGGCCGTCCGTCATCGGCCAGCACATAGCCGCCGCGGGCCGCATCACGGGTCCGGGCCATGCCGGATTGGCCAGCTCCTTGGGCCGGCAGGGTCTGGCGCGACAGCAGCAGGGCGGTCGGCCCGTCCGCCCGCTCAACCGCCGCCCGCCAGGCGATGGCGGTCTCCAAGGCGTCGCAGGGGCGCCAGACATCGAGGTTCGGCATCAGGCGCAGGCTGGCGGCATGCTCCACCGGCTGGTGGGTCGGGCCGTCCTCGCCCAGGCCGATGCCGTCATGGGTGAAGACGTGGATCACGCGAAGCCCCATCAGCGCCGACAGGCGCAGGCCATTGCGGGCATAGTCGGAGAAGACCAGGAAGGTGCCGCCGAAGGGAATGACGCCGCCATGCAGCGCCATGCCGTTCATCACCGCGGCCATGCCGAACTCCCGCACGCCGTAATGGAGGTGGCGATCGCCGCTCCCCGGCCAGTCGGTGAGATTGGAACCGGTCAGATCCGCCGATCCGCCCAGCAGTTCGGGCAGCAGGCCCGCCAGCGCCTGGATGGCCTGCTGGGACGCCTTGCGCGTCGCCATCGGCTCCGCCCGCTCGGCGACGGCGGCGATCCAGGCATCGGCGGACCCGGCGAAGTTTTCCGGCAGCTCGCCACGCATGCGCCGCAGGAACTCGGCGGCTGCCTGCGGGTGGGCCTCGGCATAGGCGTAGAAGCGGGATTGCCACTCCGCCTGCGCCGCGGCACCGCGCCGCCGGGCGTCCCAGCCGGCGCGTACCTCGTCCGGCAGCTCGAAGAGCGGAAAGGTCCAGCCGAGCGCGGCCCTGGTTGCCGCGACCTCTCCGGCGCCGAGCGGTGCGCCATGCACCTCGGCCGACCCGGCACGGGTGGGGGAGCCGTGGCCGATCACCGTCCGGCAACAGACCAATGTCGGCTTGCCGCAGGAAGTCAGCGCCTCGTCGATGGCGGCGTCCAGAGCGTAAGCATCGTGGCCGTCCACCTCGCGGATCACGCGCCAGCCATAGGCCTCGAACCGCCGCGGCGTGTCGTCGGCGAACCAGCCGGCGACGGGGCCGTCGATGGAGATGCCGTTGTCGTCATAGAAGACCACCAGCTTTTCCAGCCCCAGCGTGCCGGCCAGCGAGCAGGCTTCATGGCTGATCCCCTCCATCAGGCAGCCGTCGCCGACGAAGCAGAAGGTCCGGTGATCGACGATGCGGTGCCCCGGCCGGTTGAACTCCGCCCCCAGCCGCCGTTCAGTCAAGGCCATGCCGACAGCGTTCGCAAGGCCCTGCCCCAGCGGCCCGGTGGTCGTCTCCACCCCCGGTGTCACCCCATATTCCGGATGGCCCGGCGTGCGCGAACCGAGCTGCCGGAAGCGCCGCAGTTCCTCCATCGGCAGATCGTAGCCGGTCAGGTGAAGCAGCGCGTAAAGCAGCATGGAGCCGTGCCCGTTCGACAGCACGAAACGGTCGCGGTCGGGCCAGCGCGGGTCGGCCGGATTGTGGCGCAGATGATGCCGCCACAGCGCCTCGGCGATGTCGGCCATCCCCATCGGCATGCCGGGATGGCCGGAGTTCGCAGCCTCCACCGCATCGATGGCGAGGATGCGCAGCGCGTTCGCCAGCATACGGCGGCCGGAGCCGTTGTCTGGACTCTCATCGGGACTATCGGCTGGCGGCATGGCAAGCCGGTCCTGTTCGCGGACCTCTTGGTCCGCGGTCATCGACGCAGTCATGGCTGGTGTCCTCCCCGGTATTGGTTTTCCGGCGCCCTTCAGAACGCCTTCTTCTTGCGGTCGGCGAGTTGCCAGATCATCGGCGTGAAGATCAGCTGCATCGCCAGCGCCATCTTGTCGCCCGGACAGACAATGGTGTTGGGCCGGGTCATGAAGCTGTCCTTCAGCATCGACAGCAGATAGGGGAAATCGATGCCCTTTGGCCGGGTGAAGCGGATGACCAGCATGCTCTCGTCCGACGTTGGGATGTCGCGGGCAATGAAGGGATTGCTGGTGTCCACCGTGGGAACACGCTGGAAATTCACGTCGGTGCAGCTGAATTGCGGGCAGATGTATTTCACGTAGTCGGGCATGCGCCGCAGGATGGTGTCGACGATGGCCTCTTCCGAATAGCCCCGCATGTTGCGGTCGCGGTGGATCTTCTGGATCCATTCGAGGTTGACGATCGGAACGACGCCGATCTTCAGGTCGGCATGGCGGGCGAGATCGACGCGGTCGGTGCGGACGCAGCCATGCAGCCCCTCGTAGAACAGCAGGTCGGTGCCCGGTTCGATCTCTTCCCACGGCGTGAAGGTGCCGGGCTCCTGGCCGTAGGGTTCGGCCTCCTTCTCGTCATGCAGGTACTTGCGGGTCCGGCCGCTGCCGGTCTCGCCATAGCTGCGGAACAGGTCGTCCAGCTCCTCGAACAGGTTGGCGTCGGGGCCGAAATGGCTGAAGGTCGAATGGGGCTCCTCCTGCGCCTCGGCGACCTTGGCGCGCATCTCCCGCCGGTCGTAGCGGTGGAAGCTGTCGCCTTCGACGAGGGCGGCGGAAACGCCCTCCCGGCGGAAGATCTGCTGGAAGGTGCGGGTGACGGTGGTGGTCCCGGCGCCGGAAGAGCCGGTGACGACGATGATCGGATGACGGATCGACATGGTGTGTTCCTCCCTCAGCCGAGCGCCGCGGATTCAGGCGCCAGGAACAGCGACCGGCTGCCGAACAGCGGTGCGTGGAAGGACAGTTCCTCCCCCCGGTCGTAGGCGGCGTGATAGGCGACCAGCCGCTCCACCTCCGTCTTCGAGCCCAGGATCACCGGCACGCGCTGGTGCAGGGCCATCGGCTTGATGTCGAGGATACGCTGCCGCCCGGTGCTGGCCGCTCCGCCCGCCTGTTCCACCAGCATCGCGATGGGGTTCGCCTCGTAGAGAAGGCGCAGCCGTCCCGGCTTGTGGGTGGGACGGGCATCACGCGGATAGAGGAAGACGCCGCCGCGGATCAGGATGCGGTAGACCTCCGCCACCAGGGACGCGATCCAGCGCATGTTGAAATCGGCCTCGCGCGGGCCGGAACTGCCCTTGATGCATTCCTCGACATACTGGCGCACCGGCGGCTCCCAGAAGCGGGCGTTGGAGCTGTTGATGGCGAATTCGCAGACATTGTCGGGAATGCGCATGTTCGGATGGGTCAGGGTGTAGGCGCCGATCTCGCGGTCCAGCGTGAAGCCGTGCACGCCCTCGCCGAAGGTGGCGATGATCATGTCGGCCGGGCCGTAGAGGGCGAATCCCGCCGCCACCTGCTGGGTGCCGGGCTGCAGGAAATGCTCCACCTCCGGCTCATCCACGCCGTCGGGCGCCTTGAGAATGGAGAAGATTGTGCCGACCGTCAGGTTGACGTCCACATTCGACGAACCGTCCAGCGGGTCGAAGGCCAGCAGATAGCGGCCGCGCGGATATTCGCGGGGGATGCGGTAGGGTTCCTCCATCTCCTCCGACGCCATGCCGCAGAGCTTGCCGCCATATTCGCAGGTGCGCAGCATGATCTCGTTGGCGATCAGGTCCAGAGGCTTCTGCGTCTCGCCATGGACGTTGACGCCGGGTTCGGGTGCCGGGACTGCCGGCTGGCCGGCGGACGGCGCCAGCGATCCACGGGCGGCAGCGCTGGCGATGAACTTGCACGCGGTCTGCACATCGTTGAGCAGCGCGGTCAGGTCGGTGTCGGCCCCGCCGCGGCGGCGCTGGTCTTCGATGATGAATTTGCTGAAGGTCGTGTGACGGTACGGCATCGGTTCCCCCTCTCTAGTGTTTTGTGCGGCCGGCTTTTTGCCGGCCTATTGTGTGAAGACGCGGCTTTGGCGGATGTCCTCCTCGGCGATGGTCAGCAGGTCGGCGGCGCCGATGACGCTGCTGCGCGCCTCGAACAGGCGGTTGGCCTGTCGCAGGCGGGCGCGGTCGAGCGCGTTGCGGATGGAGCGGGCGTTGGCGAAGCGCGGCTGGGCCATGCGGCAAACGATGTAGTCGGCCATCGCCCGCTCCGCCTCCGGCGCGAAGCGGTACTGCATGCCGGCCGTCATCAGCCGGGCGATCTCCAGCAGCTCATCCGCTTCGTAGTCGGGGAAATCGACATGGTGGGCAATGCGCGACGCCATGCCGGGGTTGGAGCGGAAGAAAATGTCCATACGGTCGCGGTAGCCGGCGAGGATCACCACGAGGTCGTCGCGGTTGTCCTCCATCACCTGCAGCAGGATTTCGATGGCCTCCTGGCCATAGTCGCGCTCGTTCTCCGGCCGGTAGAGGTAATAGGCCTCGTCGATGAAAAGCACGCCGCCCATCGCGCGCTTCAGCACCTCCTTCGTCTTGGGTGCCGTGTGGCCGATATACTGGCCGACCAGATCGTCGCGGGTCACGCTGACGACGTGGTCGCGCCGGATATAGCCCAGCCCATGGAGAAGCCCGGCCATGCGCCGCGCCACCGTGGTCTTACCCGTGCCGGGATTGCCGGTGAAGCACATGTGCAGCGACGGCGGCTCCGCCCGGAGGCCGATGCTGCGGCGGGCACGTTCCACCAGCAGAAGGGCGGCGATCTCGCGGATGCGGGTCTTCACCGGCGTCAGCCCGACCAGCTCGCGGTCCATCCCCGCCAGCATCTCGCCGATGCCGGAGTCGCGGTAAAGCGCGTCGAGATCGACGGAAGGGGCATCGGCCGGGTGGTGACAGGTTCCCGGGTCGAGAAGGTCGGCCGCTTCGCTCATGCCGCCCTCCATTCCGGTTCGGCCATCAGCGCGGCGCGCATGCGCCCCACCACGCCGCGATAGCCACCGTCGGCGTCCGCCGCCCCGAAGATTGCCGAGCCGGCAACGAAGACATCGGCCCCGGCGTCGGCGACGGCGCGGATGTTGTCGGGCTTGATGCCGCCATCCACCTCCAGACGGATGTCGCGGCCGGTGCGCTCACGGTGGCGGTCGATGCGGCGGCGGACCTCGGCGATCTTCTCGAACGCGGAGGGGATGAAGGACTGGCCGCCGAAGCCAGGGTTGACCGACATGACGAGGATCAGGTCCAGCCGGTCCATCACATGGTCCAGATGCGCCAGAGGCGTGGCCGGGTTCAGCGCCAGCCCGGCGCGGCAGCCCTGCTCGCGGATCAGCGCCAGGGTGCGGTCGGGGTGGTCCGACGCCTCCGGGTGGAAGCTGATGATGTCGGCGCCGGCCTTGGCAAACAGCGGCACCAGCGCATCGACCGGACGCACCATCAGATGGACGTCGATGATCGCACGGGTACGGGGGCAGATGGCGGCGCAGACCAGCGGACCGATGGTCAGGTTGGGGACATAATGGTTGTCCATCACGTCGACATGGACGACCTCGCAGCCGGCTTCCACCACCCGCTCCACCTCCTCGCCCAACCGCGCGAAGTCGGCGGACAGGATCGAGGGGGCGAGAAGGTACCCATGTCCCAGCTCACGTTCCCCCGGTTCACGTTCCATGACGGGTCTCCCCGCCATAGCGCTCGCCGGGCGGGCGGCCGGTGGCATAGCTGCGCACCGTGTAGCCGATACGCCGCCCCGGTCCTTCGGCGCGCAGCAGCTCGAAACCGGGCTCCACGGCCGGACGGTTGACCAGGTAGGACATGCGCACCGTCTCGAACCCGTGCGAGCTGTCGAAGGCGAGCACCTTCACATACTGGTCGGGATGGGCGGTGCGGCAGGCGTCGATCTCCATCATCACGCCCTTGGCGTCGCGCAGGTCGAACATGGGGTTGCCCCACATCGTCCAATAACTGTTGCGCGGGTGCGGATCGTCGGTGAACTCCACCGCCACGGCCCAGCCCTGGTCGAGGGCGTATTGCACCTGTTTCGTGATCTCCTCGCCCGTCAGGTCCGGCAGGAAGGAGAATTGGCCCTGAGAAAGACGCATGGGGGTCAAACGCATGGGAATCGCTCCTTCACATCGCGGCGGTGGGGGTGGGGACGTAATCAACGCTGTCGGTGGAGGCGTAATCGAAGGTGACGTCCTTCCAGGTGTCGAGCGCCGCGCGCAGCGGTGCGCACCAGCGGGCGGCGTCGCGCAGGATTTCCGGCCCCTCGTTCCAGATGTCGCGGCCTTCATTGCGGGCCTTGACCATCGTCTCCAGCGCGACGCGGTTGGCGGTGGCGCCGGCCTGGATGCCGTCGGGATGGCCGATGG
This sequence comes from Azospirillum sp. A1-3, assembly GCF_023806445.1. Lineage (NCBI taxonomy): Bacteria > Pseudomonadati > Pseudomonadota > Alphaproteobacteria > Rhodospirillales > Azospirillaceae > Azospirillum > Azospirillum sp. A1-3. Next base: position 147,787 of record NZ_JAMSLU010000005.1, read on the forward strand.
TGCCGCCGCCGAACTGCAGGATCACGTCCTCGCCCAGATAGGTCAGCAGCTGGTGCATCTGTCCGGCATGGATGCCGCCGGACGCCACCGGCATCATCCGCTTCAGCCCGGCCCAGGGCTGATCGAAGAAGATGCCGTGCTGCAGGTTCTGCGGGACGTGGGTCTCGCGGCAGGTGTCGTAGATGCCGCGGATGACGTTGGGATCGCCCTCCAGCTTGCCGACGACGGTGCCGGCATGGATGTGGTCGACGCCTGCCATGCGCATCCACTTGGCGATGACGCGGAAGGACACGCCGTGGCTCTTTTGCCGGGTGTAGGTGGAATGGCCGGCGCGATGCAGGTGCAGGATCATGTCGTTGCGCCGCGCCCACTTCGCCATCGACTGGATGGCGGTGTAGCCGATCACCAAGTCGATCATGATGATGACGCTGCCCAGTTCCTTGGCGAACTCGGCGCGCTCGTACATGTCCTCCATGGTGGCGGCGGTGACGTTCAGGTAGGTTCCCTTGATCTCACCGGTTTCGGCGGTGGCGCGGTTAACCCCCTCCATGCAGTAGAGGAAGCGGTCGCGCCAATGCATGAAGGGCTGCGAGTTGATGTTCTCGTCGTCCTTGGTGAAGTCGAGCCCGCCCTTCAGCGCCTCGTACACCACGCGCCCATAGTTGCGGCCCGACAGGCCCAGCTTCGGTTTCATGGTGGCGCCCAGCAGCGGCCGGCCGAAATTGTTGAGCCGCTCGCGCTCCACCACGATACCGGTCGCCGGCCCTTGGAAGGTCTTCAGATAGGCGACGGGGATCCGCATGTCCTCCAGCCGCAGCCCCTTCAAAGGCTTGAAGCCGAAGACGTTGCCGATGATCGACGCGGTGAGGTTGGCGATCGACCCTTCCTCGAACAGGTCGAGTTCATAGGCGATGTAGGCGAAATACTGGCCGGGCGTGCCGGGCACCGGATCGACGCGGAAGGCCTTGGCGCGATATCGCTCGCAGTCGGTCAGGCGGTCGGTCCAAACCACGGTCCAGGTGGCGGTGGAGCTTTCGCCGGCGACCGCCGCCGCCGCTTCCTCCGGGTCGACGCCGTCCTGCGGCGTGATGCGGAAAACGGCGAGCACGTCGGTGTCCTTCGGCTCGTAGTCGGGCTCCCAATAGCCCATCTGACGGTATTTCAGCACGCCGGGCCGATAGCGGGCCTTGGGGTCGCTGACCACGCCGTTGCTGGCGTCCTGGCTGCTGGGGAGCGTCGTCGATACGTAATTCATCGTCTTCACCTCGCCGGTGGCGTTCGGTTCGTTCGATGAAAATGTTAGCGGCACGTACTGTTGAGGAAAATTCAAATACACAGCATAGTATGGATAGGGATTCCTGATGAGTGGGCCGGCCGATGACCATCCAGCATGCCACCCTGCGCCAGCTTCAGATCTTCACCGCCGCCGCCCGCAGTCTGTCCTTCGCCCGGGTGGCGGAGCAGTTCGGCCTGACCCCCGGCGCGGTCTCCTTCCAGATCAAGCAGGTGGAGGGTCATTGCGGTTTTCCGCTGTTCGAGCGGGTGGGTAGGCGTGTCGTCCTGACGGAGGCCGGGCGCGACCTGCTGGAACATGCGACGCTGATCCTCCAGGCGCTGGACAATGCCGACCGGCGGATGCAGGCGCTGAAGGGGGTGACCGGCGGCAACGTCACCATCGGGCTGGTCAGCACCGCCAAATACATCGCCCCGCACATGGTCTCCCGCTTCCAGGCGGAGCGGCCGGGCGTGTCCATCCACCTCCAGGACGGCAACCGGCGGGAGGTGAACGCGATGGTCGCCAAGGGCGAGGTCGACCTCGCCATCATGGGCCGCCCGCTGGATGGGGAGGAGTTGCTGGCCGAGCCCTTCGCCCGCCATCCCAGCATCATCATCTGTGCGCCAACCCATCCGCTGGCCGATGTCCCGGCACTGCGCCTGTCCGATCTGGCCGACAGCGGCTTCATCGCGCGGGAGGAGGGCGCCGGCACGCGGGCGCTGACCGACGCCTACTTCACTGGCCACGGCTTCACCCCCCGCATCGTCATGACCTCAAGCAGCAACGAGACGATCAAGCAAGCGGTCATGGCCGGCATCGGCGTCGCCCTGCTGTCCCGTCACACCGTGGACTTGGAACTGGCGCTGGGAATGCTGCGGGAATTGAAGGTGGAAGGACTACCTTTGATGCGGTCCTGGTACATCGCCCACCGCCGCAGCCTGCCGCTGCTGCCGGTGCATGCGCAGTTGCGCGGGTATCTGCTGGAACGCGGGCAGGCGATCATCGACAGCATCCAGGCCAGTCATCGGGCGCTGGTGCTCGGCACCTGAACCCAAGCGTCATGTCAGCACGATGTGCACCCCGGCAGCGGTCAACCGCTCGGCCCGCACAGTGTCCAGCCCGTTGTCGCAGCACAGGAAATCGAAGCTGTCGAGCTTGGCGAAGAAGGCCGGCTTGACCTGATCGAACTTGCTGCTGTCGATCACCAGCGCCTTGGTCACGGCGTTGGCGATAGCGGTCTGCTTGATCTCGACCTCGTGGAAGTTGGAGCAGCTGATCCCCAGCGACTCATGCACGCCGCCGGCCGATATGAAGGCGGTGTTGATGCCGATGCCGCGCAGCATCTCCAGCGACTCCGGACTGGAAAAGGATGCCGAGGAGGCGTGATAGAGCCCGCCCAGCATGACCACGCGCACGCCCGGCTTCTTGCAGACGATCTCCGCGATGTTCATGGCGTAGCAGACCACGGTGATCTGGCTGTCGGCCGGGATGCGGCTGGCCAGATGGGTGGTGGTGGTGCCGCAGTCGATGAACACCGTCTCGCCCGGCTTCAGCAGGGTCGCCGCCGCCTCGCAGGCGGCGCGCTTCATCTCTATGTGGGCGTCGCGTTCGCGGTCCAGGATGTAACCCATGCCGCCGGCGCTCTCCAGCCCGCCGGCGATGTAGCCGCCGAGATAGGCGAACCGCCCGCCACAAGACGCGATGTCGCGCCGCACCGTCATTTCGGAAACACCCAGCAGCCGGGCCGCATCCTTCAGCCGGAGATAGCCGCCGGTATCCAGCGCGGACTGCAACCGGTTCAGACGCTCAGCCCTTCTCATCGACATGTCCGCATCCCGCACCGTTTCCGCCCATCCTGCGCGCGGCCGCACCATACAATCCGGACGGGTTAATCCCAATGGCGCAAACCAATAAGCGGGATGGCCGTGGCCAGGATCACAAGGGCATGCATTGATCTTGACACAGCGCGCGACAGCGTGAAACTATCCTTTCAGAAAATGTTAGAATGTTAACATCGCAACGAACTTCGAAGCGGTGTCGGCATTCCGGCGACAAGGAGGAGAGGCCCCAAGGGATAAGGGGCTCCCCGGGAGGACCAAGATGCCAATGCCCAGCGTTCCGACCGAACCGGCCGGTCTGGCTCCGTTCATCGACCACACCCTGTTGCGCCCTGATGCGCAGCCGGCAGATGTCGAGCGGCTGTGCGACGAAGCGCGCACACACGTTTTCAAGGCGGTCTGCGTCAACCCCATCTTCATTCCGCTCGTGAGCGAACGGCTGGCCGGATCGCCGGTGGCGCCCTGCGCCGTGATCTGCTTCCCCTTCGGCGCCGATCCAACGGCGATCAAGGCGGACGAGGCGGAATGGGTGGTGCGCCACGGCGCCCGCGAGGTCGACATGGTGATCCCGATCGGCCTGCTGAAAGCCGGACGGACGGCGGAGGTGCGCGACGACATCGCCGCAGTTAAGCGGGCCTGCGGCGACGCCCTGCTGAAGGTCATCATCGAGACCAGCCTGCTCACCGATGAGGAGAAGGCGCTGGCCTGCCGACTGTCGCAGGAGGCCGGAGCCGATTTCGTCAAAACCTCCACCGGCTTCGCCGGCGGCGGCGCCACCGTCGAGGATGTGGCGCTGATGCGCCGGACCGTCGGCGACGGCATGGGTGTCAAGGCTTCGGGCGGCGTACGGACCACCGAGGATGCCCGCCGCATGATCGCGGCCGGTGCCTCGCGCATCGGCGCCAGCGCCAGCGTGACCATCGTCGGCGGCTGACCCCGCCGGCGGCGCGCACGCCGCACAGCGTGCCGGTCGGGCGGGAGTTCCGTCCGTCCCACCCGGCACGGCATCACGAAAAACGGAACGCGGAAGGGGTGGCAAACACCCCGGCGCCGACGGTGGGTTGCGGAGTCCCGCCTCTGCCGTGCTGCGCGAATCGCCTCTCATGGGAGTCACGCCAACATGAAGAAGTTGCTGTCTTCGCTCATCGTCGCCGCGTCGCTGGTCGCCGGACCGGCGATGGCCGCCGATCCGGTTCCGACCCCGGATGCCGTCAAGACGCTGAAGTCCGACGCCACCAAGAAGAAATACACCATCGCCACCGTGGTGAAGGTCGACGGCATCGCCTGGTTCGACCGCATGCGCGAAGGCGTGAAGCAGTTCGCCGCCGACACCGGGCACGACACCTGGATGGTCGGGCCGAGCCAGGCCGATGCCGCGGCGCAGGTCCAGCTGGTTGAGAACCTGATCGCCCAGGGCGTGGACGCCATCACCATCGTCCCCTTCTCGGTCGAGGCGGTGGAGCCGGTGCTGAAGAAGGCGCGCGACCGTGGCATCGTGGTCATCGCGCACGAGGCATCGAACATCCAGAACGCCGACTATGTGCTGGAGGCCTTCGACAACTTCGCCTACGGCGCCAAGCTCATGGAAGTGCTGGGCAAGGCGATGGGCGGCGAGGGCAAGTATGTCTGCACCGTCGGCAGCCTGACGTCCAAGTCGCAGAACGAGTGGATCGACGGCGCCATCGCCTATCAGAAGGAACATTTCCCAAAGATGCAGTTGGCGACCAACCGTCTGGAGACCTATGACGACGCCAACACCGACTACAACAAGCTGAAGGAAGTCCTGACCACCTATCCGGACCTGAAGGGCATCATCGGCGGTCCGATGCCGACCTCGGCCGGTGCCGGGCGTCTGATCGCCGAGCGCGGGCTGAAGGGCAAGCTGTCCTTCTCCGGCACGGGTCTGGTGTCGGTGGCCGGCCAGTATCTGGCCCAGGGCGACATCCAGTACATCCAGTTCTGGGATCCGGCCGTCGCCGGCTATGCCATGAACATGTTGGCGGTCATGGCATTGGACGGCAAGAAGGACCAGATCAAGGCCGGCCTGAACCTCGGCCTGCCCGGCTACACCGACCTGACCACCCCGAAGGGCGCGAAGCCGAACCTGCTCTACGGCCAGGGCTGGGTCGGCGTCACCAAGGACAACATGGACGCCTACAACTTCTGATGACCCCGGGGGCGGGCGCCGATGGCCGGCAACGGCTGCCGGCGCCCGCGTCTTCATCCTTTCCTCGAACCGCCGGGCGGAAGACATGTCAGACGGTTTCATCGAACTCCGGAACATCCGGAAGGTGTTTTCCGGCGTCGTCGCGCTGGACACCATGTCGCTGGTCATCAGGCCGGGCGAGATCCATTGCCTGGCCGGAGAGAACGGGTCGGGCAAATCCACCGTCATCAAGATCATGTCCGGCGTCTACCAGCCGGACGGTGGCGAAATCCTGATCGACGGCAAGCCGGTGACCGGCATGACGCCGATCGACGCCATCGCCCGCGGCGTCCAGGTCATCTACCAGGACTTCTCCCTGTTCGGGAATTTGACGGTCGCCGAGAATCTGGCGATGAACGTCCATCTGGGCGAAAAGCGGCGCCTGATGAACTGGCGGCGCACCCGCGCCATCGCCCGCGAGGCGGTCGACCGGCTGGGCGTCGAGCTGGACCTGGATGCGGAGGTCGCCTCGCTGCCGACGGCCGGCAAGCAACTGGTCGCCATCGCCCGCGCGCTGATGTCCGACGCCCGCCTGATCATCATGGACGAGCCGACAACGGCCTTGACCCGCAAGGAGGTCGAGACGCTGTTCCGCATCGTCCGCGACATCCAGGCGCGCGGCATCGCCATCCTGTTCGTCAGCCACAAGATGCGCGAGATGCTGGAGATCAGCGAGCGCATCACCGTCATCCGCAACGGCCGGAAGGTGGCGGAGGGGCCGACCGGCGACTTCGACGAGGCGCTTATCACCCGTCACATGACCGGCGGCGACATCCTCAACGAACCCTATGTCTGGACTCCTCCAGCCGGGCCCCTGCCGCCGCCGCGGCTGGAAATCCGCGACCTGACCGTCCCCGGCAAGTGCGAAGGGCTGAACCTCGCCATCCGGCCGGGTGAGATCGTCGGTCTGTCGGGCCTGCTGGGGTCCGGCCGCACCGACCTGGCGCTGGCGCTGTTCGGCATGGTCCCGAACCACCGTGGCGAGATCCTGATCGACGGGAAGCCGGTGCGGCTGCGCACAACCCAGGAGGCCATCACCGCCGGCATCGCCTATGTGCCGGAGGATCGGCTGACCGAAGGGCTGTTCCTGCCGCAGAGCATCAAGCGCAACATGCTCGCCACCTCCTATGAACGGCTGGCGCCGCGGCTGGTGATCGACCGCGACCGCGCGGAGGAGATGACGCAGGGCATGATCCGTGCCATGCAGATCGCCACCCCGACCGCCGAGAAGCCGGTGATGCAGCTGTCGGGCGGCAACCAGCAGCGCGTGGTCCTGGCCCGCTGGCTGCTGACCGACGCCCGGGTGCTGATCCTGAACGGCCCGACCGTCGGCGTCGATGTCGGATCGAAGGCGGAAATCCATGCCAAGATCCGCGAGCTGGCGCAGCATCACGGCCTCGCCGTCCTGATGATCTCCGACGACGTGCTGGAGCTGGTGCAGAACTGCAACCGCATCGTGCTGATGCATCGCGGGCGCTTCATCGACGATCTGCCCGCCACCGACATCACCGAAGAGACGGTCAGCGACCGGCTCAAGACCTTTACCTGAGGGGAGGAACCGATGGCCCTGCTCCGCCGGTCGGAAACGGTCATCGCGGGCATCCTGCTGCTCGCCATGGTCCTCATCGGCACGATCAATCCTGCCTTCTGGCAGCTCGACAACCTGTTCAGCCTGATGCGCAGCAACGTCATCATCGGCATCATGGCGATGGGCGTGCTGCTGGTGCTGATCTCGGGCGGCATCGACGTGTCGTTCCCGGCCTTCGCCGTCGCCGCCATGTATCTGACGATCAAGGGTATGCTAGCGCTGGGATACAACGGCGTCGTCCTGCCTCTGCTGGCGGCCACCGTCATGGGGCTGCTGTTCGGCGCGGTGAACGGCTTCTTCGTCTATAAATTCCGCATGATCCCGCTGATCGTGACGCTGGGCACCAGCGCCATGGTGCGCGGCTTCCTGCTGGGTGTCGTCGGAACCAGCATGATCAACATCAACAAGATGCCGACCGCGCTGATCGACTTCGCCCGCACCGAGGTGGTCAGCGTGACCAAGGCCGACGGCACCACCTATGGCCTGACGGCGATGGTGCTGATCTATCTGGGGCTGGCGGTCCTCATCCATCTGGTGCTGCGCTACACCATGATCGGCCGCAGCGCCTACGCGCTGGGCGGCGATCCGGAAGCGGCGCGGCGGGCCGGCTTCGACCTGCGCAAGACCATCTTCTTCGTCTACTGCGTCGCCGGGGCACTGGCCGGCTTCGCCGGCCTTCTGCACAGCGGCATGATCTGGCTGGCCAACCCGCGCGATTTCGTCGGGCTGGAACTGGACGTGATCGCCGCAGTGGTGCTGGGCGGGGCGTCGATCTTCGGCGGCCGGGGCAGCGTTCTTGGCACCATGCTCGGCGTCTTCATGCTGGTGATGGTCAAGAACAGCCTGATCATCATGAGAGTGGACACCACCTGGCAGCTCGTCGTCGTGGGGTCGATCGTCATCGTCGCGACCGCCCTGTCGGCTTGGCGCGACCGCCGCCGGACGGCGTGAGGGAGGCGGAGCATGAAGGCACAAATGAACATCCGCAGTCTGGTCAACCGCGACAACAACATCGTCCAGCTGCTGGTGATGACGGTGCTGATCTTCGTCGTGATGACGGCGCTCAGCCCCGACAAGTTCCTGCGCTATTACAACTTCGAGTCCCTCACCTACATCTTCCCCGAGCTTGGCCTGCTCTCCATCGCGATGATGATCGCCATGCTGACCGGCGGGATCGACCTGTCGGTGGTGGGGGTCGCCAACCTGTCGGGTATCCTGGCCGGCGTGCTGTTCCACAAGACGGCGGGGGCGGCCGGCATCGCCGACACCGGGATCCTGACCGTCCTGCTGGGCGGGGTCATCGCGCTCGGCACCGGGCTGGTGGCGGGGACAGTCAACGGGCTGCTGATCACCCGCCTCGGCATCACGCCGATCCTGGCGACGCTGGGCACCGGACAGGTCTTCACCGGGCTTGCCATCGTGCTGACCGGCGGGCCGGCCATCGTCGGCTTTCCCGCCGCCTGGGCCTTCGTCGGCAATGGCAAGATTTTGGGATTGGCAACGCCCTTCGTGCTGTTCGCGGTGATCGCGGTCCTGATCGCCTTCCTGCTGACCCGCACCGCGCTCGGCATCAATCTGATGCTGATCGGCACCAACCCGAAGGCGGCGCTGTTCGCCGGGCTGAAACGGGAGCGGATGGTGCTGTACAGCTACATGCTGACCGGCGTGCTGGCGTCGGTCGCCGGGATCATCCTGTCGGGACGGACCAACGCGGCGAAGTCGGACTATGGAACCTCCTACCTGCTGCAGGCGGTGCTGATCGCGGTGTTGGGCGGCACCAACCCGGCCGGCGGGCGGGGTACGGTGCTGGGCATCACCATCGCGGTGGTGGCGCTGATGCTACTGTCGAGCGGCTTCCAGATCCTGCGTTTCTCCAACCACCTGATCGACTTCATCTGGGGGGCGTTCCTGCTGCTGGTCATCGCCATCAACGCCTACAAGAACCGCACCCGCTAGACGGCCTTCCAGGCCGGCTTTAGATAGTGAGGACATCACATGAGCGTCCGAACCGCCATCCATTTCCGCAAAAGCTTCTTCGGCGAAGCGGAGCGCCCGGTCGCCGAGGCGCACGGCATGACCGCCAGCCTGTTCCGCTATGACAGCGGGATCGAGGCGGTGCGGCTGTCCAACCGGCGCGGCCATTTGGTGGTGCTGCCCTATTACGGCCAGATGGTGTGGGACGCCGTGTTCGACGGCGTCGACCTGACCATGGCGAACATGTTCGACATGCCGCGGCCGGCGACCGAGATCGTCGGCACATACGGCTGCTTCGCCTTCCATTCCGGGCTACTGCGCAACGGCTGCCCAGGCCCGCAGGACAGCCATCTTCTGCATGGCGAGATGCCCTGTGCGCCGATGGATGCCGCCGGGCTGGAGGTCGGGGACGACGACGAAGGCCCCTACATGGCGGTCACCGGCCGGCGCGAGTATGTGATGGGCTTCGGCGCCCACTATGTCGCCCGCCCGCGCGTGGTCCTGCGCCCCGGCTCCGCCCTGTTCGATATCCGGATGGAGGTGGAGAACCTGTCGGGCGCGGCGATGGACCTGATGTACATGTGCCACGTCAACTTCGCCTTCGCCGAGGGCGCCCGCATCGTCCAGCCGGCGCCCTTCACGCCGGAGGCGACGGCGGTGCGCACGGTGGTGCCGGCCCATGTGCCGCGCAGCCCGGCCTATGACGCGCTGCTGTCCGACCTCGCCCGCGATCCGGCGGTGATGGAGGTGATGGACGAGCCGCATCGCTACGACCCGGAACAAGTCTTCTACATCCGCGGCCTGCGCACCGACGAGGATGGCGGCACCGCTGTGATGATGCGGCGGCGCGAGGGCGATGCCTTCCACATCGCCTACAGCACGCGGGAGTTCCCCAAGACGGTGCGCTGGGTGCTGGTCAACAGCGACCAGAAGGTCTGCGCCTTCGCCCTGCCCTCCACCTGCGAGCCGGAGGGCTATGCTGCGGAATCGATGAAGGGCAATGTGCAAAAACTGGCGGGCGGCGAGATCCGGCGCTTTTCCGTGCGGCTGGGCTATCTGACCGCCGACGAGGCCGAAGCCGAGGAATGCGCCATCCGGGCGTTGTGATTTAGGGCGCTGTGAGAGGAGTAGCAGAAGATGGGCAAGATCGCCGTGGTCGGCAGCAACATGGTCGACCTGATCACCTACACCGCCCGCATGCCCGGCCCCGGCGAGACCATCGAGGCGCCGCGGTTCGAAATGGGCTGCGGCGGCAAGGGCGCCAACCAAGCCATCGCCGCCGCCCGGCTGGGAGCCGAGGTGATGATGGTCACCAAGGTCGGCGACGACATCTTCGCCGACAATACCATCCGCAACTTCGAGGATTCCGGCATCGACACCCGTTACGTCGAGCGGGTGCCCGGCACCTCCAGCGGCGTCGCCCCGATCTTCGTCGAGCCGTCGGGCGAGAACAGCATCCTGATCATCAAGGGCGCCAACGCCCTGCTGTCGCCGGCCGACGTCGACCGCGCCGCCGAGGATCTGAAGGGCTGCGACCTGATCGTCATGCAGTTGGAAGTCCCGCTGGAGACGATCTACCACACCATCGAGTTCGGCGCTCGGCACGGCATCGAAACCCTGCTGAACCCGGCACCCGCCCCCGCCGACCTTGACCCGAAGCGGATCGGGCAGGTCACCTTCCTGGTGCCGAACCAGACGGAGCTGGCGACCATCTCCGGACTGCCGGTGAATTCGGAGGCGGAGGCAGAGACGGCGGCGAAGTCGTTGATCGACCGCGGCATCCGCACGGTCATCGTCACGCTGGGCGCCCGCGGCGCCTTGCTGGTGACCAAGGGCGAGGAGACGCGGCGGATCGAGCCGGTTCGGGTCACGCCGGTCGACACCACCGGGGCCGGTGACGCCTTCATCGGCAGCTTCGCGCGCTATTATGTGGAGAACCGCGACCTCGACGCGGCGCTGCACATGGCGGTGCGCTATGCCGCCGACAGCATCACCCGGCCGGGCACCCAGAAATCCTATGCCAGCCGCGAGGCGTTCGAAGCCTTCTGCGCCAGCCTGTAAGCATCGGAGAGAGGACAGGCCATGACACGCGCCGTGATCGGAGTCGATGTGGGGACCGGCAGCGCCCGCGCCGGCATCTTCGACCTTGCCGGGCGCCGGCTGGCCGCCGCCTCCCGCCCGATCCGGATGTGGAAGCCCGATCCGGACTGGGCGGAGCAGTCCTCCGACGACATCTGGGCCGCCGTCTGCGCCGCGGTGCAGGAGGCGCTGGCGGCCTGCGCCGAAAGGCCGGAGGTGGTCGGCATCGGCTTCGACGCCACCTGTTCGCTGGTGGTGCTGGACGCCGCCGGGCGACCGGTGACGGTCGATCCGGAGGGCGACGACGCCCGCAACGTCATCGTCTGGATGGACCACCGCGCCATCGGTCAGACCGACCGCATCAATGCCGGCGGGCATGAGGTGCTGCGCTATGTCGGCGGGCGGCTGTCGCCGGAGATGCAGACGCCGAAGCTGCTGTGGCTGAAGGAGAAGCTGCCGGCCAGTTGGAGCCGCGCCGCCCACTTCTTTGACCTGCCGGACTTCCTGACCTGGCGGGCGACCGGGGCGACGCGGCGGTCGCTGTGCTCTCTGGTGTGCAAGTGGACCTATCTGGGGCATGAGGGGCGGTGGGACGACGGCTATCTCCGCGCCATCGGGTTGGGTGATCTGGTGGATGAGGGGCATGCCCGCATCGGCACCGATGTCGGCGAGGTCGGCAGCGCCGTCGCCGGCGGGCTGACCGCCGAGGCGGCGCGCGAGCTTGGGCTGACGCCGGGCATCGCAGTCGGCACCTCGCTGATCGACGCCCATGCCGGCGGGATCGGGGTGATCGGCGTGCCGCTGGAGGCATCGGAAGGCGTCGATTTCGACCGGCGGCTGGCGCTGATCGGCGGCACGTCGAGCTGCCATATGGTGATGAGCCCCGGTGCGCCGCGCTTCATCCCCGGCGTCTGGGGTCCCTATCATTCGGCCATGCTGCCGGGGCTGTGGCTGAACGAGGGCGGGCAGTCGGCGACGGGCGCGCTGATCGACCATGTGGTCCAGGGCCATCCGCGCCATGCCGAACTTGCCCTTGAGGCGCAGCGGCGCGGCACCACGGTCTATCAGCTGCTGAACGAGGAGCTGGCGGCGCTGGCAGGGCGCAGCGGCGGGCCGGTGGCGATGCTGACCCGCGACCTGCATGTGCTGCCCGACTTCCACGGCAACCGCTCGCCGCGGGCGGATGCCGGTTTGCGCGGCGCCATCAGCGGGCTTCGGCTGTCGGACGGGCTGGAGGATCTGGCGCTGCTGTATCTGGCGACGGTGCAGGCGGTGGCCTATGGCACCCGGCACATCGTGGCGGCGATGAACGAGCGGGGCTATGCCATCGACACCATCCTGGCCTGCGGCGGCGGCACCAAGAATCCGGTGTTCCTGGAGGCCCATGCCGACGCCACCGGCTGCACCCTGGTCCTGCCGGAGGAGCCGGAAGCGGTGCTGCTGGGCGCCGCCGTGCTGGGCGCGGTGGCGGCGGGAGCCTTCCCCGACATCGCCGCCGGCATGGCCGGGATGAGCCGCGCCGGCCGCAGCATCCGACCGGCCGAGGGGCGGATGCAGGACTATCACGACGCCAAATACGCCGTGTTCCTGCGGATGCACGAGGACCAGATGGCTTACCGGGCGCTGATGGAGGGTGCCCGGTAACGCTCACATCACGCACTCGCAGGCGCCTTCCCGTTCCATCACCGGCGCCTTCTGTTTTTCGCACAGGTCGCCCGGCAGTTCCTCGCCCTGGAGCAGGGGGCAGCGTTCGAACAGTTCGGCCAGCCAGTCGACGAAGACCCGCACCTTCGGCGACAGGTGTCGGTTGTGCGGGTAGACGGCGGAGATCGGAATGCGGGGCGGCCGCCAGTCGCGCAGGATCTCGCGCAGGGCGCCGCTGCGCAGGTGCGGCAGCACCATGAAGCGGGCGGGCTGCAGGATGCCCTGCCCTTCCAGCCCGCAGGTGACATAGGCGTCGGCGTCGTTGACGGAGACGACGCCCTTCATGGCAACCTCCTCCACCCTGCCGTCGCGCTGGAAGCAGAACTCCATGTTCCGCCCGGTGCGGTTGCTGAAATAGTTCACCGCGATGTGGCGGTCCAACTCCTCGATGGTCTTCGGCTCGCCATGCTCGGCGAGATAGGCCGGGGTGGCGCAGGTGATCTGCTGCATGGCGCCGATGCGGCGCGCCAGCAGGGTCGAATCCGCCAGCTCGCCGATGCGGATGACGCAATCCACCCCCTCCTGCACCAGATCGATGGGACGGTCGCCCAGACCCAGCATCAGCTCGATGTCGGGATATTTGGCGTGGAATTCGTGGATCGAGGGGATGATGACCAGCCGGCCGATGGAGCCCGGCATGTCCACCCGCAGCCGGCCGCGCGGCGTCTTGCGCGCGCTGGTGAAGGTGGATTCGATCTCGTCGATTTCCGACAGGATGCGGGTTGCCCCCTCCAGATAGGCGGCGCCGTCCAGCGTCAGGCTGAGCTTTCGCGTGGTGCGCTGGAGCAGGCGCACGCCCAGCGCCGCCTCCAGATTCTGGACCGTCGTCGTCACCGAGGCGCGCGGCAGCCCCAGCGTTTCCGCCGCCTTGGTGAAGCTGTTCGCTTCGACCACCCGGATGAAGACGCGCATCGCATGCAGCTTGTCCATACGGATCCCGTCCTTTCCAACCACGGCCCCTGTCGAGCGGTGGAGAGTTTCCGCCGAAGATACGCGAATAGCAATCGCGAGAATCCCCTCTCCCCCCCGGGGAGAGGGTTAGGGTGAGGGGGTGGCGCGGCGGGACCTTCGGGAAAACCACGCAGTGCATCCCCCTCACCCCGACCCTCTCCCCGGGGGGAGAGGGAGATAGGCGCGGAAAAGGGGACGGTGGTATGGAACAGCGTGGAACAGGTTCCGGCGGATGTTCCATCTAGCGGCGGCGGGAGAAGGCGCCGGCACCGCGGCGGGGCACCGGGCCGGGGTTGAGATTGGGATAGGGCTCGTACTGGTTGACGGTGAAGGGGAAGACGCCCTTCGGGCCTTCGGACTCCGGACGGGCCAGGATGGCGGCGATCATCTCGGGATCGGGCGGCGTGCGCTCGCGCAGGGCACCGGGGAGGTCATCGTCCAGTTCGGGGACGGTGACGGCGGGCGGGTCTTCAGGTGTGGGGGCGGGCTTGGGAACGGCTTTGCCGGCCGGGGCGTCGAGACCAGCGAACAGGCCGAGACGCTCGGCCAGCCAGCGGACGGTGGAAGGGTCGCCGGCGGAGACCAGCCGTTCGATCTGCTCGGCAACCAGGGCGCGGAGGGAGGAGAGGCGGAGTTCGGCCTCGCGGTTCAGCGCCTGCCGCTCCCACCACACCCTGTGACGGAAGTCCTTGGAGCCATAATAGGCGCGCCAGAGAGTCGTCCGGCTGCAGCCCATGGCGCGGGAGACCTGAAGGAAGCTGTTGCCGCGGGCCAGCATGCCGGCGGCCATGATCCACTGTTCCTCGTGGAATTGGGAACCAGGGACCAGCGAGCCTTCGGAGGGGACCGGCGGCTCTTCGGCCCAGCACGGGAAGCGGTCCTCGGTGAAGGTACGGCTGTCGATGGGCATGGGGTCTCTCCGCAGGCTGATGGGACTTTGCGGAGAAGTTATGGGACTTTAGTCCTGATGTGGCGGGTTTTTTGAAAAACCGGGGATTGCCGGTGATGGTCGTCACCGGCAAGTCCGAGAAGGCGCGATCCCAGGGTTTCGCCGTCAGTGCAGCGTGGTGGCCGCCGGTTGGGACGCGGTGCGGGCGGTCTCGCGCGCACGGCCGATGCCGAGCAGCTGGTAGAGGCCGATCGCCGCGATGGTCGCGGTGCCGATGCCGCCGATGGAGAAGCCGCCGGTGGAGATGGTGAAGTTGCCGGCGCCGAGCACCAGCGTCACGCCGACGGTGATGAGGTTGCGCGGATCGGAGAAGTCGACGCGGTTGTCGACCCAAAGCCGCACCATCGCCGCGGCGATCAGGCCGAAGACGACGGTCGCCAGCCCGCCCAGCACCGGCGCCGGAATCGTCCGCAGCAGGGCACCGAACTTCGGCGAGAAGCCCAGCAGGATGGCGGCGATGGCGGCGACGACGAAGATCAGGGTGGAGAAGACGCGGGTGACCGCCATCACGCCCATGTTCTCGACATAGGTGGTGACGCCGGTGCCGCCGCCGCTGCCCGAGACGATGGTGGCGATGCCGTCGCCGATGAAGCCGCGGCCGATGAAGCGGTCGAGGTTGCGCCCGGTCATGGCGCCGATGGCCTTGATATGGCCGAGATTCTCGGCGACCAGAATGAAGGCGATGGGGGCGACCAGCGCCATGGCGCCGGCATCGAAGGTCGGCGAGCGGAAGGCCGGCATGCCGAACCACGGGACGGTGGCCAGCTCCGCGAAGCTGACCGGCGGCAGCATGCCGAAGCCGTTGGCGAGGATGAGATAGAAGGCATAGCCGGCGGCGATGCCGGCGAGGATCGAGAGCCGCCGGATGGCGAGCGGGGCATAGACCGCGATGACGGCGGTGGCGACCAGGGTGAACAGGGCGACGAGGGTGTGGGGGCCGCTGCCCTCGATGCCCTTGACGGCGACCGGGGACAGGTTGAGGCCGATGGCGGCCCCCACGGCGCCGGTCACCGCCGGCGGCATCAGCCGCTCGATCCAGCCGGTGCTGGTGTAGCTGACCAACAGGCCGATGAGGACATAGACGACGCCGGCCGCGATGATGCCGCCCAGCGCCGGCCCGATGTTCGGGTTGGGACCCTGGCCGGTGTAGCCGGTGACCGCGATCACCACGGCGATGAAGGAGAATGAGGATCCCAGATAGCTCGGCACCCGCCCGGCGGTAAGCACGAGGAACAGCAGCGTGCCGATGCCGGAAAACAGCACCGCGAGGTTCGGATCGAACCCCATCAGCAGCGGCCCGAGGATGGTCGAGCCGGACATGGCGACGAGATGCTGGATGCCGAGCGTCAGCGTCGAGCCCCAGGGAAGGCGCTCGTCCGGCTGGACGACGGGGCCGGTCGCAAGCGACCAACGCGGGAAGTAATCTGCCATGAAGGTTCTGTCCGAAGAGGGGTGGAACGGCGCTGCCGCCGGGGGTGACGCAGGGGTAAACGGGCGATACCCAGCCAGAAAAAATTGATCGGGCGATTAACTTTGACGGGCGGGGCGCCTTCGTTGTGGGAACGACGGCTGCTTTTTGGCCCCGTCGATGCCGTTGCGCCACATTTTTGTGCGGACTGGGGTGGTTTGGGGGCGGGGCGAAAGCCGGCGGATGCCGGGTCCGGCCGCCCGATCCGGTCGGCCGTCAGGGTGCGCAGGGAGGAAAGGTGCGGCTGGCCTCTTGGTCCGGCGTCCGGCGTCCGGCGTCCGGCGTTCCAATCAGACGCCGTGAAAGACCTGCATGGAACCATCTGTCAGGTTCAGCGGCGCCCGGCCCGGCGCCGATACGCCCGCTCCTGCTGGTCGAGCATGCGGGCGTGATCGTGCTTTCTCTCGAAGTAAAGAGCTTTGCCGAGCGGTCTCCTTCATCGACAACGCAGAGGGCATCAGGCGGTCTGGTCCTCGTCGGGACCCACATTGCCGGCACCGGATTTCAGAGCCTCCAGCAGGCTTTCGGCAGCCGCGTTGCCGGCATCGGCGGATCCACCCGAAAGCGCCCCGAGAATCCCGCCGCTTCCGCTCTTCTCCGCGCCCGACGCCATCGCCGATTGCAGCATGGACAGGGCCGCCTGCGCGTTCCCGTGATCGGCGGCGGCGGGTTTGGCGGCGCTGGCATCTTCCGCCGGAGCGGTTCGCACCGACCCGGCCGGTTCCGCGCCGGCCATTGCGGCGGGAGCGGACGGTGCGGCGGCAGGCGGGGCCGCCGGTTCCTCTTTCGGAGCTGCGACACCGGCTTTCGATCCGATGCCGGGAATATCGACGGTCGCCGCGAAGTTCTGGAAGGCGTTTCCGAATACCTTGGCATCGAAGCCAAGCTGTTGAAGCTTTTGCGCGGCGCCATTCGCCTTTTCCGAATAGGCTTCGGTAAAGCCGTCTTCCGAGATCATCGAGCCCATGGCGGCGTTGAAACCCTTGACGGTTTTCTCATAGCCGGCCTCCAGGGACGATGCCTCGCCAAGCGCCGCCCGTTCATTGCCGATTGCGGCCATTTGAGCGTCGAATTCCTCTTGAGCCGGGCGCAACCCCTCGCGGACCTGATCCATGGACAGTTCGCCGCGCTCCTGCGCTTTCTGCAAATTGCTGAATGCTTGGCCAAATGCCTCCCGAGCGGCACCCATCCGATCGTTCAAGCCCCTCTGCTTGTCCAGCATCGACTCCGATGCGGCCAAGCGCTGATCGTCCTCCTGATCGCGCGGCCGCTCCCGGCCATAGCGGCTGAACGTGGCTTGGGTGGCCATCGAGCGCAGTCCGAGAACGGCATCGTCGGCACTGATCTGGCCGGAATTCACCAGATTTTCCAGCACGCCCCGTGCCTTCGAATCCAGATGCTTGAAGGCATCGGCCGCCACGCCGGAAAGCGCCTGTCCGAGCTTGCTCACCGATACGCTGTCCTTGGCGGTGCCGGTTGCCTGGAAAACTCCGGAATTGCTTGCCGTGACCTGCGGCTTCCACTGGGTGGACCCTGACGACGATAAGACATTCAGAGGCTTGGCCTGGCCGATCATCATGGCACACTCCCAGTAGAATGGGCTGTCCTGGCATTGATAGCCGAACCTGAGCAGGATAAGCGCGGAATCAGTAAATGTGAGGTTAATATCCAAGTCGAGTCGCTGATTTGAGTGATCGGTTATTGTTCAAATCAATTCCTTTGAGGTCTAATTTTTAGCAATCTACATTCTTTCTGAAGAGATATTCTGCTTCCCCGAAATCAGCAATCTGTCAGAGCCTGATTGGAGACATCCATCATGTTACGATCCCTCTCCCATCCGTCATTTCCGCAAAGGCGGGGATTCAGAAACCATCCGAGAAGACGTTGAATCGAATGAATCAGTTGTGATTGAAAGGTGCCTCCAAGACGGAGGCAAGGATGTGAACGTCGGAAAAACGAGAGCGCCATGACCGCAGCAGGCTGCGCTACCCAAGCGACCTGAGCGATGAGGAATGGCGGATCGTCGAGCCGCTCATCCCACCGGCGCGGCGCGGTGGCCGGCACCGCAGCGTCGATCTTCAGGCGGTGCTGAACGGCGTGCTGTACGTTTTTGGAGACGGGCTGCCAATGGCATCACCTGCCCAAGGACCTGCCGCCGCGCAGCACGGTGCATGGCTATTTGCACCTATGGGCCTGGGAGGGAACGCTGGAGCGCATCCACCATGACCTCTACCAGCGGGTCCGCGCGCAGGAAGGCCGCGAGCCAAGCCCGACCGCCGCCGTGGTGGACAGCCAAAGCGTCCGCGCGGCGGAAAAAGGGGGCTGCGGCGGACCCGGTCGGCTACGACGCGGGCAAGAAGATCAAAGGCATCAAGTACCACATCCTCGTCGACACGCTCGGACTGCTCCTGAACGTCGCTGTCCATCGTGCCGATATCCAGGACCGTGACGGCACCACCCTGGTCCTGGACAAGGCAACCCGCGCGCTGTTGCCACTCATTCAGGTGATCTTTTCTGACGGTGCCCCCCGGGGAGAGGGTCGGGGTGAGGGGGATGCGTAGCGTGGCTATCCCAAAAATCCTCGCCGTGCGACCCCCTCACCCTAACCCTCTCCCCCGGGGGGAGAGGGGATACTTAGGGGGTTGCGTGGTGCTTACACCGCGGCGGTGACGACCACTTCGATCAGGATTTCCGGCTTGCCGAGATCGGCGACGCCGATGGTGGCGCGGGCCGGCAGGTCGTTGCCGTCCAGCCAGGACAGCCACGCGTCGTTCATCTCGTCCTTCAGGCCCATGTTGGTGATGAACAGCTGGGCGGACAGCAGCTTGGTCTTGTCGCTGCCGGCCATCGCCAGCACCTGGTCGAGCTTGCCGCAGATCTGCGTGACCTGGCCGCCCATGCCGACGCTGACGTCGTCGGCAATGATGCCGCCGAGATAGGCCGTGCCGTTGTTGACGACGACGCGGTGCATGATCTTGGTCTTCTCAATGCGCTTGATCACGGGGAACTGCTCCTTGGTTTTTAAAAGAACTCAGGGGGTGATGGAGAAATCGACGTAGCGGGCGGCGATGCGGGCCAGCGTGCCGTCCTGAACGACCGCGCGGATCGCCTCGTCGAAGGACTGCTTCAGCGCGGTGTCCTCCTTGCGCAGGCCGACGCCGATGCCGGGACCGAACACCTCGGCGTCGATCACCGGCTGGCCGACCAGCTTGACCGACTTGCCGCCGTCGCCCTTCACCCAGTCCGACGCGGTGGCGCCGGTGGTGATGGCGGCGTCGAGCCGCCCGGCCTTGAGGTCGGCCAGCAGGTTGGACGCCGTGTCGTAGGTCTTCAGCGTCGCGTCGCTGCCGAGATGCTTCTCGACATAGCGGGAATGGGTGGTGGAGACCTGGGCGCCGATGGTCTTGCCGCGCAGGCTGGCCGGCGAACCGTCGATGGCGGAGTTGGCCGGCGCCACGAAATAGGCCGGCACCACCATGTAGGGGATGGAGAAGCCGATCGCCTTCGCCCGTTCCGGCGTGATGTTCATCGTCGCCATGATGGCGTCGTACTTCTTCGCCAGCAGACCCGGAATGATGCCGTCCCATTCCTGCGCCACGACGGTGCAGGGACGCTTCATCCGCTCGCACAGCGCGTTGGCGAGGTCGACCTCCAGCCCCGCCACTTTGCCGTCGGGCTGGGTGAAGTTGAAGGGCGGATAGGCGCCTTCGGTGGCGATGCGGATCTCCTGCGCCGCGGCGACACCACCGGACGCAAGCAACAGAAGGGCGGCAACGCCCGGGAGGAGGCGCTTCATGGCAGGCTCCGGCAGGTGGGAAGGGGTCAGCGCCCGGCGACGACGACGATTTCGACCAGGATCGACGGGTCGGCCAGCTTGGCCTCCACCGTCGCGCGGGCCGGCGGGTTGGCCTTGTCGACCCAGGCGTCCCAGGCGGCGTTCATCTCCGGGAAGGTGGCGATGTCGGCGAGATAAACGGTGGCGGTCAGGATGCTGCTCTTGGACGTCCCGGCCTCGGCCAGCAGGGCGTCGATCTGGCGCAGCACGTCGCGGGTCTGCGCTTCCACCGTGGTGGAGCCATCGTCGACGATCTGGCCGGCGAGATAGACGGTGTCCTTGTGGATCACCATGTCGCAGAGCCGCGGGGTCGGGTGGAAGCGCTGGATCGTCACGGGATGATGCTCCAAAGGTCAGGCGGCGAAGCGGCCGATGCGGAAGGGGTCGATGGGCAGGTCGGTGGACCCGTCCGTGATCAGGTCGGCGGTGATGCGCCCGACGATGGGGCCGAGTTGGAAGCCGTGCGCGGAGAAGCCGAAGGAATGGTAGAGGTCCGGTTCGGTGCCGCTGGGGCCTATCACCGGGATCTGGTCCGGCATCCGCGCCTCGATCCCCGCCCAGGAGCGGACGATGGTGGCGCCGCGCATGCACGGGAACAGGTCCCACACCGTGCGGGCATTCACCGAGACCTGTGAGAAGTCCAGTTCCGTCCGGTTCTCGTCGCGCACCGCCCGGCCGAGCAGCCCGCCGCCGATCAGAACGGTGCCGTTGGGAAACTGCTTGAAGGACAGGGTGCGGCCGGTGGCGCCGACCACCGGCTTGATGAAGGGAGCGACGCGGGCGGTGATCATCAGCATCGGGGCGATGACCTCCAGCGGCACGGGCTCCCCCACCTGCGCGGCGATGCGGTCGGCCCAGGCGCCGGCGGCGTTGACCACCACCGGTGCCTCGAAGCGGTTGCCGTCCGCCGTTTCGACGGTCCACAGGCCACCCTGGCGGGCCAGCCGTGTCACCGCCCCGCCCTCCTGGAAGCGGGCGCCGAGCGCGATGGCCTTGCGGCGGAAGGCGAAGGTGGTGCGGAAGGGGATCGCCGCACCGTCGCCGCGCGACACCAGGGCGCCAACACAATGGTCGGCGATGGCCGGCACCAGCGACCGCAGCTCGTCCTGCCCGATCACCTCCTCGTGGGTGAAGCCCAGCGCATTGAGTTCGGCGACGCGGGCACGCACCGTCTCAAGCTCGGCTTCGTTCTCCGCCACCTTGATCTGGCCGTGACTTTCGAAGCCGCAATCGTCATCCACCAGATCCTGGATGCCGTGCCACAGCGCCATCGAGGCGACGGTCAGCGGCACCTCGGCGACATGGCGGCCGAGCTGGCGCACGCCGCCCGCATTGACGCCGGAGGCGTGGCGGGCGACATGGTCCTTTTCCAGAACCAGAACGCGGACGCCGCGCATCGACAGGTGCAGCGCGGCGGAGCAGCCATGCAGGCCGCCGCCGATGACGATGACGTCGGGCTTGGGGGAAGCGGTTGCGGTCATCGGGCGCCTCCGCGTCAGTGCTTGAACACGGCGTCGATGTCGGCGTCGGTCTTCGGCAGGGCGGCCAACTCGGCCAGCGTGATCGGCTTCACCGGCGGGCGCAGGCGGTAATAGCCGACCTCCGCCGGGGAGACGTTACGCTCCGCCGCGATGACCTCGGTCACCGTCGGTCCGCAGAGCCGGCCCTGGCACGGCCCCATGCCGCAGCGCAGGAAGCTCTTGGCCTGATTGGGGCCGGAACAGCCGAGCCGAACCGCCTCGCGCACCGCGCCGGCGGTGATCTCCTCGCAGCGGCAGACGATGGTGTCGTCGGCCGGCACGCGAAAGGCTTCCGCCGGGGTATAGAGCGTGTCGAGAAAGGCGCGGCCGGTCAGCGCGCGGTCCAGCGCAGCGCGGAAGGGGGCGGCGAACTGGTCGCGCTGCTCCCGCCCGATGCGGCCCAGCCGGTGCAGCGCGTCGAGCGCGGTCAGACGACCCGCCTCTTCCGCCGCGCGGGCACCGCCGATGCCGGCGCCGTCGCCGGCCAGCGACACGCCCTCGACCGAAGTCGCACCCCACTCGTCGGTGGTCGGGCGCCAGCAGCGCTGCTGCTCGTCCCAGCGCTGGGCGCAGCCGGTGGCGTTGGCGAGGTTCAGGTTGGGGATGACGCCCTGATGCAGCAGCAGCGTGTCGGCGGGCAGCCTGTGTTCGGTGCCGTTGCGGGTGTAGACGACGCTCTTCAACGTGCCCCCGCCGGCAAGGCCGCCTTCGGCGCGGAGCGCGGTGACGTTGCCGATGACGGTCAGCTTGCGCCGGACCTCCAGCATCAGCTTCATGCCCTTGCCGAGATAGGGCGAGCGCAGGAAGCCGGGCAGCAGCGGCAGGGCGGCGCGCCAGTTCTCACGCGGCGTGGTGTCGAGGATGGCGTCGATGCGGGCGCCGGCCTGCAGATACTGCCAAGCCAGCAGCCAGAGCAGCGGGCCGCTGCCCGCCATCACCGTGGCGCCCGACGGCACGAGGCCGGAGGTCTTCAGCAGAACCTGCGCCGCACCGGCACCCAGCACGCCGGGCAGGGTCCAGCCGGGGATCGGGAAGGGACGCTCCAGCGCGCCGGTCGCCAGGATGACGTGGCGCACGGTCAGCATCGCCGCCGCGCCGTTGCGCGACAGGCCGATCTGGATGGGACGGGAGCCGTCGGCGGCGTCCTCGCGCGGGCGGGCGACGCTCCAGACCGTGGTGCCCGGCCAGTGGACGGCGCCGCTGTCGCGCAGCGGACCCAGCAGTTCGGCGCCATGCCAGTAGTCGGGGCCGAGCACCTTGCGGTCGCGCACCGGCGTTTCGGTGACGGCGCGGTAGATCTGGCCGCCCGGCTCCGCCTGCTCGTCGAGCAGGACGACCGACGCGCCCTTGGAGGCGGCCAGCGCTGCGGCGGCGAGGCCGGCCGGGCCGGCGCCGACGACGGCGATGTCGAAATCAAAAGCGCTCATCGCTCCACCTCGCGCTTGCCGTTCTGGGTTTCCACCGCCATGCCGGGGGATACCCGGACTTGGCAGCCCTGGCGGTTGCCGGTGCCGTCGATGGTGACGAGGCAGTCGAAGCATACGCCCATCATGCAGTAGGGACCGCGCGCCGCACCGCTGACGGGCGTGTTGCGGCAGACGGTGACGCCGTTCGCCAGCAGGGCGGCGGCGACGCTGTCGCCGGCCCGCGCGTTGGCCGGACGGCCATCGATGGTGAAGGAAACCGTCTCACCGACGGCTTCGATCTCAGGCAGCCTGCGGAACATGGAACCTCCGGGCGCTGAAGGGCTTGAAGCGGTCGCCGAGGCCGCCGGCCGCAATCAGCGGCGCCAGCGTCAGCGCATGGTTGGCGGCAAGGGTGACGCCGCTGTGGCAGGTGGCGACGAAGGCGCCGGGCGCGGTCGTCGATTCCTCGTAGATCGGGAAGCCGTCCGGCGTCAGAACGCGCAAGGCCGCCCAGCTCCGCACCACATTCAGCTTGCCCAACAGCGGGAAGAAGCGGATGGCGCGCTGGGCGATGGCCGACGACACGCCGGGCTGCAGCGTGGTGTCGAAACCGGCCTCCTCGAAGCTGTCGCCGATCATCACCCCGCCCTCGTCGGTCTGGCGGACATAGACGGTGGGGTGGTGCAGGAAAGGCGCGGTCTTCTCGGTGACGATGACATGGCCGCGCTGGGGACGGACGGGGGCGGACAGGCCGACCATCGGCGCCAGCCGGGCGCTGTCATGGCCGGCGGCCAGCACGATCTTGCCGGCGCGAATTTCGCCGGCCGCCGTGGTCATGCGGAAGCCACCGTCGCGATGCTCGATGCTCTCCACCCGGTGGTTGGGGCGGTAATCGACACCGAGCAGGCCGATGCCCTTGTGCAGGGTGCGCAGAAGCCGCAGCGAGTTGCAGTGGCCGTCCAGCGGGCAATAGGTGCCGCCGACCACCTCGGGGCCGATGAAGGGCAGCTCCTTGCGCAGGGTCTCGCGGTCCATCACCTCGTAGGGGTAAGGGATCATGTCGGGCTGGTTGTGCAGCCGCATCATGGTGTTGGCGCGGGCCTGCAGATCCTCTTCCGACAGCATCGGCATGAAGCCGCCGGGGCGCCGGTAGGCGACGTCGAGACCGGTCTGCTCGCGCAGCAGGTCGGCGAAGCCGCCCCAGTCGTCGGAGGACTGCTTGGTCCAGCCGGCATATTCCGCCATGCCGAGACCCTTGCCCTGCACCCAGACCAGGGCGAAGTTGCCGCGCGACGGACGGACGGCGATGTCTCCCTCGTCCAGCATCGCAACCTTCTGGCCCGACCGGGCGAGGCCCCAGGCCAGCGCCGATCCGACCAGCCCGCCGCCGATCACGGCGACGTCGTACTCTCCGCCCCGAGTGGGCTGCGTCATCGTCTCCACTCCCGCCGCCGGCGCCGCACCGTTTCCCGTGCGCACCGGCCGCCGCCGTTATCGTGTGGCGCGCATCGCCGCGCCCGGCACCCGCATACAGTGCCGAATACTTGACGATGCCGCGCATATCCTTGTGGGGTCGCCGGATCCGCCGGCGTTACACATGGATGGATTGCGAACTGCAGGGTTTTCTTTGGCGGAGCGCCGCGGGATGCTGCCCGGCGACGCACCGCCGCTCCTCGATCCTTGCGACAGCATCGGCAGCCAACCTATAACTGTCAAATCAGATCGAAGGGGTGTTTCATGACCGAATGTTATGTTGCGACCGGCACGGCGGGACGGGCGCCATGATCAATCCGCGCCAGATCGAGGCCTTCCGCGCCGTGATGGTGACCGGCGGCATCACCGCAGCGGCGGAGTTGCTGAACATCTCCCAGCCCGCGGTCAGCCGGCTGATCGGCGATCTGCAGTATGCGCTGAAGCTGACGCTGTTCGAACGGCGCGGGCCGCGCATCGCGCCGACCAGCGAGGCGATCTCGCTGTATCAGGTGGTGGACCGCGCCTTCGTCGGGCTGGAACTGATCGAGCAGACGGCGCGCGACCTGACCGCGCGGCGCAGCGGGGCATTGCGGGTGGCGGCGATGCCGGCGCTGGGGGTGGGATTCCTGCCGCGCTACGTCGCGCGCTTCCTCGCCGAGCGGCCTCGGGTGGACATCGCGCTGCGCGGCAGCACGTCGCCCACCATCCTGGATTGGGTGGCGACCGGACAATGCGAGCTGGGCTTCGCCCATACGCCCATCGACCACGCGGCGGTGGTGACCGAGAAGATCCACGGGATCCCGGCCGTCGCCATCCTGCCCCCCGGCCACCCGCTGGCCGCCAAGGAGGTGCTGGTGCCGAAGGATTTCGAAGGCGAAAGCTTCATTTCCACCACCCCGCCGGCCCTGCTGCGCTCCCGCATCGACACCGCCTTCGCCGACCATGACGTGGCGCGGGTGATGCGGGTGGAGGCCCAATTGACCATGAACGCCTGCGCCATGGTGGCGGCCGGCTATGGCGTGTCGGTCGTCGATCCCTTCACCGCGCAGGATTATGTCCCGCACGGGCTGATCGTCCGCGCCTTCGAACCGCGCATCGGCTTCGACATCGCCATCCTGCGCTCCGCCCAGGTGCCGCTGTCGATGATCGCCGAGGACTTCCTCAACGGCTTCATGGAGGAGGCCACGCGCTTCCGCGACAGCCTGATCGGAACGGGGGATGGAACCGAAAGCGGCCCCCAACTCGTTCGGAACACGGAATTATAACATTAGCGGATGAATGGTGGCGCGAATTCGATTTGACGGTTATGTGACTGCGCCATCACCCTTGATCCATGTCCGAGCCGGGACCTTCACGAAAAACAGCCCGAAAACGGGCGGCCGGCAAGGTAACGGACGTAAAAGCGGCGATCCGGACCGCTGTTCGCGATGCGGTCCGAAGATCAGCACCAGACGAACCCCCAGGCCATGACCTGGGAGCCCGATGAACAGGGACCCTGCCAACAGGGATCAAGGCTCTAGAGGAGAATGACGATGCGCTCCGTGATGTGCGGGTTGATGGCGACGGCGGCCCTGTGGTGCGGCATGGCCGCGGTCCAGACGGCCCAGGCCGAGGACAAGACGCTCTATGTCGCCGCCTATGGCGGTTCCTTCGAGCAGACCATGCGCAAGGACATCATCCCGGCCTTCGAGAAGGCGACGGGGATGAAGGTCGAGTATGTCGCCGGCAACTCCACCGACAATCTCGCCAAGCTGCAGGCCCAGAAGGGCAACCAGCAGATCGACGTCGTCATCCTGGACGACGGCCCGATGTATCAGGCGGTGGCGCTGAACTTCTGCGCCGACCTGGAGAAGGCGCCGGTCTACGACCAGCTCTATGATCTGGCGAAGATGCCGTCGGGCAAGGCGATCAACTTCGGCGCCGTCGGCACCGGCATCGTCTACAACAAGGCCTATTTCGACGAGAACAAGATCCCGACCCCGACCTCGTGGAAGGACATCGAGGATCCGCGCTTCAAGAAGAAGCTGGTGGTTCCGCCGATCAACAACAGCTACGGCCTGCACGCGCTGGTGATGATGGCCCGCCTGGACGGCGGCGGCGAGAGCAACATCGAGCCGGGCTTCAAGGAGTTCAAGGACAAGATCAACCCGAACGTGCTGGCCTACGAGCCGTCGCCGGGCAAGATGACCGAGCTGTTCCAGAGCAACCAGGCCGTCATCGCCGTCTGGGGGTCGGGCCGCGCCAAGGCGCTGGCCGACACCGGCTTCCCCGCCACCTTCGTCTATCCGAAGGAAGGCGGCATCGTGCTGGGCTCCGCCGCCTGCCAGGTCGCCGGCAGCAAGAATGCGGCCGAGGCGCAGAAGTTCATCCAGCACATGCTGGGCGTCGAGGCGCAGACTGCGCTGGCCGTCAGCGCCGGCTTCGGTCCGGTGAACAAGACGGTGGAACTGCCCGCCGACAAGCAGGTCGGCATTCCCTATGGCCCGGAGCAGGTCGGCAAGCTGCTGGTGGTGGATTGGGACACCATCAACAAGAACCGCGAGCAGTGGAACCGTCGCTGGACCCGCGAGATCGAGCGCTGATGTAAGGGTGCATCCCCCCTCTCCCCCCTGGGGAGAGGGTTAGGGTGAGGGGGTCGCGCGGCAAGGATTCTCGAGAATCCACCCTTGTGCATCCCCCTCACCCCGACCCTCTCCCCGGGGGGAGAGGGAGATGAAGGGCAAGGGAGACGACGGCATGGCTTATCTGGTTCTCGACCAACTGACCAAGCGCTTCGCCAACTGGACGGCGGTCGATCACGTCTCGCTGACGGTGGAGAAGGGTGAACTGATTTCGCTGCTGGGGCCGTCGGGCTGCGGCAAGACCACCACCTTGCAGATGATCGCCGGCTTCCTCGACGCCGATGGCGGCCGGGTGATGCTGGACGGCCAGGACCTGCTGGCGAAGAAGCCGAACGAGCGCGGGCTGGGCATCGTCTTCCAGAGCTACGCCCTGTTCCCGCACATGACCGCGGCGGAGAATGTCGCCTTCGGGCTGGAGATGCGCAAGATCAACCGGGCCGACCGTGACCGCATGGTAGCCGAGGCGCTGAAGCTGGTCGGGCTGGAACAGTATGGCGACCGCCACCCCCGCCGGATGTCGGGCGGCCAGCAGCAGCGCGTGGCGCTGGCGCGGGCGCTCGTCATCAAGCCGAGCCTGCTGCTGCTGGACGAGCCGCTGTCGAACCTGGACGCCAAGATGCGCGAGGAGATGCAGATCGAGCTGCGCCGCATCCAGCGCACCGTCGGCACTACCATGATCCTCGTCACCCATGACCAGTCGGAGGCGATGGCGCTGTCCGACCGCGTGGTGGTGATGAACAAGGGCCGCATCCAGCAGGTCGCCACGCCGCAGGAGGCCTACGACCGGCCGGCCAACGCCTTCGTCGCCAACTTCCTGGGCCGCACCAACCTGCTGCCGGGCATGGTCGGCAGCGGTGCGGGTGGCGGCACGGTCATCACCGTCGCCGACAGTGTGTGGCCGGTGACGCAGCCGGTGCCCGTGGGGCCGGGGGCGCTGGCCGTGCGGCCGGAGAAGGTCGGCTTCGTCGATGCCGGCGGGCTCGGCGGCACCGTGCTGGCCCGCGTCTTCCAGGGCACGCAATGGCTGTTCGAGATCGAGACCGCCGCCGGCCGGCTGATGGTGATCCGCCAGCATGACGGCTCTCCCCTGCCGGCGGAACGCGAGCGGGTGATGGTCGGGTGGCGGCCCGACGACATGGCGGTGATGCCCGCCGATCGGGAGGCGGCATGAGCATGGCGGCTTCCACCGAAAATGCCGCCGACAGCCAAGTGCAGGCGTCCGCCGCACCCCCTCCCCGCCGGCCGCGCCGCTGGCCGCTGGCACCCTATCTGCTGAGCGCGCCGGGGCTGGCGCTGTTCGCGGTGCTGCTGCTGGTGCCGCTGGTGATGACCTTCCTGCTGTCGCTGAACAGCTTCAGCTTCTATGGTGGCATCCAGAATGTCTGGCAGCTCGGCAACTATGCCGACATCATCGCCGACGACTATTTCCACGAGGTGTTCCTGCGCACCTTCCGCATCGCGGCGTTGGTGACGCTGCTCTGCGCGGTGTTCGGCGCGCCGGAGGCCTACATCCTGCGCCGGATGAAGTCGCCGTGGCGCGGGCTTTGTCTGCTGATCGTGCTGGGGCCGCTGCTGATCTCGGTGGTGTCGCGGACGCTGGGCTGGGCGCTGCTGTTCGGCTCGACGGGCCTGGTCAACCAGGGGCTGATGGGGCTGGGGCTGATCGCGACGCCGATCGAGTTCATGTACACGGAGACCGGCGTCGTCATCGCGCTGACCCATGTGCTGGTGCCCTTCATGGTGCTGTCGGTGTGGGCCTCGCTGCAGCGGCTCGACCCGCAGGTGGAGAATGCGGCGCTGTCGCTGGGCGCCGGGCCGCTGACGGTGATGCGCCGGGTGGTGCTGCCGCAGATCGTGCCGGGCATCCTGTCGGGGTCGATCATCGTCTTCGCGCTGGCGGCCAGCGCCTTCGCCACCCCGGCGATCATCGGCGGGCGGCGGCTGAAGGTGGCGGCGACGCTCGCCTATGACGAGTTCCTGAACACGCTGAACTGGCCGTTGGGCGCCACGGTGGCGGTGCTGCTGCTGATCGCCAACATCGTCATCATCGTCGGCTGCAACCGGCTGGTCGAACGTCGCTACAAACAGGTGTTCGAATGAACCGCAACGGTCCGATCGCCCTGATCTTCCACGTCCTGTTCCTGGGCTTCCTGCTGGCGCCGATCCTGATCGTCTGCGCGGTGGCCTTCACCTCGCAAGGCTATCTGTCTCTGCCGACCGAGGGGCTGTCGCTGCGCTGGTTCCGCGCCATCGGCGACAATCCCGAATTCATCCGCGCCTTCAAGGACAGTTTGCTGCTGGGCGCGGTGTCCTCCACGCTGGCGATCCTGGTGGCGGTGCCGGCGGCGCTGGCCATCGCGCGCCACCAGTTCTTCGGGCGCGAGGCGATCCAGGCGCTGTTCCTGTCGCCGCTGATGGTGCCGCACATCGTGCTCGGCATCGCCTTCCTGCGCTTCTTCACCATGATCGGGCTGGGCGGCACCTTTGCCGGGCTGGTGCTGAGCCATGTCATCATCATCCTGCCCTTCGCCCTGCGGCTGATCCTGGCGGCGTCGACCGGCATGGACCGGGCGGTGGAGAATGCGGCGGCGTCGCTGGGTGCCTCGTCCTGGACCTGCTTCCGCCGGGTGACGCTGCCGCTGATCCTGCCGGGCGTGGCGAGCGGCTGGGTGCTGGCCTTCATCAACAGCTTCGACGAGGTGACGATGACCGTCTTCATCGCCTCGCCGGAGACCACCACCCTGCCCGTCCGCCTGTTCCTCTACATCCAGGACAACATCGACCCGCTGGTCGCGGCGGTGTCGGCGGTGCTGATCTTCCTGACCGTGGCCGCCATGCTGGTGCTCGACCGCGTCTATGGCCTGGAACGGCTGCTGGTCGGCAAGGGCCGCGACTGAGACGACGATCCTTCTTCGAGTTTCCTCCCCAGACTGATCGCCCCGCACGTCCGCGTGCGGGGCGTTTTTCTTTTCGGTGAATGATTCTGTCCTTCTGAAAAGACTTGGCGACAGATGAGGTCGTGAAACTGCGCCTTGTTCGAGCAATGGACCGGCATCGGGAGAGTTACCCCTACACCAATCGTGGTGTCCATCCCCGCTTATGCTGGGTAATCAGTTCCAGATATTGCCCAGTGATCGCAGGAAAGTAACAGGATTTACCACCAATTCGTCTGTTCCCGGAAAAATGCCTCACCAATGCCCCAGCCGTCTGGCCATGGTGGCGCCGCATCGCAACCGCCAAGGATACGGACCAATGGCCACGACCTCCGGGAACTCGACCATCACCGTGAACGCGAAGGGGACCCTCGACGCGCATTTCAACCTGCTGGTCGACGGCAAGCAGATCGGTGAGGGCACCACGGGTGCCACGGCCAAGGACTTCGTCTTCAAGACGGACATCGCCGAGAACCAGGACCACAAGATCCAGGTCCAGTACGACAATGACGGGGTCTTCAACGGCACCGACCGCAACCTGATCGTCAACGAGGTCACCATCAACGGCAAATCGGTCCTGCCGACCGCCGACCATGTCACTTACGACAAGGGCGCGCTCGACGGCCATGACGTCGCCGACGGGCAGGCCGGCATGTGGTGGAACGGCGCGCTGGTGGTCGATGCCGACAAGAGCTATTTCACCGCGGACGGCGTGACGACTCCCACCACGCCGGCCCCCACCACGCCGACGCCCGTCCCGCCGGTCAGCGAAGCGCCCGATCCGACGCCGAGCGCCCCCACCCCGAGCGTGCCGCAGCCGACCGGCCCCGGTTTCTACGTCGCCACCAACGGCAAGGACAGCTGGTCGGGCAAGCTGGCCGCTCCCAACGCCGACGGCACCGACGGTCCCTTCGCCTCGCTGCAGAAGGCCCAGACCGCCATGCGGTCGAGCGACATCGACACCACCTATGTCCGCGGCGGTGATTACCACCTGAACAATCCGGTCTGGCTGACCGGCCAGGATTCCGGCGTCACCTTCACCGGCTACGGCAATGAGAAGGCGGTGATCCATGGCGGGTCGCAGGCATCGGTGTCCTTCGGCGTCAGCGGCGCCCAGCATGTCACCATCGAAGGGCTGACCTTCACCGACGGCGTCGCGAACGGCCACTATGTCTTCGCCGACAAGGCGAATGGCCTGACCTTCGCCAACAATGAGGTGAAGGGCGGCGGCTATGGCATCACCGTGCAGAACAGCGCCGACAGCAAGGTGATCGGCAACCAGTTCGACAGCACCGGCGCCGAGTCGATCTTCGTCAAGGCCGGCTCCAACTCGACGGTCGTGTCCGACAATCACATCACGCATCCGAACGCCGCCAACCGTGGCGACGCCGGCATCTGGGTCAACGGCAGTTCCGACGTCCAGGTCACGCACAATCTGGTCGAGCATTCGCCGGAGAAGGGCATCGCCGTCGGTTCGGTTCAGACGGACGGCAGCGACGCCTCGCACCGGGTGACGGTCGCCTTCAACAAGGTGGTCGATGCCAATCTGGAATCGAACGACGGCGGCGGCATCTACCTGATCAACCGCCAGCAGGATCTGACCGGCCACACCGTCGTCAACAACGAGGTGACCGGCACCACTGCGACCAACCCGACCGGGCAGGTGGCGAGCTGGGGCATCTATCTCGACGACTGGACCAGCGGCGCCACGGTCAAGGGCAACCTCGTCCATGGCAACATCGGCGGCGTGTTCCTGCATGGCGGCTGGAACAACAGCGTCACCGAGAACGTGATCGCCGACAACAGCGGCGCCCAGATCGGCCTGCAGCAGCCGGTTGGCTGGAGCGGCTGGAAGGGTCACGAGATGAGCGGCAACGACGTCTCCGGCAATGTGGTCGACGTCAGCGACGGCACCGCCTTCCACATCTACGGCCCGGCCAATGTCGGCAACATCCACGACAACTTCTACAGCCACCTGAACACGTCGCAGGACATGTTCGACGTCTGGCCGCAGGTGATGGCCGGCGGCGGCAAGGGCAATCTGGCGGAATGGCAGGCGGCCGGCTACGACAAGGGTTCGACCATGGTCGATCCGGGCTTCGTCAATCCGGGCGCGCACGACTACAGCCTGTCGTCGGATTCGTCGGTCTATGCCCACGGCTTCGACCACATCCCCACCCACGACATCGGCCTGATCGGCTGATCGGCCTCGACCCGGCCGAACAGAGCCTTCTAAGCACCTTGTGACTGCGGGCCGCCCGGCGACGGGCGGCCCGTTCGCGTTTGCGGGCGGTATCGTTATGATCACAAATGATCCGTTACCACCATTTTCTGTGTTGACCGCAAGGGGCCGGCAGCCGTACTTTTAACCAGCCGGTTAAAACATAGCGACCGCCACACCGGTCGCCCGAGCCTGCCGGCCGGAGGAGACGCATGGAACCCCGCTCTCGCTCGGGCGCAGCGTTGCGCCTGCTCAATTCCGACTGGGTCCGCCCCATCCTGCTGATCGTCATCCTGCTGGTTCTGTGGGATCTGTCGGTCCGTATCTTCGGGGTGCCCGCCTATCTGGTGCCGAAGCCCGGCGACGTCGTGCTGGCGATGATCGACGAATGGCCGCGGCTGCTGTCCGAATCCGTCCCGACCTTCACGGCGACTCTCGGCGGCTTCGCGCTGTCGGTGCTGTTCGGCATTCCCATCGCGATGCTGATCGCCGGATCGCGCACGGTGGAGGCCTATGTCTACCCGCTGCTGGTCTTCTCGCAGTCGATCCCCAAGGTCGCCATCGCGCCGCTGTTCGTGGTGTGGTTCGGCTTCGGCCTGATGCCGAAGGTGATCGCCGCCTTCCTGCTGGGCTTCTTCCCGGTCGTCGTCTCGGCGGTGCAGGGCTTCAAGTCGGTGGACGGCGAGATGATGGATCTGGCCCGCTCGATGAAGGCGTCGCGGCTGCAGACCTTCCAGATGGTCAGCCTGCCGCATGCGCTGCCGGCGATCTTCGCCGGGCTGAAGGTCTCCATCACGCTGGCGGTGGTGGGGGCGGTGGTCGGCGAATTCGTCGGCTCCAACTCCGGCATCGGTTTCGTCCTGCAGCGCTCCATCGGCAATTTCGAACTGCCCTTGATGTTCGCGGCGCTGACCGTGCTGGCGCTGATGGGCGTCGTGCTGTTCTGGGTCATCGACGTGGTCGAACGCTTCTCCATTCCCTGGCACGCCAGCCAGCGCAACAAGTACGGCCCGACGGCCTGAGAGGTTGTGAGTTGTCAGGTCGAGTGTCGGCCGTCATCCCCGCGAAGGCGGGGATCCAGGCTGCCCGTCCAAGCCCTTGAAAAGGCTGGATTCCCGCCTTCGCGGGAATGACGGTCGAGAGACTCGCTCGATGTGATCCGACACCGCAGTTTTGAAGATGTAGTCCCGAAATCCGTTCATCGACAAGAACCCCGGTGCCGGCCACCGCCGGCCGACGGGGCGATCCACCACCCATGGGAGGACACCGGTCGTGATGAAGAATGCCATCGTCGCGGCGCTCTGCGCCTTTGCCGCCTCCACCCTGCCGGCGCAGGCCGCCGACAAGGTGACGCTGATGCTGAACTGGTACGTCTATGGTGAGCACGCGCCCTTCTATTACGGCAAGGACAAGGGGCTGTACGAGGCCGAGGGCATCGACCTGGAAATCCAGGAAGGCCGCGGATCGGCGGTGACGACGCAGCTGGTCGCCAGCAAGGCCGTCACCTTCGGCTATGTCGACGTGCCGACCATGATCAAGGCGGCGATGAAGGGCGCGCCGGTGTCCTCGCCGGGCGTGCTGCTGCAGACCAGCCCGATGTCGGCGATGGGCTTCACCGAGAAGAACATCCGCAAGCCGGAGGACATCAAGGGCAAGATCGTCGCCATGACGCCGGGCGACAGCATGTCCCAGATCTGGCCGCTGTTCCTGAAGAAGACCGGCCTGAAGGAGCGTGATTTCGAGGTGGTGTCGGGCGACGCCCAGACCAAGCTGAACGCCGTCATCAACGGACAGGCTGATCTGCTGCTGGGCTATGTCATGGACCAGAGCATGAAGATCAAGGACGCCACCGGCAAGTCGGTGACGCCGATCCGCTTCGCCGATTACGGCGTCAACATGGTCTCCTCCGGCATCATCGCCAACACCGACACGCTGAAGGAGAATCCCGACCTCGTCCGCCGCTTCATGGCCGCCACCACCAAGGCGGTGGAAGAGGCGGAGAAGGCGCCGAAGGAGGCCGCAGCATCCATCCTGAAGGCCAACCCGAAGGGCGGCAAGCCCGACACGCTGCAGGAAGGATTCGAACTGACGATCCCGCTCTACCGCACCAAGGAGACGGAGAAGATGCGGCCCTTCCAGGTCACCGACGCCAACATGAAGGAGACGGTGGATCTGCTGGTCGAATATGGCGGGCTGGACAAATCGGCCAAGGACAACCCCAAGCGCTTCTACACCCGCGAGTTCCTGCCGGCCGACCCTGCGGCGAAGGCGATGAACGCCGCCGCCAAGTAATCGACCGCAGCATGCCCGCACGGAGCGACGAGGAGAGCATGGCACAGCCACAGTTGAAACTGGTGGGCGAGGCGGAAACGCGGCGCCTGTCCGGCGAGCCGCTGATCCGCATTGACGGCGTGACCAAGACCTACCGCACCCGCGACGGCGAGGTGCCGTCGCTCCGCCCCATCACCTTCGACGTGCGGCCGGGCGAGTTCCTGGTGGTGGTGGGACCGTCGGGCTGCGGCAAGTCCACCCTGCTGAAGATGCTGGCAGGCCTGCTGCCGGTCACCAGCGGCAGCATCCAAATCGAAGGCGATACGGTGACGGAGCCGCACGACGACACCGGCATCGTCTTCCAGAGCCCGACCTTGCTGGCCTGGCGCTCGGTTCTGCGCAACATCATGCTGCCGGTGGAGATCCGCCGGCTGCCGCGCGAGCGCTATCTGGAACGCGCCCACAAGCTGGTCGAGATGACTGGGCTGAAGGGGTTCGAGCATAAGTATCCGTGGCAGCTGTCGGGCGGCATGCAGCAGCGCGCCGCGCTGTGCCGGGCGCTGGTGCACGATCCGAAGATCCTGCTGATGGACGAGCCGTTCGGCGCGCTCGACGCCATGACGCGGGAGCGGATGAATGTCGAGCTGCAGCGCATCCAGCACGAGACCGGCAAGACGGTGATCCTGATCACCCACTCCATTCCCGAGGCGGTGTTCCTGGCCGACCGGGTGATGGTGATGTCGGAGCGGCCGGGCACCATCGCCGCCACCTACGAGGTCCCACTGGAGCGCCCGCGGACGCTGGACGTCATGGGCGACCCGGTCTTCATCCAGCTGACCCAGACCATCCGCAAGCATTTCGCGGCGCAGGGGCATTTGGATTAGAGGCCGGCTCCAGGTGCCCCCTCCCTAACCCTCCCCCTCTTCGAGGGAGAGGGGACTGCCGCCGCTCCGCACCCAACTCCCTCTACCGCCGAAGGCGGGGGAGGGAAAGGGGCCCATGCGTCAGCATGGGAAGGGAGGGGGCATGCCACTTCTCCATTTGAAAGACTCTCACCATGTCCGCCCCCCGTCTCCGCATCCGCGCCATCGAGCTGTACGAGCGGCCCGTCCGTTTCGTGAAGCCGTTCCGCTTCGGCGCGGTGACGGTCGAGGCCGCCCCGCAGGCTTTCGTCCGCGCCCTTATCGAGGTGGAGGGAAAGGGCGAGGCGTGGGGAGCCACGGCCGAGATGATGATGCCGAAATGGTTCGACAAGCGCCCGGATCGTAGCCCGGCCGACACGGTGGACGGATTGCGCCGCTCGCTGGTCGAGGCGCGGGAGGCTTATCTGGCGGACAGCCGGCTCGACACCGCCTTTGGGCATCATGCCGCCTTCTCGCCAACGATGGAGCCGAAGCTGGCCGCTGCCTTCGGGCCGGCACAGATCGACAAGGCGGTGCTGGATGGGCTGCTGCGGGTGCTGAATCTC
This sequence comes from Azospirillum sp. A1-3, assembly GCF_023806445.1. NCBI lineage: Bacteria > Pseudomonadati > Pseudomonadota > Alphaproteobacteria > Rhodospirillales > Azospirillaceae > Azospirillum > Azospirillum sp. A1-3. The sequence goes on from NZ_JAMSLU010000005.1 coordinate 183,568, forward strand.
AACGCGTTTCAGGGGCTGGGCGCCAATGTCGCCGGGCTGGATGCGCGGCTGGCACCCGATCTCGGCGGGTTCGATCTGGATGGCTTTCTTCGCGGGCTTTCCCCGCTCGGCGAGGTGGAGCTGCGGCACACAGTCGGGCTGCTCGACAAGCCGGACGACTTGGCAGAGCATGCGCATCTGCGCTGGTTCAAGATCAAGCTGGGCGGCGACGTGTCCGCCGATGTTGCGAGGCTCACCGAGCTGGCGACGGTGCTGGAGACGGCCGTTCCCGGCTACCGCGCCACGCTGGACGGCAACGAGCAGTATCGCGATGCGGACCATGTCGCGGAGCTGCTCGACCGCATCGACGCCTCCCCTGCCCTGGCCGGCTTCCGCAAGGCGCTCGCCTATCTGGAGCAGCCCATCGCGCGGGAGGCGGCGCTCGCCCGGCCGCTGGGCGCGGTGGCGGAGCGGGTGCCGGTCATCATCGACGAGTCCGACGACGGGTACGACGCCTTTCCGCAAGCCCGCGTCCTGGGTTATCGCGGTGTGTCGTCGAAATCCTGCAAGGGTCTCTACAAGGCGATGCTCAACCGCGCCCGCTGCGCGGCGTGGGGGCCGCCGCACTTCATCTCCGCCGAGGATCTGACCTGTCAGGCCGGGCTGTCGGTGCAGCAGGACACGGCGCTGGTCGCTTTCCTCGGCATCCCGCACGCCGAACGCAACGGGCACCAGTATGGCGGGGGCTTCGGCAGCGAGGCGGAAGGCGCGGCCTTCCTCGACGCCCATCCCGGTTTCTACGAACGCGACGCCGACGGGACGGTCAGGCTCGCCACCGGCAGCGGGCGGCTGGCGGCGGCGCCGCTGTCCGGCCTTGGTTACGCCCATTCGGCCGAACCCGACTGGTCCGGCCTGTCACCCCTTTCAAACCCGACATCAGCGCTTTCCGAAGGAGTCCACCCATGAGCACCAAGCGCCTTGGCCTCATCATGCACGGCGTCACCGGGCGGATGGGCATGAACCAGCATCTGATCCGCTCGATCCTGGCGATCCGCGCCCAGGGCGGCGTCACCCTGTCCGACGGCTCGCGCGTCATGCCCGATCCGATCATCGTCGGCCGCAATGCGGAGAAGATGCAGGAACTGGCCCGACGCCACGGCATCGAGCGCTGGAGCGACAATCTCGACGCCGCGTTGGACAATCCGGACGACGTGATCTTCTTCGACGCCGGCACCACGCAGATGCGCCCCACCCTGCTGGAAAAGGCGATCCGCGCCGGCAAGCATGTCTATTGCGAGAAGCCCATCGCCACCAACCTGGACGAGGCGCTGCGCGTCGTCCGGCTGGCGGAAGAGGCCGGGGTGAAGAACGGCACAGTGCAGGACAAGCTGTTCCTGCCCGGCCTGGAGAAGCTGCGCATGCTGCGCGACAGCGGTTTCTTCGGCCGCATGCTGTCGGTGCGCGGCGAGTTCGGCTATTGGGTGTTCGAGGGCGACTGGCAGCCGGCGCAGCGGCCGTCCTGGAACTACCGGGACGAGGATGGCGGCGGCATCATCCTCGACATGATCTGCCACTGGCGCTATGTGCTCGACAATCTGTTCGGGAAGGTGAAGAGCATCTCGTGCCTGGGCGCCACCCACATTCCGGAACGCTGGGACGAAAAGGGCAAGCCCTACAAGGCCACCGCCGACGACGCCGCCTATGCGATGTTCGAGCTTGAGGGCGGGGTGATCGCCACCATCAACTCGTCCTGGTGCACGCGGGTCTATCGCGACGATCTGGTGACCTTCCAGGTCGACGGCACCAACGGTTCGGCGGTCGCAGGATTGACCGACTGCGTGATCCAGCCGCGCCAGGGCACGCCGCGCCCGGTGTGGAACCCCGACCAGAAGCAGACCATCGACTTCTACGACACCTGGCAGCCGGTGCCCGACAACGCCGTGTTCGACAACGGCTTCAAGGTGCAGTGGGAGTCCTTCATCCGCCATGTGGTGGAGGATGCGCCCTACCGCCATGGCCTCATCGAAGGCGCCAAGGGCGTCCAGCTGGTGGAATGCGCGCTGCAGAGCTGGCGCGAGCGCCGCTGGGTCGATGTGCCGGCGATCGGGGGGTGAGGCTTCGGCTCGAATGCCCCCTCCCTAACCCTCCCCCGCAATCGGACGGACCTTCGGTCCGCCGAGAGCGGGAGAGGGAACTGCCGCTGTGCTCCTGCAAAGCTCCTGCCCCCTCTCCCACCGCAGGTGGGGGAGGGATGGGGAGGGGGCATCGGCGGCAACGACCTACCCAGGAACACCATCCCATGCCGACCATCCGCCTCCCCCGCTCCGACCGCAGCATCGAGAGCTACACGCTCGCCCCGCCGCGCGGCTTTCCGGCCCGCACCGACCGGCCGCTGACCCGCATCGCCTTCGCCGCCGCCCATATGGTCGCCGACCCGCTGGCCGAGTGCGACCCGTGGCTGGCGCCGGCCATCGACTGGGACCGCACCATCGCCTTCCGCGAGCATCTGTGGGACCTCGGTCTCGGCGTCGCCGAGGCGATGGACACGGCGCAGCGCGGCATGGGGCTGGACTGGCCGACCTCGCTGGAGCTGATCCGGCGGTCGCAGTCGGCGGCCAAGGCGCGCGGCGGGGTGATCGCCTGCGGCGCCGGCACCGACCATCTGCCGCCGGAGAACGCCCGCGGCATCGACGACGTCATCCGCGCCTATGAGGAGCAGATCGAGGCCATCGAGGCGCTCGACGGCCGCATCATCCTGATGGCGTCGCGCGCGCTGGCCCGCGTCGCCAACGGACCGGAGGATTACGTCCGCGTCTATGGCCGCATCCTGTCGCAGGTGAAACAGCCGGTGATCCTGCATTGGCTGGGCGACATGTTCGACCCGGCACTGGCGGGATATTGGGGCAGCAGCGACATCGACGCGGCGATGGACACGGCGCTGTCGATCATCGGCGACTACGCGGCCAAGGTGGACGGCATCAAGATCTCGCTGCTCGACAAGGACAAGGAGATCATCATGCGGCGGCGGCTGCCGGCCGGTGTTCGCATGTATACGGGCGACGATTTCAATTATGCGGAGCTGATCGCCGGCGACGGGCAGCATCATTCCGACGCGCTGCTCGGCATCTTCGACGCCATCGCGCCGGCTGCCGCCGCGGCGCTGGCCCATCTCGCCGACGGCGACGAGGCGGCGTTCCACGACATCCTGGCGCCCACCGTGCCGCTGTCGCGCCACATCTTCAAGGCGCCGACCCGCTTCTATAAGACCGGCGTGGTGTTCATGGCCTATCTGAACGGCCATCAGGACCATTTCACCATGGTCGGCGGGCAGGAGAGCACGCGGTCCACCCTGCATCTGGCCGAACTGTTCCGGCTGGCCGACAAGGCCGGGCTGCTGTCCGATCCGGACCGCGCGGCGCAGCGGATGGCGGCGGTTCTGGCGGTGCGGGGGATTTCGTGATGCCAGATTTCAAGATGAGAGACTTTTCCGGGGATCACCGCTGGCTGTCGATCAACACGGCCACGGTGCGCAAGCAGGGTGATCTGGTCGAGATCCTCGACGCCTGTACCCGCCGCGGCATCCGCGCCGTTTCGCCCTGGCGCGATCAGGTGGCGGCGGTCGGGCTCGACGCCACGCTGCGGGCGGTGCGGGCGGGGGAGCTGGCGCTGTCCGGCTATTGCCGCGGCGGCATGTTCCCGGCCGACCCGTCCAAGGCGGCGGAGGTGCGCGACGACAACCGCCGCGCGGTGGACGAGGCGGCAGCGCTGGGTGCCGCCTGCCTCGTGCTGGTGGTCGGCGGGCTGCCGCAATATTCCCGGCCCGGTTCGGCGGTCAGCAAGGACATCGCGCTGGCGCGGTCGCAGGTGGAGGACGGCATCGGGGAACTGCTGGACTATGCCCGCAAGGCCGGGATGCCGCTGGCGATCGAGCCGCTGCACCCGATGTATGCCGCCGACCGCGCCTGTGTGAACACGATGGCGCATGCGCTGGACATTTGCGACCGGCTGGATCCGGAACGGTCGGGGGCGCTGGGGGTGGCGGTCGACGTCTACCATGTCTGGTGGGACCCGGATCTGGAGGCGCAGATCCGCCGCGCCGGTCGGGAAAGGCTGCTGGCCTTCCATGTCTGCGACTGGCTGGTGCCGACCACCGACCTGCTGCTCGACCGCGGCATGATGGGCGACGGCGTCATCGACATTCCGCGCATCCGCGGCTGGGTCGAGAATTGCGGCTTCGCCGGCTATTCGGAGGTGGAGATCTTCTCGCAAAACACTTGGTGGGAGAAGCCGATGGGCGAGGTGCTGGACACCTGCATCGAGCGGCACCGCAGCGTGGTTTGAAATCGCGGCTCGACGCTTCTACCATGGGGGGAAGACCACCCCCCTCCCCGGACCGCAGGAGCCGGCTTCCCGCATGGACAGCCTGACCGACGCACCCGACGAACCGGTGCCGCATGCCCCCTCCCCTGGCCGAAACGCCGCTCCGGCCAAGGTCACCCGCGATCCGGAGGGGACGCGGGCGCGCATCATGGCCGCGGCGACGGAGGAGTTCGCGCGCTATGGGCTGGGCGGCGCCCGCGTCGACCGCATCGCCGAGCAGGCCGGTACCAACAAGCGCATGCTCTATTACCATGTCGGCAACAAGGAGGAGCTGTATCTGGCGGTCCTGGAGGACGCCTATGCCCACATCCGCGAGACCGAGCGCACGCTGAACCTCGACAAGCTGGCGCCGCCCGAGGCCATCGCCCGGCTGATCGGCTTCACCTGGCAGTATTTCATCGACCATCCCGAATTCATGGCCCTGCTGAACACCGAGAATTTGCACCGGGCCGAATTGCTGAAGACTTCCGGTCAGGTGCAGTCGATGCATTCCCCCTTTGTGCAGATGATCGCCGACGTGCTGGCGCGCGGGGTGGACCAGGGGGTGTTCCGGGCCGGGGTCGATCCGGTGCAGCTCTACATCTCCATCGCCGGGCTGTCCTACTTCTACCTGTCCAACGTCCACACCCTGTCGGTGATCTTCGGCCGCGACCTGCTGGCCGATCCGGCGAAGGAGGAACGGCTGGCCCATATGGTGGAGCTGGTGCTGCAATCGCTGCGGCCCTGACCATTGTCCTTCCGGGAACCGGAAGCGCTGCGGCGAGTTGGAAACTGGCGGGGGGCGCGGAAGGAAGGAAGACCGAATGGCTTCGCGGATCGAGGATTATGCCCTGCTCGGCGACTGCGAGACGGCGGCGCTGGTGTCGCGCGAGGGGTCCATCGACTGGCTGTGCTGGCCGCGCTTCGATTCCGATGCATGCTTCGCGGCATTGCTGGGAACGCCGGAGCATGGCCGCTGGCTGATCGCCCCGGCCGACGCGGAGGCCCGGATCACGCGGCGCTATCGCGGCGACACGCTGATTCTGGAGACCGATTTCGAGACGGCCGACGGGGCGGTGACCGTCATCGACTTCATGCCGCCACGGGACCAGGCATCGGACGTCGTTCGGATCGTCGTCGGGCGCCGGGGCCGCGTCGTCATGCGGACCGAGCTGGTCATCCGCTTCGGCTATGGCTGCGCCGTGCCCTGGGTGACGCGGCTGGAGGACGGCACGCTGCGCGCCATCGCCGGGCCGGACATGCTGCATCTGCGCACGCCGGTCGAGCTGTGCGGTCGGAATCTGACCACCGTCGGCGACTTCACGGTGGAGGCCGGCGAACGGGTGCCCTTCGTGCTGACCTACGCCCCCTCCTGCGATCCGATCCCCGACCCGGTGGATGCGGAACAGGCGCTTGGCGACACCGAGCGGTTCTGGCAGGACTGGATCGGCCGATGCAAGTATGACGGCCCCTGGTCTGAAGCGGTGCGGCGCTCGCTGGTGACCTTGAAGGCGCTGACCTATTCGCCGACGGGCGGCATCGTCGCCGCCGCCACCGCCTCGCTGCCGGAGCAGCTGGGCGGCATCCGGAATTGGGACTATCGCTTCTGCTGGCTGCGGGATTCGACCTTCACGCTGCAGGCGCTGATGAATGCCGGCTATTATGACGAGGCGAACGCCTGGCGCGGCTGGCTGCTGCGCGCCACCGCCGGCCGGCCGGAGCAGTTGCAGATCATGTATGGACTGGCGGGCGAGCGCCGGCTGATGGAGTGGGAGGCGGACTGGCTGCCCGGCTATGAGGGCGCCCGGCCGGTGCGCATCGGCAATGCCGCGTCTTCGCAGCTCCAGCTCGACGTCTATGGCGAGCTGATGGACGCCCTGCATCAGGCGCGGCGCGGCGGGCTGGGCGGCAACGAGGCGGGTTGGGAGCTTCAGCGCTCGCTGCTGGCCCATCTGGAAACGGTGTGGGACCAGCCGGACGAAGGCATCTGGGAAACCCGCGGCGGGCGGCAACCCTTCACCTTCTCCAAGGTGATGGCTTGGGTGGCGGTGGACCGCGCCATCAAGAGCGCCGAGCGGTTCGCCATGGATGGGCCGGTCGGGCGCTGGAAGGATCTACGCCGGCGCATCCATCAGGATGTCTGCGCCAACGGCTATGACCGGGAATTGGGGAGTTTCGTGCAGTCCTATGGCAGCAAGCTGGTGGACGCGTCGCTGCTGCTTCTGCCGGTGGTGGGCTTCCTGCCGGCCCATGATCCGCGCATCGCCGGCACGGTGGCGGCGGTCGAGCGCCAGCTGTTGAAGGACGGCTTCGTCCAGCGCTACGACACCGGTCGGGTCGAGGACGGGCTGCCCCCCGGCGAGGGCAGTTTCCTGGCCTGCAGCTTCTGGCTGGTGGATGCCTTCGTCCTGCAAGGCCGCCGCGACGAGGCAAAGGCGCTGTTCGAACGCCTGCTGGCCCTGAGCAACGACCTGGGCCTGCTGTCGGAGGAGTATGATGCGCAGGCCGGGCGGCTGGTCGGGAATTTCCCGCAGGCCTTCTCCCACATCGCGCTGATCAACTCCGCCATCAACCTGAGCCGCAACGCCCAGGCGGCCAAGCAGCGCGCCAATGGGGAGGGCGGTGGTGCGTGATCGGTCAGAGGTTATGAGTTTCTAGATCCCCTCTCCCCCCCGGGGAGAGGGTTAGGGTGAGGGGGACGCGCGGCGGCCCTTTCCCAAAAATCCAGCATGTGCATCCCCCTCACCCCGACCCTCTCCCCGGGGGGGAGAGGGAGATTTTCAGCCCGCAAAGGCGATGACGCTAAGCAACGCGTTTTCCGCCTGCCGGCTGTCGAGGCGGGTCAACTGCACCACCACCGGCCCGTCGGCCTCGACGACCGTGGAAAAGGGCTGGCCGAGCGGGACCGGCTCGGGGTCGTCCAGCAGGTTCATGCGGACATGGTTGGTGCGGCGGGCGCCGACCTTCACCTTGTAAGGCCCGGCCGGCTCGCGGTCGGGGAAGTAGAGGGTGAGGCGCACCTCCACCTCGCGGTCGCCGGTGTTGAGGATCGACAGACCTTCGTGGCTGGCCAGTTCGGGCTCGGGGCCGTGGCTCCAGGACGGGATGTAGTTGTCGGCGATGGCCCAGCGGGTGTGTCCGATCGGTGCCTTGGCCATAGGTGTCTCCTGAGTTTGGGTCATCTGCCGGCGGGTTGGTGTGATGTGCGGCGGCGCAGGGCGTCGCGCAAGACCTCGGCCAGGGTCAGCGGGTGGCGGCCGGTCAGTTGCTCCACCTGCTCGCGGCAGGAGAAGCCGTCGGCGATCAGCAGGGTGTCGGGGGACGCCTGCCGCAATGTGGCGCCCAGCCCCTGGTCGAAGATCGCCAGCGACACCGGGTACTTGTCCTCCTCGTAGCCGAAGGCGCCGGCCATGCCGCAGCAGCCGTCGTCGAGGATGCGGGCGTCGAGGCCGCTCTTGCGGATCTGCGCCGCGTCGCAGCCCATGCCGAAGATCGCCTTGTGGTGGCAATGCCCATGCACCAGCGCTGGGCCGGACAGCTTGGGCGGGTCGAAGTGGGCCACCTTTTCCAGGAATTCGGCCAGCAGCATGCTGCGGCTGGAGAGGCGTTTCGCCTCCGGATCATCGGGGAACAGGTTGGGCAGTTCGTCGCGGAACACCGAGAGGCAGCCCGGCTCGACGCCGACGACATAGGCGCCGGCGTCCAGCTCGCGTCGCAGGCCGGCCATGGTCTGCTTCAGCGTGCGCTTGGCGTCGTCGAGCCGGCCGAAATCGTAATAGGGCCGGCCGCAGCACAGGTTCTTGCGCGGGATGCTGACGGCGTAGCCGGCGGCGTCCAGCACCTCGGCGGCGGCGAACAGCGGCTCCGGCGTGAAATGGTTGTTGAAGCTGTCGGTCCACAGCACCACCGGCGGCCGACCCCGGTCCGGCGGGGCTGTCCAGGAGCGGCGGAAGGTCTTCGCGGCGAAGGTCGGGACCGGGCGCTGCGGGGCGATGCCTGCCGCCGCGCGGGAGAGGCGGCCGAACACCGGTGTTTGCGTTGCGAGGTTGGGCGCCCACCACACCGGGGCCAGCAGGCGCGCCCAGCGATGGATCAGCCCCATGCTCCAGGCCGCGCGCGGGCGGGGACTGTGCTGGTAATGGTGGTGCAGGAACTCCGCCTTGTAGGTCGCCATGTCGACATTGACCGGACAATCGGCCTTGCAGCCCTTGCAGCCCAGGCACAGGTGCAGCGCGTCGTGGATCGCCTCGTCGCGCCAGCCGTCGCGGATGGGGTCGCCCTGCAGCATCTCCTGCAGCAGGCGGGCCCGGCCACGGGTCGAATGCCGCTCCTCCCGCGTGGCGCGGAAGCTGGGGCACATGGTGCCGCCCTCGTGCCGCCGGCATTTGCCGACCCCGACGCAACGCAGCAGGGCGTGGGTCAGCGAGCCGCCATCCTCCGGATAGGTGAAGACGCCGTCGAGATGCGGCGGCTTGAAGCGCGGGCCGAGGCGCAATTGCTGGTCCGCCGCATAGGGATGCACGACCTTGTGCGGGTTCATGCGGTTGTCCGGATCCCAAATCGCCTTGAACTCGGCGAAAGCCTGCACGAGGTCGTCGCCGAACATGATCGGCAGCAGTTCCGCCCGCGCCTGCCCGTCGCCATGCTCGCCGGACAGGGTGCCGCCATGGCGCACCACAAGATGGGCGGCATCGTTCAGGAAGCGGCGGAACCTGTCCACCTCTTCCTGTGTGTGCAGGCCGAAGCCGACGCGGCAATGGATCAGGCCGTCGCCGAAATGGCCGTAGAGCGCCGGCTTGTAGCCGTAATCGTCGTAGAGCTTCAGCAGGTCGCGCATGTAGGCGCCGAGATTCTCGGGCGCCACCGCGGAATCTTCCCAGCCCGGCCAGGTATCGTGCTTCTCACCCGGCACCCAGGCGGTGGCGCCGAGACCGGATTCGCGCACCTTCCACAGCCGTTCCTGCTCGTGAGGATCGGCGACGAGGCGCGTGTCGTGGACATGCGGCTGGCCGCGCAGATGGTCCTCCAGGCGACGGGCCTTGGCGATGGCCTCGTCCCGGCTGTCGCCGCCGAACTCGATGAACAGCCAGGACGGACCGTCGGGCAGAAGCTTGAGGTCGTCCACATGCAGGTGCTTCTTGCGCATGAAATCGGTCAGGCGCTCGTCCACCCCTTCGATGGCGTCGGGGTCGAAGCTGCGGACGTCGCAGACCACGTCGGCGGCGTGGCAGACGCTTTCGAAGCCGACGACCAGCACCACCTTGGACGGCGGATCGGGGATCAGGTTCAGCGTGGCGCGCAGGATCGTGACGCAGGTGCCCTCGCTGCCGACCAGCGCGCGGGCGAGGTTGAAACGGCCGTTCCCGTCGGGCAGCAGCGAGTCGAGGTTGAAGCCGGAGACGCGGCGCGGGATCTTCGGATAGATGCGGCGGATCTCGCCGGCATAGCGGTCGCGCAGGGCCTTCAGCTTGGCGTGGATTTCGCCCTTGCGCCCGCCCTCGGCGATGATGCGGTCCAGCTCCTCCTCGGTCGTCCAGCCGACGGTCAGGCGCAGGCCGTCATAGGTGACGATGTCCATGCTCTCGACATTGTGGCTGGTCACCCCGGCGACGACGGAGTGCGGCCCGGCGGAGTTGTTGCCGATCATCCCGCCGATGGAATTGTGGTCATGCGTCGACGGATCGGGGCCGAAGCGCAGCCCGTGCGGCCGGCAGCGCTTCTGCAGCTCGTCCAGCACGATCCCCGGCTCGACGGTGGCGAGGCGGCGGTCGAGGTCGATGGCGAGGAAGCCGTTGCAGTATTTGGAACTGTCGATGATGACCGTGTAGTTGGTGGTCTGTCCGGCCAGCGCCGTGCCGCCACCGCGATGGGTGATCGGCGCGCCGAACTCGTGGCAGACCCGCACCGCCTCGGCCAGAGCCTCCACGTCGAAGGGCACGACGAGGCCGATGGGCACCTCGCGGTAGTTGGAGGAATCGGTGGCGTAGAGCGCGCGGTCGCCGTCGTCGAAACGGATCTCGCCGTTCACCCGGCTTTTTAGGGCGGCGACCAGCGCCGGCACGTCGATGCTGCTCATCTGCGGAACCTCTCGGCGTCGGCCCGTTTCAGTTCGATGCCCAGGCCGGGGCGGCTCCGGTCCGGCGTCAGCATGCCGGCCACGGGGGTGATCGCGCCGTCGAACAGCATGGTTTCGATGCGGGCATGGTCGTGGAAATATTCGATGTTCTTCAGCGGCCGGCAGGCGCAGCCGACCTGGGCGTGCAGCGTCGGCGCGGTGTGGGCGGACAGCGGCACGGTGAAGGCCTCGGCCAGCGCGGCGGCGGCCAGGAAGCCGGTGATGCCGCAGCGGGTGGCGTCGGCCTGCAGCACATCCACCGCGCCGGCTTGCAGCATGCGGCGGAAATAGATCGGGGTGTAGCCGTATTCGCCGGCGGCGATCATCATGCCGGGCGGAGCGCGGTCGCGCAGCAGGCGCAGGCCCTCCAGATCGTCGGACGACACCGGTTCCTCGAACCAGCCGACCCGCTGTTCGGCAAAGCGCCCGGCCTGGGCCAGCGCCAGCTTGCGGTCATAGGCGCCGTTGGCGTCGACATAGAGGCCGGTGGCGGGGCCGATGGCGCTGCGCACCAGCGCCACCCGCCGGACGTCCTGCGCGGCGTCGCGGCCGACCTTCATCTTGACGGCGGGCAGACCGTCCTGCGCCCAGCCGGCGAGCTGTTCGACCAGCGTATCGTCGGAATAGGAGGTGAAGCCGCCGCTGCCATAGGCCGGCGTGCCGTCGTGGGCGCGGCCCAGCAGGTCGGCGACCGACCGGTCCAGCAGCTTGCCCTTGAGGTCCCACAGCGCCGCATCCACCGCGGCGATCGCCATCGCGGCGATGCCGGGGCGGCCGAGGTTGCGCACCGCATCGGTCATGGTGATCCAGGCGCGGTTGATGTCGACGGCGTCGAGGCCCCGCAGCCGCCCGGCCAGCAGGCCGGCGACGAGCTGCGCGGTCGCGAGGTCGGCGTAGCCGTAGCCGATGCCCTGGCGGCCGCCCGCCTGTGCGGTGACCACGACCAGCGTCGTGTGGTCCCAGTCCAGGGTGCCGTCGGCCTCCGGCCTGTCGGTTGGGACCGTGAACGCCTCGACGCCGATTTCGTCTATGGGGGCCTGCGGGCGCATCGTCGACCTCGGGGTGGTGCCGGCGAATCTGGTGCCGGGCTGGCGGGTCAACTCACCGGATGCGATCGGGTTCCCATGAACAGGAACGCAAAGGGGGACCGCCCGGCCGGGAGCCTTCGCTCCCGACCAGACGGTCCCCCGATGTGTGCGCCCGTGATTGGGCGATTGGTTATTCGGCGGCGGTCTTGGTCTGGCCGACGACGCTCAGCGCGGCAGTACGGTCACCTTCCGCCTCGACATAGGCGCGGCCGTAATAGCTGTCGATCAGCAGTTGCTTGATCTCGGCGACCAGCGGATAGCGCGGGTTGGCGCCGGTGCACTGGTCGTCGAACGCCGCCTCGGCGATCGCATCGACCCGCGCCAGGAACGCCGCCTCCGGCACCCCCGCCGCCTGGATCGAGGCAGGGATCTCCAGCGCCCGCTTCATCTCCTCGACCCAAGCAATCAGCTTCTCCACCCGCTCATGGTCGCGGCTGCCGCCCAACTCCAGATGCCGGGCGATCTGCGCATAGCGCGCCACGCCCTTGGGCCGGTCATACTGGCTGAACGCCGTCTGCTTGGTCGGGATGTCGGCCGCGTTGTAGCGGATCACGTTGGCGATCAGCAGGGCGTTGGCGATGCCGTGGGGAATGTGGAACTCGGCACCCAGCTTGTGCGCCATCGAATGGCAGACGCCGAGGAAGGCGTTGGCGAAGGCGATGCCGGCCAGCGTCGCCGCGTTGTGAACCAGCTCCCGCGCCTTCGGATCCTGCGAGCCGTTGCGGTAGGCCGAGGGCAGGTTCTCCTTCAGGAGCTTCAACGCCTGGAGCGCCTGACCGTCGGTATACTCGTTCGCCACCACCGAGACGTAGGCCTCCAGCGCGTGGGTCACCGCGTCGATGCCGCCCGCCGCAGTCAGCCCCTTGGGCATGTCCATGACGAGGTTGGCATCGACAATGGCCAGCGTCGGCGTCAGTTCATAGTCGGCGATCGGGTATTTGGTCCCGGTGCGCTCGTCGGTCACCACGGCGAAGGGCGTGACCTCCGATCCGGTGCCGGACGTGGTCGGAACCGCCACCAGCTGCGCCTTCACCCCCAGCTTGGGGAAGGTGTAGATGCGCTTGCGGATGTCCATGAAGCGCAGGGCCAGATCCTCGAACGCCACCTCGGGCGCCTCGTACATCACCCAGATGATCTTGGCCGCGTCCATCGGCGAGCCGCCGCCCAGCGCCAGGATCACGTCGGGCTGGAAGGCGTTGGCGAGCGCCACGCCCTTGCGCACCACCGCCAGCGTCGGGTCGGCGCTGACCTCGAAGAAGGTCTCGACCTCCAGGCCAAGCGATTTCAGGACGCGGACGCTGTCGTTGACATGGCCGTTCTCGAACAGGAAGCGGTCGGTGACGATCAGGCAGCGCTTCTTGCCGCGCAGCTCCTCAAGCGCGAAGGGCAGGCAGCCGCGGCGGAAGTAGATCGACTTGGGCAGCTTGTGCCACAGCATGTTCTCCGCCCTCTTCGCCACCGTCTTCTTGTTGATCAGGTGCTGCGGCCCGACATTCTCCGAGATCGAGTTGCCGCCCCACGAGCCGCAGCCCAGCGTCAGCGAGGGCGCGAGGCGGAAGTTGTAGAGGTCGCCGATGCCGCCATGGGACGACGGCGTGTTGATCAGGATGCGGGCGGTCTTCATCTTGTCGCCGAAATGGCGGATGCGCTCGGCCTGCTGGTCCTGGTCGGTGTAGAGGGCGGAGGTGTGGCCGATGCCGCCGAGAGCGACCAGCGCGGCGGCCTTGTCGCAGGCCTCCCAGAAATCCTTGGCGCGGTAGAGCGCCAGGGTGGGGGACAGCTTCTCATGGGCGAAGGGTTCGCTGTCGTCGATGTCCGTGACCTCGGCGATCAGCACCTTGGTGGCGTGCGGCACGGTCAGGCCGGCCATGGCGGCGATGGCGTGGGCGGGCTGGCCGACGATGTCGGCATTCAGGTGGCCGTCGGTCAGCAGGACCTTGCGCACGGCATCGGCCTCGCGGGCCGACAGGATGTAGCCGCCATGGTGGGCGAAGCGGTCGCGCACCGCGTCATAGACGGCATCGACCACCACCGCCGACTGTTCGGACGCGCAGACGACGCCGTTGTCGAAGGTCTTGGACATCAGGATGGAGGCGACGGCGCGCTTGATGTCGGCGAACTCGTCGATGACGGCCGGGGTGTTGCCGGCGCCGACGCCGATCGCGGGCTTGCCCGAGGAATAGGCGGCCTTGACCATGCCCGGCCCGCCGGTGGCGAGGATCAGGTTGATGTCGGGATGGTGCATGACGGCGTTGGAGAGTTCGAGCGAGGGCTCGTCGATCCAGCCGATGATGTCGTCGGGGGCGCCGGCCTCGACCGCGGCGGCGAGCACGAGGCGGGCGGCTTCGCAGGTCGATTTGCGGGCGCGGGGATGGGGGGAGAGGACCAGACCGTTGCGGGTCTTCAGCGCGATCAGCGCCTTGAAGATGGCGGTGGAGGTCGGGTTGGTGGTGGGGACGATGCCGCAGATCAGGCCGACGGGCTCGGCGATGGTGAGGATGCCGGCGTCATGGTCTTCCGACAGGACGCCGCAGGTCTTGTCGTCCTTGTACTTGTTGTAGATGTATTCGGCGGCGAAGTGGTTCTTGATGACCTTGTCCTCCATCACGCCCATGCCGGTCTCCGCCACCGCCATCTTGGCGAGCGGGATGCGGGCGTTGGCGGCGGCCAAGGCGGCGCTGCGGAAGATCAGGTCGACCTTCTCCTGCGGATACTCGGCGAAGCGCGCCTGCGCCGCCTTCACGCGGGCGATTAGGGCGTTCAGGTCGGAAAGGGTCGTGACGGTCATGGTCATCATCCACTTGCTGTCCGGGCACTTGCTGTCCGGGGGCGCCATTCGGGCGCGCCGCGGCGCTCCGGCCCCCTCCAGAGATCATCTGAAGCGTCCGGTGCGCGGCCAGGATGTTGAAAGGAAGCGGTTGGGGATCAGAAGCAGCTGGCGAGGTCGGCCAGGGCGTCGCGGTCCAGCAGTTCCAGCTTGCCGCCGACGAGGATACGGATCAGGCGGGTCGACTTCAGCTTGGTCAGGGTGCGCGACACGGTTTCGGTGGTCAGGCCCAGATGGTCGGCGATGTCGCTGCGGCCCATCGGCAGGTCAATAATGCGCTCGTCTCCTCCGCCAAGGGCCTTGCGGTCGCTGAGGCGCAGCAGGAAGGTGGCGACCTTTTCGCAAGCCGTCTTGCGGCCGAGCAGAACCATCTGGTCCTGCGCCGCCATCAGCTCCGACGTGGTGGCCGACAGCAGCTTGCGGGCGAAGGCCGGATGCGCGTCCATCAGGGCGTCCAGCTCCAGCCGCGGGATGCGCTGGATGGTGGTCGTCGTCACGGTTTCGGCGGTGTAGAGATACTGGGCGGCGAAGGCCAGACCCATCATGTCGCCGGCCTGCAGGAAGCCGATGATCTGACGCCGGCCGTCGGGCAGCATCTTGTAGAGGCGGACCATGCCGCTCATCACGCGGAACACCGAACCGGCGTCGTCGCCTTCGCTGAACAGCGTGGTTTCGCGTTCGTGGACCTTGGCATGGCCCAGGCCGGCGAGCGGGTCGGCGGGGTTGCGCTGGAAGGCCTCCAGGGCGGAGGTCGGGGACATCGCCAGGGCGGAGACCAGGTAACCAGGAACGGCGCGGTTGGCGTGGGCGGAAACGGCGGCGTGCGTGGACATGGTGACCTCGGCCTTGACGGTGCGATGCGGTCCGGTTCGTTCCGGGGTGCATCCGATGACCAGAAGCTAGCCGTCCCCCGCGGTGCTGTTTAGTTCGGTGATGTACCTAAGGATGTTTGCGTACGTAAGTGTACCTACGTAGACGGCCTTATGGGCCGCCGGAACTCAGGCGGCGGCGGCCGACGGCATCAGGCCGTTCAGCATGTCGATCAGCTGGTCCTCGTCGAACGGCTTCTCCAGCACGGCGACGACGCCGGCCTCCTTGGCGCGGGCGAAGGTCGCGGGATCGCCGCGGCCGGACACCATGATGACCGGCATTCCGTGCAGGTCGCCGCGATGGCGTTCCAGGAACTCCAGCCCGCTCATCACCGGCATGTGCAGGTCGAGAACGACGCAGCCCTGCGGGTTTCCGTCATAGTGGTCGAGGAATTCCCGGCAGGAGGAGAAGTCCCGCACATCGAAGGAGAAGGCTTCCAGCAAGGCCTTCAGGGAGTCGCGGACCGGCTCATCGTCGTCGACGATGTGGACGATCCCGGCCCCGGGGCCCCTGCCCGGCCCGTTGTCCAAATGATCCATGACGGCCTCCGAACTTCCATGCAGATACAACAGCGCCGACGATGCGGCGCGTCATGGAAGATAAAATGTGGCAGGGGGTGCCGATATACGGACCATTGCGTATGCGGCGTGGTTTTGATGCAGATCAGGCTTGATGGAGATCACAGGCCGCCGGGAACCACGCCGGCGGAGATCGCCATGCGCACCAGGGTGGGCAGGCTGTCGGCCTGCATCTTTTCCATCACCCGCGCGCGGTGGATTTCAACGGTGCGCGGGCTGATCGACAGCTCGAAGGCGATGACCTTGTTCGACTTGCCGGCCACCAGCCAGCGCAGAACGTCATGTTCCCGCGGCGTCAGGGCGGACAGGCGGGCCAGCACCTCCGGCGATGCGGAGGCGGCGGGGGGCGGTGCCGGCTGTTCCGGGGCCGCGGCCGGCGGGGCGGCGGCCGGCACCCTGCTTTCCGCCGCGCGGGCCAGGGCGGAGCGGACGGCGGCGAGCAGCGACTCCTCCTCGAAGGGCTTTTCGACGAAATCGACCGCTCCCGCCTTCATGGCGCGAACGGCGAGCGGCACGTCGCCATGGCCGGTCATCACCACCACCGGGATGGCGCGGCCGTCGCGGGCCAGCCGTTCCTGAACGTCGAGGCCGCTCATCTGCGGCATGCGGACGTCGACCAGCAGGCAGCCCGGCCGCGACGGGGCGTCGGACTCCAGGAAAGCCAGCGGGGTGGAGAAGCTTTCCGCCTGGAAGCCGGCGCATTCCAGCAGGACCTGGAGGGAATCGCGGATGGCGTCGTCGTCGTCGACGATGAAGACGGTGAGGTCGGCGGACATGTCGGGCACGGCATCAGCTGGCATCGTCGGCATCCGACGTTGATAGGGGGGCGGATAAGGGGACGGTGAAGGCGAAGCTGGCGCCGGTCGCCGGCGGTTCGGCCGGCGGTTCCAGCCACAGGCGTCCGCCATGCGCCTCGATGATCGAGCGGCAGATCGACAGGCCCAGCCCCATGCCGCTGGACTTGGTGGTGACGAAGGGCTGGAACAGCTGGGCGCGCACCGTCTCCGGCACGCCGGGACCGGTGTCGAGGACGGCGACGCGGCGGAAGGCGGTGTCGTCCGGATCGGGGCCGGTGCGGACGGTCAGCACGCGCTGGTCGATGTGTGCTCCACCCATGGATTCGATGGCGTTGCGGACGAGGTTGAGGATCACCTGCTGGACCTGCACCTTGTCGATCAGCACCTGCGGGTCGGCGGGGTCGAAGTCGAAGCGCACATGCAGGCCGCGCTCCTTGGCGCCGACCAATGCCAGCGCGCTCGCCTCCTCCACCACCTTGTTGAGGGATTCGACGGAGCGGTGGGTCTGGCCCTTTTCGATGAAGCTGCGCAGATGGCGGATGATCTGGCCGGCGCGGGTGGCCTGGGCGCTGGCCTTGTCGACCATGTCCATCGCCTTGGTCACGGTTTCCGGGCGCTCCATCAGCCGCTTGGCGGCCTTGGCATAGTTGATCACGGCAGTCAGCGGTTGGTTCAGCTCATGGGCCAGCGTCGAGGCCATCTGGCCCATGGCGCTGACCCGGCTGACATGCAGAAGCTCCGACTGCAGTTCCTGCAGGCGCCGTTCGGTCGCCTGCCGTTCGGTCAGGTCGCGGACGAAGCCGGTGAAGCAGCGCCGCCCGGCGAGCAGCACCTCCCCCACCGCCAGCTCCATCGGGAACACCGACCCGTCGCGGCGCTGGCCCGACACGATTCGGCCGATGCCGATGATCCGCCGCTCCCCCGTCCGCTCGTAGCGCTCCAGATAGCCGTCATGCTGCTCGCGGTAGGGCGACGGCATCAGCATGTTGATGTTGCGGCCGATCACCTCCGCCGCCGCCCAGCCGAACAGGCGTTCGGCCGCCGGGCTGAAGGATTCGATCAGCCCCTTCTCGTCGATGACGATGATGGCCTCCGGCACCGTCTGGAGGATGGAGGTCAGCCGCGCCTCGCGCTCGCGCAGCGCCGTCTGCGCCTGTTTGGATGCTGTCAGGTCGCGGATGATGCCGATATAGACGGGGACGCCGTCCTGGGCCGCCTCGCCGATCGACAGGTCCATGGGGAAGCAGGAGCCGTCCTTGCGCTGGCCGGTCACCTCGCGGCCGATGCCGATGATCCGCCGCTCTCCGGTGCGGTGATAGCGTTCCAGATAACCGTCATGCTCCTCCCGATAGGGGGAGGGCATCAGCATGTTGACGTTGCGGCCGATCACCTCCGCCGCCGTCCAGCCGAACAGCCGTTCGCAGGCCGGGTTGAAGGACGTGATCCGGCCGCGGGCGTCGATGATGACGACCCCGTCCGGCACGGTGTCCAGCATCGCCTGCAACTGCGACAGGGCACCCCGGTTGTCTTCCCGGTTATCGTCGGCCACGTCTCAACCCTCGACCTCTCATTCCACTTCAGTCACAGAGTAGTTGAGCGCAACCGTGGGTCAAGGCCGGCGATCAGGGGAGCCCGCCGCCATTGGTGGCGGCCACGGCGCCGCTGCGCAGGGCGTCCTGCTCCAGGTCGTCGACGGCGAGGTTCTTGGCCTTGGCCTCCACCTCGAAATCGGCCCAGGAGAGGTGGTCGGCCACCAAGCGGTTGACGGCGTGGTTCCACATGCGCTGGGAATGGGCGCGCAGATCCTTCGGAGTCAACCCACGCGCCGCCAGCGCGGCATAGTCCGGCAGGCTGTCGGCCGGCCAGTCCGGCAGCAGATCCTCGCGCGACACGCTGATATGGGCGACCGGCCGCACCCCGCGCCAGGAGTCGATGACGACGGCGATTCGCGGATCGTCGGGATGCAGATACTCGCCCTGGCTGCGGACCCAGTGGTGGTGGAGGTCGAGCACGACCGGCACCGCGTCGGCCAGCGGCAGCAGGTCGTCCAGGCCGAAGGACATCTCGTCGTTCTCGACGGTCAGCAGGTTGCGGGCATCCTCCGACAGCAGGGCGAGGCCGCGGCGGAAGCCGGCGATCCCCTCCCCGCGCCCGCCGCCATGGATGTTGACGTGCGAGCCCCGCGGGTGCCAGCCGCCGGCCAGACCCATCATCCGCAGGATATCGGCATGGTATTCCAGCTCCGCCACCGAATTGGCGAGGGTGGCGGGGTTGGCGCTGTTCAGCACGCAATACTGGTCCGGATGCAGCCCGATGCGGATGTCCGACTCCATCGCCTTGCGACCGGCATGCTCCAGCCCGCTCCGCACCAGGGCCTGAATGCCGGGCTGCTGGTAGAGCGGCCGCCCGACCTCGTGGGTGTAGGCCGGCAGCAGCCCGCTGTTGACGCGCAGCAGGCGGCGGTAGGCCGGATGGCGGGCGACCTCGTCCAGCTGCAGGTGCAGGGCCTGGAGATTGCGGCGCAGCACCTCCGTCAGCTTTTCCTCGGCGCGGGCGGGACTCAGCTTGCTCAGCGTCGCGATGGTGACGGTGCCGGGATTCATGCGCTTGGCACGGGCGGCGTCGCCATCGGGCGGGACAAACTGGCAGCACCAGCCGAAACGGGCGGCGGACGGGGGCGGCAGGGAGGAGCTGTCGGGCATCGAACGGCATGATGAAGCGGATGGGCCGCTTAATATGGACCGCGGATCCGGGGCTTCCACCGCAAAGGATCTTACCCCATGCGGCGCAGCGCTCCCGTCGCCAAGGACCGCGGATCCGGGGCGGTCGCCTCGCGCGGGGCGGCGTCGGCGAGCGCCTGCAGCCGGTCGGCCAGGGCGCGTTCCGGGGCGCAGATCTCCTCGCACAGGGCGCGCATCTCGGCGATGGAGGGCCGCCATTTTCGGCTGCGGCGCCAGTTGCGGGCGGCGGCGTCGATCACCCAGGCCGGGTATTCGCCGAGATCGTCGGCCCAGTCGAGCGCCATCATCCGCTCCACATCCGGCGACAGGCCCTTGGCCGGGAAATGGCTGAGCAGGGTCAGGACGCGACCGAGCAGATGGTCGCTGTCGGCGGGAGCCAGCACGGTGGCGGACAGCTCCTCCAGCGTCTGCCGGGCGAGCGCCGACTGGGCGGCGGTGACGCCGGCGGGGGGAGACCACTGCTCGATCATGCCGTCGAAGCCATCCTCGCCGAAGCGCGGGCGGCGGTCGGTGCGGCCCCGGGCCAGAAGCTCCTGAAGCGGCGGCGGCAGCGCGGCGGTCAGCCGGATCCGGCGCTGGGGAGCGGGCAGAGCCGGGTCGAAGGCGGCGGCCGGCGCGACGGGGCTGTGGGCGCGTGGCAGGGCGGTGATGGTGGCGCTGCCGGAGGGGGAGTTTCCAGCGCGGGCGTTTCCGGATCTTGCGGTCATCGGCTTTCCCTTCACGACCAGGAGGGGGTGGAACGCTGGCGCAGTTCGGCGGCGGCTGCGCTCCAGGCGGTGAGACGCTGTTCGGCGGCGGTGGCGGAGGTTCGGCTGGACGGGGTTATCGGCGAGCGGTCGCGGGACACCGGTGCCTTGCCGACGGCGGCGTCCTGCGACAGCCAGGCTCTCCAGGCCGAGGAGAGGTCGCGGTAGCGGTAGCCATGGGCGCGGCAGCGCAGGATGAAGCCTTCGACATGACGGCCGAGATCGATGTCGGCATGACGGGCCTTGGCCCAGGCGAGGTCGGCGGCGGTCGGCATCCAGTCCTCCGGAACCGGCTGTGCCCGCGTTTGTGTGTCCACCGGCTCGCGTCTGTCCGTGCGCTCGCCCGAAGCGTGCGAGTCCGGAATCTGTTTGAAATGGACCTGTTCCTGACTCGCCGGCGGACAGGGGGTGTTTGTGACCGAGTCATCCCTGTCGGCGGCCGGAACAGGGCGGTTGGTGGCGGCGATGTCCGGCGAGTCCGCATCTGCCGGCGTAAAGCGCAGGCGGTAGAGGCAGGACAGTCGGGCACCGTCACGACCGCGGCGATGCTCGATGCCGACCAGCCCGAGGTCGCTCAAACCCTGGATGATGCGGTTGATCGTGGGGCGGGACCGCTTCAGCTTGGCGGCGAGCGTCGATTGCGACGGCCAGCACAGGCCGCCGTCGTCGGCGAAGGTGGCCAGCGCCGCCAGCACGGCGAACCCATCGGCGTCGAGGCCGGGGTGGTCGAGCCACCATGCCGGAATCCGCCCCCAGCGCCGGGTGTCGAGGGGATGGCCGTCTGTCGGATGTGGTGTCGGGTGCGACATGGGAAACTCCGCAAAGCATCGGAACCGGCTGGCGGCCAGCTGGAGTGAGCCAACTGGACGGCCGGTGAACTTGCGCGAAGGATTCCGCCGGTCGGCGCGGGCGTCGAATCGCGGGCAAATGGGACCGAGTCCGGTGTGTCCCCTTCGCCCGCAGCTGTGTCCCATCAGCCCGCGCCTGTGTCGCCTTTGGTCGCGATGCGGTCCCATTTGGCCGCGGCAGGCTTGCGAATCGGATTCGATCCCGTTTGCCCGCGTTTGGCGGGGGCGGGTTGTCCCGCTTGCTCGCGGTTGGACGGGCGGATAATCGCGTGGGCTCGCGGGGGAGAGAAGAGATTCGGTCCCATTTGCCCGCGTTTGCGCCCGCTGCCACAGCTTATGCGGTCAAGCTTGTGTCCCGAATGCTCGCGGTTTGGAGTCCGCTGCGATCCGGGCTGTCCCATTTGCCCGCGTTTCGTTGTGCTGGCGGGGGGATGGGGTGCTCCCGAGTCTCTGTCCCATATGCTCGCGCTTCGCCGTTCCGCTCCCGATTCGGGACGATCGGGGCGGTTCCGGGGCGGTCCGGCGGCGACGATCCGGCCGAAACGCGGGCATTCGGGACACAGGCGCGGGCAATTCCTACACAAGCGCGGCCAAACGGGACACAGGGCTTCGCGGCGATTCGGACCCGCCGGTTGCGTCCGTCCGACGCCAGCCCCTATCGTGGCGGTTGGCGAGGAGGGATGAGCCATGAGCAAGGCGAACGCGGTCCAGCTGACTCTGTTCGAGATGGAGGACCGCAGTCAGTCCCATATGATCGCGCTTTACGACACGGCGCCGCGATTCGTGTTCGTGTCGAAGGGCCGCGGGACCGAGCCGGAGCTGCCGGCCGCCAATGCGTTCGTCCAGTCGGTGCACAAGGAGTTCCCCTTCAAGGATGCCCTGTTCTCGCTGACCCTGCAGCCCGCCCGCATCTACCGCCCGGCCAAGCCCGGCCCCGGCGAGGATCCGGCCGACAAGCGCATGGTCGAATACGAGGTGTTCCCGTCGGAGCGCGAGCAGATCGTCGAGCAGGTGGTCCGCCGCCTCGCCATGGACCGCTCGCGCCTGTCGCTGATGGGCGACAAGCAGGACCGGGTGCGCGTGCATTTCTCGCTGTACGAAATCCGGCGGGAACTGCGGGCGGTCAACCGCACCATGGACACGGCGGAGATCCGCGAGGCGCTGGAGATCCTGGCCCGTACCCGCATGATCATCAGCAAGGTGCCGGAGAACGGCCGCAAGTCGGCGCGGCCCGTCCTGGAATCCTCGGTCTTCCCCACCCTCTACATCCGCCCGCGTACCGGCGAGGGCGGCGAGGATGACGAGAACGACACCTATCTGGAGTTCAACGCGCTGGTCGCCTCGGCCATCCGCAACCTGGAATTCAAGCCGATCTCCTACCAGTGGATCATGCGGCTGAAGAGCCCGGTGGCGCGCTGGCTCTACAACCGGCTGTCCATCGAGTATGGCGACCTCGACCTGACGCGGATGCCCGATGGCGTGCCGCCGATGATCCTGTCGGCCGACGACATCATCAACAACAGCGGCATGAACGAGTGGAGCCGGCGGCGCGACACGCTGCGCACCGTGACATTGGCCGTGGATTCGCTGGTGGAGGAGGGAATCCTCGACCATGTCGAGAAGACGGTGTCGAAGGATGGCAGGCGCATCAACGACATCGAATACATCATGATGCCGAGCAAGAAGTTCCTCGATCAGGTCCGCCGCGGCAACGATGTGCAGGAGGCGAACGCCGCCACCTTCCGCGCCCTGGCCGGCAGCGACGAGCGCCCGCGGGAGTTCCTGCCCATCACCCCCGGCCAGAGCGTCGAGATCCGCCGCCGCCGCAGCAACCTGCTGGGCGCCCAGGGCGAAGGGTGATCTGTAAAAGCATTCCGGATTGAATGCCGTCCCGCCGGTTCGCGTCGGGGCGGCTGAGGCGGATCTGCGCGATGTCGGCACCTCGTTCCGGCATCGCCCGGCCCGGCCGGCATGGTTGCCGCCCGATCGGCTCCGGAGTCGGATCTAAGGAAGTAATCCACCCTTTGCCGTAAAGCGGGAAATGCCCTCTACGGGATGGTTGTTTTTCCCCCGCTACATCTTAAAATAAAACGACCTTAAAGCGGTCGGTAAGATAATAAAGAATTCGAAACAACTGACGGCGTAAAACATCGCCGCATATCTTTCAAAAGTCCCGAAATTCGGGCCGGCTTCAAGGCTGGTCTTGAGGGATTTTGTCAGGGAGGATGTCGCCATGCGCGAGATGCGGTCCGGTTTTCTGCGCCCTTTCCTGCATCGTACCGATTTGCTGCGCGGTTTTCAGCATGGTGACGCCAGACCGCAGAGTCCGGGCTCCTTACGCCCCTGTCTGGCCGTGCTGACGGTCCTGGCGCTGCCGGTGCAACTGGACGGCGTTTCCTGGCGGTCGGGCGTGCTGCTTGCCGGAATGGCGCAGGGGGAGGATGGCCGGGAGGAGGGCGGCGCGGACAGCACGCTGGATTCCTGGCTCGTCGTGCGTGAGAAGCCGCCGGCCATTGCCCAGCCAGCCACCACCCCGCCGGTGGATGCCGTCGCCACGCGCACGATGGTGATCCCGAAACGGGACGAGGCCAAAGGAGCCGGGACCAAAGGCGACGGAGCGGAGACCGACTGGCGGCTAATGCCGTTCGTTGCCGCCCAGGCCTCCGCCAGCGGGACGGGGCAGCCGATCCTGCTGTCCATCGCCGTCACCGCCCCCTATGGCCAGCCGAACCCGCAGCATGAAGCGATCACCTATGTGCTGATCGACAATCTGCCGGCGAAAGCCAGTCTTTCGAATGGTGAGAGGGGCGCGGACGGCGCGTGGAAGGTGCAGTTGGAAGGGCTGCCCGACCTGACCTTGACCCTGCCGCCGGAAAGCTCCGATCCGGTGACGTTGCGCATCACGGCGGTGACCGACCATGGCGGCGGCGTGGTCGCCAAACAGGCGGTGACCCTGGCGATCCCGGTCTCCCAAACGGTCGCCGCCGCCGAATCTTCGGTGCCGGACACGCCGCCGGCGCAAGGGGGCTCTTCCCAGACCGTGGAGCAGACCAGGGCGGCGACCGGGCCGGATACGGGGCCGGTGGGATCGGGAAGCGTCGCGTCACCGTCGCCGCCGGAACCGCCGCCAAGCGAAGCCGTGGCGGAGGCCGCACCAGATCCGGCACCCGTCGAATCGCCCGATCGGGAGATTGACGCCGTCCCCGAAGTGACCGTGCCGGCCGCTGTTCAGGAGGCTGTCGCCGCGCCGCCGGTGCCGGAACCGCCGGTCACCACCGCCGCCCTTCCGGCCGCGCCGGCGGTGACGGCCCCGCCCTCGCCGCCGCCACAACAGCGGCACGAGGTGGCGGCGCCGCGCCCGCCCAAGCTGCCGTCGGGCGTGCCCGAGGCGGCGCTGATGAAGCGGGGCGACGATCTGTTCGCCCAGGGCGATCTGGCGGGGGCGCGGCTCTATTACGAGATGGTGGCCGCCACCGGCAACGCGAAGGCCGCCTTCGCGCTCGGCCGGACCCACGATCCGCTGGTCCATGAGCGGCTGCATGTCCGCGGGCTTCCGCCCGATCCGGAGCAGGCGGCCTCCTGGTACCGGCGGGCGGTCGCCGCCGGCAGCGGCGACGCCGAACAGCAATTGAAGAAACTGACCGACTGGCTCGCCGGCAAATCCAGATAGCCGGGCGCAGGCGGAGCCATCGAGGGGGAGCATCATGAAGGCATCGGTCGCCCATATTCTTCATTTTGGCCGCATGCTCGTGTTGGGAGCATGCATCGCCGGCAGCGCGATGGCGGGGGCCGGCACGGCGTCGGCCGCCGATGCGCGCGGCGTCAACGCCAACAGCGGGACCGTCGGCATCGTGTCGGGCGGCGTCGAGGGGACCTATGTGCGCATCGCCGCCGATCTGGCGTCGGTGCTGGACGACGGCGACACGCTGCGCGTCCTGCCGATGCTGGGCAAGGGGTCGGTGCAGAACCTGAAGGACATCGTGCTGCTGAAGGGGATCGACGTCGGCATCGTGCAGTCGGACGTTCTCGCCTATGCCAAGCGCGAACGGATTCTGCCCAATCTCGACCGGCGGATCAAATACATCGCCAAGCTCTACAACGAGGAAATGCACATCCTCGCCGGTCCCGGGGTGACGCGGATCGAGGATCTGGCGGGCCGCAAGGTCAATTTCGACGTGCAGGGAAGCGGCACCAGCATGACGGCCTCGCTGGTCTTCGACATGCTGGGCATCCGGGTGGAGCCGCAGGCGGACGATCAGGCCCTGGCCCTGGAAAAGCTGCGCCGGGGCGAGATCGCGGCGATGGCCTATGTCGCCGGCAAGCCGACCCGGCTGTTCCGCGACCTGAAGGGGAATGACGGGCTGCATTTCCTGTCGATCCCGATGAGCGCCGCGCTGCTCGACACCTATCTGCCGTCGCGGCTGACCAGCGCCGACTATGAGGGGCTGATCAAGCCCGGCGAAGAGGTGGACACGGTGGCGGTCGGCGCGGTGATGGCGGTCTATGGCTGGGACCGTGACGTGGACCGCCACCGCAAGGTCGCCCGCTTCGTCGACGCTTTCTTCAGCAAGTTCGACGAGTTCCTGAAGCCGCCGCGCCATCCGAAATGGAAGGAGGTCAATCTGGCGGCGGACGTGCCCGGCTGGACCCGCTTCGAGCCGGCCGAGCAGTGGCTGCGTCAGGCATCGGCGGCGAAGGAGCCGCAGACCGCCGCCGCGCGGAAGGAGGAGTTCCGCAGCTTCGTCGAACAGCGCGGGGTCCCGCCCCAGCAGGCGGAGAAGCTGTTCGAGCAGTTCCTGCTGTGGCAGGCGCGGTCGCCGCAATAGGGGGGCAGCTCCGGCGCCCGGGGGTCAGGCGGCGGCCCCCGGTCCGGGCACCGCGCCCGGCGGGCATTTGCCGAGGATGATCATGCCCAGCACCTCGTCCTTGGTCACATCCGATACGCGGGCGGTGCCGACCAGCTTGCCGTTCTTCATCACATGGATGCGGTCGGCCAGATCGAACACGTCGTGGATGTCGTGGGAGATCAGGAAGATGCCGATGCCCTCCTGTTTCAACTGCTTCACCAGCTCGCCCACCTGCTGGGTTTCGGCGGGTCCCAATGCTGCGGTCGGCTCGTCCATGATCAGGACGCGGGCATCGAAATGGATAGCGCGGGCGATGGCGACCGACTGGCGCTGGCCGCCGGACAGGGCTTTGACCGGTTCCTTGAAGCGGCGGAAATGCGGGTTGAGGCGGCCCATCACCTTGCGCGCCTCCGCTTCCATCGCGTGGTCGTCCAGCGTTCCCCAGGGGGTCAGCTTCTCGCGGCCCAGGAAGATGTTGGCGGCGGCGTCGACATTGTCGGCCAGAGCGAGGGTTTGGTAGATCGTCTCGATGCCGCAACGCTTGGCGTCGCGCGGGCTGGTGATGTGGACCGGCTCGCCGTTCACCCGGATTTCGCCATGGTCGGCGGCATAGGCGCCGGACAGGATCTTGATGAGCGTCGATTTGCCGGCGCCGTTGTGGCCGAGCAGACCGACCACCTCGCCGGGATAGAGGTCGATGCTGACGCCGTCCACCGCCTTGATGCCGCCGAAGGCGATGGAGACGTCGCGCATCTCCACCAGCGGGCGGGTCGCGGTTTGGGCGGCCTGGGGGGCCGCCATGACAAGGCCGGTCATTTCATCCCCCTGCGATAGAGCGTGTCGATGTAGACCGCGGCGACCAGGACGACGCCGACGACGATGTTCTGCATCGGCGCGTCCACCCCCAGCAGCACCATGCCGGACTGCAAGGACTGCATCACCATGGCGCCGAGCATCGCGCCCAGGATGGTGCCGACACCGCCGGCCATCGAGGTGCCGCCGATGATCGCCGCGGCGATGACATACAGCTCGTCCAGCGTGCCGTTGGCGTTGGTGGCGGCGTTCAGCCGGGCGGTGGCGATGCAGGCGGACAGGCCGCATAGCGCCCCCATCAGCCCGAACACCATCACCAGAACCCGTTTGGTGTTGATGCCCGACAGCTCCGCCGCCTCCGGGTTGCCGCCGAGCGCGAAGACATAGCGGCCGAAGCGGGTGCGCCGCGACAGGAAGGTCACCGCCACGCCGACCGCCAGCGCGATCAGCACCGGGATGGCGAAGCCGTGGGCGACGACCGGCAGGGTGCCGTCGGTGGCAAGGCCTTGCGCCTCCATCATCCGGCGCACCACCGGGATGGGGAGCGGATAGGCGTTGACCACCAGCACGGCGCCGGTGATGGCGGCGGCGACCAGCAGGATCACCACCCCTTCCGCCCACAGCGGCCGGACGGGGAAGCCGAAACCGGCGCGGCGCCGCCGCGTCATCACGATGGCGGCGACCGACAGCAGGATGGCGGCGATGCCGACCGCCCAGCTGGGACCGGCACCGATGGCGCCGTCGAAGCCGCCGCCCAGCCGCTTGAACAGCCCGTCCATCGGCGCCACCGTCTGGCCGGTCGTCACCCACCATGCCGCGCCGCGCCAGACCAGCAGCCCGCCCAGCGTGACGATGAAGGACGACACGCCGAGATAGGCGATGACGGCGCCCTGCAGCGCCCCCACCGCTCCGCCGACGGCAATCGCCGCCAGCACCGCCACCACCCAGGTCAGCGGATTGTCGAAGCCCCAGATCTCCGGCAGGAGGCGGGCCTGGAGCACGCCGACGACCATGCCGGTGAAGCCCAGGATGGACCCCACCGACAGGTCGATGTTGCGGGTGACGATGACCAGCACCATGCCCGTCGCCATCACGGCGACGGACGCGGTCTGCACCGACAGGTTCCACAGGTTGCGCGGGGTCAGGAAGGCGCCGCCGGTCAGGATGTCGAAGCCGATCCAGACGACGGCGAGCGCCCCGATCATCCCGACCATGCGGGTGTCCAGCTCCAGCGCGCGCAGGGCGTCGCCGATGCCGGCCCGCCGTCCGACCGGCGCCTCCGTCGAGGACGCCGGGGACAGGGTGGTGGACGGCTCCGCCATCAGTTGCAGGCCTTGACGCTGCCGGGCTTCACGCCCTGGCACACCACGTCTTTGGTCACCCAGCCGGCGTCGATGACTTGGCCGAGGTTGTCCTTGGTGATGGCGATGGGGGTGAGGAACAGGGACGTCATCTTCTGCTTCTTCGGGCCGCCGTCGAAGCTGGTGGCGCCGGCGATGTCGGTCATCTTCTTGCCGCCGGCCAGCTCCATGGCGATTTCGGCGGCGCGGCGGCCGAGTTCACGGGCGTCCTTCCACACCGAAACCGTCTGGGTGCCGAGCGCGATGCGGTTCAGCGCCGCCTTGTCGCCGTCCTGGCCCGACACCGGCACGGTTCCCGCCAAGCCCTGCGCCGCCAGTGCGGCCACTGCACCGCCGGCCGTGCCGTCGTTGGAGGCGACCACGGCATCGACCTTGTTGCCGGTCTTGGTCAAGATTTGCTCCATGTTCTGCTGGGCGATGGCCGGCAGCCATTTGTCGGTGTAGGCCTCGCCGACATTCTTCACGTCGCCCCGGTCGATGGCGGATTTCAGCACCTCCATCTGGCCGGCGAACAGGAAGTCGGCGTTGGGGTCGGTGGAGCTGCCCTTGATGAAGGCGTAGTTGCCCTTGGGCTTCAGCGCGAAGACGCTGCGCGCCTGGAGGCGGCCGACCTCCTTGTTGTCGAAGGTGATGTAGAAGGCGGACGGGATCTCGATCAGGCGGTCATAGCCGACGACCGGGATGCCCTCGGCGGCGGCCTTCTCCACCGCCGGGCGGATGGCGTCGCTGTCCTGCGCCAGGATGATCAGCGCATTGGCGCCGCGCGAGATCAGCGATTCGATGTCGGAGAGCTGCTTGGCCGGCGAGGATTGGGCGTCGGCCGAGAGATAGGTGCCGCCGGCCTTCTCGATGACGGCCTTGATCGCGGCCTCGTCGGTCTTCCAGCGCTCCTCCTGGAAGTTGGACCAGGACACGCCGACGGTGGTGCCGGCGGCGAGCGCCGCCGTCGAGGTCATGGTAGTGGCGGCGGCCAGCGTCAGGAACAGGCCGGCGGCCGTTGCGGTGAGGCGGTGCTTCATCGTGTTTCCTCCCTGTATGGCCGTCCTGGGGTGGCGGCCTTGTTGATGGATGAGAGCAGTGGAGCGGGCATCACCTCCCTCTCCCGTCCCGGGAGAGGGAAGGGGCCCGCCGCGAAGCGGTGGGAAGGGTGAGGGGTTAGGCACGGAGCCGTGCGGTTCAGGATTCTTGCATTCCCCCTCACCCTCCCCGCCTTCGGCGGGTCCCCTCCCTCTCCCGGGGCGGGAGAGGGCATGTCATGTGCCCTTCTCAGACGTAGCGGTTGACGATGTTCTCCAGATACTCCTGCCGGCCGGAGCGCGGCTGGGGGGTGAGGTTGCCGGACAGCGCCCGTTCGGCGAGCGTGGCGAGGTCGCGCTTGCCGGACAGGATCGCCTGCCCCTCCGCGCTGTCCCAGCCGGCGTAGCGTTCGGCCAGCGGCTTGGTCAGGGCGCTGTCCTCCAGCATTTGCGCTGCTTGCAGCAGGGCGCGGGCGCAGGTGTCGATGCCGCCGATGTGGCCGTGCAGCAGGTCCGCCGGGTCGAGCGATTGGCGGCGGATCTTGGCGTCGAAATTCAGGCCGCCGGTGGTGAAGCCGCCGCCCTTCAGGATGTCGTGCATGACCACGGTGAGCTCGCCGATGTCGTTGGCGAACTGGTCGGTGTCCCAGCCCAGCAGCGCGTCGCCGCGGTTCATGTCGAGCGAGCCGAAGATGCCCAGCGCCAGCGCCAGCGCCACCTCGTGCTGGAAGCTGTGGCCGGCGAGGATGGCGTGGTTCTGCTCGATGTTCACCCGCACGTCGGCCAGCAGGTCATAGCGCTCCAGGAAGCCGTAGACGGTGGCGACGTCGAAGTCGTACTGGTGCTTGGTCGGCTCGCGCGGCTTCGGTTCGATCAGGATCGGGCCGTCGAAGCCGATCCTGTGCTTGTGCTCCACCACCATCGCCAGGAAGCGGCCCATCTGGTCCAGCTCGCGCTTCAGGTCGGTGTTCAGCAGCGTCTCATAGCCTTCGCGGCCGCCCCACATGACGTAGTTGGCGCCGCCCAGCGCGTGGGTGGCCTCCAGCGCCGCGCGGACCTGACCGCAGGCATAGAGGAAGACGTCGGGGTCCGGGTTGGTCGCGGCGCCGGCCATGTAGCGGCGGTGCGAGAACAGGTTGGCGGTGCCCCACAGCAGCCGGACCTTGGCGGTCTCCATCTTCGCCGCGAACAGCTCGGTGATGGCCTTCAGGTTGTCGGTGCTCTCGGCCAGCGTGGCGCCTTCGGGGGCGGCGTCGAGGTCGTGGAAGCAGAAGAAGGGGATGTCGAGCAGGCGGAACATCTCGAAGGCGACGTCGGCCTTGGCGCGCGCGGCCTGCATCGGGTCCAGGCCGGGGCGCATCCATGGGCGCTGGAAGGTCTCGCCGCCGAAGGGATCGCCGCCCGGCCAGCAGAAGCTGTGCCAGTAGCAGGCGGCCAGCCGCAGATGGTCCTCCATCCGCTTGCCCAGCACCACGCGGTCCTTGTCGTACCAGCGGTAGGACAGCGGGTCGCGGCTGTCCGGCCCGCGATAGGCCACCGGGGACAGGTCGCCGAAGAAAGAGGCGGTGCTCAAGACGCGAACTCCTTGGCAAGGGGGTAGAGCCGGCGCCAGCGCAGCCAGGCCTGGCTGTACGCCTCGGCGCGGGCCGGATCGGGGGTGAAGGTCTCAAGACGACGGGGCTTGCGGCAGACGGTGGCGGGGGGCTCGCCGGTCGCCGCCATGCGGCCGAGATGGGCGGCGCCGAGCGCGGCGCCGACCTCGCCGTCCTCGATGCGGTGGATGGTGACGCCGATCGCGTCGGCGCAGATGCGCGCCCACAGCCGGGAGCGGGAACCGCCGCCGGCGAGGTCGAGGGAGGTGGGGGCGCCGGCGCCTTCGCCGAGTGCCACGAGATTATCGCGGGAGGCGAAGGCGACGCCTTCGAGAACCGCCTGCACCATGGCGTTGCGGTCGGTCTCCGCCGACAGGCCGGCGAACAGGCCGCGGACGGTGGCGTCGTTGTGGGGGGTGCGCTCGCCCGACAGATAGGGCAGGAAGGCGACCGGCGACGGGCCGTCGACCGCGTCGCCGAGGGGGGCCAGCAGTTCCGCCTCCGGCGCGCCGAGGGTGGAGGCGGCCCAGGCGAGCGAGGCGGCCGACGACAGCATGACGCCCATCTGGTGCCAGACGCCGGGCAGCGCGTGGCAGAAGGCATGGACCGCCATCGCCGGGTTGGGCAGGAAACGGTCGGTCGTCCGCCACACCACGCCGGAGGTGCCGAGGCTGAGGAAGCCGTCGCCGGGCGTGATGGCGCCGAGCCCGACGGCGCTGGCGGCGCAATCCCCTGCCCCACCCGCCACCACCGGCGGCGTCGGCATGCCCCAGCGGCGGGCCAATTCGGGCGACAGCCGGGCGACGGCGTCGGAGCCTTCGGCCAGATCCGGCATGTGGGCGCGGGTCATGCGGGTGGCGGCGAGCAGATCGTCGGACCAGTCGCGGCGGGCCACGTCGAGCCACAGCGTGCCGGAGGCGTCCGACATCTCCTCCACCATCGCGCCGGTCATCCGCCAGCGGACATAGGCCTTGGGCAGCAGGACCTTGGCGAGAGCGGCGAAGATTTCCGGTTCCTCCTCCGCCACCCACAGCAGTTTGGGGGCGGTGAAGCCGGGCATGGCGATGTTGCCGCTGATGGAACGGAGCGTCGGGAGGGTTTCCTCCAGCGTCGCGCATTGGCGGTGGGAGCGGCCGTCGTTCCACAGGATGGCCGGGCGCAGCACCCGGTTGTCGGCGCCCAGCAGAACCGCGCCATGCATCTGGCCGGAGAAGCCGATTCCGGCGACGGCGGCGAGATCCGCCGGCTGGCGTTCGGCCAGTTCGTCGACCGCGGCGATGGCGGCGGCGACCCAATCCTCCGGCTCCTGCTCCGACCACAGGGGATGGGGACGGGAGACGGTGCAGGGGCGGGACGCGCTGCCGGCGACGGACCCGTCGGTGTCGGTCAGCACCGCCTTGATGCTGGACGTGCCGATGTCGATCCCGAGAAACATGACTGTCGACCTTTTCTGATGCCCGTCGGGCTTTGATGTCGTTCAGGGCAGGTTGTCGCGCAGGATGACCTGGACCCGGATGTGTTCCTGCGCCGCGACGATTTCCTGTCCGGTGACCAGGGCATGGAGCACCCGCGCCATCGAGCGCGCCTCGTGCCCCGGATCCTGGGCGACCAGGGCGGCGAAGGTGCCGTCCAGCAACATGCGGCGGGTGGCGGGGGTCAGCTCGTGTCCGACGCACAGGATCTTGCGGGCGAGACCGGCCTCGGCCAGCGCCTCGCCGATGCCGACCGAGCCTTCGCCGGTGTTGTAGATCGCCACCAGATCGGGGGTGTCGGCCAGCATGCGGCGGACCAGATCGCGGTTGCGCTCGGGATCGTCGCGGCCCTCCACCGGGATCAGGCGGGTGAGGTGGGGATATTCCTCCGCCAGCACCTGCCCGAAGCCGAAGCGGCGCTCGGCATGGTCGCGCAGGCTGCCGGAGCCGGTGACGATGCCGACGGAGCCGCCAGCCTCACCATTGCGCGGGGGGCCGAGGAAGCGGCCGACCAGCGATCCGGCGGTGCGGCCGGCGGCGATGTTGTCGATGCCGACATAATGCTGGCGCCGCGACGATGGCGCGTCCGACACCAGCGTCACCACCGCCATGCCGGCTTCCACCAGATCGTCGATGGCGGCGCGGATGCGCGGATGGTCGAGCGCCACCAGCGCCACCGCGTCGAAGCGGCCCGGCAGGGTCGCCAGCTCCGCCGCCAGGGTGTCGGCGTCGAACACGTCGGTCTCGACGATCTCCACCCCGATGCGGCGGGCGCGGAACCAATCGGCCTGGGCGCGGATGTTGTCGGCGATGTCCATCATGAAGCGGTTGCCGCCGCCGGGCAGAACCACGGCGAAGCGCCAGGAGCGCGCCCGCGCCAGTTCCGCCGCGGCAGCCAACGGGCGGAAGCCCAGGCGCTGCACCGCCTCCTGCACCTTGGTCGCGGTCTTGGCGCTGACGCCGGGGCGGCCGTTGACCACCCGGTCGGCGGTGGCCAGGCTGACGCCGGCGGCAGCGGCCACGTCGCGCAGGGTCAGGGGTGCATCGTTGACTTGATTGTTCATGACGCGAACATATGCCCGCGTTTTGAGGTACGCAACTCAAAAACGGAGGTGCCGCTGGTGCTCTGCCTTTTGGCCGATCCGCGCCGATGTTGAGCCTGTTGCCGTACTGGGCGTTAAGGTGCGTACGTCAGTATGCTGCCGTCGGTCGTCGTCATAGGGCTTAGGCGGCGCGAATCGCTGCCCCCGACCGGGGACTGCGCTACTCCCGATGGGGTTCGACACCTTCGATTGCACCCATGACTGGGGGACTCGCGGGAATTTAGGCTTGCTCCTCCCTCGTGCCACAGCCAGCAGGGTGGAATGCCGCAGCTGAGAACCCATCAGCAACTGGTCAGCGCCATCGCCAACGCCATCGGCCAGCAGCAGACGGAGGTTCGCGACGTTCTGGCGGCGGTGACGCCCGGCGGGGGGAAGTCGCTGCTGCCGGTCATCATGGCGGCGGCGCTGCACAAGGCGGGGCGGATCGACCGCGTCTGCTGGATCGTGCCGCGCGACAGCCTGCGCCAGCAGGCGGAGGAGGCCTTCGTCGATCCGCGCTGGCGCGAGCTGTTGGGACACAATATCGCCCTGCGGGCGGCGGAGAACGGGCGGGACCTCTGCCGCGGATTGCAGGGCTATATCACCACATATCAGGCGGTGGCCGCCGCGCCGGATTTGCATCTGCAGGAGTTCCGCCGTCACCGCTATCTGCTGGCGGTGGACGAGCTGCACCATCTGCCGGCGGTGTTCGACACCGACCGCATGGCGGCGGTGGAGGAGGAAACGGCCTGGAGCCGGTCGATCCTGCCGCTGCTGGAGAATGCGTCGGCCCGGCTGCTGATGAGCGGGACGCTGGAGCGCGCCGACGGGCGGCCGATCCTGTGGCTGCCCTACCGCGCGCCGCAGGGGACGCGCAAGGTGCGGGAGATCGACTTCAAGGCGCCGGGCTGGGCGGTGGTCGGTTATTCCCGCCGGCAGGCGCTGGCGGAAAAGGCGATTTTGCCGGTCACCTTCGGGGCGATGGACGGGTCGGCCTCCTGGCTGGATGCGGAGCGGACCAACCGCTGGGTCGATGCGCTGTCGAAGGCGGGGGAGAACACGCGCGACGCCCTGTTCACCGCGCTGCGCACCGGCTTCGCCCAGGCGATGCTGCGCGAGGCCTACCGCTCCTGCCGGGAGCATCGGGCGAAGCGACGAGCGGAGCTGAAGCTGCCGGCGGGGCGCGACGATGCGGGGCTGGGCAAGCTGCTGGTGATCGCGCCCGATCAGGGGACGGCGCGCTTCTATCTGGAGACGCTGCAAGGCTGGATGCCGAAGGCGCAGGCTGGCCGCATGGCGCGGCTCGCCATTTCCGAGTGCCGCGACGCGCAGGAGGTGGTGGCGGCTTTCCGGCTGCGCCCCGAGCCGGCGGTGCTGGTCTCCGTCGCCATGGCCTATGAGGGGCTGGACGCACCGTCGATCACCCATGTCGCCTGCCTGACGCACATCCGATCGCGCCCCTGGTTGGAGCAGGCGATCGCGCGGGCGACGCGGGTGGACCCGCATGGCGGCCCCTATGACCGGCAGCGGGCGCTGATCTACCACCCCTCCGACGCGCTGTTCGAGCAGTTCCGCACCATGGTGGAGACCCAGCAGGGAACCCGCGCCATGGTGAAGACCCGCCGACCGCAGCAGGAATTGCCGTTCGAACGGTCGGCGGAGCGGGAGCCGGAGATCATCCCGCTGGAATCCAACGCGACGGCGCTGAGCTTCGCCGTGGTGGCGCCTGGGCCGGACTTCGGGGCGCAGGGGCGTGACCCAGGGGAGTTGCCGCTGACGCCGAGCGCGGCGGAGCATCACCTGCGCCAGCGCATCGGCCAATTGGTCGCCGCGCAGGTGATCGAGGACGAGGACAACAATCTCGTCGCCGAGGGGCCGACCGGCTACCACATCTACAACGCCGTGCTGAAGCGGCTGATGAAGAAGGCGCGTTCCGAAATGACGCTGTCGGAGCTGGAGGCGACGGTCGGCTGGCTGGAGCGCAACCGGCTGTCGGACCACCGGCACCTGATCGTCGACGATCCGCAGTTTACTTGGTCGACCCGGCGGCGGGGGTCGCATCGGGCGGGTTATGGGATGCCTGCGTCTCGCGGCGCCGGTGGAATCCCCTCTCCCCCCCGGGGAGAGGGTTAGGGTGAGGGGGACGCGCGGCGTGCCTGCCCGAGAATCCTCGCTATGCATCCCCCTCTCCCCGGGGGGGAGAGGGAGCCCGGGGGGGAGAGGGGGATTTCGGGAGGGAGAGGGAGATTGGCAACGGACAACGCCCCTCCAGCAGGTCGCGCTCTCGGGTGAGCGCGTCGGCCATGAAGTCGAGGAAGGCACGGACGCGGCCCATGTGGCGCAGATCCTCGTGGGTCAGCAGCCAGAGCTTGGCGTCGGCCTCCGGCACCGGATCGCCGATGCGGCGGAAGGCGGGGTCGCGGTCGACCACGCCACAGGGCAGCAGGCCAAGGCCGATGCCGGCCCGCACCGCCTCCACCGCGCCCGCCACCGAGTTGACGCGGTAGCCGACGGAGGCCTCGGGCACCGTCCGCTTCATCCAGTGGGCGAGGTTGGTGTGGTCGAAGGACTCGTCCAGCCCGACCCAGGGGTGGCGGTCGAAATCGCCGGTGCTGTCCGCCGCGTCCAGCCAGGCGGCGGCGCCATAGACGGCGAAGGCGAGGCCGGACACGGCACGGCCGACAAGGTTTTCCGGCGGGCTGCTGGTGGCGCGGATCGCCACGTCGGCTTCGCGCCTGGTCAGGCTGAGCGAGGCCTCCGCCGCCACCAGATCGACGCGCAGTTCGGGATGGAGCCGGCGGAAGGCGGCGATGTGGCGCGGCAGGATGTAGAGGGTCAGGATGTCGACGGTGGTCACGCGCAGGCTGCCGCTGATCCGGGTGTCGCGGCCGGACAGCAGCCGGTTGGCGGCGGCCAAATCCTCCTCCATCTTCTGCGCCACCCGGTGCATCTCGTCGCCGGCCGCGGTCAGGACATAGCCGCCGGGCAGCTTGTCGAACAGCCGGGCGCCCATCGCCTGTTCCAGCGCGGTCACCCGGCGCAGAACGGTGCTGTGGTTCACCCCCAGGACGCGCGCCGCCGCCGACAAGGACCCATGCCGGGCCACGGCCAGCAGAAAGCGAAGATCGTCCCAATTGCTGCTACTTAGCATTTATTCCCGCTCATTTCTGCAGATGCTTTTTGCAAATCTCCTGAATTCGCGCTTATCAGAGCACAGGTTAGGGTCATGACCAAGCGCAACCTGCGCCACCCTATCGAGACCCGGCTGTCCCCCCATGTCCGAGCTGCTTCAAGACCCCTTCGTTCAATCCAGCGTACTGCCCCTGCTGGTCGGGCTGATCCTGGTCGGCGTCCTGCACCTGCTGCGCCGTTCGCTGGCGGCGGCCGGCATCGCCGCCGGTTTCCTGGTCGTCTTCGCGCTGGTGATCGGCCTGCCGGCCCTGCCGCCGCCGTCCAGCATGGGCAAGCTGTTCTGGGCGTCGGCCGCCGGGCTGCTGCTGGGTGTGGTTGCCGATGCGGTGGGCGTCCGCGGGCGGGTCGCTTCGGTGGTGCTGGCGGTCTGGCTGGCCGCTTCGCTGCTGTGGATCGCCCTGCCGGCGCTCGATTCCGTGGCGGCGGTCGTCAGTGTGCTGGTCCTGCTCGGCACCGCGGCGTGGGTCGCTTTTGCCCGCGGTTCGGAAATGGCCGAGAGCCCGACGGCGCCGGCCGCCTCGCTGCTGGCGCTGGCGCTGGCGGTCGGCGGCACCGCGCTGATCGGCTCGTCGGCCTCCATCGCCCAGATGGCGCTGGCGCTGGCGGCGTCGGCCGGCGCGTTCCTGCTGTGGAACTGGCCGGTGGAGCGCCATGGCTGGGGCCTGTCGGGGCGCGTGGCGACCGGCATCGCTTTGCTGCTGGCCGCCGTGTTGGCCCTGTTCACCCAGACCCAGGCCGCGGTGCTTCTGCTGGCCCTGCCCGCCCTGTTCGCCGGCCATGTCCGCCGCTTCCTTCCCCGGGGTGACGGCCTGATCGGCCGTGCCGCCTCGTCGGCCGCCGTCACGGTGGTCGCAGTCCTTCCGGCGCTGGTCGCCATCGGTGCGGCCTATGCGCTGACCGGCGGCGAAGCGTCGCCCTACTGATCCTTCCTTTCCTCCATTCATCCTGTTTTTTCGGAGTTCCGTTCATGAAGAAGACCCTGTTCGCCGCCGCCCTGTTCGCCGCGACCGCTGCCGGTTCCTTTGCCCCCGCCTTCGCCGCCCCGGTCAGCTACAAGATCGACCCGGCGCACACGGCCGTCGCCTTCATCGTCAACCATGTCGGCTTCTCCAACGTGATCGGCCGCTTCAACACGGTCGGCGGCGACGTGACCTTCGATAAGGACGCCGTCGAGAAGAGCGTGGTCAACGTCACCATCGACACCACCAGTGTCGACACCAACCACGCCAAGCGTGACGAGCATCTGCGCTCTCCGGACTTCTTCAATGCGAAGGAGTTCCCGAAGATGACCTTCAAGAGCAGCAAGATCGAGAAGACCGGCGACAAGACCGGCAAGCTGCATGGCGACCTGACCATGCTGGGCGTGACCAAGCCGGTGGTGCTGGACGTCACCTTCAACAAGGACGGCGTCAGCCCGGCCAGCAAGCTGGAGACCGCCGGCTTCTCCGCCCGCGGCACGGTCAAGCGCACCGAGTTCGGCATGAAGTACGGCGCTCCGGCCATCGGCGACGACATCCAGCTGCTGATCGAGGTCGAAGCGGTCAAGTCCTGATCGCCGGCAGCGTTCGGCTGTTGCAGAGTAGGAGGGGCCGGTTCGCCGGCCCCTTCGCATATTGGCCACATCGACAGGAGAGACCGCGATGCCGCAGCTTGTGAACGGCGTTTGGGTGAAGGGCGACATCGCGGCCAGTGAGATCAAGGGCGGCGCCTTCCACCGTGAACCGACCCGCTTCCGCGACTGGATCACGCCGGACGGCGCGCCGGATGCGGAGGGGCGCTCTACCCTGCCGGCGGCGGCCGGGCGCTATCACCTGTATGTCTCCTACCTGTGTCCCTGGGCCTCGCGTACGCTGATCTTCCGCGCGCTGAAGGGGCTGGAGGGGGTGATCGGCCTGTCGGTAGCCGAGCCGGTGCTGGGCGAGGATGGCTGGGTCTATGCGGAGGAGCAGGACGGCGGACCGCGCATCGGCCGCTTCCGCCACCATTACAGCCTCTATACGGCGAGCGACCCGACCTACACCGGCAAGGTGTCGGTGCCGGTTCTGTGGGACCGGCAGGAGGGGCGGATCGTCAACAACGAATCGGCGGACATCATCCGCATCCTGAACAGCGCCTTCGATGGGCTGACCGGCAACCGGCTGGACCTCTATCCCGAACCGCTGCGGCCGGAGATCGACCGCTGGAACGAGGCGGTCTATGCCAGCGTCAACAACGGCGTCTACCGCTGCGGCTTCGCTAAGTCGCAGGCCAGCTACGACGAGGCGTTCGACGGGCTGTTCGCCACGCTCGACCGGCTGGAGCAGCATCTGTCGGCCAGCCGCTATCTGGCCGGGGAGCATCTGACGGAGGCCGACTGGCGGCTGTTCGTGACGCTGGTGCGCTTCGACGCCGCCTATCACGGCGCCTTCAAGTGCAATTTGCGGCGGATCGAGGATTACCCGAACCTGTCGGCCTACCTGCGCGAGCTGTACCAGTGGCCGGGCATCCGCGACACGGTGAAGATCGACCACATCAAGGCCGGCTACTACACCAACCCCGCCATCAACCCGACGCTGATCGTGCCGAAGGGGCCGGCGCTGGACTTCGACCGTCCGCATGACCGTGAGCGGCTGCCCGGCAAGGGCATCTGGCAGCGGGGGTGAGGGGTTATGACTGCTGGCGAGAAACGCTTCAGGTTTGAACCGCCTTGCATCGGCTCTCATCATGCGCCTCCCTCGGCCGTCATTCCCGCGAAGGCGGGAATCCAGCCGTTTCAGCCGCTTCATTGCGGAGTTTCCTGGATCCCCACCTTCGCGGGGATGACGCAAAGTACCTTTTATTCCAGAGGCTTAATATCGGTCTGAGTTGTGTGCATCCCGTAGCGCGAACGCGGGGATGACGGCCAAGAAAAATCTTTAAGAACTTACAGCCTTTCAGGGGGGCGGCGTCATCGTCCTGCCCGTCTGGGCCGGGTGAGCAGCACTGCGGCGGTCAAAAGCTGGCCGAGTGTCCAGAAGCCCGCCGCGGCCGTCAGCAGGGGCATCGACGGCATCCAGACCGCCGCCACACGGAGAGCGGCGGCGCTGGCCATCAGCGCGACGGCGACGGTGGCGGCGGGCGGGAAGCGCTCCGGCTCCGCCTCCCGCTGCAGGGTGGTGCGGATGGTCATGGCGCTGGCGAGGATGCCGAGCGCGCCGATCCCCAGCATGTGCCAGCCGGCAGCGGGCGGCAGGTCGAACAGCGCAGCGCCAGCCACCAGGAGCCAGCCGGCGCCGAGGCAGAGATAGCCCAGATGCAGGCTGGCGATCTCCGGCCGGCGCAGCAGGCGATGGGGCTTCCAGCGGGCGAGACGGAGGAGCGCGCTTGTGCCGGTCATCGCAGCGCCGGCGCCACCCAGCAATGGCAGCAGGCCGGTGGCGGCCGACAGCAGACAGAGGGCGGCGCCGGCGATGCCCATCGCCTCCAGCCTCGGTTGGACTCGCTGGGTCAGGGTGATCCCCTGCCGGCGCAGGGCGCCGGCGGTCGCGGCGGGGATGACGCGCCCGCCCATGGTCAGCAGCAGCGTGGCGATCAGCAGCAGTCCGACCGGCTGGCCGACGCCTTGGACGAGGCCCAGTTGCGACGCCCAGAACAGCCCTTCGGCGACCAGGAAGGCGCCGATCAGCGGGCCGAACACCGCATTGTGGCCGCTGCGGCTGGTGCGCAGGAACGGCAGGCCGGCGACAATGAACAGCAGAACGGGATAGGCGAAGGCAATCGGCAGGGCCAGCGCCACCGGCAATCCGGCCAGCAGCGCCAGCCGTCCGGCGAGCCAGGACAGGAATGCTGCCGCCAGCATCGGGCGCGACAGCCGGGTCATCAGGAAGCCGCCGACCACCGCCAGCGCATAGCCCAGCGTCATCTCGTGGGCATGGATCGCCGGGGACCAGCCCAGCGGCAGCAGGCCGCCGATCTGCGCCAGCCACAGCGGAACGGCCAGCGCGGCGAAGAGGGACGCGGCCGGATACATCAGCCGGTGGGCGCTGGTGACGGGAGCGGGCATGGCGTGGGGGCTTTCGGTGGTGCTGTCAGGCGGTGGTGTAGCGCGTCATTCTGGTGGCGGCCGGGATTTCGCGCTTTGAGCCGCAACAAAGTCGTGCACGAATGGATACAGATCACGCACAGCGAGCCAGGACGACCGCCATGCCCCCGCCCCCCGATCCCGCCGTTCTGCGCGGCATGCCGCTGTTCGCCGGCCTCGATACCGGTGCGCTGGCCGACGCAGTGGCGCTGGCGCGGCCCCGGCTGCATCCCCGCGGCACCGCCGTCTTCACCCAGGGGGAGCCGGCGGCGGCCGGCCATGCGCTGATCGACGGGCGGGTGAAGATCGTGCAGACCGGCCCTGACGGGCAGCAGGTGGTGATGCGCTTCATCGGCCCCGGCGAGATGTTCGGGACGCTGGCGATCTTCACCGACGGGCTCTATCCGGCCGATGCGGTGGCGGTGGCCGACTGCGTCGAGCTGTCCTGGCCGGCGGCGACGATGACCGAGCTGATGGACCGCCATCCCGCCATCGCCCGCAACGCGCTGTCGATCATCGGCGGCCGGCTGCGCGAGCTGCAGAACCGCCTGCGCGAGGTGGCGACGGAGCGGGTGGAGCGCCGCATCGCCCATGCCCTGCTGCGGCTGGTGCGGCAGGCCGGACGGCGGGTCGAGGCGGGGGTGGAGATCGACTTTCCGCTGTCGCGCCAGGATGTGGCGGAGATGACGGGGACGACGCTGCACACCGTCAGCCGCACCCTGTCGGCCTGGGAAAGCCAGGGCATCGTCGAGAGCGGCCGGCAGCAGGTGGTGATCCGCAAGCCGCACGCGCTGGTCGTCATCGCCGAGGATCTGCCGCCGGTGCCAAAGCGGGAGTGATCTCCGGCAGGGTTGCTGTGGCGCAAAGATCGCTTGCGGCGTGGTGGCTATGGTGGCGGCCTGTCCCCCTGTGCCGGAGCATGCGGAAATGACGGTCGCCGATATGGCGTTTGCCGATATGAAGCTCGCCGATCTGACGATGGCCGAGCTGATGAGCGCGCGGCCGGCGGTGGTGCCGGTGCTGCTTCGCCATGGCCTCGCCTGCCCCGGCTGCGCCATGGCGCCGTTCATGACGGTGCGCGAGGCGGCCGAGGCCTATGGGCTGGAGCTTGACGCTTTCCTGGCCGATCTTGCCGCCGCGGACGGGCGGCCCGGCCATTCGATTGAGGCTCATTCGACGGAGATACGGTGATGCACACCGACAGCCTGACCGGCCGCATCCTGCATGACGACCATCACCGCGTGATGGACCTGCTGGACCGGCTGGAAGCCCTGTTCGGCCGCCATGGCGAGGACAGCCTGCCGGTGCTGACGGCGGAGGAACGCGACACCGTCGCCGCCCTGGCCGCGGAGCTGGACGGCCCGCTGGAGAGCCATTTCTCGGCGGAAGAGGCGCTGTTCCCGGCGCTGGCCGTGGCGGGCGGGCATGAGTGGACGGCCGACCTGCTGGACGACCACGAACACATGCGCCCGATCATCCGTCGGCTGGGCCGCTTCTGCGCGCTGGCTCTGCGGGAGGGGTTCGACTGGGACAGCTGGCCGGTCTTTCGCAGCTTCGGCGAGGAGCTGGTCCGCGCCCTGGTCCTGCACATCCAGAAGGAGGAGACGACGCTGGTGCCGGCCACCGACACCCTGCTGTCGGTCGAGGAGGACCGGGCTTTCGCCTCCGCATTGACAGGGGCGATGGCCGGCTGAGCGCCCCACCCTCTCCGGCGTTTGTGCTGGAGCAAAGAAGGGGGCGGCGATCCGGGGTACAGGGGGGCATGGCGATCCTGCCGCTCCCCCACAGACCAGACGGACGACGATGCCGACCACCACCTCCCCCACCGCCCAGGCCGAACCGGTTCTCGATCTCCGCGCCATCCCGCCCTATCAGCGCCACCAGCTGATCTTCCAGTCGGTGCAGGACCTGACGCCCGGCGACGGTTTCTCGCTGGTCAACGACCATGACCCGCGTCCGCTGCACCACCAGCTGCTGAGCCTGTTCGGCGCCGGCTTCGCCTGGGAGTATCTGCAGCAGGGTCCCGAGGTCTGGCAGGTCCGCATCTCCCGGCCCGAGGGTGCGGTGGCGACCAGCCTGCGCGTGTGCATTGCCCGCAACGGCGATGTGGCGGTCACGGCGGCGGATGCCCGGCTGGGGCCGGACGGCAGCGGCGCCTCGGTCTGCGAGGTGACGGACATCCCGCCGGGCACGCTGGAGGCCGACGTGATGGCGCTGCTGCAGGGCGTGATCCCGCCGGCCGGCGTGGTCAGCATCGCCTATGAGCGGCTGCTGGCCCGGCGCAACGGCTCCTGCTGCGGCGGCATGTGCGGCTGAGGACCCCGTTTGGCTGACGGTCAGGGTTGCGGCAACCATTCCTGTTCCGACCGGTTCTGTGTGGGGCGCTTCACCGCGTCGCACACAGAGTGCCGAATCAGGAGACAGGTATGGACCGCAAGGACGACACCGTCACGCCGCAGGACCCCCGCAGCAAATACCCGCGCCCGCCCTTCAACGGCCAGTCGCAGCCCTGGCCGGGGCTGGCCCGCGACATGGATCCGCCGCCCGACCATGGCGAGACCAGCTACAAGGGCTCCGGCCGGCTGGCCGGGCGCAAGGCGCTGATCACCGGCGGCGATTCCGGCATGGGCCGGGCCGCCGCCATCGCCTATGCCCGCGAGGGCGCCGACGTCGCCATCAACTATTTCCCCTCCGAAGAGCCGGACGCCCGTGAGGTCGTCGCGCTGATCGAGAAGGCCGGCCGCAAGGCGGTGGCGATCCCCGGCGATCTGCGCGACGAGGGCTTCTGCCAAAAGCTGGTGGCCGATGCGGTCGCGGGCCTGGGCGGGCTGGACATCGTCGTCTGCAACGCCGCGCGGCAGCAGGCCTTCCCGTCGATCCTCGACGTCAGCAGCGAGGAATTCGACGCGACGATGAAGACCAACATCTACGCCCCCTTCTGGATCATCAAGGCCGCCCTGCCCCACCTGAAGCCGGGGTCGGTCATCATCGGCACCACGTCGGAACAGGCCTATGACCCGACGCCGGATTTGTACGCCTATGCCCAGACCAAGGCGGCGACGATGAATTACGTGAAGTCGCTGGCCAAGCAACTGGCCGACAAGGGCATCCGCGTCAACGGCGTGGCTCCCGGCCCGATCTGGACCCCCTTGCAGGTCAGCGGCGGTGCCAGCCAGGAGAAGCTGAAGCAGTTCGGCAGCCAGACCCCGTTCGGCCGTCCGGGCCAGCCGGCGGAGCTTGCCAGCATCTATGTCCAGCTTGCCGCGGAGGATGCCAGCTTCACCACCGGCCATGTCTATGGCGCGGCGGGCGGCAGCGGTCAGCCGTAAGCGGCGGAGCCTACCCCATGACGTCCTCGCCGGACCGCCGGCGGGTGGATGGGGCGGTCCTGGTCCTGGCGATGTCCGACGTCAGAGTGAAACAGAGATCGCACCCGACCAGCAGGCCCAGGCTCAGGATCGACGTGGCGGCGGTGATGCAGAGGATGGTCATGGGATCGCTCCGTCCGGCGAGGTTCGGCGCCGTCCATCCGACCGGGGGTGGTTTGCGGCGTTGGAGCGATCCTGGGCGCATTGCCGTCTGGGCGCTGTGAGTGGGACCACATTCGGGACTTTGTGACGCCGGGGCTGTGGGCCAATCACTGACAGTAGTGCGAATAGGAGTTGTTTGCGGTGGCGCAACGATGCCGGACCCGCCGGCCGGCATTCTGGCTTCAACGCGGCCCATGAAGGGCGGCCCCGGTTGGAGACAGCATCATGTCCAAAGTCACCGTCAGCACCGCGCTCTACCGCGACCACCATACCAATGTCGGCCAGTTGGTCGGGCGCATCGAGGCGCTGCTCGCCTC
This sequence comes from Azospirillum sp. A1-3, assembly GCF_023806445.1. NCBI lineage: Bacteria > Pseudomonadati > Pseudomonadota > Alphaproteobacteria > Rhodospirillales > Azospirillaceae > Azospirillum > Azospirillum sp. A1-3. Next base: position 227,777 of record NZ_JAMSLU010000005.1, read on the forward strand.
GCGCACCGTGGAGGCGGACCCGGCGGCGCTGATCGCCGCAGTGCGGGAGTTGTTCGGCACCTTCGCCGTCCATCTGTCGCTGGAGGACAGCGCGCTCTATCCCCGGCTGCTGGCCCATCCGGATGCCGCGCTGCGCAGCACGGCGGCGCGGTTCCAGACGGAAATGGGCGATCTGCGGGGACGGTTCGACCAGTACCGCACGCGCTGGCCCGGCCCGGTGGCCGTCGCCAAGGACCCGGCCGCCTTCATCCGCGAGACGCGGGAGGTGGTCGCCGCGCTGAAACACCGCATCGGCCGCGAGGACCGCGAGCTGTACGACCTGATCGACCGGGCCGGGTTGGCGAGTGCGGCCTGACGGCGGAGCCTTTCAAGCTTGAACTTGACCGAGGTCAATGACGTCAGGCGGTTACCGGCTTTCATGGGCGGCGGAATGACCGATGAGGAGGGAAGCCGCCCATGCGCGATCCCGATGTCGCACCGAATGTTTTCGCCTCCGATGCCCCTGCCTTCTACGAGCGCGCCCGCCGGTTCGAAACCGGGTTGAGCCGGGCCGGGCTGGGGCTGGTGCCCAAGCTGGGGCGGCGGGCCAGCGACGCGCTGCTCGCCCGGCTGCTGCGGCTGTTGGCCGAGCGGCATCCGCGTGCCTTCGAGGCACTGCGCGAGATGCCGGACGCCCGCGTGCTGATCGAGCCGGTGGACGCGCCGGTCGCCCTGCTGATGCGTGTCGGGCATGATCTGTCGCTGCATGCCCTGCCCTGTGGGGTTGACGGTGTGGACGAGACGGGGGCCGACGCTGTGGTTCGCGGGCCTTATGCCAAGCTGCTCGACCTGCTGGAGGGGCGGATCGACGGCGATGCGCTGTTCTTCCGGCGCGAGCTGAGCATTTCCGGCGACACCGCGCTGATCCTGGCATTGCGCAACACGCTGGACGGCGAGGAGGAGATGGATCTGGTGGCCGACGCCGCTTCCATCGCCGGGCCGCTGGCCCGCGCCCTGCCGGTGCTGCGGCGCAATGCCGGGCCGGTGCTGGACCGGATCGAGGCGGCGCGCCGGCTACTGCCGCCGCCGCTGCGGCGGGGGATCGAGCGGGTGGAGGCGCGCATCACCGGGGCGCTGCCGGGCACGAGGGCCTGAGGAATCATGGACAATTTCGAACTGATCTGCCCGGCGGGGACGCCGGCCGCTTTGCGTGCCGCCGTCGATGCGGGGGCCGATGCCGTCTATCTCGGCTTCCGGGACGAAACCAACGCCCGCAATTTTCCGGGGCTGAACTTCACCCGGCAGGATGTTGCCGACGCGGTGGACTACGCCCATGCGCGCCGCGTCGAGGTCTATGTCGCCATCAACACCTATCCGCAGGCCGGCAATCTCGGCCCCTGGCAGAAGGCGGTGGACGATGCGGCGCGGTTGAAGGTGGACGCGGTCATCCTGGCCGATCCGGGATTGCTGGCCTATGCCGCCAAGCGCCATCCCGACCTGCGGCTGCACCTGTCGGTCCAGGCCTCTGCCGCCAATGTCGAGGCGATCCGGCTGTACCGCGATGCCTTCGGCGTGCGGCGCGTCGTGCTGCCGCGCGTGCTGACGGTGCCGGAAATCGCCAAGCTGAACGCCGAGATCGACATCGAGACCGAGGTGTTCGTCTTCGGCGGCCTCTGCCCGATGGCGGAGGGGCGCTGTTCGCTGTCCTCCTACGCCACCGGCCTGTCGCCCAACAAGCAGGGCGTCTGTTCGCCGGCCAACCATGTCCGCTACGAGCAGCGGGGCGGCGCGCTGGCCTCCACGCTGGGCGGCTTCACCATCAACGTGTTCGGCGAGGGCGAGCAGGCCGGCTATCCGACGCTGTGCAAGGGCCGCTTCGTCGCCGGTGACGGCGTCGGGGAGGGCCCGGCCTATCTGTTCGAGGAGCCGACCAGCCTCAACGCGATGGACCTGCTGCCGGAGCTGAAGGCGGCCGGCGTGCGGGCGCTGAAGATCGAGGGGCGGCAGCGCGGCAAGGCCTATATCGCCGCGGTGGTGCGCGCCTATCGCGAGGCGCTGGAGACCTTCGCCGCCGGCCGGCCGGTGCCGCACATCGATTTGCAGGCGATGGTCGAAGGCGGAACCCAGACCACCGGTGCCTATACCCGCGGATGGCGGTGAGGAGTTTTACGGAATGACTGCGTCACTCACTTTGGGGCCGGTGCTGTTCAACTGGCCGGTCGACCGCTGGCGCGACTTCTACGCCCGCATCGCCGACGAGGCGCCGGTGGACACCGTGATCGTCGGCGAGATCGTCTGCTTCAAGCGGGCGCCCTTCTTCGCCGAGGCGATGGGGGACGTGATCGAACGGCTGAGCGCCGCCGGCAAGACGGTGTGGCTCGCCAGCCCGATCCTGGTCGGCAGCGAGCGCGAACGGTCGGCGATGCGCGATCTGGTGGAGTCCGATGCCGCGTTCATCGAGGCGAACGACATGGGGGCGCTGGCGCTGCTGGCCGGGCGGCCCCATGCGGTCGGGCCGACGATCAACGTCTACAACGAGGCGACGCTGGGCTGGATGGCCGGGCGCGGCGCGGTGGCGGTGTCGCTGCCGGCGGAACTGCCGGCGGCCACCGTCGCGGTGCTGGCGAAGGCCGGGCGCGAACTGGGGGTAGAAACCGAGGTGCAGGTCTGGGGGCGGGCGCCGCTCGCCATCTCGGCCCGCTGCTACCACGCGCGCGCCCACGGGCTGCACAAGGACGGCTGCCAGTTCGTCTGCGGCAACGACCCGGACGGCATGCCGGTGACGACGATGGACGGCCAGCCGTTCCTGACCGTCAACGGGACGCAGACGATGTCGCACGGCTGCCTGTGCCTGGCGGCGGAAGTGCCGGCGCTGCTGGAAATGGGGGTTTCGCGCTTCCGCCTGTCGCCGCAGGCGATGGACATGGTGCGCGTCGCCGAGGCGTTCCGGGCGGTGCTGGATGGGCGGCGCGACGGGACGGAGGTGGCCGCGGAACTGGGCGGGCTGATCGACGCGCCGCTGGTGAACGGGTTCTACCACGACACCGCGGGGGCGTTGCGGGTGGCGTGAGGGGGGCTGAGGGGTGGGGGTGCTTAGGCGGGTGCCCCCTCCCCATCCCTCCCCCGCTTCGCGGGAGAGGGGGTAGGACGCTTGTCAGCGTGTCTTATCTGCCAAAGCGGCGGCAGTCCCCTCTCCCACCGAAGGTGGGGGAGGGTTAGGGAGGGGGCGCCCGCCGCATGCGCTCAAGCCATCACGCGATCGGCTTGCGATCCTCTTCCTCGTCCTTCAGGCCGGCCTTGAAGCTCTTGATGCCCTTGGCGAAGTCGCCCATCACGGACGGCAGCTTGCCGGCGCCGAACAGCAGGAGGACGACCAGCAGCACGATGGCCCAGTGGAACAGGCTGAAGCTTCCCATGACGATGATCCGATCTCTTTAAGCCGGCAGCCGCAGGATGCGGCCGTCGGGATGGGTGAAGCGGGCGGTGACGCCGGGGTAGGCGGCCAGGATGGCCGGAACCCGATCCGCCGGCACCACCGACAGCGCGGTCGACAGGGCGTCGGCCGTCGTGGCGTCCGGTGCCTGCACGGTAACCGCCAGCCACTGGGCGGCGCAAGTGCCGCTCGCCGGGTCGAACAGGTGGGTGAAACGGCCCGCCGCGTCGAAACGGGTGCCGTAGCCGCCAGAGGTGGCCATCGCGCCGTCGGTCAGCTCGACCGTGGCGGTGGTGCGGTCCGGGTTGCCGGGATCGGCCAGACCGACGGTCCAGGGGCGGCCGGAGGGGTGATGCCCCAGCGCGCGCACCTCGCCCATGTCGACCAGCACATGCTCCAGACCTTCAGCCTTCAGCCGTTCGGTGACACGGTCGGTGATGTAGCCCTGGGCGATGCCGTTCAGCGTCACCGCCATGCCGCCGGCGGCGAAGGCGATGCGGTCGGGCTCCACCCGCAGGGCGCGGACATCGACCAGCGCGCGGGCGGCGCGGATGGCGCCCTCCGGCGGGCCGGCGGGGTCGGCGTCCGGGCGCTCGAAGTGGCCGGCATAGAGCTGCCACAACGGCTGCACCGTGGGATCGAAGGCGCCGCCGGTGTTGCGGGCGGCGGCGGTGGCCTCGGAGAGAAGCCGCACGAGGTCGGCGGGGGGCGAGTCCAGCGCGCCGTCGCGGTTGAGGCGGCGCAGCGCGGAATCGGCGCGGTAGAGGCTGAAGACGCGCTCCAGACGGGCGACTTCCTCCAGGCTCAGCGCGATCAGGCGGTCGGCTTCGGCCGGATCGGGATGGGCGATGCTCAGGCTGGCATCGGCACCCAGCGTCACGCCGCGCCAGACGCGGACGGGAACGCCGTCGGCAATGGTTTCGGCGCGCAGCAGGCGGTGCGGCAACAGCGAGAGGCCGGCTGCGACGGCGCCGATGGCGAGGAAGCGGCGTCTGGCCAGGGGACGGGTGAAGACGGTCTGCATCAATGCTCTCCCTCGGCCATGGTGGCGGCGGGCGGGGCGAGGATCTGATCCTCGGGCACGTCGGCGAAGCGCAGGACCTTGCCGCCGTTGGCTTGGGCGAAACGCTCGGCCGCCGATTTGTCGGAGAAAGGATAGGGTTCGGCGTCGCCCATGCCGCCGCGGAGCTTGCTGCCGAGGACGTACCAGGCCTGGCGTGCTTCGACCCAGACGGTCATGTCGGGGGCGGCGGGATCGGTCGCCTTGGCCACGTCGGTGACGTAGATGGCGCTGATCTCCTTCGGCTCCTCCGGCAGCATGGTGAAGGCGAAGGTGTCGCGGACGGAGGACAGCCAGATCGGCCGCGCCTCCCCCTTCACCAGGATCTGGCCCTTGGGACCGGGATGGTCGGCGAGGTTCATGCCGCAGTAATGGCCGACGGCGTCGGCGGTCAGGGTGACCGGCGGCGGCGGAGCGATCTCCGCCTTCTCCTGCTTGCAGGCGGCGAGCGGCAGCAGCAGGGCGGCGGCGAGAAGGGCGGTTCGCAGGGTACGCATCAGATCTGCTTCCTCGAAAAGAGGGCGGCGGCCAGCGCCAGCGGGGCAGCGATCCAGCCGGCCATCACCGCCAGCAGAAGCGGGACCGACAACTGGACATGGGCGGCGAGGCCGGCGGTGCCGGCGAAGGCGCTGACGCCCTTGAAGCCGGTGAGGTTAAACAGGCGGTAGGCGTCGGCCGGGTTGGCGAGCAGCAGCCAGTTCAGTGCCTCCACCCCCAGGCCGCTGCCGCTGGCGAGGATGCCCAGCAGCGCCATGTCGTAGAGCAGGACGAAGCCCAGCCACACCGCCACGGCGATGCCGGCCGCCGTGCCGCGGTCGCGGACGATGGTGGAGGCGAGATAGCCGAGCGCGGTGAAGGCGGCGCCCAGCATGACGCTGGACCCGATCATTGAGGCGAAGGCGCGCCAGCTTTCCGGACCGATGGCGGTGTTGCCCATGGCGAGTGCGACCCCGGCGGCGCCGTAGCCGACCACGGTCGCCAGCGCGATCACCGCGGCATGGCCGAGGAACTTGCCGAGCAGCAGCTGCCAGCGCGCCACCGGGTAGGACAGCAGCAGGGTCATGGTGCCGCGGTCGATCTCCCCCACCACGGCGTCGAAGGACAGCAGCAGGGCGATCAGCGGAAGGAGGAAGATGGTCAGGCTGGACAGGCTGACGATGGTGACCTCGACCGGGCCGACGCCGACCGTGCCGGTGGGGACGGATCCCAGGAAGCTCAGCGTCAGGGCCAGCGCGGCCATCAGCAGGGTGGTGGCGACGACCCAGCGGTTGCGGGTCGCCTCGCGCAGTTCCTTGCCGGCGACGATCAGAAGCGTGTTCATTCGGCGGCCTCCCGGCGCAGGAAATGGGCGTACATCTCGTCAAGGCTGGGCTGGACGATCTCGATGTCGGCGACCGTGGGACCGTCGCAGGTGATGCGGCGGACCAGACCGACCTTGTCGTCGTTGGCGCAGGCCAACTCCACCACCCCGCCGGCCAGACGGGTCAGGGCGGCACCCTCCCCCACCCTGGCCGCGAGCGCGTCGATGTCGTCGGTCGGCAGGGTCAGGCGGATGCGCACCGGAAGCTGGGCGAGGCTGCGCAGGGTGGCGAGCGAGCCGTCGGCGACCTTGCGGCCGCGGTTCATCACCACGACGCGGTCGGCCTGTCCTTCCAGTTCGGTCAGGGCGTGGCTGCACAGCAGAATCGTGGTGCCCTGGTCGCGCAGCTCCGCCACGATGGCGTAGAAGCTCTGGCGCAGCGCCGGGTCGAGGCCGGTGGTCGGTTCGTCGAGGAACAGCAGCTTCGGGCCGCCGAGCAGGGACTGGGCCAGGGCCAGGCGCTGGCGCATGCCCTTGGAATAGGTGGAGACACGGCGCTTGATCGCGGCGGGTTCCAGCCCAACCTTTTCGAACAGCGCGTCGTTGTCGCGGCGCGGGGCGCCCTTCAGCCGGGCGTAGAAGTCCAGCGTCTCCCGTCCGGTCATGTTGGGGTGGAAGGCGACGTTTTCCGGCAGGAAGCCGATCTGGCGGCGGATGTGGGAGCAGGCGGCGCTGGCCGGGTCGCCGCCCAGCACGCGGATGCGACCCTCCGTCGGGGTGGTCAGGCCGAGCATCAGCTTGATGAGGGAGCTTTTGCCAGCGCCATTGTGGCCGACCATCGCCACGCATTCGCCGGGCGCCAGCGTCAGGTCCACGCCGCGCACCGCCTCGGTCTCGCCATAGCGCTTGGTGACGCCCTGCACCTCTGCGGTGAAGTCGGTCATGGCTGTTTCCTTTCGGCAGTCTGGACGGAACTTGGCATGGGGGGTGGCGCCATCAGCGGGGCGCTGTCGATCACGCCGCCGGGATGCAGGGCCGGGAACTGCTTCTGCGCCCAGCGGATCACCTGGACGCCGGGGCTGTTCATCAGCAGCTTGGCCGCCGGATAGGCCCACATCACCCGATCGACCACGTCGTTGGGGCGATAGGGCTCGTCGGAAATGCCGTCGCCGTTCAGGTCGAAAGCGGCATTGTCGGACCAGTAGTTGCCGCGCCCATCCTCCGACCAGTCGAGATAACGGGTGCCGACATACTTGACCTGGGTGCGGTTGCCGATGAAGGCGTTGCCGGTCAGGCTGTTGCGCTCCGACCCGGCGGTGAAATGGACGCCGATCTCGCAGCCCTCGAACCGGTTGCCGGTGAAGCGGTTCTTGTTGGCGTTGTAGATGAAGACGCACTTCCAGGTGCCGCTGCGCAGACGGTCGCTCATCGCCTCGCTGTCGCGGGGGATGTCGTTGTCGGGCAGCGCCTCGCCGCTGTCGGAGACCGCGCCGGCGAAGCTGCCCTCGATCACGTTGCCTTCGATGCGCGAACCGTTGGCGCTGTTCAGCATCAGCCCATGCTCGCGGTCGGCCTTGGAGCGGTTGTTGCGGATCAGCAGGTTGTTGGAGAACATCACCGCATAGCCGACATTGTTTCCGATGGAGACGTTGTCGGTCAGCTCGGAATCGTTCGTGTACATATAATGGATGGCGAACCGGACACGCTCGAACCGGTTGCCGGAGAAGACGTTCTTGCGGGACGAGGTGGTGAACAGCCCGTCGCGCCCTTCGCGCACGCTGTTGTCGAGCACGCGGGTGCCCGGCGCGTTCCACAGCTGGATGCCGTTGCCGCGTTCCGACACGCGCAGGTCGGTGCGGCCGACGATGTCATTGCGGCGGATCAGGCTGTCGGCGGCGCCCCAGATATAGACGCCGATCAGGTTGTCGCGCAGCCGGTTGTCCTCGACCACGGCGCCGCGCGCCTCCTTGCCGAGGAAGATGCCGGAATTCTGGTCGATCAGGCTGAGGCCGGAATTGCGGATCTCGAGGTTCCGCACGGTGACGTTGGGAGCGAGCACGGTGAGCGTGCTGTCCTTGCCGTTGCCGTCGATGATGGCGCCCGGTTCGCCGGTCAGGGTGACCGGGGTGCGGACCGTCAGCGGCCCGGGATGAACGCCGGTGGACAGCACCAGCGTATCCCCCGGAGCCGCCGAGGCCAGCGCCGCCTGCAAACTGCCCGGTGCCACCGTCACCGTGGCGGCGGCCAGCGGTTCCGTCACCAGGGCAAGTGTGACACCGAGCAGGATGGAGAGGCGGTGACGCATGGGATGCTCTCGGAACTGTGACGAGTGCCCCACCCGCCCCGCCCCTGGAGGGGGGAGGCGGGTGGAGCGTCGCGGGTCAGGTGGAGGACGGCTCGACGATCATGCGGCCGGCCATTTCCATGTGCAGAGCATGGCAGAACCACTGGCAATAATACCAGTGCACGCCCGGACGGTCGGCGGTGAAGGTGACCGAGGCGGTCGCCTGCGGGCCGACTTCCATGCAGACGCCGTGGTTGGTGATGCTGAAGCCGTGGGTCAGGTCGTCGATGTCGTCCATGTTGGTCACATAGACGGTCACCTCGTCACCCTGCTTGACCGTGAACTCCTCCAGCCCGAAGGCCGGGGCACGCTGCCACATGTAGACGCGGACCTTCTTGCCGTCGCGGATGACCTTGGTGTCATCCTCCAGCACCACGCCGTCCTTCTTGGCCTGCTGGCGCGCCTCTTCCCACATCGGGTCGTTGCGGTCGTAGACCGAGCGCGGGTTCACCTTGGAGCGGTGGACGATCAGCGTGTCGTGCGGCTCGGCGAAGGTCGGGCCGTCATGCACCACCCGCATCTCGTCGCCGGAGATGTCGATCAGCTGGTCGTTCTCCGGCTTCAGCGGGCCGACGTTGAGGAAGCGGTCCTTGGAGAACTTGTTCAGCGACACCAGCCACTTGCCGTCGGCCTCCTTGGTCTCGCCCATGGAGGTGTGGTTGTGGCCGGGCTGATACTGGACGTCCAGCTTCTGGATGATCGGGTCGACCTTCTCGCCCTTGTAGGCACGCCGCGCCTTGTCGATGTTCCACTTCACCAGCTGGCTGTCGAGGAACAGGGTGGTGTAGGCGTTGCCGCGACCGTCATAGGCGGTGTGGAGAGGCCCGAGGCCCAGCTGCGGCTCGGCGACGACGACGTCGCGCGGCTTGATCTTGTCGTCGAACAGGTCGTCCAGCAGGCGCACGTCGAACACGGTGACGGTCGGCGACAGCTTGCCGTTCACGGTGACGTGGATGCCGTCCGGAGCGGCGTTGATGCCGTGCGGGTTGGCGGGCACCGGGATGTAGCGGGTGAAGGCGCTGCCGTGGCGGCCGTCGACCACCGGCACGCCGTTCACCAACGGGATCTTGCCGGACTTCACCGCTTCGTCGATGCGCTTCAGGTTGAAGACGACGACCCAATCCTGCTCGGCGCTGGTCATCTCCGCCGCGGTGACGCCCTCTTCGGAGTCGTAGCAGGTGGAGAAGGCGTATTTGCCCTGATAGTCGGCGTCGGTGTTGTCGAGGTTGCCGTCGACCCAGACCTGCCACGCGATCTTCATCGTGTCGCCGTCGATGGCGGTGAAGTGCGACTTGTAGGCCTTCGTGTTGGTCAGGTCGCGGCCGTCGTTCGGGGTCGGCACGCGCTGCTCGCCGTTGGCGAAGACATAGCCGGTGCGCGGGTAGCGCTGCGGACGCAGACCGTGGATGGCGGCGGCGTTCGGGATCTCGATGATGGTGTCGGTCTTCATGATGTCGCAGCGGATGCGCGCGACACGGGTGTTGGCCTTGTCGTTGATGAAGATGTAACGGCCGTCATAGGTGCCGTCGGTGAAGGACATGTGCGGGTGGTGGGCGTCGCCGTTCAGGTAGATGCCGCCGCGCGTCTCCAGGAACTTCTTGGTTTCCGGGAGCATGTGCTCAGTCAGGATCTTCCGGCTTTCGTTGGTCATGCCCCAACCGGTGGCGGAGCAGCGGTTGAACACCGGAATGCGCATCAGCTCGCGCATCGACGGCAGGCCGAGGATGCGGACTTCACCCGAATGCCCGCCGGAATGGAAGGCGTAATATTCGTCGAGATCGCCCGGCTTCACCTCGGCGTTGAGGTGGCCGGCCTGGGCGTTGGCCGCCAGGGCTTCGGTGGCACCGAACAGGGCGCTGCCCGCGATGCCGCTGGCGGTCGCACCGCCGACCGCGCCGGTCAACCCGGCAAGCGCCGCGGCCTTCGCCGTTCCGCCCAGTAGAGCACGGCGGTTGACGCCTGCCGTGTTGTTGGTCTCACTCGACATAGTCTGCTCCTTCGCTGACCCCGCTTTTGGGGTTGTCATGAGACCCGTTGCGACCGGGTCCCGTTATGGGGATGAGGGGATGGCGGTCAGGACTGGTGCGGCCGGATCGTCAGCCGGCCGGTGGCCGGATCGGCGGTGGACACCGTGCTGCGGGAGGCGGCGCCGGCGGGGGCGGGCTGGGCCGCAGCCGCGGCTTCCTTCTCCGCCGCCAGCCGGGCCTCGGCGGCCTGCCACTTCTCGCGCTTCTGCCGCTTCTGGATCATGACCGGGCATTTGTGGTCGTGGTGGTAGAGCATCTGACAGTGCAGGCACTGGATGCATTCGTTGGGGTTGATCGAGCCGTCGGGGTGGATGGCCTGGACCGGGCATTCGTTGCCGCAACGCTGGCAGGGGCTGCCGCATTCCTTGTAGCGGCGCAGCCAGTCGAACATCCGCAGCCGGCCGGGGATCGCCAGCGCCGCACCCAGCGGGCAGAGATAGCGGCAGAAGAAGCGTTCGATGAACAGGCCGGCCGCCAGCAGCGCCACGGCGAAGGCGACGAACCACCAGTCGCGGACGAAATGCAGGATGATGGCGGTCTTGAACGGCTCGATCTCCGCCGCCTTTTCCGCCGTGCCCAGCGATTGCAGCGACAGGGCGAACAGCATCAGGAAGATGATGTATTTGATCGGCCACAGGCGCTGGTGCAGGCCGAAGGGCACGGTGATCTGGCGGATGCCGATCTTCTTCGCCGCCTTCGACAGCAGTTCCTGCAGGGAGCCGAACGGGCAGAGCCAGCCGCAGAAGGCGCCCCGGCCCCAGAACAGCAGCGACGCCGCCACCGAGAACCACAGGATGAACACCAGCGGGTCCATCATGAAATAGTCCCAGCGGAAATCGGTGCGCAGCGCGTTGGCGAAGGTCAGGACATTGACGACCGACAGCTGGGCCGTGGCGTACCAGCCGAGCCAGACCAGGGTGAAGACCAGATAGGCCGTCCGCACCCGCTCATACAGCGCCGGACGCTTGGTCAGCTGGTCCTGGAAGAAGAAGATGCCGGTCAGCAGCAGGATGGCGACGGACAGGATGGCGACATCGACCTTCCGGTTCTGCCAGATGCGCTGCCACAGCGGCGTTTCGGCGGCTTCCTCCGCCTCCGCCGCACCGGCGGCCTGGATGGCGGCGCTGTGGCTGGCGGATTGGGCGGACGCCGGCGCGGCGGCCGATGCCGGGGCCGGAGCGGCCGGCTTTTCGGTCTTCAGGAACTTGTCGGGCGGCTGATAGCCGAGGTCGAAGGTGACGAACACCTTGTCGAGCGCCGCGATGGCGCGCTGGACCAGCAGCTGCAGGCGCCAGGAGTCGGCCGGGTTGAACTCCGCATTCTCCGGCAGGACGAACAGGCCGATCTCCGGGAAATCGGGGGCGCCGACGGCGGCGACGCTGCCCAGGCGCTTGTGCATCTTGTCGCGGAAGCGGACGGAGCCCTCATGCTGAACCAGTTCGATGCGGTCGAAGATGCCGCCGCGGACATAGCCCGAGCCCTTGAAGGAATAGCGCCCCTGCCCCGCCACCAGGATCGCCTGCTGGCCCGGCTTCAGGTGCTTGGTCAGGGTCTCGTACTCCGCATCGCCCAGCAGCGAGCGGCCGATGGTGGGAATGGTCACCAGCGCGGCATAGAGGTCGATGAAGGTCTCGTCGGGGCTGCCGGCCTCGGCGCGGGCGATGGCCTCCGCCTTGCCGGTCTTCTCGAAGGCGGCGTTCACCTCCCCCACCGTCAGGGTCAGCCGGCGCACCGATCCGTCGCCGATCAGGGTCGCCCAGTCCTCGACCCCGGTCTTCGACAGGTCGATGGTCTTGGTCACGACCGGTTCCGCGTCCGTCCCGCCCTGCCCCAGCGACTGCATCACCTTCTTGCCGGAGCGGATGATGGAATCGCCGATGACCATCACGGTCACCGTCGCACCCGACACGATGTCGACCGGCGGGCTGGCGGCGCTCTGGCTGGCGAGCTGCAGCACGTTCTTGCCGACATAACCGTTGATGAAGCCGTTGATGCGGGCCGGCGGGATGCCGATCAGCACGATGGGTTCGTGATGGTCCATCAGCCGGGCGCCGGTCACCGTGCCGTCCGCCGCCAGCCCGACCACCACGTCGATCGGCCGGCCCGAATAGCCGGTGGTGTTGACATAGTCCGACGTCAGATAGGCGTGGCCCACCACGGCGTCGCCCTTGTAGACGGGGACGGTGGGGGCGTTCGGGGTCGGCTTGCCGAAGCGGTCGGCGCCGGGGACGAGATCGGAAGGCTGCAGCTTCGCCAGATAAGGCAGCAACCGGCCGCTCTCGGCGGCCTCGGCCGCGGCAATGCCGGTCAGCAGCAAAAGGACGGCGACAAGGGCCGATCCCACCCAACGTTGCAAACGCGTGAACCTCACGACGGCCATCCTCCGGCTTTCGCCAATTGGCTTCGGTGTTTCGGGCGGATCAAATACCCAGCCAGAGCGTAAGGACTTGACCAAGATCAAGAGTTCGGCGGATCGCCGCACGAATTGCGCCAGATCAACAACTTTTGGCTGGGGTTGTGGTTTGGTGAAAAAGATACCCTCTCTGGCTGTGTGGCTTCCTTTATCCCCAGAGATGGAAGGGGAATAGCGCGTCTCTCGCCTGATGGCATACTCCCTAGGGGCAGTGGGCCGCTGCGAGACGTTTCCAGCAATTTGCGGTTGGAACGGTCAGCCCGAGATAAAGCGGAAGGCCGCATCCCATGAGCGCAGCCCGGCAAGCCAGCCCAGCCCGCAACGTCGATGCCTCCACCTCTGCCGACCCGCGCCCGCCGGTCGATCCGGGGACCCGCCGGCGCGAGATCGCGATGTTCCTGCTGCTGGCGGTGTTCATCTGGCCGGTGCTGTCGATCGCGGTGGTCGGCGGCTATGGCTTCATCGTCTGGATGTCGCAGATGATCCTGGGTCCGCCCGGTCCGCCGCCGGTCTGACGGAGGGACCGTCCCATGACCGACGGTGGCTTAGATGGTGGATCCATAGACCGGGGAAGGCGGTGCCTCCTGCGCGGCCGGCCGGCGGCAGGGCCGGCGCCGATCCATCCCCCCTGGTCCCGTCCCGATTATTTCACTGCGCTCTGCACCCGCTGCGGCGCCTGTGCCGCGGCCTGTCCGGAGGCGATCCTGCGGCCCGGCGACGGCGGCTATCCCGAGGCCGATTTCACGCGCGGGGAATGCAGCTTCTGCGGCGCCTGCGCCGATGCCTGCGCCGAGCCGATCTTCGACCGGACGGCGCCGCCCTGGGCGTTACGGGCGAGCGTCGCGCCGTCCTGCCTTGCGGTGCAGAGGGTGGTGTGCCGGAGCTGCCAGGACGTCTGCCCGGAAGGGGCGATCCGATTCCAGCCGGCGCCCGGCGGGGCCGCCCATGCCCGCATCGACGACACGGCCTGCACCGGTTGCGGCGCCTGCGTCGCCGCCTGCCCGCCCGGTGCCGTTACCCTCACCCACCAGACCGCCCCTCACAAGACCGGGAGTCCAGTCCATGCCGTTCGATGACATCACTGGAGTAACGACGGGGACCGAACGGCATCTCGCCTCGCTGCTGCTGCATGTGCGGCCGGACCGGCAGGCGATGGTGCGCGCCGCCATCGCTACCCTGCCCGGCACCGAACTTCACATCGAGCAGGCCGGCAAGATGGTGGTCACCGTCGAGGGACCGCATGAGGGCTGGATCGCCGACCGCATGACCGCGCTGCACCTGCTGGACGGCGTGTTCTCCGCCGTCATGGTCTTTCACCACATCGACCGGGGGCACATCGACCGCGCGGAGGTGGAGGCCGCCGAGGGGAGCTAGCCCTGCCCTGCCTTGCCAGCCGGATCCGAACACCAGAAGAAGAAGGGGGATGCCCATGTTGGACCGTCGCGACTTCATCAAGGCCCAGGCGGTGGCCGCCGCTGCCGCCGCCGGGGGCATCAGCCTGCCGGCGGCCGCCCAAAGCTCGCTGGTGGCGGGCGAGGACACGGCGCTGAAATGGTCGAAGGCGCCCTGCCGCTTCTGCGGCACCGGATGCGGCGTGATGGTCGCGACCAAGGACAACCGCGTCGTCGCCACCCACGGCGACATGCAGGCAGAGGTGAACCGCGGCCTGAACTGCGTGAAGGGCTATTTCCTGTCGAAGATCATGTATGGCGAGGACCGGCTGACCCAGCCGCTGCTGCGCATGCGCGACGGGCACTATCATAAGGAGGGCGAGTTCCAGCCGGTGTCGTGGGACCGCGCCTTCGACGAGATGGCCCGCCAGTGGAAGCGGGTGCTGAAGGAGAAGGGACCGGAGGCGGTCGGCATGTTCGGCTCCGGCCAGTGGACGATCTGGGAGGGCTATGCCGCGACGAAGCTGATGCGCGCCGGGTTCCGCACCAACAACCTTGACCCCAACGCCCGCCATTGCATGGCGTCGGCCGCCGTTGCCTTCATCCGCACCTTCGGCATGGACGAGCCGATGGGCTGCTACGACGATTTCGAGAATGCCGACGCCTTCGTGCTGTGGGGCTCCAACATGGCGGAGATGCACCCCATCCTGTGGACCCGCATCACCGACCGCAGGCTGGCACATCACCATGTAAAGGTGGCGGTGCTGTCGACCTTCGAGCATCGCAGCTTCGAGCTGGCCGACATCCCGATGATCTTCACGCCGGGGACCGATCTGGCGATCCTGAACTTCATCGCCAACCACATCATCCAGACCAACCGGGTGAACAAGGAGTTCGTCGAAAAGCACTGCAACTTCCGGCTCGGCCAGAAGGACATCGGCTATGGGCTGCGGCCGGAGAATGTGCTGGAGGTGCGGGCGGCCAACGCCAAGGACCCGACCGATTCCAAGCCCATCGATTTCGACGCCTTCGCCAAGTTCGTCAGCACCTACACGCTGGATTACACGGCGGAGCTGACCGGCGTGCCGAAGGAGCGGCTGACCGCGCTGGCGGAGCTGTATGCCGACCCGAAGACCAAGGTCATGTCGCTGTGGACCATGGGATTCAACCAGCATGTCCGCGGCGTCTGGGCCAACCACATGGTCTACAACATCCATCTGCTGACCGGGAAAATCTCCCAGCCCGGCAACGGTCCCTTCTCGCTGACCGGCCAGCCGTCGGCCTGCGGCACGGCGCGCGAGGTGGGGACCTTCGCCCACCGGCTGCCCGCCGACATGCAGGTGACCAACCCGACCCACCGCGCCCATGCGGAGGAGGCGTGGAAGCTGCCGAAGGACCTGCTGCCGGGCAAGATCGGCTATCACGCCGTGCTGATGGACCGGATGCTGAAGGACGGCAAGCTGAACGCCTATTGGATCATGGTGAACAACAACCTGCAGGCGGCGCCCAACAGCGCCAACGAGACCTATCCCGGTTACCGCAATCCGGACAATTTCATCGTGGTGTCGGACGCCTATCCCACCGTCACCGCGTCGGCCGCCGACCTGATCCTGCCGGCGGCGATGTGGGTGGAGAAGGAAGGCGCCTACGGCAACGCCGAACGCCGCACCCATTTCTGGCACCAGCTGGTCACCGCACCGGGAGAGGCGCGGTCGGACCTGTGGCAGCTGATGGAGTTCTCCAAGCGCTTCACCACCGACGAGGTGTGGCCGGCGGCGGTGCTGGATGCCAACCCCTCCTATCGCGGCAAGACGCTGTTCGACGTGCTGTACCGCAACGGCACCGTCGACCGCTTCCCGCTGTCGGACGTCGATGCGGATTATGCCAACGACGAAGCCAAGCATTTCGGCTTCTACGTCCAGAAGGGGCTGTTCGAGGAGTATGCCGGTTTCGGACGCGGGCACGGCCATGATCTGGCGCCCTTCGACACCTATCATCAGGTGCGCGGCCTGCGCTGGCCGGTGGTGGACGGCAAGGAGACGCGCTGGCGCTACCGCGAGGGCTACGACCCCTTCGTGAAGACGGGCGAGGACGTGCGGTTCTACGGCAACCCGGACGGCAAGGCCAACGTCTTCGCCTTCCCCTACGAGCCGCCGGCGGAGGCGCCCGACCAGGACTTCGACCTGTGGCTGGTGACGGGGCGTGTGCTGGAGCATTGGCACAGCGGGTCGATGACCATGCGGGTGCCGGAGCTGTACAAGGCGATGCCGATGGCGCTGGTCTTCATGCATCCCGACGATGCCAAGGCGCGGGGCTTGCGCCGCGGATCGGAGGTGAA
Organism: Azospirillum sp. A1-3; assembly: GCF_023806445.1. Taxonomy (NCBI): domain Bacteria; kingdom Pseudomonadati; phylum Pseudomonadota; class Alphaproteobacteria; order Rhodospirillales; family Azospirillaceae; genus Azospirillum; species Azospirillum sp. A1-3. Next base: position 244,062 of record NZ_JAMSLU010000005.1, read on the forward strand.
GGTGGTCTCCCGCCGCGGCGAGATGATGACGCGGGTGGAGACGCGCGGGCGCAACAAGCCGCCGCGCGGCGTGGTGTTCGTGCCGTGGTTCGACTCCGCCCGGCTCATCAACAAGTGCACGCTGGACGCCACCGACCCGATCAGCAAGCAGACCGACTTCAAGAAGTGCGCCGTCAAGATCGTCGCTGCCTGAGGGAGGAGTTGAGCCATGCGACCCCATCACCTTGCCGCGCTGGCGGCCCTGCCCTTCCTCGTGCCGGCGGTGCTGTCGGCGCAAAGTACGCCACCGCTACGACTGGACTCGCCCTTCCGGCCGCCGGTGAATTTCGTCGAGCAGAACCCTGCCCCGCCGATCCCGCCGGACGTCACCGACGACCGCCGCGTCGCCCGCAATTACCCTGAGCAGCCGCCGGTGATCCCGCACAATGTGCGCGATTACCAGATCACGCTGAACAACAACCAATGCCTGACCTGCCACAGCCGCCGCTTCACCGAGGCGGTGCAGGCGCCGATGGTCAGCATCACCCATTACGTCGACCGTGAGGGCCAGACGCTGGGCGCGGTGTCGCCGCGTCGGTATTTCTGCATGCAGTGCCATGTGCCGCAGACCACGGCCCAGCCCATCGTTCCCAACACGTTCAAGGATCTCGACAGTCTGGTCAGCCGGCCGTCGGACCGGGGGGATCACCGATGAAGCCGCGGGTCCCGGTGTCGCTGAAAAAGGCGTGGCAGACCTTCTCCCGTCCCAGCCGGACCTTCAGCCTGGGCTTCCTGACGCTGGGTGGCTTCATCGCCGGCGTGATGTTCTGGGGCGGCTTCAACACCGCGCTGGAGGCCACCAACAAGGAAGCCTTCTGTATCAGCTGTCACGAGATGCAGGCGAACCCTTATGAGGAGATGAAGCAGACCATCCACTTCACCAACCGCTCCGGCGTGCGGGCGACCTGCCCCGATTGCCATGTGCCGCACCAGTGGACCGACAAGATCGCCCGCAAGATGCAGGCGTCGAAGGAGGTCTGGGGCAAGATCTTCGGCACCATCGACACGCGCGACAAGTTTCTGGCGAAGCGCCGCGAGCTGGCCGAGCATGAGTGGGCACGGCTGAAGGCGAACAACTCGCTGGAATGTCGCAACTGCCACAGCGCCGATTCGATGGACATCACCAAGCAGGGGGCGCGGGCGGCGCGCATCCATGAACAGTACCTGTTCACCGGGGAGCGCACCTGCATCGACTGCCACAAGGGCATCGCCCACCGCCTGCCCGACATGCAGGGCGTGCCGCCGGGCTGGAGCGAGGCGTCCGACAATCCGCAGAAGCCGATCGGGCATTGGCTGGCGAATGCGAGCGGGGAGGGGAAGTAGGTCCCTCTCCCGTTCCGCGACATCACTGGTCGGAATCCGACCACCCTTCGCGCGGTGGTCGGATTCCGACCAGTCTTACTTTTCGGCTCCGGCCAGGATGGCGTCGATGGCGGTGCGCATGTCGGCCAGCGCCTGTCGGTCGGTGTCGGACAGCGGCTGCGGCTTGGCCTGAAGTTCCTGCAGCACGTCGCGGGCCTGGAAGACCGGCTTGGAGACGCGCTTGGGCAGGGCGCTGGACGCGATGCCGGAGGGGACGCTGACCGGTTCGCGCCTGGGCTGGGCGGCGGCCGGGGAGGGCGGGGAACCGGCCTCGGCGCGCTTCAGCTTTTCCCAGGCGCGGAGCTGTTCGTCCTGGTCGTCGATGGCGGCCAGCGCCTCCAGCTTCGCCTTGGTCGGGCGGAGCAGGGGATAGTCCTCGCGGATCGCCGGGGCCAGACGCTGGAAGGACAGCATCATGGTGACGTAGGTCTTCTTGCGGCCCAGCGCCTCGGCAAGCTGGCGGTGGGAATAGCCGTGCCGTTCGGCGAGCCGGGCCAGCGCGTCGGACTCCTCCAGCGGGTTCAGGTCGCTGCGCTGGAGGTTCTCGACGATGGCGATCTCCTCATCGTCGTCGCCGGTGAACAGGATGCCGAAGATGGTCTCCCGTCCCAAGAGCCGCATCGCCCGCAGCCGCCGCTCGCCATAGACCAGCTGCCAGCTGTCGTCGGCGGTCTGGCGAACGCCGATCGGTTGTTGCAACCCGTGACGCTCGATCGAGGCGGACAGCCCGCGCAGCTCCTCCTCGTCGAATTCGCGGCGCGGCTGGTTCGGGTTGGGGGCGATGCGGTCGACCGGCACCTCCACCAGATGCGGCGCGTGGCGGCTGAGGCCGAACAGCGCGTCCTTCATCCTTGCGGCTGCGGTGGCGCTCTGCGCCGGCTTGGTTGCCTTGCCGAGAAGACTACGCGACACGGTCGACCTCCTTGATGCGGGCGGTGCGTTCCTCGACCAGGGCGGAGGCGACGTCGCGATAGACGGCGGCGCCGGCCACGTCCGGCATCGCTTCCACCGCCGCGCGGCCGACCGAGGTCGCCTGGGCATAGACCGACGCCTTCGGCACCGGATCGAACACCCGCAGATGCGGGCCGTACTGTTCCTGGATCTGCTCCAGAACCTCGCGGTCGTTGCGTTCCCGCTGCTTGAAGATGGTCGGCACGATGCCGAGCACGCCCAGGGCGGTGTTCATCCGCCGCCGGATCTTCGCGACGTTTTCCAGCAGGAAGGCCATGCCGAGCAGGCTGAACTTCTCGGTCTGGCAGGGGATGACCGCGGTGTGGGCGGCGACCATGGCGTTCTTGGTCAGCTCGCCGATGTTGGGCGGCGTGTCGATGACGATGAAGTCGAAGCTGCGCTTCGCCGCGGCGATCTTCTCCTTCATGATGAAGTCGCCGCCGGCTTCCTTGCCCAGCTCCACCTCCGTTTCGGCAAGCCGGATGGAGGAGGGGGCGACGCGCAGACCGCTTTCCGGCACGGTGACCAGGATATCGTCCAGTTCCAGGTCGCCATGCATGACGTAGTAGAGGGTCTTGCCCTCCGTTTCCATCGTGTAGGAATCGATGCCGAGATGCTGGGTGGCGTTGGCCTGCGGATCGCAGTCGATCAGCATGGTCGAATAGCCTTTCAGCGCCAGGGCCGAGGCGATGTTCACCGCCGACACCGTCTTGGCGCAGCCGCCCTTCTGGTTCGCCACGACGACGACCAGGGCAGGGCCGCCCAGCCGTTCCGGCTCCGGCCCGTTGATTTCGCGCGTCATCAGCGCATCGACGGCCGCCGGGATGCGCTCCGCGTCGTTTTCCCAGCGGCTGATCTTCTGCTTGTCATAGCGGCGCTGCAGCCGCCCGTTCAGCCAGACGGCGAATTCGGACTGCGACAGTCCTTTCGCTTCCCGTTGGGTCCGCAACTCCTCGCCCTTCACCGTCCCCTCCCCAGCATGAACAGGGCGGGAGGGTAGGGGTAGATGCTACAATGGTCAAGGAGGCCGTTGGGAGGCCGTTGGGAGAGCGTGGCTGCAGACCTTCCAGAAGAAGTGGCCCGGCCGGCACTGAGCGCCTCCACGGGGCTTATCCCGTCGAACTCGCCGTCCGCGATCGCCCAATTGTTTGACCAAGATCAAGACTCCCGGACCCGGTTTCTCCGATGCTTCCGACGTCGGGACCCACACGGCTCCCGGTCTCGATTTCGAACAGGGAGACCCTTCATGGCGAAGCTTCTGGACGGCAAGGTCGCCGTCGTCACCGGCGGTAGCAGCGGCATCGGCGCATCCATTGTCGAGCGCTATCTGGCCGAGGGCGCCAAGGTCGCCGTCTTCGCCCGCAGCGCCGGGGCGCTTCAGGACCTCGCCGCACGAAACCCCGATCAGGTGCTGGCCGTGCCCGGCGACGTCACCGTGCGCGCCGACCTCGAGCGTCTGGTCGCGGCGACGGTCGAGCGCTTCGGCGGGGTGGACGTGGTGGTGCCGAACGCCGGCGTCGCCAAGGTGGTCTCCTTCGCCGACAGCGACGAACAGGCCATCGACGAGCAATTCTCGGTCAATTTCGTCGGGGCGTTGCAGACCGCGCGGCTGTTCCTGCCGCACGTGCGCCGGGGCGGCTCGATCATCTTCGTCACCACATTCCTGGTGCAGGTCGGCTTCCCCGGTCTGGCGATCTACAGCGCCAGCAAGGCGGCGCTGACCTCGGCGACCAAGACACTGGCGGCTGAGCTGGCACCGCAGGGCATCCGGGTGAATGCCGTCGCCCCCGGCCCGATCGCCACACCGATCTGGAGCAAGGTCGGCCTGCCCGAGGACGTGCTGGGCCAAGTCGCCACCACCGTCACGGCCCGGTTGTTCCCCGGCGCGTTCGGCGCCCCGGAGAGCATCGCCGACGCGGCGCTGTTCCTCGCTTCCGATCAGGCAAAGAACATCTACGGCCAGGAGCTGGTGGTCGACGGCGGCTATACGGTGGGATGAGAGTTCCTCGGCCCGCAGCGCCACGCCGGCGGTGCTGACGCCCTTTTGGAGCGAAATGCGGTAGACCGAGCCTGCCGCGCACCCTGTCTCGGCAGCGATCGCGGTGATGCGGCTTCGGTCTAGCCGCGGTCGTCCCCACGGGGCGCCCGCCCGCCGGAGCACGCGCCGAATGGCCTGCTCCGAGCGCCCCGTCCGGTACCCACCTCTCCGTCCCGACCGGTCAGTCTTAACAGCGCCGCGCGGTGCCGGACGAGGCTGTCGCCACGTTCGCGACATTCACCGGCCGACGCCGTGCACCTGCATGCGGCGTAGACGGCCATCCCCCGCTTTGGAGATGCCGCCCAGGCGCTCCTTGCCAGCGCTGGAATTTTGCCGCGGCACCAATCCGAGCCAAGCCGCCAAGTGGCGCGCTGAGGTGAAGGTCTTCGCATCACCGTGGTGTCCACCAACGCCGCTGCAACGATCGGGCCGAGGATCGTGGGCTGCATGGGAAGGATCTCCGTTTCCAGAGGGTCGATCCCCTTCAGGTGGTGTCACTCACCAGAAATGGGGGGCGTCCATCCCATCATAGCCTTTCAGAACAATCAGGGACCCACTGCAATCGCAAATAAACAATTTTGCCGAATATTTTAAATAAATAGCGAAATCTTTGTGACCTCATGAAATATCTTTAAACCATTGATTAAGTTATAATGTGTCAATTCTTTTCAGATGCTCCAGGCCGTGACTCACAGGATGATATGAGTGATGCAGTTCAGTAATGTGAAAATTTTTGCCAAGATTCTCGTCCTGGTAGTTCTGATGTCAGCAGTTACTGCTGTGATCAGCGTAATGGGCGTACGAGCGCTTACGACACTCGATCAGGACGCCGATGAGATCGAGCAGGCTGGCCGTGAGGCGCTTACCGGCGCGCGCGCCAACCGCAACGTGGTTGGTCTGAATCGCGCAGAATACTACATTGCCGCCGATCCCTCGCGCGCTGCGCTCAGTGAGGCGGAGAAGGAGGTCGCCGCTCAGCGGCGCGAACTCGAACAGCGCCTCACCGTTCTGAAGAAGACCGCCGACACGCGCCAAGCGGAGTTGCTCAGCGTCATCGAAGGAGCCTATGCCTCCTATCTGAAGGAACTGGACGATACGATCATCCAGGCTCGCAACGTCGGGGACCAGATTAGTATGGATGCGGCACGCAAGACTGTCCTCGACTCTGTCGTGACGTCGCGAACTGCCGCCAACCAACTTCAGGCCGCCATCAACGCTTACAACAGATACACCGACGACAAGGCAAGTTCTGTTTCGCAGAACGCCAGCATCAATGCCCAATCTGTCCACAACATGCTGATTGCAGTGGCGGTGCTGGGCATTCTCAGCGGTATCGTCGTCGGTTTGCTAATCGCCCGGTACGGCATCAGCCGCCCGATCAGCGCGTCGGTCACCAGTCTGCGCGGTCTCGCCGACGGCGACCTGAACGTCGATATCTATGGCGTTGGGCGCAAGGATGAGATCGGCGATATCGCTGGCACGATGCAGGTCTTCAAGGAGAACCTCCGACGTGCCCGTACCATGGAAGAGGAAGCCAAGCAGGCCGAGCAGCGCGCAGTGGCTGAGAAGAAGCGGGCCATGAACGAGTTGGCCGACAGCTTTGAAGCCAGCGTGCAGGGTGTGGTCAGCACCGTATCGTCCTCGGCCACCCAGCTTCAAGGAAATGCCCAGAGCATGTCCTCAATTGCCGAGGAGACGACACGGCAAGCCTCCTCTGTGGCTGCGGCAACCGAACAGGCGTCCAGCAATGTCCAAACCGTCGCGTCAGCGGCCGAGGAGTTGTCGAGTTCGATCGCTGAAATCGCTCGGCAGGTAGAATCCGCCGCACAGATCAGCCGCACTGCGGTGGATGAAGCGCAACGCACCAACGCCACCGTGGAGAGCCTCGCCCAGGCTGCCGAGAAGATCGGTAGCGTGGTGTTGCTCATCCAGCAAATTGCCAGTCAGACCAACCTTCTGGCGCTGAACGCTACGATTGAGGCGGCTCGCGCCGGTGAAGCGGGCAAGGGCTTCGCCGTCGTGGCGTCCGAGGTGAAGAGTCTCGCCAACCAGACCGGGCGTGCCACTGAAGAGATCGCCAGCCAAATACAAGCAATCCAAAAGGAGACGCAGGGTGCCGTCAGCGCGATCCGGGGTATTGCCGACACGGTTCTGCAGGTGAACCAGATCGCTGCGACCATCGCCTCGGCGGTGGAGGAGCAGACCGCCGCCACCGGCGAGATATCACGCAATGTCCAGCAGGCCGCGCAAGGTACCTCTGAGGTGTCTCGCAGTATCGTTGGTGTCAACGAAGCCTCCAATCAAGCTGGTCAATCGGCTTCGGAAGTCTTGCACGCTGCCAACAACCTCGGACTTCAGGCGCAGAGCCTGCAGTCATCCGTGGATGAGTTTGTCAAGCGCATCAGAACTGCATGAACGTTGTAAAGGGGTTAGGTGCGAAGCTCGGCCGCCTTTTGGCGGTCGATGCTCTGTAATAGCCTGTTTGAAAAGTCCGTCGTCCAACATTCAACGCCTTTCCATTGTCATTCCCGCGAAGGCGGGAATCCGGTCGTTTCAGCCGCTTCAATGCGGAGTTTTCTGGATCCCCGCCTTCGCGGGGATGACGCAAAGTACCTTTTATTCCAGAGGCTTAATATCGCTCTGAGTTGTGTGCATCCCGTAGCGCCTTCGCGGGGACGACGGATCGGGAAAGTTTCTCGTGCTTTACGAAGCGATTCAATAAGCTCCTCATTGCTGAACAGGTTTACCGCAGTGCTGACGTATACGAGATAGTGGATCTGCCTTTTTCATCCATGCACGCCCCCTATCTTGCTCACTCTCCATCTTCCAGACACTTGGCGACACCGACCTGCAGTGCCTTGAGAGCCTCGTCGAAAGCGAAGTCTTCAATGAACCGTGCGACGGCGTCGGCATGGCGGCCGAGCACCGAACGCAATTCACCCTCATGTGCGTGAAAGAGGGTGCTCGCCGCCATATCATCAGCCGCAAGAAGTGCCTCGAGGTCCTTGATGACCACACGCATCCGTGATCGGTCGACCGACGCCGCCATGACTTCCTGCCCGGACGCCGCAGGCAGGGCCAGCGCGATCGCGGCTTTCAGCGTCTCTACGCTCTGCCCGACGGCTCGAGCGCGCGTTATCAGTTCGTTCAGTGCTTCCGGGCCGGCACCGGGTTCGGGCAAGGCAGCAATGGCGGCTTCCAGCGACGCCGCTTCATCGCGCAGGTGGAGCGCACCAAGGGTTGCGGCGATACCCTTCAGAGTGTGTGCCGCCCGCCGGGCTCCGATGAAATCGCCGACGACGAGAGACGCAGCAGCATCATCCGTCTGGTGGTCCTGGACGAAGCGGGACAACAGACGCAGGTAAAGATCCAGCCGTCCGTTTGCCGCCTTCAGTCCCAACCCGACCTCAAGCCCCGGCACCGCTTCCAATTGCCTGCGCACGGCATCCGATACATCTTTGTCAGAAGAATCGACCGCCCGTCCCGACGAGGGTGAACTGCCTTTCCCCGCCGTGACAGGCCTTTGCGGCAACCAACGGAGCAGCGCCGCGTACAGCGCCTCGGGATCGACCGGTTTGGCGATGTGGTCGTCCATGCCCGCGTTCAGGCAGGCCTGCCGGTCTTCGTCAAAGGCATTCGCCGTCATCGCGAGGATCGGCGTCCGAGCGTGCAGCGGAAAGCCACGGACGGCGCGGGTCGCGGTCAGACCATCCATTTCCGGCATCTGCATGTCCATCAGGATGAGGTCGTAGGCTGCAGCCTGCGCCATGTCCACGGCTTGCCGTCCGTCCGGGGCGACGTCGACTTCAAGGCCAACCTCGTTGAGCAATTCGAGTGCGACCTCCTGGTTGACCGGGTTATCCTCGGCCAGAAGCACACGGCTGCCCGGTCGCTGGCGCAAACGCGCCTCAGCTTCGCCTGGCGCCAGCTCATGGACGGGGGCCGTGCGTCCCGACAGCAGTTCCTGAAGGGCGTCGGTCAAACGCGAGGGTGAAAGCGGCTTGATGAGCACGCTCGCATAGCCGGTGCGGACCAGTTCGTCCCTGGACACGCCGTCGCCATACGCGCTGACCAGCAGGCAGGAGGGCGGCCGTGCCAGCGGCATGGCCATGAGGCGGCGGCCGACCTCCAGCCCGTCCATCCCCGGCATCAGCCAGTCCACCAGCATAAGGTCGAACGGCCTGCCGGCCGCGTCCGCGGCGGCCACACAAGCCAGTGCGTCCTGGCCGCTCGACACCGCCGTGACCAGGATGCCGATTTGGTCAAGCATGTCGGAGAGCGACTCCCGCGCTTCCTGCAGATCGTCGACCACCAGCACCCGCCGCCCCTTCAGGTCGATCACTGGCGTCCGCTCCGACGCGACGCTCCTCGCAATGCCCAGAGGCAACTCGATCCAGAAGGTACTGCCCACGCCCAGGCTGCTCTCGACGCCGATGCGCCCGCCCATCAGCTCTGTGAGGTGGCGGCTGATCGCCAGCCCCAGCCCCGTTCCACCGTACCGCCGCGTGGTCGAGGTATCGGCCTGCTGAAAGGGCTGGAACAGGCGATCCTTCTGCTCGGGGGTCAACCCGATGCCGGTGTCGGTGACCTCGAAGCGGACGACAACGCCCTGTGCGGTGGTCGCGACGGCCCGGCCACGCAGGCTGATGCTGCCGGCGTCCGTGAACTTGACGGCATTGCTCATGAAGTTGAGCAGGATCTGCCCAAGGCGCAGTTCGTCCCCGCGCAACATGTGGGGCACATCCCGCAGATCGAGAACGATTTCCAAACCCTTCGCCGCGGCCTTGTCGCGGATCAGCGCGCAGACCCGCTCGACAACCCGCTCGACGTCGATGTCGGCCAGTTCGAGTTCCAGCTTTCCGGCGTCGATCTTCGAGAGGTCAAGAATGTCGTTGATGAGAGAGAGAAGGTGGTGTGCGGCATCGGATATGGTGTCGAGCTTCTTGGCCTGATCCGGGTCGGCGCTTTTGCGGCGCAAGAGATGAGTGGTGCCGACGATGGCGTTCATCGGCGTGCGGATCTCGTGGCTCATGTTGGCGAGGAAATCCGACTTCGCACGGGCCGCATCTTCGGCCAGCGCACGGGCGCGGGCCATTTCCTCGATGGCTTTGCGTTCCGCCGTGATGTCGTCGATGACCCACACCGATCCCCGGTCGTGATCGTTGGGATCGACCGCCCTGGCGTTCATCCGGGCCCAGAACAGACTACCGTCGCGACGCGACAGCTGCTGCTCCCGCCGGTGGGCTTCACCGTGCCAGATCTGGTCATAGCACTCGTTGCCCAGGTTCCAGGCATCCTCGTCCGCGTACCAGATGCGCGTCGGCTTGCCGATCATTTCGCCCGGCGGCCAGCCGAACATCTCATGCAGCCTCTTGTTGCCCTGCTGCAGAATGCGGTCCTTGATCAGCACGATGCCCGAGGTGGCGGACTCGAAGATGGCCTGCTGTTCCGCCGCGGAAATGCGCAAGGCCTCGGCGGCTTCACGTTCGGCCGTGATGTCCTCGAGGATGGCGACCAGCCCGCGGTCGAGGTCGGCCGGATCGATCGCGCGGGCATAGATGCGCGCCCAGAACCGGCTGCCGTCGTGGCGCACGTATCGTTGCGCACGCACGTGGGTCTGGCCAAGCCGGAGTTGCGGGTAGATGTCGTCGCCCGCCGCAATCCAGGCCGCTTCGTCTTCGTACCATTGGCGGGTGGACGTCCCGATCATGGCGCCGGCCGGGCAGGCGAAGAGTTCTTCCATGCGGTGGTTGCAGCGGTGGACGTAACGGTCGCTGATCAGGGCAATACCGACACTCGCGGCATCGAAGATGGCTTCCTGCTGCTGGTTGGCGGCAAGAAGCTCGGCCGTTCGTTCGGCAACCAGCTGCTCCAGCTGATGGCGATGCCGCTCGAGTTCCTCGGCCATCCGCTTCTTCTCGGTGACGTCCTCCTTGATGGCGAGATAATGGCTCACACTCCCGTCGGGCTGACGCACCGGAGCGATATGGGCCAGTTCGATGTACTCGCTGCCGTCCTTGCGCCGGTTGACCAGTTCGCCGTTCCAGATGTTGCCGCTGGTCAGCGCGTCCCACATCGCGCGGTAGGCGGCCGGGTCGGTCCGGCCCGACTGCAGAACGCGCGGATTCTGACCGATCACCTCGTCGCGGTCGTAACCGGTGTTGCGGCAGAACGCGTCGTTCACATACTCGATACGGGCGTTGAGGTCGGTGATGACGATGCTTTCGGGGCTCTGGTTCACCGCCAGGAACAGCTTGCGGAGCAGATCCTCCTGCCGGCGGCGTTCGGTGACGATCTCCTTGACGGCCACGTAATGCGTGACCACGCCGGTGTCGTCACGCAGCGGCACGATGGAGGCCGCTTCGATCTCCTGGCGGCCGTCGCGCGTGAGGTTGATGAACTCGCCGCTCCAGGCCTCGCCACGGGTCAGCGCACTCCACATGGCCTCGTATGTCGCGCTCGGCGTCTTCCCGGACTTGAGGAAACGCGGATTGCGGCCGAGGGCGTGCTCGCGGCTGTAGCCGGTGGCGCGGGTGAAGGCGTCGTTCACGTAAGTGATGTTTCCCGAGAGATCGGTGATCACCACCAGATTGGGGCTCTGCTCCACGACCAGGGAGAGTTTGCGGATTTCGTCGCGCGCCACTTTGGCTTGGGAGATGTCCTCCCACAGCGCCAGCAGATACTCGCGATCACCCTGCCGGAAGGCCGAAACGTTGACGCGGACGTCGAAAACCGAGCCGTCCTTCCGTCGATGGCGGCTCTCGAGCTGAAATCCGCCGTCCCTCCGGGCTCTTTGGGCATTGCGCTGCAACTGGTCGCGCGGAATCTCATCCTGGATGGCGGGGAGGTCGAGCGCCAGAAGTTCCTCCTCGCTGTAACCGAGTTGGCGGCAGGCCGCGGCATTGACCTTGAGGAACCTGAGGGAAACCGGATCGATCACCTCGACGGCAAGCGGCGAGAATTCGACGACGGCGTTGATCAGCGCCTGCTGGTCCTGCTTTTTGGCTTCGTCCCGCTTTCTGCGCACCGCCATCTGCAGGCGCAGGGCGACGGCCTCGATCAGGGCGGCTTCCTCGTCCAGGAACGGAGCGCCGGCCTCGGCGGGCAATGGGGCGCGGTAGATAACGGCGACAGTACCGGCCACGCCGTCTCCGTCGACGAACGTGGCAGCCAGCCGCTGTCCGTCCACCTCCTCACCGAACAGCACGGTCCCGTAAACGATCTGCCCGGCGGCATGCTCCGGATAGCGCATGGCGGCAGGCAGCGACGCCGCAACCATTTCAAAGATCGTCGGCACGTCCAGATCGGTGCGTTCGGTGATGCGGGCGACCTCATACAGGCAGGAAAGCTCCTTCATCCGCTCGCCCAGGTCGGCTTCGGCCTTCTGGCGCAGCATCAGGGAATCCCGGAAGCTGAGCACCGCCCGGCCCATGTCGCGCAGCACGCTCCGGCTATCGGAGGCGATGGACCGCACGCGGTCGAACCCGGCGGGATGGACGTTGCCGTCGGCCAGATCGAGCAGAGCATGGCTGATCAAGCGGACCCGGAGGAACGTCCAGCGGGCGAGAAGCACCCACATCACCACGAGCCCCAGGTTCAGGCCGACTCCCGCGATCATCAGGCGGGAGGTCCGGTCATGCAGCATCCTAGTCTGGCGCGCTTCGCGTTCGCCGGAGGAGCGGACGATTCCCTCGACGACGGCATGGGCATGGTGCGACAGGTTGGCGAAAATGGCGGCCGCGCTATAGGCGAAGTCGCGCGCACGGGGAGGGTCGATGGCAGCCACATCGGTTGCCATGACGATGTAGTTGCGATAGTCGTCGAACCACCTGATCGCCATATCCGTGTGTTCGGAAACCCGCTCCAGTGACCTCAGCTGGTCAGCCATGGCGGCCAGCGTCTCGACGAACCCGGCATGGATGCGATAGACCTCGCCTTCATCCAGGCGCCCGCCGACGGCATCGTCCAGCGTTGTCGCCACCTGCGCCTGCACCTCATCCAGGGCGGCATTGAAGCGGCTGGCCGCCTCGATGGCCTGGGCATCGCGTTCGGACTCCAGATTGACGGCCCGCTGGCTCTCGCTCAGGCTCCAGAAGGACAGCAGGTTGATCGCCACCGACAGCGCCACGATCACCAGGACCGGGAGCAGCAGCAGGCGGAAATACGGGGTGGACGAGGTCCGGCGCGTCGGCATGCCCTCTCCTACTGCGCGAGTTCAAGCCATCGGGAAGCCGGTATGCCGGCACCGTGATCCATGGCGTCATTCCCCTTCGGACGGAAGGATCGTGTTCATTCGCGACTCACTGCGTTTCCACTCCGAGGCTCGACCGTCATGTCCGTCTCGGGATCGGCGAAGCGCCGGGCGATATCGGCGAAGCGCTCGCGGCAGGCCAGGAAGGCGTCGACCACATCGGGATCGAAATGCGTGCCGCGCCCCTGGACGATGATCCGGGTCGTTTCCTCCAGGCTCATGGCCGGCTTGTAGATGCGCCGGCACATCAGCGCATCGAAAACGTCGGCCAGCGCCATCAGGCGGGCCGACACCGGGATGGCGTCGCCCGCCAGCCCGGAGGGATAACCGCTGCCATCCCATTTCTCGTGGTGGCGGAGGGCGATCTCCTGGGCGACCCGCATGAAGGCGAAGGCTCCCGAAGCCTGCGCCACCGCAGCGGCATCGGCGCTGGCCAGGGTGCCCCTCATCGCCTTTTCGATGGCGTCGGCCCCGATTCTGGGGTGCTCCTTCATGATCGCAAATTCGGCCTGATCGTAACGGCCGGGCTTGCGCAGGATGGCGTCCGATATGCCCACCTTGCCGATGTCGTGCAGGGGAGCGGCCTTCACGATCATGTCCAGAAGCGGGCCGGCAAGCGCATCCCGGAATCGCACATGCCCGGCAAGATGCCGCGCCAGGACCTCGACATAGCTCCGCGTGCGGACGATATGGAGCCCGGTCTCGTTGTCGCGCGCTTCGCCCAGGCAGGCAAGGGCGCGGATGCCAAGATCCTGGATCAGCAGGTTCTCGCTCATCCGCCGCGCCACTTCGGCTTCCAGCCAGTCGTTCTGGCGGGTCAGCCGGTCGCGGGCGTGCTTCAGTTCAAGATGCGTGCGCACACGCGCCAGCACGATGGCGGGGGTGATCGGCTTGGTGATGTAGTCGACCGCCCCCAGGGACAGGCCCAGTTCCTCGTCCTCGGTCGCGCCCATTGCGGTGACGAAGATCACCGGCATGCCGCAGGTGGCGGGATCGGCCCGCAGGCGGCGCAGCACCTCGTGACCGTCCAGCACGGGCATCATCACGTCCAGCAGGATCAGGTCGGGGCGCGGTTCGCTGTGCGCGGCACGAAGGGCCCGTTCCCCGGAATTGACGGCCCGGACACGATAATGCGGCTGCAGCAATTCGCCCAGGATCAGCAGATTCTGCGGCGTGTCGTCCACGATCAGGATCGTTGAGGGCGGAGCGGATCCGTCCAAGGCGGGATGATCGGTGTTCATGGGCTGATCCATCGGACCGGCCGCCGCATCGTCATGGCTCCCCTCCCGTCGTCGGCAGGCAATGGCGGGCGCCGAAGGATGGCTTGACCGTTTCCAACCCGATCATATGCAGCCGGCCAGAAATGACATCTCCGCGATCAGAAAGAACATTGCGCAGCCGGAGCAAGAACTCATCCTGCTTCGCCTTGAAAGCGGAGTCCTCCGCCCCCTCACCGTCAGAGGGAGAGGTAGAGTTTTCCCGGCTCTGCGTCGGGTAGGGCTTCGTGCTCTTTCCCTGTCCGAACAGGCGATCAAAGATGTTCATCTTGAGTTCACGCTCTCGGGAGCTTCCTACTCTCGTCAAGCATTCCACCAACCAATGAACGAAGCGTAACCGTGACCATAGGCATGTTCCATCATGCCGGCGTTGGTGCGAAACTCTGCAAGGCGGCAGAGTTGATCCAGCCGAGTGTTGGACAGGCGACTTCGCGGCCCTGCAAGGCGCTCTGCCCGGTGAATACAACCAGTGACGAACCCGGCTGGAGGCGGCCTTAGCTCGGGGGACCGCCCTCAAGCCGATGGCGGCACGTCGTCGTTGCCTTCCGTGCGGTCGCGATACAGCGCCGCGCGGGCCAGCAGCATCAGGGTGATGGGCGTCGTGACGACCATCAACACCGTGATCAGCACCTCATGCAGCACGGGGCGTGACTGCAGCACCGAGAAGAACAGCATGGACGCGATCAGCACAAAGCCGATGCCCAGCGTCGACCCCAGCGTCGGGGCGTGGATCCGTTCGTAGAAGCTGCCGAACCGCAGCAGCCCGAACGAACCGATCAACGCCAGGGCGGCGCCGAGCAGGAGGAGCAGGGCGGTCAGCAGCGCTGCCCATGACGGGAGTTCGGCCAAGTGCGTCATTCGATCACCTCTCCACGCATGAGGAACTTGGCGATCGCCGCCGTCGAGACGAACCCGAGCAGGGCGATGATGAGCGCCGCCTCGAAATACAATGTGCTTGTCGTGCGGATGCCGAAGATCAGCAGCAGCATCGTCGCATTGACGTAAAGGGCGTCGAGCCCGACCACCCTGTCCTGCGCCCGCGGACCCCGGAAGATGCGGACCACCGCGCAGCCCATGGCGAGGACCAGCAGGATCTGCGCTATGAGGATGGACCAGATCAGTATGGTCGTGATCATTCGAACACCTCGATCAGGCGCTTTTCGTACCGTTCCTTGATGGTTTCGATCCACACGCGCTCGTCGACAAGGTCGAGGATGTGAAGGAGCACGGTGTTGCCCGCGGAATCGTACTCCACCCAGATCGTGCCCGGCGTGGCCGTGATGATGCAGGCGAGCGCCGCCAAGCCATAGGGCGCGCGAAGGTCGAGCGGAATGCGCACGAAGCCCGAGGTCCGGTTCCTGGTGCCGGGCCGCAGGATGATCCGGGCGACCGCGTTGTTCGACCGGACGATGTCGCCCAGGACCACCAGCGTGAGCGTCAGCGCCGCCAGCGGCCGCCGGAAGCGCCCCTCCGGCGGCTCCAGCGGCATCAGCACCCGGACAGCGGCAATCGACAGGACGCCGCCCAGGATGACCGCACCCGGCGACACACTCTCGTTCAGGATCAGCCACACGGCCAGCAGCGTTGCGGTCAGCAGGGGAAAGGGCAGCCACCGTGTCATCGGATGTCTCCTTCCTGTGGCCCGGACGGCGATGGCGTCGGCAGGACGCCGTGGACATAGCCGTCCGGCGCGTGCATCGACCGGGCGGTGGCCTCCATGTAGCGCATCACGGGTCCGGCCTGGACGGAGAGCGCCACGCACATCGCCAGGAGCAGCATGACCGGGGCGAGTTCGACGACGCGCACGCGCGGGACGGTGACCGCCGGCGACGCCCAGAAGACGTCGATGCCGGTGCGGGTCATGGCCACCACCGTCGCCAGCCCGGACAGCACGAACGCCGCCAGCAGCGCCCAGGTCGTCGCGGACACGCCGGCGCCGCCCGGAGACAGCAGGGGGCTCAGCATGGCGAACTTAGCCAGGAATCCGGACAGCGGCGGCAGCCCGGCCAGGAGAATGGCGCAGGCGACGAAGCTGGACCCGAGGATCGCCATCGTCGCCGGTATGGGGACGCCGACCTGATCATCCTCGTCCGCCTCCTCGTCCTCGCCGAACGCCTCGCGCGTGACGGCCAGCACGTCGGCGCCCAGCTCCCGGCCGCGTTCGACCAGCTCGATCAGCAGGAAGAAGCCGGCGATCCCCAGAACCGAGCCGGTCAGGTAGAACAGCGCGCCCCCGGTCACCGCCACCTGCCCCGTCCCCACCGCCGCCAGCAGGGTGCCGGAGGAGACCAGCACGCTGGCCCCGGCGAGCCGCGCCATGTTCTGCGTCGCCAATACCGCAACGGAGCCGAAGGCGATGGTCAGCAGCCCGCCGGCCAGCAGCCAGACACCGCCGAAACCTGCCGAGGCCCCGCCGCCCTCGCCGAACATCAGCAGCCACAGCCGCAGAACGGCGTAGATGCCGACCTTGCTGAGGATCGAGATGATGGCCGCCGACGCGGCGTTGACCGTGGCGTAGGTGTTCGGCAGCCAGAAGCCCAGCGGCCACATCCCCGCCTTGATCAGGAAGGCAATGCCCAGGATCGCCGCGCCAGCCTCCAGCAGCGCCCGGTCCTCGTTGGCGACGACCGCGATGCGGCTTGCGAGGTCGGCCATGCTGAGGGTGCCGGCCACGCCGTAGATCATGCTCACCCCGATCAGGAAGAGCAGGGAGGCCGCGAGGTTGATCACGAGATAATGCAGCCCGGCCCGGACACGGGCGAGGCCGGAGCCATGCAGCGCCAGGCCGTAGGACGCGGCCAGCATGATCTCGAAGAAGACGAACAGGTTGAAGAGGTCGCCGGTGAGGAAGGCGCCGTTGAGCCCCATCAGCTGGAACTGGAACAGCGAATGGAAATGCGCCCCCGCGTTCTGCCAGCGCGCCAGCGAGAACATCAGCGCGGCGACCCCGAGGATGGCGGTCAGCACCAGCATCAACGCGGCAAGACGGTCCAGCACCAGCACGATGCCGAAGAGCGCCGGCCAGTCGCCCAGCCGGTACACGCGCACGGCGGCCTCCCCGCCGCCCGCGGGCATGCCGTCGGCCAGCAGAAGCAGAAGGATCGCCAGGACGAGCAGAGCCAGGGCCGACGCGAGGCCGATGGCGGCCTTGAGCGTCCGCCGCCGCTCGTCGATCAGCATCATCAGCGCCCCAGCGAGCAGCGGGATGATGATCGGGGCGATCGTCAGATGGTCCATCCAGCCGCTCATCGGTCCTTCTCCCGGCCATCCACGTGGTCGGTCCCCGTCAGGCCGCGCGCGGCGAGCAGCAGGACGAGGAACAGCGCCGTGGTGGCGAAGCTGATGACGATGGCGGTGAGCACCAGCGCCTGGGGCACAGGGTCGGCGTAGGTGGCGAGGTGGCCCACGGTCCCCCGTTCTAGCACGGGGGCCGCCCCCGTGCGCAGTCCGCCGGTCGAGAAGATGAACAGGTTGACGGCGTAGGAGAGCAGCGAGAGGCCGATGATCACCTGGAAGGTCCGCGGCCGCAGCAGCAGCCACACGCCCGACCCCGTCAGCACGCCGATCCCAAGGGCGAGGATGAGTTCCATCAATCGTCTCCCATCGCTGTCGCGGCTGGTCCCGCCATGGGGGCGGCCAAGGGGGTGGCAGGCTCGTCGGCAGGGCGCGGCGCCGCGGCGCGGTGTCCGCGAACCGACTGGCGGGCGAGCGC
Source organism: Azospirillum sp. A1-3 (assembly GCF_023806445.1). Classification (NCBI taxonomy): domain Bacteria; kingdom Pseudomonadati; phylum Pseudomonadota; class Alphaproteobacteria; order Rhodospirillales; family Azospirillaceae; genus Azospirillum; species Azospirillum sp. A1-3. Next base: position 261,692 of record NZ_JAMSLU010000005.1, read on the forward strand.
GATCAGGGTCAGCATCGTGGCGCCGACGACCAGGGCGAAGACGCCGATGTCGAAGATCAGGGCGCTCGCCACCGGAACCGTGCCGACGAGGGGCAGTTCCGCGTAGCTGAAATAGGTCGTCAGGAAAGGACGCCCGAACGCCCAGGCGGCCAGGCCGGTGCCCGTCGCCAGCAGGAGGCCGAGGCCCATCCAGCGCAGCGGAAGCACCCGCAGGCGCGCCTCGACCCACTGCGTCCCACCCAGCATGTACTGCAGGATCAGGGCGATGGACGCGGTCAGGCCAGCCGCGAAGCCTCCGCCGGGCAGATCGTGGCCGCGCAGCAGGAGGTACACCGCGACCAGACCGATGACCGGGAACAGCAGCCGGGCGATGATGGACGGGATTAGCAGCCAGTCGGCAACGGTGTCGCCCTCCCGCCGTCCCGGCCGGGCGATGTCGTGGGCGCTCTGGTCGCGCTGCTGTTCCGGAACATCGACGCTGTCGGGGGCCGGGCGGAAGCGGCGCAGCAGCGCATAGGCGGTGAGCGCCACCACGCCCAGGACGGTGATCTCGCCCAGCGTGTCGAAGCCGCGGAAATCCACGAGGATGACGTTGACCACGTTGGTGCCGCCCCCTTCCGTGTAGGAGCGCTCCAGGAAATGCTCCGCCAGGATCTCGGGCGGGAACCTAGTCATGACGCCGAACGCCAGCGCCGCCATGCCGAGGCCGGCGGCGACGGCGATGGCGAGATCGCGCAGGCGGCGCGTCGTGGTGATGACCTCCGGCGAACGCGCGCCGGGCACGTCCAGGCGCTTGGGCAGCCAGCGCAGCCCGAGCAGGAGCAGGATGGTGGTGACGACTTCGACCAGCAACTGGGTCAGGGCGAGGTCGGGCGCCGAGAACCAGACGAAGGTGACGCAGGTGACCAGTCCCGTGCCGCCGAGCAGGATCAGGGCGACGAGCCGGTGGTACTTGGCCTGCCACGCCGCGCCGACGGCGCAGGCCGCTCCGATCGCCCAGATCAGCGCCAGCACCGGATCGATGCCGGAGGGGATGAGGTTGCCGGGGCCGAGCCCGCGCAGCCAGACCGCCCAGCCCGCGGCCAGAACCGCCACGCACACCACCAGCCGCAGCTGGGGTTGCAGGCGCCGGGTGCCGAGCAGCCCCTCGAGTGTCCGCGCCAGACGCCAGGACAGGAAGACCATGGTGCGTTCGAACATGCGCTGGCCCTGCAGGCCGCCGATCAGCGGCGCCCCTTCCACGCCCTTTTTGAGATGCCGCTGGAGCAGGAGGTAGAGCGAGACGCCGGCGACCAGGGCGATCAGGCTCATCAGCAGGGGAAGGGTGAAGCCGTGCCAGACCGCGAGGCTGTAATCCGGCGTGGCGGCGCCCAAGGCCGCATGCGCCGCCATATCCAGATACGGCCCCACGGTGGCCGCCGGGAGGAGGCCGATGATGATGCAGGCCAGCACCAGGATCTCCACCGGGAACCGCATCCAGGTCGGCGGCTCGTGCGGAGTGAGCGGAAGGTCCACCGGGTCGAGGCCGAAGAAGGCGCCGTGGATGAAGCGCAGCGAGTAGGCCACGCTGAAGGCGCTCGCCACCGTGGCGGCGGCCGGAAGGACGTCGAGGAGAAACGGCAGCGGCCCCTCGGCCGACAGCGCCTCGGCGAAGAACATCTCCTTGGACAGGAATCCGTTGAGCAGCGGCACGCCGGCCATGGCCGCCGCCGCGACCAGGGCCAGCCGCGCGGTGAACGGCATGAAGCGGTTCAGGCCCGACAGGCGCCGGATGTCGCGCGTGCCGGTCTCGTGGTCGATGATGCCCGCGGCCATGAACAGCGACGCCTTGAACGTCGCGTGATTGATGATGTGGAAGATCGCCGCCACCATGGCGAGCTTGCTGTTGAGGCCGAGCAGAAGCGTGATCAGACCGAGATGGCTGATGGTCGAATAGGCCAGCAGGCCCTTCAGGTCGTGCTGGAAGATGGCGATGTAGGCGCCGAGGATCAGGGTGGTGACCCCGGCCGTGCCCACGATCCAGAACCAGGCATCGGTCCCCGCCATCACCGGCCAGAGACGCGCCATCAGGAAGACCCCCGCCTTCACCAGCGTCGCCGAATGCAGGTAGGCGGAGACCGGCGTGGGCGCCGCCATGGCGTGCGGCAGCCAGAAGTGGAAGGGGAACTGCGCGCTCTTGGTCAGGGCGCCCAGGAGGATGAGGACCAGTGCCGGCAGATAGAGCGGATGGGCACGGATCCGGTCACCCGAGGCCAGCACGGCGTCGAGGTCGTAGCTGCCCACGATGTGGCCGAGCACCAGCACGCCGGCGAACAGGCACAGCCCGCCGGTGGCGGTGATGGTCAGCGCCATGCGGGCGCCGTCGCGCGCCGCCGCCAAGTGATGCCAATAGCCGATCAGCAGGAAGGAGAAGAGGCTGGTCAGTTCCCAGAAGAAGGCGAGCTGGATCAGGTTGCCGGAGATGACCACACCGGTCATCGAGCCCATGAAGGCAAGGAGGAAGGCGAAGAAGCGCGGGACCGGGTCGTCCTCGGCCATGTAATACCGCGCGTAGACGATCACGAGCGCGCCGACGCCGGACACCATTCCCGCGAACAGCCAGGCGAAGCCGTCCATTCTCAGGACGAGGTTGAGCCCGAGGGACGGCATCCACGCGATCTCGTGGCGGAGCACGCCGCCCGCCGCCACCGTCGGATAGCCGGCCCACACCAGCGCGACCCCGGCCGCGGCGATCCCACCGGCCAGCCACGCCGCAGCGTTGCGGGCGTGCGTCGGCAGCAGCCCGGCGGCAATTGCGCCGAGGAAGGGAAGACCGACGAGGGTCAGGAGCAGGAGGGCGTCAGGCATGCGTTCTTACACTTGATCGTCGTTGCGGTGGGGGTGGTCGACGACGGCGGTCATTACCCGGGCGGCGTATCGTCCTGGGCCGCTTCGGGCGGAACTGCCTGGAGCACCAGCTGGACCACGTCCTCGGCCGTCTCCGCGGCGCGCAGCCGGCGCAGCGTCTGCGGTTCGCGCAGGGCACGACAGATTTCCGACATGGTGGGCAGCAGGCCCTTGCGGGCCGCAGCGGGCCAGAGCACCAGGAAGACGAGATCCACGGGCTCCTCGTCGCGGGCGTCGAAGTTGACGGCGCGGCGGAGCCGGGCGAACAGGACCAGCGGCGCCCGGGCATCCTGGATCTCGGCATGGGGAAGCGCGACCCCCCGGCCGAGCCCGGTGGAGCCGATCTTCTCGCGCGCCTGAAGCGCGCTGAGGACCTCCGGCTTGGGAAGTCCAAGCCGCTGCCCGGCTTCCTCCGCCAGAAGGTCGAGCAGGGCCGCCTTGTTGGGCGGCTCGGCGTCGAGAATGACGTTGGGTGCCGGTAGCAACTCCGGGATGCTCATCGCCGTCTCCATCATGGCGGACTGTCCGCGGTTTCCATTGGCTGGCCTCCGCTTTCAGTCCTTTCACGGACATCCGACATCTGCTGGACGACCAGAACATCGCATGGCACATCGTCCATGATCGTCTTGGCGACACTGCCGGCGATCAGTTCAAGAATGGCGTTGCGCCTGTGCATGCCAAGGACCACCAGATCAACGTTGAGATCGCGGACGTAATTCCGCAAGAGCAACTCCGGCGATCCACTCTCGACCACGACGCGCTCCGCCCGCCAGGCGGCCGGCCGCCGTCCCCTCGCGAGAAAGGCCCGGCACTGTTGCATGGCGATGTCCCGATACTCCTGCCGGCGTGCGCGCGGATCCGCGGCCAGCCCGGAGAACGGGGCCTCGTAGGCGTGGAAGACCGTGGGCGCCTGACCGGGAAACATGCGGGCTGCCGTTTCCAGCGCCTCGCGCGACGCGTCGGAGAAGTTCGTGGCGACGACGATGTCGCGATACGGCCTGCGTGGGCGCTCCTTCACCACGAGGAGGGGCACGCGGGACCGGCGCAGCAGACGGTCTATGGTCCTGCCCAGGAATATGCGGTCGAGAACGGCGCCACGGGTGATGCCGAACACGATCAGGCCGCAATGCTCCGTTTCCGCAGTGTGCGCGATCGCTTCGGCCGGATCGCCCTCCCGGATCAGCAAGGTGGCCTGCTTGGTGACGTCACCGACGTCGGCCAGCAGCCTCTTCCAGGCGAGGTTGCGCGGCGCGACGGGAGACCATGACGGCCGGCAGTCGGGCTCCGGAAGACAGGAGGCGGGCGTGTCGAGCACATGCAGCACCACGAGCGCCGACTGCCACTGGGCGGACAGCGACGCCGCCCGCTCCAGCGCGCGTTCACAGCGGAAGCTGAGGTCGGTGGCCAGCAGGATCCTGTGAGGCGGTCCCTCCGACCGGCCCGGCCGGCCGCCCATGCGGCGGACACCGTCCGGCGCCCGCCGCGCAGCCGGGCGCCGGGCGAGTGCGCCCGTCCCGGACTCTGCCCTGAGCGGCACGACGTTGTCCCGGGACTGTTCATTCTCCATGCGCCATCCCGGCGGCCATGGTTCACGGTCTACGTCCATCGGTCATCTCCGGTGTTTCTGCCCGCAATCGAAGCGGGTGGCATCTCGGCTCCCACAGCGCCGGGACTCAACGACGACGGTCCCTGACAGAATCGCCCGCCAGCAGGGCGTCGCAGGGCAGGTCAGCGAGCACGTCCTGGGTGACGCTGCCCAGGAAGGCGCGCATCAGACCGTCGCGCCGCGCCGATCCCATCACCACCAGATCGTAGCGCCCGTACCGTGCAGCCCGGACGATCTCCGGAACGGGGTGACCGATCCGCACCTCGCGGGTGACGGCGGGACCATCGGGAGCCATTCCCCTCAGCATCTCCCCGAACTCGCCAGTGAACTCGTGGGTGATATCCCCGGCTGTGGACCGCCCCGTCGGGGAGCGGGAGACGAGCGGGAGGTCCGCAACATGCAGCAGATGGAGGTTGCCATGGCTCAACAGCCGACGCGCGGTCTCCACCGCAGCGCGCGACCGTCCCGAGAAGTCGATGGGAACCAGGGCACGGGCATAGGGGCCGTGCGGCTTGTTGCGCACGATCAGCACGGGGGTTTCGTCGGCGATGGCAATCCTTTCGACGGTGGGCGGCAGGAACACGTCTGCCAGGCCGTCATGCGCATGGACGCCCACCACGACCAGATCGGGCCACCACAACCCGGCATAACCGGCGACCTGCGGTTCCACTGCATCACCCCGTACGGCGACCGCCCGCATCGTGAGGCCAGCGGCGCCCGGAACCGCGAGCAGGTGGCGATGCAGTTCCGCCTCGATATGGTGGAGCGGCAAATGGGCGTACGGACCGTCCCCGTCATGGACGACGTGCAGGGCGGTCAGCTCGGCACCGGACTGGCGGGCGAGTTGCGCCGCGCGCTCCATCGCCCGATCCGATTTCGGTTCGAGATCGGTGGCCAGCAGAATTCGTCGCAGGTTCGTCATGGCTGTACTCCCCGCCCCAAACGGGCGTGCTGCATTCGGGCATTCATGTTCAGGACATGATCGGAAATGGCCGCCGGCCCTGTCTATGCCGGCTAATACGGATTGCATCGCGCCCGGCCGTTCCTATCGTTACAGGCGGGCTCACCACATCGATCGGGCGGGAGGACATGCCGAAGGATTTCCGGGGCCGCTGGGTCTTCGTGCCGGCCTATCTGGCCGCTCATCTGGCCTTGGACTGGATCAGCTTCATCCACGAGGTCGCGCCGCTCAACATCACCCCATGGAATCCCCCCGCCGGGCTGATGATGGGGATGCTGATCGTCGTCGGCTTCCGTGCCGTGCCGCTGGCGTGGCTGGGGTTGATGGTGGCCGACCTGATGGTGCGCGACCTGCCCGTCGCCCTGTGGGTGACGGCGGTGGCGAACGGCATTCTCGCCGCCGGTTACGGCGGGGCGGCCTGGGTGCTGCGCCGGCGGCTCGGCCTCGATCCCCGCCTCGCCAAATTGCGCGACATCGTGCTGCTGCTCGTCGGCGCGGCGATGACGCCGCTGGCGGTGGGTGCGGGTTACATCGCTCTCCACACACTGATCGGCCTGTTCCCCTGGTCGGATTTCGCCGGAGCCCTGTTGCGCTATTGGGTCGGGGAGGTCATCGGAATCGCGGTGCTGACACCCGTCGTGCTGGTCGCCCTGCGCGGCACGGTGCCCCGGGCATCCTGGAGGGGTGCGGCCGAGATGGCGGCGTACGGCCTGCTCATCGGCGTCACGCTGTGGCTGGATTTCGGCCCGCTCGCCTCGGCCCAGTACGAGCACTTCTACCTGTTGTTCCTGCCGGCGGTGGCGGTCGCCGTAAGACACGGGCTGGCGGGGGCAGCGCTCGCCTCGGCGGTCACCCAGGGCGGGCTGATCGTCGCCATCCAGGTGACCGGGGTGGAGACGGCGCGGACCACCCATTTCCAGCTTCTCATGCTGACCCTGGCGGTCACCGCGCTGCTGCTGGGCGCCGTGGTCAGCGAGCGCCGCCGGGTCGAAGCGGTGATCCGCGAGCGCCAATCGGACCTCGACCGCGCGTCGCGCCTGACCGAAGCCGGCGAGATGGCGGCGGCCCTGGCGCACGAACTGAACCAGCCGCTGTCGGCCGCCATGAGCTATGCCCGTGCCGCCCGCAAGATCGCCAAGCTCGAGCAGGCCTCGCCCCGCCTGAATGAGATCCTCGACAAGACCGTGGTCCAGGCCGAACGGGCCGACAGGGTGATCCGCAGCCTGCGCGATTTCGTGCGCAAGGGGCGCAGCGACCCTGCGCCGCTGTCGGTCGGTGCGCTGATCGCCGATTGCCTGGCGTTGGCCGCCCCCGTCGCCGGGCAGCATTCCGTATCCATCCAGGCCGAGGTGGCGCCCGGCCTGCCGGCCGTCAGCGGCGATGCGGTGCAGCTGCAGCAGGTGATCCTCAACCTCGTGCGCAACGCCGCCGAGGCGATGGACTCCCCCGATCCCCGCCTGCGGCGCATCGTCGTCTTCGCTCACCCCGCAACCGAGGCGGGCTTCGTCTCGGTCGGCGTGCGCGACAGCGGGCCGGGGCTGTCGGATGTCGTGGAGCGGAACCTGTTCGCCCCGTTCGTCACCACCAAAGCCACGGGCATGGGGCTGGGCCTGTCCATCGCCCACAGCATCGTCGAGGGGCACGGCGGCACCTTGACCAGCGAGCGCCTGTCCCACGGGGAGACGGTGTTCCGCTTCACCCTGCCCATCCACGGATCCGGGACCGACTTCGATGACGCCTGATGTTCCCGTCATCTTCATCGTCGATGACGACGAGGCCGTCCGCGACGCGCTGGCGGTGCATTTGGAACTGGCCGGGCTGACCGTCCGCCTTTGTGCGTCGGCCGCCGAGTTCCTGGCCGCCGCCGATCCCGACCAGCCGGGCTGCGCGGTGATCGACATCCGGATGCCGGGCATGGACGGTCTGACGCTGCAGCAGGAGATGATCCGGCGTGGCCTGAGCCTGCCGGTGATCGTCATCACCGGGCATGGCGACGTTCCGGCCGCCGTCCGTGCCTTCCGGGCCGGCGCCGTGGATTTCCTGCAGAAGCCGTTCGACGAGGACCTGCTCATCGAGCGGGTGCGCGAAGCCTGCGAACGCGACCGGATCGAACGGCAGGCGGGCGTCGAGGCGGCAGAGATCCGTCACCGGATGACCCTGCTCACCCCGCGCGAGCGCGAGGTGGTCGAACTGGTGGCCCAAGGCCTTCCCAACAAGACCATCGCCCGCCGGCTGGACATCGGGATCCGCACAGTGGAGACCCACCGCGCCCGCGTCCTGGAGAAGATGGGCATGCGCAACGCGTCCGAACTGGCCCGCGCGCTGACGCGGCTGGAGCAGGGGGGCGGCTGAGGCTCCGGCGCAAACGCCGGACAAAACCGCTCCGGGTCAGCCGGTGAGGTTGGGGTGCAGGGCGTGCAGGATCTTCTCCGGGGTGATCGGCTGCGCGGTCAGGCGGACGGCGAAGGGCCGCAGGGCGTCGTTGATCGCGTTCATCACCGCCGCCGGCGCCCCGGCGGTCCCGGCCTCGCCGGCGCCCTTGGCGCCCAGTTCGGACGAGCGCGTCGGCGTCTCGATGTGGGCCACCTCGATATCGGGCATCTCGCCGGCCATCGGCACCAGATAGTCGGCCATGCTGCCGTTGCGCATCACGCCGTTCTCGTCATACAGGCATTCCTCGAACAGCACGCCGCCCAGTCCCTGCACGACGGCGCCGCGGATCTGCTCGTCGACCAGCAGGGGGTTGAGCACCCGGCCGCAATCCTCGACCACCCAGTGCTTGAGCAGCGTCACCACGCCGGTCTCCACATCCACCTCGACGTGGGAAACCTGGATGCCGTTGGTGAAGATGAAGGGATAGTCGCGCTGGGCGTAATGGCGGGTGACCACCAGTTCCGGCTGGAAGCCGGCGGGCAGCAGGTCCGGGCGGAAATGGGCGAGGCTGCCCAGCTCGGCCAGATCCATCAGGGCGACGCCCTCGGCCGTGTCGATCACCGCGCCGCCGGCGATGCGCAGCCGCTCCACCGGCAGGCCCAGATGGACGGCGGCGAACTCCAGCAGGTTGGCGCGCAGCTGCCGGCTGGCCTGGAGCACCGCCTCGCCGCCGATCCCGGCGCCGCGCGACGCCCAGGTGCCGCCGCCATAGGGGGTGGCGGCGGTGTCGCCGGTCAGCACCCGGACCCGGTCCATCGGCACCCCGACCTCGTCGGCGACGATCTGGGCGAAGATGGTCTCGGTGCCCTGGCCCTGCTCGCCGACGCCGCTGGCGCAATGGACGATGCCGGTCGGATCGAGCCGGACGGTGGCGCCGTCCTGCGAGGCGATGCGCGCGCCGCCGGTGCCGTAGAAGGCGGCGCCGGGGTTGGTCAGCTCGATCAGCACGGCGATGCCGATGCCGCGATAAATGCCCTTGGCGCGCAGCTCGGCCTGTTCGCGGCGGAGCGCGGGGAAATCCACCATCTCCTCCAGACGGGCCAGACAGCGCTGGTGCGACAGGCTCTCCAACAGGATGCCCGACGCCCCCTTGCGGGGGAAGCTGTCGTCGGCCATCAGGTTGCGCCGGCGCAGCTCCAGCGGGTCCATCCCCAGCGTCGCGGCGGCGAGATCGACGATGCCCTCTGTCACGGCGCAGGCGATGGGGTGGCCGACGCCGCGATACTGGCTGGTCTGCACCTTGTTCTGGAACACCACGTCCAGCGTGGCGCGGTAGTGCGGATGGTCGTAGGGTCCGCCGCACAGGTTGATGACCTGGTTGCCCTCGACAGCACTGGTGCGCGGGTACATCGAATAGGGGCCGATGCCGGTCAGGTCGGCGATGTCGAAGGCGAGGAAACGGCCGTCGCGGGTCAGCGCCAGCCGGGCCTTGACCCGATGCTCGCGGGCGTGGATGTCGGTGACGAAGGATTCCAGCCGGTCGGCGACGAACTTGACCGGCCGCCCCAGCAGCACCGACAGGGCGACGGTGGCGAAATCGTCGGCGTAGGCGTGGACCTTGATGCCGAACGACCCGCCGACATCCTTGCAGAGCACCCGGACGTCGGCCTCGGGAATCCCCATCAGCCGGGCGTAGAGGTCGCCCATCATGTGGGGCGCCTGATGCGAATGATGGACGGTCAGCCGCCGTTCGGCCGGGTTGTAGTCGGCCAGGACCGAGCGCGGCTCCAGCGTGACGCCGGTGTGGCGCCCGAAATCATAGGTCTCCTCCACCACGACGTCCGCCGCGGCGAAGGCGTCGTCCACCCCGCCGCTGTCGACCTCGCGGTGGAAGCACAGGTTGTCGCCCAGCTCGGGGTGGATCACCGGGGTGCCGGGATCGAGCGCGGTGTCCATGCGGGTCACCGCCGGCTGCACCTCCCACGTGACCACGACCGCCTGCATGGCGTCCTCGGCCTGGGCGCGGGTCTGCGCCACCACCGCCACCACCGCCTCGCCCTGCCAGCAGGCGCGGTCGACCGCCATGGCGTGCTGCGGCGGCGAGCGCATGCCGGCCAGATGGGACAGCGCGCCGACGAAGGGCGCGCAGATCTCCGCCAGTTGGCGGCCGTCGACGATGGCGACCACACCCGGCATGTCGAGCGCGGCGGCGGCGTCGATCCGCAGGATGCGGGCGTGGGCGTGCGGGCTGCGCAGATAGGCGACATGGACCATGCGCGGCAGCTCGACGTCGTCGACATAGGTGCCGCGGCCTTCAACCAGCCGGCGGGCGTTGGGACGCGGCACGGCGCGGCCGACGACCTTCTCGACGGTGGCGGCGCGGGGGGTGATGTTATTCATGGCTGTGCCCCCGTCCACTGTGCCCCCTTGCGCCGGCCCGGCGGCGCTCGCCCACGGTTTCGATGGCGTCGACCACGGCGTGGTAGCCGGTGCAGCGGCAGTAGTTGCCGGAAATATGCTCGCGGATGCGGGCGCGGTCGGCGTCGGGCTCGGCCTGCAGCAGGGCGTCGGCGGTCAGCAGCAGCCCCGCCGTGCAGAAGCCGCATTGCAGGGCGTTGCGCTCAAGGAAAGCGTCCTGGAGGTCGCGGATCGCGCCGCTTTCGGACTTGCCCTCGATGGTCTCCACCATGGCGCCGTCGGCCTGGACCGCCAGCGTCAGGCAGGAGCGCACGATCTCGTCGTCGACCACCACGGTGCAGGCGCCGCACACCCCGTGCTCACAGCCGAGATGGGTGCCCTTCAGCCCCAGTTCCTCGCGCAGGAAGTCGCCGAGATGCAGGCGCGGTTCGATCCAGCGCTCGTACACCATGCCGTTGACGGTGATGTTGACCAGGATCCTGTCGGTCACGATTGTGCGTCCTCCGCCATGAGAGACTGGATGCCGCGGCGCAGCAGCACGCCGGCGAGGTGGAGCTTGGTCGCGGCGGCGGCGTAGAGATCGCCGGCCGGGGCCAGTTCGCCGCCCAGTTCGGCCACCGCCCGGTCCAGCGCCGCAGGCTCGGCCTGCCCGCCGGCCAGCGCCGCTTCCGCCGCCCGTGCCCGCACCGGCGTGCCGCCGACGCCGAAATAGACGATGCGGGGATCGTCCAGCCGTCCGTCCGTCACGTCGCCGGCCAGCGCCAGCCCGACCGTGGCGTAGTCGCCGTGGCGGCGGGCCAGCTCGGTGAAGGCGAAGCGGCGCTGCGGGCCGGGCAGGGGGAATTGCACGGCGGTGATCAGTTCGTCCGGGCGCAGCGCCGTCTGGTACAGGCCGAGGAAGAAGTCGGCCGCCGCCACCGTCCGGCTGCGGGTGCCGTCGCTCAGGATCAGCGCGCCGTCGGCCACCACGGTGCAGGCCGGCCATTCCGCCGCCGGATCGGCGAAGGCGATGGACCCGCCGAAGGTGCCGCGGTTGCGGATGGCGGCGTGGGCGATGTGGGGGGCCGCCAGCGACAGCAGCGGCAGATGCCGGGCGACCAGGGCGGAACGCTCGACATCGACATGGCGGGCGAGCGCCCCGATGCGCAGATGCCCGTCGGCCACCGCGATGCCCTGCATCTCGGCGATGCCGCGGATGTCGATCAGCAGCGACGGTTCGGACAGGCGCATCCCGAGGGTGGCCAGCAAGGTCTGCCCCCCCGCGATCAGCCGGGCCTCGTCGCCGTGCTCGCGCAGCAGGGTGGCGGCGGCGGCGACGCTGTCGACGCGCCGGTATGCGAAGGGGGGCGCCTTCATGGCCGTTGGTCTCCTGTTCAGCCCAGGGTGGGCATCACGAGGGTGGGGGCGGTGGCGTTGCCGACCCGCCAGCGCGCGGTCACCGCCTTGGTCCGGGTGTAGAACTTGATGCCCTCGGTGCCGTGGACGTGCAGGTCACCGAACAGCGAGTTCTTCCAGCCGCCGAACGAGAAGAAGGCCATCGGCACCGGGATCGGCACGTTGATGCCGACCATGCCGACCTCGACGGTGTCCTCGAACAGCTGGGCGGCGGCGCCCGAGCTGGTGAAGATCGCCGTGCCGTTGGCGAAGGCGTTGCGGTTGATCAGCGCGATCGCCGCCTCCAGCGTCTCCACCCGCACCACCGACAGCACCGGGCCGAAGATCTCGTCGCGGTAGATGCTCATCGACGGGTCGACCTTGTCGAACAGCGTCGGCCCGACGAAGAAGCCCCGCTCGCCGCCGGTGACCTCGACGCTGCGGCCATCCACCACCAGGGCGGCGCCCTCGCGCTCGCCGGCGTCGACGTAGCCGCTCACCTTGTCGCGGTGCGCGCCGGTGATCAGCGGCCCCATGTCGATTCCGGGCTCGACGCCGGGGCCGGTCTTCAGCGCGCGGGCGCGGGTGGCCAGCCGCTCGACCAGGGCGTCGGCGACGTCGCCCACCGCCACCGCGACCGAGATCGCCATGCAGCGTTCGCCGGCCGAGCCGAAGGCGGCGCCGATCAGCGCCTCGGTGGTGAAGTCCAGGTCGGCGTCGGGCATGACGACGGCGTGGTTCTTGGCGCCGCCCAGCGCCTGCACGCGCTTGCCGTTGCGGGCGCAGGTCTCGTAGATGCTGCGCGCGATCGGGGTGGAGCCGACGAAGGACACGGCCGCCACGTCCGGGTGCTCCAGCAGGGCGTCGACCGCCGCCTTGTCGCCATGGACGACGTTCAGCACGCCGTCGGGAAGGCCGGCCTGGGCAAACAGGCGCGCCAGCATCACGCTGCAGGTCGGCACCTTTTCGGACGGCTTCAGCACGAAAGTGTTGCCGCAGGCGATGGCCATGGGGAACATCCACATGGGCACCATGACCGGGAAGTTGAACGGCGTGATGCCGACGCAGACACCGACCGGCTGGCGCAGGGAATAGGCGTTGATGCCGGTGCCGACGCCGGCGTGCTCGCCCTTCAGCAAGTGGGGGATGCCGCAGGCAAACTCCGCCACCTCGATGCCGCGGCGGACCGAGCCCAGCGCGTCGTCCAGCGTCTTGCCATGCTCCTGCGAGGCGACGGCGGCCAGTTCGCGCTCGTTCTCGCGCAGCAGCGTCAGATAGGTCTGCAGGATGCGCGACCGGCGCAGCGGCGTCGTCGCGCGCCAGCCCGGCAGGGCCCGCTTGGCCGCGGCGACGGCGGCATCGACGTCGGCGGCGTCGGCGAAGCCGACGGTGCGCACGACCTCGCCGGTGGCCGGGTTGAAGACGTCGCCCCGGCGGTTGCCGGTGCCGCGATGTTCGCTGCCGCCGATCCAGTGGGGCACGGCGTCATGGATGGTCATCGTCATTCCTTTTCGCGTCGAGCGATCGGTAAGGGCCCGCGGTAAGGGCCCGATGTGGGCGTGTCAGATGTGGATGAGGTAGCCGATGACGCCGCCCAGCACCGCGCCGGTGGCCAGCCAGAAGAAGCGCTGGAACTCGCCGCCCCAGCCGCCGGGATGGACCGGCGCGGCGGCGGTCGCCGCCGGCGGCCGCGGCGCATCGGTGCGGAGGCCGGGCAGGGGCAGGGGGTGGGGCAGGGGGGTGGGCTGGCTCTGGATATCGGCGGGTGCGGCGGGGGGGCTGTCGGCGGCAGCTTCGGCCGGACCGGTGAGGCGGTCGTTGAAGGCGCGGAAGAAATCGTCGGCCATCTTGCGGGCCGAGGCGTCGATCAGGCGTCCGCCGATCTGGCTCAGCTTGCCGCCGATAGCGGCCTCCGCGGTGTAGCGCAGCAGGGTGCCGTCCGGCGCCTCCTCCAGCGTCACCCGCGACTGGCCGCGCGCCATGCCGACAGACCCGGCGCCGCCCTCGAACCGCAGGGTGCAGCCCGCCGGCGCGTCGATGTCGCACATCTCCACCTGACCGGAGAAGCGGGCGCGCAGCGGGCCGACCTTGGTCAGCACCCTGGCCTCGAACGCGGTGTCGCTGTGGCGGATGACGTCCTCGCAGCCTGGAATGCAGTGCTTCAGGACCTGCGGGTCGTTCAGCGATTCCCACACGCGCAGGCGCGGCGCGGCAATCCTCTGTTCGCCGGTGAGTTCCACTGGCTTCCTCCGATCTTATGGGGCGGGTGCCCTTGCTTGCCGGGCAGTATTTACCACATGGTCAATACGGGTCAAGCTATTTTCCGCTTGGTCAATAATCAATCGCGCGTGCGGTCGCGAGGGCGGCCCGGCAGGCCGCGCCGCCGGCGCTGGAACGGTCAGGACGGAAGGACGGGGAGGGCGGTCAGCCGGCCGGCTTGCCGGCTTCGCGCGGGAAGATCTCGCGGGCGGCGAGCACGAAGGCCCGCACCCGGTCGGTGACGACCTGGGGCAGGTTCTCCGGGAATTTGTGCCCGTAGATCCAGTGGCGCACGCCGATGTAGAAGATGCCGCCGTGCAGGCCCCAGATCAGCTCGTTCTCGGCCTCGGTCGGCTCGCGATCGTCGTCGAGGCCGAGTTCGATGCGGGTTTCGCCGATGATCGGCCGCAGCAGCCGTTCGCCGACCAGGGTCAGGTAGTTGTCGTTGATGTAGCCGTCGGCCAGGGCGGAATGGATCAGGATACGCACCCACTCCTTGGTCAGGATGGTGCGGGCGTAGTCGATGTAGACCCGCGTCACCCGCTCCTCGAACGGTTCGCTGCGGTCCTTGACCCGATGCTCCCATTCCGGCTTCCAGCGCCCGAGATAGACCTCGGCGTAGACCCGCTCGATCAGCGCCTTCTTGCTGGGGAAGTAGTGGAACACCAACGGATGGCTGACGCCGATCGTCGTCGCCAGTTCCCGCATCTGTCCGGCCAATCCATGTTCGGAAAAGAACTGGATGGCGCCCTCGATGATCTGGCGCTCCCGCTCCTCGGTCGACAGGCGCTGGCGCCGGCGCGGTGCGGCGGTGCGGGGGGCGTCGGCGGGAGTCTTGGAGGAAGGCGGCGAGGAGGGCGACACGAGGGCCCGGCGTGGCTGTGAGCGGATGGTCCTGCTTAGGCGATGACGCCGGTGGCGTCAAACCCTACCTTGCGGTGGCCGCCGTGGGGTGGCCCCAACAGTCTGGCCCCAACATTCCATTCGTTGGCCCACACATCTTTATTGACAGGCCGCCGGGGTCATCCTAACAATTTACCAGATGGTCAAAAGCGGATCGTCAATTCTCCGCTTCCAGTGCATGAACGTCAACCCACCGGCTGGTGGGAATCCCGCTGATGGGCGCCCCCGGTCGTGAGCGCGCCGCATCGCGGGTCGGGTGAACGTTGCTCAAAAAAACCAAAGCCGAATCAGACACGGGAGGTCCGCACATGCATGCAAGCGCGAGTGGCAGCCAGCACCGCTGGAAAGTCCTGATCATGACGTTTCTGGCCTATCTCTATGATAGCCTGGACTTGCAGATCCTGGCGATCTGCATGCCCGTCATCATTGCGTCCCTGAACATCTCCCTGACCGACGCCGGCCTTCTCGCCTCGGCCACCATGGTCGGCACCGCGCTGGGAGGCGTGCTGTTCGGCTGGATCGCCGAGAATTTCGGCCGCAAGAACGCGGCGGTGATCTCGCTGATCGAGTTCGGCGTGTTCACCCTGGCGGTCTACTGGTGCACCTCCTGGGAACAGCTGATGGTCCTGCGCTTCCTCCAGGGCATCGGCATGGGCGGGCTGTGGGGGCCGATCGTCGCCCTGATCGCCGACCATTGGGCGCCCAAATACCGGGCGCGCGCCGCCGGCTTCATGCTCAGCACCTTCGCGCTGGGTGGCATCCTGGCCTCGGTCATGGGCCGCTTCCTGCTGACCGAGGTCGGCTGGCGCATGCTCTTCGCCCTGACCGGCACCGCCATCGTGGTCGGCCTGCTGTTCTGGGTGGTGGTGCCGGCCGATGAGAAGCCCATGGTCCGCCAGGACAAGCCCCGCATCAACCTGGGCCAGCTCTTCCAGCCCGGCGTCGCCAGCCTGACCATCGGCGCCACCATCGCCGCCGCGTGCCAGATGGGTGGCTTCTGGGGCGTCAGCGCGTGGATCCCGACCTATCTGGTGACGGTGCGCGGCCTCAGCATCGAATACATGAGCGTGTTCAGCATCGTCATCTTCACCGGCGCGTTTCTCGGCTATTTCCTGTTCGCCGCCCTGGCCGACCGGATCGGCCGGCGCAAGGCGCTGATGCTGGCCTTCCTCGCCGACTCGATCATCGTGCCGCTCTACGTGCTCATCCCCGACGGCGTCCTGCTGTTCTGGATCAGCCCGATCATGGGGCTCAGCTTCGGCGGCGTGTTCGGCCTGTTCGGCTCCTACTTCGCGGAACTGTTTCCCGTGCACATCCGCGCCATGGGCAGCGGCTTCGCCTTCAACATCGGGCGCGGCATCGGCGCGGTGGTCACCCCGGTGACGATCGGGGCCATGGCCAAGACCTATGGCCTGGGCTTCGGCATCGGTGCCTGCTCCATCATCTTCTTCATGGGCGTGGTCATCCTGTTCTTCATGCCGGAAACGCTGGTCGCCAAGACCGCGCAATCGGCCAACGCCGGCAACGGAGCCCTGGACAACGGAACCCGGACCAGCGCTGCCGAGGCGTGAGTCCCCTTTGCGTGACACCGGCCTTCGGGCCGGCGTCGACGGAACCCCTTTTGAGGCGGAAACATCACATGCCCAAGACCTACTGGGTCGCCCAGGTCCAGGTTCACGACCCCGATCGCTACGCGCTCTACGCCAAGGGCGCGGGAGAGGCCTTCGCCAAGCACGGTGGCCGGGCGCTGGCCCGTGGCGGCCGGCTGCACTGGCTGGAAGGCGTCGAGCGGCCCCGCGGCGTCATCATTGAGTTCGATTCGATGGAGGCTGCGCAGGCTTGCTATCAGTCGTCTGAATACCAGGACGCGCGGCGCCACCGCGAGGGCGCAGCCGACTTCCATCTGGTGCTCGTCGAAGGCTTGGAGCCATCACCCTCCGAACAGGCCGAGTGACACTCTGCGTGAACCCGTGTCCAGCGAACTGGTTCTGGCGGATGTTGGGAATTTGTTTGTAACCGGCGTGGTCGACCAGGGTGCAGCGGCAGGCTGCCGGTCCCGCCATCGGCCGTCCACGACACCGATGGCGAGTTCCGAAACGGCAATCCGAAGGGCTTCGGCGTTGGACTTCTTCATTGGCTGCCGGCGGCTTCCTTCAGCCACGCCACGATCTCTTCCCGGCGCGGCAGCCGGCCGGACATCTTGACCTGCTCCTCGACAACGAGACCCGGCGTGGTGATGACCGAGTAGTCGATGAATCGGGTCGGGTCGGTGACGTGCTCGATCTCGACGGGGATGCCGGTCTCCTGCGCCGCCTCCCGTGTCAGTTCCTCCAGGCGTTTGCAGCGGG
Source organism: Azospirillum sp. A1-3 (assembly GCF_023806445.1). Lineage (NCBI taxonomy): Bacteria > Pseudomonadati > Pseudomonadota > Alphaproteobacteria > Rhodospirillales > Azospirillaceae > Azospirillum > Azospirillum sp. A1-3. Next base: position 278,820 of record NZ_JAMSLU010000005.1, read on the forward strand.
CGCATCCCGGCCCAAGGACTTTGACGTGCATGGCTCGATCCTCCTTCCCGGTAGATGATTGGCGATAGACGCGGTTTGCTCGGTCAGGCGGCCTTCGCCATCGGACCGCTCCGGCGATGGATGGCGTAGAGGGCTGCGGCAAGGGCCACAAGGAAAAGGACAAGCCATCCACCGAGCAGCCACAAACTGGCTCCGTCCTTCCACGCTCCGAAGGTCAGGCCCGCCGTTGTGCTGAACAGCGCGACCAGCCCCACATAGGCCCAGGCCTTCGTGCGACCGATGATGGTGGCGGTGATCAGGATGCTCTGCAGGCTCAGCTCGGGATCCGCCATCAGGTAGGCGAGCAGCGGCCCCGGGTGCATGCCGAGCGACAGGAACATCTGCGCGACCGGCACCTCGACCAGGGTCGGGAAATACATGAACACGCCGAAGACGACGCCCACCAGATTGGCGAGCACGCTGTTGGTACCGGCCATCGTTTCCACCCACTCCGGCCGGATGAAGACGCGCAGCACGCCCACCGCGAAGACGCCGACAATCAGCAGCGGGAAGATCTGCCGGACAAAGCGCCAGCTTTCCCACAGCCATTGCTGCACCTCGAACCGATCGATGGAGCGATGCGCGATCCAGGCGATCGCTGCCATTGTCGCCAGGACACCGACCAGCTTGCCGGTCATGTGGAGCGTGACGCCATTGGCGTGCGGCTGCATGCCCATCGCGGCGACCGCCAGGGTCAGCATGACCAGCGCCAATGCCGCCCAAGTCCAGCGGTTGAAGCCCTCGTCCACCCGTCCCAGGCCGCGCGGCGCCACGGCCGCAATGATACCGAGCAGCAGGACGAGGATCGCCCCCTGCGCGCCAATTCCCTCCTCGCCTTTCGCGGGGTCGAAGGGCACCAGCCGGTGCAGCGTCGCGTCGAACGCGTCCATGCCATGGATCGGCAATGTGACGCTGGCGTAGCTGTCGAGCAGGAAGCCGACCTTCAGTGTCCCGGCGATGAGCAGCGCCACCAACAGCACCATCAGCAGGAGGGAGGCGGGTTGCAGGCGATCGCTCCCGGCGAAGCTGCTGTCGGCCTCGCCGGCGTGGGCGCGGTCGTCCTCGCTGAAGATCAGCGCCATGATCATCCCGATGCCCACGCCGAAGGCCAGAGACAGCACGAGGCGCGCCACCGCGAACTCGGCGCCCAGCGCCGCGCCCGTGTAGGTCAGCGCCAGGATGTTGGCGGCAGGCGCGAAGAACAGGAAGGTGACGGCCGGCCCCAGCCCGGCCCCCTTCTTGTAGATGCCGGCGAACAACGGGACGATGGTGCACGAACAGACGGCCAGCAGGCTTCCCGCCGCCGCCGCCGCCGGGTAGGCGACGGCCTTCGGCGCGCCGCGCCCCAGATAGCGCGTGATTGCCGATTTGGGTATCAGTGCGGCCAGACCGCCTGCGATGAAGAATGCCGGAACGAGGCACAACAGCACATGAGCGGCCAGATAGGCGGCCAGGCTGCCAAGTCCACTCTGAACGATCTGAACAGGAAGGGCGGATGTCTCCATGGTACCTTCCTTCCGTGTGGCAAGGTCCGAAAATCAGCATGCCGTGGTGGAGCGGTAACCGCCCTGATGCACGTCAATCACGGGGGGCAATCAGGATGGTTATTTCGGATGACGGGTCTGAGTCCTGGCAGATCCTGCCGGCGAATTCCGAAACGGCAATCAGAAGCTCCGGACGATTTCGCAGGAAGCCGTGACTGGTGGCTGGGAGGTCACCGCATCGCGAAGAGTTCCTGGTGGAAGCGCCGGTCCACCGGCATGCCCTGGGTCGCGAAGTCGTGCCGCAGCGCCTGCCCGAAGCCCGCTGGGCCGCAGAACCAGACGCTGGCGTCTCGCCATTCCGGCACCGCCGCGCGGATGCGTTCCCCGTCCAGGCGGCCGTCGCGGGCATCGACCAGGACATGCAGGCGCACGCCCGCCGCCGCGGCGTCGGCGGTGAGCTTGGCGATCGCCCCCTCGTCGTAGTCGTGCGTGGTGTGGAAGAAGTGGATCGTCTGCGGCGGTCGCTCGGGGCTCGCCGCCAGGAACTTCATGCGGGCGATGAAGGGCGTGACACCGATGCCGCCGCCCACCCAGATCTGGCTTGGGCAGGAGTCATCGAAGGTGAAACAGCCGTACGGCCCCTCGACCGTCACGGCCTGTCCGACCTGCAGCGTCTCCCGCAGCCGCTGGGTGTGGTCGCCCAGTTCCTTGACCACGAAGGTGATGCGGCGGTCGGTGTCGTTCCAGGCGGAGGCAATCGTGTAGGGATGGGCACCCTCCGCGGCATTCGAGGTGGCGAAAGCGAACTGGCCCGCCTTGTGCCTCGGCCAGCCCCGCGGCACCTCGATCGCGGCCTCCAGCACGCGCACACCCGGGTAGTAATGGATGGCCGCGATCCGGCCCGGAACCCGCCGGTCGGCGGCGACCCGCCGGAGCAGAACCACGATGGCGGCCCAGGTTCCGCCGGCGAGCAGCGGCGCCATCACCCAGCCAACGGGCGCGGTCCAGTAATCGAGCTTGGTCAGCACGACGGCGTGGAACACCAGCACCAAGTAGGTGACCGCCAGCAGGCGGTGCGTCTTGTAGAACAGCCAGTAAGGAAAGCGCTTGAGCAGCGCCAGCGCGATCAGCAGAACGGCGGCGTAGAACGCCCACTCGCCGATGCCTTCAGCGGAGCCGCGCAGGTCCATGAACAGTTGCGCGATCGGGCTCTCCGGCACCGGTCGTGGCCCCCGTTGCGGCCGGACCAGCCAGCCCCAGCCCACCGCCCACTTGGTTCCCTGCGCCCAGAACCAATGGATGACCGCGACCACGAGGGCGGCAATGCCCAGCCACTTGTGCAGGCGGTACATCTTGTCCAAACCGCCGAACCATTTTTCGGGCCAGCGGGGACGCAGCGCCAGGATCATGGCCACGCTCATGCAGCCCATGGCAATCACACCACTGTACTGGACCATGCTGCCGCGGAGCGTAAAGTAGCCGGCCCACTGGAACACCGAGGGCTCGGCCGCGAGCCACAGTACGGTCAGCAATGCCAGCAGGCCCCACAGGGAAATCTTGATCGTGCGCATGGCGACCTTCTCCGTGTCGCACCGCCGATGAAGCGGTCTTGTGTCGATGCTTCTCCGAAGGGGGGCAGGCGGCAAGCCGATTTGCGACAATGCAGCCATTCAAACCCAGGAGACGTTCGAAGCTCGTGATCACAGAACGGGATTCATCGAAAGCAACGGTGCGTGGCGGGCGGCAACAGCTTTGGACGTCTCAAATGCGATTCTGCATCGCGTGTGTTACGGCGATGGACCCCGATGTGCTCGGACGCACCGCCAAGCGAACGGATGATAGGCGCAACTCATGCCGTGTCCTTGATCCACGTCAAGGCAATGAAACCCACCATTCGTCGTAAAGGGCAGCGGCATCTGCACAATGCGAGACAGCTCCGCTGCGGTCGGCCTTTCTTTGCGCTGTCCTTTACGGATGCGGACACTGCATTTGTCAGGATTGCATCGATGGTGATGATTGATCCGGTGCCGACACCCAGGGGCTTAACCCCTCGGGGGTGGCAGGGGAACCGGTCCGGTGTTCGGTAGTTTCACGCCGCCGCGCCAATCGGTCGCCCGGCGCCTTGAGTCGACTCGACGTTGAGCGAGCTGCCGGCTGTCTGCCCTTATGCGGCCGACCAGCTGCTGCAACAACGTCATTCGCCATGCTACTCTGAGCGGTGTGACGGAGCGTTGTCCTCGTTTCACATCTGTGCCACGGGCGGCTCCACCGACGAAAGATTGGATCTCAATGAGCACGCAGCCATGGGAAAGCCGTGACCGGCTGGTCGCGATCGACATCGAGACGACCGGACGGCGCATGCCGAGCCTCCAGGACATCCGTAAGGCGCCCAAGGGCCTGCGTCAGCCCGGCATCATCATCGAGATCGGGTGTCTTGAGCTCGTCCGTGAGGGCGAGTCCTGGCGGAAAGCGCGCAGCTGGGAGGTCCGGGTCAACCCCGACGCCCCTCTCCATCCCGACGCCATCAAGGTGCACGGCATCAAGCCCGCCGACCTGAAGGCGGCGCCCCGCTTTCCTGAGGTGGCCGACGCGCTTCTCGCCTTTCTGGACGAGGATCTTCTGGTGGCGCATGCCTATGAGAACGAGATGGACTTCCTGAACTACGAGTTCGCGCGCTGCGGACGCGCGGCATGGGGTGCCGACACGTTCCCGGCGGACCGGTTCATCTGCACCAAGGAGATGTCGCACGCGGCCTTCCCCGGCGCTTCCGGCTCGCTCGATGCGCTGTGTGATCGGCTGTGGCTCGACCGGAGTGATCGCTTCGCCCACCATGGCGCGCTGCTCGACGCGGACCTGACGGCTGACGCCTTCGTCAAAATGGCGTTGGGAGATACCGGCCCGCGTGGCGCCGTGTATGAGTGAGGCACAGCGCAGGGCACTCGGATGCAAGGCATTCGGATCTTGTGCCCCGCGCCCCTGAGCGGCGGAAAGCGCCAAGGTCGCAGCTCCGTTACCCGGCTTGGAAGCGGGACCCCTTCAAAACCGATACTTTCCGTCACGACGTGGGGTCCCGGCCTGCGCGCTCGAGCTTTGCCCGCCCGGACGGTCGAGGCCGCCCTTTTTGCACCGATGTCAGGCGAGCATGGATCGATCAGGCAGCAGCCGTTGACACTGGTCGCCGATCGGCGAATAAGGTACGATAGTCCGACTACCCGACACTGCCCGATCCGCCGACTGGGGCGATGCCGAGGCTTGGTGCCAAAAGGACGCATCCTTGACCGAACACAACCCAATGATCTTCGAGAAAGTCGAGGTTCAACCGGCTTATCAGCTGGTGGCTTCGAACATCGAAAAATGCATCATGCAGGGCGTTTACAAAGTTGGACAGCAATTGCCCTCCGAATTGGATCTCGCCAGACAGCTTGGGGTCAACCGCTCCACCGTGCGCGAAGCGATTCGCGTGCTGGAGCAGAACGGGCTGGTGTTCCGTAAGAGCGCCCGCCGTCTGGTCATCAGTCTGCCGCGGGAACAGGATCTGGCCTCCCGCGTCAGCCAGGCCATGATCCTGCACGAGATCACCTTTCTGGAATTGTGGGAAACCATGCTGCCGCTGGAAGTCCGTGCGGCCGAACTGGCGGCCACGCGCGCGACCGAGGAGGAGATCGAACGGCTCGAGGCCAATCTTCGGGAGACCGCCGACTGCCTGGAGCATGAACAGAAACTCGTCGCCCTCGACATCGAATTTCATCTCCTCGTCGCCAAGGCGTCCCGCAATCGGGCGCTGCTATTGGCGCGGGAGCCGATCGGCTTGTTGTTTTACCCCGCCTTCTATCAGGTGATGTCGCGGCTGAATGCCAAGGACCGCCTGCTCTCGGCCCATCGGGAGGTGGTGGATGGAATCCGCAACCGCGATGCCAAGCACGCGGCGCAGTGGATGGAAAAGCACATCAGGGATTTCCGGCGGGGCTACGAGCTGGCCGATCTCGACATGAACAAGCCGGTCGACAACAGCCGCTATTTCGAGTGATCGGGGGCGCTCTCAAACGCGACGGCGGCTGTGGACCACCTGTTCCATCGACGTTGCGTGAAGGCGCTCCTTCACGGGGTCATAGGCGGTCATGTTCACGATGCGGACCAGGGGTCGCCAGCCGCCGGAACCGTCCGGTTCCAGGTCGATGATGTTGAGGCAGGCGTAATCCTGCTCCAGGGTCGCCAACGCGGCCGGGCCGCAGCCGAGGGCGTCGCACAGGATGGCGCGGTTCACACCGTCATGCGCGACCAGCAGCAAGGACCGCCAGTCCGGCGCGGCGACCAGCCGGTGGAAGGCCGCCGACACCCGCCTGGCGAAGACGGCGAAGACGTCTCCGCCAAGGAATCGCCCTCCCTCCTCTCCGCAAGCCGCGTAGGCGTGGGCGAGCCGCTCCTCGATGGCGTCCGCCGGCAGGTCCCGCAGCCGACCGCCACGGATCTCGCGGAACCCCTCATCCTCCTCCAGCGGCAGCCCGCGTCCGGCGATGAGGATCCCGGCGGTCTCCCGCGTGCGGGGCAAGCCGGAGCACACCGCCCGGTCGATGGGAACCGCGGCGAGATGGTGGGCGAGCGCCTCCACCTGCTTCATCCCAGCCGGCGTCAGCGGGACGTCGCGCGGGTTGTGCGGCTGCCCCGACCGGTCGAAATACGCCACCTCCCCATGCCGCACCAGATGGACCCGGCGCCGGACAGTCCCTTGCCCCCTCATCGCGGCCGCCTTATTTCGGCTGCATGCGCAACGCGGCGTCGAGCCGGATGACCGACCCGTTCACCATCGGATTTTCGACAATGGACAGGACCATGCGGGCGTACTCCTCCGGCTTGCCGAAGCGGTGGGGGAAGGGGATGTTGGCGACGATGGCGTCCTGGACCTCCTGCGGCATGGCGGTGACCATCGGCGTTCCGAACAGGCCGGGCGCGATCGCGGCCACCCGCACCCCGTAACGGGCCAGTTCGCGGGCGGCCGGAAGGGTCAGGGACGCGACGCCCCCTTTCGACGCCGCGTAGGCGGCCTGTCCGATCTGCCCCTCATAGGCGGCGATCGACGCTGTGTTGACGATCACGCCGCGTTCGCTGTCCTCCAGCGGTTCGAGCTTCGTCATGGCCGCAGCAGCAAGCCGCATCAGATTGAAGGTACCGATCAGGTTGACCGACACGACCCGGGCGAACTCGTCGAGCGGCTGCGGTCCGTCGCGGCCGACGATGCGGCCCGCCGGAGCGATGCCGGCGCAGTTGACCAGGATGCGCGCCGGTCCGTGCGCCTCGGCCGCCATGGCCACCGCGCGCTCGGCCGAGGCGGCGTCGGTGACGTCGCACGGGATGGCGAGGCCGCCGGTCTCATCGGCGATCGACGCCAGACGTTCGGCGGACAGGTCGAGCAGCGCGACTTTGGATCCGGCGGTGGCAAAGGCCCGCGCGGTGGCGGCGCCCAGGCCTGAGGCGGCACCCGTGACGATGACGGGATGGGTGGACGGATTCATGGCTGATGTCCTTGATGAAGAAAAGCAGCAGGGGGTCAGAAACCGACGAAGCGTGTGAAGCCGTCCACCGGCTCGCGGTCGGTGTCGAAGCGGTTCTCGGGAGCGGCGGGGTCGGCGTGGCCGAGTGCCATACCGCTGACCAGGATCTCCCCGTCCGGAATGCCGAGGTGGCGGCGGACGATGCGGTGATAATTGCAGAAGGCTTGCTGCGGGCAGGTGTCCAGGCCGACCCCGCGGGCGACGATCATGACGTTCTGCATGAACATGCCGAGGTCGAGCCAGCTTCCCCGTTCCATGGCACGGTCCAGCGTGAAGAACAGCCCGACCGGGGCGCCGAAGAAGTCGTAGTTGCGGCCGTGCTGGCGCGCCATGCGCTCCCGGTCGCCCTTGGCGATTCCAAGGGCACCGTACAGGCCCCAGCCGACCTTGCGGCGACGCCCCAGGTAAGGTTCGCGCCATGTCGCCGGGTAATAGGAATATTCCGGGTCGGGCGGAATCCCGGCGTCATGCAGGACCATAAGTTCCGTCGTCAAAGCCGCTCGCGCGGCCCCGGCAACGGCATGGACCTTCCAGGGCTGGATGTTGGAACCGCTCGGCGCGCGGGCGGCGGCTTCGAGGATGTGCTCGACCAGGGCGCGTGGAACCGGCCGGTCCAGAAAGGCGCGGACGCTACGCCGGCCGCGAACCGCTTCGGTCGCCGACAGGCTGGAAACCTGCACGGCCGTCATGGAACGGCGCCATGGGCCGCAAACTCGCGCGCTTTCAATTCCCGGCGCAGGATCTTGCCGCTGGCGTTCTTCGGCAGCTCGTCGACGAACTCGATGCGGCGCGGGTATTTGTAAGGGGCAGTCAGGCCTTTGACGAAATCCTGGAGTTCCTTGACCAGCTCGGGCGAGCCGGACTGGCCGGCGCGCAGCACGACAAAGGCTTTGACCACCTCGCCGCGCTCCTCGTCCGGACTGGGCACGGCGGCAACCTCCTGCACGGCCGGATGCTCGATCAGGGCGTTCTCGACCTCCAGCGGGCCGATCCGGTAGCCGGCCGAGTTGATCAGATCGTCGTTGCGGCCGAGATAGTGAAAATATCCGTCGGCATCCAACGTCGCCCGATCGCCGGTGAGGAACCAGGTGCAGTCCGGTCCTTCCAGCCGGCAGTCGGCGGTGCGTTCCGGATCCTTCCAGTAGCCCAGCATCACCTGCGGATTGGGCAGCCGGACCGCGAGCAGGCCGGGCGTGTCGGGCGGCAGCCGGCGGCCCTCCTCATCGATCACCGCGATGTCGGTGCCGGGCGAGGCGCGGCCCATCGAGCCCGGCCGCGGCTCGTCCGCCGCCATGGTCAGCACCGTCATCAACGTCTCGGTCTGGCCGTAGGCCTCGCGCAGCGGCACGCCGGTCAGCGCGGTCCAGCGCTTGACCACCGCCGGGTTCACCGACTCGCCGGCGGAGATCGCTTGGCGCAGCGCCGAGAGATCGAAGCCCGAAACATCCTCCTGCACCAGACGGCGGAATTCGGTGGCGGCGGCGCAGAAGACGTTCACCCGGTGGCGCGCCATCCGTTCGAAGCGGGCGCGCGGGTCGAAGGGACCGTCGTGGAAGACCACCGCCGCCCCCCGGCTCCAGGGGCCGAACAGGATGCTGGTGCCGGCCTTGCTCCAGCCGGTGTCGGCGGTGCACCACATCACGTCGCCGCGCTGGAGCCCGTGCCAGTGCTCGGCCGAGACCCGCCAGGCGTAGAGCGCGCGGGCCGCATGGGTGACGCCCTTGGGATGTCCGGTCGAGCCCGAGGTGTAGAAGAGGATCGCCGGATCCTCGGCCCGAACCACCGCCGGGGTGAAGTCGTCCGTGGCCTCCGCCATCGCCGCCGCCCAGCCGATCCAGCCGGCCGGCGGGTCACCCACGGCGATGCGCAGGGCCGGCATATCGGCGATGGCGGCGAATTTCGGCGCCGAGGCCGCGGTCGTCACCACGGCCCGGGCCTCCGAATGGGCAAGACGGTAGGCGACGTCCCGCTCGGTCAACATCTCGATGCAGGGGATCGGCACGGCGCCCAGCTTCAGGCAACCGACCAGAGCGATCTGCCATTGCGGAATGCGCGGCAGCATGACCAGCACCCGATCGCCCTTGACGATGCCGCGCGCCGCCAGTGCGTTGGCGAAGCGGTTGGTCAGGCGCGCCATGTCGGCGTAGCTGTAGCGCTCCTCCCGGCCGGCGGCGTCCGACCAGAGCAGGGCGGTCAGTGCCGGGTCGGCGGCGTGGCGGTCGACGACATCGGCCCCGAAGTTGAAGGTTTCCGGGACGTCCCAGGCGAAGGGCTCGCCGGATGAGGCGGTGGTGATGTCGGCGGTGGCGGGCATGCTGTGTCTCCCCCTTGTGCGTTCCTGTGGGTTTCTTGGTTCCGATCCGCGGTCACAGGACCTTGTCCGAGCGCAGCCGCGCGATGTCGTCGCCGTCATAACCGAGCGTGGCCAGGATTTCATCGGTGTGCTCGCCCAGCAGCGGCGGCGGTGTGCGCAACCGGCCCGGCGTGCCGGAGAATTTGATTGGGAAGCCGAGCTGCGGGATGCGTCCTTCGACCGGGTGGTCCATGTGCAGAAGCATGTTCCGGTGCTTGAGCTGGGGGTGCTCGAACGCCTCGCTCATGCTGTTGACCGGAACGACCGGCAGGTCGGCAGGGCCGAGCAGCTCCATCCACTCGGAGCAGGTCCGACTGGCCATATGGTCGGCGACGCGCGCCATCTGGGCGGCGGCCTCGGCCCCCTCGGGCCATTGCCGGTCCTTCAGATCCTCCAGCCCCGCCAGATCGCAGAAGCGGTGCCAAAAGTTCTCCTCGATGCAGCCGAGCGTGATGCAGCGGCCGTCGGCGCAGCGAAAGACATTGTAGCAGGGCGCCTGCCCTAGGAAGCGGCGCTCGCCCCCCCGGGGCTCGATGCCGGCGAAGAAGCGGTCGGCGGCATGGTAGGCCAGCCAAGCCACCACCCCATCGGTCATCGAAACGTCGACGAACTGCCCGCGACCGGTGTGCTGCCGGCCAAGCACCGCCGCCAGGATGCCGAAGGCCGCCATCAGCGAGCCACCACCCTGGTCGGCGATCGACAGGCCCGGCACGATGGGATCCTCTCCGGCCTTGCCGAACAGCGGCAGGGCGCCGGCGATCGCCATGTAGTTGAGGTCGTGGCCGGGCGCCTTGGCGAGGGGACCGTCCTGCCCGAAGCCGGAGATCGCGCAATAGACCAGGCGCGGGTTCTCGCGGGCCAGCGTCTCGTAGCCGACGCCCAGCCGGTCCATCACGCCGGGGCGGAAGCCCTCGACCAGCACGTCCGCCTTGGCGGCGAGGCGCTTGAGGATCGACTTGCCCTCCTCGGTCTTCAGGTTCAGCGTAACGCTCTTCTTGTTGCGGTTCAGCAGCAGGAAGGAGCCGGATTCCGCCACGTTCAGCGGTTCGAAAGCGCGGTTGTAATCGCCGCGTCCGGGCTCCTCGATCTTGACGACCGTGGCCCCCAGATCGGCGAGGAGCTGGGTGCAGAAGGCGCCCGGCAGCAGGCGGGTCAGGTCGAGCACGACCAGCCCGGCCAGCGCATCGGCGAAGGGGGTGTTGGGGGAGGTCGTCATTGCGCGGTCCACCCGCCATCGACCAGAATGCTGTGCCCGGTGACGTAGGCCGAGGCGGCGGACGCCAGGAACACGGCGGCGCCGATCAGCTCGTCCGGTCCGCAGAAGCGGCCCATCGGGGTTTGGCCGAGCAGGCGGCGGGAGAGTTGCTCGTGCTCGCGCATGCCGGCGGTCAGGTCGGTCTCGACGAAGCCGGGGGCGATGCTGTTGACGCGGACGCCGGAGGCCGCCCAGTCGACCGCCAGCGATTTCGTCATCAGCTCCACCCCGCCCTTGGCGGCGCAGTAAGGCAGAGTCTTGCGCAGGCCGACATGGCCGCCGACAGAGCTGATGTTGATGATGCTGCCCGCCTTGCGCTCCACCATCGCGGCGCCGAAATGGCGGCAGCAGTGGAAGACGCCGCCCAGATTGATGTCGATGATCGGCTGCCAATCCTCGCGGGTCAGCGATTCCGCCGCCTTGTAGATCGGGTTGATGCCGGCGTTGTTGACCAGGACGTCGGTTCGGCCGTGGCGTTCCAGAACGGCGGCGTGCAGGGCCGCCACCTCCTCCTCGCGCGAGACGTCGGCGGCCTGCCACCAGACCTTGGCGCCTTGCGCCGTCATCGCCTCGGCGGTGGCGGCGAGGACGGCGCCGTTGCGGCCGCTCAGCACCACCTCGGCTCCGAAGCCGGCCAGCCCTTCGGCGATCGAGCGGCCGATGCCGCGCCCGCCGCCGGTGACCACGGCCACCGTCCCGGTCAGGTCGAACAGGCCGGCCACGCGCTGTTGCAGGGTGGGGGCGCTCATCGGGCCTCCTCCCGCGCCAGCTTGCGCGCAATGCTCCAGCGGTGGACCTCGGACGGGCCGTCGTAGATGCGGAAGGGCCGCACCTCGCGGAAGATGCGCTCGACCACCGTGTCGCGGGTGGTGCCGAGTCCGCCGAGGACCTGGAGGCTGCGGTCGACCACGCGCCAGATGGCTTCGGAGCAGATCACTTTGGCGACGCTCGATTCATGGCGCCCCTTGCCGCCCTGGTCGAGCACCCAGGCGGCGTGCGCCACGACCAGCCCGCAAGTATGGAGATCGAGCTCGTTGTCGGCGAGCTGGAAGCCGATCCCCTCATGGTCGATCAGCGCCTTGCCGAAGGCGCGGCGTTCGCGGGCGTAGGCGGTGGCGACGTCGTGGGCGCGGTGCGCGGCTCCCAGCCAGCGCATGCAGTGGGTCAGCCGGGCCGGCGCCAGCCGGACCTGGGCATAGCGGAACCCCTCGCCCTCGCGGCCCAGCACATCCTCCTCCGGGACGAACAAATCCTGGAAGGACACCACGCAGTGCCCGCCGGGGAAGCTCTGGTCCAGCGTGTCGAGCGTGCGCTCGATCACGATGCCGGGCCGGTCCATGTCGGCGAGGAACATGGTGGCGCGTGGCTCGCCGTCGGGGGAGGCCTCGTCGCGCGCCATGATGATGCAGACGCCGGCCCCCTCGGCGCCGCTGATCAGCCATTTGGTGCCGTTGATCACGTAGCCGCCGGGGGTCCGGCGGTAGCTGGTAAGCAGCAGTGACGGGTCGGAGCCGGCCCCCGGATGCGGCTCGGTCATCGCGAAGCAGGAGCGGATCTCGCCGGACGCCATGGGAGCGAGCCAGCGGCGCTTCTGCCGCTCGTCTGCCACCTGCTCCAGCAGGTGCTGGTTGCCCTCGTCGGGGGCGGCGATGTTGAGCGCCAGCGGCCCGAGCAGCCCGTAGCCGGCCGCCTCGAACACCACCGCCTTGCCGCGGTGGTCGAGCCCCAGCCCGCCCCACTCCCCGGGCATGTGCGGGGCGAGCAGCCCGGCGTCGCGGGCCAGCGCGTTCAGCTCGCGGCGGAAATCGTCGGTCGGCCCGTGTGGACCCTGGCGCGGGTCGTTCTCCAGCGGGATGAGGACGTCGCGCACGAAGGACCGGGTGCGGTCCCTCAGCGCGATCAGGTCGGGCGGCAGCGAGAAATCCATCGGGGTTCCTGTCCCTGGCAATGAGCGTCGAGGGGAGGGGGCGCTTCAGAAGCCGCGCCCCTGGGCGATGTCGTGGGTAAAATCGAAGAGGCCGCGCGCGATGGCACCGAAGCCGGCGTAGCGCGGGTCGCTGGTGGTGCCGCTGCGGTAGCGGTCGTGGAGCTGCTGGAAGACCACCGCCAGCTTGAACAGGGCGAGCACGCGGTGGAACCGGAACTCCGACAGGTCGCGGCCGGTGCGGGCGGCGTAGCGCTCGGCCGCCTCCCGGCGGCTCGGGAAGCCGAAACCGGCCGTCGGCATCTGCGCCAGATCGTGCATCACCGGCGGGTCGCCGGCCTCCGTCCAATAGCTGAGCAGGGTGGCGAGATCGAACAGCGGGTCGCCGCGCGTGCCCTGGTCCCAGTCGAGGATGGCGACCGGCTCCAGCCGCTCCGGGTCGAGGATCAGGTTGTCCAGCTTGAAGTCGTTGTGCAGCAGGGTCGCCGGGCCGGGTCGGACGCGGGTCAGCTGGTCCGCCAGCCACACCGTCAGCTCGACGGCCGGCGCCGGCGGGCCGTCCGGCCCGGCGGAGAGATGGGCGCGCTTGCTCCAGCCGGCGACCGCACGGTCGAGGAAGCCGTCCGGCCGCCCGAAGTCACCAAGCCCGACGGCGGCCGGGTCGACGGCGTGGATGTCGGCCAGGCAGTCGACCAGCAGCGGTCCCAGCCGCGCCCCCGCATCCGGGTGCTGCTCCAGCAGCGGCGGCGTGGAACCGGCCAGCGTCACGCCCGGCCGGTGCTCCAGCAGGATGAAGGGATGGCCGGCGACCCCGGCATCCTCGCACAGATGCAGGCTTTTCGGCGCCAACGGCAGGGTGCGCCACAGCCGGCTGAGGATGCGGTGCTCCCGTGCCATGTCGTTGGCGCCCGGCGGCAGCGGTCCCGGCGGCGGCGAGCGCAGGACGGCCGGTGTCCCATTGACCGACACCAGGAAATTCAGATTGGCGAGTCCGCCGGTGAACTGGCGGGGTGGGGTTTCGCGGTCGAGCCGCAGCCCGTGCGCCGCGAGATGGCCGGCGATCGCCGCCCAGTCCAGCCGGGCGGTGTCTTCGGGAGCGCGGAACATCGAATTCTCAAGCGGCATGGTCGGTCCGGGAAAGGGGCTGGGAAAGGGGGCGGATTGGCGGGTGGGTCGCCGCACCGGCCGATTTATAGTCCGACTATCGGATCGTATGTGCAAAATCGGACGTCCGTCAATAGGCTCCGATATGGCGCCCGAACCGGAAAATTGCGATATTGCCAACCGTGGCGCAAAGATCGCTGCGGTTGAAAGCGGCGATCAGTGCTTGAAAGGTGATTGACAGCGCCGGTGCGGCGAATCAATAGTTCGATTGTCAGACTATAAATGCGGAACGACGGCGCCCCTGCGGGTGCTGAATGGTCCTTCCGCTCTGGCGCGGCTCCGGAGCCCCATGGTCCCCTGCCACGCCTCTCTCCCCGATACGAAGGTCAGACCATGCTGGGACACATCATCGGTTGGGCACATACCCGCTTCGGCAAGCTGGACGACGAAACCCTTGAATCCCTGGTGGTGCGCGTCGCCGCCGAGGCGATCGCCGACGCCGGGCTGGCACCCGCCGACATCGACGAGATCATCGTCGGCCATTTCAACCAAGGCCTCGATCCGCAGGGCTTTCCCGCCTCGCTCGCCTTGCAGGCGGCCGACGCCCTGCGCTTCAAGCCGGCAACCCGCGTCGAGAACGCCTGCGCCACCGGGTCCGCCGCGATCCGTCAGGCGGCGATGGCCATCGGTGCCGGGCGGGCGCGTTCGGTGCTGGTCGTCGGGGTGGAGAAGATGACCGCGGCGCCGGCCGCGCAGGTGCAGGCGTCACTGGCCTCGGCCAGCTATCTGGCGGAGGAGGACGGCAGCGATCTGTCCTTCGCCGGGATCTTCGGCCGCATCGCCCAGCTCTATTTTCAGCGTTACGGCGACCGGTCGGACGCGCTGGCGCTGATCGCCGCCAAGAACCACCGGAACGGCGCCGCCAATCCGCTGGCCCACATGCGCAAGGATCTCGGCGTTGAGTTCTGCCGGACGGTGTCCGAGCGCAATCCGCTGGTCGCCGGGCCGCTGCGCCGAACCGACTGTTCGATGGTGTCCGACGGGGCGGCGGCGCTGGTGCTGGTCCATGGCGACGTCGCGATGGGGGCCGCCAAGTCGGTTGGGCTGCGGTCTCAGGCGCAGGTCAACGATTTCCTGCCGATGGGCCGGCGTGACATGACCCGCTTCGAGGGCTGTTCGGTTGCCTGGCGCAAGGCACTGGAGCAGGCCGGGCTGACGCTCGACGATCTCGATTTCGTTGAGACGCACGACTGCTTCACCATCGCCGAGCTGATCGAATATGAGGCGATGGGGCTGACGCCGCCGGGTGAGGGACACCGCGCCCTGCTGGAGGGCTGGACCGAGGTCGGCGGGCGGCTGCCCGTCAACCCGTCGGGCGGGCTCAAGGCCAAGGGACACCCGATCGGCGCGACCGGCGTGTCGATGCATGTGCTGACCGCCATGCAGCTCATGGGCGCGGCCAGCGGTGTCCAGATTCCGGGGGCGACCAAGGGCGGCATCTTCAACATGGGCGGTGCCGCCGTCGCCAACTATGTCAGCGTGCTTGAGCGCGTGCGCTGAGACGGCAAAGCCGATCGAACGGCTGAAGACGACTTTGAAAAACAACATTCTGGGAGGACACGAAATGCGCATTGCGTTCATCGCCGCCTTGGCGGCCGGCATTGTTGCGGGCGGGCCGGCGGTGGCACAGATCTCCGACGGCACCGTCAAGATCGGCGTGTTGAACGACCGCTCGGGGCTCTACGCCGATCTCGGCGGCGAGGGCTCGGTCGTCGCCGCGAAAATGGCGGTGGAGGAGTTCGGCGGCAAGGTCGCCGGCAAGCCGGTCGTCCTCGTCAGCGCTGACCACCAGAACAAGCCCGACGTCGGGTCGGCCATCGCCCGGGAATGGATCGACCGCGACGGGGTGGACGCCATTGTCGACGTGCCGCACTCCGCCACCGCGCTCGGCGTGCTGAGCGTGACCCGCGAGAAGAACCGGATGCTGATGCTGTCGGGTCCGGCCTCGACCGATTTCACCGGCAAGTCCTGCGCGCCGACGACGATCCACTGGACCTATGACAGCTACGCCATGGCCAACAGCACCGTGCGCGGGCTGGTCAAGCAGGGCGCCGACACCTGGTTTTTCTTGACCGGCGACAACGCCGGCAGCCATTCGCAGGAGCGCGACGGCATCGCCTTCGTCGAGAAGGCCGGCGGCAAGGTTATGGGAACCGTGCGCCATCCGCTGAACACCCTCGATTTCTCGTCCTATCTGCTTCAGGCGCAGGCGTCCAAGAGCAAGATCATCGGGCTGGCGAACGCCGGCGGCGACACGGTGAACGCGATCAAGCAGGCCGCCGAGTTCGGCATCGTCCAGAGCGGGCAGAGGCTGGTCGGGTTGCTGATCTTCATCACCGACGTCCATTCGATCGGCCTGAAGGACGCGCAGGGGCTGGTGTTCACCGAGTCCTTCTATTGGGACCAGGACGAGAAGACCCGCGCCTGGTCGCGCAAGTTCATGGAGCGGTTCGGCGGCCGTGCGCCGACGGCGGCGCAGGCCGGCGTCTACGGTGCGGTGCTGCATTATCTGAAAGCGGTCGAGAAGGCCGGGACCGACGACTCCCTGACCGTGTCGAAGACGATGAAGGAGATCCCGGTCAACGACATGTTCAGCGACAATTTCAAGATCCGGGCCGATGGGCGTGTCGTCCGTGACATGTACCTGTTCCAGGTCAAGAGCCCGGCGGAATCCAAGGGCGCCTGGGACTATTACAAGATCCTGGGCCGTGTGCCCGGCGACGAGGCTTACCGCCCGATGTCCGAAGGTGGCTGCCCGCTGGTCGGGCAGTAACTTGGCAGTAACCGGGCGGTAACGCCGGTCGGCGCGACGGGACCAGCAAACGGGGGAACGGCGATGCAGGTGGGTGTCTATGAGTTCCTGGCGCAGGACCGGGTCATCTACGGCCGGCCGGCGGCCGAGGCCGTGGCGGCGACCGTCGCGACGCTGGGCAAGCGGCGCCCGCTGATCGTGGCGAGCCGGACGCTGAGCCGTTCCACCGACGTCGTCGCGGCCATCCGTGCGGCGCTCGGCGATGCCTGCGCCGGGGTCTTCGACGGCTGCGTCGAGCATGTGCCGCGCGCCTCCGTCCTCGCTTTGGCCAGGGAGGTGCGGCGGCTCCAACCGGACCTGATCGTCACCGTCGGCGGCGGAACGCCGATAGACACGGTGAAGGTGGCGCTGGTGGCGCTGGCCGAGGGGATCACCGACGCGGCCGGCTTCGACACCGTCCGCATCCGGGTCGCTGAGGACGGAAGCCGTATCGTCCCGGTGGTGAAGGATCCGCCGCTGCGCCAGATCATCGTGCCGACCACCCTGTCGGGGGCCGAGTTCTCCAACCTGGGCGGTGCCACCGACCCGGAGCGCCGGGTCAAGGATCTCTACACCGGACGGCACATCGGTGGGCAGGTGGTGATCCTCGACCCCGCCGTGACGGTCCACACGCCGGAGCGGCTGTGGCTGTCCACCGGCATCCGCGCCGTCGACCATGCGGTGGAAACGGTCTGCTCGCGCCGGCCGCAGCCCTTCACCGACGCGACGTGCCTGCACGGGCTGACGATGCTGGCGCGCGCGCTGCGGGCCAACCGGGAGCGGCCGGACGATCTCGATGCCCGGCTGGAAAGCCAGCTCGGTGTCTGGCTGGCCACGACCGGGCTCGGCCGGGTGGAGTGGGGCGCCAGCCACGGCATCGGCCACCAGCTCGGCGCGGTCGCCGGCGTGCCGCACGGCCATTGCTCCTGCGTGATGTTGCCCAGCGTGCTGCGCTGGAACCGGGCTGTGAACGCTGACCGCCAAGCGCTCGTGGCCCGCGCGCTGGAGTGGGGGGACGGCGACGCCGCAGCGGCGGTCGCCGATCTGGTGCACGCTCTCGGCCAGCCGGGCAGCCTGCGGTCGGTCGGGGTGACGCGCGACCATTTCGCAGCCATCGCGGCAGGGGCCATGCAAAACATGATGGTGCGCAGCAACCCGCGTCCGATCACCGGGGAGGATGATGTCCGGGAGATCCTCGAATTGGCATGGTGAACGCCGCAAATGTGAAACAGGGCGTGTTCAGGGCTCATCGACGCAGGGGCTCTCAACAAAATGTTTCTGCAACAAAAAGCTGAACTCAATGGCGCGAGTGGAGGAAATGCGGTGTCAGACATCATCCTGGAAGCGCGCAACCTGACGAAGGAGTTCAAGGGCTTCGTGGCGGTTCGGGATGTGAACCTGCAAGTGAAGCGGGGCACCATCCACGCGCTGATCGGCCCGAACGGCGCCGGCAAGAGCACGGTGTTCAACCTGCTGACCAAGTTCCTGACGCCAACGCGCGGCCAGATCCTCTACAAGGGCCGCGACATCACCCGCACCAAGCCGGCCGACATCGCGCTGATGGGGCTGGTCCGCTCCTTCCAGATCTCGGCCGTCTTCCCGCATCTCAGCGTGCTGGAGAATGTCCGCGTCGCCTTGCAGAGGCCGCTCGGCACCAGCTTCCATTTCTGGAAGTCCGAATCGTCGCTCTACGACCTGCACGACCGGGCGCTAGAGCTGATCGAGGCGGTGAACCTCACCCCCTGGGCCGGCCACACCGCCGCCGAGCTGCCCTATGGCCGCAAGCGCGCGCTGGAGATCGCCACCACCCTGGCGCTCGACCCGGAGGTGATGCTGCTCGACGAGCCGCTGGCCGGCATGGGCCATGAGGACATCGAAGGCACGGCGGCTCTCATCAAGCGGGTCGCCGCCGACCGTACCGTGCTGATGGTGGAGCATAACCTGTCGGTGGTCGCCCACCTGTCGGACACCATCACCGTTCTGCGCCGCGGCGAGATCCTGGCGGAGGGACCCTACGAGGTCGTCTCCAGGAACCCGCAGGTGATGGAAGCTTATATGGGCACGGGGGGGACCGGACATGCCTGACGGGATGCACACCAAGACCGCCCAAACGGGGACGGCGATGCTGGAGATCGCCGACCTGCACGGCTACTACGGCGAAAGCCATGTGCTGCACGGCGTCAGCCTGGAGGTGAGGCAGGGCGAGGTGGTGACGCTGCTGGGCCGCAACGGCGCCGGCAAGACCTCCACCATGCGCGCCATCATGGGGATCATGGGCAAGCGCACCGGCTCCATCCGCTTCCAGGGCACCGAGCTGATCGGCATGGCCCAGCACAAGATCCCGCGCCTTGGCATCGGCTATGTGCCGGAGGAGCGCGGCATCTTCTCAAGCCTCAGCGTCGACGAGAACCTGACACTGCCGCCGGTGGTGAAGGATGGCGGCATGACGGTGCCGCAGATCTACGACCTGTTCCCCAACCTGAAGGGCCGCGGCTCGACGCAAGGAACACGCCTGTCGGGCGGCGAGCAGCAGATGCTGGCGATCGCCCGCATCCTGCGCACCGGCGCCACCCTGATCCTGCTGGACGAGCCGACCGAAGGTCTGGCCCCGGTCATCATCGAGCAGATCGGCGTGGCGGTGCGGGCGCTGAAGGCGCGCGGCTTCACCATCGTTCTGGTGGAGCAGAACTTCCGCTTCGCCGCCACCATCGCCGACCGCCATTACGTGATGGAGGAGGGCCATGTGGTGGACATGATCCCCAACGACCAGCTCGACGCCAACATGGACAAGCTCCACACCTATCTCGGCGTGTGAGCGGGAGAGAGACGCCCGATGTCCCAACTGCTCGGCATTCCGCCGCAAGCCCTGTTCGGCCAGCTTCTGCTCGGCCTGATCAACGGCTCCTTCTACGCGCTGCTCAGCCTGGGGCTGGCGGTGATCTTCGGCATGCTCAACGTCGTCAACATGGCGCATGGCGCGCTTTACATGGTCGGCGCCTTCGTGGCGTGGCTGCTGCTGAGCTATGCCGGCGTCGGCTATTGGGGGGCGCTGGTGCTGGCGCCGCTGGTGGTCGGCGCCGTCGGGCTGGTTCTGGAGCGCACCATGCTGCGCCGGCTCTACAAGGTCGACCATCTGTACGGACTGCTGCTGACCTTCGGGCTGGCGCTGATCTTCGAGGGCGCCTTCCGTCACCAGTACGGCGTGTCGGGCCAGCCCTATCCCATTCCCGACCTGCTGAAGGGCGGCACCAACCTGGGCTTCATGTACCTGCCGACCTACCGCGGCTGGGTGGTGGCGGCGTCGCTGCTGGTGTGCCTGGGCACCTGGTTCGCCATCGAGCGGACCAAGCTGGGTGCCTATCTGCGGGCGGCGACGGAGAATCCGACGCTGGTGCAGGCCTTCGGCATCAACGTGCCGGTGATGGTGTCGCTGACCTACGGCTTCGGCGTGGCGCTGGCCGGTCTGGCCGGGGTGCTGGCGGCGCCGATCTATCAGGTGTCGCCGCTGATGGGGTCGAACCTGATCATCGTGGTGTTCGCGGTGGTGGTGATCGGCGGCATGGGCTCGATCCTCGGCGCCATCGTCACCGGCCTCGGGCTGGGGCTGCTGGAGGGGCTGACCAAGGTCTTCTATCCCGAAGCGTCCAACATCGTGGTGTTCGTCATTATGGCCGTGGTGCTGATGGTGAAGCCGGCCGGCCTGTTCGGACGGGAGAGATAAGCCATGACCATGCAAACCCGCGACACACTGCACGAAGGCCTTGTCATGTCCGGCGGCTCGCCGAAGATCCTGCTGACCGGGGCCGGGCTGCTGCTGGCGGTCCTGGCGCCCTATGTCCTGTATCCCGTCTTTCTGATGAAGGTGCTGTGCTTCGCACTGTTCGCCTGCGCCTTCAACCTGCTGATCGGCTTCGCCGGCTTGCTCAGCTTCGGTCATGCCGCCTTCTTCGGCGGGGCGGCCTACATCGCCGCCCACACCGTGAAGGAATGGGGCTGGGCGCCGGAGGCAGGCCTGCTCGCCGCCACCGCGGTTGCGGGGCTGCTGGGACTGGTCTTCGGTCTGATCGCCATCCGTCGGCAAGGCATCTATTTCGCGATGATCACGCTGGCGCTGAGCCAGATGGTGTTCTTCCTGGCTTTGCAGCTGCCCTTCACCCATGGCGAGGACGGCATCCAGGGCGTGCCGCGCGGCCTGCTGTTCGGGCTGTTCGACCTCAGCCAGCCGCTGACCATGTACTACGTCGTGCTGGCGATCTTCGTCGCCGGCTTCGCCCTGATCTGGCGCACGGTGCATTCGCCCTTCGGCCAGGTGCTGAAGGCGATCCGCGAGAACGAGCCGCGCGCGGTGTCGCTCGGCTACCGCACCGACCGCTACAAGCTGGTGGCCTTCGTGCTGTCGGCCTCGCTGGCCGGTCTGGCCGGCGGGACCAAGGCTCTGGTGTTCCAACTCGCCAGCCTGACCGACGTGACATGGCAGATGTCGGGCGAGGTGGTGCTGATGACGCTGCTGGGCGGGATGGGCACGCTGTTCGGGCCGGTGGTCGGTGCCGGACTGGTGGTGACGCTGGAAAGCTACCTCGCCTCCACCAGCCTGCCGGTGCCGGTGGTGATCGGCTGTATCTTCGTCGTCTGCGTCCTGCTCTTCCGCCGCGGAATCGTCGGCGAGCTGATGGCACGGGTACAGAAATGACCCGCTCGGCCGTGGCAACGCCCGGCCCCGGATGCGCGATCACTTGGCGGCGGTACTCCCGGCGGTGGCGCCGAGCATGTGCCGGATTTGGGCATAGCGGCCCAGCGCCCCCATCACCTCCACCTGGGCGTCGGGTCTGAAGCGGGCGGCGGTCATGGCGTCGAGGATCATCTGCTTTTCGGCGGGGCCGAAGCCGGACAACCGTTTCAGCACGCTGCGCAGCAGCGGTGACAGCGGGATCGGCTGCGGTGCCTGCGCGGGACGGTTCGCTCCGCCGTAGGCGTCAAGGAATCTCGCGATCCGGCGGGCGTAGGCGGCCGGGCTGTAGATGTCGGCGCACAGTCGCGCCAGCCCGTCGAGCAGGTCGCGCCGGCTCATCCGCGCCGGGTGGATGTTGGTGGTGAAGGGGTTGGCCGCACTCTGCGCGTCGTCGCCGGCCAGCCGCCCCTCGGCGGCGAGACGGTCGTGGAGCGGGGTGCCCGGCGGCGCCACCAGCGCGCCCACCGACAGCACCGGCACCGGGCAATCCTCGATGAAGCCGGCCAGCCGGTCGAAGATGTCGGGCCCGTCGGCGTCGAAGCCGACGATGATGCCGCCGGACACCGCGATGCCGTGCGACAGGATGGTGGCCAGCGCGTCCGAGGTCGACTGGTACAGGTTCTGCAGCTTGCCGGACTGGCGCAGGCTGTCCTCGTTGATCGTCTCGATGCCGATGAAGACGTTGTCCAGCCCGGCCGCCTTGCAGGCCGCCATCAGATCGGCGTCGCGGGCGAGGTCGATCGACACCTGGGTCATGAAGCGCATCGGCGCATCGGCATGCGCCTCGTTCCACCGCCGCAGGGCCGTCAGCATGTCGTGCGCACGGCTGCGGTAGACGGTGAAGTTGTCGTCGGCCAGGAAGACGCTGCGGTAGCCGTGGCGGTGCAGGACGTCCAGCTCGGCGATCACTTGATCGGGATCCTTGTGGCGCTGCTTGCGGCCGAGATACTGGATCACGTCGCAGAAATCGCACTGGAAGGGACAGCCGCGGGAGGTCTGGATCGCCCCCATGTTGGCGCTCTCGTTGGGATAGAGGTCCCAGCGCGGCAGCGGAGAGCGCCGAAGGTCGGGCCGCGTCCCTTCATACCGGTCGCGCGGCCGGCCGGCGGCCAGATCGGCGAACAGATCCGCCGCGATGTCCTCGATCTCGCCGGTGACCAGCACGTCGGCGTGGGGGCGGACATCCTCCGGGCTGAGCGAGGCGTAGGAGCCGCCGATCACCACCCAACGCCCCATCGCGCGGTAGCGGTCGGCCAGCTGCAGCATGCGGTTGCGCTGGGACGACTTGCCGGTGATCGCGACGATGTCGGCGTCCTCGGTGGCGGGGCGGTCCGGCAGTGGCGTGATCGCCTCGTCGGTCAGGCGAATGTCCCAGTCCGGCGGCACGAAGGCGGCCAGGGTCGTGGTCGACAGGTCGGCCACCGAGCTGCGCCCGCCAAGTCCCCAGGCCGCGAAGAAATCGGCCGTGTGGTAGCCGGGGAAATCCGCCGCCGGGTTGATGATGTGAATGCGCACCAGCGCCCGCTCCTGTCCGGCCTGAACCTGCTTCGTCCGTTGGATAAGGAGCTGAACAATCACCGGCAGGCAAGGCTTTGCTGTGCCGCCCGGTTTGTCCGGCGGCCGCGGATGCACCGTATTGGGGCGGACGGCGGGGCGGCATGGAGCATGTTGACTCCCGCGTAGCGGCAGGTTTATTCGAATCCGTAGGGAATTCGGCATGGATTGTTATCGATGGCCGCAACAGGGGCAGTGTCGATCCCAAGAAATGATCCGAAGCGGAAAATGCTGTACGATTTGAGTGAATACCATGGGCATTCTGGCAAATCGTAATATGCCCCGGTATGATTTGAGTCGATGCAGTCATGTCGACAGCGGTGATTTGGGCGGTGATTTGGAAGGATAAGCACGCATGCCGATGCAGGTGGTGAACGGCGCGACGCTTCAATGCAGCTTCGGGATGGCCCCGTCGACCTTCGTGGTGCTTCCCGTCCATTGCGTCATGGACGGCAACCAGCCGGCGGCGAACATCACGGACCACAAGCCGATGGTCAACATCATGCCGTTTGGCATGTGCACCAGCCTCGCCAACCCGACGGTGGCCTCGGCGACGGCGGCGGCGATGGGCGTGCTGACCCCGATGCCCTGCATTCCCGCCACCCTGTCGCCCTGGGTGCCGGGCGCGCAGACGGTGATGCTGGACCATATGCCGGCGCTGGACAACGTGTCGAAGTGCATGTGCAACTGGGGCGGCGTGGTGTCGGTGATCAATCCCGGGCAGACGACGACCATCATTCCTTGAAGCGGGCGGCCGTGATGCAGCTGGCCTGAGACGGACGGTGTCGGTCTTCGCCGCACCGGTACAGCCGCGTCACCATCCGCGCCGCGGCCTGGGAACCGGCTTCGCAGTTTCGGACTTTGGACATCCTGAACGGATCAGTGGCGTCGATGGTCGGATTCCGACCGTGAACCAAGACATATGTGAAGGGCAGGGGTGTGACGGCAATTGCGGTGATGCATTGCCGCTGCGCTCTGTCGCACCACCTATGCTCGCCGGTGTCCTCGCAGGAGGTTGGCAACCGGCTGAGCAAACATGCGCATCTGAATGTGTATCTCTGAACATATTCAATTTTCCGCTCTCATTGATACACAGCAATGCCCAAAGCGTGTATTTATGTTTTCATTAATCTATTTTTGTGATATGGAAGATGATGAAAATGGAGCAGGCACGCTGAAGCACCAGCCGGACATATCCGGCCGTAATGCAATGTATATCCGTGTAAATTTTGCGTGATGGGGGCGGGTAAGCCGATCCATAGGCGTCCGCATGGCTTCAAAATTCAGATTTTATCCAGTGTTATCATGACAAAGCGGGGGAAGCGCGATGGCATATTTGACTGGGCCGCGGCTGAATTTCACCGGCAAGTTCATCGCCGACGTTTCGACGGTCAACAACTTTCCGTCCAACTATGACGGGACGAACTATACGGCGGCCGATTATGCGAACTGGGACATCGGCTATTGAAAATCCTACGGCACAGGTGTCTGGCGGCTGACCGACTGCGCGGTGACCGGTGAGGTGCGGGGCGACGGCAGCGCCGTGTCCGGCGATCCCGTGCTGTCGATGACCCTGACCGACGCCGCCGACCAGCCGCCGGCCAAGATGGTCGATCTGGACAGCGAGCAGCAGATGGTCTCGGCCATCTGGGGGCTCGTCGTCCGGCTGGTCGGCGGTGACAGGCAGGCCGCGCTGTGCAGCAACTTTGCCGTCGCGTCCTTCACCGACCTGTGGAAGCGAAGCCTGACGCCGGGGTCGCTGCCGCAGCACAAGCTGCATCCCGCCTGCATGTACGGTGCGGCCTGACCGTCGGTTCTCTCCGATCTCGCCTGGGGCGACGTCGCGGCATCGCCCTTTCTGCAGGAATTGCGGGCCGCCGCCGGGCCGAGCGGGCTGCTGTCGATCAAGTTCAATGTGGTGGGCTACAACGCCGGCTATTGGATCGGCGACGACGGCACCCGCTATCCGCCGCTGCCCGACTTCACCATGGGCCTGATCACCCGCTGCATCGGCGTCGCCCGCGCGGACGAGCCGCGCTTCTTCACGCTGGGCCGCAAGCTGCAGCCGAGCCGGAAGCAGAGCCAATCGGCGCCGACCCTGTTCTATTACGCCACCGCCGTGGTGGACGAGGCGCGCAAGGCGCTGGCCATCGACCTCGGCAACTCCATCCCGTTCAAGGAATGGCGAGGCGACATCGTCGGCGAGACGCTGCAGGTCGGCTATCTCGATGCGGTGCAAGGCTTCCAGCCGCTGGGCGAGGTGACCCCCGACAATGCCTGGTACCAGCGCACCGCCGGCATCGCCGACATCGCTCTGACCGATGCGCAGATGTCGGCCGTTGCCGCGAGCCCGCTCGCCGAGCGCAAGGCCGGCGCCGACACGTTGCTGGGGCAGGAGCCGGGCAACGGCAGGGCCCTGCGCGCCGACCAGTTCGTCTTCCGCATGGCTCCCGGCGACAGCGCCAAGACCACGGTGTGGGCGACCGTCTTCGGCAAGCCGCTGGCCGATGCCGAGGTCGCGCTGGCCTTCGACAACAGCTCGCTTGGCGGCGAGGGCGACCCGCCGGTCGGCGTCCCGGCTGGTGCGCTGGGCTTCCCGCCATCGATCTAGACCGATGCCGCCGGCAAGGCCGCCGTCACAATCTCCGCCGGCGATCCGGGCCAGCCGCGCGGTGGACGACA
This sequence comes from Azospirillum sp. A1-3, assembly GCF_023806445.1. NCBI lineage: Bacteria > Pseudomonadati > Pseudomonadota > Alphaproteobacteria > Rhodospirillales > Azospirillaceae > Azospirillum > Azospirillum sp. A1-3. The sequence goes on from NZ_JAMSLU010000005.1 coordinate 304,344, forward strand.
TCGACGGGCAGGGCTATGGCGTGCGCCCGACGCTGAGCGGTGCGGGGGCCGGCTCTTACAGCAACCCGTGGGACTTCGTCAGTTTCCTGGTGTGGAGCGGCTACGAGATCCCCGAGGAGCCGAGCTGGGAAGCCGACATCAAGCCGATCCTGTCCCTGGCCGACGCGCAGGATGCTATCGCCCGCATCGTCCGCGAAGGCGAAGGCACCCCGACCTCGTCGGAGGCGGGGACCGAGGGCGGTGACGACGACGGCATGGCACACTACTACAGCTTCTACGAGATCTACAAAGGCCGGAAGATCGCAAAGGCTGCCGACGGCAGTTGGTACTTCACTGACGAGGTTATCCCCTTCGACCCGGCCGGCGTCCAGAGCCTGATCGACGATCCCAAGCAGGCCGACTACCCCGCCGAGTCGGTCGCGGCGGTGCAGTCGGAGGCCTTCAACACCTACTACTCCAACCTGTTGAAGGCCCTGCATCAGAGCTTCAATGGCAACCCGGACAAGATCAACGACGCCATCGGTCTGATGTTCGACCTGAAGATCCAGGCCAAGATGCTGATGCAGCTGCCGATGGATGGCCAGCCCGGCAAGTTCTGTGCCCCGACCTGGCAATACATCCCGTGACGAGGAGGTTCCGCATAACCGGACATTATCG
>NZ_JAMSLU010000005.1:310000-713660 GCF_023806445.1 Azospirillum sp. A1-3
GGTCAGACGGAAAGACCCCGTGCACCTTTACTACAGCTTTGCAGTGGTGCTAGGGACTTCATGTGTAGGATAGGTGGGAGGCTTGGAAGCATGGGCGCCAGCTCGTGTGGAGCCATCCTTGAAATACCACCCTTGAAGTCTCTGGCATCTAACCGTGGCCCGTTACCCGGGTCCGGGACCCTGCATGGCGGGTAGTTTGACTGGGGCGGTCGCCTCCCAAAGTGTAACGGAGGCGCGCGATGGTGGGCTCAGAGCGGTCGGAAATCGCTCGTCGAGTGCAATGGCATAAGCCCGCCTGACTGCAAGACTGACAAGTCGAGCAGAGACGAAAGTCGGCCATAGTGATCCGGTGGCTCCACGTGGACGGGCCATCGCTCAACGGATAAAAGGTACGCCGGGGATAACAGGCTGATGACTCCCAAGAGTCCATATCGACGGAGTCGTTTGGCACCTCGATGTCGGCTCATCACATCCTGGGGCTGGAGCAGGTCCCAAGGGTTCGGCTGTTCGCCGATTAAAGTGGTACGTGAGCTGGGTTTAGAACGTCGTGAGACAGTTCGGTCCCTATCTGCCGTGGGTGTCGGAGTTTTGCGAGGATCTGTCCCTAGTACGAGAGGACCGGGATGGACATACCTCTGGTGCACCGGTTGTCACGCCAGTGGCATGGCCGGGTAGCTAAGTATGGACGGGATAACCGCTGAAAGCATCTAAGCGGGAAACCCACCTCTAAACCAGAGCTCCCTTGAGAGCCGTGACAGACCATCACGTCGATAGGAGGCATGTGGACGGGCAGCAATGCTCGAAGCTAAGCCTTACTAATCGCTCGATCGGCTTGATCTCACCCCACACAACCGCGCCATGCGCAGCAGCAAGCCTGCTTGGAAAGGCCCTGCTTGACGCAACACCGCCAGTTCGATACTCCTCCCTCACTTGCACTGAACAAGCACATGCTTCGGATAAAGCGTCGGTCTTGAGCCTTGGTGACCTGGTGGTCATGGCGAGGTGTCAAACACCCGATCCCATCCCGAACTCGGCCGTGAAAAGCCTCCGCGCCAATGGTACTGCGTCTTAAGACGTGGGAGAGTAGGTCGCCGCCAGGTCACCAAGCCTCAAGAGACGCAAATCCAAAGCATAAGCTTGCATCTTCATCACTTCAGAAACGCCCCGGTTCACACGAGCCGGGGCGTTTCGACTTTTTCCGGCCCGATCGGCTCCGGGCATTGGCCGTCGGACTGCCGCATCCTCTTCGGTCCAAGGCCATCGAGAAGCGCCATCGAGAGGGTCGTCCTGCTTTTGCGTGCATATGCCGGTGACAACACCCGGTAATTATCTGCAAACCATAATAATGTTGTTGAAAATTGTCACCTTGTACGAATATCTCATTGAAATTGCATTAGTGCCAGATATTCGCTTATCATGGGGCGCGTAATTCTTATGACGTTCTCCTGCGTTTATGATGGGGGCTTAGGTGAGCAAAGAAGTTGAACTTACTGATCATATTGCCACCAATGCCCCGTTGCAGGCAACGCAAGGAAGCGCGTCGGCTCCGCCGGCCGCCGCTCCGGTGGAAGTCGACAACACGACCTTCCGCGGAATCGTATCCGGAGATGCCGAGCTGAACTTCACTTGGTCCGCTTTCCTGATCGATTCCCTGGTGGAGGTCGGCTGCACGCATGCGGTGATGTGTCCGGGCGCGCAGATGGCGCCGCTGGCGCTCGCCTGCCGCGCCAATCCCAAGCTGAAGGTGTCGGTCGTCATCGACGAGCGGTCGGCCGGCTTCTTCGCGCTCGGCCTGTCGAGCGTGACGCAGAAGCCGACCATTCTGATCTGCACGTCGGGCTCCGCGGTGGGGCAGTTCTATCCCGCCGTGATGGAGGCGAATTACGGAATGATTCCGCTGATCGTCATCACCGCCGACCGTGCCCCGGAGAATCAGGACCGGAGTTCCGCACAGGCGATCGACCAGATCCGCGCCTTCGGCCAGCATGTGCGGGCGTCCCACAACATCCAGCTTCCCGATGCCAGCATCGATTCGCTCTCGCCGCTGGTTTCCCGCATCTATGAGCAGGCGACGGGCGCAACCCCTGGCCCGGTGCATGTGAACCAAGCGTTCCGCGACCCGCTGGTGGCAAAGCTCCGCAACAAACGCCCCGTTCCCACGCCGCCGGTGGTCTCCAACCCCGTCCTGACGGTCAATGCGGACCACGCCCAGCGGTTGGCCGAGTCCCTGGCCGGACGCCGCGGCGTGATCGTCTGCGGCGCCAGCGAGATCGACGAGCCGGGTTTCCCCGCCGCCATCTACGAGTTGTCGCGCCAACTCGGCGCTCCGATCATCGCCGATCCTTTCAGCAACCTGCGTTTCGGTGCGCCAAGCGACGTTCCGGTGATCGCGCGCGCCGATTCCTTCCTGAGGGCGACGCGATTCACCGAAACCCACAAGCCGGAGTGGGTGATCAATTTCGGCGGACCGCCGATTTCGAAGCCGGTGTTGACCTATCTGCAGACCACCAACTGCACCGAGTATATCGGCGTCGATCCGACCAACAAATGGCAAGACCCGATCCTGCGCATGACCGAGATCGTGCGCGCCAGCCCCGAATCGCTGTGCAATGCGCTGGTGGCGTCGGGCGCTCTGCGTGCCGCTCCGGCGTCCTGGGCGCAATCCTTCGCCGCCTGTGACGCCTACATTGACGGCCTGTCGCGCAGCGCCTTCGACACGATCTTCTGGGAGGCGCCGATCCTGCGGCGGATGGTTCAGGCGACGCCTGAAGGAGCCGTGTTCTTCTGCGGCAATTCCATGGCAGTGCGCGACGCCGACAGCTTCTCCGGCCGGACCGATGCCCGGTTGCGTCTGTTCGCCAACCGCGGCGTGAACGGCATCGACGGCTCCATCGGCACGCTGATCGGCGTCGCGGCGGCGCAGCGCCCGAAGAAGACCCTGTCGGTCATCGGCGACATGGCCTTCTCGCACGATGTCGGCAGCCTGCAGCTTGCCGGCGACCTGGACATCGTGCTGGTCGTTCTGAACAACGGCGGCGGCGCCATCTTCGAATATCTGCCGACCGCAAAGACGCCGGAAGTCATGGACTTCATCTCGCCGCCGACGCTCAACATCGGGCTCGCGGCGCAGGCTTCCGGCTGGCGGACTTGGCGGGCCGGCGATCTCACGCAGTTCAACGGCGCGTTGGAGGAGGCGATGGCGGCCCGCGGTCCCTGCCTGATCGAGGCGGTCATCGACCGCAAGGAGAGCGTGCGCCAGCACAAGCTGTTCTGGGGCGCCGCCGACGGCATCAACGCCATCATCCGACTGCGCGGACCGGAGGGCATGACCATCACCTTCGGCGTTCCGCAGATCACCGATTCCGACAAGTCCGCGGTCGAGTTCGATCCGAACATCACCGACTGACGGCGCGGCATCGATCCCATGGACGGCCATCGAACCGAGACGGCGCGCGAGGCGGAGGACGACCGGTCCGGGACCGCGCCCTCCTCCTCTCCGCTGCCCATCTTGCCGCGGGAGCGGGCGGCGATCTTCCTTCTGGGCTTCGCGGCGTTCCTGCCGCTCTATGCCCCGCAATCGGTCCTGCCACAGCTGGCCCGCAGTTTCCAGGCCAGCCCGGCGGAAACCGGGGCGGTGATCGGGGCGACGACGCTGGCCGTCGCGCTGTCGGCGCCGCTGGCCGGGCCGCTGACAGACCGGTTCGGGCGCAAGCGCTCGATGCTGGCGGCCATCGCCATCCTGGTCCCGCTGACGCTTCTGCTGACGCTGTGCGGCAGCCTGAACGAACTGCTGGCCGTCCGCTTCAGCCAGGGCATCGTGCTGCCGGCCCTGTTCACCGGTGCCGTCGCCTATATCGGCACCCGCTGGGAAGGCACCCGCGGCGCGTCGGTGACCGGCATGTTCGTCACCGGATCGGCCATCGGCGGCTTCGCCGGGCGCTTCGTCTCCGGACTGGTCGCCGACATCGCCGGCTGGCAGAGCGGGTTCGCCGCCCTGGCCGCGGTTTCGGCACTCTGCGCGGTCTTCGTCGCGCTCTGGCTGACGCCGGACCGCGGCCGCAGGACCGGGTCGATCCTGGGCAATTTCCGCGGCATGCGGGAGCATCTTCGGGATGGCCGGATTCGCGCGGTGAGCCTGTGCGGCGGCACCGTCCTGTTTTCGATGACCGGATGCCTGTCCTATCTGGGATTCCATCTGGCGGAGCCGCCTTTCGAACTGACGGCGGCGGGGATCGGCCTCGTTTTCCTGGTCTATCCGCTCAGTGCGACCGCCCCGCTGGTCAACAGCCTGCTGTTGCGTCTGCTGGGAACCGGCAACGCCTATCGTGTCGCCTTCGGCGTCTGCGCGGTGGGGCAGTTGCTGCTCCTGCTGCCCGATCTGACGGCGGTCGTCGCCGGAACCGGAATCTTCCTGGGCGGCGTGTTCCTGTGCCAGTCGTTGGCGCTCGGCTATGTCGGCCGGGTGGCGACGACGAACAAGGGGGCCGCTGCCGGGCTCTATGTTTGCTGCTTCTATCTTGGCGGCAGCCTTGGCGCCATCGTGCCCGGCCTTTTGTGGAAAACCGCCGGGTGGCCCGGATGCGTGGCCCTGGTCCTTGCCGCACTCGCAACCGGTGCGCTCATTTCCCTGGCGATGCGCGAGCAGAGTCGCCGCGCCGCGGAGCCGGTCTGAGTTTCCAAACCGGGAGCGCCCTTTCACCCTTCCCCCCATGGATGAGAAGAGCGCCATGATCCAATTCGCGAAACATCGGCGGACCGTCGCCGAAGCCGTCACGCGCCGTCGCCTGCGTGCGGGCGCTACCCTGCTCGCCGCCGGTCTGCTGGCGGGAACGCCGGCCCTGGCCGACACCGCAGCCAATGGGGCGGCCAATGGGGCGGCCAAGCCGCTGGTGGCGCGGTCCACGGTCCTGCTGCAGACCACGACGCACGCCAACGGGGTTCCGATCGTCTACCCGACCGGCAAGCCGCAGGTCACGGTGCGGGTCACGGAAATACCGCCGGGCGTCGACACCGGCGTCCACAACCACCCGATCCCGCTGATCACCTACATCCTGGCCGGCGAGCTGACCATCCGGGAAGTGACCGGCGCCGCCTATGTGTACAAGAAAGGTGACGCCTTCGTGGAGTCGGCGGAATTCCACCACGGGGTCAACGAGGGCAAGGAGCTGGTCCGGCTGCTCGCCGTCTATGCCGGTGAGGTCGGGGCGCCGCTGTCGATCAAACCGCCTCATTGACGCCATCGGCCGCCCACGATCCCCGACCTGCCGGGATCGTGGGTGGTCGCGGCAAAAAAGAAGGCGCCGGAGCGGGATGTCCCAGCTCCGGCGCCTCGCCGTTCGAGGGCTTTCCGGTCGGCGGTCGGCCGGATCAGGCGACCCGGATGCGGTCGGTGAAGGAGTTGACCTCCTCCTTCAGCAGCGAGGTCTGGTGGCTCAGCGTGCCCGAGCTTTCCAGCAGCATCTCGGCGGAGCTGCCGGCGTCGGTCGCCTTGTGCAGCACATGAGTGATGGAGCTGGCGACTTCCGTGGTGCCCAGCGCCGCCTGACGGAGATTGTCGCTGATTTCCGTCGTCGCCTGGAACTGCTGCTGCACCGCCCCCGAGATGCTCATGGCGATGCTGTCCATGCGGTCGATGGTTTCGCCGATCCGCTTGATCGCGTTCACCGCGCTGAAGCTGGTCGACTGGATGGCGTTGATCTGGATGCTGATCTCGCCGGTCGCGACGGTTGTCTGGTTGGCGAGCGCCTTCACCTCGTTGGCTACCACGGCGAAGCCCTTGCCGAACTCGCCCGCGCGGGCGGCTTCGATCGTCGCGTTCAGCGCCAGCAGGTTGGTCTGCTTCGCGATGTTCTCGATCATGTGGACGACGTCGCCGATGCGGCCGGCCGCGTCGGCCAGCGCAGAGACGACTTCGTTGGTCTTGCGCGCCTCGTTGACCGCGTCGCGGGCGATCTCGGTGGATTGGGAGGCCTGACCGCTGATGGCGGCGACGGAATGGGACAGTTCCTCCACCGCTTCCGACACCATCTTGACGTTGATGCTCGCCTCTTCGGTGGCGGAGGCGCCCTGGGTGGCCAGCTCGACGGTCTGTTCGGCGACGCTGGCGAACAGGCGGGCGTTGGTCTCCACCACCTCGGCCTCGCGGATGACGTGCTGGACCACGTCCATGACCGTGCTTTCGAAGTTTTCGGCCAGACTGTTCATGGCCTCGCGCTTCTCAGCCTCGTTGCGCAGCCGCTGCTCCTCCTGGGCGTTGCGCAGCCGCTCCATGTGGATGGCGTTTTCCTTGAAGACCTGGACCGCGCGGGCCATGTCGCCCACCTCGTCCCGGTTTTCGAGGGCCGGGATTTCGATCGAGGTGTCGCCCTTGGCCAGAACGCTCATGGCCGTCGTCATGCGGCGGATCGGGCCGACGATCGATCTGGCGATCAGCAGCGCGAAGACGATGCCGGCGAGCACCGCGATGACGGGCGTGATGACGGCCTGGCGCCAGCTGGCGTCGAGCGCGTCGGCGGCCCGCGCCTGCGTCTGCGTCTGCGTGTCGGAAAAGGCGGTGACGATGCTGCGGACGATCTGCTGCAGTTCGGACAGGATGTCGCGGATCCGGGCCTGCGATCCTATCAGCGTCTGGCTGCCGCCGATCGCGTCCTCCAACCCCTTGGTGAAGGTGACGAGCTGCGGCTCCATGGACGCGAGGAAGCGCAGCAGGCGCTTGTTAGTGATGACGGTCTTGGCTTCCTGGATCGATTCGCGCAGGCGCGTCAGCTCGCCCTTGGTGGCGTCGGCATCGTTGGGATCGAAGGTGGTGAAATAGCGGGCGGCGGCCATGCGGGTGGCCTGCAGCGCCTGTTGCAGGCGCAGCGTGGCTTGAAGCCCCGGCGCCTCGCCGATGTTCTGCGTGCCTTCCACCAGGGCGACGGCGGTGGTGTTCAGCTGGGCGCCGACCAGGAAGGACTGGCCCACCCCGTCGCGGCGGCGGGTGACGGCGGCGACGGTCTCGTCGAAGGCGGCGCGGTAGCTGGCTGCGGCCTTCTGCAGGGCGCCGATGCTCGCGCGGTCGACCGTCAGGTCCGTGCCGGTGTCGGTTTCGGCGATCGCCTTCACGAAGACATCCACCTCCTTGCGCGCACTGAGGAGGTCGGTCTCGGATTGCGAGGCGATGTAGTTCAGGACCGCGCGGTCCATGTGCTCGCTGATCTCGACCAGGCGAGCCGTGCTCATGGCGTCGTGACCGACGGCGATGACCCCCTCCAGCTCGCCGCGGATGGTGTCGACGTTGTTCACAAACTGAACGCCCAGGAACACGATCAGGGCGATCGAGGCCATGAAGCCTGCGTAGATTTTCTGCGAGATCTTCATGTGCGAGGCCAAACGAAACATGCGGACACCCGTTGTGAAAAACGTCGCTTGGACGGCGGCGCGGGATCGCGTCAGGAGGGCGGGGAAGGGCCGAGGGGCGGAATGTCCGGGCCCGCCGGCCTCCCCGCTGGTGTCGACGAACTTGAACGGTTACTTGGCGTTCTTGATCGCCATGATCTTTTCCATCGTGAACTGCTTGGCCGCCTCCTGATAGAACGGCTCAAGGGCCTTTTCGAAGGCCGCACGATCGAAGTCGGTGGTGATGGTGATCGGCGACGCCTTGAGGACCTTCATCCCCTCGCGGTCGCGACTGCGCACATATTCACGCGACGCCTTGCCGCCGGCGCGGGCCGCTTCGACGAAGGCGGTCTTCATCTCGGGCGACAGGTCGTCGAAGAATTCCTTGTTGATCAGGATGACGGCCGGCGAATAGGTGTGGTTGCTGATCGTGATGTTGTTCTGCACCTCGTACAGCTTCGAGCCGACGATCGTGGTGACCGGGTTTTCCTGGCCTTCGGCCTGACCGCTCTTCAAAGCGGGATAGAGCTGCGCGAAGGGCATGCTGAAGGGTTCGGCCCCCAGCGTCAGGAAGGCCTTCTTGAAGAGATCGCTTTCGGCGATGCGCATCTTCAGGCCCTTCATATCGGCCGGGGTCTTGATCGGGCGGACCGAATTGGTGAGCTGGCGGAAGCCGTTCTCCGCCCAGGCAAGGGCGACCGTGTTGGTGTCCTTGAAGGAGTCGAGGAGCGAGGTGCCGATGGGGCCGTCCAGGACCAGATCGGCGTGCGCCTCGTCACGGAACAGCAGCATCAGGTCGAGGATGCCGACATTCGGATTGAACTGCGCCAGCGCGCCGCCCGACGACGACAGCACCATGTCGATGGTGCCGAGCTTCACGGCCTCCAGCATGGCCGGGCCGGAGCCCAGTTCGCTGGCCGGATGTTCCTCGATCACATACTTGTTGTTCGTACGGCGCTGGATTTCCTCGTTCATCACCCGAACGGCTTCGCTGAACTGCGAACCCTTCGGCAGCACATGGCCGATCCGAAGCTTTTCCTGCGCCTGCGCGCCGGCCGTTGCCATCAGCAGGGCCGCGCCGATCACCAAACCCCAAAATGCTCTCATAACGAACCTCCGTGCGTGAACCGCTGAACCTGCACTAGAATTGCAGCACCTATACCGTTTGGTGGTTGCAAAAGTAGAAAGCTGATGCTTTCAGGTCAAACCTATTTTAGCAATCCAGCGTACTGAAACCCTTTACGCGAGAGCGATGAACAATTCATTACCGCAGGATCGGCCTTGCATTCTGGAGTATGCGTCCAAAAGTCGCATAAATACTCCGATACGAGCCGCATATCGGAGTATTTGAAATCTCGCCTGTCTTCAAAGATGCCGCCAGTGTCCGCGGCGACGGAGGAGGTTCCGAGCGGAACGGGGGATGTGCAACCCGAAAGGAGGGCGTCCGGCCCGTAATTCCACTGTGGACTCCGCATCCAAGCTGTCCCTGCGGGGTCGGCCGGACCCAATGCGGCATGTCGGCCGCCCCATGACAGCGGACGGCCTCAGCCCCTTCGCGACGCAGCGCAAGCACGCGGTCGGATAGCCAAGGGGATGTGCCGGCTCAGCCGGCCGCCCGCAACAACTGCTTGCGGTGCTCCGGCTGGGGCTCCTCCTGCGCCGGGGAGGCGTGGAGGTCGGCCCATTGCAGGGACCGGAGGTAGCGGCTCGCCATGCGGCCCTGTTCGTTCAGGCGGAACAGGTGGAGCCAGCCGTTGTCGAACAGCGCGCGCAGGTCGGGATGGCGGGACAGCACCCCGTCGATCGCCTCCTGCGGCGCCTCCACCACCACCGAAAGCCGCAGCGGCTCGTGCATGTAACGCTCGCCGTCATGGACCGACTGCCAGGGCAGGCCGACGCGCAGGAGCCCGCCGTTGCCCTCGACCACGCCGATGCCGCCGGTGACGTTGTGCAGCAGCTTGTTGCCGGCGCCGAACATGGTCGGTGCGACGGTGGAGCCGTAATATTGCAGGCTGATCCAGCTCGCCACCACCACCGGCGCGGTCAGGATCAGCTCCAGCACCCGGAAGCCGTCGTCCTGCCGCCAGTCATAGCTGTGCAGGAAGCTGCGGCCCCGCAGGTCGCGGCCGGCGGTGCGGCCGCGCGGCGCGGCGATGAAGGCGCTGCAGCCGGCGAGACCCCATTCCGGCCGGACCTCCGCCCAGTCGCGGCTGCGCCCGGCGACGTCGTCGGCACCATTGGCCCGCGGCAGGCGCAGTGCCCGCTCGCCCCTGGCGATGGCCCCGGCGGCGGCGAACCAGCCGCGCACCCGCTGCAGGTCGGCGGCGTGGGGTGCCGAGGGATGGTCGGCGTCGTAGAGCGTCACTGTATCGGTGGTGGTGTCATGCAGCGCGCCCACGAACAGCGTGTCGTCCGGGATGACGATGCCCTGTCCGGCCAGCGCGGTCCGCACCTCCGGATCGTTGAGCAGGCCGGCGAGCAGGCGGGCGTTCGCGTCCCCCGAATAGCCGCCGCAGGCGCCGCATTGCAGGGCGCTGGCGTGCGGGTTGTTGACGGTGGTGGCGCCATGGCCGGCGAACAGGACGATCCGGGCGAAGCCGTCGGTCAGCGACATCGCCCGCAGGATGGTCACCGCCATGCCGGCGCGCTGGTCCACCGGCAGCGCGGGGTCGAGGCGCGGCGCCGGGTCGTGGGGCGCCTTGGCGTCGCCGAATGAGAAGGAGTCGCGCAGCAGCTTGCCGGCATAGACCGGCCCCATCGCTTCGACGAAGGCGAAGGACGAGACGGCGGCGAGCTTGAACCGGCCCCAGGCGCGTTTCGCCCTGGCGGTCAACCGGGCCTTGGCATCGTCGGACAGGTGCTCGTGTCCATGGTTATGCCCGTGTTCGTGGTGATGGCCGCAGTCGGTGGTCCGTGAGGTGGCGGCGGGGGTCAGCAGCACCGGGCACCGCGCCTCGTCCACGTCGGAGGCATGGCGCCGGTGCGACAGGGCGAGGCCGAAGAAGCCGGCGAAGCCGATGGTTTCGATCCCCGGCCCGGTCGATTCCAGGGCGCGCCGGAACAGCTCCGACCGCACGTCGATGCAGAAGGCGGCCTGGAGGGTCGGGCGGCCGGGGGACGGATCGGCCGCCCGCTCTTGCGCGAATGTCCCGGCCAGCGTCCGCTGGGCGGCGCGGTCGGCGGCGTCCTGCAGGATGGCGTCGACGATCTGGTCCGCCGTGGGCGCCACCGGCTCGGCATGGGCGGCGCAGACGGCACGCCAGCGCTCGGCGATCTGCTGTTCATGGCGGTCGTGGAGCGCCTGTTCCCAGACCAGCCGGATCGCCAGGAAATCGGTCAGCGTCGTGTCATGGCCGCCGGCGAGTTCCGCCTGCCACAGCCGGTAGCGGGCGAACTGCGCCCACCCGCCGAGGCTGGCGAGAAGCTGGTGGAAGTAGGTCTCGCAGGCGGCGATGGGAATGCCGAGCCGGGCGACGGCGGCGGCAAGCGCCTGCCCGGCGGTTTCCGGACCCTCGGCGACCTGCGTGGCGAAGCCGGTGAGGCCGAGGATCTCCGGCGTCAGGTCGTGGGTGGCGACGGCGCGCCAGGCGGCATAGGCGGACTTGCCCTGCGGTGCCGCCCACAGCGCTTGGCCCACGTCGAAATAGCCGGCGGCCCAGCCGCCGAACCGCTCGGCGATCAGACCCGGCCAGTCGGTGCCGGAGGCTTCGGCCGCAAGCTCGGCGACGCTCGGCAGCGCCTTCGGCGGCGGGGCGGCGGTTGCGGCGGCGGCCTTGAGGGCGGCCGGCGAGGCCGGGCGCATGGCATGCGGGGAGGCCGACAGCGCGTCGGCGAGGTCCTCGTCGGTGATGGCGCCGGACGCGATCCGCTCCAGATACCAGGAGCGCGGCATGGTCACGGCGATACCGGCGACCCGGCCGAGCCGGGCGGCGGTCTGGGCGAGGCTCTCGCCGCTCTGTCCCAGGAAGGGGTTGACGGCGACGCTGGAGGCGAGCGGCCAGACCGGCGGGATCGCACGCACGGCGGCGTTGGCGACGGCGGCAAGGGCGGGGCTGCGGGCCGCGGCAGCGTCGATGGGCTGGGCGGCCGGCTGCATGGTCGACTGGGCGGATGACTGGGCGGTCATGAGGTTCGTCCTTCCGGGATCAGGAAATCTTGCGCACGGACCAGCCGCCGAGCAGCCGATCGAAGACGGCGTTGACATAGAGGCCGTTGGACAGGTGGACCCGCAGCCCGGCGGCGGCCGGGTGGTAGGCCCACAGCGGGAACATCGACTGGGCGACGGCGACGAGGCCGAAGCTGACCACCACCAGAACCATCAGCGCCCATTCCAGCGGGCCGGGGGCCGGCGTGTGCGGCAACGGACCGGTCAGCGCCCATTCGGCGATGCTCTGCAGTGCGAAATAGGCGGTGGAGGCGGCGACGGCGTAGAGCGCGGTGCGCCGGGTCAGGAAGGCCGGAGCGGTGCCGGCCAACCCCTGCGCCAGCAGATAGGCGACGCCGAAGATCAGGATGGCGCCCAGCGCCACCGCCTGCGGCGGTTTGGCGGCAAAGCCGAACAGCGCGCCGAACAGAAGGTAGAAGGCGGCGTAGATCGCCAGTGCGGCGAGGAAGGCGCGGCCGACGGCGGCGCCGTTGGGGACCGCCACCGGGCCGGGACGCCGGATCGCCGCCACCCCCTCCACCGCCCCGCCGGCGCCCAGGAAGGCGTGCGCCTTGTAGAACGAGTGCGCCACGATGTGCAGCAGGGCGAGCGGGAACAGCGCCAGCCCGCATTGCAGGACCATGAAGCCCATCTGCGCCACGGTGGACCAGGCGAGCGAGGTCTTGACCGACGGCTGGGTCAGCATCACCAGACCGCCGAACAGGGCGGTGAAGCCGCCGACGATCACCAGAACCGACAGCACGCCGGGCGCCAGCAGCATCAGGTCGGCGAAGCGGATCAGCAGGAAACCGCCGCCGTTGATGACGCCGGCATGCAGCAGGGCCGACACCGGCGTCGGCGTCTCCATCACTTCGGTCACCCAGCCGTGGGTCGGAAACTGCGCCGACTTCAGCAGGGCGGCCAGCGCGATCAGGCCGGCGGCCCAGACCGTCCCCGCCCCACCTTGGCCGGCGCGGGCCATCCCGGCGATGGTGGCGATATCGGCGGTGCCGTAACCGGCGGCGAGCAGGACCGCCGCGCCGATCAGGGCGGCGTCGCCGATCCGCGCGGTGATCGCCTTCTTGCGCGCCGCCCGCCGGGCGGTGGGCCGGTTCGGGTAGAACAGCAGAAGCCGGTGCAGGAACAGGCTGGTGGCGATCCAGGCCAGGACGAAATGGGCGAGGTTGCCGGCCTGCACCAGCAGCAGGACCGAGGCCAGCGTGGCACACAGCCAGCCGGTGAAGGCGCCCTGCCGGTCCTCGCCATCCAGGTAGGTGGCGGTGAAGCGGACGACGATCCAGCCGACGAAGGAGACCAGGGTCAGCATCGTCACACTCACCGCGTCGAGCCGCACCGACAGGCCGACCCCCCAGGCGCCGAGCAGCGGGCTGGTGCCGGCGCCGGTCATGGCGAGCAGGCCGGCCGACAGCAGGGCGACGACGAAGGCGGCCAGCGCCGCGGCCTCCGCCAGTCGCGGGACGGAGCCGGGGCGTCGGCCAGGATTGCGGAACCCGGCTATTGCGGCCAGCAGGAGGGCTATGGGGCTGAGGAGCGGCAGGAGGTGAATGGACAAAGCGGTCTCTCCGGAACAGCGTGAGGAGCCTGTCCCTTCGATCTAGCAGCGCCACCGTTTCGAAAAAAATTCATTGTTCTCGGGATATCGTTCGGTAAAATCGAACGATGCGCGAGCTGAACTACCACCACCTCTTCTATTTCCAGGCGGTCGCCCATGACGGGAACCTGACGCGCACCGCGGCGCGGCTGAACCTGACCCAGTCGGCGCTGTCGGTGCAAATCCGCAAGCTGGAGGAACGGCTGGGCCATGCGCTGTTCGAGCGTGAGGGCCGGCAACTCCGCCTGACCGAGGCGGGGCGGATCGCGCTCGACCATGCCGATTCGATCTTCGCGCTGGGCGAGGAACTGGTGGGGACGCTGAAGGAAAGCGGCCGGAGCCGGCGGGCCCTGCGGGTGGGGGCGCAGGCGACGCTGTCGCGGAATTTCCAGATCGGCTTCCTGCGCCCGATCCTGGGGCAGGAGGATGTCGACGTCATCCTGCGCTCGGGCAGCCAGGCCGAACTGCTGCAGGCGCTGGAGGCGCTGAACCTGGATGTGGTGCTGATGAACCGGGCGCCGGCCGGCGACGCGGCATCGCCGTTCGTCGCCCACCGGCTGGCCGAACAGCCGGTCACTCTGGTGGGAACGCCGCACCGGGTCGCCGGCGGCGGCACCATCGCGGAGCTGCTGACCGGGCATCCGGTGATCCTGCCGACCTCCGACAGCAACGTGCGGATCGCTTTCGACGCGCTGGCCGACCGGATCGGCATCCGCCCGCAGATCGCCGCCGAGGTCGACGACATGGCGATGATGCGCCTGCTCGCCCGCGAGGATGTCGGGTTGGCCGTGCTGCCGCCCATCGTGGTGAAGGACGAGCTGGCATCCGGCCGGCTGCACGCCGCCGACGTGCTGCCGGACATCACCGAGACCTTCTATGCCGTCACCGTGCGGCGGCGCTTTCCCAACGCGCTGCTGCGCGCGCTGCTCAGCGCCGAGCCGCTTCAGCCGGCAAGCGGTTAGGCAGTCCGGTCCTGGGTCAGGTTCAGTTCCTCGATCATGGTCTGGCGCATGACGAACTTCTGGATCTTGCCGGTCACCGTCATCGGGAAATCTTCGACGAAGCGGATGTATTTGGGGATCTTGTAGTGGGCGATGGCGCCCTGGCAGAAGGCGGTCACCTGCTGTTCGGTCAGCGCCACCCCCGGCTTCGGCCGGATCCAGGCGCAGAGCTGTTCGCCATACTGCTGGTCGGGGACGCCGAACACCTGCACGTCGGCGATGTCGGGGTGGGTGTAGAGGAATTCCTCCACCTCGCGCGGGTAGATGTTCTCGCCGCCGCGGATCACCATGTCCTTCAGCCGGCCGACGATGTTGCAGTAGCCCTCCGCATCGATGGTGGCGAGGTCGCCGGTGTGCATCCAGCCGGCCTCGTCGATCGCTCGCGCCGTCTGCTCCGCGTCGCCCCAATAGCCGCGCATCACCGAATAGCCGCGGGTCAGCAGCTCGCCCGGCGTTCCCGGCGGGACGATGCGGCCCTCGGCATCGACGATCTTCACCTCCAGATGCGGCTGGATGCGCCCGACGGTGGAGACGCGCCGTTCCAGCGGATCGTCGGTGGAGCTTTGGAAGCTGACCGGGCTGGTCTCGGTCATGCCGTAGGCGATGGTGATCTCGCGCTGGTTCATTTCGGAGACCACGCGCTTCATCACCTCGATCGGGCAGGGCGAGCCGGCCATGATGCCGGTGCGCAGGCTCGACAGGTCGTATTTGGCGAAGTCGGGGTGGTCGAGCAGGGCGATGAACATGGTCGGCACGCCGTGCAGGCCGGTGCAGCGCTCCTCCTGCACCGCGGTCAGCACGGCGACCGGGTCGAAGCCTTCGCCCGGGATCACCATGCAGGCGCGGTGGGTGACGCAGGCGAGGTTGCCCAGAACCATGCCGAAGCAGTGATAGAAGGGCACCGGGATGCACAGCTTGTCCTGTTCGGTCAGGCGCATCGCCTCGCCGACGGAGAAGCCGTTGTTGAGGATGTTGTGGTGGGTCAGCGTGGCGCCCTTCGGGCTGCCGGTGGTGCCGCTGGTGAACTGGATGTTCACGGGATCGTCGAATTGCAGAATGGAGGTCAGCCGCCCCAGCTCCGCCACGTCGGCCGGGCGGGCCAGCGCCGGCAGATCGTCGAAGTTCAGCATGCCCGGCGTCTTCTCCGTCCCCATCCGGATCAGGTGGCGCAGGGTCGGCAGCCGTTGCAGCGACAGCGGACCGGCGGAGGTCGCCTGCTCCAGTTCCGGGGCCAGCTTGGCCATCATGCCGAGATAGTCGCTGGACTTGAAGGACGGCGCCAGGATCAGGGCGGCGCAGCCGACCTTGTTGATGGCGTATTCCAGCTCGTGCAGGCGGTAGGCCGGGTTGATGTTGACCAGGATCAGGCCGGCCTTGGCGGTGGCGAACTGGGTCACCACCCATTCGGAGTTGTTCTGCGACCAGATGCCGATGCGCTCGCCCGGCTTCAGCCCCAGCCCGACCAGCCCCGCCGCCACCTGATCGACCCGGCGCTTGAACTCCGCATAGGTCCAGCGGACATTCTGGTGACGGACGATCAGGGCCGGCCGGTCGGGGGACAGAGAGGCCATGCGGTCGAGATGGGCGCCGATGGTCTCGCCCAACAGCGGGGTGCGGCTCGCCCCGTGAACATAGCTCTGGGTCAGCGGCTGGGTGTCGGTATGCAAGGTTGCGCTCCTCCGGAATTCGTTCTTGTGCGCAGCAGTTGGGGTGGCTGCGCATTCCGGTACTGAACCCATACTGACCCGTATTGTCGATACCCTTCTCGGTTAAATCTCCGCGCCGAGATCGAGTTGCCCGCGGCTCGATGCCGCACGTGCGAGGCCGGCATAGTGGCGGACGTCGAAGGCGATGAACTCCACCTCCGCATCGGTGACGTCGCGCAGATGCTTGGCCGGGCTGCCGGCCCACAACTGGCGGGCGGGGACGCGCTTGCGCGGGGTCAGCACCGCACCGGCGGCGAGCATGGCGCCGCTTTCCACCACCGCCCCGTCCAGCACGATGGAGCCGATGCCGATCAGGCAGCCGTCCTCCAGCGTGCAGCCATGCATCCGCACGCCATGGCCGATCACCACGTCGGCGCCGATGATGGTGGGATAGTCGTTCAACATGACGTGGATGATGGTGCCGTCCTGGATGTTGGTGCGCGGCCCCACCGTGATGCTGTGGTCGTCGCCGCGCAGGACGCAGCCGTACCAGACGCTGGCCTCCGCCCCGATGGTGACGTCGCCGACCACCACCGCGCCGGGGGCGATATAGGCGTCGGCGGCGATGCGCGGCCACACGCCGCGGACGGGCTGGATGATGGCGCCGGGATGGCGTGCGAGCAGGGCCTCTCCCGTTTCGAACTTCGCTTCGGTTGCGCTCTCGGTGGTCATTCGTTTTTGTCCTTGTTGGGTCCTGCCGCGCTTTTGCGCCGGTCAGGAGGCGAGCCGTTCCGTCTCCTTCTCGGTCTTCGGAACGGCGACCACCCCGGCGGCGAGCAGCCGGTCGATCTCGTCCGGAGTGTAGCCCAGTTCGGCCAGCAGCGTCGCGCTCTGCGCACCCACCGGCGGCAGCGCCATGCGCGGTTCCAGCCGGCGGCCGTCCAGCGTCAGCGGCAGCAGCGGGACACGGGTCTCCCCGCCGGTTTCGGTGGTGATGGGCGCGAGGCCGCCGCTCTGGTTCAGGTGGGGGTCGTCGAACAGCTCCTCCGGCCGGTTGATCGGGGCGTAGGGCAGGCCGTTGCGCTCGAACAGATCGGCGATTTCGGCCTTGCTGTAGGCGGCCAGCCGGCGGCGGATTTCCGGCAGCATCCAGTCGCGGGCTTCGCAGCGTTTGGTGTTGCCGTCCAGCCTGGGGTCGGCCAGCAGATCGTCGAAACCGAAGGCGGTGCAGAAGGTCCGCCATTGCACGTCGCTGACCGCACCCAGGAAGATCTGCTCGCCGTCCTTCACCTCGAAGGTGTCGTAGATGCTGAAGGCGGCGATGCGCTCCGGGAAGGGGGGCGGCGCCTCGCCGGTGACGGCGAACTGCTGCATGTGCTGGGCCGACAGCAGGACGCAGGTCTCGTACAGGCCGGACTGGATGTCCTGGCCGCGGCCGGTGGCCTCGCGGGTGCGCAGCGCCGCCATGATGCCGATCACGCCGAACATGCCGCCCATGATGTCGTTGACCGAACTGCCGGCGCGCAGCGGCCGGCCGGTCGGGCCGGTCATGTAGGCCAGCCCGGCCATCATCTGCACCACCTCGTCCAGCGCCGTGCGCTTTTCATAGGGGCCGGGCAGGAAGCCCTTCAGCGACAGGTTGATGATGCGCGGGTTGCGCGCGGCAAGGCTGGCATAGTCGAGTCCATATTTCGCCATCAGGCCGGGGCGGAAATTCTCCAGCACCACGTCGGCGGTGTCGACCAGCCTGTGGACGGCGGCCAGCCCGTCGGGGCTGTTCAGGTCGACGGCCAGCGACTGCTTGTTGCGGTTGAAGGTGCGGAAGAAGCCGGCGGCGGCCCCCGGCAGGGCGCGGGTCTTGTCGCCGGTCACCGGTTCCACCTTGATGACGTCGGCGCCGAGATCGCCCAGGATCATGCCGCAGGTCGGCCCCATCACCATGTGGGAGAATTCGACCACGCGGATGCCGGCCAGGGGAAGGTTGGTGGCGTCAGGCATGGACGGGGCTCCGGTTAAAATGCTTCGGCAGGCCGGCGGCGGCGATCTTGCCGTGCAGCGTCTGGCCGGGAAGTAGGGTGGCGAGCAGGCGTTGCGCCTCGATCAGGGCGTCCAGGTCGACGCCGGTGTCGAAGCCCATCGACTCCAGCATGAAGGCCAGATCCTCGGTGGCGACGTTGCCGCTGGCGCCGGGGGCGTGCGGGCAGCCGCCCAGCCCGCCGAGCGAGGCGTCGAACTCGCGGATGCCGATGTCCAGCACGGCAAGACAGTTGGCGAGGCCGAGGCCGCGGGTATCGTGGAAATGGGCGCTCTGCAGCCGGTCGCCGGCGATGTCCTTCACCCGCTTGTAGAGACGGCGGACCTGTGCCGGGTCGGCGTAACCGACGGTGTCGGCCAGCGCCACGCGGTCGGCGCCGGCTTCCAGGCAGGACTCTGCAAGGCGGACCACGTCGTCCTCCGGAACCTCGCCCTGGATGGTGCAGCCGAAGGCGGTGGAGATGCCGGCGTCGATGCGGGTCTTGTGGCCGCCTTCCCGAATGCCTTCGTCACGGGCGCGGCAGACGCGGGCCAACTCCTCCACCGACTCCTCGCGGGTCTTGCGGATGTTGGCGCGGCTGTGCGCCTCGCTGGCCGACAGCGGCAGGACAATGACGTCGGAGCCGGCCGCGAGCGCCGCCGTGGCGCCCTTCAGATTGGGGGCCAGCGTGTGGACGATGATGCCGGGCAGCTTGCGGGCGCCGGCCACCACCTCGGCGGCGTCAGCCATTTGGGGCAGCAGCTTCGGCGGGACGAAGGAGGCGGCCTCGAAGCGGCGGATGCCGGCGCGGTGTTCCGCCTCCAGCCAGCGCAGCTTGTCAGCGGTCGGCATGACGCGGTCGAGGATCTGGAGCCCGTCGCGCAGGCCGACCTCGACGATGGTCACCGGGGATTTCGTCATGGCAAGAATCCTCCGTTCGGATGCGCCGGGGAACGGGCGCATCCGGTGGAAACGGGAAGAGGAAAGGTCTAAGGGGCGGTCAGATGCCGAAGCCGGCGATCACGTTCCGAAGCCGGCGGCTTGCGGCAGCCACAGCGACAGGGACGGGACCAGCCAGATGATGAAGAGGCCGGCCATCATCAGCAGGACATAGGGCAGGGCGCCGCGCGTCACCTCGGCCAGGGAGGAGCTGGTGATGCCCTTGATGACGAACAGGTTCATGCCGACCGGCGGGGTGATCAGCGCCAGTTCCAGGTTGACCATCAGCATCACGCCGTACCAGATCGGGTTGATGCCCAGCGCCGTCATCACCGGCAGGATGATCGGGGTGGTAATCAGGATGATGGCAATGGTTTCTAGGAACATGCCGAGAATGAAGATCGCCAGCATCACCGCCAGGATGAAGCCGCTCTGCGACAGGCCCAGCGTCGCCACCGTCTCCATGATCTGGGCCGGCAGGCGGATGATGGTGATGGCGTGGCCGAACATCCCGGCGGCGGCGATGATCATGAACAGCATGGCGCTGGTCCGCATGGTCTGCACGCCGCAATCCAGCAGGTCGGCGAAGGACACATTGCGGTAGACCAGCAGGGCCACCGCCAGGGCATAGACCGCGCCGACCGCCGCGGCCTCGCCGGGCGTGAAGACGCCGAGATAGATGCCGCCGAGGATCAGCGGCGGCATCATCACCGCCCAGATCGACTTGCGGAAGGCGGCGACGACGGTGCCGAAGCCGGGCCAGGGCTGCGCCTGCACACTGTCCTGCCGCTTGGCCTGCAGCCAGCTGTAGCCGGCGAACAGCACCGCCATCAGCAGGCCCGGAATGATGCCGGCGAGGAACAGGGCGCCGATCGAGGCGTCGGTGACGATGGCGTAG
This sequence comes from Azospirillum sp. A1-3, assembly GCF_023806445.1. Taxonomy (NCBI): domain Bacteria; kingdom Pseudomonadati; phylum Pseudomonadota; class Alphaproteobacteria; order Rhodospirillales; family Azospirillaceae; genus Azospirillum; species Azospirillum sp. A1-3. Next base: position 329,632 of record NZ_JAMSLU010000005.1, read on the forward strand.
AGGATCATCGGCCCCGAGGGTGGGATCAGGATGCCCAGCGTGCCGCCGGCGGCGATCAGCCCGTAGGTGTCGCGCTGGCGGTAACCGAAGCGCTTCATCTGCGGGATGGAGATCGAGCCGATGGTCAGCGCCGTCGCCACCGACGAGCCGGAAATGGTCGAGAAGATGGTGCAGGACAGGATGGTGGCGAAGCTGAGCCCGCCCTTGATATGCCCGACCAGCGTGTTCGACATCTCATAGAGGTCGTCCACCACCTTGGCCTTGATCATGATGTGCGCCATGAAGGCGAACATCGGGATGGTGGCGAGCAGTGGGTTGTTCAGGCTGGAGAACACCGCGTCGGCCATGCTGTCGATGCTGCCCTCGAACAGGGCCAGCACGCCGAGCGAGGTGAGGGAGAGCGCGGCGAAGATCGGCATGCCGCTGAACAGCAGGAGCAGCAGCAGGCCCAGGATCAGGAACGTCATCAGTGGCCTCCGCTCTGTTCGTCGGTGCCGTCACCCGCAAGTGCGGAGAGCAGCTTGGCGAAGGCGACGATCCCCAGCAGGCCGGCGCCGATGGGAAGCGTGGCCTGCGGGATCCACAGCGGCAGCTCCAGCTGGCCCGGCGAGAAGGCGTCGAAGTCGTAGGAGAACATCACCGTTTCCCAGCCGGTGCGGGCCAGCAGCACGGCGAAGACCAGCACCGCCAGATTGGCCCAGGCGTCCAGCCAGCGCCGGCCGCGCGAACCGACCAAACCCATGATCAGGTCGATGCGGATATGGTGGCCGGTGCGCAGCGCCTCCGCCGCGCCGGCCATCACCATGGCGACGACCATGAAGCCGCAGGCCTCGTCGACACCTTCCAGCGGCTGGCCCAGGACATAGCGGGTGAAGACCCCCGCGGTGGTCAGGGCCAGCACGACGACGATCAGCAGGACGCTCAGCGCACCGCCGATACGCGACAGGACCGATGCGGTGCCGGTCAGCAGGCGGAGCGCGGTGCTGGGCGCGCCCTTTTCGCGTGCGGGCGTGACGGTGTCGGGGGTGGACATGCTGCTCATGGCCGGTCCCCTCTTCACTGGAGCTTGTTGACGAGTTCCAGCAGCTTGCGGCCGTCGGCGCCGGTCTCGTCGGCGAAGCCTTCGGCGAAGGCGGGCGCCATGGCGGCCTTGAAGGCGGCATTCTCCTCAGGGGTCGCGATGTGGACCTTGACGCCCTTCGATTCCAGCTCCGCCGGGGCGTTGGCCGCGGCCTCCTGCGAGGCTTCGATTGCCCAGATGGCGGCGTCCTCGCCGGCCTTCTTCAGCGCGGCCTTGTTCTTGTCGGACAGCTTGTTGTACCAGCCGGGATTGACGTAGCCGTGCAGATAGGCGGCCAGCACCGGCACCACCGTCATGTGGTCCTGCACTTCATAATATTTGCGCGACCATGCGGCGGCGACGTCGGTGATGGCGGCGTCGATGACGCCGGTCGCCAGCGCCTGATAGACCTCGCTGCCGGGGATCGCCACCGGGGTGGCGCCCATCGCCTTCAGACCGCGGTCGAAGGCCGGGCCGAGGCCGCGCATCTTCAGGCCTTGGAAATCTTCCGGCTTAAGCAGCGGCTTGCCCTTGGAGGTGAAGACGCTGGTGTTGGTCTGGAACATCCAGACGATGTTCTTCACGCCCTTCTTCAGCAGGCGTTCCTCAAGGAAGGCCGCCGCTTCGGATGTCGGCCACTTCTTCCACGCCTCGATGGAGGACATGGTGTAGGGGCCGACCGTGACGTTCATCAGCGGCAGGGTCTTGCCCCACTGGAAATTCAGCGAGAAGGCGCATTCGATGTCGCCCTTGGCGACGGCCAGGATGTTCTCGTTGGCCTTGATCAGGCTGTCGGAGCCGAACACCTGGACATCGAGATCGCCGTCCGACAGCGTCTTCACCTCCGCCGCCCAGCGCTCGACGACCTTGGAGATGTGGTGGGCCGGCGGCAGCTGATGGCTGCAGCGCATCCGCGTCGCGGCCTCGGCATCCGTCGGCAGCGCCAGCAGAGCCGTGGCGGACGCGGTGGCGAGCAGCGCCAGCATGGTCTTGAAACGGGTGGACGTCTTTGTGGGCGTCATGTCCTGCACCTCCCTCCGGTGGTTCGTTGCGGCGGTTCAAGGGATTGAAGCGCCGGGCCCATTCAACTGCGGGCCTTCGGATTGTTCGTTCACGAAACAGAACAGCACGGGGAGGGAAGGTCGTAAAAGCATAAAGAAGAGAAGTGAGCTATCTGGTTTCCAGATATCTCGCTTCAGAGAAGGGCGTCGCGCGGCCGGCCGGGCCAGCGGCCGGTTGCATGCGCCTCGCGCACCACGTCGATCATCAGGCGCCGGGCCTCGACCACGGCGCGCGAGGCGGTCTTCATCCGCGAGGACACCAGATAGAGCGTGCGGCCCATCGACGGGTTCACCACCGGCCGCGCCACCAGCTCGCCGCAGGCGATCTCATCGCCGGCCAGCGCCGCCGACTGCACCGTCACGCCCAGCCCGGCGCTGACTGCGCGTTTCAGTGGGATGGCGGATTCGATTTCCAGATAGACCTTGGCGGCGATGGCGTTGCGCACCTGGGCATCGCTGGCCAGAGCCTGCAGAACGGCAGTGCGGCCGGGCATGATCAGCGGCAGGCGCAGCACCTCGGCCAGATCGATGGGGCCGCCGTCGCCGATCATGGCGCGGGTGCCGAGGCAGACCAACTCCTCGTCCAGCAGCGGCACGCCCTCCAGCCGGTCGTCGTTGGGCGGCACCAGGGTGAGGGCGAGGTCGGCCTGACCGGACAGCATCCACTGATGCATGATCTCGCTGTGCGCTTCGATCACGCGCAGCTTGACCTCGGTCAGGGTGGAGGCGACGCGGCGGATGAAGGGCAGGCCGATGGCCTCCATCGCCGTGTAGTTGAAGCCGACCATCACCGGCCCGACCACCGCCCGCGACAGCGACAAGACGTCCAGTTCCGCCTGTTCCAGCGCGTGCAGCACGCCGCGCGCATGGGCGAACAGCCGGTCGCCCGCCTCGGTCCGGCTGACGCCGCGCGGCTGACGCAGCAGGAGCTGGACACCCAAATCCCCCTCCAGCGTCGCCACATGCTGGCTGAGCGCCGATTGCGCGACGTTCAGGAACTCGCTGGCCTTGGAGAAGCTGCCGAGTTCGCAGACGGCGACGAAATAGCGGAGGCGGCGGAAGTCCAGCTTGATCGACATGCGGCTTTGTCCCACAGGCCCCGGTTCCGGACAAAGCGGAATATCGGCCGCAGACGGGACGGTGAAGGATAGCCGGCGAAGGACGATCAGGTCACATGCGCATCATGCGGAAGATGGCGATGAACATCACCACCACGCCCACTTCGGCCAGCGTCGCCAGCCAGGCCGGGTGGAAGACGATCCCCAGCGGCATGATGAGCAGCAGGATGAGCGCCGGGAACACGATGTAGGGGGACTCGAGCCGGCTGGAATTCGCCTGCGCCGTGGTGTCTTCGTCTGCCGGCAGCGCAGGCTGTGCCATTTGCATGGTCATGGGATCGGAACCCTTGTTGATGGTTGGGTGCGCGGGCCGGCAAGAGCCCGGCGACGCCGATTCTAGGCAGCGGCATTCATCGGAAAAAGCGAAATTAACCGATGGTTCATATCGGGTTTTTCAATTCAACTACGGGCCTCTGCGGGAGCGGCCAAAATGGTCTTCAGCCCGGTGAGCGCCGGGTCGATGATGGCCTCGTCGGCGTCGGTCGGGTAGGCGGCATAGATGGGAAGGCTCAAGGGGCGGGCTTCGGGCAGGATTTCGCCCTTGCCGGCGTCGATCAGCGGCTGGACGAGCTGGCGGGGGAAATGGCCGGTGCCGCCGCATTGCTTGACATAATCGAGCCCCAGCGTGCCAACGCCGATCGACACCGGTGCCGACTGCACGTCTTCGGGCCGGTGCAGGCGCACGTTGCGGCGGAAATCGTCACCCCAGTCGATGTGGACGTACGGCTCCTCCGAATAGTCGTCGACCGCCGGCATCCGGAAGAGGACCAGTTCCTCCTCGATCAGCAGGCGGATCGACAGGCCGGGCAGGGCGCGCGGCGAATAGAGGACGGCGACGTCCAGAGTCCCGTCCTGAAGCCCCTGCAGCAGCCCGCTCGGCAGGCCGACGTCGCAGCGGAGCGCGATCTCGTTGGCGTTTCGCCGCATCCAGGGGATCCAGCGGTAGAGCAGGCGGTTCCACAAACCGGCCTCGCTGCCGATGCGCAGAAGCGCCTTGTGGCCGGCGGGCAGGGTGGCCTCCTGGCGCGCCTGCTCCCACAGGCGGAGGATGGCGACGGCATGGCGCTGGAAGCGCAGGCCGGCGGTGGTCAGCGTGGCGCCGGTCTTGTTGCGTACGAACAGCCGGCAGCCAAGCAACTGTTCCAACTGCTGGATCCGCGTGCTGACCGTTGACTGCGTGACGTGAAGCCGGTCGGCCGCAGCCATGAAGCTGCCCGCCGCCGTGACCTCCAGAAATGTCCGCGCCATTTCCGTATCCATGACACCTCACCTGACTGCCGGCCTTCGCGTCCGGTCGCCTGCCGGTTCGTTGGGACCAGACCTAAAGCATCGACAGCTTGATCGCGACCTAACGGTGTGAGACGATTCGTCGCATCCGCTGGATGCAGCCGCGACCGGCGGATCCCCTAATGGGAGGAAATGGTATCGGGAAAACCGATAATAGCCATCGGTTAAATTCGCTTTCTGGCTTTTCCGACCGCCAGTAGCCTCCGCTTCGCCAGCCGGAAGTTATCCGGCCGACCTCTCCGGACATCCGGAGGTAACGTTGAGAAATGGGAGTTCCGCTGTGTCCGTCATCCGCAATATTCTGTTGGCGTCCGTCCTTCTCATCTCCGGTGGTACCGTTGCCGCGCAGGCCGCGGACGGTGACGCCGCGGCGGGCAAGACGGGGTTCAACGTCTGCAAGGCCTGCCACACGATCGAGGCCGGCGGCCCCAACCGTGTCGGCCCCAACCTGCACGGCGTCGTCGGCCGCAAGGCGGGCACCCACGACGGCTTCAGCTATTCGGCGGCGATGAAGGATTCCGGCATCACCTGGGACGAGGCAAAGCTGAACGAATATCTGAAGGATCCCAAGGCGACCGTCCCCGGCAACAAGATGGCCTTCGCCGGCATCAAGGATGACGCCAAGCGCGCTGACGTGATCGCCTACCTGAAGAGCGAGTCCAACTAAGGTCAGGCCTCCTGATCGACGGAAGGCACCGGATGCGGCCCATGGCGGGATCGCGTCCGGTGCCTTTTGCGTTTGTCGCCTTCTGAGTTGTCGAATGATCGGGTGGATCAACCGGCGGCGACTGCCGACAGCAGGTTGGAACAGGCTTCGGCGACGTCGGCGGGGGCTTCCAACGGCGACAGATGGCCAACGCCGGGGAGGATGCGGAACTCTGCCGCGGGCAGGATTTCGCCGTAGATCTCCCGGAGACTGTCGGCGCGCTCGACTTGGTCGCAATCGCCCACCGCGATCAGGGTCAGGATGCCGATGCCTGCAATTCCGTCGAGGCGGGCGAGCATGCCGGTTGTCGTCCATTCCCGTTTGGCACCCGTAGCCCCCCGCAGCGTATCCTCGACCACCTGCCGCCTGTCCTCCTCCGGAAGTTGACGGTGGCACAGGATTTTCAGCGCCTCATTCACGCCCTCCGCGTTCTGATAGGAGGCGAGCATCGCCTCGCGCACCCCAGCCGGCACTGGCATTCCGGTCGGCGGAGAGGGGGCGATCAGGACCAGCCCCAAAAGTGCGCCGGCGCCTTTTGCGGCGACGATCTGGGCAACCTTGCCGCCCATGGAATGGCCCACGAGAATGCAGCGGGTCAGCCCCAGCGATGCGATGACCTCCGACACGTCGCCGGCCATCGCGTCGAGGTCATAGCGCCCGTCCAGGGCGACGGACCGGCCCCAGCCGCGCAGATCCAGGCTGACGCAGCGTGTCCGGTCCTTCAGTTGTGCGACGACATGGCGCCAGGTGCGGGCGGACCCGCCCCAGTAATGCAGAAACACCAGTGCCGTGTCTCCCTGCCCTTCGTCCAGAACGTGGATGACCGCCCCGGTCGTTTCGATGTTTTTGGACATTGCCAAGCTCCATGACATGCGTGTTGCGCCGAATTGGATTTAGCGGCCGAACGGAGCCGTGATAATCAGGCGCGGAATGGATTCATTCCGAACCAGGAGTGGATGATGGCGCTGGATACCCTGACTGGCATGACCGTGTTCCGCCATGCCATCGAAGAGGGCAGCCTGGCCGCCGCGGCGCGCCGGACTGGCATGTCGGCTGAAATGGCCGGACGGCATCTGAAGGCACTGGAGGCGCGGCTGGGAGTCCGGCTGGTCAACCGATCCACCCGCAAACTGAGTTTGACGGAGGCGGGTCAGGCCTATTTTCGTCGCTGCGTGGCGATCCTCGATGAAATCGCCCTGGCCGAAGCCGATGCCGGAACCCGGCAGGCCGAGCCGCGCGGTCAATTGCGGGTGGCGGCGCCGCTGGCCTTTTCCAATGCGGTGCTGGGGCCGGCGGTGGCCGATTACATGCGCCGTTATCCGGGCGTCACCCTGACGCTGGATCTCAGTGAACGGGAGACCGATCTGCTCGGCGAAGGGTTCGACGTCGCCTTGCGTCTCGGCACGCTGCCGGACACCGCGATGATCGCCAGGCGCCTGGGCGGCTTTCCACTGATCCTGACCGGCGCGCCGGGCTATTTCAGGTCCCGCAACTCACCGGAACATCCGGAGGATCTGCGGGAGCACAGGATTCTCGCTTATATGCAGACCGCGACTCCGGAGCGATTTGTGCTGTCCGACGCCGCAGGACATCGGGTGCAGATTGCGTTCGAAGCGCAGCTTCGGGCAACGGACGCCGGCTTCCTCGTCACGCTCGCGCTGTTGGGACGGGGGTTGGTGCTGGCGCCGTCCTTCCTCGTCATGGAGCACATTGCCGAAGGCCGGCTGGTTCACGTCCTTCCGGAGTGGTCGGCACGGACGCTGCCGCTGCACGCGATCATTCCCCATCGCACTCTGATGCCGGCGACGGTCCGGAGCTTCATCGACGTCGTCGCCGAGTGGGTCGGAGCATCGTGACGGCATCGACGGAAATGCCTGCTCCCGCTAAGACAGCTCCTCCTGCCCGGCGGACGGCAGCGGCGGTTCGGCGCCGCGGTCCATGCGCTTGATGATGCCGGTTAAATGCGTTGCGAAGGCATACACCGCCTCCGGCAGATGGCGGCCGAGCATGGTCTGGATCTGATAGTAGCGCTGGTCGAGGGTGGGCGAGTCGATCGGGACCGACGCCACCGGATGACCCACGGTGCTGGCATGGACGGTGAAGGGGCTGGCGATGGTGATGCCGCCGCCTTCGGCGGCAAAGGCCCACAGCCCGGCGATGTAGTTTGAAACCAGCACCGGTTCGATCACCACCCCGGCCAGCCCGCAGGCGATGTCGAACAACTGCCGCACCGTCGTGTCCTTTTCCGGCAACGCGATCGATTCACGGGCCAGCTGGGCCAGCGACAGGACGGGCCGGCCAGCCAGCGGGTGGTCCTTCGCCATCACCGCCAGGACCGGCGCGCGGCCTTCCCCCATCGCCCTGACCCCCGGTTCGGGGGCGAAGGCGAAGGTGGCGCCGATATCGACCTCCCCCTCCCGCACCATGCGGGTGACGGCGGCCGGCGCGACGATGCGCAGTTCGATGCGGATGCCGGGATGGCGGTCGCGGAAGCTGCGGATGGCCGCCGGAATCAGGCTCATGCCGAATCCCTCGGTCGCGGCGACGCGCACCCGACCGCTGGCCAGCCCGCGCAACCGCTTCAACTCGGTCACAATGGCTTCTTCCTCAAGGAACACCCGTTGGGCATGGCGGGCGAGCAGGTCGCCGGCATAGCTCGGCACCATGCCGCGCGGACGGCGTTCGAACAATTCGACGCCGAGATCGGCTTCGAGATGGGCGATCTGCCGGCTGATGGCGGAGGAGGCGACATGCAGCCGCGCCGAGGCATCGGCGATCGAGCCGGTGCGGGCGACCTCCAGGAAATAACGGAGCGCGGTGGCGTTCATGACGGTTCCCCCGGCCTGCGCCTGTTTGCTAAAGTAACGGAAAATCAGGACGGTTAACCATCTCGTTGCCGGTTCGGCAACGGGAACTTCCAACTATTATAATTGCGGCATGCCAATCTGCACAATACCGTGTCATGGCTAACTTTCGTGCAAATGGACCTTCTTGGACGGAGTTCGGACATGGCGCCCTTTGCGTACGGTAAGTCGATGATGTTCGCAGCCGCGGCGGTCGCGGCCCTGGCCCTGCCCGCGGTCATGGTTCCCTCTGCGGCATTCGCCAACAAGGCAAACGACACGCTGGTCTACGCTTCCGACAGCGAGCCGGAGAACATCAGCCCCTATCACAACAATCTGCGCGAAGGCGTCATCATCGCCCATCTCGTGTGGGACACGCTGGTCTACCGGAACCCCAAGACCGGCGAGTATGAGCCGGAGCTGGCGACCTCGTGGAAATGGGTCGATCCGGTCACGCTTGAACTGAAGCTGCGCAAGGGCGTGACCTTCCAGGACGGCTCGCCCTTCACCGCCGACGACGTGGTCTTCACCTTCAACTACGTGCTGACGCCGGAAGCGAAGGTGGTGACCAAGCAGAACGTCGAATGGATGGCCGGCGCCGACAAAATCGACGATTACACGGTGCGCGTCCGTCTGAAGGGTCCGTTCCCGGCAGCGCTGGAATATCTGTCCGGGCCGACGCCGATCTATCCCGCCGCCTATTTCAAGAAGGTCGGGCTGGACGGCTTCTCCAAGGCGCCCATCGGCACCGGTCCCTACCGCGTCACCGCGGTGGAGAACGGCAAGGGCGTGATGATGGAGAAGTACAAGGACTATTTCAAAGACAGCCCGCTCGGCCAGCCCGCCATCGGCAAGATCCAGTTCCGCGTCATCCCCGACGGCGAAACCCGCATGGCCGAGCTGATGACCGGCGGCGTCGACTGGATCTGGCGCGTGCCGAAGGATCAGGCGGACCAGTTGAAGGCGGTGCCGAACCTCACCGTGCTGTCGGCCGAGACGATGCGCGTCGGCTTCCTGCAGTTCGACGCCGCCGGCCGCACCGCCGCCGACACGCCGATGAAGAAGGAGAAGGTGCGCCAGGCCGTCGCCTACGCCATCGACCGGCAGGCGATGGTCAAGAATCTGGCCGGCGAGGGCGCGCGGGTGATGCATTCCGCCTGCTTCATCGACCAGACCGGCTGCACCGACGACGGCGTTCCGCGCTATGAGTACAATCCGGAGAAAGCCAAGAAGCTGCTGGCCGAGGCCGGCTATCCGGACGGCTTCGACACCGATCTCTACGCCTATCGCGAGCGCGACTATGCCGAGGCGGTCATCGGCTATCTGCGCGCGGTCGGCATCCGCGCCAACCTGCGCTTCCTCAAATACGCGGCGATGCGCGAGGCCGCCCGCGCCGGCAAGGTGCCGCTGGAGTACCAGACCTGGGGCTCCTTCTCGGTCAACGATGCCTCCGCCTTCACCGGCGTGTGGTTCAAGGAGAACGAGGACGACATGAGCCGCGACCCCAAGGTCAAGGCTCTGCTGGAGAAGGCCGACACGACGACCGACACCGCGGCGCGAAAGGACCTCTATAAAGAAGCGCTGTCGATGATCGCGCAGAAGGCATATCTGTTGCCGCTGTTCTCCTATCCCAGCAATTACGCCTTCACCTCCGATCTCGCCTTCACCGCACAGCCGGACGAGCTTCCGCGCTTCTACGCCGCTCACTGGAAGTGAGGCCGCGGCGGCGGGCCGGCATGGTTGAAAGCCGGCCCGCAGCGCCTCTCCGCACGCTCCTTTTCAGGAGACCGCCATGCTCGCCTTCCTGCTTCGCCGGCTCGCCGTGGCGCTGTCGGTGGTGCTGACCGTCTCGGTCATCGCCTTCCTGCTTCTGCATCTGTCCGGCGACCTCGCCACCGACCTCGCCGGTCCCGAGGCTTCGCCCGAACAGGTGGCGCAGGTCCGCGCCGAATATGGCCTGGACCAGCCCCTCGCGGTCCAGTACGGCCATTGGCTGGCCGGGGCCGTCCGCTTCGATTTCGGCCAGTCCTTCTATTTCCGGGAGTCGGTGGCGTCGCTGGTCGGCGGCCGCATTCCGATCACCTTGAAACTCGGCGCCATCGCGCTTGGCCTCGCCCTGCTCTTCGCAATTCCGCTGGGGGCGCTGGCCGCCGTGAAGCGCGGCAGTTGGTTCGACCGTGCGACGCTGGCCTTCTGCGCGCTGGGGCAGGCGGTGCCGACCTTCTGGCTCGGCCTGACGCTCATCATCATCTTCTCGGTCAACCTGCGCTGGCTGCCGGTGTCCGGCAACGCGACCTGGAGCCATTATGTGCTGCCGTCGGTGGCGCTCGGCTGGTACGCCATCCCGGCGGTGATGCGGCTGACCCGCAACGGTATGCTGGACGTGATGGCGTCCGATTATATCCGGACGGCGCGCGCCAAGGGATTGCGTCCGAAGACGGTGATCTTCAAGCATGCGCTGCGCAACGCGGTGGTGCCGGTGGTGGCGCTGGCGGCGGTGCAGTTCGGCTTCATGCTCGGCGGTTCCATCGTGGTCGAGGCGGTCTTCTCGATGCAGGGGCTGGGGCAACTCGCCTGGGAGGCCATCGGGCGCAAGGATTTCCCGGTCGTCCAGGCCATCGTGATGCTGCTGGCCACGATCTACATCCTGCTGACCTTCCTCGCCGACATCCTCAACGCCTGGCTGGACCCAAGGATCCGCGTCGCATGAGCACCACGAGCGCTTCAGGTGCCGCCGCCACGGCCGCCGGATTCGACAGCGTTCCGGTTCGCCGGTCGCCGCTGGCCCGCTTCACCAAGCGGGCGGCGCGCCACCCCGGTTTCATGGCCGGCGCCTTCATCCTCGCCGTCATCCTGGTGATGTCGATCGGCGCGCCGCTGTTCACCGCCCACGATCCCTATGCGCAGGACATCTCCAAGCGGCTGATCCCGCCGATCTGGCACGCCAAGGGGACTTGGGAGCATTGGCTGGGCACCGACAAGCTGGGGCGCGATTACTTCGCCCGGCTGCTCTATGGCGGGCGCATCTCGCTGATGATCGGGGCGGCGACGGTTCTGCTGTCGGGCGCCATCGGCACGGCGCTGGGCGTGGCCGCCGGCTTCTTCGGCGGGCGGGTCGATCTGGTCATCGGCTACATCATCAATGTGCGGCTGGCGCTGCCGGTGGTGCTGGTGGCGCTGGCGGTGGCGGCCCTGGTCGGCACCTCGCTGAACACGGTCATCGTCGTGCTGGGGCTGCTGCTGTGGGACCGCTTCGCCGTGGTGGCGCGGTCGACGACGCAGCAGATCGCCCATGCCGATTTCGTCGCGGCGGCCCGCGCCATCGGCTGTTCGACGCGGCTGATCGTGTTCTCCGAAGTGCTGCCCAACATCATCAACCCGCTGATCGTGGTCGCCACGCTGGAAATGGCCCATGCCATCCTGCTGGAGGCGGCGTTGTCCTTCTTGGGTCTTGGCGTGCAGCCGCCGCTGCCGTCCTGGGGCCTGATGATCTCGGAGGGCAAGCAGTACATGTTCTTCAGCCCCTGGGTCATCACCATCCCCGGCGTGGCGCTGGTGGCGCTGGTGCTGGGCATCAACCTTCTGGGCGACGGCCTGCGCGACGTCACCGCCCCCGACAACCGGAGCTGACGGCCATGCCCCTGCTCGACGTCGACAATTTGACCATCCAGATCCCCACCGAGGCCGGACTGCTGAACGCCGTCAACGGGGTGTCCTTCACCGTGGAGCGCGGCGAAACCCTGGCCATCGTCGGCGAGAGCGGGTCGGGCAAGTCGCTGACCTCGCTGGCCCTGATGGACCTGCTGCCGTCCAGGGCGGTGCGCAAGGCGCGGACCATGCGGTTCGACGGCATCGACCTGATGGCGGCGGGGCAGCGCAAGATGGAGGATCTGCGCGGCGACCGCATGGCGATGATCTTCCAGGAGCCGATGACCTCGCTGAACCCGGCCTACACCGTCGGCGACCAGCTGATCGAGGCGCTGCGGCGCCATCGTCCGGTCAGCCGGGCGGTGGCGCGGGAGCGGGCGGTCCATCTGCTGGAGCGGGTTGGCATCACCGCCGCCGCCTCTCGCCTCGGGCAATATCCGCACCAGCTGTCGGGCGGCCTGCGCCAGCGGGTGATGATCGCCATGGGGCTGATGTGCGAACCGGATCTCATCATCGCCGACGAGCCGACCACCGCGCTGGACGTGACGATCCAGGCGCAGATCCTGATGCTGCTGCGCGACATCCAGCGCGAGTTCGGCATGGGGCTGATCCTGGTCACCCACGATCTGGGCGTGGTCGCCCGCGTCGCCACCAAGGTGGCGGTGATGTATGCCGGCCGGCTGGTGGAGACCGGCCCGGTCGAGGCGGTGTTCGGCGCCCCCAGCCACCCCTACACCCAGGGTCTGCTGCGCGCCATCCCGGTCCCCGGCCGCACCCGTCCGGGCGAGCCGCTGGGCACCATTCCGGGGCAGGTGCCGAACCTGATCGGACCGCTGACCGGCTGCGCCTTCCGCAACCGCTGCGACCACGCCACCGACGCCTGTGCCGCCGCCATTCCGGATCGCGACCTCGGCCCCAGCCACCGCATGGCCTGCGTGCTCGACCCCGTCGCCACCGCTGTTTGACCGCCTTCATTTGACCGGAGACCGACATGACCGTTCCGGTGCTCGAACTCGAAAACGTCACCAAGATCTATCCGGTGCCGCAGGGGATGTTCAAACCCAGGGCGATGCTGACCGCCGTCGGCGGGGTGTCGCTGAGCGTCGCCCGCGGCGAGGTGCATGCGCTGGTCGGCGAAAGCGGATCGGGCAAATCGACGCTGGCGAAGATGCTGCTGGGGCTGACCAAGCCGACCTCCGGCGAAATCCGCATCGACGGCGTGCCCATCGCCAAGACCGACCGGCGCGACGTGGCGCGGCGCATCCAGCCGGTGTTCCAAGACCCCTATTCCTCGCTGAACCCGCGCAAGTCGGTGGCCGACCTGATCGCCCTGCCGCTGGTCGCCCACCGCATCGGCACCTCGGCCAGCCGGCAGAAGAAGGTGGCGGAGATGCTGGACGCGGTCGGGCTGCCGCGCCGGATGATCGACGCCTATCCCGGCCAGATGTCGGGCGGCCAGCGCCAGCGCGTCGCCATCGCCCGCGCGCTGGTCATGCAGCCGGACGTGCTGATCTGCGACGAGCCGACTTCGGCGCTCGACGTGTCGGTGCAGGCGCAGATCCTGAACCTGCTGATGGATCTGAAGCGCGAGTTCAAGCTGACCTACTTCTTCATCAGCCACAACCTCGCGGTGGTCGAGCATCTGGCCGACCGGGTGGCGGTGATGTATCTCGGCCGCATCGTCGAGGAACGCGGGCGCGAGGCGCTGTTCACCCACGCCAGCCATCCCTATTCCCGCGCGCTGCTCGATTGCGTGCTGACGCCCGATCCGACGCTGGGCATGCCCGACACGGTGATTTCCGGCTCCTTCCCCAACCCGATCGCGCCGCCGCCCGGCTGCGCCTTTCACCCGCGCTGTCCGCGCGCCACCGACCACTGCCACTCCGTAGCACCCGGCCCCATGCCGGTCGCCGACGGCGTCGCCGCCTGCCATTACGCCAATTGACGATCCATCCCCCACACCCGAGTTCCGCCATGACCCAACAGCCATCGCGTGACGGCGCCATTGCGCGCGCCGCCCATCATTTCGCGTCCGGCGCCTTCCTGGCCGACCTGACGCGGCGTGTCGCCATCAAGTCCGAGAGCCAGTCGTCCGACCGCGGGGCGGAGTTGCATGCCTATCTGGACGAGGAGATGATCCCGTCGCTGGGCAAGCTCGGCTTCACCGGCACCATCGTGGAGAATCCGGTCGCCGGGCGCGGGCCGTTCCTGATCGCCGAGCGCCACGAGGCCGACCATCTGCCGACCGTGCTGATCTATGGCCATGGTGACGTGGTGCCGGGCCATGAGGGGCGCTGGCGCGACGGCATCGACCCGTGGACGGTGACGATCCAGGGCGACCGCTGGTACGGCCGCGGCACCGCCGACAACAAGGGCCAGCATTCCGTCAACATCGCGGCGCTCGCCCAGGTGATGGAAGAGCGCGGCGGCAGCCTGGGCTTCAACGCCAAGTTCGTGATCGAGATGGGCGAGGAGGCGGGATCGCCCGGCCTGCGCGCTCTGGCCGAAAGCCATGGCGAGGCCTTGGCCGCCGACGTCCTGATCGCGTCGGACGGGCCGCGGGTAATCGCCGAGCGGCCGACCGTGTTCCTCGGCTCGCGCGGCGCCATCAATTTCGAACTGACGGTCGATCTGCGCAAGGGCGCCCACCATTCGGGCAATTGGGGCGGGCTGCTCGCCAATCCGGGGACGATCCTCGCCAACGCCATCGCCTCGCTGATCGATGGGCAGGGGCGGATCAAGCTGGATGCGCTGAAGCCGGCCGGCATCCCGCCGGCGGTCAAGGCCGCCATCGCCGACCTGTCTGTCGGCGGCGGGCCGAACGATCCGGAGATCGACCGCGATTGGGGCGAGCCGGGCCTGACGCCGGAGGAACGGGTGTTCGGCTGGAATGCGCTGGAGGTGCTGGCCTTCGAGACCGGCAACCCGCGCGCGCCGGTCAATGCCGTGCCCGGGATCGCCAAGGCGACGCTGCAGTTGCGTTTCGTCGTCGGCACCGATCCGGCGACGGTGATCGACGCCGTGCGCGCCCATCTCGCCGCCAACGGCTTCGACCGGGTGCAGGTCACGCCCAGCCGCATGGAGGCCTTCACCGCCACCCGTCTGGATCCCAACGACCCGTGGGTGGGCTGGGCGCTGGACTCGCTGGCGCGGACGACGGGCAAGAAGCCGGCACTGCTGCCCAACCTGGGCGGCTCGATCCCCAACGACGTCTTCTCCGAGATTCTGGGGCTGCCGACCATCTGGGTGCCGCATTCCTATCCCGCCTGTTCCCAGCACGCGCCCGACGAGCATCTGCTGGCGCCGGTCGTCGAGGAGGGCCTGCGGGTGATGGCCGGGCTGTTCTGGGATCTGGGTGAGACCGGTCCCGCCATCCGGGACGCTCGCAAGGAGGCCCGCCGCGCATGACCCCGCTTGCCCAACGCGCCAGCGACTGGCTGGCAACCCGCCGCGCGGAGATGGAGGACATGCTCCAGCGCATCGTCGACATCGATTCCGGCAGCCGCGACGGCGCCGGCATCGATAAGGTCGGCGACATCATGGCCGCGATGCTGGAGGCCGACGGCATCGCCGTGACGCGCTTCCCGAACGAGACCTACGGCGCCGTGCTGAAGGCCAATATTCCTGGGAGCAAGGGCGGGGCACCGGTGCTGGTGATGGGGCACCGCGACACCGTCTATCCCAAGGGAACGGTGGCGGCGCGGCCCTTCACCCGTGACGGAGATACCGCGCGGGGGCCGGGGGTGGCCGATATGAAGGGCGGGCTGGTCGTCGACGTCTTCGTGCTGCGGGCGCTGAAGGCGGCGGGCGGCACCGGCTTTCCGCTGATCGGCCTGTTCACCGCCGACGAGGAGATCGGCTCGCCGTCCGGCCGCAAGATCATCGAGGAGGTGGCGCGGGGGGCTCGCGCCGCCTTCAACGCCGAACCGGGGCGGGTGTCCGGCAATGTGGTCACCGCGCGCAAGGGCGGGCTGACGCTGGACATCACGGTGACCGGACGGGCGGCGCATTCCGGCGTCAACCATGCCGACGGGGCAAGCGCCATCGGCGCGCTGGCGGCGAAGATCACCGCGCTGCATGCGCTGACCGACTATGACAGCGGCATCACCACCAATGTCGGCGTCATCCGCGGCGGCCGGACCCACAACACCGTCGCCGACCATGCGGAGGCGGCGCTGGACATCCGTTTCCGCTCGGTCGAGCAGCTCGACGGCATCCTTGCCCGGGTGGAGGCGATCCTGGCGGCGGAAGACGTGCCGGGCACCAGCGCGACTTACCAGCGGGGACATTTGTTCATGCCGCTGGAGGAGCAGCATTCGGCCGATCTGTTCGCCCGCTACAAGGCCGCGGCGGCGGAGGTCGGATTCGAGGTGGATGGAGAGTTCACCGGCGGCTGCGCCGACTCCGGCTTTACCGGGGCGCTGGGCGTGCCTTCGCTGTGCGGGCTGGGGCCGGTCGGCGGAGCGGCGCACACGGAGCGCGAATGGTGCCGGCTCGAAACGCTGGTGCCGCGCGCCCAGGCGCTGGCCGTCACGATTGCGGGGCTGGAGGGGTGAAGTAATCGCCCTCTCCCGTCCCGGGAGAGGGAGGGGCCCCACGAAGTGGGGAGGGTGAGGGGTGAGCCAAGGAACCGAAAGCGCATGGCTCCTTGGATCACCCCTCACCCTTCCCATGCTCCGCATGGGCCCCTTCCCTCTCCCGGGGCGGGAGAGGGAGCTTTGTGCTCGACTTCTCAGCCGTTGCGATACGTATAGCTGTAGCCGTTCAGCGCCGGGGCGCCGCCGAGGTGGGCGTAGAGGACTTTCGAGCCTTCGGGGAAATAGCCCTTCTTCACGAGGTCGATCATGCCCTGCATCGACTTGCCCTCATAGACCGGGTCGGTGATCATCGCCTCGGTGCGGGCGGCGAGGCGGATGGCCTCGTTGGTTTCGGCGCTCGGCACGCCATAGGCCGGATAGGCGTAGTCTTCGAGGATGACGATCTCGTCGTCGCGGACCTTGCGGCCGAGTTCAACCAGTTCGGCGGTGTTGTCGACGATCTGGCGGACCTGGGCGCGGGTCTGTTCCGGGGTGCCGGAGGCGTCGATGCCGATCACGCGGTCGGCGCGGTCGTCGGCGGCGAAACCGACGATCATGCCGCCCTGGGTCGAGCCGGTCACCACGCAGACGACGATGTAGTCGAACTTGAAGCCGAGGTCGGCCTCCTGCTTGCGCACCTCTTCGGCGAAGTTGACGTAACCGAGACCGCCGTATTTGTGGACCGAGGCGCCGGCCGGAATGCCGTAGGGCTTGCCGCCGGCGTCCTTCACCGACTGGATGGCGTCTTCCCAGCTGCGACGGATGCCGATGTCGAAGCCGTCGGGGACGATGCGGCTGTCGGCGCCCATCAGGCGGGTCAGCAGGATGTTGCCGACGCGGTCATAGACGGCGTCCTCGTGCGGGACCCAGCTTTCCTGGACGACGACGCACTTCATGCCGAGCTTCGCCGCGGTCGCCGCCACCATGCGGGTGTGGTTCGACTGCACGCCGCCGATCGACACCAGCGTGTCGGCGCCGGCCGCGATGGCGTCGGGAACGATGTATTCCAGCTTGCGCAGCTTGTTGCCGCCCATGGCGAGTCCCGAGTTGCAGTCGTCGCGCTTGGCGTAGATCTCGACCTTGCCGCCGAGCGCCTCGGTCAGACGGGGCAGATGTTCGATCGGAGTCGGGCCGAAGGTGAGCGGATAACGTTCGAAACGATCGAGGCGCAGCATGGCGGGGCTCCACTGTCTAGGTGAAAGGACGCTATCACCGCCGAAATGAAAGGTGCTCTCGAACTTCGCTGGTGAATTGCCGTGAAATGCCTTTAGAGTGCCGTCAGATGCAGTGGTTTGTGCAAAAATCGGGGCTGAAATGAGAGAAATCATCACCCGTGACGAGCTGAGCCCCACGGACCGCAAGATTCTCCAGCATCTTCAAAGGGATGGCCGGATGACGAACGCCGATCTGGCGGCGGCGGTCAATCTCAGCCCGGCCACCTGCCACCGCCACACCCAGCGCCTGTTCGCCGAGGGCTACATCCGCTCCGTCCGGGCGGAGATCGAGCCGGCGAAGGTCGATCGCGGCACTCTGGTGATGGTCGGAGTCGAACTGGACCGCTCGACCCCGGAGAGCTTCGCCGAGTTCGAGCGGGCGATCCGCAAGCTGCCCTTCGTCCTCGACTGCCATCTGGTCGCCGGGGATTTCGATTTCTTCCTGAAGATCCGGGTCAGCGACATCGCGGACTTCAACCGCCTGCACGGGCAGGAGTTGATTGCGCTGCCCGGCGTGCGGCAGACGCGCACCTTCTTCGTCATGAAGGAGGTGATCGACAACGCGATGCTGGATTTCTGAGCGCGTCAGGACGAACGCGGCAGCAGCCCTTCCGCCAGAAAGCGGAATGCCTCGACGGCCTTGGCGAGGACCTCCTGCGGGTCGTCGCTGGCCGCCACCCAGAGGGCGGCGTTCAATGCCGCTCCATTCAACAGCCGGGCGGCCGCTTCGGGATCGAGGCGCCTGACGATCCCCTGCGCGATCAGCCGCTCCACCGCCTGCCGGGTGGTCTGGAGGCAGCGGTTCTGGCTCGGCCATTGCGAGGGATCGCCGAGGAAGGCCGGGCCGTCGAGCAGCACGATGCGCTGGACCTCGGGTTCGAGAGCCATCTCGATATAAGCGACGCCTTCCGCCAGCAGCCCATCCCAGTCATTTCCGGCTTGGGCTCCGATGTCGTGTGCGCGCGTCGCCATTTCCGCGTCGAGCTGGTCGACCACCGCCTGGAGAAGGCCGCGCTTGTCGCCGAAATTGTGATACAGGGCGCCGCGCGTCAGTCCGGCCTCGGCCGTCAGGTCATCCATCGATGCGGCGGCGAAACCCTTTTCGGCGAAGGCCTTGCGCGCGGACGCGATCAGCTTGGCGCGGGTTTCTTCCATCATTTCAGAGCGTCGCTTGCCAGCCATCGCCGTCTCCACTGATTTAGCATACGCCTCGTATGTGGGTTGACATACGGAGCGTATGTGTGTTGGCATTCACATACGTGGCGTATATCAACTCGCGCCCGCAGTGTGAAGCCCGAAGCCGGCCAGTCCGGCGAGCAAAGAGGAAAAAGACCATGGCTCAACGCGAAGCGATCACTCCGGCCAATCGGCATGCGCTTTATGACAATCATCGCTATTCGGCGGCGATCCGTTCGGGCGACCTTCTGTTCGTGTCGGGACAGGTGGGCAGCCGTGACGACGGATCGCCGGAACCCGACTTTGAACGACAGGTTCAGTTGGCCTTCGACAATCTCACCAATGTGCTGAAGACTGCCGGCTGCACTTTCGGCGATATCGTCGACATCACCACCTTCCACACCGATCCGGCAAACCAGATCGAGACCGTCATGGCGGTCCGGGAAAAAGTGATCGGCGATCCTCCCTATCCGAACTGGACAGCGGTCGGGGTGACCTGGCTGGCGGGATTCGACTTCGAAATCAAGGTCATTGCCCGTATTCCGGAGGGGGCGTCCGCCGCGTGACGGCGACTGCCTGAGAGCCCATCCGCCTGTTGGGTTTTCGAGCCAACCTGTGGCGCAGGCCACAGCTGGCGGCAGGCGGGTGCGGCAGGATGGGCGTCTCTCCGGCTCCGGCCCTTTTCGCGGAGGAAACGCCCGATGCGCCGCCTTGCCGCCGTCATGCTTTGCCTGTCCGTTCTCGCGGCGTTTCTCGCCGCCGTCCGGCCGGCTTCCGCGTTCGAGGTGCAGTCCGGCGGCATTCCGCTGTCGGCCGCCGCCGTCTCCATGCTGGCGAACCGGGCCGGCGCCGGGCAGCCGACCGCTGCCGGTGCCGGCGGCGCCTTTCCGCCTTGGATGGGCGGCGGCCGGAGCGAGGCCGTCGGTGCCGGGCTGCCGGGGATGAAGGGTGTCGGCTTGCCGCCGCCGGGCCGGACGGCAGCTCTGGCGGGCGCGGACCGGGCGGCGATGAACGAGCAGCTGTTCGGAATCCGACGCTGAGCGGCAATGGCCGCAATGATGGGGAAGGCGCCCGCATTTCTCCGCCAATTCGGAAGAGGGCGCCGCAGAACCGGCTCGTTTTCAACGGGATGGGATTACCCAAGAATTCGGGGGGACCCTGCTTCCCGGTGGAAGACTAAGATCGAGGTCATCGGACAAAGGGCAATGAAGAACACAGGGGGACATCATGCTGCGGACTGCCATGATCGCAGTCGGCGCCCTGCTGCTTCTGCCGCTGTTTCTGGCTGGGCAGGGATTGGCCGACCGGGCGAAAGCGCCCGATGACGCGCGTGCCTACATCCTGTGGCCTCCCAACGGGGCGGTCATCAATGGCGGGAAGCTTTGGGTTCGCATGGGGCTCCAGAACATGGGGGTGGCGCCGGCCGGCATCAGCCATGCCGACACCGGACACCATCATCTGCTGGTCGACACCGACCTGTCGAATCCGGACGAGCCGATCCCCAACGACAAGCAGCACCTGCATTTCGGCGCCGGCCAGACCGAGGCGCGGCTTGAGCTTCCGCCTGGAGTTCACACGCTGCAGATGGTGGTGGGCGACGCCGAGCATGTTCCGCACAACCCGCCGGTGATGTCGGACAAGGTGACCATCACCGTCCGCTGACCGGTCCCATCCGGTTCATGTCCGACAGGGAGGGCATCATGAAGACAGGATTGCCGAATATTGCGACCGGTCCCGCACCCTGCGCCGCTCGGATGGCGGTGCTTTGGGCGGCGCTGGCGGTTGCACCGCTGGTCTGCGCGGCGACCCCGGCGGCTGCCGAAGAAGCATCCGGCGCACACAGTGCCGATCATAAGACCGATCAGAACGCCACCGCCACTCCGCTGCGGACGCCCGGCCGCAAGGATGCCTGGCTCTACATCGGCTGGCCCAACAATGGCGAGGTGGTGGGAACGCGGTTCAAGGTGTGGTTCGGGCTGCGGAATTTCGGGGTCGCGCCGGCCGGCGTGCGCAAGGACGGCACCGGGCACCATCACCTGCTGGTCGACACCGACCTGAAGAACTTCGACGAACCGATCCCCAACGACAAGCAGCACCTGCATTTCGGCAAGGGCCAGACCGAAACGGTGCTGGAACTGCCGCCGGGACGGCACACGCTGCAACTGGTCCTGGCCGATGCCGACCATGTGCCGCACGACCCGCCGATCATGTCGAAGAAGATCACCATCACGGTCCGGGCCGATCGCGGCCAGCAAGTGTCGGAGCGGTGACGGTCCGAAGCCGCAAAGCGTGAAACCCATGACGGGGACCGGACGCACCAACCCAGAGGAGACAGCGCCGATGAGCATGGTCCGGGTCCTTGGTTCCGTCGCGGTTTCCGCCGGGCTGACGCTGGCGCTGAGCGGCTGCTTCACCTCCGGCGAGATGGCGCGCGTGGTGCAGCAGCCGAAGACCCCGGCTGTCCGCACCATCAGCAGCTTCAGCGAGGCGCTGCGCTGCATGGACAGGCTGCTGTGGACCCACGGCAAGCGCGACATCTACATCACCGCCAACGGCCTGCCCGACGCTACCGGCCGGGTCGCCGGCGGCACGAAGGAGATGCTGATCACCGCCGTCTCCCGCATGTCGGAGACTTCCAACGCCTTCCGCTTCGTCGATTTCGAACCGGCGCTGGACGACGTCAATGCGCTCTACTGGATGATCGGCGTGCAGCCGAACTTCCGCGCGCCGTCCTACTACATCCGCGGCGCTATCACCCAGTTGGACGACAATGTGGTCAGCGAGGCGGCGGGGGCGGGGCTGTCGCTGCCCAAGCTGGACATCGGCGTGTCGGCCGATCAGGTGGTGTCGATGGTCTCGGTCGACCTGAATGTCGGGGAGTTGGTGACCCGCCAGATCATCCCCGGCATGTCGGCGTCCAACACGCTGGCGGTGGTGTCGTCGGGGCGCGGCGCGGATGCCGGCGGGGTGATCGGCAAGGCCGGCCTGTCCTTCAACATTTCGCTGAACCGGTCGGAGGGGCTGCATCAGGGCGTGCGCACGCTGGTCGAACTCAGCACCATCGAAGTGCTGGGCAAGCTGACCCGCGTGCCCTACTGGCAATGCCTGGGCATCGACCAGACCAACCCCGCCTTCATGGCGGAGGCGCGCGGCTGGTTCGACGGCATGGCGCCGACGGAGCGGGTCACCTTCACCCAGCGTGCGCTATCGGCACAGGGCTATTACGACGGGCCGGTCAACGGGCAGCTCGACCAGCGAACCGCCGAAGCCGTCGGGCGATTCCAGGCCGACCATGACCTGATCGCCACCGGCCGCATCGATTTCGACCTCTATCAGCGCCTGCTCGCCAAGCCGCCGGCCGAAGGCGGGGCGTCGCCGGCCCGGCTGCAGAGCGTCAGCAATGCCGGCGGCGAGGGGTTGCCGCGCGCCCAGCCGTCGCCGGCCCGGCTCGACCTGCTGCTGTCGTCGGACCGCGGGCCAGCACCGCGCTACCGCGCCGGGGAGGCTCTGGTGGTGCGGATGCAGCCAACGGCGGACGGCTTCGTCTATTGCTATTACCGCGATGCCGCCGGCACGGTCTCCCGCATCTTCCCCAACCGCTTCCAGCCCGATGCCTTCGTCGAGGCCGGCCGGCAGGTGGAAATCCCGCCCGGTGTGCAGAAGCCCTTCAACCTGCGCATGGACCGGCCGGGGGCGGAGGAGACGGTGGCCTGCGTGCTGTCCCATGACGAGATCGGCCTGCGCATCCCGGAAGCGTTCAAGAGCGAGGATCTGCAGCCCATTCCCGGCGCCGCCCTGGACGACGTCATCAACGCCTTCGCCACGGCGAAGGGCAGCGACGCCCGCGCCAAGCGGCTGACGGTGAAGGTGCTGCCCGGCACGCTGGCGCAAGGGGAGTGAGGCCACGCGTCGTCGAGGAAAACGGGGCCGACTGTTGGCCGGCTCACAGCGCGGGGGAGGAGGGTGGCGCTAGAACCAGGGGCAACGCCGTTCCTTCTCCTGCCCATGGAGCCTCAAATGACCAAATCCACTCTGTTCCATGCTGTGGCCGCCACCCTGCCGATGCTGGCCGTCTGGGCCGGTCCGGCATCCGCCCAGACGGTGGAGGGCTCCGGCCAGTCGAAGGTGATGATGTTCGATCGGCCGCCCAGCGTGGAGGAACTGCGCGAGGTGGTGGCGCCGGAACCGAAGATCCGCACCCGCAGCATCGAGATCATCGGCGGTGCGGCCGGTGCCGCCGCCAAGCGCCCGCGTCCGATCGACGAGATCAATTACGGCACGGCCCCCCTGCCGGCGGCGCAGCCGGCCCCCCAGGCGGAGATGCGGCCGGCCACCCAGCCTGCGGTCACCCAGCCCGCACCGCAGCCGGCACCGAGCCGTCCCGCGCACAAGCATCGCCGCCAGGAGGTGCGGATGGAGGCAGCCGCCGAACCCGCCCCCGCCCCGGCCGCCGAGCCGGAGGCGGCGCCGCAGGCCTTCGGCTTCCGCATCAACTTCGCCCTGAATTCGGCCGAGATTCCGGCGGAGTCCGCCTCCTACATCGACTCCGTCGGGGCGCTGATGAAGGAGGATCCGAGCCTGGGGCTGACCGTGGAGGGCCACACCGACGCCAGCGGCAGTCTCGCCTACAACATGTTGCTGTCGCAGCGCCGCGCGGTGTCGGTGGGCGAGTATCTGGTCCGCGTCCATCAGATCGATCCCAAGCGCATCACCGTCGACGGCAAGGGGCCGACCGAGCCGCTCGCCGCCAACCCCTATGACGGCCGCAACCGGCGCGTCGAATTCAAGCCGACCCATTGAGCGGCGGCCGAAACGGAGGGGATGCCATGAAACACGCCTTGCTCCTCGCCATTTGCCTCGGGCTTGCCGCCGCCACCGGGGCCGACGCCACGGTGGTCCGCAAGAAGGATGGCGAAAGCTCCGGAGCGGCGAGCGGCGGCGTCGATGTCGCCCCCGCCGGCAAAAAGGTCCGGGTCCAGTGCTGGCAGGACGGCCACAAGATCATCGACGAAGCGGACCTTGCCGTCGTCTCGCTCAGCATCGCCAGCCAGATGAACGGCCTGCGTTTCCGCCGCAACGGCGCGACGGATGGGGCGGTGTCGGTGGTGACGCAGTCGCGCACCGCCTGCCTGCTTTCCCCCGATGAGGGAAGAGAGCGCAGCCGCGACTGATCCGCCTTCCAACCAGAAGAGGATAACCATGTTCAAGCGATCCATTTCCCATGCGTTCGGCGCCGCCGTTCTTGCGCTGGGCTGTGGCCATGCCGCCGGGGTGCGGGCGGAGGCCGTGGTCGTGTCGTCCAGCGCGCCCGGCTTCGTCCAGGGCCAGCTGGTCGCCGACGGGCAGGCCTTGCGGCTCCCCGATGGGGCGAATGCCACGCTGCTGTTCGCCAATGGGCGGCTGCTGCGGCTGCGCGGCCCCTATGACGGTGTGCCCGACGACAGGGCCGAGAGTGCGGTTTCGGCCCGTGCCGGCCCCGGCGACGACCGCTTCATGCAGAGCGACCTGGGTGCGGCACGCGCCCTTGGAAACCCGCTGGACGCGGCATTGGAGCGGGCGCTGGCGATCGACCCGTCGGTGTCCGGTGTCCAGTGCGTCAAGGCGGGAAGCCCGCCCGCACTGCGCCGCCCGGCCGAGCCGGGTCTGGACCGCCTCACCTTGCAGGACATGACGGGTGGGGAGCGTGCGACGGTCAATTGGGCGAACGACGGTCCGGCGCCCTGGCCGCGGTCCCTGCCGCTGGCGGACGGGGCCGACATCGGCGCGCTGCGGCCGGATGGAACCCTGGTCGGCACGGTGCGTGTCCGCATGGTCGGGGCGACCGGCGGGGCGGCGCTGGCGGTGGGCATGGCTTCTGCCGGCTGCGCCGGGCAGATCGCCGCGGCGATGGCGGCCCTGCGCGACGCGACGGTGCCGCTCGACCTCTTCCTTTCGACGGATCACGGCGGCGGACCCGCCTACCGGCCGGGCGAGGACATCCGCCTGCTGGTCCAGACCGACCGCGACGCCCATCTCTATTGCTATCTGCGCAACGCGCGAGCCCAACTGATCCCGATCTTCCCGGCCGGCGCCGCGATGAGCGCCCGGGTGGCCGGCAATGTGCCGCTCAGCCTGTCGGGCGACCGCATGCCGCTGCGCGCCGGGGAGGGGCCTGCCGATCTGGAGGTGCGCTGCATCGCCGCCAGCCGCAACCTGGACGACGAGATGCCCGGCCGCGCCGCCGCCTTCCGCCCGCTGTCCGAGGAGGCCGCCGTCCAGCTCGACCGTACGGTGTCGCGCCTGCGCGAGACCGAAGTGGCCTCCGCCCAACTGTTCCTGAAGGTCCGGTGAGGGACGCATGGACGGTGCGCCGGCGACATCGCGGGGGAGATTGGAATCCTCGCCCATCGCCGGGCCGGCGGCGGACGACCGGCCATTGTCCGGCCGGCGCCGCTGGCCGGGAGGCTGGCTGGCCCTGGCCATCGTGCTGGGCAGCGCCCTGCTGGCACTCGCCGCGGCGCGGCTGGTGCCGCCGTTGCGCACCGCCGACGAGAGTTTGGCCGACCGCCTGATCGCCACGGCGGCCCCGCCTCAGCCGCAGCATTCTGCCATCGCACTGGTGCTGTTCGGGGAGGACAGTTTCGCCGGGCTCGCCTGCCGGTCGCCGGTGGATCGCGGCATGCTGGCCGACATCATCGGCGTGCTGGAGGCGGCCCGGGTGCGCGCCATCGGCATCGACGTGCTGTTCGACCAGCCGACCTTACCGGCCTTGGATGAGCGGCTGCGCCGCGCCATGCTGGGCGCGACGGTCCCGGTGGTGGCGATTACGGCACTGGACCAGACGCCGCTGACCGAGCGGCAGCGCCGCTTCCTCGGCGAGTTCACCGACGGGCTGGCGCGCGGCCATGCCAATCTGGCGAAGGACCGGCTCGACGCCGCCGTGCGCTGGCACGTTCCCTTCGGCGGCGACGGCACGCCCAGCCTGCCGGTGCAACTCGCCCGGCTCGGCGGTGCGTCCGGGGTTCCGGCGGAGCCGTTCCGCATTGACTGGCACGGCCGGCCCGACGGCGCCACCACCCCGTTTCCGATCTATCCCGCCGAGGCGGTCGCCGTTCTGCCGAAGAGCTGGCTGACCGGGCGGACGGTGCTGGTGGGCACGGCGCTGGCCGGCATCGACCAGCACCGCACGCCGCTGTCGTCCGCCGGAGCCTCGACGCCGGGCGTGGAGATTGAAGCGCATGTGCTGGCCCAGCTGCTGGACGGGCGGAGCAGCCCGCGGCTTCCCTTTGTTGGGGAGGCTGCGCTGGCTCTGCTGCTGGCGGCGGCGGGGGTGGCGCTGGCGATGGCCGGGCTGCCGCTGGGGCTGCTGGCGGCGGCGGGGCTGCTGGTTCCCGCCGGGGCCTGGGCCGGCTCGACGACGCTGTTCGCGGCCGGCGGGCCGCTGGTGCCGCTGGTGGCGCCGGCGCTGGCCTGGGGCGCCGGCATCGCCGCGATGACCGTGCAGATGTCGCTGCGCGAGCGGGCCGACCGGCGCGTCATGATGCAGCTGTTCGCCAACCATGTCTCCCAGCCGGTGGCGGAGGAGATCTGGCGGGAGCGCGCGACCTTCATGGCCGGCAACCGCCCGCGCCCGCAGCAGCTGACCGCCACCGTGCTGTTCTCCGACATCGAAGGCTTCACCACCATCTGCGAGGCGCTGGAGCCGGAGCCGCTGATCCGCTGGCTGGAGGGCTATCTGGATGCCATGGTGCGCATCGTCACCGCCAACGAGGGGGTGGTGCTGCGCTTTGTCGGCGATGCGATCCTGGCGGTCTTCGGCGCGCCCGTGGCCCGCACCACCCAGGCGCAGATCGACGCCGACGCCGCCCGCGCTGTCCGCTGCGCCCTGCAGATGGGGCGGGAGTTGGTGGCGTTAAACCGCCGGTGGCGGGCGGAAGGGCTGCCGCCGGTGGGGATCCGCGTCGGCCTGTATACCGGCCCGCTGGTGGCCGGCAGCCTGGGCGGGCTGCGGCACAGTGAATATTCGCTGCTGGGCGACACCGCCAACACCGCCGCCCGGCTGGAAGCCTATGGCAAGATGGTGGATGCCCGGTCCTCCCGCCATGCCCGCATCATCGTCGGCGATCCGACCTGGCAGGCGGTGCGCGACCGCTGCAAGGCGCTGCCGGTGGGGGAGGTGGCGCTGAAGGGCAAGGTCAAGGCGGTGCGGATTTGGCTGTTGATCGACGATGAAGACGCCGATGGCTCCTAGTGATAATCGTCAGCATTAACCCTCGATACAGGAAGTAATCACTTCGGCCTGCCACCCCCTCTTTTGCCGGGTTTAGGCGGAAGGGGCGGATTGGCAATTGCCTCATCCATGAGTATGCTTCTTCCAACCAAGGCGGGCTGTAGGCAATTTCCGTAAATACAGCCAAGGCTGCCCGCCATGCGTCGCAAGCCTTGCCGGCGGACCCCCGTGGTCGAGGGGGCCTCTTTGCTCGGGGACGGAGGCGGGGATGATGGGACCGGTCGGACCCTGCCGGACGCTTTTCGCGGTGCTGCTGCTCCTGCTGGTGGTCGCGGTGCCGGGTGGCTTTGCGCATGCGGCCCGTTCGGCGGGTGGCGGGCCGGGGCCGGGGGCCGGCGCGGCGGAAAGCCGGCTGGCGCTGGTGATCGGGGTCAGCAAATACAGCAACGCGCCGGAACTGCTGAACCCACGCAACGACGCCCGGGCGATCGGCGAAGCGCTGCGGGGGCTGAATTTCACGGTGGATGAGGAGTACGACCTCGACGCCCGCGGCTTTGCCACCGCCCTGCGTCAGTTTGGCATCAAGGCATCGCAGGCCGACGTGGCGGTGATCTTCTATGCCGGGCACGGTATCCAGGTGAACGGCGTCAATTACCTGCTGCCCGCCGACGCCCAGCTGGAGCGCGAACGCGATCTGGTCTATGAGGCGATCCCGCTGAACCTGCCGATGGGGGAGCTGGCCGGGGCGCGCAAGCTGGGCATCCTCATCCTCGACGCCTGCCGCAACAATCCCTTCGTCGACCGCCTGACCCGCAGCGGATCCAATCGCAATCAGGCGCATCCCGGCTTCGGCAGCGTCGACGATACGCCGAGCGACACGCTGGTGGCGATGGCGACCCGCGCCGACCAGTTGGCGGAGGACGGCACCGGCGACCACAGCCCCTTCAGCGCGGCGCTGCTCCAGCACCTGCAGACGCCGGGGCTGGAGCTGAGCCTGTTCTTCCGCAATGTGCGCGACACGGTGAAGCAGGCCACCAATGGCCGGCAGGAGCCGTTCGTCTATGGGTCGCTCGGCGCCACGCCCTTCTACTTCAACCCGCGCCCGCCAAACCGGCCGCCGGTGCTGGGCGAGTTGCGGGCGCTGACCGTGCTCGACCACGCAGGGCCGGAGCCGCTGGGGGCCGGCAAGCCGACGGACCCCGACGACGACCAGATGTACGCCCGCGTCACCGGGCTGCCGCGCGGCGGCACCGTCCGCGTCGGGGAACGCAGCGTCTTGATCGGCGACTATCTGACGGTGGAGCAGCTGGCGGCGACCAGCTTCAAGCCCGACGGCAGCTTCCGCGGCGAGGCCGGCGCCTTCGAGTTCCTGGTGGCCGACGGCCGCGGCGGCATGGTCACCGGCACCATCCCGGTCACCATCAAGCCGAGCAACCAGCCGCCGGCCGTGGTGGCGGAGCGCAAGCTGCGCGTCGCCGGCAATCCGATGGGAATCGACGCCCCGGCCGATCCGGACGGCGACCCGCTGACCGTCACCGTCACCGCCGTGCCGGAGCGCGGCAGCGTCCACAATGGCGCGGCGGTGGTGAAGCCGGGCGACCGGCTGACCGTCCAGGCGCTGACCGCGCTGACCTTCGACCCGGAGGCCGCGGCCCCCGGACCGGCGGGAATCCTGCGCTACAGCGTCGATGATGGGCGCGGCGGCACCGCCACGGCGAGCGTCAGCGTTGAGATCGCGCCGCCGGGCACCACGCCGGTGGCGGAGCTGGAGGACAGCCTGTGGAAGCGCGTTCAGTCCAGCAGGGAGCCCGGCGACTATCAGGCCTTCCTGCAGTTGTTCGGCGGCAGCGGTTATGCCCCCATCGCCCGCCGCCAGCTGGAAACGCTGACCCTCGCCCGCAAGCGGGCGGAAGAGCCGCCGAAGGCGGAGACCAGGCAGGAGGCGGCCAAACAGGAGCCGGCGAAACAGGACGCGACGTTGGGACCCGGTCTGGAGCCGGCGGAACCCGGACGCTACACAGCCACGGTGGACAGCGTGCTGCGGGCGGCGCCGGCCAACAGTGGCGCGCGGGTCGGCCGGGTGGCGCGCGGATCGGCGGTGCAGGTGCTGGGCCGCGTGCCGGACGGCGGGTGGTATCGCATCGCGCTGGAGGACGGCACCCAGGGTTTTATTGCCGCCAGCCTGTTGAAGCACGAACCGCTGCCGGCGCAGGCGGCGGCACCTCCCCCGGCCGCACCGCCAGCGGAACCCGTGGTGGAGGCAGCCATCAAACCGCCACCGCCCGAGCCCTCCAAGGCCGAGCCGCAGGTGGCGGCGACCACGCCGCCGGCGCCCGCACCGGCGCCGGGCAACGGGACGGCGCGCAACCATGGCAACGGCAACAGCTTCCAGGATTGCCCGACCTGTCCGGTGCTGGTGCGGGTACCGGCCGGCAGCTTCATGATGGGGAACGACAAGGGCGACCCGTCGGAGCGGCCGGTCCACCGCGTCACCATCGCGAAGCCCTTCGCGCTCGGCATGTATGAGGTGACGGTCGGCGAGTGGCGCGCCTGCATCCAGGAGGGCGGCTGCACCGACATGCCGCGCATGGTCAACCCCACCGACGGCACGCCCGTCCACAATCTGCATTGGCAGGATGCCCAGGCCTATGTGGCATGGCTCAGCCGCAAGACCGGACAGCGCTACCGCCTGCCGAGCGAGGCGGAATGGGAGTTCGCCGCGCGCGCCGGCACAACGACGCCCTACTGGTGGGGAGGGGAGAGCGGGACCCATGCCGACTGCGACGGCTGCGGCGGCCCGCACGAGCACCTGACCCCGATCGCGGCCGGCAGCTACAAGGCGAACCCCTTCGGCCTGCACGACATGAACGGCGGCGTGGCGGAATGGGTGGAGGATTGCTGGAACAAGAGCTATCACGGCGCGCCGGACGACGGCAGCGCCTGGACCCGCGGCGACTGCCGCAAGCGGGTGCTGCGCGGCGGCTCCTGGCGCGACAAGCCGGAGGCGATCAACGGCACGGTGCGCAACAGCTACGACATCGACGTCCGCTATCTCACCAACGGCTTCCGGGTGGCGCGCGAGGTGAACTGAGGGTGCTGGAGCTTTATGTTTGGCGATCGGATTCACGCTCCAAATCGATTCCGATTTTACGCGATCCGATCTAGCGCTGGACGGTGACGGTGTTCTGGGTCGCGCGGTTGTGCGTGCCGACCGCGGTGTTGGTCACGGTGTTCACGTTGTTGAACTGCACCCCGCCATGGGCCAGTGCCGTGGGCAGGTGCGGCAGCGGTCCGGCGGTGCTCATCAGCAGATCCAGCGTCGATGGGCCAGCGGGCTTGGCGGACGGCGCGGGAGCGGGGGCCGGTTCGGGCGCCGGCTGGGCGGGGGCGGCGGTTTCCACCGGGCCGGCGGCGCCGTCGCCGAGCTGCTGCTGGCTGACGTTGCCGTCGCCGAAGGCGAAGTTCAGCGCGCTGTTGAAGTTGTTCACAATGAAAGGCGCGTCGATGATGGTGAAGCCGGGATCGGGCTGCACCGGCGGCTGGCGGCTGGCGGCCAGCGGCTGGCCCTTGTTGAAGCCGGCGAGATAGCCGGCGTCGCCGCGGATGCGGGTGATCGCTTGCTGGTTCACGGAAGACCGGCGGACCGACGGGTTGGTCACCATCGCGCCGGGGGGCGCGCCACGGGGTGTCGGATTCACCGACACCGGCAGGCGCGGCGCCTGTGAGAAGGCCTGCGCCATCGCGGCGCCGGGAATCGGGCCGGGTGGAAAGGCGATGCCGCCGGTGACCTGGGCTGCAGCCGTCCCGGCGGTCAGCAGCAGAGCGGCGACCGTGGGAAGAAGGGTGGTACGGGACGACATCGTCATGGGCTCCCTCCGGATCGGCGGCCGGCGCTGGTGGCCGGCTATGGGGAGCAGGGTAGGGCGGACGCCTGGGCCGGCGCTGTGGCGCGGCTCACAGGACGGTGTCGAATGAGCGCTTCAGCCGCAGGATTCGCCGATCTCGTCCAGCGCGCGGGTGTCGCGGATGACGATATGGCCGGCATCCATTTCGATCACGCCGGCACGCTGCCATTCGTTCAGCAGCTTGTTGACGCTCTCGCGCGACACGCCGACGAGGCAGCCGAGCTGCTGCTGCGACAGCTTGATGTCCAGCCGCAGCCCCTGCGGCCCCGGCTTGCCGAAGGCGTCGCCCAGCCGTTTCAGCGCGCGGGCGAAGCGGGAGGACGCTTCCAGGAACAGCGTGTCCTCCAGATGCTCGCTGGTCGTTCGCAGCCGCTTGCACAGCACCCCGATGATGCGGAAGGCCAGATCGGGCCGCGCCGTCAGCACCGGCATCAGCTGCGACCGGTCGAGGACCAGCAGGTCGGTCTCCTCCAGCGCCACCGCGTCGGCGGTGCGCGGCTCGCCGTCCA
The DNA here is from genome assembly GCF_023806445.1 of Azospirillum sp. A1-3. NCBI lineage: Bacteria > Pseudomonadati > Pseudomonadota > Alphaproteobacteria > Rhodospirillales > Azospirillaceae > Azospirillum > Azospirillum sp. A1-3. The sequence goes on from NZ_JAMSLU010000005.1 coordinate 360,945, forward strand.
GAAGCGCGATCTCGCCGAACAGGCCGCCCTTGTTGATGATGCTCAGCACCAGCTCCTTGCCGTCCATGGAATGGCAGCAGATCTTCACCCGGCCGCGGATGACCGCCATCATGCTGTCGCCCGGGTCGCCCTTCTGGAAGATCATGGCGCCGCGCGGGTGGTGGGACAGCCGGGCGGTGTTGGCCAGACGATGCCGTTCCTCCCGCTCCAGATGCTTGAGCAGGAAATGCCCGGCGAGGACGAGATCCTTGTCGAAGTTGATCCGTATCGCGGTCATGGCCGCCACCCCCCTGCTGACATCGTGGTTGACATCGCGGGCCGCTTCTCCAGCCAGGGAATGGTACGCCCGCAACCGGGCCGTCTTACTCCGTCAAAGGCGGTACGCCGTCGTTGGCGCTGCTGCTCCGTCCGTGCGTGGGATGGACACGAAGAGGGCGGCCGGCGCTGGCCGGTCGCCCTTTGGTTGGAAAGTCAGGGGTTAGCGGAAGATCGCCTTCGGCGGCAATGGCTGCGGGTTCAGGGCGCGGTCGCCGCCATAGGTGGGACCCGGCGTGAACCCCGGCAGGGCCGTCCGGCCGCAGGTCAGGCAAGGCGGCGGCTTCGGGATGCCGGGGGCCGGCTGAAGGATCAGCGGGCCGAGCGTGGTGGCCCGTGTGTAGGACAGGGTCGGCGTCGCGGCGAAGGCCGGCGCCGTGGCGATGGTGGCAAGCGCCAGCGACAGGGTCAAAAGGCGGGACATGGCGGTGTCTCCGGTTCGATTGCGGTGGGGTTCAGTCGATGTCCGGGTCGTCGTCGTCATCCAGGTCTAGCGAGCGGGCCTGATGGCCGAAGGGGAAGCCCCGGCGGTCGAAGAGGCCGTGCAGGTCGGGGGCGACCGGGCGGGGAAGCAGAAGGGTTTCCGCATCGGGAACGACCTCCGACCGCGGATCGGACGGCGTGGCGGAGCAACGGGTCAGGCCGTCGAGCGTCACGCAGCTCAGCGTTCCCGACCCCCGCATGCAGACGGTCTTGCCGTTGACCGTCTGGCAGGCGAGGGAGCCGGCCTGCACCGGGGCCGACAGGGCCGCGAACAGCAGGACGGGCGCGGCGATGGTCAGGATTGTCGGGACTTTGAGCGGGAGCTTCGGCATCGGTGGCCTCCCGGGTGAGAAGGTAGGGGGTGGGTGTGGGAGATCAGCGGCGCAGGCCGGTCAACGATTGGCCGGCGCTGTTGCCGAGGCCGGCGGTGACGTTGGTGCCGACCCCGACATTGGTGCTGACCAGAGGCCCGCGGCCGCTGAAATTCAGCCCGACCTGCACGCCGTTGCCCTGAAAGCCGAGCAGCCTCTGTCCCGCACTGTTGCCGATGCCGGCGGCGACGTTGGTGGCGGTGCCGACATTGGTGCTGACCAGCGGTCCGACGCCGCGGATGGGCGCACCGCCGCCGCCCTGGAAGACGGCGCCCTGCTGCTGCGCCGAGTTGCCGATGCCGGCGCCGACATTGGTGGCGTTGGCGACGTTGGTGTTGACCAGACCGGGAACGGCCATCATGGAGGGCATGCCGGGGCCGGCAGCGGATTTGGGCTGCGCCAGGGCGGGGGTCGCCAGCAAGGCGGTGGCGAGAGCGCCCAGAACGAAATTGCGGATCATGGCGTGGGTTCCTTCGATGGGGGTGAGGCTTCGGGCTTCCGCGCCCCGATGTCTTCTTGAAGGAAGCTTAGTGAAGTGCCCGGCAGGCTTCTGTGAGCTGACCCACAGTTGACCGGCGTTTTCCGGCCAGTTCCGGCGGGGCCAGGCGGGCAAAAGAAAGCTCCGGCCGGGGAACCGGCCGGAGCGAGGTCTGGGGAGGAAGCCTGGAAGGAGAGGGTCGGCGGTCAGCGCTGCTTGACCAGGGCGCTCTGTCCGGCAAAGTTGCCGACGCCGGCCGACAGGTTCTGCATGGAGCTGTGGTTGAAGGGGCCGAGCAGACCGCCGGAGCGCTGCAGCACGGTGCCGTTCTGCAGGGCGGTGTTGCCGATGCCCGCCGCCGTGTTGCCGACATTGGCGACCGAGCCGCCGCTCAGCAGACCGCCGCTCCGCTGCATCACCGTCGCCATCTGGCCGGCGTTGTTGCCGATGCCGGCCGCGGTGTTGCCGATGGTCGCGGCCGAGCCGCCGCCGAACACGCCGCCGCTGCGCTGCTTCACGAAGGCGCCCTGGTTGGCCGTGTTGCCGATGCCGGCGGCGAGGTTGGACACGGTGGCGACGTTCGGCCCGGCGAAGGGACCCTTCGACCGCTGCATGACCAGCGCGCTCTGGTTGGCGGTATTGCCGACGCCGGCCGCGGTGTTGGAGATGTCGGAGATGTTCTGGGCCATCGCCGGGGCGGCGAACAGGGCGAGCGAAGCGAAGCCGGTCAGCAGGGAGGTGCGGATCATGATCTGGTCTCCTGTCTCGGGGCCGCGGGATGCGGCGTGTTGCCGATGGACAGACCCTACCCAACCCCCGGATTCCGGGATGTGAGCCGCACCACAAACTGCGGACTTTTGTCGATCAGCCCGGTTTTGCGCCGGATTGCGCCTCCTGCCAGTGCGGATAAGTGACGTAGGCGGTAAGAGCGCCCTGCTCGTGAGAGCGGATGGTGACGGCCGAGCCCTTGGGCATATGGACGATCTCGCCAGGGCCGGCGGTGACCGTGCCGGCGTCGGACGCGACCGAGACCCGCCCCTCCAGCACCACCATCACGTCGTCGACGGCGATCGTTTCGTCGATGGTCTGGTTGGGCTCGTAGCGGCCGTAGCCGATGGTGATCGGGGCGCCGTGGCGCTGGTCGATCGCGTTGCCGACGAACACGTCAGCCTGCTGGCCGGGGGTGCGTTCCAGCGAAACGTCGGTCAGGGCGAATTTGCGGACGGTCATCTGCGTCTCCGTGGAATGGTGGCTACGATCCTCCTCAGCTAGTATCGGGGCCGCAGCAGCATAAGATTGCAGCGGTGCAACAGCATGGTGGGTGACATTCAGCAATGCGCAGACGCCTGAAGCCGGGGGAGTATGCGGAGGTCCGGGCATTCGTCGCGGTCGCGGAGGCATGCAGCTTCCGCCGGGCGGCGGCTGAACTGGGCCTGACGCCATCGACGCTGAGCCACGCTGTGCGCGCCTTCGAGGATCGGATCGGCCAGCGGCTGTTGAACCGGACCACGCGGGCGGTGACGGTAACGGAGGCCGGGGCGAAGCTGCTGCAGGATTTGCGGCCGGTGCTGACGCGGCTGGACGATGCCGTGGCCGCGGTCGGCATACCCGATGGCGCGCCGGTCGGGACGGTGCGGTTGGCGGCGCCGCGTCTGGCGATCCAGATGCTGGTCGAGCCGGCGGTCCGGCGGCTGGCCCGCGACTGTCCGCATGTGACGCTGGACGTGCGCACGGCCGAATGGCCGGGCGACCTGACCGACGGGTTCGACCTTGGCATCCAGTACGGCAACGAAGTGGCGCAGGATATGGTGGCTGTGGCGCTGACCGAGCCGTTCACCGCCGCGGTCGTCGGTTCGCCCGGCTATTTCGCGGATCATCCGCCCCCGCTTCATCCCGCCGATCTGGTGCGCCACCGCTGCATCGGCTGTCTCAGCGGTCCGGCCGGCGCGCTCTACCGCTGGGTCTTCGAGCGCGACGGCGAAACGGTGGTGCTCGACGTCGGCGGCACTCTGGTTACGGACGACGCCGACCTCATGCTGAATGCGGCGATCGGCGGCGTCGGCCTATGGCATGGCATCGACCGGGTCGTGCAGCCGATGATCGACGACGGACGGCTGTTGCGGGTCCTGACCGACTGGTCGCCGAGTTTTCCCGGATTCCACCTCTATTATGCAGCGGGTGCGCCGCTGGCTCCGGCCGTGCGCGCCGTCGCGGACGCGCTTCGGAGCGGCGGCTGACCGCATTGCGATCCTCAGGCCGAAGCGAGCGCCACCGCGTCGGCTCCGGCGGCAAGGCGCATCGGGCAGGACGGATCGGTCGCCGCACGCCATACCGCTTCCGCGACATCGGAGGCGTTGGTGACCGGACCCGGCTGCTGCCATGCCGCGAAAACGCCTTGCGCCAGGTGCGCATAGGGCTCCGAAATGGCGTCGCGCATGCGGGACCGGGCATTTTCGCCGAAGGAGGTGTCCGGCGCCCGGCCGGGAAGGACCAGATGCGTCCGCACATTGAACGGCTCCAGTTCAAGAGCCAGTGATTCGGTGAAGGCGTTCACCGCCGCCTTGCTCGCCGTATAGACCGAGAGCAGATGCAGCGGCTTCAGCGTCACGCTGGAGGTGACGTTGACGATGACGCCCGACTTCCGCGCCCTGAATTGCGGCAGCAGTGCCTGCGTCATCGCCATGGTGCCGAAGGTGTTGGTCGCGAAAAGCTCGCGCACGCTGTCCATCGTTACACCTTCCAGCGCGCCCAGCAGGCCGATGCCGGCATTGTTGACCAGCACATCGACCGCTCCGGCGTCTTCCACCGCCCGGCCGATGCTGTCCGCATCGGTGACGTCGAGGCGGAGGATGCGCAGCCGGTCCGAGTGCGGCAGAACATCCTCGCGCGGGGTGCGCATGGTGGCGATGACCGTCCAGTCGCGGTCGAGGAAATGACGGGCCGTTTCCAGGCCGAAGCCGGACGAGCAGCCGGTGATGAGGATGGTTTTCATGGAATGGCTCCTGCCGAATTGGTGCGAAGCGGAAGATAGACCGCGATGGCTGGACCATCTACAATCGGAAGTCCGGAATTCATTTGCAGGAGTCCGAATATGGTCGACCCCCTGGCGCAGGTGGTCAGCCTGCTCCGTCCGAGCGCCTCGTTCTCGAAGCTCACCTATGGGGCCGGCTGCTGGCGGGTGCGGCGGACGGAGGCCGGGCGGCCATTCTACTGTGTGGTGCTCGACGGCTCGTGCCGCCTGAGCCTCGGCGGGGGCAAACCGATCACCCTGGAGGCGGATGACTTCGTGCTGATCCCCGCGGCCAACGAGTTCACCGTGGCGAGCATCGCGCCGATGCCGCCGGGGGTCGCCGATACCCGACCGGTCGAACTGCGGCCGGGCGAATATCTGCTGGGCAGTCCCGACCGGTCACCGGATGTCTGTAATCTTGTCGGATACTGCGCCTTCGCGTCGCCCGACGCGGACCTGCTGGTGTCGCTGCTGCCGCAACTGGTGCATGTCCGTGGCGAGAAGCGGTTGAGTGCGCTGGTGCGGATGGTGAACGAGGAATCGCGCGCTCTACGGCCGGCGCGCGAGGTGATCCTGGCGCGCCTGCTGGAAATTCTGCTGATCGAGGCCCTGCGGTCCACGACGGTGTCCACGGGATCGCCGGGGCTGCTGCGGGGGCTGGGCGACGACCGGCTAGCCGTCGCCCTCCGGCACATCCATGAACGGCCGACCGCACCCTGGACGGTCGCCCAGCTGGCGAAGGAGGCGGCGCTGTCGCGTTCGACCTTCTTCGAGCGGTTCCGGCAGGCGGTCGGCGTCGCCCCCATGGAATACCTGCTGCAATGGCGCATGGCCCTGGCCAAGGACATGCTCCGCCGGCGCGAAGGCGGGATCGCCGATGTCGCCGAGCGTGTCGGCTACAGCTCCGCCAGCACATTCAGCGTCGCCTTCACCCGCCATGTCGGCGTTCCGCCGACGGTTTATGCGCGCCGGCAGGAGGAGGGGGAGGCGACGCTTGCCGAACCCGCGACGGCCGGCGTCGCGCCGTGAGGATGGTGCCTTATGCCGCTGCGCCGTCGCGGGTCCGCAGCATGCGCAAGGGATTGTAGGTCAGGACGACGGTTCCGTCCTGCCGCGTCACGCGATTGAGCGTGCGGATCAGGCCGCGGCCCGGCTTCGAGGTCGGGCGGGCTTCGATCACTTCGCAGGCGACATGGATGGTGTCGCCGACGAAGGTCGGCGCCTTCACGTCGATTTCGGCGTTGAGAAAGGCGAGGCCGGTGCGTTGCATGCTGGCGGTCAGCAGGCCTTCGGAAAAGGAATAGACCAGGGCGGCGGGCACGACCCGGCCGGCGATTGCCATATGCTCGCGGTCGGCGGTGTTGGTGAACAGCTCCTCGGTGAACCAGCTGAGATTCACGAAAGCGGTGAGGTCGGATTCGGTGATCGTGCGGGCGACTGTGCGAAAGCGCGTGCCGACGGGCAGATCCTCGAAATGGAAGCCGAGCCCGATGGTGGGGCCTTCCGGATTCTGGCTACCGATGGTCATGGTGCGTCCCCTTTTGCGGTGATGGCGGTTCCGGCCCGCAGCGGTGGCGGGGCCGGGATCGCCCCGGCAATCGCCGGGCTGAGAAGGAAGGGCAGGGGAGCCGCGCTGATGGCGGCGGCGGCCACCACCAGCGAGGCCCCATATTCCTGCGTGATGTCGTGCAGCAGACCGGACAGCCATGCCCCCAGCGCCGCGCCGATCGACATGGTGGCGTAGATGCTCCCGAAGATGGTCGCCGAACCGCCGACGAAAATCCGGCTGGTCAGGGTGGAGACGATGGGGCCACGTGCGCCCTGGGCGATGCCGAACAGCAGCGTATAGCCGGCAAGCAGGATGGGGCTCGGCCGTCCATACAGCCCGATCAGACAGAGGATGCCGGCTAGCGTGCCGGCGAAGCTCGCCAGCGCCGTGGTGCGGAAGCCGATGCGGTCGCATAGGCCGCCGGCGGCGATCACCCCGGCGACCGACAGCATGCCGGCGGAGCCGAAGGCCGCCGCCGCCTCGATCGGCGGATAGCCGCTTTCCACCAGCATCGCCACGACCTGGACGATGACGATGTACATGCCGAAGGCGGTGAAGAACAGGACATGCACAAGACCCCAGAAGGGCAGGGTGCGCATGGCCTCCGGCAGGCGCCATCCGGTCCCGGCGCGGCGGACGGGGGTGGCGCCGCCATTCTCCTGCTCCGCCGGGCGGCCGTCGGCCAGCCGGCGCCATGGCAACAGAAGCACCGGCAGGGCGAGCGCGGCGAGCAGCAGGCCCATCGCCTGATAGGCGCCGCGCCAGCCGAGCCTTTCGATCAGCAGCTGCGCCAGCGGCGCGATCACCAGGATGCCCGACCCGAAACCGGCATAGGCGATGGCGATGGCGGTGCCGAGATGCCGGCGGTGCCAGCGGCCGATCAGCGCCGCCGCAGGGATCATGCCGATGGCGGCGACCCCGAGCCCGGTGACGATGCCGAGACAGAGATAGAGCTGCCAGCGCGCCTCCAGCATGCTGCCGCCCAGCGTCGCCAGCGCCAGCAGAACCAGACCCGCCGGGTAGACGACGCGCGGGCCGAACCGCTCGAAGGCCATGCCGCTGACGGGCGCGGCGAGGCCCTGCACCAGCATGTAGAGGGCGTAGACGCTGGTCAGGGTGCTGCGCGGCCAACCGGTTTCCTGTTCGATGGGAACCAGGAAGACCGTGTAGGCATCGGCAACCCCCCGCGCCACGAAATTGAAAAGGAAGGCGAACAGGACGACGAGCAGCGCCGGCACCAGCGTCGGGCTCCGTCGCGGACCCCCGCCGATCCGGTTGCCGAAGGGCAAGGCTCAACCCTCCGCCGCGGTGGCGGCCGGAGTGGGGCTTCGCGTGATGCCGCGCGCCAGAAGGTCGGCGATCCGCTCCTCGTCGTATCCGGCTTCGCGCAGCAGCTCCACGCTGTGTTCGCCCAGGCGCGGGGCCGGGCGGACGGGTTCCGGACGGCGGCCGGACCAGCGCGTCGGCACGCCGATGGAGCGCACCGTCCCCTCATGGGGATGCTCGACCGTCCGCAGGAAGCCGGTCGCCGCATGGTGGCCGTCGTCGATCAGGCTGTCGGGCGTGTGCAGCGGCATGACCGGGATGTCGGCCTTCGTCAGGTCGGCCAGCCAGTCAGCCGTACTGCGGGTGGCGATGGCGTCGGCGACCAGCCCGTACAGTTCGTTGATGTGGCGGGTGCGGCTGCCGATGTCGGCGAAGCGGGGGTCGCTGTCGAGTTCGCCCTCCCGCCCGATCAGCGTGAAGAAGTTGCGCCATTGCTTGTCGTTGTAGATCACCACGCAGATGTGGCCGTCGCTGGTGCGGTAGGGGCGGCGGTGGCGGGCGAGCAGGCGGGGATAGCCGGTGGGACCCAGCGGCGGTTCGAAGGTCATGCCGCCCATATGGTCGCCGAGGACGAACTCGGTCATCGCCTCGAACATCGGGATTTCGATCTCCTGCCCCTCGCCGGTGCGCTCGCGGTGGAACAGGGCGGCGGCGACCGCATAGACGGCGTGCAGCCCGACGGTGCGGTCGGCCATGGTCGCCGGCACATAGCGCGGATCGCCGCCGGAGGAATCGGCGATCAGGGTGGGAATCGCCGCCGCGCCCTGGATCAGGTCGTCGTAGGCCGGCTTTTCCGCATAGGGGCCGTCCTGGCCGAACCCGGTGACCGCCGCGTAGATGATCGACGGGTTGACCGCGGCGAGGTCGTCGTAGGACAGCCCGAGCCGCGCCATCGCGCGCGGCCGGACATTGTGGATGAGGACGTCGGCACCGCGGGCCAGATCGAGCAGCGCCTGCCGCCCGTCCGGCGCCTTCAGGTCCAGCACGATGCTGCGCTTGGAGCGGTTGGCGTGCAGGAAGATGGCACCCATGCCGGGATGGCGCATCGGCCCGATGCCGCGGACATTGTCGCCGGCCGGGGATTCGACCTTGAGGACATCGGCGCCGAGATCGCCCAGGATCTGCGTCGCATAGGGCCCCACCAGAACCGAGGTGAGATCGAGGATCCGAACGCCGTTCAGCGGGCCGTTCATGCCGGGCCTCCGTGATGGGGGAGTTTGGACGGGGTTGGAGCGGCGGCGCCGGCACCGATTTCCGCCAGGATGGCTTCGGCGTCGCCGTTCAGGGCCGACGCCGGTGCATGCAGGGGAGAGGTCTGCCCGGCGGCGCGGACGGGAAAGCCGACCTGCCGCCCGTCGGGACCGGCGACCGACAGGCCCAGCGCCTCCGCCTGGGCAGAGGCGGCGGCCTCGTGGGGAAGGCGGCAGATATCGGCCGGCACGTCGGCCTCAGTCAGCCTTGCCATCCAGCGGTCGGCGCTGTCGCCCGCGATCACCTCCGCCAGCAGGCCGGCGAGCCGGTCGCCATGCGCCTGACGGCCGGAATGGCTGTCGAATGCCGGGTCGGAGAGCGCCTCCGCCGCTTGGCCGGACGGCTGGGTCGCCACCGCGGCGCGGAAGCGTCGCCAGAAATGGTCCTCCATCAGACCCAGCGCGATCCAGCGGCCGTCGGCGGTCCGGTAGATGTCGTTGGTCGGGCTGAGATGGGCGCGCGGATCCTGCTGCGGCTCGGTGCCATGGCGCAGGCCGGCGCAATAGAGCACGGCGCCGAACAGGCTGGCGTCGAGATGCCGGCCGCGTCCGGTGCGGTCCCGCTCCGCCAGCGCCGCGGTGATGGAGGCGGCGGCGAGCGCCCCCGCCGCGAAGTCGCCGACCGGAATGCTGGGGCGGGACGGCGGGCGGCTCCAATGTCCGGGAAGCCCGAGCGCGCCGGCCGCCGCCATGATGTTGATGTCGTGGGCCGGACGATCCCGCGCCGGCCCCGACTGGCCGAAGCTGGAGACGGAGCAGTAGACGATCCGCGGGTTGAGGGCGCTGAGCGCCGCATAGCCGATGCCCAGCCGGTCGGCGACGCCGGGCCGGCTGGATTCGATCACCACGTCGGCCCAGCCCGCCAGCCGCGCCACGATGGGCTCGGCTGACGGGTCCTTGAGGTCGAGGGCCAGGCTCCGCTTGCCGCGGTTGACCGCCGCGAACATCGCCGCCTGATAGCTGCGGGCGCTGTCGCCGCCGGGCGGCTCGACCTTCACGACGCTGGCGCCCAGATCGGCCAGTACCGTGGAGATGAAGGGACCCGGCAGCAGGGCTGAGAAATCGACCACCCTGGTGCCGGCCAGCGGACACCAGGATTCAGAAGACTGGTCGGATGTCATCGGTTTTCCTGTGAGGGGGCTTTCCTGTCAAGCGGAGCGGGGATCAGTCCGGGCGGTTATTTCCCGTCCTTCAGCGCCTGCTGGAAGGCGGCAAGCACCTCGCTGCCGGGCAGGCGGCGCTTGTCCAGGTTGGCCGCCCATTCCTTGCTGACCGACGACAGCATGTCCTTCAGCTTCGCGCTTTCCGCTTCCGGCAGATGGACCATGGTCACCCCGGCCTTCTTCAGCCGTTCGATGTCGTTGGCCTCGTCGTGGTCGGTCTTTTGGCAGGCGTTGTGGTTGATGGTCTCGGCGGCCTTGTCCATGGCGTCGCGGACGTCGGCGGGCAACTGGTCCCACTTGCGCTTGCTGATCATGTAGGTGATGACGAAGCTGCCCAGATTCTCGCCGACGGTCGCCGACTTCACCGTGTTCTGCAGGTCGTAGGACAGCACGCTGGAATGGGGGAACAGCATCCCGTCGACGGTGCCGCGCGACAGCGCCTCCATCACGTCGGGGGTCGGGATCTGCACCGGCACGGCGCCCATCTTGCGGATCGCAAGTTCCTTCGCGGCGCCGGTGGTGCGGATCTTCTTGCCCTTGACGACATCGACGCCCTCGATCCCGGTCTTGCCCATGTAAAGCTGGTAGGGCGGCAGAACCATCGTCCACAGCACCCGCATGCCCGCCGGCCCGATCTCGCGCTTGTCGAGGATGCCGCCGGGCTTGACCAGCTGCCAGTAGGCGTTGGTGCCGGCGCAGGACGAGCTGAAGGCCTCCGGCAACTCGGCCACGGTGGACAGCGGCAGCTTGTCGGTCACGAAGGCCGGCGCGACATAGCCGATGTCGGCCACGCCGTTCTGTGTCAGGGACAACAGGTCCTTGGCCTTGCCCAGCTGTTCGGCCGGGTAATATTCGAAATCCACTTTGCCGTTGGTCAGGCGCTTGATCTCGTCCATCCAGGGCTTGGTGCCGTATTCGACGACATAATGGCCGGCGGGGAAGGAATCGGCGACGCGCAGCTTCGTCTGCTGGGCCGCCGCCGGCGCCGCAGAGACGGCAAGCGCGATGGCGGAGACCATGGGAAGGGCCAGGGCAAGGGTGCGCGCGAACAGGACCGTGACGGTGGTCGGCTTCATGGGTTTCCCCCGGAATTTCAGCGGGTTGTTGTCGTTTGGCCGCGTGTCAGTAGCGCATGGTCGACGGCAGCCATGTGATGATCTGCGGAAAGGCGGTCAGCACCGCGATCAGGATCAGGTGTGCCACCACATGGGGCATCACGCCGGCGAAGATCTCTTCCAGCGGCCGGCCGGTGTAGCGGGCGACGACGAAGACGTTCAGCCCCATCGGCGGGGTCACCATGCCGACCTCGGCCGTGACGACGACGATCACGCCGAACCAGACCGGGTCGAAGCCCAGCGACAGGACGACCGGCAGCACCACCGGCACGGTCAGGATCAGGATCGCGATCTGGTCCATGACGCAGCCCAGCAGCACATAGCCGAACAGGATCAGCGCCATGATCATCCACGGCGACACGTCGAGCGACCCGACCCAATGGACCAGATCCTGGGTGATCTGCGTCAGGGTGAAGAAGGTCCCGAACACATGGGCGCCCAGCATGATCATCAGGATCATTGCGGTGGCATGGACCGCGCGCACCAGGGCGGCGCGCAGGGTCGCGGCGGTCAGGTTGCCCGAGCGCAGCGCCAGCAGGAAGGCGCCGAACGCGCCGATGCCCGCCGCCTCGGTCGGGGTGGCGATGCCGGCATAGATCGTCCCGGTGACGCCGGAGAACAGCAGGATCATCGCGCCGCACACCTTCAGCGAGGCGAATTTCTCGCGGAGGGTATAGCTGCGGCCTGCGGGAGCGCGGCTGCGGTCCTGGATGACCAGCAGATAGACGGTCAGCACGATGGTCAGCGTCACCAGGATGCCGGGGATGATGCCGCCGACCAGCAGCGCGCCGATGCTGACATCGGCGATGATGCCGTAGAGCACCAGCGCGATGCTGGGCGGGATCAGCATCGCCAGCGTGCCGGAGATCGCCACCACGCCGCCGGCCAGCTTCGGCTCGTAGCCTTGTTCCAGCATGGCCGGGATCGAGGTGGAGGACAACGTCGCCGCCGCCGCCGTGCTGGAGCCGGAGATGGCGCCGAAGCCGGCCCCGGCCACCGCCGTCGCCATGCCCAGCCCGCCCGGCACCCGGCCGACCCATTTGGCTGCGGCGGTGAACAGGTCGTTGGCGACCCCGCTGAGGATCACGAACTCCGCCATCAGGATGAACATCGGGATGGTGATCATCTCGTAGGAGTTGGCGGTGGAGAAGGGCACCGTTTCGAGGATGCCCATCACCATGTCGACGCCGCCGATCATCAGCAGCCCGGCCGCGCCGGAAACCGCCATGGCGAAGGCCACCGGCAGCCCGAAGGCCAGCATCAGGAAGAGGATGGAGATACCGCCGAGCGCCACCATCAGATGCGTTCCTCCAGATTGGGGGTGGGAGCGTGATCGACGCCCTGGGCGCCACCGAAGGCGTCGCGGAGGTGGGTCGCGGTCAGCAGAAGATTGCGGAGCGTCAGCAGAACGCCGCCGACGACGACCGGCACCAGCGCGATCCAGGTCGGCCACAGGTAGGCGCCGGACAGCGCCTCGTCGTTCTGCCAGGCGGAGAGGGAGCGCTGGAAGGCAAGCCAGCCGATCGCCGCCGTGACCATGGCGGACACAAGGTACCCGGCCGCCTCGCCGATATGGCGCAATGGCTGGGGCATGCTGCGCTGGAGGATGTCGATGCCGATATGGCCGTTCTCGCGCAGGGTGTCCGACACGCCGAAGAAGAACATCCCGACCATGAGGTACAGGGAGATCACGTCGTAGGACCATGCCAGCGGCATGGCGAAGAAATACCTCATGACCACGTCGGCCACGACGACCAGCATGATCAGCATCATGCAGGCCGCCGCGACCAGAGAGAAGACGTGGTCGACGGCGTCGAGGATGCCCGTCGGTCCGCGTGTCTTGCTCATGGCTGGCACCTCCCTCGGTGTTTTATCGGCCGCCGTCCTGGACGAGCAGCACCGTTTTTCCCTTGTGCCGGCGGGCCAGCAGGTCCGCGGCGGCGGCCGGCATTTCCGCCCACGGGCGCCGGACGGCGATCTCCGCCGCCAGCCGACCCTCGGCGGCCAGCGCCAGCAGCAGGGACAGGCCGCGGGCGGCCGGTTCACCGCTTTTGATTTCTTCGAAGATGGCGAGACCGGTCACGGTCCGCGATCCGCTCATGTAGAAGGCGCGGGCATCGATGGTGGTCTCGGGGCCGCCGGTGACGCCGAAGACGACGCAGAGGCCGCCAGGCGCCAGCATGCCGAGCGACCGCGCCAGGAACGGTCCGCCGACGGATTCGACAATCAGGTCGAATGGTCCAAGGCTCGGGGCCTCGCCCTGATCCTCCGCCATCACCGCGGCATGATGGGCGCCGAAGCCGAGCGCCCGCGGCACGTCCTCGGCGGTGCGGACCATCGCGGTCACCTGGGCCCCGGCCTGCCGGGCCAGTTGGCAGGCAAAATGGCCGACGCCGCCGGTGGCGCCGGTGACCAGCACGCGCTTGGCCAGCAGGTTGCCGCCCCGCCTCAGCGCATACAGTGCCGTCAATCCGGCGACCGGCAGGCAGGCGGCCTGTTCCGTCGCCACCCCGTCGGGGATCGCGGCAAGCTGGCGGACCGGCACGGCGGCCAGTTCGGACCATGCGCCCGACGCCAGCAGCCCGGCGACCTTAGTCCCGGCGGCGGGGCCGGAGCCGTCGGCCGCCTGCCGTTCCACCACGCCGGCCAGATCCCAGCCCGGCCTCGTGCCGGCCCGGGCGGACAGCGCCCGCGTCGCCTCGCCGCGGTTGAGGGAGATCGCCTCCACCCGCACCAGCGCCTCCGAGGGCTTCGGTTCGGGGGGCGGCACGTCCCGCACTGCGAAGACCCCTCCCGCCTCCATGACGATCGCTTGCATGGGCCTATCCTCCCGTTCGGCGGTTTCCGGTGCGCAAGGGTGCGGGTCAGCGTCCGGTGAAACGCGGATCCCGCCGCTCCAGCAGGCCGGCCACGGCTTCGCGGTGATCGTCCGTCGCATGGGCGAGCGCCTGCATCGCGGCGGACATCTCCAGCAAGGTGTCCAGGTCGGCGTTGCGGCCCTGGCGCAGCAGGCGCCTCGTCATCCGAACGGCATGCGGCGGATTGGCGGCGATGCGGGCGGCGAGCGCCCGCGCCTCCGCCAACAGATCGGCGTCGGGCACCACACGGGAGACCAGACCGCAAGCCAGCGCCTCCCGCGCGTCGATGGCATCGCCGGTCAGCGCCATCTCGCAAGCCTTGGAGAAGCCGACGACCCGCGGCAGGAACCAGGCGCCGCCGTCGCCGGGCACGATGCCGACCTTGACGAAGCTTTCGGCGAAGCGGGCGCTTTCCCCGGCGATGCGCAGATCGCACATGCAGGCGAGGTCGCAGCCGGCACCAACGGCCGGCCCGTTCACTGCGGCGATGGTCGGCACCTCCATCGCCTCGATCAGCAGGGGAAGGCGCTGGATGCCGCGGCGGTAGTTCAATCGCGTCTGCGCCGGCAGCGGATCGTTGAGTCCGCCGGACGCCCCCATCTTCTTGAGGTTCCCGCCGGAGGAGAAGGCCGAGCCGGCGCCGGTGATGATGATCGCGCGGGTGGCGTTGTCGGCGTCGAGCCGGGCCAGCGTGGCGATCAGCGTTTCCAGCACGTCATCGTCGGAGATGGGATTGCGCTGTTCCGGCCGGTTCAGGGTCAGCGTGACGATGCCGTCCGCATTCTCTTCAAGCACCGCGTCGGTCATGGCGGTCGGGTCCTTCCTGTTGTGTCTTCTCCGGCCCCTGCGTGTTCGCGCCGACGGTGCGTCAGCGCAGGCCGAGGCCGCGGGCGATGATGCCGCGCAGGATCTCGCGCGTGCCGCCGCGCAGCGAAAAGGCCGGGGCGTTGAGGATGGTGTGGGCCAGGACGGCGGCCAGTTCGGTGTCGGCCTGCAGCGACGGTTCCACCGACACGACGCCGCGGACGATCTCGGGAATTTCCTGCTCCACCAGGGCGCCGAGATCCTTGACCAGCGCCGCCTGCAGCGCCGGGTTCTCGCCGTTCTGGAGCATGCCGGCCACCGAGCGGGACAGCCGCCGCAGCGTGACGATGTGGACGGTCAGCCGGCCGACCGCCTCCCTGGCGCGATCCGACGGGTCGTTGCCCAGCGCACGAACCAGCTCCACCAGCAGGGTGAAGGAGGACAGGAAACGCTCCGGCCCGCTGCGCTCGAAGGCCAGCTCGCCCATCACCTGATTCCAGCCGTCGCCCATCCGGCCGATCAGGGCGCTGTCCGGGATGAAGGCGTCCTCGAACACCACCTCGTTGAAGTGATGCTCGCCCGACAGGTCGGCGATCGGGCGGATGGTGATCCCCGGCGTGTTCAGATCGACCAGCAGCTGGCTGGTGCCGCCCTGCCGCTCCTCCTGGCCGCCGGTGCGACAGAACAGGATCATGTAGTGGGACTTGTGGGCGTAGGTGGTCCACAGCTTTGTGCCGGTGACGCGGAATCCGCCGTCCACCGGGGTGGCACGGGTGCGCACCGCGGCAAGGTCGGACCCGGAATCCGGCTCGCTCATGCCGATGCAGAAGAAGCATTCGCCGGCGGCGATGCGCGGCAGGATCGTTTGGCGCTGCTCCTCGGTTCCGACTTTCAGCAGCAGCGGGCCGCTCTGGCGGTCGGCGATCCAGTGGGCCGCCACCGGCGCCCCGGCCGCCAGCATCTCCTCCAGCACGACATAGCGTTCGAGCGCGCTGCGTTCGTGGCCGCCATAGGCCTTCGGCCAGGTCATGCCGATCCAGCCGCGCTCGCCCAGCTTGCGGCTGAACGCGGCATCGAAACCGCTCCAGGAGCGGGCACGGTCGCGCGGCTTGCGGGTGGCCAGTTCGGCGGCGAGGAAGTCGCGGACTTCGGCGCGCAACGCTTCGACATCGGCGGGCGGGGGCGCGGGGAAGGTGAATACGGTCATCGTCGGGGGTCTCCGCTGCTCAGGCCGCCGTGATCATCGGCCACAAGCCGTCGGCGCCCGCGGCAATGGCGGCGTGTCCCAGGCGGCGGGACCATTCGGCGTCGTTGCCGAACTCGTCGCGCCACGACCACAGGCGCCGGGTGAGGTGGTGGAGGCTGTGTTCGTGGGTGAAGCCGATGGCGCCGTGCACCTGATGAGCGATGGCCGCCGCGACGCCCGCGGCCTCGCCGGTGCGCGCCTTGGCGACGGCGATACGATGGTTGCCGGCCGGGGCGGTGATGGCTTCCGCGGCCAGATCGGCGGCGGCCGAGGCGGCGGCCGTCTGGCCGGCCAGCACCGCGAGGGATTGCTGGATCGCCTGGAACTTGCCAATCGGCCGGCCGAACTGCGACCGCTCGTTGGCGTACTGCACCGTCATCTCCAGAACCCGCGCCAGAGCGCCGGCGATCTGGATGCTGCGCAGGGCGGCGCCGGCGGCGTGCAGGCCTTCCGGCGTGACACCGGCGGCGGGCGCCACCTGCGACGGCTCCAGCAGGCAGTCGAAGGTCAGGTCGTCGCGCGGCTCCCCGGCGAGGTTGTTGCCGGGCGCCACGGCGAAGCGGCCGGCGGGAACCAGCGCGACATGCGGCACGCCGTCGGCCTTGGCGACCACCACTACGCCGGACACCTCGCTGCCCCAGGGCACGCGGCGTGCCACCCCGGTCAGCCGCCAGCCGCCGTTTTCAGGCTCAAGGGCGAGGGGGCGGGCCGTCCGGCCGGCGGGGATGTCGGCCGACGCGACCGACAGCGCTCCGCCCGGCGCATCGATGCCGGCGCCGGCCAGCAGGCGGTTCGCCAACATCGTCTCGCCCAGCGGAAGCGGCAGTGCGAAAGCGGCGGCGACGCGGACCGCCGCCAGCGCTTCCACCGGGTCGATGCCGAAGCCGCCCTGCTCCTCCGGGACAAGCGCCAGCGGCAGGCCAAGCTCCTCCACCGCGTTCCAGGCGTCGCCCAGCCACTCACCCGCTTCGGCGCGGGCCAGTTCTTTGGGCGTGACGATGTTCTGGAACAGTCTGGTCGCCGTATCGACGAGGATCCGACCGGTTTCGCTCATCTTCGTCCCCCCAGCTTTGCCGGCTCAAGATCGTTTCACTGTATGAAACGCCTTTTCATTAATAAAACCGTACAGGGGGATGGTTTGGTTGGCAACCAAATTTGTTAGGGTCACCACCAATAGCCGGGGGCAGGCGGAGGCCGGGCGCCGCATATCCGGGCATGCAGATGGCGGCATGCAGGCAAGGGGAAACCTGCCCGACTGGACTGCTAAGCCGGTGGAAAAGGGCGGGCCGGATCAGCCCTGGGCGCGGAAAACCTCGGCGAGGCGGGCGGCGGTCGCCTTCAGCGGCTCCAGCAGGCGGTCCACCGCCATTTCGTAGGACATGGCATTGCGCAGCATCAGGATGTTCACCGATGCGCAGGCGCGCTCGCCGTTCATCACCGGGACGGCGATGGCCCAGACGAGACCCTCATACTCGCGGTCGCTGTAGGTGCTGTCCATCACGGAGAAGCCGCGCTCCCGCACCTCCGCCAGTATGGCGTCGGCCTTGCTCAGATCGACGCTCTCCGCATTCGGGCGGGCGGCGATCTGGGCAAGGATGGCCTGCCGCTCCTCGTCCGGGCAGAAGGCCAGATAGGCGCGGCCGAGCGAGGTCGACAGGATCGGCGCCTGATAACCGGGCCGGCGGTTCAGGGACAGCGGCCCCTGTTCGCGGCTGGTCTGGACGACGATCATGGCGCCGCGATCGCAGATCGCCAGATCGGACGGCCAGCCGATGGACTTGCGGAAGTTGGTCAGGATCGGTTCCGCCGCCGCCCCCAAACTGCGCTGCAGGTCGTAGCCCTGGCTGAGCTGCAGGGTGCGCCAGGAGGGAACATAGGCCGGCCGGCCGGCGACGCGCACGATGTAGCCGGCATGTTCCAGCGTTTCCAGCATCCGCACCACGGTCGCCTTGTCCAGCCCGGTCGCGGCGTGGACCGATCCGACCGTCGCCTCCCGCGATGCATTCACCGCATTGAGGACGTCCAGACCACGCAGCAGTGCGACCACGGGCTTAAAGGACGGCATCTCGGTTCCTCCAACTCTGGGCCATAGCAAGTGATGACCTGCCGGCCATGGCAAGTGATGGCGATCTGTCCGGCCCGGTGGGGGCCGGGGACGTTAGCCGGACCGCGCGGGATTGTACAGGCGGCCGATTGCCTTTCCGTTGAGCATTGTAACCCAGCCGACGGCACGCTACCATCAATATGAAAAGCCATTTCGCACAGTGAAACGATGGGCATCGGATCGGCGCTTGGCCGACCAGACGGCGACCATCGGACAGCATTCAAGCCGGGACGATCATGAGCACAGAAAACCACGAGGAGTCGCATGGTGGCGCCGGAGCCGGAGCAGAAGGCGGCGGGGCGCTGGCCGGCATCCGTGTCCTCGACCTCAGCCGGGTGCTGGCGGGTCCCTGGGCGTCGCAGGCGCTGGGCGACCTCGGCGCCGATGTCATCAAGGTGGAGCATCCCGGACATGGCGACGACACCCGCGCCTGGGGACCGCCGTTTCTGTCGGCGGATGGGGCGGCGGATGGGGCGGCGGACGGGGCGGACGGCGATGCGGAGCGGCTGAGCGCCTATTACCTGTCCTGCAACCGCAACAAGCGGTCGATCGCCATCGACATCGCCAAACCGGACGGGGCCGACATCATCCGCCGGCTTGCCGCGGACTGCGACGTGGTGATCGAGAATTTCAAGGTCGGCGGCCTTGCCCGCTATGGGCTGGATTATGCCGCCTTGTCAGGCATCAACCCGCGTCTGGTCTATTGCTCGATCACCGGCTTCGGCCAGACCGGACCGCTGGCTCCGCGTCCCGGCTATGATTTCCTGATCCAGGGAATGAGCGGGCTGATGAGCATCACCGGCCAGACCGAGGGAGAGCCGGGCAGCGAGCCGCTGAAGGTCGGGGTCGCCGTGTCGGATATCTTCACCGGGCTCTATGCCACGATCTCGATCCTGGCCGCGCTGCGCCATCGCGACAGCACCGGGCAGGGGCAGCATATCGACTGCGCGCTGCTGGATACCCAGGTGTCGGTCCTCGCCAATCAGGCGATGAACTGGCTGGTCGGCGGGATGGTTCCCGGACTGATGGGCAACAAGCACCCGAACGTCGTGCCATACCGCACCTTCAAGGCCCGCGACGGCCACGTGATCGTCGCCACCGGCAATGACGGCCAGTTCCGGGCGCTGTGCCGGCTGCTGGGGTTGGAGGAGGTGGCGGCCAGCCCGCGCTTCGCCGACAATGCCAGCCGGCTCGCCCTGCGCGACGAGCTGGAGGGGCTGCTGGCCGACGCCATCGCCAATTGGGATCAGGCGGCGCTGATTGCCGCCATGGCGGAGGCCGGCGTGCCCGGTGGGCCGATCAACCGGATCGATCAGGTCTTCGCCGAGCCCCATCTGGCTGAACGCGGGCTGGTGCGGGAGATGACGCTCGAGGACGGGCGCAAGGTGCCGGTGGTCGGTTACCCGGCCCGGCTGTCGAACTCCCCCGCGACCTACCGCCGGCCGCCGCCCCGGCTGGGACAGCAGACCGCGGAGGTTCTGGAGGAGATGCTGGGCTACAGCCCCGACCGGGTCGAACAGCTGCGGTCGTCCGGCGTGCTGGGCGGATAAGGCCGGGCGAGGATGTCATCCCATGCAGGGGAACCGATCACCCCGCCGTCACATCATCGCGGATGCACGACACGGAATGCCCCGGCGCCACCTCGCGCAACTGCCTTGCCTCCGGTTCCGCGCAGGCGGGCAGGGCGAAGGGGCATCGGGTGCGGAAGACGCAGCCGGACGGCGGGTTCATCGGGCTCGGCACGTCGCCCTCCAGCAGCATGCGGGTCTTCGGCGCGTCGGGGTCCGGGTCGGGCGCTGCCGACAACAGGGCCATGGTGTAGGGGTGGCGCGGGCGCTCGTAGAGCCCATCGCTCGGCGCGATCTCCATCAGGCGGCCGAGATACATCACCGCCACACGGTCGCTGATGTAGCGCACCACCGCCAGATCATGGGCGATGAACAGCACCGCCAGCCCCAGCTCGCGCTGCAGGTCGCCCAGCAGATTCACCACCTGCGCCTGGACCGAGACATCGAGCGCCGACACCGGCTCGTCCGCGACGATGAAGTCCGGTTCCACCGCGAGCGCGCGGGCGATGCCGATGCGCTGGCGTTGGCCGCCGGAGAATTCGTGGGGGAAGCGGTCCATGGCGTCGGCGGTCAGGCCGACCTTTTCCAGCAGGGCGGCGACGCGGTCGCGGCGGTCGGCGCGGCTGCCGATGCCGTGGATCACCAGCGCCTCGCCGATCACGTCGCGCACGCGCTGGCGCGGGTCGAGGCTGGCATAGGGGTCCTGGAAGACGATCTGCATGCGGCGGCGCTGCGCCCGCATCTCGGCCGTCGGCAGACCGGTGATCTCCTGCCCGTCGAAGCGGATGGAGCCGCCGGTCGGCTCGATCAGCCGCAGGATGCTGCGCCCGGCGGTGGTCTTGCCGGAGCCTGATTCACCGACCAGCCCCAGCACCTCGCCGCGGTTCAGGTCGAAGGACAGATCGTCCACCGCCTTCACCCAGCCGACCGGCCGTTGCAGCAGCCCGCCGCGCACCGCAAAGCGCTTCTCCAGATTGCGGACGCTCAGCAGGGGCTGTTCGGTCGAAAGAACTGCGCTCATTGCACGTCCCTCCAGCGGCGGCAGCGGGCGGAATGGTCGGGGCCGACCGGCTCCAGCACCGGTTCGGCGGCGGTGCAGGCGGGTTCGGCCAGCGGGCAGCGCGGGGCGAAGGTACAGCCGGGCGGGCGGTTCACCGGGCTGGGCACGCTGCCGGGGATGGCGTGCAGCCGGCCGCCGTCGCCACGGCGCTGGCCCAGATGCGGCATGCAGGCCAGAAGCCCGCGGGTGTAGGGGTGCTTCGGCGATTTCAGCAGGGAGCGGACATCGCCCTCCTCGACGATGCGGCCGGCATACATCACCACCACCCGGTGCGCCACCTCCGCCACCACGCCCAGATTGTGGGTGATGAACAGGATCGAGGTGCCGGTCTCCTCCTGAAGCCGCCGCATCAGGTCGAGGATCTGCGCCTGGATGGTCACGTCCAGCGCGGTGGTCGGCTCGTCGGCGATCAGCAGGGTGGGGCGGCAGGCCAGCGCCATGGCGATCATCACGCGCTGGCGCATGCCGCCCGACATCTGGTGTGGATACTCGTCCAGCCGCCGCTCCGCCGCCGGGATGCCGACCTTCTTCAGCATGGCCAGCGCCTCCGCCCGCGCCGCCCGGCGGTCGAGACCCTGGTGGTAGCGCAGCGCCTCGCCGATCTGGTCGCCGACGGTGTAGACCGGGTTCAGCGAGGTCATCGGCTCCTGGAAGATCATGCCGATCTCGTTGCCGCGGACGCTGCGCATCGCCCGCTCGCTGAGGCGGGCGAGGTCGCGCACTTGCCCGTCGCGCCCGCGGAACAGGATCTCGCCGCCGGCGATGATGCCCGGCGGCGACGGGATCAGCCGCATCGCCGACAGGCTGGTCACCGACTTGCCGCTGCCGGATTCGCCGACGACGGCCAGCGTCTCGTTGCGGCGCACGGCGAAGGACACGCCGTCCACCGCCTTCGACACGCCGGGATCGGCGGTGAAGTGGGTTTGCAGGTTGCGGATGTCGAGCGTGAGGTCAGCGTCCATGGCCGGATCCAGGGGTTGGGGTCAGCGGGTGCAGCCGCGCGCCGGCACCGGCCAGTCGCCGACGACCTCGCCGTTGCGGGTGATCGCCATGCGGTCGTGCAGGTTGGTCACCACGCAGACATGGTTGGGCAAAATGCGGACGCGGTCGCCGATCTCCGGCTTCGTCGCGCTCTTGGTGAGGTCGACCACGGCATGCTCCTCGTTGACGCGGACGATCACCGCGTCGGGATAATCGAGGAGCAGGCCGAACCCTTCGCCGACCGACGGGGCGACGCGGTCGCTCGACAGCGTCTTGCTGCCGCAATCCAGAACGGCGCGGTCGGCGGTCGGGCGGCTGACCACGGTGGCATGGACATGCACGGCGCACTCGTCCAGCGTCGCCACCCCGGCGCCGACGGTGGCGCGGTCGTGGTAGATGTAGGTGCCGACGCGCAGCTCGGTCACGCCGGGAAGCTCATGGGTGTCCCAGCAGCCGGGGGTGCCGCCGACCGACACCGTTTCCACCGCGATGCCGGCGCTGTCCAGCAGGGTGCGGGTCTCGGTGACGAACGGCACGGTGCGGGGACCGCGCGGGTAGGTCATTAGGCCACGGAAGCGGGTCAACCCGTTGCCGGCGGCGCGGCGGGCCAGCGTCAGCACCTCGTCGGGGGTCTGCACGCCGCAACGGCCGTCGCCGCTGTCGAACTCCACGAGGATGCCGATCTCGACGCCGGCTTCCGCCGCGGCGGCAGCCACCGTGTCGAGGGCCACGGCGTTGTCCAGCGCCACCGTCAGCTTGGTCTTGCCGGCCAGCTCCGCCAGCGGCTTCACCTTGGCGGCGCCGACGATGGGGTAGGTCAGCAGGATATCGGTGCAGCCGGCCTCCGCCATCACCAGCGCTTCGCTGATCTTCTGGCAGGTGATGCCGACGGCGCCCAGTTCGATCTGGCGCAGCGCGAATTGGGGAAGCTTGTGGGTCTTGATGTGCGGGCGCAGCGCCAACCCGTGCCGGTCGCAGTATTCCTGCATCTTGGTCAGGTTATGCTCGACCCGGTCGAGATCGATGACGGGGACGGGGGTGTCGAGTTCGTCGACGCGCATGGGGCCGCTCCGGAACGCAGATTTGGGAAAGGGGCCGATCCCGGTGGCGGAGCCATGGGATCGGCCGTTTACTCAGAACCTTACGCCGTCGGCAGGACGGCGATGCAGTCGATTTCGACCTGGATGTTGTTCAGCTGGCAGCCGATGGTGGTGCGGGCCGGCGGCTCGGAGGGGAAGAACTCCGAATAGAGCGCATTGTATTCCTGGAAGCGGCCGAGGTCGCTGAGGTAGCTGTTGACCTTCACCACATGGGCGAGGTCGGTGCCGGCGGCCTTCAGGATGATCTCCAGATTGCGCAGGGTCTGGCGCACCTCGCCGGCGAAATCCTCGGGCAGCGCGCCGGTCTCCGGATGGTGCGGCCCCTGGCCCGACACATAGACGAAGCCGTTCGCGACGATCGCGTGGCTGTACTGGCCGGCGGGCTTCGCCCCCTTTTCGGCGAAGATCGGCTTGCGGTTGGTCATCGGGTCCTCACTGGTTTTGAAACTCGGTGTCTTGAAAGGTCAGGCGCGGGTCAGAGCTTTGCCCGGACGCGCGCCGGTGTGCCCGCCGTCGCGCAGGACGAACTGTCCGGCGACGAGCACGTCGGTGATGCCGTGAGGCGGGCGCGTCGGATCCTGGAAGGTCGCGCGGTCCGCCACGTCGGCGGTGAACAGGGTCAGGTCGGCCACCATGCCCGGCCGGATCAATCCGCGGTCGGACAGGCCGAAGCGCTGGGCCGGAACGGCGGTCATGTGGCGGACGGCATCCTCCAGCTCCAGCTTGCCCTCGCCGGTGATAGCGCGGGCGAGATAGCGCGGGAAGCTGCCGAAGGCGCGGGGGTGCGGCTTGCCGGTCTCGCGCGGCAACCCGTCGGAGCCCAGCATGTGCAGCGGGTGCGACAGCGCGGTTTCCAGATCAGCCTCGTCCAATTGGAACATGACGATGTTGGTCCGGCCGCGGTCGAGGGCGATCAGCCGGACCAGAGTGTCGAAGGGCTGTTCCAACCGCGTCGCCGCGATTTCCGCCAGCGACAGCCCTTCCAGGGGGCGCAGATCGTCTGCCGAGACGCCGCCGATGCGGACATTCTCCCAGCCGATCAGGCGGATCTTGGATTCCCAGCCGGCATCGTTGGGTGCCTCGCCGTCCTCCACCGCGCGCCGCAGAGCGGCCAGCCCGTCGGCATCGGCCATGCGCGCCAGCAGGGCCTCGACGCCGCCCGCCAGCGCCGACGGCGGCAGCAGTTGCAGGATGGTGCTGGAGCCGGCCGGGTAGGGGTACATGTCGAAGCTGACGTCGGTGCCGCCCTTGCGGGCGATCTCCAACCGCTCCACCGCCCGCGGCAGGCTGCCCCAATAGGGCCGCCCCGCCGCTTGCAGGTGCGAGAGCAGGCCGCTCGCCCCACCGGCTTTCAGCAGGTCGAGGAACTCGTCCACCGAGGCGATCAGCCCGCCTTCGTAGGAGCGGACATGGGCGGTCAGCAGGGCGCCGTGTTCGGCCACCACCTCGGCCAGCCGCACCAGCTCGGCGCGATCGGCCCAGGCGCTGGGCGGATAAACGAGGCCGAGCGACAGGCCGTGCGCACCCTGGCGAAGCTGCTCGGCCAGCAGGGCGGCCATCGCCTCACGCTCCTCGGCGGTGGCGGCGCGGTTCTGCCAGCCCATGACGGCGAGACGCAGGGCCGCATGTCCCACCAGCGAGACGAGGTTGATCGCGGTGCCACGCCCGTCGAGCGCGGCGCGGTAGCCGGCGAAGTCGACGAAGGTCTCCTGAGCTGAAACGGTGCCCAGCAGGTTGCCGAAATGCTCGCGCAAGGGACCGCCGCTGTCCGGGTTCTGCGGGTAGAGGCCGAAGGAACAGTTGCCGACCACCACGGTGGTGACGCCCTGCGCCACCTTCTCCGGCCGGCCGGGCTGGCGCAGCTGGATCAAATCGTCATGGCAATGGGCGTCGATGAAGCCGGGGGCGAGGAAGCGGCCCTGCGCCTCCAGCGGTTCGGCGTCCGGCGCGTCCAGCATCGGGCCGACGGCGGCGATGCGTCCGCGCTCCACCAGAACGTCGGCCGGGAACCAGGGGGCGCCGGTGCCGTCAATGACACGGGCGCCCTTGATGAGAAGAGTATCGGTCATCTCACTTCGCCTTCTGGAGCCGGGGGTCGAGCGCGTCGCGCAGCCCGTCGCCGACGATCTGGAGCGACAGCACGGTCAGGACGATGGCGCAGCCGGGGAACAGGATCAGCCAGTCGGCCTGCTGGAAATACTGCTGGGCGCTGGCGATCATGTTGCCCCAGGTCGGGGTGGTCGGCGGCACGCCGACACCGAGGAAGGACAGCGCCGCCTCCGTCAGGATGGCGTAGGCGAAGATGAAGGTCGCCTGGACCAGGATCGGCGACATCAGGTTGGGCAGGATGTGCAGGAAGACGATGCGCGGGGTGGAGGCGCCGAGCGCGGTCGCCGCCTCGATGAAGGGCATCTCGCGCACCACCAGACAGGCGGCGCGGACCACGCGGGCGACGCGCGGGGTGTAGACGATGCCGAGCGCCAGCACGACGTTGTAGAGCGACGGCCCCAGCGCCGCCATGAAGGCGATGGCGAGCAGGATGTCCGGGAAGGCCATCAGCGCGTCGGTCAGCCGCATCAGCAGCCCGTCGAGCGGCCGGATATAGCCGGCGGCCAGCCCCAGCAGCGTGCCGAGCAGCGTCGCCACCACCACCACCAGCAGGCCGACCAGCAGCGACAGCCGGGCGCCCAGCATCACGCGGGACAGCACGTCGCGGCCATACTCGTCGGTGCCGAACCAGTGGGCGGCGGTCGGCGGCTTCAGCCGGCCGAGGATGTCCATCTTCATCGGGTTGAAGGGGGTGATCCACGGCGCCAGCAGCGCCACCGCCAGGATCGCCAGCATGACCAGGAAGGACAGCACCACCAGCCGGCGGCGGAACAGCTGGCGCAGCAGCAGGGCGGCCGGCGACCGGCTGTTCCGCGACTTGGCGGAGGAGGGAAGGGGGACGTTGCCGTGACCGGCGGGGACGCTTGCCATGGAAACCCTCCCTCTCAATAACGGACCCGCGGATCGACCACGGCATAGAGCAGGTCGACCGTCAGGTTGATCAGCACATAGATGGCGGACACCACCAGCAGAGCGCCCTGGATCACCGGATAGTCGCGGCGCAGCACGGCCGAGACGATCAGGTTGCCGACGCCGGGCAGGCCGAACACGGTTTCCGTCACGATGGCGCCGGCGATCATCACCGCGGTGGTCAGGCCGATCACCGTCAGGATCGGGATCATCGCGTTGCGCAGCGCATGCTTCAGCACGACGACCAGCGGCGGCAGCCCCTTGGCCCGCGCGGTTCGGACGTAATCGTGGCTCATCACGTCCAGCATGCTGGTGCGGGTGAAGCGCAGGATCAGCGCCGAGTTGGGAATGCCGAGCGCGATGGCCGGCAACACCAGATGACGCATGCGCTCCAGCAGATCGGCCTCGGGCGGGCCATAGCCGGCAACCGGGAACCAGGCATGGTCGACGGCCAGATACTTGATGAGCGTCAGCCCGATCCAGAAGCTGGGCACGCTGGCCGCCAGCATGGCGAGCCCGACCGCGGTCTGGTCGATCAACCCGCCGCGCTTGGCCGCCGACAGGATGCCGACCGGCACGCCGATCAGCATGGCGATCCCCACCGACATCATGGTCAGCAGCCCGGTCAGCTCCGACCGTTCGGCCAGCGCCTGCGCCACCGGCCGGTTGAGGAAGATGGACTCGCCCAAGTCGAAGCGGACGATCTGCCCGAGATAGAGCAGGAACTGCGTCAGCAGCGGTTCGTCGAGCCCGAGCCGGCCGCGCAATGCCGCGATGTCCTCCGGCGTGGCGGAGGAGCCCAGCATGACGGCGGCGGGATCGCCCGGCACGACGCGGGCGATCAGGAAGACCACCATGGCGACGAGCAGCATGACGACCATCATGCCGGCAAACCGGCGGACGATGTAAACGAGCATGGTTGCGGTCCTGGGCGGAGAGAAAATCCCGAAGAGAATCCCCTCTCCCCCCGGGGAGAGGGTTAGGGTGAGGGGGACGCGTGGCGAGGATTCACAAGAATTGTGACGCTGTGATCATCCCCTGATCCACCCTATGCTTCCCCCTCACCCCGACCCTCTCCCCGGGGGGGAGAGGGGGTATTCGGGAGAGGGAGTTATCCCGCCCCTCAGCCCTTCAGGTCGGTGTTCCAGAAGAACGGCCAGGGCGTCGGCGTGTAGCCGGTCAGCTTGTCGCTGCTGGCGGCGAGGTTGTAGAAATCGCCGACCTTGATGCTCGGCACCTCGCTGTAGAACAGCGTCTGCAAGGTCACCCACTTCGCCTTGCGGGCGGCCGGGTCCATCTCGCGGTTGAAGGCGGCGAGCGCGTCGCGCTTGGCCGGGCTGTCCCACCAGCCGGGATAGCTGGGGTTCAGCACGGTGATCAGCGACGGTTCCGGCACGAAGGTGTGGTAGGTGAAGAAGGCGTCCCACGCCTTTTCGTCGCCGCGGCGCTGCAGCAGCGTCGCCCAGTCCAGCACCTGCAGATCGACCTTGAAGCCGGCCATTTCGAGCTGGGCCTGCGCCACCATGCTCATCTTGTACAGGAACTCGTACTGGACCGAGGTCATGATGCGGATCGGCTCGCCCTTGTAGCCGGCGGCCTTCAGCAGCTCCGCCGCCTTGCCGGCGGCATGGTCGCTGTAGGGCTTGGCGCTGGCCGCGTCGTAATAGGGCGTACCCTGGGCGTAGATCGACCCCTCCGCCTGGACGAAGGCGGGGTCGCCGAAGCCGGCCAGCAGCATGTCGTTCGGCTCCAGCGCCGCCAGCACCGCCTGACGGATCTTCTGGTTCGCCATAACACCGGTCTTGGTGTTCATGATCATCAGCGGGAAGCCGAAGGGCTTCACGATCACCGGCTTGACGCCGGCGGCGTCCTTGATGCGCGGCAGGGTTTCGGCCGGCAGGCTGTCGGCGAACTGGTATTGGCCGGCCAGAACGCCCGACACCCGGGTGGCGGCGTTCGGCACCGGGACGAAGCGGACCTCGCCGATGACGGCCTTGCGGCTGCCGGCATAGCCGCTGGGCGCGCCGGTGGGGGAGGCGTAGCCGTCATGACGGACCAGCCGGATATACTGGTCGGGCTTGTGCTCCAGCAGCTTGTAGGGGCCGGTGCCGATCAGCGACTTCAGCGCGCCCGGACCGTCGATCACCGATTTTGGCACGATGGCGGCGGCGCCGTTGTTCATCGCCAGCAGCGCGGTCAGCGGCGCGAAGGGCTCCTTCAGCGCGATGACGACGGCGTCCGAGCCCTTGGCGGCGATGCTCTCCACCAGCGGGGCGACGGTCTTGCCGCGCGGCGAGGCCTTGGTCCAGTGGTCGAGCGAGGCGACCACGTCGTCGGCCGTGACGGTGCTGCCGTCATGGAAGGTGACGCCGCTGCGCAGCGGGATGGTGTAGGTCTTGCCGTCCGCCGACACCTGCGGCAGGGCCGACGCCACCAGCGGGGCCAGCTTCCACTCGCCGTCGAAGGTGAACAGCGTCTCGAACATATGCTGGGTGATGATGCTGACGAGGTCGGACGTGGTGCCGACCGGGTCCAGCGTCGGCGGCTCGCCGATGGTGGCGACGGTGACGACCGAGGCGCCGCCCTGCTGGGCCTGCGCCGGCGTGGTCCAGGTTCCGAGGATTCCAGAGGAAAGCCCGCCGGCGGCCAGCGTCGTGCCGAGGGCGGTGTTGAACAGACGTCGCGTGATCCCTGTCATTTCTGCCTCCCCAACCGTTCGTCCGAAATATCGGACATCGGTCTTGTATTCCAGACAAGGAAACGGTATATCGGACAAACACCACTGGCAAGCTGAAAATCCGCGTGGTAATCGGTTGTGGGACGGCAAGGAGCGCGGATCGGATGAAGGGCGGCGGCGTGTTGGAAAAGCAGGGGGCGGAAAAGCAGACAGAAGAGAAGTCGACGGGCCGCGCCCGCGGCATCGACCGCGTCATCGCGTTGATGGACCATCTGCACAGCCGGCGCGCCCCGACGCGCATCGCCGACATCGCCCGCGACACCGGCACCCCGCGTTCCACTATGTACGAGTTGGTCAACACGCTGGTCGAGGCGCGCTGGTTGGAACTGCGCGACGGCGACGGCACGGTCTATTTCGGGCCGGCGATGCATTATTACGGCAGCGATTATCTCGACAGCGTCGACCTGATCCGCAAGGCGCGGGTGGAGGTCGCCCACATCGCCGAGACGGTGGGGGAGACGGCGCAGTTCTGCACGCTGGACGGCGACAAATATCTGGTCGTACTGAATGAACCGGGCCGGCGCATGTTCCGCATCAGCTCCGAGATCGGCATCAAGGTGCCGATCCCCTGGACTGCATCCGGCCGGCTGCTGGTCGACCACATGGATGCGGACGAGATCCGGCGCTTCATCCCGTCCGACGATTTCGTCCTGCCCGACGGACGCCGCATCGCCGAGGACGAGTTCCTGGAGGACATCGGCCGTGCCCGCACCCAGGGCTATGTCCGCACCACGGCGCTGGTCGACCGCTTCACCACCTGCCTCGCCGCGCCGGTCCGCGATCCGGCCGGCCGCTGCATTGCCACCATCTGCTTCGTCGTCCCGGCCGACACGACGGAGGAGGCGCAGCAGGTGATGATCGACACGCTGAAGGCCAGCGCGGAGAGGCTGTCGCCGGGGCGGCCGTGACCGGTCGTCCGCCGAGGCCCTTGTCCGCTAGGACGGTATCGTTCGGCTTGCCGTGACTCCGTGATCCCCGGTGTGGAATTCGTCGTTCGGCCGCGTGCTGGTGACGAAAATGTTCTAGACTGTATTGGCAGGGGAACCCCCTTGGATGGTGATCTGCGCATCCCGGTGATGCCCGGGCTGTTTCATCACCCTTGAGGCGCCCGCCAAACCTTCTGAACGCGAGGTCGCAATGGACGCTCCGATCAATTCTGACTTCCCTCTCCGGCCGATCGGCACCGCGGAGGAACTCATGGATGTCGCCGTCGGGATGGAGCACGAGGCGGCTCTGCGCTATGAGCAGCTTGCCGCGATGGTCGCTCGGCAGGGGAAATCGGAACTCGCCACCCTCTTCGGGCGTCTGGCCGACTTGGAAAAGACGCATGAGGACCAGTTGTCCCGCTGGGCTCAGCGCGATGGCCTGCGCGCACCGCAGCCGGTGCAGTTTTCCTGGCGGATGCCGGAGACCTTCGATCAGGCAGAGGGCGCCCAAGTGTTCGGCCCCTACGAGGCCCTGGCGATTGCCGTGCGCAATGAGGAGCGGGCCTTTGCCTTCTACACCTACGTCGCCGCGTCGGCACTGAACGAAGAGGTCCGCCGCCGCGCCGAGTCGATGGCCCGAGAAGAGCTGGAGCACGTCAGCCTGTTGCGCCGGTGGCGCCGCGAAGCCTTCCACGCCTCCCGGCAACCGAGACGTCGCAACCCGCACACGTTGGAGGAACTGTTCGCGCTGTCCGCGGCCATGGAGATCGCATCGGCCGAGGTCAACGATGCGGCCGCGGCGGCCGTCGGGGCCTCCGGTGCCGTGGAGGCGGCGGCCGTGCTGCGCCGGCTCGCCGACAAGGCCCGTGGTCACGCCGGTGGGGCCGCACCCAATGTTCCGGGAAGCGATGCCGCCGAGGGCGCTCGGGCTGCCGGACTGCTTCGTCCGGGCTCGCTGACCGCGGAGAAGGCCGTGCGCCTGTCGATCCAGGACGCCGAGGAAATCCTCGACACCTACCTCGCCGCAGCCGAGCATGCGACCGAGGAGACCCTGCTCAACGAAGCCCAGAAATTGGCCGAGCAGTCCTTGGGCCGCCTTGCACTTACCCGGTCTTTGCTGGCGAATCCGGACAGGGCCTGAAGGAGCGCCATAGTCGCGCGTCGGCGGCTGGTGTCAGGTCGATCCTGGCACCGGCGCTCCCGGTCCGTCGGGTGACTATTCGCTCTTCGGCTCGAAGCGGTAGCGGAAGTCGCAATGGTCGGCGCCCTGCATGATGGTCTGCGTGCGCTCCATCGTGATGCGCGGATCGTAGCCGGTGCAGAAGGCGGCGTCGCGGTTGCAGGACAGCAGGTGTCCGATCGACCCCAGCCCCATCTCCCGGTACATCTCGGCGTAGCGGCAGCGGGTGACGTTGTAGTCGAAATGGGTGTCGTCCTGTCGCTTCACCTCCAGCCGCAGGGCGTCGTCCTTGGTCCACAGCGGCTGTAGATCGGCGAAGCTCTTCAGGCTGGTTCCCTCCGGCTCGGTCGCGGCGAAGGATTGGGCGGCAGCCAGGGCGGCCTTGGTGATGGCGGCGCCCAGGATTTCCTGTGCCGTGGCCTCGCCCAGCCGGGCGACCATCTCCTCATAGACCGGCTTCAGGATTTCAGCCTCGATGCGGCGGCGTTCCAGAATGCCCAGGGTTTGGGTCGCCTTGGTTTCGGTCATGGCAGGCTTCCTTCCGTCAGGTGGCGCCACAATGGGCGTTCAAGTGGCTTTCAATGGGCATGGCCGCCGAGATAGGCCTCGGCGATGCGCGGGTCGTCCCGCAGCTGGGCGGCCGGACCGGCCAGCACGATGCGGCCATCCTCCAGAACCGCGGCGTGGTCGGCGATGCGCAGGGCGGCGCGGGCGTTCTGCTCGACCAGCAGGATCGACACCCCCTCTGCCCGGATGCGGCCGATCAGATCGAAGATCTGCGCGACGATCTTCGGCGCCAGCCCAAGAGAGGGCTCGTCGAGCAGAAGCAGAGTCGGCTTTCGCATCAGGGCGCGGGCGATGCACAGCATCTGTTGTTCGCCGCCGGACAGCGATCCGGCATTCTGGCGCAGCCGCTCGCTCAAGATCGGGAACATCGCCAGCACGCGGTCCAACTCGCCCAGCCCGACGTCGCCGCCGCCGAGCACCAGATTCTCGCGGACATTCATGTTGGAGAAGATCTGCCGCCCTTCCGGCGCCTGCGACAGGCCGAGTTGGACGATGCGGTGGGCCGGCATGTTGGTGATCGGCTGGCCGCGGAAGGTGATGCTGCCTTGGCGGGCCCGATAGATGCCCGACACGGTGCGCATCAGGGTGGTCTTGCCGACGCCGTTGGAGCCGAGCACGGCGACGATGGCGCCCTCCGGCACCTCCAGGCGGACGCCGTGCAGGATCTCCTGCGGCCCCATGGCGACATGCAGGTCCGCGATCGAGAGCAGAGGCGCAGTCATTCATCCACCCCAAGATAGGCTTCGAGGACGGCCGCGTCATTGCGGATCGCGTCGGGCGTACCGTCGGCGATCTTGCGGCCGGAGGCCAGCACCAGGATGCGCTGGCAGATGCCCATCACCAGCGTCATGTCATGTTCGACCAGCATGACCGTCAGGCCCTGCCCGTGCAGCCGCTTGATGAAGGCGGCCAGATCGCGCGTTTCGGTGTCGTTCAGCCCGGCGGCCGGCTCGTCCAGGATCAGGAAGCGCGGCCGCATGGCGAGCGCACGGGCGATCTCCAGATATTTGCGCTGGCCGTAGGGCAGGTTGGCCGCCAGCTCCGCCGCGACATGGGTCAGGCCGACCGCCTCCAGCGCCTCCCAGGTGCGGTGGCTGATCTCGGCGGAGTGGGCTCTGCCGCCCCTGGAAAAG
This sequence comes from Azospirillum sp. A1-3, assembly GCF_023806445.1. Classification (NCBI taxonomy): domain Bacteria; kingdom Pseudomonadati; phylum Pseudomonadota; class Alphaproteobacteria; order Rhodospirillales; family Azospirillaceae; genus Azospirillum; species Azospirillum sp. A1-3. The sequence continues at coordinate 393,287 of NZ_JAMSLU010000005.1, forward strand.
GGGCCGAACAGGGCGCCGAACGCCCCCTGCGGCAGCGCGCCCACCGCGCCGACCGACACATTGTCGAAGACCGACATGTTGGGGAAGATGCGCAGGTTCTGGAAGGTGCGGCTGATGCCCAGCCGCGCCACCTGATTGGGCTTAAGGCCGCTGATGGTCCTTCCGGCGAAGGCGACGGTGCCGCTCGACAGCGGGGTGAAGCCGGAAATCAGGTTGAACAGCGTGGTCTTGCCGGCACCGTTCGGTCCGATCAGGCCGACCAGTTCGCCCTCGTCGACATGGGCGGTCACGTCGCCGACCGCCTGCACGCCGCCGAACCGGCGGCTGACGTTGCGGATTTCAAGAAGATGGGTCATCGCCAGCCGATCCCTTCGCCCTTCCGTTCACCGTCGCCGCTGTTGCGCCACGCCGCACCCAGCTGCCTGCGCACCAGCCGCAGGGCGGACACCTCACCCAGCAGACCCTTGGGCAGCAGCAGGATGGAGAGGAACATCACCAGCCCGACCATGATGTTGCGGAAATCGCCCAAGGCCCGCAGGCCCTCCGGCAGCAGGATCAGCAGCAGCGCGCCGATGATCGCCCCCGGCAGGCTGCCGAGGCCGCCGACCACCACCATCGCCAGGATCAGGATCGATTCCGAGAATTTGAAGTCACCCGGCGAGATGTAGCCGGTCATGTGCGCCCACAGGCTGCCCGCGACCCCGGCGAAGAAGGCCGACAGGGTGAAGGCCTCCATCTTCAGCCGCACGGTGCTGACGCCCATGGCGTCGGCGCACTGGTCGTCCTCGCGGATCGAGCGCAGCGCGTTGCCGTAATAGGAATGGCTGAGCCGGCTGATCGCGACGACCGACAGCGTCACCACCGCCGCGACGGTGTAGTAGGTGGCGAGACGGCCGGACAGGCTGAACCCGAACAGCTCGAAGCCTTTGGTGACGATGATGCCGTTGGGTCCCTTGGTGAAGTCCACCCAGTTCAGCATGACCAGATACAGCATCTGGCCGATGGCGAGCGTCGCCACGGCGAAATAGATGCTGACCAGCCGCATCGTCGGCAGCGCCACCAGGAAGGCGACCAGCGCCGCCACCAGACCGGACAGCGGCAGTGTGACGGTGAAGCCCAACCCCAGCTTGGAGGTCAGCAGCGCCGCCGTATAGGCGCCGACGCCGTAGAAGGCGGCATGTCCCAGATGCAGCAGCCCCGCCACCCCCGTCACCAGATGCATGGAGGCCGAGAGCAGGACGAAGATCAGCGCCAGATTGGCGATCTGGTAGAAATAGCCGCGGTCGAAGCCGGCCAGCAGCGCCGGCAGGGCGGCGAAGACCAGCAGCAGGATCAGCGCCGGAACCAGCCAGCCCCGGCGGCCGGCGTGATCGGCGGGCGCGACAGTCTCAAACGCGTTCACGGCGCGCTCCGAACAAGCCGTTGGGGAAGAAGATCAGGGTCAGGATCAGGAAGCCGTAGGCCACCATGTCCGACCAGCCCGACGAGACGAAGGTCGTCGCCATGCTTTCCGAAATGCCGAGGATCAGCGCGCAGATCACGGCACCGGGGATGGAGGACAGCCCGCCCATCACCATGGCGACGAAGGCCTTGATGCCGGGCGTGAAGCCCATGGCGGGGAAGACCGCGCCGTAATAGAGCCCCATCAGGATGCCGGCCGCCGCCCCCATCATCGACCCGACGACGAAGGTGGTGATAATGGTGCGGTCGGTGTCGATGCCGACATATTTGGCGCCCAGCGGGTTGTTGGACACCGCGCGGATCGCCAGCCCGACGCGGGTGCGGGTCAGCAGATACTGCAGGCCGATCAGCATGGCGGCGGCGACGCCGAAGATGATGAAATCGCCGGTCACCAGGATCACCGGGCCGACGCGCACCGGCGTGTTGATCAGATACTCGAAGGGGATGGAGCGCATCTGCGATCCGAAGACGATCTCCAGCGCCTCGCGCACCACGATGGACACCGCCAGCGAGGAGAGCAGCGTCGACTCCCGCATCGCCCGCGACTTCAGCGAAGCCTCGTCGGTGAAGCGGCGGAACGGCTTGAAGGCCAGCCGCTCCAGCGAGAAGCCGGCCAGCGCCCCGATCGCCAACGCGCCCAGGATCACCGCCACGATGGGCGGCGCCGTGGCCGAGATCAGCACGAGGCCGGCGAAAGCGCCCAGCGTGTAGATCTCGCCATGGGCGAAGTTGACGACGTTCAACACGCCGAAGATCAGCGTGAAGCCGATCGCCATCAGCGCATAGGTCATGCCCAGCGACAGGCCGATGGCGAGCTGCTGGAGATAGTAGGGATCGAACATGCGGGCTCTGTCGCTAGAGATCGGGGCGCTGGAGATCGGGTACCGGGGTCCTTAGTCTTTGACCGGAACGAAGGCGCCGCCCTTGACCTCGACCTTCACCAACTCCTTCTCGGCCTCGCGGTCGGCGCTGAAGCTGGTCTTGCCGGTCACGCCGGGGAAGTCCTTGGTCTGGGCCAGCGCGTCGCGCACCTTCTCGCGGGTCGGGTTGGGCGAGGCCTTTTCCACCGCCGCCAGCATGATGCGCACCGCGTCATAGGCCTGGGCCGGGAACTGGCCGGGGACGGCGCCGTCCGAGCGCTTCTTCCATTCCTCGACGAAATGCTGGACGTTCGGCGACGGGTCGGTCGGCAGGAAATTGGAGGTCAGGTGCATGCCCTCCGCCGCCTCGCCGGCCAGTTCGATCAGCTTCGGGCTGTAGGCAGCCGAGGTCGAATAGACCGGCGTCTTGACGCCGAGCTGGTGCAACTGCTTCAGGAACTGTGCCCCGTCCTCATAGAAGAAGCCGGTGTAGATCGCATCGGGCTTAGCACGCTCCAGCTTGCTGATCAGCGAGCGGTAATCCTTCAGGCCGCGGTTGAAGAACTCCGAAAAGACGACCTTTCCGCCGTCGGCCTTCACCGCGTCGGAGAAGCCGCTGACCACCGACTGGCCCCAATCGGTCTGCTCGGCGATCACCGCGACGTTCTTGAGGCCCTTGGACGCCATCCATTTGGCGTTGTAGGGGCCTTCCTGCGCCTGGGTGGCGATGTTGCGGAACTGGTACTTGGAGATCTTGGTGTAGTCGGGGTGCGAGGCGGTCTGCGACAGCTGAGGCATGCCGGCCTCCTTGTAGACCTGCGCCGCGGCCATCGACACGCCCGAGGTGAAGTCGCCAAGGACGCCGACGATCTCCTTGTCGTCCACGAACTTGCGGGCGATGTTGGTGCCTTCCTTGGCGTCGGACCGGCTGTCCTCGAAAACGATCTCGACCTTGAACGGCTTGCCGGCGGCGTTGAACTCGGTCAGCGCGATCTCGGCGGCCTTGCGAAAATCCTGGCCGTACTGCGCGGTGTCGCCGGTCAGCGGCAGCTGGTAGCCGAGCTTGACCGTGTCGGCGGCGAAGGCCGAACCGGCGATCCCGGCAGCGGCAAGCGTCGTGAGCGTGAGGAGGCGGAGTTTCATGGCGGGGACACCCTCTTCTTCCGTTTGGCTTCTTATGCTTTGCAGCGCGTGGACTTATTCGGCGGCTTTGGCGCCCGGCAGGACTTTCAGCCGGCAACAGCCCTCGTCGCCCGGCTTCCAGGTTTCGCCCTTGAAGACGAAGCCGGCCGCTTCGAACAGCCCGCCGTCGATGGCGCCGGCCATCTTGCAGAGCAGTTCCAGATCGGTGTCGGAGCGGCCCTGGGCCTGCCAGGCCTCCTTCAGCGGGCAGCGGTGGAAATGGATTTCCAGCGCCTCGCCGTCGCACCGCTTGATCTCGGGCGCGAACATGCTGTCGCGGTTGGGAATGCCGTCGAGGAAGGCATGGCAGAGGCCGGTCAGGTCGTCCGGACCATGGCCGGCATACTTTGCGCCCATCGCCTCGCCGAGACGGCGGGTGGCTTCCTGGCCGACCTCCAGCGCCGTTTCGGTGCCGAACCGCTCGCGCAGCACGTCGAACATATGGGCGTAGGACGCCGCGCGCATCGCATAGGCGTTGCGCAGAAGGGTGGGGTAATCGGGGGTATCCGACATGCCGGCCGTCTCCTTGATTAGATTTCGCGGGCGTCGTTCCAGCGGTATTGCAGGATCTTCAGCGGTCCGACGCGTTGCAGCAGGGCATTGAAGGGCAGGGGGGTCGGCGGGGTGAAGGGCAGGGCGAGGTCCTTCGGATCCTGGCCGATCGCGGCCCGCGCCAGTTCCCGACCGAGCGAGATCGACAGCGCCACGCCGCGCCCGTTGCACCCGGCCCAGCCGAAGCCGTTCGGCCCCAGCCGGTGGACGCGGGGAAAGTAATCGGTGGTCATGGCGATTCGCCCATTCCACACGTAATCGAAGGTGACGCCGCTCAGCGCCGGGAACATCCCCGCCAGACGGTCGCCGACGATGCGCTTCAGCCGTTCCGCCCCGTTCACCGGGATCAGCAGCGCGCCGCCGGTCACCAGCCGGTTGTCGGCGGTGTAGCGCATGAAACGCAGATCGCCATGGGTGTCCGACATCGCCTGACGGCCCGGCAGGATGGTTTTGCGGATATTGTCGCCCAACGGCGCGGTCGCCATCTGCCAGGACAGCACCGGCACCACCTCCGTCCGGACATCATGGAAGACGGCGGCGGCATAGCCGTTGGTGCCCAGCACCAGCGCGTCGGCGGTCACCAATCCCTGCGGGGTGCGGGCGACCCACATGTCGCCGCGCCGTTCCACCGACAGTGCCGGGGAGTTGACGTAGACCGCCGCCCCGGCCTCGACGGCCTTGGCGGCAAGCCCGCGCACCAGCGCCAGCGGGTTGATGTGCCCGCCGGTCCGGTTCATCCAGCCGCCGTAATAGGCGTCGGTGCCGAGAAGGGCGGAGACCGCGGCGCGGTCCAGCAACTCCACGTCGGCACCGTACCGGCCCCATTGGGCGGCGCGGCGCTCGGCGATCTTGATGCGGCCCGGCGAATGCACCGGCTGGACCCAGCCGGTCTGCTCCGCCGCGCAGTCGATGCCGAGACGGCGCACCAGATCGAACAGGGTGGAGGCGCTGTCGCGGATCAGGCCGACGAAGCGCTCCCCGGCCTCGCCGCCGAAACGGGCGACGAGGTCGGCGGGATCGGGACGGGTCAGGGTCGGAATGACCTGCCCGTTGTTGCGTCCCGAAGCGCCCCGGCCGAGTTCGGATGCCTCCAGCACCACCGCGTGCTTGCCGGCCTCCGCCGCGTGCAGGGCGGCCGACAGGCCGGTGAAGCCGCCGCCGATCACCAGCACATCGGCCTGCACGTTGCCTTGCAACATCGGCAGGTCCGGAGGAGGCGGGGCTGTGGCCTCCCATAGCGAGTCCGGGCGTCGCCAAATCCCGCCCTGACCTGGAATGTCCTGCGCTTGGTCTGCCACGTCCGCCTGCCCCATTAGGCCAAAATCCGTCAGGACCGATCCGTTGCTGGTTCAGGTCCCTTCGTTTCCAGACAAACTATGAGACAAAAGGCACACGTGCGCAATTCCCAAGATTTTCTCGCAAAAACATTCTTATGCCATGCGTCACGCTGGGAAATCTGTGGGAATTGCACAAGAGGCAGATCACCCGGCCTTCGGCAGCACGGTCTCGGCCAGCCGCACCCAATAGCTGGCGCCGATCGGCAACACCGCGTCGTTGAAGTCATAATGCGGGCTGTGCAGATTGCGCCCCTGGTCGGACGGACCCGCGCCGACCCAGATGTAGCAGCCCGGCCGCTTCTGCAGCATGAAGGAGAAATCCTCCGCCCCCATGCTGGGCATCGGATCCAGATCGAGGGCGTCTTCCCCGACGACGCGCGCAGCCGCTTGCCGCGCCAGTTCGGTTTCCTTGACGCTGTTGGTGGTGGGGGGATAGCGCCGTTCGTAGCGCAGGCTGGCCTCGACGCCGAACCCGCCGGCAATGGCGGTTGCGACCTCGCCCATGCGGCGCTGAACCAAGTCCTGAACCTCCGGCCGGAAGGTCCGCACCGTGCCGCGGAGAACGGCCGTGGCCGGCAGGACATTCCACGTATCGCCGGCGTGGAATTGGGTGACGCTGACGACGGCCGAATCGATGGGATGGACGCTGCGGGCGGCGATGGTCTGCCAGGCCCCCACGATCTGGCTGCCGACCATGATCGTGTCCGTTCCCATATGCGGCATGCCGGCGTGGGTGCCCTTGCCGGTCAGGGTCAGCTCGAAGATGTCGTAGGCGGCCATCAGCGGGCCGGGGCGCAGCGCGATGCGGCCGACCTCCAGCCCCGGCCAATTGTGCATGCCGAAAACCTTTTCCACCGGGAAACGGTCGAACAGCCCTTCCTCCACCATCACGCGACCGCCGCCTTCATTCTCCTCGGCCGGCTGGAAGATGAAGACGATGGTGCCCTGGAAGAGGTTGGGATTCTCGGTCAGGTGGCGGGCCGCACCCAGCAGCATCGCCGTATGGCCGTCATGCCCGCAGGCATGCATGCGCCCCGGATTGCGCGAGCTGTGGGGCAGGTTGGTTTCCTCGTGGATGTGCAGCGCATCCATGTCGGCGCGGAAGCCGACCATCGGACCCTCGCCGTTGCGCAGGATCCCGACCAGCCCGGTCTTGGCGAGGCCGCGATGGACCTCCAGCCCGAAGGAGGCCAGCTTTTCCGCCACGAAGTCGCTGGTCCGCTGTTCCTCGAAGGCGGTTTCCGGATGGGCGTGCAGATCGCGCCGCCATTCCGTCATGTCCGCCGTCAGCCTGTCCATTCCCGTCGCCATCCCGTCCATTGCCTGTTCCTCTTGTTCGGACAAAATCCTGTTTCAATCCTGCCCAACTTATACCGGAACCGAAACGGTCTATTTCGGCCGGAACGCCCGAAGCCCTTCCGTGACCCCGCGTGATGGTGGGGACCGCCCGCCGCCGACCGGCGCAGGAGTTCGGCTGCGCCGCCGTACAACGAACAAGCGCGGCCCGATGCCGCCGACGGGTTCATTGACGGAATGGCGACGACTATGGACGGGAACGCGACACGGCGTACCGACGGATTGCTGCGTCTTGCGGTCCAGCATCACAATGCCGGACAGAGCGAACGGGCGGAGCGGTTTTGCCGCGAGATCCTGCGGATCGACCCGACCCATGGCGATGCCGCCCATCTGCTGGGCCACATCGCCTATCAGGACGGGCGCAGGACCGACGCCACCCGGCTGTTCGACACCGCGGCGCGGTCCAATGCGCTGGTCGGCTCCTACCATCTGGCGCTCGGACAGGCGCTGATGGAGGAGGGGCGGGTGGCTGCCGCGCTCGCCAGCGCCCGCCGGGCTCTTGCCGTCAATCCCGACGATGCCGCCGCGCTGTGCCTGCTGGGCTCCATCGCCGGGCGGCAGGGGCGGCCGGTCGTGGCGCTGCGCTGCTTCCGCACTGCGTCACGTCTGGTGCCGAGCGCGGCCGAACCGCGGCTCGGCATGGGCCGCGCGCTGGAGGACCTGCGGCAGGCCGGTCCCGCCATCGGCTGCTACCGGCTGGCGGCAAAGCTGCGGCCGCAAGATGGCGCCACCCGCGTCGTGCTGGCCAACGCGCTGCGCCGTTGGGGGGCGATGGCGGAGGCTGCCGCCGCCTATCGTGACGCCATCGGGTTGGGTGCCGACAATGGATCAGTCTGGGCCAATCTGGGCGCCACGCTTCAGGGGCTGGGCCGGTTCGGCGAGGCTGAAGGTGCCTATGTCGAGGCTTTGCGCCGCGAGCCCGGCCATGCCGAGACCCGCAACAATCTGGGCTTGCTGCTGCATGCGCAGGGCCGCCATCAGGAGGCGCGGTCGCGGTTCCGCACCGCGCTGGTGCTCGACCCGTGCCATGTTCCGGCGCTCGTCAACCTGGGGCTGGCGGACTCGGCGCTCGGCGACCTTGGCGGTGCCGAGCGGTGGCAGCGTCGCGCCATTGCCCGCGAGTCTGGCCGGGCGGAGGCCTGGAACAATCTGGGCAACGCCTGCAAGGCCCAGGGGCGGCGGGCGGAGGCGGAGCATTGCTGGAAACGCGCGCTGGCGCTGCATCCCGCCTTCGCCGATGCGCTGGGGAATCTCGGCGCCGACCTGCCGGACCGCGAAGCCTTTGGGCCCGCGGTGGTGCAGGTGCGCCGTGCCATCCGGCTGATGCCCGGCCATGCGCCGCTGCACGCCGTGCTGGCCTATGCGCTGAACGGTGCCCAGAGCCCCGTCGAGGCCGACGTCGCCTGCCGCAAGGCGTTGGCGCTGACGCCGTCGCTGGCCGACCCGCTCTGTACCCTGGGGCTGGCGGAGCAACGGCAGGGGCGCGTCGACGCCGGCCGCTGGTTCGAGCGCGCCGTCGCCGCGGCGCCCGGCCATGCGCTGGCCCGCTTCAACCGCGGCCTGCTGTCGCTGGAACGCGGCGCGCTGAGCGCCGGCTGGGCCGACTACGCCTTCCGCTTCAAGGCCGGGCGCGTGCGGCCGGAGCGGCGCTTCACCATCCCCGAATGGACGGGCGAGCCGCTGGACGGCAAGCGCCTGTTCGTCTGGCGCGAGCAGGGGGTGGGGGACGAGTTTCTGTTCGCCTCCTGCTATCCCGACCTGATCAGGATGGCCGGACGGGTGGTGATCGAATGCGAACGCCGGCTGGTGCCGCTGTTCGCCCGCTCCTTCCCGAAAGCGATGGTGCGTGCCGAACAGCCGCCCTGCGGGCTGATGGAGGCGGAGACGGTCGATTGCGACTATCACATCCCGGCTGGCTCGGTCCCGCGCCTGCTGCGCGAGCGGCTGTCGACCTTTCCGGCGCGGTCCTGCTGGCTGTTCGCCGACGGCAGCCGCGTCGCCGATTGGCGCGAGCGGCTGGATGGTGCGGGCGACGACCTGCGGGTCGGCATCAGCTGGCGCAGTCAGGTGATGACCGCAGACCGCCGCAGCGCCTATCTGCCGCTGGATGCCTGGGGTCCGGTTTTCGCGGTGCCCGGCGTCACCTTCGTGAAACTGCAGTATGACGACTGCCAGCGCGAGATCCTGGCGGCGGAGCGCCAATTCGGGCGGCCGATCTATGGCTGGACCGGGCTGGACCTGCGCGACGATTTCGAGAAAACGGCGGCACTGGTGTCGGCGCTCGATCTTGTCATCGCGCCGGCGAATTCGGTGGCGGAGCTGGCGGGTGCGCTGGGGGTGCCGGTCTGGCGCTTCGGTCACCGCGACTGGACGCAGCTTGGCACCGCCGGCCGGCCCTGGTACCCGTCGATGCGGCTGTTCCAGCCGCTGGGCGGACAGGGGCTTGAACAGGCGCTGGAGCGGATCGCGATGGAGCTGCGGCGGGTGGCGGGGGGCTGACCGGCCTACATCAGCCGCGGCGGCTGATCGGCATCCTCGTCGAAGGTCCGGTCGGACGGCGGCAGGCGGAAGGCGGACGCGAAGATGCGGTCGGCAAGGTCCGGGGGCGGGCGGTCTTCCGATTGCCCGAGCGCCAGTTCCATCATCACCATCTCGTCCAGCATCGCCTGCGCCTTGACCGAACGCAGAAGAAGGCGTCGCGCGTCCCTGGCCGCATCGGCCGGCCAGAGGGCGAGGTCGCCCCCGAAGCGATCGAGCCGATCGCGAAACTCCTCATCCGTCATCGAAGGAATCCCTGGCCGCCTGCGCACTGGCGCGCAGCAGCAGCCGGAGCTGCTGGCGCGCGCGTTTCAAAAGCGACTCTACAGCACCGACGCTGATTTGCATAACGGCGGCGATGTCGGCGTTGCTTAAATTCTCGTAATAAAACAGCGTCACGGCGGCGCGCTGCTGCGGGGTCAGCTTGTTCTGGGCATCCAAAAGGCGCGCTGCGACCTGCCGGCGGTGGATGGTGCTGACCGCGTCGGGGGCGCTGTCCGACGGCTCCGCCACGGTTTCCAGATCCTGGCCGACCGGCCGGCGCTTGTGGTCGATGCAGCGGTTCACCACCACGCGGTAGAGCCACGTCGTGAACCGGGCGCCGCCGTCGTCGCTCCATTGGGTGCGGCGCTGCCAGACCTGGAGGAAGGCGTCCTGCACGACATCCTCGGCCTCCGCCTCGTTGCCGGTCAGGCGGCGGGCCAGCGCGTAGGTTCGTTTCAGGTGGCGATTCACCAGCCGCCGGTAAGCCGTCTGGCTGCCGGCGCGGATTTGCGCCATCAGCGCTTCGTCGCCGTCCTCGTCCGTGGGGATGATGACACCGGAGGCGGGACCCCGGCTCAGGTCCCCGGACATGGAGCGCCCGACGCTGGAATCCTCCCGCGGAAGGTCAAGCCGAGAGTCCGCCATTTGCATGATCCATCGTTCTCCCGACGACGGATGCATGCGGCCCTTTGGCCGGCGCACCGACGACAGTGGATGACCCGCCGCGTTCTGCGGCGATGGCCTGCCAAGCCTTCAGCATGAAGGCCGTCTGGCGGATGAGCGAGTCGCAGGCCGCAACCGGATCCTTCCGGCTGGCGGCGGCGCCCGCCTGCACGATCAGCCGGTGGTAGAACCGCCGAAGCGTCAGCGCGACTTCCTGATTTTTGTCGAAAATCAGAATGGAATCAAGGCCTGCGAACACCATGACCGCATTTCGGATCGCAGTGTGGTGCGCTTCGAACCGGCGATCCGCGGCGGCGTCGCGGGCGGCATACAGATGGGTCATCGCCCGCTCGTACAGCCGCACCACCGCCATCAGCGGCGGCACCGCGCTGTTGGCGACGGCGTAGGCGTTCAGGGCTTTCGAATAGGCGGAATTGCGCATGGCACCAAATCCTCATCATTGAAGGACCGTGACCGCTGTCAGCTGTCGCTGCTGCTGTCGCTGTAGGTCAGCTGTTTCAGCAGAAGGGCCGCCGTCTCGGCCGCCGCCTCCAGCTTTGCGTAATAGGCGGTCAGGGTGCTGCGGTAGGTCTCGGCCTTGGTCTTGATGTCGGAGGACCGGCTTTCCAGCTCGGTGTCCCGGGTTTCCAGATCGTCGATGGCGCTGGCGAGGTCGCTGTCATAGTCCGCCGACGCATCATCGATGACGCCGAACAGCTTGTCGGCTAGCCCTTGCGAGAAATCGATGTCGACGCTGCCGCTGTTACCGGAATAGACCAGCACGATACCTTCATAGGCCATGCCGGTCGCACCGATGATGCGGTTGCCGCTGACGGTGAACAGGCTGCTGTCGCCGTCGACCGATGCCAAGGTCAGGTTCCCGTCGTCGCCGCGCACGATGTCCAGACTGAAGGACAGGGCCGAAGCGCTGCTGGTGTAGCGCAGCAGCGACATCTGGCTGGACGACGACGTCATGTTGAGGCCGAGCAACTGCTTGACCGAGTCGATGTCGCTGCTGAGGATGCTGTTCAGCGTGTCCTCGTCCAGTTCCAACTCGTTGGAGCTGTTGAAGCTGATGCCCAGCGAGGCCATCGACAGCACCGTGCCGTCGTCGGTGGTGATCGACGTGTTGAGGGCGCTGTTGACCGACCGGACGATCTGCCGCAGCAGGCTGTCGGAAAACAGCGTCGCGTCGCTGGACGCCGTGCCGTCGCTGGTCGTCGCCTGCTGCGTCAGAACGAAGTCGCGGTATTCATTGTAGGCGTCGACGAAGCTGGTGATCGCCGACTTGATCGAGGACAGGTCAGTCGACACCTCCATCGAGACTGCCGTGTCCGGGCTGGCGCTGTAGAGGTTCAGCGTCACGCCCTCGATGGCGTCGCTGATGGTGTTGGTACTGCGGGTGATGCTGACGCCGTCGATCTCGACGATCGCATCCTGCACCGCGACCAGCTCGTTCTTGATGGCGCCGTCGCTGTCAGTCAGGCCGAGCGAGGACAGGACGCCGTCGCCACCGTCGGTCAGGCTGATCTCCTCGCCCGTGTCGTTGGCGGTCAGGATCAGCTGATAGCTGCTGTCGCTGACCTGCACGATGCTGGCGGTGACGCCGCTGGTCGATTTGTTGGCGTTGATGGCGTCGCGCAGGTCGGTCAGGCTGTCGTCGCTTTCCATAGAGATGGTGACGGCGCTGCCGTCGGCCGCCTGGAGCGTGAAGCTGCCGGAATAGCCCAGCGCGTCGGTCTTGCTGCTGACGGCGTCGGCTGCGATCTTGTGCTTGGTGGCGAGCTGCTGAACCACGACCGAATAGGTGCCGACCTCCGTATCGTCGTCCACCGTGGCGCTGAACACGTCGTCGTCGCCGACATAGGCGGTCCGTTGGCTGAACAGGTTGGAGGACGCACCGGTGGAGACACTGCGGTTGCGCAGCCCGTCGATGGCGTCGTTGACCGCCTGGAGCTTGTCCTGAAGGTCGGTGTAGGCGGTGATCTTCGCCTCGTTCGCGGTGATCTTGGTGTCGATGCGGTCTGCCTTCTCCAGCCTCGCATTCACTTTCGCCTCGATCAGGGTGGCATAATCGATGCCGGTGCCCGAATCGCTGGAGGACAGCGCCGAATAACCCGTCGTCGCGGCCGTGCTGGATGTGGTGGAGCTGACGGTGGTCATGGCAAGGCTCTCCCGGTTCCGGCCGCGGGGGGCGCGGCGGATGGCACGGCGATGCGGGGTTTTTGCTGCGCTGGCGATGGAAGGAAACGGCCGCCGGCGACGTCCCCCCGAGTGTGTAAGGCTGTGCGGGACGCGCGCCCCCGCCGGCGGCCTTGCGAACCGTCAGCGGAGAAGGGAGAGCAGATTCTCCGGCATCGAGTTCGCTTGGGACAGCACCGCGATGGCGGCCTGGGTCAGGACCTTTTCCGACGACAGTTTCGACTGCTCCTCGGCAACGTCCACGTCCATGATGGCGGACTGCGCGGCCTCGGTGTTCTCGATGGTCGTGTCGATCATGTCGCTGCGGAATTCGAAGCGCGAGATCAGCGCGCCGACGTCGGCGCGGGCGTCCGACAGGGTGGTCACCGCGGTGTCCAGCGCCGTCAGTGCCGCGGCGGCGGTGGCCGAGGTGCCGACATCCAGCGTGTTGATGCCCAGCCCGGTCGTGGTGACGCCGGCGATCTGTACGGTGATGTTGTCGTTCGACGTGGTGCCGACGCGGAAGTTCACGCCCGACGCCCAGTTGGTCGAGCCGTCGAGCAGCGATTCGTCATTGAAGCGGGTGCCCGACGCGATGCCGTCGATTTCGTCCTGCAACTGCTGGAACTCGGCGTCGAGATAGGAGCGCTCGTTGTCGGTGACCGAGCCGGACAGCGATTGCGTGGCCAGCGACCGCATGCGCTGCACGATGTCGGAGATGCTGGACATGCCGCCGTCGGCGGTCTGCAGGATCGACGACCCATGCGAGGCGTTGGTGGCCGCCTGGTTCAGCACCGTGATGTCCGACTGCAGCGAAGTGCCGACGGCGAGGCCGGCGGCGTCGTCCGACGCCTTGGTGATGCGCGAACCGCTGGCAATCTTCGAGACCGAGTCCGACTGGTTGGTTGAATTGATGTTCAGGTAACGAAGGGCCGAATTGGAAGCCGTGTTGGTCGAGATGACGGGCATGATGTGGTCTCCTGATCGAACCGGGCCGTTTCGGTGACCCTCACTGGGACTCACGGGGCAGGCGACAAAAACTGGCGGGATTTTTCGATCGGGTTAGCGCTTTTTTGCAAGAGCGCCTGCGTTCACAGGTATTTGGACAGGTTGTTCTCCTCGAGGATCTTCATCAGGCTCATGGTCGCCTCCAGCGAGGCCTGGAGCTGCGACAGTTTGGTGGTGGATTCCGCCAGATCGACGCTGCGGATGTCCTCCACCTGGGTTTGCAGCACCAGCTGTTCGTCGACATGGCGGTCGATGGTGTTCTCCAGCGAAGAGCTGGCGGCGCCGAGTTTCGCCTGGACGATCGACAGGCTGTTGGTGGCGTCGGAGGCGAGCTGCGTCGCCTCGGCCAGCAGATCGTCGTCGACAGGGTCGGTCGACATGTTGGCGATCAGGCTGAAGGCGCGGAGCGCCTTTTCGAACGCCGGTTGATCGGCGGTGACGCCGTAGGACAGCACGAAATCGTCGGCCGCCTGGAAATGGGCGACGGTGGAATCGCCCTGGTAATAGCCGGTGTCGGCGCTCGACGGGTAGGTCGCGGCGGTGTAGCTGTCGAGGTCGACCGCCTGCTGGTCGGTGCGCCCGCCGGCGAAGAGATAGCGGCCGTCCTGCTTGGTGTTCAGCAGACCGCCGAATTCCTGCATCAGCTGGGCCGCTTCCGCCACCACGCCTTCGACGCCGGCCGCATTGTCGCCCTGCAGGCCGGTGATCAGCGCGCTGAGGCGGGAGGTCAGGTCCGACATGCTGCCGGTGGCGTCGTACATCGACTGGATGCGGCCGTTCACGACCTCGCCCTCGTCGATATACTGTTCCAGCCGGCGGTAATGGCTTTCGAGGTTCACCAGCCGGCCGCTGTCCGACGCGATGCCCTTGTAGTCGGTGGAGTTCAGTCCCGACGCCGAGCGGATCTGTTCCGCGGCCACCTTGGCCTCGGCCTTCATCATGTATTGGACGAGCGTGTTCTGATGGTTGTAGGTCGCGACCCGTTCCATCGCGGTCTCCTCTACTGGACCATGTCGAGCGCCGTGCTGAACATCTCCTGCAGCGTCTTCATGACCGCGGCTGCGGCCTCGTAGGCGGATTGCAGGGCGGAGATCGCGGCGGTCTCCTCGTCGACATTCACGCCGCTCTGCGACGAGAAGGTCGATTCGAGGCTGCTGGTGTAGGTGTTCTGGCTGTCGTAGGCGGCGGATGCCGTGTCGGCGACAGTAGCCGCCCCCTGGATCACCGCGCCGGCATAGCCGGCGAAGGTCGTCTTGCGGGCACTCAAACCGCCGGCGGCATCGAAGTCGTGGCTGTCGGAAAATGCGGCCGACAGTGCCTGCGCCACCGATCCCTCGCCGCTGGTCAGCACCGCGTCGCCGGCGGTCAGCCTGCTGGTCGAGGACAAGGCGCTGGTGGCGAGCAGGCTGCTGTCGCTGGCAATACGCGTCGCAACCTTGATGTCGGAGGCGCCGGTGCCGGTCAGCAGGTCGTTCATGCCGTAGGCATCGGAGAAGGTGCCGTCATCGCCGCCCAGCGCGATGCCGTTGCTCGCGCTGTTGGCGGAGATCACCAGCTTCCCGTCGGCGGAGATCGAGGCGGACGCATTGCTCATCGAATTGATGGCGTCGACCACGTCCTGCAGCGTCGACATGGTCGACAGGTCGATGTCGAGGACCTCCGCCGCTTTGCCGCTGCTGTCGGTGACGGCGACGCGCAGCGTGCCGCTGGTCACCTTCAGCGCGTCGCTGGCCGACACGGTCTCGGTGCCGGTCAGGCTTTGCGGGGCGGGGTAGGCGGTGCCCTGGTTCTGGATCGCGTTCAGGCTGTCCATCAGGGTGGTCGCCAACTCGTCCAGGCTTGCCTGCTGTGCCGGCAGGTCGGTGTCGCGCAACTGCACCAGGGCGCCCAGCGTGCCGCCCAGCGATGAGCCGGTGACGTCGGTGCCGTTCAGCATGATGCCGCCAAATCCACTGCTGCCGCTGGTCCCGCTGGCGCTGTAGACCGTGCTTGCGCTGACCGAGGCGGCCGGCGTGTAGGACAGTTCATGCACCTTGCTGTCGAGCAGCGACTTGCCCGACGCGGTGGCGATGCGCATCAGCCCACTGTCGTCGACCTGATAGGTGACGTCGATGTTGGTCGCCAGGCTCTTCAGCGCGGTGTTGCGCTGGTCTTCCAGGTCGGTGACGTTCTGGCCCAGCGCCTTGCCCTTGACGATCCGGTCGTTCAGGGAATCGATGCTGTTCAGCGTCTCGTTGATGCTGTCGACGGTGCTGGCGATCTTGTCGTCCGCCTGGGCGCGCAGGGATTGAATGGAAGAGGAGGTGCTGCGCAGCGACTCCGCCAGATCCAACAGGTCCTGCACGGTGGCGGCCTTGGCGCTCTCGCTTTCGGGAGAGGTGGCGAGCGTGCCCAGCGTGTCGGCCAGCGCGTCGATCATCGAGCCGATGTCGGTGCCGCCGCTGTCGTCGTCGCTGACGCTGCCGAAGGCCGACTGCATCCGGTCGAGATAACTGTTGCGGGTGTCGGTGTAGCCGAGGTCCGACTGGGCCGCGACCAGGGTCTTCAGCAGATAGCGGTCGACAGTACTGCTGACGGCGGTGACGTCGACGCTGGAGATGTTGGTGCCGGTGCTGCGCGTGACGTTGGAGGCGGTCTTGCGAGTGTAGCCGTCGGTGTCGGCATTGGCGACGTTGGAGGAGGCGACGGCGATCCCAACCTCGGACGTGCGCAGCGCCGACGTGGCGATGGAACTGGCGACGCGAAGCGACATGGCGGCTTTCCTCCCCTGTGTTGCCTGCCGTCAGGCCGTCAGGCCGACGACATGGCAGGTGGTGCGCATCGCCACCCGTGCGCCGTAGCGCCCGGCAGCGCCATAGGCGACGCCATACACGCCGGCTGGCGCGGTGGACGCGGCGCGCAGGGCGGCGCCGATGGCGTTCTGGCGGGCGCGGTGCACCTTGATCTGCGCCTCGATCTCCCGCATGCGGGCGGCCAGCGCCGGCAGCACGCGGTCGGCGGCGGCCTTGGCGGCGCCGCGCACGGCGGGGGCGATGCGCTTGCTGCGCGTCTGCGACAGAGCATCGGTCAGCCGGTCCTTCCAGGTCCGCAGCAGCATCTGCATGTCGCCGGCCGCCAGCAGCGCGTCGCGCGGCCGTCCCTCGCGCACGGCAGCTTCGGCACGCGCCGCGCTGCGGTCCAGTTCGGCGACGAAGGCCTCCAGCACATCAACAGCATCGACGCGGAGGAAGATGGTGGGGCAGGCCGGTTCGGCGGGGTGGGCGGGTGCCTGCGCCTTGGTCAGGACGGGCTTCGGCGGGGCCGGCTTGCGCAGCGTCTGTTTAAGCGCCATGGCGATAGTTCCGGAAGTTGGGTGTCTGGTTCCACGGCCGGTGGGGGGAAAGCTGGCGGGGTTTTTGGGTGGGAATTCGAGAGATGTGCAGTTCTATGCCCCCTCCCTAACCCTCCCCCGCCGCTGGCGGTGGAGGGGACTGCCGCCGCTTCGCGTAGGGCACCCTCTCCCGCGAAGCGGGGGAGGGTCGGGGAGGGGGCAATCGAAGCCGACACCCGCCCAACAGCTCACCGCCGTGCCGCCATCGCCCGCCCATAGGCGCTCATCGCGGCGTTCGCGACCCGTCCGCGGTGGATCCGCGCCGCAAGGGCGCGCTTCTCCACATCCAGCCCGTCGATCAGCGCGATCAGGTCGTCGGCCATCGCCAGCCGTTCGGCGCGCGTCGCAACCCGCGCCAGCAAGGTCCGCGCCTGCACCACCAGCCGGCGGTGTTCCAGCAGCAGGGCTTCGGCGTGGGTAAACCCCTCGTCCGGTGCGGCGGTCATGGCGTCACCGCTTCATCGAAATCAACGTGTCCAGCATGTCCTGCGCCGTCGTCATCACCTTGGATGCGGCGGAATAGGCCTGCTGAGCCACGATCATGCGGCTGAACTCGTCGGTCAGTTCCACCGTGGAGCTTTCCAGGGAACTCGCCTCGATCTCGCCGGCGGCGCCGTCGCCAGCGGTGCGCAGCTGGTAATTGCCGGACTCGTAGGTCTGGGTGAAGGTGGTGCCGCTCTCGCTCTCCAACCCGTCGGCGTTGGCGAAGGTCGCGATGGGAATCTGGTAGATCGCCCGCGTCTCGCCATTGTCGAAGGTGGCGCGGACCACGCCGCTGCTGTCGATGGTGGTGCCGGTCAGCGTGCCGGGTTCATAGCCGTCGCCGGTCGCCGTCCAGTCGCCGATGGCGGCGGCGTCCTCGCCCGACGCGTACTGCGTCAGCCCGGTCGTGCTGTCGGCGCTGCCGAGATTCATCGACACGCTGCTGCCGCTGGCGCCGGTGGTCCAGCCGCCGACCGAGAAGCTGATGGCCGACGGATCGACGCTGGTCGTGGTGCCGCTGCTGTCGGTCTGGGTGGCGCCGGCCAGCGAGCCGTCGCTGTTGAAGGTGATGGCGATGGGAAAGCCGGAAATCGTTCCGGTGACGGTGGTGCCGTCGGCTGAACTGGTCGGGTCCGATGCGCTGAGCGACCATGTGTTGTCGGCCGTCTTGCTCCAGGTCATCGTCACCGAATGGCTGTTGCCCAGCGCGTCGAACAGCTCGACGTCGGTGGTGAAGCTGTCGCCGGTCTCGGCGTCGGAGGGCAGGTTGGCTTCGATGTCCAGCGTCGAGGTCGCCTTGGGCGTGCCCTTGATGCTGGTGAGGTTGATCGCCTCCAGGCTGTCGGTCGAGGTCTTGTTGCCGGCCTTGACGGTGCCGTCGTCACCGACCGCCCAGCCATAGAGGTAATAGCCCTCCGAATTGACCAGATTGCCGTTGGAATCGGTGGAGAAGGAGCCGTTGCGGGTGAAATAGGTGCCGCCGTCCGACGTCTCGTCCGACACCACGAAGAATCCGTCGCCGTTGACGGCCATGTTGGTGGTGGTGGCCGATGACTGGATTTCGCCCTGCCGGCTGACGCTGCGGGTGTTCGACGCGATGACGCCGCCGACCTGCTCGTCCACCGTGGTTGTCTTGTTGATGTAGGAGGTGAACTCCGTCACCGTGCCCTTGAAGCCGGTGGTGCTGGAATTGGCGATGTTGCTGGAGATGCTGGCGAGCGCCTTGCTCTGGGCGGTCAGCCCGGACGTGGCGCTGTACATCGCGCTGGTGAGGCTCATGGCGGCACCTGTCTTTCCAAATGTCCGGGAGAGGGGGTCAGGAGAGCGTCAGTACCTTGTCGGCCGACAGGCTGACGCCGCCGACAGTCAGCACCGCCGTGCCGCTGGAGCTGTCGACCGCGGTCACGGTGCCCTTGAAGCGGGTGGTGGTGTCGATGGCGTTGCCGCTGGCGTCGAGCGCGGTCACCGACAGGGTGTAGGTGCCGCTGCTGTAGCTCTTGCCGTCGGTGCCGATGCCGTCCCAGGTCACTTCATGCGTGCCGGCGGCGGTGGAGGAACTGGCGTCGCTGTAGACGGTGTTCCCGCTGGAATCGGTGATGGTCAGCTTGACCGAGGACGCGGCGGACTCGAGGTCGTATTCCCAGGTCGCTTCGCCGTCCTGCAACGGCGTGGTGGAACCTTCGGCCTCGACCGTCTTGCCGTAGTAGCTCACGGCGCTGCTGGTGGTGCCGAGCGATGACGCGGCCGTACTTGACAGTTCCGTCACCGAGCTATTCAGCGTGTCGAGCTTGTCGTTGGTCGACATCTGCTGTTCCAGCGACGACATCTGGACGAGCTGGGTGGTGAAGGTGGTGGTGTCCACCGGATTGGTCGGATCCTGATTTTCCAGCTGCTTCGTCAGCAGGGTCAGGAAGGTTTGATAAGTGTCGCTCGTGGACGCGGTTGACGACGTGCTCGACGAGGATGTGGATTTCGTCGAGGTCGTCGCGGTTGTAGAGCTGACAGAATCGACCAGCATCGCCTTCTCCACCCAATCGCGGCCCGTTCGCGGAATCCGGGCGGGATTTCGCGGCGGTTCAGGCCGATGGCACTACGGGATGGGCGGCGGGCTGGCGCCGCCCCGTTCGTTCTGTGGCTATCCACGGAACGGCCGGCGAAAGCTGGCGCGGATTTTTTCAAAAAAATGCTGCGGACAGGAAAAGGGCCTCGGCGGGCCATGGCGGCCATCTGCGATGGAGGGCCGGAACCGGCATGACGCTTTGCCGGTTGGGGACTGTATCCTCAACTGTCCCAGGGAGCCGTCCATGTCCGGCACGAAAGAGCGGAATCAGGAACAGGACCGGCGCACGGATCGCGATCCGGCCGCACCCGGCGAAGGCGGCGGCGCGGTGTCGCGCACGACCGAGGAAAATAAGAAGGCCGCCGAGGGCGAGCGCTTCGAGAAGGCTCCAAATCCGGGACATCCGGTCTAACGCCGGCTTGCTCGTCCCCGACTGGCCCGCCCCGGGATCGCTCGCCCTAAGAAGGCACTGGCGGTGCGGATTACTCTGCGGCCGTCAGCGCCGGCGTTGCGGCCTGCGTCTGCTTGCCGGAGCGGAAAACCAGCAGGGTGAAGAGCCCGAGCGCACCCAGCAGCAACAGCGCGCTGACCGCGGCGACCGGCTCGAACGCGGTATAGCCGAGATGCAAGGCGGCGACGGCGACGGTCAGGAAAGCCGTGCCGACGCACCAGACGACGATCTGCGTCATCGCCAGACGGCTGGTCTCCAACGCCGGATGCAGCCGGTAATAGACGCCGAACAGGAAAAGCGACACCCAGCCCAGCAGGTTGAGGTGGGCATGGGCCGGCATCAGGTCGTGGTTCTGCGATGCGGCCATTCCAATCCCCATGCCGATACCGGCAAGTGCGAACAGGCAGGCCGCCCTGAAACTTGTGGATGAGGTTTTCATTGCTCTTGTCTCCAATCACCGTCCCCGTGAAGGTTCGTATTCGAACGATGTCAGAGCACTCAAATGCTGTCCATGGAAAAACCGCCCATAACCTTTGGATCAGGCTGGGCGGATATTTTAAAATATCGGATATCGACTGAGATACTGCCCGAGGTCGAAGTCGCAGGATGCGTCAATCACCCGTATTTGGAGTAGTGGACCGCCGTCCGTTCTTTCATCGTCGCCGTGCCTGAGAGCCCGTCCGAGAAGAAGTTGAATCGAATGAATCAGTTGTGATTCAAAGGTGCCTCCAAGACGGAGGCAAGGATGTGGACGCCGGAATAACGAGAGCGCCATGACCGCAGCAGGCTGCGCTACCCAAGCGACCTGAGCGATGAGGAATGGCGGATCGTCGAGCCGCTCATCCCACCGGCTCGGCGCGGTGGTCGGCACCGCAGCGTCGATCTTCGGGCGGTGCTGAACGGCGTGCTGTACGTTCTGGAGACGGGCTGCCAATGGCGTCACCTGCCCAAGGACCTGCCGCCGCGCAGCACGGTGCATGGCTATCTGCACCTATGGGCCTGGGAGGGAACGCTGGAGCGCATCCACCATGACCTCTACCAGCGGGTCCGCGCGCAGGAAGGCCGCGAGCCCAGCCCGACCGCCGCCGTGGTCGACAGCCAAAGCGTCCGCGCGGCGGAAAAGGGGGGCTGCGGCGAACCCGGTCGGCTACGACGCGGGCAAGAAGATCAAAGGCATCAAGTACCACATCCTCGTCGACACGCTCGGACTGCTCCTGAACGTCGCTGTCCATCGTGCCGATATCCAGGACCGTGACGGCACCGCCCTGGTCCTGGACAAGGCAACCCGCACGCTGTTCCCATTCATTCAGGTGATCTTTGCTGACGGTGGCTATCAGGGCGAGGTCGCCGCCGCCAAGGTGAGCGGCACCGGCGACTGGCGGCTGGAGATCGTCAAACGCTCCGATCAGGCCAAGGGCTTCGTCGTGCTTCCGAAGCGGCGGCTGGTCGAGCGAACGCTGTCATGGCTCACACGCTGCCGCCTCCTCGTGCGCCATTACGAGCAGTACCTCCGCAGATCCGTCGCCTTCATCCGCATCGCAATGATCCGGCTGATGCTCTGCCGCCTCGCACGGAAATAATCTTCCAGGATAGGCTCTGAGGCTCCTGAAAGGGGAAGGACCGTATGGGACCAGTCGGACAGCCGCAGGATAATGCATTATATGTGCATCAGCCGCGCGCCCGCTGCCGCGGTTCATGTGGCGAAAACCCATGAACGCCCGCTAATTAACCGGAATCACCACCGGCTGGTACTCGACAGAAGCAGTGCACAATGCATTTTGTGTTGACGCCGGACTGTTTCCTGCCATAGCTTTCTGCAAAAGAGCCGTTCCGAGAAACCTGGGAGGAGCGTCGTCATGCTGAACCTGAGGAGCCTTGCAGCAGGAATCGGGCTGCTGGCGTTTACAGCGACTGCATCAGTACAGGCACAAAACATCGGGATTGATGAAGCGAACAAAACCGTCACCGTCGGTGCCTTCACGCCCGTTACTGGTCCGGTGCCATTCTACGCGACCTTGACCCACGCTGCAGACGCCTATTTCAAGCATGTGAATGAAACTGGCGGCATCGAAGGCTGGACTGTCAAGTACGTCGCCCAGGACGATGGTTACGAGCCAGCGCGTTCTGCATCGGTGACCCGTCAGTTGGTGGAGGGGCAAGGTATCTTCGCTCTGGCAGCGCCGGTGGGCACGGCCACCAACACAGCCGTCCTGCCCTATGCCAGGGAGGTGGGGCTTCCCATTGTTGGGCCAATTGGTGGCGCGTCTGCCTTCTACATCGATCCCAATGTCTTCCCGCTGTTGCCGGATTACGGATGGTCGGCGGCGATGAATGTTGACTATGCCGCTAAGGACCTAAAGCTCAAGAAAATTGCTCTTCTCTGGGAAAACGATGAGCTCGGCAAGTCAGGCAAGCGGGGTTTCGATCTTTATATGAAACATCTCGGGCTTGAGCCCGCAGAATCTGTCCCCTTCGACGTAAAGACCACGAGCTTCGCTCCCCATATCCGCCGCGTGTCGAACGCCGGTGCCGAAGCCGTGGTGCTGTTCGGCTCCAATGCCAACTTGGCAGCAGCACTGAAAGCAGCTGATCAGGGAGGGCTGGCCGTGAAGTGGTTTGCTCCCTTTTTCACCGCCGACCCCTCCACGTTCAAGCTCGCCGGAGATCTCTTGAATGGGGTTTACTTCTCGTCATGGTTGCTGCCGGTAACCAGCGATGATCCGTCGGTGGCTGCATACCGCGAGGCGGTTAAAAAACACTATCCGAGTGATGCGCAAGGCGTTTTCGGCCTAAACGGCTGGAGCAACGCCGCCGTCTTCGGTGAAGGCTTCCGAGCGCTCTTGAAAAGTGGCAAGCCGCTGACGCGCGAAAATCTGGTCAAGGCCCTGGAGACGCTCGAGGGTGTTACCGTCGGCGGCGCCAAAGGGGTGAGCTTCAAGGCCGGCGACCATCGCGGCACGCGGCAGGAAGGCATTATCCAAGCCCAAAATGGCCAGTTTGTCCTGGTTCGTGATTTCCGAGCTTATCCAGACGTGGTTTTCAACGCAAAGGCCGAGTGATCCTCGCCTGTTTCGCTCCATCTTCTTGGGCTCCGCTGAGCCCGCCTCCACGACACAGAGGGCGTATACATGCAGCATGTTCATTTGAGCGGGCCACCATGCCTGGAGGGGCAAGTCGCCGTCGTGACCGGAGCGGCCGGCGGCATTGGACGGGCGACGGCTCTGGCCTTGGCACAGGCCGGAGCGCGTGTTCTGGCGACTGATATCCATGCCTCTGCCGTCTTTGACCATGAACGTATCGATTACCAAGCGTTGGATGTGACCAGCCGCGCTTCGGTGGAACAGACAGTGAAGGACACGATCGAGGCATATGGGCGCATCGACATTCTGATCCTGTGTGCCGGCACCATCTCGCATCGGCCGCTGATGGAGTCGACAGACGACGAATGGCAATCGATCTTGGATGTCAACCTCATGGGCGTGGTGCATCCGGTGCGTGCAGTCATGCCGGTGATGGAGCGCCAGGGATACGGCAAAATGGTAGCGCTTGGCTCGATCGCAGCGAAGATCGGCGGGGTTGCCTCCGGTCCCTCCTATGTCGCAGCGAAATCAGCGGTTCATGGCCTCATGAAGTGGGTCGCCAAGGCCGGTGCTGCGAAAGGCGTCTATGCGAGCATCGTGGCGCCGGGGCCGGTGGAAACCCCGATGTGGGAAACCGTAACGCAAAAAGCGGCGCCGTCGGCCAATGGCAATGTCCCGCTCGGCCGCTTCGGCCAACCGGACGACATCGCCCAAGCGATCGTCTTCCTTGCCTCGCCGCAGTCGAACTGGATCACCGGAACGGTGCTCGACGTCAACGGCGGCATGCTGATGGATTGATGCCATGACCAACGAAACCATTGGATTTATCGGGTTGGGCGTCATGGGCGGCCCGATGTGCCACAATGTGGCGCGAAAGCATCCGGGACGGTTGCTTGCCCATGACATGACACCGGCTGCCCTTGACGCGCTGTCAGGCACCAAAGCAGAGCCAGTTGACATCGCCGCCATTGCCGGCGCTGCAGACATTGTCTGCTTGTCGCTGCCAGGTGGACCGCAAGTGGAAGCTGTTTGCGAACAGCTGGTGGCAGTGGGGTTGCGCGCCGGGTCGGTGGTGATCGACCTGTCGACAACGCCGGTCGCGGTCGCCCGCACAATGGCCGGACGGTTGGCCGGACATGGCATTGACTTCGTCGACGCACCGGTGGCTCGCACGCGTGAGGCTGCACAACGGGGCGAACTCTCCATCATGGTTGGCGCCAGCGCCCCCGTCTTTGACCGTATCGAGCCGGTCCTGGCTTACATGGCAACCGACATCACGCATGGTGGGGATGTCGGGGCAGGGCAGGTGCTGAAGTTGGTCAACAACATGCTTGTCTTTGAGCATGTCGTCACATTGGCAGAGATGATGGTGCTCGGCGAAAGAGCCGGAGTCGACCCCAGAATTCTGCTCGAGGCTGTCTCCAAGGGCTCCGGTGACAGCTTCGTCTTGCGCAACCATGGCATGAAGGCAATGTTGCCGCGGCAGTTTCCCGAACGGGCGTTCTCACCGGAATACGTGCTGAAGGACATCAGCTATGTCTTTCAATTGGCAGAAGAGACCGGAGTCCCGATCAAGGCGGCCGAGACAGTGCGGCGCTATTATGAACTCGCTGTTGAGAGTGGCCTAGGTGGCCGCTACTTCCCAGGCGTTATCCAGCTTGTGGAGCAGGGTGTCCTGGAGGAGGAAAGCTGATGCCGTCAACCTCCGCCCTCCTCGCGCTGCTGTCCGATCTGTTTCCGTTGGTCTGGTCTGGCCTCATCACCGGATGCCTGTATGCGCTTGGCGCAATGGGGCTGGTGATGATCTTCAAATGCTCGAAGGTCGTGAATTTTTCACATGGCAACTTCGCCGGTCTAGCAGCCTTTCTGGTCTACGGCCTGTCGAGCGGCGTACTCCTGCAGCTTTCGTGGGGTGTGGCGGTGACCGCGACGTTGGTGATCGTCCTGGCGGCCGCATTTCTCACCTATTGCCTGATCTCGCCACTGGTTTTTGAATCCGATCTCACCGCCACGATTGCGACTCTTGGCATTGGCTTGATCGCACAGGGGGTGACGCTGCTCGTGTTCGGCGCCGACATTGTGGCGCTCGACTTGCCGGTGCCGGACTACCGCGCAACAGTTCTTGGCCTGCGCATCACTGGCTATGACCTGACCGTGCTGTCGGTGGCTCTCATCACCATCGTTACGCTGTTCTTCGTCATCGATCACACCAAGCTTGGCGTGGCCTTCCGAGCGATGTCGGACAATCCGTTCGCAGCGGAGGTCTGCGGTCTCAGCCTAAGGGCGGTGCATGTCTTCGCTTGGATGGTGGCCGCGCTTCTGGGCGTGGTGGGAGCGCTGCTGATCGTGCCGACGACGTTTTTGAGCGTCACCACGGTGGCGGTGTTCATGCTCCAGGCCTTTGCCGCCGCTGTCGTCGGCGGCTTCACCAGCCTACCGGGGGCGCTGATCGGCGGCATCCTGATCGGCGTGCTGATGAACGTCTTCACTTACTACGTCTCCCCACAGTTCAGCAGCACCTTCCTCCTGGGGATCATCCTGGTGGCGCTCAACATCTTTCCCAATGGTGTGCTCGCAGCAGCTGGAGGAGGCTCCCGTGTCTGAGAGCGTCGGAATGTCCTACACAGACAAGCGGGTTTCGGCTGATGCCATGCGGTTGGTTTCGGGCCCGGCCGGTACGGTCGCTCTGTCCGTGTTGCTGCTGTGCCTTCCGCTGATGGTTGCGCCATCCTGGCTCTTTGCGCTGGGAATTTGTTTCGCCAACAGCCTTGGTGTGCTGTCCGTCAGCATGCTGGTCCGTTACGGCGGAGAGGTGTCGATCGGACACAGCGTCTTCCTGGCCGCCGGCGCTTATACCGTTGCCATTTGCGAAACGCGCTTCGGCGTCCCCTTGTGGCTCAGTTTGCCGCTGGCGGTGGCGGCGGGAGGGTTATTGGGTGTTGCCTTCGCCTGGCCGTCACGGCGGCTCTCCGGGATCTATCTTGCCGTGACGACAATGGCCCTGGTGCTGGCGCTGCCGGAGATCATCGATGCCGGTGATGCCTGGACTGGCGGGTACGAGGGCCTCTACGTTGCGCAACACGTTGTGCCGTTCGGGGCGGTCGGCTTGCAGAGATATTATGTCGCGCTGCTGCTGTTGTTCGCTGGCGTCTTTGTGTTGGCTCGCCTGCGGGAGTCGCGGCAGGGCATGGCACTGCTGCTCGCGCGCAGCCATCCCGCGGCGGCCGATGCGTTCGGCACGCGGCGGACGTGGGCGCGGCTCTCGGTGATGGCAATCAGCGCCGCGGTTGCCGGCGGTGCCGGGGCCTCACTCGCTTACGCCAGTGCCACGGTATCCCCCAGCGGCTTCACGCTCTGGTCAGCAATCTTTCTGCTGGTGGGTTCCGTCGTCAGCTTCTACGGGCTGACCCTTGGACGCGCGCTGATCGGCGGCGCGTTCCTGACACTGGTGCCGCAGACCTTGGCTGGTGCCGGCAGCTGGATCCCGGTTTTCTACGGCTGCGCATTGCTGGCGGTTATCCTCATCGGCCATTTCGCCCCGAAGCTCCGCCAACGCCTGGAACGCCGCCGTAACGAGAGGAGCGCTTCATGACGGCCGCTGCCTTGACTGCGACAGGGATCGAACTCTCCTTCGGTGGCCTTTCGGTGCTGCGCGGACTTGACCTGGAGTTTCGCCCTGGTGAGATCACTGGACTGATCGGCCCAAATGGTGCCGGCAAGACCAGCTTGTTCAACTGTCTGACCGGGGCGTATCGGCCACAGCGCGGGGCCATCGCATTGGGTGGGCGGCCATTGAACGGCCTTCCGCCGGCGGCGCGGGCTGAGCACGGAGTGCTGCGCAGCTTTCAAACGGTGGCGCTCTGTCCCGACCTGACGGTCGTGGAGAATGTGATGATGGGGGTGGCCCGCAACCACCATGCAGGCTGGTTGAACGCCTTTCTGCCCTTGCCCCGCGGCAGGCGGGAACGATCCGCCATGCGGGTCGCCGCCGAGGCGGCGCTGGATGAGTTTGGATTGAAGGACGTGGCCGATCGCTATCCTGCCCAGTTGCCGCCCGGCAATCAGCGGCTGGTGGAGATCGCCCGGGCGATTGCTGGCCGTCCTTCCGTCCTGTTGCTGGACGAACCCGCCGCCGGACTCAACAACTCGGAAACACGGGATCTAACCAAGACACTTCAGCGTCTGGCGTCGCCCGACCTCGTGATGGTGGTGGTCGAGCATGACATGGATCTCGTGATGACCGTCTCCGACCGCATCTACGTGCTGAACTTCGGGCAATTCGTCGCATGCGGCACGCCCCGCGAGGTGCGTGACAACCCGGACGTGGTCCGGATCTATCTGGGGAGCGACGACGATGACTGACTTGCTTGCGGTGCATGATCTTTCAGTCATTTACGGCACACAAGCCCAGGCGGTCGAGCGGGTTTCCTTCGTGGTCGGCCCGCGCGAGGTGGTGGCTCTGCTGGGAGCCAACGGTGCCGGCAAAAGTTCAATCATGAAAGCGCTGGCCGGGCTCGTTCCTGCCAGAGGGGAACTGATTTTTGAAGGCGAGCCAATCGGTGGCCTTACTGTTCGGCAGCGGGTGGCCCGCGGCATCGTATATGTGCCCGAAGGACGTGCGGTCGTCGGCAGCCTGACGGTCCGCGAAAATCTCGTTCTTGGCGGCTATCAGCTTCCAGCTACCCAGCGCCGGGAACGGCTGACGGCAATGCTGGACCTGTTCCCTGAACTTACCGGTCGGCTCGACGGGCCAGCCTGGCGGCTCAGCGGTGGCGAACAGCAGATGCTGGCGATCGGCCGTGGGCTGATGGCGGGACCGAAGCTGTTGCTGTTGGATGAGCCGTCGCTTGGCCTCGCCCCCCTGTTGGTGCGGCGGGTGTTCGACCGGCTTGCCGGGATCCAGCAGGGCAGTAACCTGGCCATCGTGCTGGTTGAGCAGAACCTGCAGATGACCATGCGTCTCGCCGACAACATTCATTTCCTGCGATCCGGCCGACTGGTCGGTCATCGTCACAGGAGTGACCTGCAAACCGGCTCAGCACGGCAGGAAGTGATCGACGCCTATCTTGGTTCTGCAAGCCATAACGCGGCATAATACCCGCCGCAAAAAGCGCCGGGAAGGAGTTGGTGTGATGAAAAAGCATGGGGAATCGACTGAGTACGAGATCTACGCGATCCGCTATGGAACAAACACTAACCGCACGCGCGGCCGTAACTTCATTCTTGATGCACAGCCGAATGAAATTCTACAAATGGATTTCTTCTGCTGGTTCTTGCGGAATGGTGATCATGCGATCATCATTGACACTGGCATGGACGCTGGCAAGGCTGCCCGGCATGGCCACACCATGCTGCTCGACCCGGTTTCGACACTGCGCGATTTCGGCATAGAACCTGACGCGATTGAGACAGTCGTGATCACCCACATGCACTATGACCATACTGGACATCTTGGCTCATTTCCGCACGCCCGGTTCCACATGCAAGCGGAGGAGATGGCCTATGTGACCGGTCCTTGGATGGGCCAGCGTTGGTTCCGCCACGCCTATGAGGTCGACGAGATCTGTCAGATGGTCGAACTGCTCCATCAAGGCCGTGTGGACCTGCATGGCCGCGACCGAGAAATCGCTGATGGTGTTTCCGTTCATTGGGTGGGCGGACATTGCGCAGGGCAGGAAATCGTGCGTGTACGGACCGCCCGAGGATGGGTCGTTCTCGCCTCTGATGCATTGCATTATTATGAAGAGCTGGAGCGCGGAATTCCCTTCGCGGTCGCCTTTAATGTGTCGGACATGATCGCAGCCCATGGTCGGATCCGCGAGATGGCTGACAGCGACGACCATGTGATTCCTGCACATGATCCGCGTGTCATCGACCTCTATCCGCCGGCCGGCCCCGGCTTTGAAGGGCGAGTGCATCGCGTTGATCTGCCGCCTCGGCTGCCTTGAGATGACATGTTGCATGATGCACTGTTTTGTCGGTATTTGTGGCGACGAACCTTTCCGGGAAGGATCAAGGCTTGCTGCACCAGACCAGAGACGAGCAGTTGCTGCACCAGACCAAGGAAGAACGGGTCGCAGATTTCCTGCGCGAGGGAATCATCTCCGGCCGTTTTCCTCGAGGCTCAAAGCTGAAGCAGGCCGAACTCGCCGAGATGCTGGGGACGTCCATCACTCCCGTTCGCGAGGCATTGAAGCTGCTGGAAGCAGAAGGCTTCGTCACCGGAGCGTCGCACCGGGGCGCGGTGGTGTCGCCGCTCGACATCAACGCCACAGAGGAAATCGTTGACCTGCGGGTCACGTTGGAATGCAAGTTGGCCCTGAAAGCACTTTCGCGGCTCTCCGCAACCGTGGTGAAGGAGCTTCGTGACTTGCAGGTGCAGATCGAAGCAGCCAGCCAACGTGGTGACCGCGAGGCAGTACGGGTCATCAACTACCGCTTTCATGAGCTGATTTATCTGGCAGCGGACCAACCACTCACACTGCGCTTTGTGCGCACGCTGTGGGCACGCTACCCCTTCGATCTGATCAACAAAGTGGAACATCGCATCGACCGTGCATCGGACGAGCACCAGGACATGATGCAGGCGATTCTCGCCCGCGACGAAGGGGCGCTTCTTGTGGCGCTGCGCACGCATATCCGCTCAGGCTGGGAGGAGTTCAAGGCCAGCGTTCACCATTAGGCTGCGCCTCCTCCACTCCCGGCCACACCACCAACCGTCTTGAGCGGTCATCAGGGAACAGGAGGACCAATGGCATCCGAATCCATTCTGCTGGTCATGGATATGATCAACGACCTCGTGCATCCAGAGGGAGCCGGGGGAAAGAGCTATGTGCCGCTGATGCAAGCACGTGGCGTGTATGAGAACACCGTCCGCGCCATCGCCCGCGCCCGGGCTGCTGGCATGATGGTCGGCCATGTCCGTGTCGGTTTCTCTCCCGATTACCGCGAGGTGCCTGACAGTTCGCCTGTGTTCACCAAAGCGCGTGACAATGGCATCTTCAAGTTGGGTACTTGGGGGACCGAAGTCTATACCGATTTCGCCCCGCGTCCCGGCGATGCGGATATTGTCAAGCACCGCGTCAGTCCCTTCTACGGAACATCCCTGGCGCCACTTCTCAGCGCGCGGGGCATCCGCCGCCTCGTGCTGGCGGGGGTTTCTACCAATGGGGTTGTTTCCGCGGCGGTGCGCGAGGGACACGATCGGGACTACACCTGCGTGATTCTTGAAGATTGCTGTGCCGGTGCGACCCAGGATGAGCATGAGTTTGCGCTTGCCGGGCTGCGCCGGTTTGCACAAGTGACTACAGCCGACAGCTTTTAAGGGAATGCTCAGCACTGGTGGGGCTATGGCCCCCCAGGCTGCGCCGTGACCATCAGGCCAAATGGCTAGGAAAATGCATTATTTTGTGGGCAGGCGCCCACAGGTTCTCCCCAAAAGTTCTTAAATCCCTATGGTTCAGGCCGGAAAACGGTTTGCCGAGCCAACCAAACGGCGTTGACGCCCGGCAAAGAATGCATTATATTTTTTCTGAGAGTTTCGAGTGGCGGCTGTCGCGGACAGGGGTGCCTGGTGGGTCCCTGCATCCGGCGAGTTCAGCTCTTCCCTTTTTCCCCTTTTGAAAATGATGGAGACAGGATGTGACGACCGTTGAGATCGAAACGAAGCCGACGGTGGAAGTTGGCGGCGCACCGGCCGAGGGCCTGATCACCGATGAGGCGGTTGCCGCTGCGCGGGAGATGATCGGTCTGCAGCTGCGCCCGGAAGGGCCGTATCTTCAAGATGCCACCCCTGACACCCTGCGCAACTGGTGCAACGGCATCGGCGACCTCAATCCGCTCTATCGCGAGCTGGAATATGGCCGCAACAGCCGCTACGGCACCCAGGTCGCTCACCCGATGTTCCCGATGGCCTTTGGCTGGGTGGGGCGCACGCGCTGGGGCCTTCCCGGTGTGCATGGGTTCTACGCCGGCAATGACTGGGAGCTGTTCCGTCACGTGCGCCCGGGCGATCGCATTGCGGCGGTCGAGCGTGTTGTCGGGGTGGAGGAGAAGGAGAGCAAGTTCTCCGGGCGCCTGGTGCTGCAGTATGTCGAAGCCAGCTACTTCAACCAGCATGGCCAGCTGGTTGCCCGGGCGCTTGGCACCTGCACCCGGCATGAGCGCAAGGCAGCGCGCGATGCCGGCAAGTACAAGGACATCAAGACCCACGAGTACACCGCCGATGAGTTCGTGCAGATCGATGAGGCGATCGCGCGTGAGATCAACGGCGTGCGCGGCGCCCATGTGCGCTATTGGGAGGATGTCCAGGAAGGCGAGGAGCTCGACCCGATCGTCCGCGGTCCGCTGTCGCTGATGGACACCATGGGCTTCCTCGTCGGCAGCGGTCGCGGCCATACCCATGGCGTGGTTTTCCAGGCGGCGATGAAGCATCCCGGCCATTTCTTCCGCAATCCGGAGGCGGGCGGCGGGCTGGAATATACCGGTATCGGCCACCATCGGGAGTCGACCGCCAAGGAGGTGGGCGTGCCGGGGGTCTATGACTACGGTCCGCAGCGGTCGTCCTGGATGGCGTCGCTGGTCACCAACTGGATGGGTGACGCCGGGTTCCTGAAACGCGTCCGCACCGAGATGCGCCGCTTCAACACGATGGGCGACACGACCTGGTGCCGTGGCCGGGTTACGCGCAAGTACATCAAGGACCGTCATGCCTTGGTCGACATCGAGATCCGCGGCGAGAACCAGCGTGGCGAGCTGACCACGCCGGGCTTGGCCACGGTGGTGCTGCCGTCGCGTGATCCGAACATTCCGGCTTACATCGACGGCTCGGCCCTCGATCTTGAGCTGCCGGTCGTCCGCTAAGCAACAGGAACGGGAGCGCATCTGGCGATGGATACACGTCTTCCTCTCAGCGGCGTGCGGGTGATTGAGACCGCGTCTGGTGTTGCGGCGGCGTATGCGGGACGGCTTTTGGCAGCCATGGGGGCCGAGGTCGTGCTGGTTGAGCCGCCGGGCTTGTGCCCGTTGCGGCGGCACGCGCCGATGCTCGACGAGGCCTCCGGCATCAGTGCCTTGTTTGCCGTGCTCGGCGTCGACAAGAAGAGCGTGATCCTCGACCTGGCCGCTCCCGAAGAGCAGGCGGCTTTCAGCCGCCTGCTCTCAACCGCCGATATCCTGATTGACGATACGCCGCTGGCGGATCGCCCCGCCCACGGGCTGGATCAGGACAGCGTTGCCGCACGTCATCCCCATCTTGTGCATCTCTCCATTCTGCCCTTTGGCGCAAACGGTCCAAAGGCCGACTGGAAAGGCAGCGAGATCACCGCCCTTCACTCAGCGGGGGAGGGCTACCTTCTGCCCAATGGGCTTTCTGCCGACCTGTTCCCCGACCGGCCGCCTCTAAAGATCGCCGGCCACTTTGCCGAACGCCAGGGAGGCGTTGCCGGTGCTCTCGCTGGGCTTGCCGCTTTGTGGACAGGGACGGGGCAGTTTGTCGATGTTTCCATTCAGGACGCCAATCTCGCAGTTGGTGCCTTTGCCGTTCAACGCTATGGCGATGGCTCCACCGAGCACCGTGCCAGCCGCTCCTTTCGCTATGGCGGCGTGATCGAATGTGTCGACGGGCATGTGGAGTTGCTTACCCTGGAGGAGCGTCAGTGGAAGAGCCTGGTTACCTTGATGGGCTCGCCAAGCTGGGCGACCGCCCCGGCTCTGGCTGACCCCGTTGAACGTTCTGCACGTGGCGCGGAGATCAACGCTTACATTCGCGATTGGGCGAGCCGGCAGCGGGTGGAAGAACTGGTCGGTCGAGCGCAGGCGCTGGGTGTGCCGATGGCCCGCTACAACACCCCTGACCAAGTGGTGTCTGGAGCACATGAACGCGCCCGCGGCACCTTCACGAATTTGCACCTGCCTGATCTGCCGCCGCTGCCGTTGCAGACCGCCCCGTTCCGGTTTGGCTCTGATCCCCTGCCGCTCACCAATCCTCCGCCGGCGCCAGGTGCAGACCAGGACCTGCTTGGGAAAGACATGTCGAACACTCCACTG
This sequence comes from Azospirillum sp. A1-3, assembly GCF_023806445.1. Classification (NCBI taxonomy): domain Bacteria; kingdom Pseudomonadati; phylum Pseudomonadota; class Alphaproteobacteria; order Rhodospirillales; family Azospirillaceae; genus Azospirillum; species Azospirillum sp. A1-3. Next base: position 426,179 of record NZ_JAMSLU010000005.1, read on the forward strand.
AGGGCTAGCGCATGAAACCGCTCGCGGGGCTCCGCATTGCCGATTTCACCGTTCACGCCGCCGGACCGTTCTGCACTCATATGCTGTCGCAGCTCGGCGCCGAATGCATCAAGATCGAAAGCGCTCAGCGACTCGACATCTTCCGCAAGCCTCACACCGTCTATGGTCGCCTGGGCCCCGCCACCTTCGATCAGGTCGCCTCGAACAAGCTTTCAATTCGCTTGAACTTGAAGCACCCGGAAGGGGTTGCATTGGCAAAGCGACTGGTCGCGATTTCCGATGTGGCCGCCGAGAGTTTCCGTGCCGGTGTCATGGCTCGCCTCGGGCTTGGATATGAAGCGTTGCGCTCTGCCAAGCCGGACATCGTTATGGTTTCCATCTCATCTTGCGGCCAGAGCGGTCCTGACTCCCATTTCGCTGGGTATGCACCGCTGTTCGGCGCCTGGGGTGGGCTGGGCTATCTGACCGGCTATCGGGATGGACCGCCGGTGGAGATGCGTCACGTCATGGACCATTCTGTCGGGCTCAATGCAGCTCTGGCAACGGTTGCTGCATTGCATCAGCGGCGGCGGACTGGGCTTGGCACCCATGTCGATGTCGCTGCCCGCGAAGTGGCGTCTTCACTGGTGAGCGAAGCGCTGTTGGCTTCCGCAGCTGGACTTGCCCTTGGTCGTATAGGCAACGAGGACCATTGGCGGGCACCGCATGGCCTGTATGAAAGCCGAGACCTCGACCGTTGGGTCAGTGTTTCGGTCGGCAGCGACGCCGAATGGCAAGCGTTGACGCGCGTGATGGGCCAAGTTGATCTGGTGGCCGATCGCCGCTTCAACAGCCAGCAAGCCCGCCATACTGCGCGGGAGGTGCTCGACCAGATCGTCGCGGCATGGTGTGCCGGCCAGGGTGCCGAGCAGGCTGTGGCGGCCCTACAGGAGGCTGGCGTGCCAGCTCATGTGTCGTGGTCGGCACGTGATATCGTTCAGGACCCGCACCTGCGCCATCGTGGGGCAATCGTGGACGTAGCGGAGGCCGACGGTGCGACAGTCCGTGCCGCCGTCGGGGCGCCGGCACGGTTCAGCCGGTCGGACAATCCTTCCATTGAGCGTGGTACGCCCGGATTGGGCGAGCACGAATCTTATGTGTTTGGCGAGCTTCTTGGGCTCAACACGGCCGAATACCGTCGGTTGGTGGACGACGCTGTCATTCACTGACCCTCAAGCCACCAACTCCATTCCAAGGACATCTTTCATGACCACTGGACCCGCACCGGCGGTTGTCGACGACCACAGCGCCGCCGTCGGCCGCACAGAGCACCGACAGGATTGGATTGCTCGCGATCGCGCCACAGCGTTGGCAGCCACCCTTGATCTCGACGGGATTCCAGGATGTGGCGAGATGCTGCCGCCTGGCTGGCACTGGCTTTACTTCAATCCCTTTGTGCGCCGCAGCGAAATTGGCGCTGATGGTCATCCCCGCCGTGGTGGCTTCCTACCGGATGTGGGCCTTCCACGTCGGATGTGGGCCGGTGGAAGGGTCACTTACCATGCGCCGCTACCGCTCCAGGTCGAGGCTGAGAAACGCAGCGAGATTAAGACTGTAACGGCCAAGTCTGGAAAAGGTGGCCGGCTCGTCTTCGTTACCGTTCGGCATGAGATCCACGCGGCCGGTACGCTGTGTGTCGAGGAGGAACAGGATATCGTTTACCGCGAAGCCGCTGTTCCCGGTGCAACGCCACCACAATCGGCGCCAGCACCTGAAGGCGCGCAATGGATAGAGGAGGTGGTGCCGGACCCTGTGCTTCTCTTCCGGTACTCGGCGCTGACCGCCAATGGGCACCGTATTCACTATGATCGCCCCTATGCTCAAGATGAGGAGCATTATCCCGATCTCGTGGTCCACGGTCCATTGACGGCAACCCTTTTGCAAGGACTGGCCACGCGTTGCCGGCCTGATGCCTGGCTGCACAGTTTCTCATTCCGCGGTATGGCGCCCTTGTTCGTCTCGACGCCGTTCCGGATTGAGGCGAAAGCCGGTGAGGCGTCGAACGTGCTTGACCTATGGGCTCGAAGCCCGGATGGCGGGCTGGCCATGCGCGGTGAAGCCCGCTTTTCACTCTGAGGGGTAGGGGCCATGGAAAAGGCGCGCAGCTTTCTGTTCGTGCCGGGGCACCGGCCCGACCGCTTTGCCAAAGCCAGCAATGCCGGGGCGCACGCGATCATCATTGACCTTGAGGATGCGGTTGGACCAGCGGACAAGGGGGCCGCACGGGATCATGTGGTGGATTGGCTGGCCGGAGGAGGCCTTGGCCTCGTCCGCGTGAACGCCGCCGACACGGCGTGGTTTGGTGCTGACCTCACCGCACTTGCAGCTTGCCGTCCAGCGGCGGTGGTGTTGCCCAAGGCGGAGCCCGCCGCTATGACGGCGTTGACAGACACCCTTCCAGGCGTGCCAGTGATTGCATTGATTGAGACGGTCTCTGGCCTTCTCGCCCTGCCTGAATTGGTCCGTCATCAAGCGGTACGGAGGCTTGCTTTTGGCAACCTCGATTTCAGCACTGACGCTCGGTTGCCCGGAACCGGAGGCGTGCTTGATCTGGCACGGTTCCAACTTGCTCTGCACGCACGCGCCGCCGAGCAACCACCGCCGATCGATGGCGTAACCATTTCCATCGACGATCCCACGCAATTGGATGCTGATGTTGCGCGGGCACGTGAACTGGGCTTCGGCGGCAAGTTGTGTATCCATCCCAAGCAGGTGGAGGCCGTCAACCGTGGCTTCGCCCCCAGTTCGGGCGAACTGGAGTGGGCACGGCGCATCACTGCAGCGTTGGAGACCAGCGGCGGAGCTGCCGTCCAACTCGACGGCAAGATGGTCGACAAGCCCATGATCACGCGTGCCCAAGCGATCATCGCCGACGCTTCGGCGTGACCGGCCGCACAGCAAAGAAAGAGGGACGGGAGATGTTTCAAAAGGGAGTCCTCGCCGGCCGGCGGGTCATTGAGTTGGGCTCGATGATCGCGGCGCCGTTTGGCACCCACATCCTTGCCGAACTGGGCGCAGAGGTGATCAAGATCGAGCCGCCAGAGGGCGAGACGACACGCCACCTCGTGCGTGGGGGCCCCAGCGGCACCTTCATCGCGTACAACCGCGGCAAGAAGAGCCTGTGCCTGAACCTGCAGGCCGAAGACGGGCAGGAGGCCTTCCGCCGGCTGGTTGCAGGGGCGGATGTGGTCCTGCACAACCTTTCCCCGGGAGCTGCGCGCAAGCTGGGGGTCACTTACGAGACCTGCTCGGCCCTCAACCCGAAGATAGTCTTCTGCCACATCCGAGGTTACGGCGTGGGGCCGATGCAGGAAGAGATCGCGTCCAATCCCGTCGCTGAGGCAGCGACCGGCGTGATGTATTCCAACCGGGTCAACGGCCGACCCTCCCGGTTGGGCCCCTCCTATCTTGATCAGTTCGCCGGATGCTATGCAGCCATCGCCGTACTGGCTGCGCTGCTCGATGAAGGCGGTGCGGCGGCGCAGCGCAACATTGAATTCGGCCTTTACGAGACCGGACTCCATATCGCCGCGCGGGATCTTGTCGGTGTGCAGCTGAAATCACAGCTGCTGGGCCGGGCGGAGACCGAACCGTCTCCGGAATTCGCGATGCCCGGCTATGGCGCCTACGAGACACGGGAAGGCCGCTGGATCTACATCGTCATGCTGACGGACGAGCATTGGCGCCGCTTCTGTCGTGCGGTCGAGGTTGAGGCCGCTGCCGACTTGGCAACGTTACGCGACCGTCGGCGCAACCGTGACCGGGTTGAAGCGCTGGTCCGGGATGCCGTCAGCCGCTGGGACTACGACGGTCTCTCCAAGGCAATGGGCGCCGCTGGTGTCGGCCATACCGAGGTTCTATCAGCAGACCGCGTGCTGCAGGCACCGCAAGCGTGTGACCCACGCAAGTTTTCCGAGGTTCCGTTCTCTGTGTACAGTTTCCAATCTCCCGACTTTCCGGTGCCGTCCTGTCGGGATGCCTCACCGGTCGGCCCACCACCGCTGCTGGGTGAGCAGACCCGTGACGTCCTTGCCATGCTTGGCTACGGCTCCGAGCAGATCGAGGCGATGATCATCGCCGGAGCGGCCGCAACCCCCCAAGCCGGGAAGCCCCTTTGGGCCAAAGCGACTGGCGGCGACCTGTCCTAGGGCGCTGAAGTCTCTCACGACCTCGGCACACATTGTGCGCCCATGCAGGGCGATGGAGTGAACGCCTATGGCCAATTTCCACAAGATACTGGTCGCCAACCGCGGAGAAATTGCCATTCGCGTGCTACGTGCCGCCAACGAAATGGGCAAGAAGACGGTCGCGATTTACGCTGAAGAGGACAAGCTGTCGCTTCATCGATTCAAAGCGGACGAAGCCTACCAAGTTGGGTTGGGACGGTCTCCTGTGGGAGCCTACTTGGATATCCCGGATATTATTCGCGTCGCCTGTCAAGCTGGCGTCGACGCCATTCACCCCGGATATGGGCTTTTGTCGGAGAATCCCGCCTTCGCCGAAGCTTGCGAAGCCGCCAATATTGCCTTCATTGGCCCGCGCCCCGAAACAATGCGTGCTTTGGGCGACAAGGCGAGTGCGCGCGCGGTCGCTCAGGCTGTGGGTGTTCCTGTCATTCCAGCGACGGCGGTCCTCGGCGACGACGTGGCGGCCATTCGGCGGCAGGCAGCATCCATTGGCTATCCATTGATGCTGAAGGCGAGTTGGGGAGGTGGCGGGCGTGGAATGCGACCAGTTCTGTCGGAGGACGAGCTGGAAGCGCGGGTGCGTGAGGGGCGGGCGGAGGCATTGGCAGCGTTCGGGAACGGGGATGGCTATCTGGAGAAGCTGATCCCGCGCGCCCGTCATGTCGAGGTACAGATCCTCGGCGACCGCCATGGTGGGCTCTATCATCTGTGGGAGCGGGACTGTACCGTCCAGCGGCGCAACCAAAAAGTTGTGGAACGTGCTCCTGCTCCTTATTTGAACCAAGCACAACGCGCCGAGTTGTGTGCGCTGGCCAAGCGCTTGTGTGGATATGTGCGCTATGAGGGGGCTGGCACTGTCGAATTCCTGATGGATATGGACAGTGGTGCGTTCTACTTCATTGAGGTGAATCCCCGCATCCAGGTCGAACACACCGTCACTGAAGCGGTCACTGGCATCGACATTGTGCAGGCCCAAATCTTAATCCGCGAGGGCAAAGGACTGGCTGAGGCCACCGGCATGGCACGGCAGGAAGATGTGCCGCTGAATGGGCATGCCATTCAATGCCGTGTGACGACCGAGGATCCACTCAACAACTTCATTCCCGATTACGGACGGATCACGGCCTACAGAAGTGCCACCGGCAACGGCATCCGCCTGGATGGCGGTACGGCTTATGCCGGCGGCGTCATCACCCGCCACTATGACTCACTTCTTGTCAAGGTGACGGCTCACGCGCAGACTCCCGAAAAAGCGGTCGCGCGCATGGATCGCGCGCTGCGTGAGTTTCGCGTCCGTGGTGTTGCGACAAACATCGAGTTTCTGATCAACCTGCTGAAGCACCCGACGTTTATCGAGAAGCAATACGCGACGACTTTCATTGACCGCACGCCCGAGCTGTTCCAATTCGAAAAACGTCGTGATCGGGCGACACGCCTACTCACCTACATTGCCGACGTTACGGTGAACGGTCACCCTGAGACGGTCGGTCGCCCCCGGCCGCCGGCTCGGGCGCGTCCTTCCTCCCCGCCGAGCACACAGCCCGGTCGGCCGCTGGTTGGCACCCGCAATCTTCTGGAAGAGCAGGGCCCCCAGGCGCTTGCCGACTGGATGTCCGCGCAGAAGCGGGTGTTGATCACTGACACCACCATGCGCGACGCGCACCAATCGCTGTTGGCGACCCGCATGCGGTCGATTGATATGGCTCGTATCGCCCCGGCTTACGCTGCCACTCTGCCGCAGTTGTTCAGCGTCGAGTGCTGGGGAGGAGCGACCTTTGACGTCGCTTTCCGTTTCCTTCAAGAGTGTCCATGGCAGCGGTTGCGCGATCTGCGGGCTGCGATGCCCAACCTGCTGACCCAGATGCTGTTGCGTGGCGCCAACGGCGTTGGCTACACCAACTATCCCGACAATGTGGTTCGTGCCTTCGTCGCTCAAGCCGCCCGGTCCGGCATCGACGTGTTCCGCGTTTTCGATTCCTTGAACGGCGTGGAAACCATGCGGGTCGCCATTGATGCCGTACTGGACAGCGGCAAACTCTGCGAAGGTGTCGTCTGCTATACGGGCGACATTCTCGACCCGCGCCGAGTGAAATTCGATCTGGCCTACTATCTTGAGCGCGCACGTGAATTGAAGGCGGCTGGTGTTCATGTGCTTGGTCTGAAGGACATGGCTGGGCTGCTAAAGCCCGCAGCAGCACGGCTCTTGATCCGGTCACTCAAGGATGAGGTTGGACTACCCATTCATTTTCACACGCATGACACCTCCGGCGCTGCCGTTGCAACCGTTCTAGCGGCCTGTGAGGCTGGCGTGGATGCGGTCGATGCGGCAATGGACGCGATGTCGGGCGGCACGTCACAGCCCTGTCTTGGTTCCATTGTCGAGGCTCTGCGCCACACAGAGCGTGACACCGGATTGGACATAACGGCGATCCGCGCCATCTCCAACTACTGGGAAGGTGTGAGAACTGACTATGTTGCTTTTGAGTCGGGGCTAACCGCCCCGACCTCAGAGGTCTGGCTTCACGAGATGCCGGGAGGGCAATACACAAATTTGAAGGAGCAGGCCCGTGGCCTCGGATTGGACAACCGATGGCACGAGGTGGCGCTAGCCTATTCTGACGCCAACCAGATGTTTGGTGACATCGTTAAGGTCACGCCGACCTCCAAAGTGGTGGGCGATATGGCGCTCATGATGGTGATGCAGGGGCTGAGCCGTGATGAGATTGAAGACACAAGCGTGGAGGTCGCGTTTCCCGACTCCGTGGTGGACATGCTGCGAGGCAGCCTCGGCAAACCACATGGTGGCTGGCCAGAGGGTATCCTGCGCAAGGTGTTGAAGGACGAACAACCGCTGAGAGATCGTCCTGGCCTTACCATACCGCCTGCTGACCTTGATGCCATCCGCCTCCAGGTGTCGACCGAGTTGAACGGCCATGTGGTGGACGATGAGGAACTCTGCAGCTACCTGATGTATCCTAAAGTATTCCTCGAATATTTTGGCCGAGAACGCGTGTACGGCCCTGTGCACACGCTCCCTACAAGGACATTTTTCTATGGAATGGAGGTTGGTGACGAGATTACTGTTGAAATTGATTCTGGGAAAACACTGGAGATCCGTTTGCAGGCTGTCGGCGAGACCGGCGATGACGGGCATGTGCGCGTCTTTTTTGAGCTGAATGGACAATCGCGTGTAATTAGGATTGCAAACCGCGCTATTCGTGCATCTGTCCCCAGCAGACGGAAGGCGGAAGAGGGCAATCCTGCTCATATCGGCGCTCCCATGCCAGGGGCGATCGCCGCAGTCGCGGTATCACCGGGGCAACTTATCCGATCTGGTGAGTTGTTGGTGACGCTGGAAGCCATGAAAATGGAAACTGGGCTGTACGCTGAGCGCGACGCGACGGTGTCCGCAGTGCACGTGAAGCCGGGAAGTGCCGTTGAGGCGAAGGACCTGCTGATCGAGCTTGAATAATCGGCAACCGTCTCTTGGCTCTTGGTTGTCGATCAGTTGTGTCATGGGGGAGGGCTGAAAGTCGGCGCTGCTCCGTGACGAGCATTTAAAAAACTAAGCCGCAATACAGGGAGGGCAGCGTGCCATGACGGTGCAACATGCAACCTTTGGCGTCCAGGAGCCGGCTGTCGCCGTACCTGAGCCAGCGGCGGAACTGCGGAATGTCTCGAAGATGTACGTGTCACGCGGTGGCACGGCGGAAGTTCTTCGCGATTTTAATCTAACCGTTGCGCCTGGTGAGTTCCTTGCGGTCGTTGGACCAAGCGGAAGCGGGAAGTCGACGGTTCTGAATCTTTTGGCGGGGCTGGAAACCTGCGACAGGGGAGTGATCCGTTGCAATGGTAAGCTGGTGGCAGGAGTAAATACTGACATTGGATATTTGACCCAACACGATAGCCTGCTCCCTTGGCGGACTGTGGAGCAAAACATCGCAATCCCTTTGGAAATCCGCGGAGTTCCGGCGGAGCAGCGTCGGCAACGCGTCCAAGCGATGATTGCCAACGTCGGGCTGAATGGCTTCGAGCACCATCATCCCCGGCAACTCTCTGGAGGGATGCGCAAGCGGGTGATGATTGCGCGGACGCTGATCTATGATCCGTCGACCATCCTGATGGATGAGCCGTTCGGCCCCTTGGACGCGCAGCTCAAGCTTGTGTTGCAGGCCGAACTGCTGCGGTTATGGAGCGCTTCGCGCAAGACGGTGGTCTTCGTCACGCATGACCTTGTCGAGGCCATCACCTTGGCTGACCGCGTGATCGTCCTGTCGGCGCGTCCGACGCGAGTGAAACTGGAAGAAGTCATCACGATCAGCCGGCCGCGCAATGTACACGAGGCGCGTTTTGCCCCTGGGTTTGAAGAGCACTACCGCCGCCTATGGAGCGCCATTGAAATCCATCACGGGGAGCCACTGCTATGAGTGAAGCCATGATGCGCGACGAGCCCAAAATTGCAAATGGATCAAGTGGCTCCTGGCACTCGCGTCCGATCTGGATGTATCGGTTGCTATTGGCGGTAATGATTCTGGTGGCGTGGCAGCTGGCGTCGGGCCGTCTGATCGACTCCTTTTGGGTGAGCAGTCCGGCGGCTATCGTCATAAGGTTGATGCAATGGATCGGCAATGGGTCGTTGCAGCACCACCTTTGGGTGACGCTGTATGAGACGCTTGCTGGATTTGCGCTTGGTTCCATCGCTGGGGTTGTCGCCGCATTGGTCTTCGGGATCAACGACACGGTGCGGCGGACCATCGATCCATTCGTTCTGGCGATCTATGGGGTGCCAAAGGTAGCACTTGCGCCACTGTTTATCATGTGGTTTGGGATCGGGCTTGCGCCCAAGATCGTGCTTGCTGCGGTCAGTGTCTTCTTTCTGGTGTTTTTCAACACGCTCGGCGGAATACGTGAAGTCGATATAAAAATGGTCGAAGCAATGAGGATGATGGGAGCTAACCGCTTCAACATCCAGCGACACGTTGTCCTGCCAGGATCATTGCCTTGGATCTTCTTGGGGTTGAAACTGGGGTTACCCTACGGCTTTGTTGGTGCTGTCGCGGCCGAGATGATGGCATCAAACGCCGGTATTGGCTTCCTCACCCAAAACTCAGCTGGCCAACTCGATACGGCGGGGGTCTTCGCTGCACTGTTTGCACTGATCGGGTTCACGTCGCTTCTCAATGAATGCTTGGGGCGCCTGGAGAGCTGGATTTTCCGCTGGCGTTGACTGGGCGGTCTACCCAACAAGGGGAGGATTGTGATGATTTCTCGCAGAGCCGTTCTTCGTGGGATGTCCCAGGCTGCAACTGTCGCCGCGGCACCACCGCTGATGTTGGACGCACTTAGAAGTTCAAAAGCACACGCTGCTCAACTCGAACCGCTAACTATTGGCATTGGCGGCTTTACCTTCGCCTATCTCCCGCTGCTCGTCGCTATCTCCGCCAAACACACGGAGGAAGAAGGTCTTGAAGTCTCCCTGGTCAACACAGGTAGCGGGTCCAACACGATGGCAGCCATGATTGGCGGCAGCATCGATGTTGCCGGTTTGGTGATGAGTGATCTCATTCTCGCTGCTTCCAAGGGGCAGAAGATCAAAGCGTTTGCTCCTTTGATGTCGCAATATGCCAGTGATGCCGTTATCAGCACCCAGGCTGCCAAGAAGACTGGGATCACTCCGGACATGCCGCTGCAAGAGCGGATGGCTCGGTTGAAAGGACTGACGCTGGCGGTGTCAAGCCGAGGTAGCGGGATCGATAAGTTGTGGCGATATCTGCTGACACTTGGCGGCCTCAATCCTGACCGCGACGTAACATTAACAGTGGTCAAGCTGGATCAGATGTACTCGGCGTTGCGGTCCGGACAAATTGATGGTTTTAACTGTACCGCGCCTGCCAACAACCGTGCTGTGGAGGAGGGGCTTGCCGTCTGGGTTGCGCGTCCGTCACACGGGGAGGTCCCCGGTTTGGAGAACTTTCTCTATACTACGCTGTGCGCGCGTCCTGATTTCCTCGCATCGCGGGCTGACATAAGCGCCAGAATGCTCCGTGCTCTCACCAAAGCTTCCGACCTCATTGGACGGGATCCGGCGATTGCTGCAAAGCTAATGGGAGAGAGATTTTTTCCGGAAACGGACCTCAAACTTATTGGCAGTGCTGTCAGCGATCAGAGAACAACCGTGTCAGTTCCGCTAAGGTTGACTGAGCAACAATTTCAACAAAACGCCGAGTTCATGCAAAGGTTCAACGAGGAGGTGGGTGGCGTTACCTACGGTGACGTTGTGGACTCACGGCTTCTGAAAGGATAGTACCGCAGTGGGTCCGCGCCGTTGCGCGACGCGTTGTCTTGAAAATTGACGCCCCTTCTTCGGCCATGTGAGATTGCCGTCGGGAAAATGTTCATTAACAAACGCGAGCAACGGTGTCGGCAAAAATCCTGCCGACACCGTTGCTCGCGTTTGTTGACCTGCAATCATAGTCCGAGTGGGTGGGGCATGGAGCTGTCGCCTGCTTTGATGCCTGGTGCTCAATCGGCGCGGCACGGTGTAAGGGGTGTTCACAAACGAAGAAGGATTTGGTTTTCCCTATGTAGGCGTGCGTAGGGCAGCAGGTCAGCGAACTTGGTCATTGGTGCCCATCGGAGAGCCGGGTCAACACGTCCTCGAACCATAGCTTGAGCAACCGTCTTGTTGATGACGGCGTGTATGAACCGGTCGTGCTTCGCGTCACGGCTCGCGCTGACGCGTGCCCGGTTGGTTGGGTTAGGCATGCGGTCGGCGTCGAGCGCCGACCGTCGGCAATGTCAGGCGGGCTCTATCTCCCAGGTATGGCCCTTGGCGAGCATGGCGTTGAGGCGGACAATCAGTTTGTGCATGCAAGTGACAAGCGCCACTTTCGCGGGCTTTCTGCACTTTATCAGTTGGCTATAGTGGGTGGCGATCACGCCGATGATATGGAACGCCGCGACCGCGGCGGCCATGTAGAGGAGCCGCCGGACGTCGGGACGGCCGCCGCCGATTCCGCGCCGGCTATGCGCTTGCTTACCTGTCGCGGTCGAAGGGCGCAACGCCGACGAGAGCGGCGATCTGCAGTCCGGTCGTGTGGCCCAGTTCCGGAAGCAAAGCGGCGAGGGCGGTCGCCACCACCATGCCACATCACCTCAGCTGCTGATTAACGCCGCTAAAGTTGCAGATATCCGCCGGCGACACAATCTTCGGTTGGTGTTCTCTGCCGTCGCGGCCGGCGAGCAGAGCAATGATGTTGGTCAGGACGGGCGGATAGATGCGGTACTCCATGCTGCTTCTGTCTGGAGCCACCCGGTTGACGCGCTGGAGATGCGCCACTACACGCCCCGCCTTACAGTCGGGAGTAAAGAGGAAGGCGGGCGCTGCCGATTCGAGCCCTATCTCAGGTCAATCATCGCGGGCATAGGTCCTTGGCTGCCCTCGACCTGAGACCGAAGCTTCCTCCGATCATTGGCAGAGTCTCTGTGAATTTTGATGTCCGAAGCGGGCACGCTAGCTTAACAGCCATCCCAAGATAATGCATTATCTGACAGCTGTTTCATGAATTTAGCGCGGTGAGTCTAGGATTGGTTTGGCAGGAAAGGCAGTCTGTGCCGCACTCTCTGCCCGTTTGCTGAGCCAACCAAACGGCGTTGACGCCCGGCAAAGAATGCATTATATTTCTTCTGAGAGTTTCGAGTGGTGGCTGTCGCGGACAGTGGTGCCTGGTGGGTCCCTGCATCCGGCGAGTTCAGCTCTTCCCTTTTTCCCCTTTTGAAAATGATGGAGACAGGATGTGACGACCGTTGAGATCGAAACGAAGCCGACGGTGGAAGTTGGCGGCGCACCGGCCGAGGGCCTGATCACCGATGAGGCGGTTGCCGCTGCGCGGGAGATGATCGGTCTGCAGCTGCGCCCGGAAGGGCCGTATCTTCAAGATGCCACCCCTGACACCCTGCGCAACTGGTGCAACGGCATCGGCGACCTCAATCCGCTCTATCGCGAGCTGGAATATGGCCGCAACAGCCGCTACGGCACCCAGGTCGCTCACCCGATGTTCCCGATGGCCTTTGGCTGGGTGGGGCGCACGCGCTGGGGCCTTCCCGGTGTGCATGGGTTCTACGCCGGCAATGACTGGGAGCTGTTCCGTCACGTGCGCCCGGGCGATCGCATTGCGGCGGTCGAGCGTGTTGTCGGGGTGGAGGAGAAGGAGAGCAAGTTCTCCGGGCGCCTGGTGCTGCAGTATGTCGAAGCCAGCTACTTCAACCAGCATGGCCAGCTGGTTGCCCGGGCGCTTGGCACCTGCACCCGGCATGAGCGCAAGGCAGCGCGCGATGCCGGCAAGTACAAGGACATCAAGACCCACGAGTACACCGCCGATGAGTTCGTGCAGATCGATGAGGCGATCGCGCGTGAGATCAACGGCGTGCGCGGCGCCCATGTGCGCTATTGGGAGGATGTCCAGGAAGGCGAGGAGCTCGACCCGATCGTCCGCGGTCCGCTGTCGCTGATGGACACCATGGGCTTCCTCGTCGGCAGCGGTCGCGGCCATACCCATGGCGTGGTTTTCCAGGCGGCGATGAAGCATCCCGGCCATTTCTTCCGCAATCCGGAGGCGGGCGGCGGGCTGGAATATACCGGTATCGGCCACCATCGGGAGTCGACCGCCAAGGAGGTGGGCGTGCCGGGGGTCTATGACTACGGTCCGCAGCGGTCGTCCTGGATGGCGTCGCTGGTCACCAACTGGATGGGTGACGCCGGGTTCCTGAAACGCGTCCGCACCGAGATGCGCCGCTTCAACACGATGGGCGACACGACCTGGTGCCGTGGCCGGGTTACGCGCAAGTACATCAAGGACCGTCATGCCTTGGTCGACATCGAGATCCGCGGCGAGAACCAGCGTGGCGAGCTGACCACGCCGGGCTTGGCCACGGTGGTGCTGCCGTCGCGTGATCCGAACATTCCGGCTTACATCGACGGCTCGGCCCTCGATCTTGAGCTGCCGGTCGTCCGCTAAGCAACAGGAACGGGAGCGCATCTGGCGATGGATACACGTCTTCCTCTCAGCGGCGTGCGGGTGATTGAGACCGCGTCTGGTGTTGCGGCGGCGTATGCGGGACGGCTTTTGGCAGCCATGGGGGCCGAGGTCGTGCTGGTTGAGCCGCCGGGCTTGTGCCCGTTGCGGCGGCACGCGCCGATGCTCGACGAGGCCTCCGGCATCAGTGCCTTGTTTGCCGTGCTCGGCGTCGACAAGAAGAGCGTGATCCTCGACCTGGCCGCTCCCGAAGAGCAGGCGGCTTTCAGCCGCCTGCTCTCAACCGCCGATTCCTTTCGCAGAAGCGAGCAAAGGGGCAAACCTCGAGGAGTGCAGCTGATCTCTTGATGATACCCGGATCGGAGTGCAGAGCAGGGGGCAGTGGCAGCTCACGATGGAACTGTCCCAGTTCGAAGTCGCGAAGAGAATTCCAGGGGCGCTGTTCAGGGTAGTCGCCTCAGTTCGTATGAGACACCCGTCGAGTAGGCAGCTCCATGCCTGTGTTCCTTGGGCGGCTGAGACCTCTCAGCTGTTGTAAAAGCTCGGTGAAGGAACGCAGCACAACTGGCTTTGCGTGACCGATAGGCCGATCTGTGCGGCAAACTTCTGGGGAGCAGCGGAGGAGACAATGTCGGGCTGAAGAATAGAGCTACCAATCACAGGAAGTTGAGCCGGAAACGTATTTAGAGGACTTCTTCATGGCCATTGCACGCGCACCGGCGGCTGCGGACACCCACAGCTTCATCATCGGCCGCACTGAGTTGCGTCAGGATCTGATTGTTCGCAACCGTGCCACGGCTTTGGCAGCTGTCCTTGGGCTCGAACGCATCCCCGGAGATGGGCGGGCCTTGCCATCGGGCTGGCACTGGCTCTACTTCGATCCATTGGTCTCTCCCGGCAATGTCGGAACGCACGGTCGTCTCAGCCGCGGAGCATTCCTTCCGGACGTAACGTCATCAGAGCGAACGTGCATGGCGGGCCGGATCACCTATCACGCCCCTCTGCCGTTCGGGATCCAAGCAGAGAAGCAAAGCACCATTAAAAGCGTGAGGCCAAAATTATCCAATGCCGAACAAACGGTATTGGTTACCATCCGACACGATATTCAGGTGGCTGGTTCATTGTATATCGAGGAAGAGCAAGATATTACTTTCCGATATCCTGTCGCTTCTGGCCTTGCTTGTCCGTCACCGATCTTGGCGCCCGATGGAGCGCAGTGGTCAGAGGAGGTAATGCTGGACCCAGCGTCTTTATTTCATTATTCGGAATTGATGTCAGAAGGTTGCCGCATTCATCAAGCGCGGCATCGTACGTGCGACGAAGATTACTATACAGCTCTGACAATTGATGCGCAGCTATTGGCGACCTTGCTGCAGGGAATGGCTGAGCGTTGCCGGCCGGATGCTCACTTGCTTAAATTTAAATATAAGGTGATTGGTGTGTTGTTTACGTCGGAGTCTTTCCACATTGCCGCAAAGGAGGGTGATGACGCAACCGGGTTGGACCTCTGGGCTGAAAATTGGAGCGGCGATTTGGCGATGCGTGCCAAAGCTCGGTTCGTTTTCTAAAAGAAGTCCGAGATGCAGAGTTTTACTTGATTTTCCCGCATAAGTGTGTTATAATTACTTGTACTTTACTGGTTTTCAGATCTCCTGGCTACTCCTCGTCCGTCGCTCTCGGCACCCAGCGCTTATTGCGTCGTCCTATAGCTGGGTGTGTCTGTACGCAATATTTGCGGAAAGACGGACGGACGAGGAGGATTTTCTACCATAGGCCGTCACGGCCTGATTGCAAGCGCATCTGAGAGGGAGATCTGTTGGAACGGTGCATTTCCGAACAAATGGTGAATATTTTGATGTAAGCGGGAGCATGTATGGGAGGGCGATTTTGCAGAACCAAACATCGCGCCCTTTTGATTATTCTTCCATGCCATTCTATTGATGGGAAAGGATCATCCTCGCGCAAGTTCAGCGGATGGTTATGATGAATAAAAAATGGAGCTGACTATGACGTTGCCGAATACAGTTGAGCGGCGGTTGATGCATACGCGTCAGATTGAGTGCCACGGATATCGGCGCGAGGATGGACTCTGGGATATTGAAGGACATTTAATAGACAGGAAAACTTACTCCTACACACCGCTCTATGGTCGGGCCGTTTCGAATGGAGAGCCGGTACATGAAATGCGGATACGGTTGACAGTTGATGAAGAGCTATTTGTTCATGACATCATCGCCGTGACAGAACATTCACCCTACCCGGTGTGTCCGATTGCGGCACACAGTTTATCGAAGCTGCGTGGGTTGCAGGTGGCCGCAGGGTGGTTTGCAGAAATCCGGCGCCGGCTTGGAGGGAGCCAAGGGTGTACACACCTGAATGAGTTGCTCGGCCCGATAGCGACAACAGCCTACCAAACTTTAACGGCCGTACGTTCGGAACGACCAGACGAATACGACGCGGACGGGCGACCGAAACGTATCAACTCTTGCCTTGCCTACTCTGAAGACGGGGATCTGGTTGGGCAACGCTGGCCCGGCTTCGTCGAGAGATCTGAAAAATGATCTAACAGAACGCCGGACAGGGGCCGTGTCCTGGCCTCTTACCTTCAAGGCGCGACGATATGCAGGGCTTCGGCTTTACTTCGGCCACAGGCATCAGAGCTTTACCCCCGACCCGGTCATCGCCGAGGGCTTCGCGCAGGTTATCGACGGCGATACGGGCGCCATCGCTGACCTCGATGGGGGCGTGTCATAAGGAACACCATCGGATCGCTGGCCCCTCCGTATATGTCTTCGAGAGATCCCTCTTGCCGAGGTAAAGCAATCACATGTGGGAATTGCCGTCCCCGCCGCGCAGCGACGCCGTGCTCAGTGACACCGCCGGGACCGCGCCCACGCAACGTGACCGTCACATCCAGATGATCGCTGAGACGGGCCGGAGATCGGGTAAAACCCGGCCTCTTTCGGCGGCTTGGGTGACAGAGTGATGCGGTCAAAGAAGACCCCGTTCAAGGGTCGGCAGTTCACGACGGAGGTGATCCTGTGGACGGTGCGCTGGTACTTGCAGTTCCCGATCAGCTACCGTGATCTCGAGCGGATGCCGGCCGACTGCGGCGTGCTGGTCGACCACACGACGCTCTTCCGCTGGATCCAGGCCTATGCCCCGGAGCTGGACAAGCGCATCCGCCCGCACCGGCGCCTGACGACCGGCTCCTGGCGGGTGGACGAAACCTACGTTAAGGTGAAGGGTCGGTGGGTGTACCTGTACCGCGCCGTCGATGCACGCGGGCAGACCATCGATTTCCTGCTCAGCGCCAAGCGCGATGCCGCGGCCGCCCGACGCTTCTTCTGCAAGGCGCTGAAGCAAGCGCACACCGTGAACCCGCGCACCTTCACTGTGGACAAGAACGCCGCTTACCCGAGTGTGACCAGGACGATGAAGGAGGCCGGCGAGCGGTGGCGCTTCGCCAAGCTGCGCCAAGTGAAATACCTGAACAATATCGTTGAACAGGATCACCGCCGCATCAAGCGGCTCGTCCGGCCGGGGCTCGGGTTCAAAAGCTTCCACACCGCACGCCGGACGATCGCCGGCTACGAGATCCTGGCGATGGTGGGCAAGGGGCAGGTTGCCGCCATCCCCGCCAACGATATGCCGGCCCAGGCGACCTTCATCGCCGGCCTGTTCGGAATCGCCGCCTGACAGTCCTGATGCCGCGGTTCTCCGCGACCACCGTCAGACTTTGCAACAGAACCGGATCACCTCCGTCGTGAACTGTCGGCCCTTGAATGGGCCTTTTTTGCTGCGCATTACCGTGTCACCCTGGTCGCCGATCCCGCCGAGGTTCTACCGGATCCCCGCCCCACCACAAAATTTGCAACAGAGCCCCTGATCTTGGCTCATTCCAATGCCCAGCCATTCCACCGTCCCGGCGGTGAACTTGGCAACAGATCCAAGCGGAGAACCCAGGAGCGATGCAGCAGAGGGAGCCTCCGCCGCATCGCCCAGGTCTCCATCACATGAGTGCGATGAATCAGGCGCCGAGCTTCGGCACCGTGTGTGTGTCGAGCGCCACGCAGATGTTCTTCGTCTCCATGTAGAAATCGAAGCTGTAGTCGCCGCCGTCGCGGCCGATGCCACTGGCCTTCATGCCGCCGAAGGGGGTGGGGAGGTGACGGTTGTTCTCGGAGTTGATCCACACCATGCCGGCGTCAAGCTTCAGCGCCACGCGGTTGGCACGGCCGACGTCGCGGGTCCAGACATAGCCGGTCAGCCCATAGGCGATGTCGTTGGCCACCGTGATCGCCTCCGCCTCGTCCTGGAAGGGGATGGCGGTCAGGACAGGCCCGAAGATTTCCTCCTGGGCGATACGCATGCGGTTGTGCGCGCCGGTGAACAGCGTCGGACGGACATAGTTGCCGCCGGTGCCGGCCTCTCCGGCGCGGACACCGCCGACCTTGACCGTCGCGCCGTCCTCCCGCGCAATGGCGCAATAGCCCAGAACCTTGTTCAGATGGCGCTCATGCACCAGCGGGCCGACCTCGGTGGCGGGATCCAGCGGGTGGCCGACGCGGATGCGGGCGACGCGCTCCGCCAGCCTTTCGACGAAGGCGTCATGGATGCCGCTCTGCACCAGCAGGCGCGAGGACGAGGTGCAGCGCTGGCCGTTCAGGCTGTAGATCATGAACACCACGGCATCCAGCGCACGGTCCAGATCGGCGTCGTCGAACACGATGACCGGGTTCTTGCCGCCCAGTTCGAAATGGACGCGCTTCAGCGTCGGGGCGCCCTGGGCCATGATGTGGCTGCCGGTGGTCGATTCGCCGACGAAGGCCACCGCCTTGATCGCAGGATGTTCGGTCAGCAGCTTGCCGGCCTCCTCGCCCAACCCGTTGACCAGATTGGCGACGCCGGCCGGCACGCCGGCTTCGGCCATGATCTCGGCCAGCAGCATGGCGGTCAGCGGGCTCCACTCCGCCGGTTTGTGGACCACCGTGCAGCCGGCGGCCAGCGCCGGAGCGATCTTCCAGGTCGACAGGTCGTGCCCCACGGGGTGGTGTAGGAGCTGTGGGGAACCGGCCCGCCGCAGCGCCCTCCCATGGCTGGCGTAGGCGGGCCGGTTATCCACAGCGGGCGGTCATCGTGGTTCTTCGGTAGAGTCTGGTCACCACAACACAACCTCGACCGAGGGTGACCACGATGACCGACGAGATGATGGCGCTTCGCGCGATGCTTGAGAAGGGCGCGGATGCCGATGTTCTGCGTGAGATGATCGGCTTCGCCGCCGAACGGCTGATGGAACTGGAGGTGCAGGGCCTGACCGGGGCCGGTCATGGCGAGCGGTCTGCCGAGCGGCTCGTCCAGCGTAACGGCTACCGGGATCGCGACTGGGAGACCCGCGCCGGCACTGTTGAGTTGCGCATTCCCAAGCTGCGCAAGGGGTCTTACTTCCCCGGCTTTTTGGAGCCGCGGCGGATGGCCGAGAAGGCGCTCACCGCGGTGATCCAGGAGGCCTACATCCAGGGCATCTCGACCCGCTCGGTCGACGATCTGGTCCAGGCCATGGGGATGTCGGGCATCTCCAAGAGCCAGGTCAGCCGGCTGTGCGAGGAGATCGACGAACGGGTGAAGACCTTTCTTGGCCGTCCCATCGAAGGCGATTGGCCCTACCTGTGGCTGGACGCCACCTACGTGAAGGTCCGCCAGAACGGGCGCATCGTCTCGGTGGCCGTCACCATCGCGGTGGCGGTCAACACCGACGGCCGCCGCGAGGTCCTGGGCATGGACATCGGCCCGTCGGAGGCCGAGACCTTCTGGATCGAGTTCCTGCGCAAGCTAAAACGCCGGGGGCTGAGCGGCGTCAAGCTGGTGATCTCCGACGCCCATGGCGGCATCAAGGCGGCGGTCACCCGCGTCTTCCAGGCGACGTGGCAAAGGTGCCGGGTGCATTTCTCCAGGACCGCGCTTGCCCATGCCGGCAAAAGCGGCCGGCGCGTCGTGGCGGCCTTCATCGCCACTGCTTTCGCACAGGACGATGCGGCATCCGCCCGAACGCAGTGGCGGCAAGTGGCTGATCAGGTCCGTCCAAAGCTGCCGAAGCTAGCCGACCTGATGGACGAGGCGGAGGAAGACGTCCTGGCCTTCATGACCTTTCCCAAGGAGCATCGGGCCAAGCTCCACTCGACAAACCCGATTGAACGTCTCAACGGCGAGATCAAGCGACGCACCGAGGTTGTCGGCATATTTCCGAACGAGGAGGCGATTACGCGCCTCATTGGTGCCATCCTCTTGGAACAGAACGACGAATGGGCTGTCCAGAGGGCGCGCTACATGACGCTGGAAACCATCGCCCCACTCGGCGATGATCCCCTCGTCAGCCTGCCCGCTGTGGCCGCCTGACAATCCCGGCCAGACCACCCGGAGACCATGAGCGCCTCTCCGCTCCTACACCACGGCCAGGGACACGATCTCTCGCAATCGTGTCCGTCGTTGCTGGCATGGTCATGTCAGCCGGTTCCGCAGCGGCGCGTCCAGCCGACATCCGCATCGTCTACGGTCCACCAGGTGATGCTGTGCAGCAGGCGATGCAGCGAAATCTGCAAGACCGGAAGACTCTGGAGAACATTCGCGACCGATTGGGCGACATCCGGCTTCCACGTGTCCTGACGATCAGGATTGCTGGCTGCCAGGGCGAGGTCGATGCGTCTTATGAGTCGGCCGACGCAACGATCACGATCTGCTACGAATATTTGGCTTACCTTCAGGAGCTTGCCCGCAATCTGCCACCCGCCGCCGTGCGTGAAGGGCTGACACCCGAGACCTACCTGACCGGTCCACTCCTCGAGGTTGTTCTGCATGAGTTGGCCCACGCTCTGTTCGACCTCAAGAAGATCCCAATCCTCGGACGCGAAGAGGACGCCGCCGATCAGGTTGCCGCTTTCACGCTTATGCGCCTGGATCGCGACGAGGCACGGAGGGCGGTCGCCGCAATCGCCGTCATGTATGCCAGCGAGGCGAAGTCGGCGGATCCGGAAGCTGCCGACTTCGCAAATGAGCATAGCCTGCCGGCACAGCGGTTCTACAATCTCTTGTGCATCAGTTACGGCGCTGACCGAAAAACCTTCGGCGACTTGGTGGAGAAGGGCTATCTGCCGCCGGCACGAGCCGAACAATGCGCCGCGGAGTACCAACAGGTTGCGTACGCATTCCAACAACTGATCGCACCTCATTTGAAAGGCCGAAAGCCGACCGCCACCAACACGCGCGTTGGCATCCGCCACTGCTGCTGCCGTCAACAGAAAGGACAGGACCACAGAGAAAATTGTTCATGATGTCATCGATGGTGACGCATTGCCGGAGCGGATCCTTGTTCGCCGTACGGTGCAGCAGCTCGTTGAAACGATTGATGCCCGCCGCCACCCGCGCGTCGCCACTGCTCCGGGCGACAGTGCGTTGATGCCGGCGCAGATCACGCCCTTCATGTTGGCTTTGATTTTCCTGAACCTGCCGTCTGCCTAAAAAACGATAGTATAAGTTCCTTGTCGCCTTCTTTAGAGAAGCACTAATCTGTGAGCTTGATACCGTATCACCGTCAACGGTTACGAACTTTCTGCTCGCTTCGCTGCACCGCATAGTGCGCAGCATCAATGCTACCGGAACACCTCGGTCGGCCCTTTCCCATGCTTGGTGCCTGCGCATCGAATGTTCCAGTTCATCGGAACAACTCGATATTCTTCTTGAAAGAAGCACAATTGCGCGCAATCGCCCAATTCTCATCTTTGGTTTTATGATGGCGCAAAATACTCCGCCTGTTGGGAGAATATCTATCCAATAAATCCGTCCGGAAGTCTTGCCGTGCAGAAATAGGATCAAAGTGTACAGCAGAGCGCGCACAGCATTCAGAGAGGGTACGAAAGCTGATGTCGGACATGTGGCAACGATCCGTGAGCCGGCTGCTCGACATCCTGCGCCGCCCGCCAGCTTCTACCGCCCAGAGCGAAATGGTGTGACATTGATCGCAAGGAGAATCGCCATGAGCAAGGCCCCCTCCCCAACACCCGACCCCGCCGACCCCTCAAAGCAATTCGCCGACATCATCCGCCCGGAGGACCTCCACCATATCACGGAGGAGCAGGACCTCGCCCGGATGCGCGAGGCGCTCGCACTCGAAAAGAAGCGCGAGGAGGAGCAGGCAATTCTACGCGATGCCTTTATGCATCAGCACATACGCCAGGACGCCAATGAACGTTTTACCACGGCCGTACGCTTGGCGGCGGAGCGTGGTGTCACCGAACTCCAGATCACGCGCTTTCCGAGCACCTACTGCTCCGACAGGGGGCGCGCCATCAACAATTTCGAGCCCGATTGGCCATCCACCCTGACCGGCTTCGCCCGCGAGGCGTTCGATATCTATGCCAAGTACCTGAAGGACAAGGGCTATCGATTGGAAGCCCGGATCCTGAATTACCCGGACGGGATGCCGGGAGATGTCGGCCTGTTTCTGCGCTGGTGAGGGCGACGACATGAGCGACAGCCATCCGGTCGACGTCGTGAACGGAGCATCCGCGCATCGCCACAATAGGTCCAAACCGCTGGTCGAGATGTGCAGGCACATCGCATCAGTGTCAAAGACGGTGGAGACCGCCCGGCCCCGTTCCGACGGTGTGGCACGGCCCGCCGCCCGGACGCCGCCCAGCGGGGCGACGGGCGGAGGAGTGCCCAGCGGTGCATAGACACAGACGGCCACCAGTGGTTCGGATCGGTCCTATGGCGGCGTTGCTGCTGATGATGCTGGCTGCCCCGCTGTGGGTCCCCCCAGTGACCGCGGAAGGGATGCCGGCCGCAGGGATTCTGATCCACCCCGCCGACGGCGGGCTGCCGGATTATGCACAGCGGCTGGAGGCCATCGTTGACGCCTACCCACGGCTGCCGACGATCCTCGCTGATGTTTTCGCTCATCCCAATGGCGCGCAGCCGGCCATTTCCCCTCTGCGGCTCGGCTATGGGCTGGCCTTGCTCTTTGCCGCCGGAGCGCTCGCCCTGATCCTGGCCCGGCGGCTGCTCCGCCGGCAGGAAACCGCAGCACCCGTGCCGCGCCTGATGGCCGGACTGGCGGAAATTGCGGCCTTCTCCCTGGGCACGCTGCTGGCCTTCGCATTGATGCGTCCGCCGCACCCGGCAGCACCCGCGATCCTGCTGGCAGTCCTCAAGCTGGTTGCCACGCTTTTGTTGACCGATCGCATCCTGCGAATTCTGACCGCGCCGGGGGATCCGGCTCATCGGCTGTTGCCGCTCGACACCCCGGCGGCCCGCGGCCTTCAGAACACGGCGATGATTGTGGTTGTTCTGACAGCCGGACCGCTGGGTCTGCTGGACCTGCTGCGCGCCCTGGGCTTGCCGCAGGATGCTGCGGTGGCGCTCGGACTGCCGATGGGCACCCTGCCGTTCCTCTATTTGCTGTGGGTGATCTGGCGCCACCACGTCGCGGTTATGCGCACTCTGATCGAGCCGCTGAATCTCGATGCACGCTCGTTGCCGTTGCTGGCCATTTGGCCGGCGCTGGCGACCTTGCACCTGCTGGGACTATGGTTCGCCGCCGCCGGCGCGGCACTCCGGCTGGAACCACAGACCGGACAAAAGCTTCTGGCAAGCCTGCTGCTGGCGTTTGGCGTGCCTCTCGTGGCGCTGGTCCTGATGCGGCCGCTCAGCCGCCTCTATCGTGGGGACAGTCGTGACCTCGGCGCGCCGGACAATTCCGATCCGCAAGTGGCGCGGCTGATGCGCGCCGTCCTGCTGGCGTTGATCGTGCTGGGCGTGGTCGGCACCGCGATGATCTGGGGGGTCGGGCTTGACCGTGCCGATGGACCGAGCGCTTTCCTGATGCGCCTGCTGTTCAATCTTTCGGTCGTGCTGTTGCTCGGCTATGTCGCCTGGGTGCTGATGGTGCGCGTCATCGACCGCGCGCTCAGCGTGTCGCAACGCGGAAGCCAGTCGACGCGCGCCCAGCGCATGGCGACGCTCCTGCCGCTGCTGCGCAAGGTTCTTCAGGTGACGTTGGTCGTGGCCGTGACGATGATCGTGCTGTCCTCGCTCGGCATCGAGATCGGCCCCCTGCTTGCAGGTGCCGGGGTGGTCGGCATCGCCATCGGACTAGGCGCCCAGTCGACCATAGCCGACATCCTGGCCGGTGTCTTCTTCCTGCTGGAAGACGCCTTCCACATGGGCGATTACGTGGAGGTCGGACAGCTGCGCGGGACCGTCGAGGGCATTTCCCTGCGTTCCCTTAAGTTGCGCCATCATCGCGGTGCCGTTCACACCCTTCCCTTCGGCCAGATCAAGGCGCTGACCAACTACAGCCGGGACTGGGCGCTGATGCGGCTGGAGTTCCGCGTTCCGCCCGATACCGACCTCGATCTCGTCAAGAAGCTGGTCAAAGACATTGGCAAGCAGCTGGCGGAGGATCCCGAGATCGGGCCCAACGTCATCGAGCCTCTGAAATCCCAAGGCGTTCGCCGGGTCGAAGATGACGCGCTTATCATCGGCGTAAAATTCACCGCCAAGCCGCAGGAACAGTTTGTGATCCGGCGCGAGGCCTACCAGCGGCTGATCCGCGCCTTCAATCAAAACGGGATCCACCTTGTCGGCCGGGGAGTGGTCGTGCGTGTGGAAGACCAGCAGGCAGCAACGAATGCACTCGGCTTCGCAGCGCGGGAGGCGATCCGGCAGACGATGAACATCTCCGCCGGTTGATCGCTGATAGAAAGATCAAAAGACGATGCAAGGGGAGGCAACCGTGCCAAAAGCAAACCAGCGGACCACGATCAGCGATACCGAGGAACAGCGCCGGCTGGACCAGGAGCGTGAACAGGGCATCAGTTGGAAAGCCTGGGGACCCTATCTGAGCGAACGGCAATGGGGGACGGTGCGGGAGGATTACAGCGAGTCCGGCGACAGCTGGAGCTATCTCTCGCACGATCACGCCCGGTCCTGTGCCTACCGCTGGGGCGAAGACGGATTGGCCGGAATATCGGACGATCAACAACGCCTGTGCTTCGCATTGGCCATGTGGAACGGGCGCGATCCGATCCTTAAGGAGCGGCTGTTCGGCCTGACCAACGGCGAAGGCAATCATGGTGAGGATGTAAAGGAATATTATTTCTATCTCGACAGCACGCCAACCCACTCCTACATGCGCTACCTCTACAAATACCCGCAGACCGCCTTCCCTTACCGGGATCTGGTGGAAACCAACCGCCACCGCAGCCGGCAGGACTGGGAATATGAACTGCTGGACACCGGAGTCTTCAACGAAAACCGCTATTTCGACGTGTTCGTCGACTACGCCAAAGAGGCTCCGGACCATATCCTCATCAGCATCACCGCCTGCAATCGCGGCCCCGACCCCGCCGAACTGCACCTCCTGCCCACTCTGTGGTGGCGCAATCGTTGGGCTTGGAATCCCCCGGCAGAGGGCAGCCAGCAGGACTCTTCATTGCGGCCAACCTTGCGGGAAGTCCGACGTGGCGGCCGGCCCGCCATCGAGGCCGCGGACCCGGAGGGCGGGCAGGCGCTGCTCGTCTGCCAAGACGATCCAGCGCTGCTGTTCACGGAAAATGAAACGAATCTCACCCGCCTCTACGGGCAGGCGAACCGCTGTCCGTTCGTCAAGGACGGGATCAATGACGCTGTCGTCAACAAGCAGTCGGGTGCGGTGAACCCCGAACATGTCGGCACCAAGGCCGCGGCCCACTATGTCCTGACGCTCGCCCCGGGAGAGAGCCGGACCGTCCGCCTGCGTCTCGCCATCGACGCGGCCGCCACACGACTGACGGCGGCGGACGGCGACATGTTTGGAGATGCCTTCACCGACCTCTTCGACCGCAGAAAGCGGGAAGCCGATGCGTTCTACGCATGCTTGACGCCGTCGCGCTTGAACACCGATGAAGCCAACGTGCTGCGGCAGGCGCTGGCCAGCATGCTGTGGAGCAAGCAGGTCTACCGCTACGACGTCGGAATCTGGCTGGACGAGCATGGGGCCGGACCGTTCCGGGCGCGCCGCGACAGCACCACGCGCAACGGCCATTGGCACCATATGGAGAATGCCGACATCATCTCGATGCCCGACAAATGGGAGTATCCCTGGTACGCCGCATGGGACTTGGCGTTCCACGTGATTGCCCTGTCGCTGGTGGATCCGGATTTTGGCAAGCAGCAGTTGGAATTGATGCTGAGCGACCGCTACCTGCATCCCAACGGGCAGATCCCAGCCTATGAATGGAA
Source organism: Azospirillum sp. A1-3 (assembly GCF_023806445.1). Lineage (NCBI taxonomy): Bacteria > Pseudomonadati > Pseudomonadota > Alphaproteobacteria > Rhodospirillales > Azospirillaceae > Azospirillum > Azospirillum sp. A1-3. The sequence goes on from NZ_JAMSLU010000005.1 coordinate 451,716, forward strand.
TTTTGGCGATGTGAACCCGCCGGTCCATGCCTGGGCTACCATCTTCGTTCACCGCCTGATCCGGGGGCGCAACCACCCGGACGACGTGCTGTGGCTGGAACGCATGTTCCAGAAGTTGCTGCTGAACTTTACCTGGTGGCTCAATCGCAAGGACCGCGAGGGTCATAATGTCTTCGAGGGCGGTTTCCTTGGTCTCGACAACATCGGCGTGTTCGACCGCAGCGCCCCGCTACCGACCGGCGGGCAACTGGAACAAGCCGATGGGACCGCCTGGATGGCGCTGTTCAGCCTGAACATGCTGGAAATAGCCATCGAGTTGACCCGAACCAATCCGACCTACACGGGCATGACGATGAAGTTTGCCGAGCATTTCCTTTGGATTGCGTCGGCCATGACCCGTATCGGCGACGACATCGGGATGTGGGACGAGGAGGACGGCTTCTTTTATGACGTTCTACGCCGGCCCGACGGACGAGCCGAACGCCTGAAGGTCCGCTCCATGGTTGGGCTGCTGCCGTTGTGTGCGGTCTGCGTTTTCGACGGCAGCCTGCTGAACACAGTTCCCGACCTCGGCAAGCGCTTTCGTGACTTCCTGGCAGCCCGTCCAATGATGGTGTCGGGCATGCATGACCCTCGTCTTCCCGGATGCGAAGGCCGTCGACTGGCGTCGATTCTGACCGAAGAGCGTCTGCGCCGCGTTTTGGCTCGTATGCTCGACGAGGAGGAGTTCCTCAGCCCCTACGGCATTCGGTCCCTCTCCCGTCATCACGCCGATCGTCCTTACCGCCTCTCGGTCGATGGGCAGGAGTTCCAGGTTTCCTATCTGCCGGCCGAATCCGACAGCGGAATGTTCGGCGGGAATTCAAACTGGCGGGGCCCGATCTGGATGCCGGTCAATGCCCTGATCATTCGAGCCCTTCTTCAATACTATCTATACTTTGGCAATGATTTCACCGTCGAATTCCCGACGGGATCGGGAAACAGACTGACCCTGTACGAGGTGGCTGAACAACTCTCCAAACGCCTTTCTGCGATTTTCTTGCGCAATGAGGATGGCATCCGTCCGGTCTACGGCGGCACCGATAAGTTCCAGAAGGACCCCCATTGGCGTGATCACATCCTTTTCTACGAGTATTTTCACGGCGACAACGGCGCCGGGATCGGCGCCAGCCACCAGACCGGCTGGACCGGTCTGGTCGCCCGTTTTCTCCACCTCTTCGCCACGACAACCGCCGACGCATTCCTTCACGGAGGAGCGGAAGCACTGGTCTCAGCACCGCGGCAGCACACACAGCAGCAGAAGCAACACGCCTGAGTGCCGACCAACTCCGGCGGCGACAACATTGGGAGGCTTCGATGGCAATCGGCATCCGCAAGTTTGCAATCATCACGATTTTTGCTGGCGGCTTTGCCGTTGCCTCGGCCTCCCCTGTCCTGGCCCAGTTCAGGTTTCTATTCAGCGAGCACGCGCGTAGCGAGTTCACACCGGAGGATTGGGACTTGTTCAAAGGCGCGATGCGGCGACTTCTTGAACAGGGGACGGTCGGTGGCCGAGCAGACTGGAAGAACAACAACAGCGGATTTGAAGGCGATATGGAGGTCGAACGCAGCTTCGACAGGGAGGATCTACCCTGCCATCAGGTTGCCTTTACCTTCCGGCGGGCCGGCCGCGAAGTGCCCTATCACATGAACTTCTGCAAGACCGAGCAAGGCGAATGGGTGATTGCACCATAACCCTTTGCCATGAAAGGAATTAGGCCATGGCGAACGGCAAGCCGGATCGGCCGCTCCCCCAGAAAGACCCGTTCAACACGTCCGAACGCTTCGAGATGAGTTATGTTCGCAAGGCATTCGTCCTAGGGCTTATCCTGATTCTTCTTGTCGGATGCTTTATCGTTCTGCGGCCGTTCATCGCCGCAATTTTGTGGGCGATTATTCTGACCTTCAGCACATGGCCGCTCTACAATCGGCTGGAATGGACACTCGGCGGTCGGTCGACACTCGCGGCCACTTTGATGGCGCTGTTGGTGATGCTGCTGCTGGTCGGTCCCCTGGTCATTCTGGGGCTGAAGCTGTCGGAAAACGTTTTCCGAATGTTCGAGGCGCTGCACAGCACCATAAATCGTGGCCTGCCGGCGCTCCCACCCTGGCTGGCCGGAGCGCCGCTGATTGGCGAGCAGTTGAACGCAGCGTGGGTCAGGCTTGCCTCCGGTGAGGCCAATCTGCGAACGATGCTTCAACCTTATCTCGGTCACATCCAGGATTGGGTGCTGGCCACGGGTGGAAACCTTCTGTCCGGCACCTCGCTGATCGCTGTCAGCGTATTCATTGCCTTTTTCCTTTACCGCGACGGCCGCGCCGCCGTGCGACGGCTGCACAATGTCATGGGGCAGATTGCAGGCGTACGGGCGCGACAGTCGCTGGACGTCGCGGCGGACACCATGACGGGGGTCGTCCACGGCGTGCTTGGCACGGCGTTGGTGCAAGCGATTGCAGCAGCGGCCGGCTACTGGTTCACCGGCGTGCCCGGCGCCTTTCTGCTGGGCTTCGTGACGTTCTTCCTGACGCTGATACCAATGGGGCCGGCGATCCTCTGGCTGCCGGCAACCGCATGGCTGGTGACGCGCGGCGACACCATGATGGCGATCGTTCTGGTCTTATGGGTCGGATTGATCGTCGGCAGCCTCGATAACATCCTCCGCCCGATCCTGATCGGACGCAGCAGTGCGCTTCCCTTTATCGTCATCTTCCTTGGCATCATCGGGGGGTTGGTCGCCTTCGGCTTGATCGGAGTCTTCCTCGGGCCGACGCTGCTTTCCGTCGCCTACAGTCTCGTCCGCGAATGGAGTGGCGGAAGCGAACGGACAGAGCGGGTCGAAAGCGGTCTGTCGGACCCGTCTTTCGCAACGGGACCGAAGGAATAAGAGCTGTTGCGGAAGTCGCAAAAATACTGAGCATCGACCCCAATTTCGTCGACCACACCGGCACCAATCTCGGACAGCTCAATCTGGCGCCCGACACCACTGCGCGTATCGTTGCCGGCTTCCGCAAGGCCGATCTGCCCGACAGAGCACAGCTACAGCGCCGTGCGTTTAATATGAAACGCACGGCGCTGTAGCTTTATGGTTGGCGATCGGATTCACGCTCCAAATCGATTCCGATTTTACGCGATCCGATCTAGGTGCCGGAGAACAGCTGCAAACATTGGGATGGTGCTACTCCCCCCAACCCATATGGCTGTCAGCAACGCTTCCTGTTGCGTTGCTTCTGATACCATAGCCGGTCCTATAAGATGTCGGGCTATTGTCAACTCCGGGATAGCCAGGCGGAATATTACCACAAGCGCACATGATCAGCATGGTGATCCCGAGCAACAAAATTTTCGCTTTCATCTTACCCTCCGTTCAGTGCTCCGGAATGGCGGGGCATTCACTTTCCAATCCCTACTTGTTTTCCCAATGAAGCTCCGCAATCGTTTTGTAGTAATAGTCAGGCTTGTGGTAGCCGTTTGCTTCCTGACGCTTCGGCAGTTTTATCGGATCGTGTGGGAGCTTTTCGTAGGGAATGTGTGCCAACAGGTGGCTGATGATGTTCAGGCGGGCGCGGCGCTTGTCGTCGGAGTGCGCAACATACCAAGGTGCTCAGGGAGTGTCAGTGGCCGCGAACATGTCGTCACGCGCGCGGGAATAGTCAAACCATCGACTATAAGATTTCAGATCCATCGGTGAAAGCTTCCAGGTCTTCCGTCCATCATGGATTCGTGCTTCCAATCGTCGTGTCTGTTCTTCGGCGCTAACCTCCAGCCAGTATTTCAACAGGATGATGCCAGACTCGACTATTGCCCGTTCTACTGCCGGGGCCATGCCAAGGAAGCGCTTGGTCTGCTCTTCCGTGCAGAAGCCCATTACCCGTTCAACGCCGGCACGGTTGTACCAGCTCCGGTCGAAAATCACGACCTCTCCGGCGGCCGGCAGGTGGGGTATGTAGCGCTGTATGTACATCTGAGACTTTTCGCGCTCCGTCGGGGTCGGCAAGGCGATCACGCGGAATACGCGTGGACTGACACGTTCAGTTATTGCCTTGATTGTTCCGCCCTTGCCGGCAGTATCGCGTCCCTCGAAGACAATGCAGACTTTGAGCCCCTTATGCACCACCCATTCCTGCAGTGTGACGAGCTCAGCATGAAGCTTCGCCAGTTCCTGCTCGTACACCCGCCGTTTCAGCTTCCCCTGAGGTGCATCGTCATCGGAGCGCTTGGTGAGAGTGTCGCCGTTGACGTGGCCATGCTTCCGCACCTTTGCATGCTTCGCCATTGTCGCTGCCCTGCTTGATGATGAAAATGTGGTTGACTCATCAGGCAACAAGCGCCGACCGCGCGGAAGTACCCTCCTGCACGTTTCTGTTTGCTACGGTAACAGATCACACGGTTGGCTTACTTAAGTCGGCACGTTTTCACGCAAGTCAGCTCTCGGTCTGCCCAAGAGCGACGTGCATCAATGACCAATGCGGTGCACCGGCGAGATCTGAAGTGTTTCAAAACTTCGCATTACCAGCAAGTTGCCTCAGAGCCTGTTTGACAACCGCTTCAGTGGCAGACTCGTCGAAGTAGCAGGCTTGCCATGGCGAGCTGTATCATGCCGCCGGAGACATCGATCCGGGTTTATAGTCTCGAACCAGACGTCTCCAGCGGGTCATCCATCCGAAGGTCCGCTCGACCACCCAGCGCCGTGGCACGACCTTGAACCCTGGCTCGGTATCGGTTCGCCGAACCATCTCGACGGTGAAGTCGAGGAAGGCAGCCTTTTCATCAGCTTCTTGCGATCATAGGCACTGTCGGCGAAAAGGTGCTTCATCCACGGCCAACGCTTGCGCATCGCCTCCAGGATCGTCTGGGCCCCGGCGGAGTCTGAAATGTCGGCGGTGGTCAGGTTCACCATCAGCAGGTGGCCATCGGTGTCGACCGCAATGTGCCGCTTGCGCCCGTTGATCTTCTTACCCGCATCGCAGCCGCGCTCCGTAGCGGCGGGAGCCTTCACCGATTGGCTGTCCACAGCCCCGCCGCTCGGACTGGCTTCGCGACCGGCCCACTCACGGTCGACCATCAACGCCACGTCGTGGATCGTCTGAAACAGCAAGCGCCGCAGGAGATGCCGCAACCACCAATACACCGTTTGCCACGGTGGAAAGTCCTTCGGTAAAAGCCGCCAGCTACAGCCCGTCCGGGCCAAGTAGCGCAAGGCGTTCAAGACTTCCCGAAGGTCAATAGACCTCGGACGGCCGGTGCCCGCCTTCTGCGGCATCAGCGGTTCTATCAGACACCATTCCTCATCGGTCAGGTCCGTCGAATGCCGCTTCGTCTTCTTTTCGATCCTGGCCATCCGGCTGCGCGTCGCTTCGGTCCACATCCGAAGTTTGAATCATATCATGCCGTTAGCGCCAACCCTTTTCAAACGGGCTCTGTGAGCCAGCAGGTCGATACGGATCGGATCGACCAGCCAGCCTTGGGCGACAACATTTCAGGAGCCGCCGAAGTCATTGGGGTGCATCAGATCGGCGAAGCCGACGCGATGCAGGAATTCCGCACGCACCCGGTCGATCACCGCATAGGCGACCGCCGAGCCGTCGTCGGCCGGATCGACCACCACGCGGAACGGCCTCTTGCCGAACGGGGCATTCACCACACCGACGACGGTGTCGGCGACCTGCTCGGGATCCGCGGTTTCAGGCACGGTCGCGGCGAGCGCCTTCAGCATCGCATCCGCGAAGCCCGAGGGCAGACCCGCCTCGTAGTCCGCCGCACGGGCCTTGTCCTCCGGGGCGCCCGCATGGGCGAAGTGGTTCGTCCCCCTGGTGAAGGCGCCGGGAACGATGATCGATGTCTCGATGCCGAACGGGGCCAACTCGCGCGCGTAGCAGACCGCCAGGGCGTCCATGCCGGCCTTGGCCGCGAAGTAGGGGCCGAGCATCGGCGGGACACCGCCGGCGGCACTGCTGCTGCCGATCCACACCACCAACCCCCGCCGTGCCTTGCGCATGTGCGGCAGGGCGGCCCGGTTGACCCGTTGGGTGCCGAGCACGTTCACGTCGTAAAGCGCGGCGAGCTGTTCGGGTGTGAATGCCTCGCTCGGCCCCCACACCATATGCCCGGCATTGTGGATCAGGACGTCGAGCCGGCCATGCTCCGCGATGATGGTCTCGACGGCCGATCGCGCCGATTGGTCGGACTGTACGTCGAGTTCGACCGTCCGCAAATCCACGTTGCGGTCCCGCGCATAGGCCGCGACCTCGGCGGCCTGATCCGCATTCTTGCCGCTCAGCCCGCGCATGGAGGCGTAGACGATATGCCCGGACGCAGCCAGGGCATTGGCCATCAGGCGGCCGAAGCCGCTCGATGCGCCGGTGATGAGAATGACCTGCCTCATGCCGCCCACTCCCTCAGACCACGCCGCCGTTCGCCCGCAGGATCTGACCGTTGATCCAGCCGCCGTCCGGTCCCACGAGCAGGGAAATCACGCGCGCGATGTCGTCGACCTCGCCCAGGCGGCCGAGCGGAATCATCTGCCTGATGCGATCGAGCGTGGCCTGATCCTTGCCCTGGAGGAAGAGTTCGGTGGCGACTGGGCCGGGTGCGACCGCATTGACGGTGATCCCCCGCGGACCCAGCTCCTTCGCCAGGATATGCGTCAGGGCTTCGACGGCCGCTTTCGTGGCCGCATAGACCCCGTAGCCCGGCTGATAGAGGCCCACGACGCTCGTGGAGAAATTCACGATCCGACCGCCGTCGCGCAGCCGGTTCGCCGCCTCGCGCAGCCCGTTGAACGTCCCCTTGAGGTTGATCGCGATGATCCGGTCGAAGGCGGCGTCGTCCATCTGCGCAATGGGCGCCAGCGTCATGATGCCGGCATTGTTCACCAGAATGTCCACGCCGCCATAGGCCGCCTCGGCGGCATCGAACATCCGCTTCACCGCCGCCGGGTCGCTGACGTCGGCCTGGACCGGAATGGCCCGGCCTCCGGCCGCCTCGATCTCTTCGACCAGCGTGCCGGCGGCGCCGGCGCTGCCGGCATAGTTGACGACGACCGCGATGCCGTCACTGGCCAGCCGCCGGGCAATGGCGGCGCCGATGCCGCGGGATGCTCCGGTGACGATCGCCACCCGGTTCGTTGATGACGTCATTGTCCTGCTCCCTCTATCCTGGTGCGAGTTGTGGCGTCCGGCCGCTTTCAATCCTTCGCCCGATAGGCGTCCGGAATGACGAACACCTCGTCGGCGCGGGCATAGCCGCCGTCCTTGACCTCTTCGATCAGGACCATGGTGTGCGGCCGGGCAGCCTCCGAGAAATACTCGACAAGCATCGCCGTGGTGCGATGGACGATTTCTTCCTTCTGAGCGCGGCTCAGCGCGGCCTCGGGAACCTTGAAATTGACGAACGGCATGGTCTTCGCTCCAGTCGGATGATCGATTGATGAGCTGCCGGTCGGGCCGGTTGCCGGTTCGGCATGTGCGCCCCGTTCAGCCGCTGCTCTCGGGAACGAAAATCGTCTGTTTTGGAAATCCGGGGTAGACTAGCTAATTTGACATCACCATTTCACTGAAACTAACAATCGCTTGGGCCAGCCATGGATCGCATCGATGTCATGCGTCTGTTCGTCAGGATCGTCGAGCGTGGGAGCTTCGCCCAGGCCGCGCGGGACCTGCAGGTTCCACGCCCGACCGCCACACATGCTATTCAGCGCCTCGAAGCGGATCTCGGCGTCCGGCTGCTGGAACGGACGACACGGACTGTCCGGACGACGCTCGACGGCTCGCTCTACCATGAGCGCTGCCTTCGGCTCCTCGCCGATCTCGACGAGATGCAGAGCGTCTTCAGGAACGCCGAGCCCAGGGGGCCGCTCCGCGTCGACATGCAGGGAACCATCGCGCGGTTCTTCATCCTGCCGGCGCTCCCTGCCTTCATCGCGCGCTATCCGGGAATTTCACTGAACCTCAGCGAAGGCGACCGGATGGTGGACCTCATCACCGAGGGCGTCGATTGTGTCGTGCGGGCAGGCGATCTGTCCGACTTTTCCCTGATCGGCCGCCGCATCACGGTGTTCGAGCAACTGACCCTGGCCAGTCCCGCCTATCTCGACCGTCATGGCATCCCGTCGACGCCGGACGATCTCGACGGTCATCGGATGGTCGGCTATGCCGCCTCGGCGACCGGGCAATCCTATCCGATGGAGTTCAAAACGCGGGAGCGGGACTGGGAGGTTCAACTGCCCTACGATGTCGTTGTCCGCGGGGCGGAGATCTACACGGCGTCGGCTGTCGCAGGGTTGGGGCTGATACAGGTCCCGCGCTATCGCGTGGAGCACCAGATCGCCGCCGGGCAACTGGTCCCGGTGTTGGAAGCCTTCCCGCCCCCACCGATGCCGGTATCGGTGGTCTATCCGCAGAACCGCCATCTGTCGTCGCGGATAAGAGTTTTCATCGACTGGCTGTCGGAGGTGTTCGACAGTCCGCGTGGCTAGAGCGGACTGGCCGCCCTTCGGGCACGAAAAAGCCCCCGCCGCGGTGCGGGGGAGCTTTTCGTGCTGGGGAAGCCCGTCCTTACCAGGACTTTCCCTGTCCGTCCTTACCAGGACTTTTTCCGTCCGTCCTTACCAGGACGAGGAGGAGGATTTCCCGGCGGTGTTCGGCAGCGACTTGCGGGTCTTGCTCTGACCCATGCCGGGCTCGTTCGGCGAAACCGTCTCGTTGTTGTCGTAGGCCATGCCGCTGGCCCCGGATCCGGCCCGGCTGGAATCGTTCAGCGACTTGCGGGTCTGGCTCTGGCCCATGCCGGGCTCATTCGGCGAGACCGTCTGTTGGCTCGCTCCCGTGCTGCCGGAGGTTCCATAGCTGCTGCTGTTTTCGGAAGCGCAGCCCGCAAGCATCAGGGGCACGGCGGCGGCAGCAAGGATGAGAATGCGTCGCATGGGTTCACTCCGTCCAAATGTTCCGGAAAATCCTGCAGTCCTCAGGAAGACCGATGTGAAAAGCTGGCTGCGGCGACCGCCCGCAAGACCTGTCCAGTACAACTCGATCAGGCAGCCCGGGTTCCCGGCATTCGGTCCGGGAAATGAGGTCTTCTGTGGAACCGTGGCGAAACTGGCGGTTCGGGAGGACGTTGACCACCGCTTCAAAACCCAAGCGCGGACGCTGCGGGAACCAGCGGGGTGCCGCGGGGTTACAAGCGGGCGACATCAACACATGGACACCCGATGACCCTTCAGCAGTTCATGGCCTTCGCGCTGGTGGGCATCGTGGTGGCGATGCTGATCTGGAACAGGCTGCGTTTCGATGTGGTTGCGGTGCTGGCCCTGCTGGCCGGCGTGTTCCTGGGGCTGGTCCCGGCGAAGGAGGCGTTTTCCGGCTTTGCCGACGACATCGTCATCATCATCGCCTCCGCCCTGATCGTCAGCGCCGGCATCGCCCGGTCGGGGGTGATCGACGCGCTGGTGCGGCCGGTGGCGGCGAAGCTCAGCACGCCGACGCGGCAGATCGCCTTCCTGTGCGGATCGGTGGCCTTCATGTCGGCGCTGATGAAGAACATCGGCGCGCTCGCCATTTTCCTGCCGATCACCATGCAGCTGGCGCGGCGGCATCGGACGGGAGCACACCGGGTGCTGATGCCAATGGCCTTCGCCTCGCTGATGGGCGGGCTGATGACGCTGGTTGGTACCTCCCCCAACATCATCGTATCCCGCGTGCGGACGGAGATCGTCGGGCAGCCATTCTCGATGTTCGACTATCTGCCGGTCGGGCTGGGCATCACGGTGGTCGGGCTGCTGTTCCTGATGGTCGGCTGGCGCCTGCTGCCCCAGGACCGCAGCGGTGCCCGGTCGGCCGAGGAGACCTTCGCCGTCGAAAATTACGCCAGCGAGATGAGGCTGCCGGCCGGATCGTCCTTCGTTGGCCGCACCGTCGCCGATGTCGAGGCGCTGGCGGAGGGCGAGGCGCAGGTGATCGGTCTGATCCGCGAGCGCTTCCGCCGCTATGTGCCGGATCGGCATTGGACCCTGCTGGCCGACGACGTGCTGGTGCTGGAGGGCGATGCCCCGGCCCTGCAACGCCTTGTGCAGGGGGCGTCGCTGGAGCCGCTGGGCATCCTGGAGGGGGTGGAGGGCGAATTGCTGGCGGTCGAGGCGGTGGTCACGCCGGACTCGCCGCTGGCCGGCCATTCCGACCGGAACCTGGATCTGCGGCGCCGCTTCGGCGTCAGCCTGCTGGCGGTCAGCCGGACCGGTGAGCGGATCGCCCGGCGCCTGCACCATGTCATGTTCCGGGAGGGCGACCTGCTGCTGCTTCAGGTGCCGGCGGAGCGCTATCCCGATGCGCTGGCCGATGCCGGCCTGATCCCGCTGGCGGAACGCCGCCTGCAGATCGGCCAGCGCCGGCCGGTCTGGGTGCCGGTCGGGATCCTCGTCATCACGATGCTGGTGCTCGGCTTCCATCTGGCGCCGCTGGCGGTGACCTTCCTCGCGGCTGCGGCGGCGATGGTCGTCACCGGCGTGCTGAGCGTCGAGGATGCCTATCACGCGGTGGAGTGGCCGATCATCATCCTGCTCGCCGCCTTGATCCCGGTCAGCGGCACGCTGGAGAGCACCGGTGCGACGCAGGTGATCTCCACCCTGCTGGCAGATGCGGCGCGCGGGCTTCCGGCGGTGGCCTGCGTGACGCTGATCATGGCGGCGGCGATGGCGGTGACACCCTTCCTGAACAATGCCGCGACGGTGCTGGTGATGGCGCCCATCGGGGCCGGGGTGGCGCAGCAGCTGGGGCTGAGCCCCGACCCGTTCCTGATGGCGGTGGCGGTCGGCGCCGGCAGCGATTTCCTGACGCCGATCGGCCACCAGTGCAACACGCTGGTGATGGGGCCGGGCGGCTACCGGTTCGGCGATTATCCGCGGCTGGGGGTGCCGCTGTCGCTGATCATCCTGACGCTGGGCACCTGGCTGATCGTCACGTTCTGGCCGCTGAACGGGTGAGCAGGACGTTGAGCATAGGGACGGGGAACACCAGGACGGGGGCTCCGTTCCCCAAACCGGAACAACGAGGAAGACGACCGTGCAGGTTTCCGAGATCATGGCGAAAGCGCTGGAGTTCATCTCGCCGGACGCCACCGTGCAGGACGCCGCGACGCTGATGGGGGAACTGGACGTCGGCGCCCTGCCGGTCGGCTCGGCCGACGATCTCGTGGGCATCCTGACCGACCGCGACATCCTGTTCCGTGTGGTGGCGGAGGGCGGCGATAACGCGCGGGTGCGGGTGCGCGAGGTGATGTCCAGCGCGCTGTTCACCTGCCGCGACACCGACACGCTGGCCACGGCAATGGACATCATGGGCGCCTATCACGTGCGGCGCCTGCCGGTGCTGGACGAGGGCGGCCAGGTGGTCGGCTGGCTGACGCTGAGCGACATTTCGCGCCGGCTGCTGCTGGACACCGGCACGATCCGCGATGCGCTGGGCGAACTCAGCGCCAGTGGGCAGGACGTGTGAGCGGAAGCGGCCCGCCTAAAGCCGCAGCCCCATCTGCCGGTTCAGCCGGACCACCAGATCGGCGGGAAGGCCCAGGCGCTGGGCGAGATAGCGCAGGTAGGAGCGGTTGATCGGCGCGTGCTTGTCCACCGTCGCCAGTGACACGGCGTAGAAGCGCGCGGCCATCCGCGGGCCGTCGACCCGACGGATCAACTCCTCCAGGCATTGCGGCTGCTCGACCTGCCGCTGCAGGCGGTCGCGGTCCTCTTCCTCCAGGCTGCTGGTGTTGAGCCTGCTGCGGATCCGGCCGCGCTCCGTCGCGTCCAGTTCGCCGTCGGCATGGGCGGCGGCGGCCATGGCGCGGACCAGCAGATCGGTTTCCTCCGCGTCGAAGCTGCGGAAGTCCGTCGGCGCGCGGTCGAGCAGTTGATGGCGGTTGCGCAGATGGGCGTCCAGAATCTGGCGGGCCAGCATGGTGTGCAGCACCGGCTCGTGGCCCAGGCGCGGCCTCGCCCCGCCGGTTTCCGCCGGCTTGGCGGAGGTGGGAGTGGGGAGTGGGTCCGGGGTGGGCGCCTCCTGCGCACCGCCGAACAGCCGCGTCAGCAGGCTTGGCTTGGTTTGGGTCATCCTGTGGCTACTCCGCGGCCGGTTGCGGCCCGCGCTGCATGGCGGTGTCGATCTGGGTCAGCAGGCGGGAGAAATCGATTGGCTTCGGGTGGTAATCATCGCAGCCCGCCTGCAGCGTCTTCTCGCGGTCGCCGGACATGGCGTGTGCGGTCAAGGCGATGATCGGGATTCCAGAGGTTTCCTGACCCGCCTTCAACTCGCGGGCGGCGGTCCAGCCATCAATGACCGGCAGGTTCATGTCGAGCAGGATGACGTCCGGCCGCTCGTCGCGCGCCATGTCCACGCCCTGGCGGCCATCGAAGGCGAGAACGACGTCGAACCCGCGCCGCTTCAGCCGGCGCGACAGGAAGTCCCAGATTTCCTCGTGATCCTCGACCAGCAACAGCTTAGCCATCGGTACCTCCCGTTCCGTCCGCCTGTCCCGCTCCCTTGCCCGCTTCGGGGGGAGGGGGCCGCAGGCGTGCGATCGCTTCCTTCAACTCTTCGATCATCCCATCCGATCCATCCTCTGCCATCGGGATGATGTCGCGGACCCGGCCGCGCAGTTCCTCCGTCTCATCGCGCCCGATTTCCTGGGCGGCAACGACGATGACGGGGATGCGGCACCAGTCCGGGTCGCGGCACAGCGCCTTGAGGAAATCGAAACCATCCAGACCGGGCGTGAAGGGGTCGAGCAGGATGACGGTCGGCGTGGCGGCGGCGAGCCGGCGGAAGGCCTCCTCCTCCGTCTCGGCCTCGGCGACCTGCCAGCCGTCGCGGCCCAGCTCGGCGCCCAGCAGGGCACGGGTCTCGTCGGCTTCCATCAGCACCAGCGCCGTGCCGGGAGCCTGTCCGCTGAGGCCGCTCAAAACCCGGTGCAGGCGCTGCCAGTCCACCGGCTTGGTGAAATAGTCGGCGGCGCCCAGCGACAGGGCCAGCCCCTTTTCCCGGCGGGACGAGATGATGATGACGGGAATGTCGGCAAGGTCGGGCTCGGCCTTCAGCACCGACAGCACCGACCAGCCGTCGGTGCGCGGCATCATCACGTCCAGCAGGATGGCGCGCGGACGGATCTGCCGGGCGATCGACAGGCCGGTCTGCCCGTCGGCGGCCAGCGCCACGCCGTAGCCCTCGCGGTGAAGGAAACGGGCGAGCAGTTCGCGCATCGCCTGTTCGTCGTCGATGATGAGGATGGTCTCGCGCGCGGCCTGCGCCGGCGGCACCTCTTCGAGGCGAACCGGTCCGGCCTCGGCGGAGCCGGGCAGCCTACTGTGCCGCAGGTCGGCCGGCAGGCGCAGGGTGAAGCTGGTTCCCTTGGCCGGCGCGGTGTCGATCGCGACCTCCCCGCCCAGCATGTCGGCGAAGGCCTTGGTGATCGCCAGACCCAGCCCGGTCCCGCCGAAACGGCGGGTGGTGGAGCTGTCGGCCTGCATGAAGCGTTCGAACAGCCGGCGGACCTGTTCCGCCGTCATGCCGATGCCGGTGTCGGTGACGCGGAAGACGACCATGTCGACCGGCGAGACTTCACCCGCGCCCTGCGGGCTGGGGGGCGCCCGTTCCACCGACAGGGTAACGGTGCCGTTCTCGGTGAACTTCGCGGCGTTGCTCAGCAGGTTGAACAGGCACTGGCGCACCTTCACCACGTCGGTGTGCATGCGCCCCACGTCGTCCGCCACCTCCACCGCCAGCCGGTTGCCCTTCTTGGAGACAAGCGCCTCCACCGTCGCGGCGACCTCGCGCGTCAGGTCGGCGATGTCGGCATCCTCGCCATGCACCTCCATCTTGCCGGCCTCGATCTTCGAGATGTCGAGAACGCCGTTGATGAGGGTCAGCAGATGGCGGGCGTTCGCCTCGATCTTCTCCAGGTCGGGCAGCATGCTGTCGACGCCGAGGTCGGCCAGCTCCTCCTCCAGCATTTCGGTGTAGCCGATGACGGCGCTGAGCGGGGTACGCAGCTCGTGGCTCATGTTGGCGATGAACAGGCTCTTGGCCCGGTTGGCCTCCTCGGCGGCGAGGCGGGCGGCTTCCAGCTCCTCCTCCGCCCGCTTGCGCACGCTGATGTCCTGCATGGCGCCGATCATGCGCTGGGGCTGGCCGATCGGGCTGCGCAGGACGAAGCCGCGGTCGAGGATGCTGGCATAGCTGCCGTCGGCGCGGCGGAACCGGTATTCGTCGTTCCAGCGCGTGCCGCCGCCGTCGATCACCGCATGGATGCCGGTCACCACATGGTCCTGGTCGTCGGGGTGGATGTGGTCCATCCACCAGGAGGCGGAGGTCTCCGACACATCCTCGCCATAGCCGAAGAGGGTGCGCACCGCCTCGTTCCAATGGATGCGGTCGGACGACAGGTTCCAGTCCCAGATGGCGTCGTTGGTCGCCTGGGCCGCCAGCCGGTAGCGTTCCTCCGTCTCGCGCAGCGCCTCCTCGGCCCGGCGGCGGGTGGTGATGTCGGTGTGGACGCCGACCCATTCCTGGACGGTGCCGCCGGCGTCCAGCAGGGGCACGGCGCGGACCAGCATGTCGCGATAGACGCCGTCGTAGCGGCGCAGGCGGTGCTCGGCCTTGTAGACGGTCTTCCCCGCCCGCGCGGCGCGCCAGGCCTCCGAGGTGTGGGGGCGGTCGTCGGGATGGATGGCCTCGACCCAGCCGGTTCCCTTCAACTCGTCGAAGGTCTGGCCGGTGAAGCTGCTCCAGCTCGGCTGCGGGGTCTCGAAACGGCCGGCGCCCGACGTGCTCCAGACGATGGCGGCGGTCGCCTCGACCAGCGAACGGAAGCGCGCCTCGCTGAGGCGCAGCTTTTCCTCCGCCCGTTTGGCGTCGGTGGTGTCCCAGGTGACGCCGATCAGGGTCAGGCTGCGTTCCGGCGTGCCGTCGGTGACCACGCCGCGCGCCACCGCCCAGCGCACCTCGCCCGACGGCAGCAGGATGCGGAATTCCGCGTCATACTCGCCACGCCGGCGCCGGGCGGTGTCGATGATCTGACCGATCCGTGGCTGGTCGTCGGGATGGACGCGGCTGGTCACGTCCTGCCCGCGGATCGGCTCCTCTGCCGTGAAGTCGAAGATCTCGCGCAGCCGGGGATCGGCCTCGATGCGGTCGTCCTCCAGGTTCCAGGACCAGGCGCCGATCCGCGCGGCACTGAGCGCCAGCTGCAGCCGGCGTTCCGCCTCCATCATGCGGGATTCGGCCCGGCGCTGTTCGGTGACGTCGGTGTTGGTGCCGAGCCAGCGCAGGATGCGTGCGTCCCGGTCGCGCACCGGCACGGCGCGGGACAGGAACCAGCGGTATTGGCCGTCCTTGCCGCGCAGGGGGAAGGTGTCCTCCCACGGTTCCCCCGCCCCGATCGCGCGGAAGAAGCCGTCCGACGCGCGGTCGACATGGTCGGGGTGGTGGACGCTCCGCCAGTTCCAGCCTTCCGTCTCACCCGGCTCGGCCCCGGTGAACTCGTACCAGCGCCGATTGTACCAATAGACGGCGCCATTGGCGTCGGCCATCCAGGTCAGTTGCGGGATCAGGTCGGCGAGGCTGCGGAACTGGGCCTCGTTCTCGCGCAGCAGCGTCTCGGTGCGGCGTCGCTCGGCGGCGTCGCGGGCGCGGTCGATGGCGCCGCCGAGCAGGTTGGCGACCCCCTGGAGGAAGGCGGCGTCGGCCTCAACGAAGCGGCCGTCGCGGCGGCTGTCGACCTCCAGCACGCCGAAGGGCTCGCCCTCGCCACGGATGATGACGTTGATGGCGCGCTTGACCCCGTGTTCGGCCAGCAGGTCGGGGCAACGGAAGCGGGACTCAAGGCCAAGATCGTTGGAGATCACCGGCTCGCCGGTCTTCAGCGCGTAGCCGGCGGGGGAGGCGAGGTCGGCGCCGAGCGACCGATGCCCGACCACGCCGGGGTTCCAGCCGACGCCGGCGCGGACCAGCAGGCGTTCGGCGCCGTCCGGATCCTCCACCCATTCCAGGACCTTGCACAGTTCGGCCTCCAGCCCTTCGGCGCACAGGGTGGTCGCCTGTTGCAGCAGGGCGTCGATGTTGGCGCTTTTCAGGGCGGCGATGCCGAAGCGGGCCAGCAGATCCTGCTGCCTCTCCCTGCGGGCGAGGCGTTCGGCGAGGTGGCTGTCGGTTTGGGCGATCCGGGCGGAGGGCCGGGCGGAGGGTCTGGCGGGGGGCATGAACCATGTACGGGCGGGGAGCGACGGCAATTGAACAGCCGGCCGCGGCATTCGTCCGCTCCGGCGTGGCGGATTACCGCCGTAGACCCGCAAGATCGCAGGAGGGCCACGTCCCGATGGGGCGGGCCCCCATTCCTCCGATGCGATATGACCAGTGAGCGGCGGTACGAATGGCCGTCGGCGCTGTTGAATGGTCGCGGGGGTGGTATGGCTGCCGGCCGCCCCCGAGAAGCCTTGTTCTTTGTCTGGAGTATCTGTGGAATGGCTCGTGTCACCGTCGAGGATTGCGTCCTTCTTATCCCCAACCGTTTCGATCTGGTGATGATGGCGGCGCAGCGTGCCCGCCAGATCGCCGGCGGTGCGCCGCTGTCGATCGACCGCGACAACGACAAGAACCCGGTCGTCGCCCTTCGCGAGATCGCGGACAAGACGCTGTCGCTGCCCGACCTGCGCGAGAATCTGATTCGCGGCCATCAGAAGATCGTGGAGACCGACGAACCCGAGGAGGAAATCGTCGAACTGATGGCGGACGAGAACAGCTGGATGCACACCAGCGACACCTCGCTCGCCGACGAGGACAGCATGAGCGACGCCGAGGAGGACATCACCGAGGACGACGACATGGCTTCGGAGATGGACCGGAAGCCGGGTGCGGCCTTCGGCATGTCGGAGGACGACGTGGTCGGCGACGATGCCGACGGGGATGTAGGGCCGTAACTGCGGAACGCAGGAATAAAGCTGGGACCGATGTCCCGGCTCGGACGTTATCCCTGCGCGCTGCGGCGAACGGATCGGCCGGCGCTCGTCCTCACCCGCCCTTCCACCGCAGTCAGGGTCCCGGCCAAATCATGGATCATGCAAACGCCTGGGCTCCCCCATCGCCCGTGCCGCCAGCCCTGTCGCATCCGCTTTCCCGTGAGGGCGTCAGGCTGGTGCCGGCGACCGTCTGCACCGGATCCGCGATGGCGGAGCGGGAGGAGACGGTCATCGACGAGGTGCCGGTCGGGCTGGTCTATGCCGGCGACCTCTTCTCCGTCATGCTGGCGACCCCGACCGACCTTGAGGATTTCGCCACCGGCTTCTCGCTGAGCGAAGGAATCGTCGGCAGCGCCGAGGAGCTGGCCGTCACCGCCATCGACGAGGTGACGGACGGCGTGCGCATCCGCATGGAACTGCCGGTGGAGCGGCTGGCCGCCTTGCTGCGGCGCAAGCGCAACCTGATGGGCGGCTCCGGCTGTGGCCGTTGCGGCACCGACAGCTTCGCGGAGGCGCTGCGGCCGCTCGACCCCGTCCGCTCCACCGCCCGCATCGCGCCCGACGCCATCCGCCGCGCCATGGCGGCCTTGCCGTCGGGGCAGCGGCTGAACCGGGAGACCGGGGCCGTCCATGCCGCCGGCTTCGCCCATCCGGACGGGCGGCTGGTCGCCGTGCGCGAGGATGTCGGACGGCATAACGCGCTCGACAAGCTGATCGGTGCGCTGGCCCGCGCCGGTGTCGACCCGGCTGCCGGCTTCGTCGTGGTGTCGAGCCGCTGCTCCTTCGAGATGGTCCACAAGACCGCTGCGGCCGGCATCCCGCTGATCGCCGCCATCTCCGCTCCGACATCGCTGTGCGTCGGCTTCGCCGAGGCGGTGGGCGTGGGGGTGGTCGCCTATGTGCGTGACGGCCGCTTCACCGTCTATGCTGCTCCCTCGCGGGTGCTGACGCCGGCGTGATCTCCACCCAGGCGGAGCCGCGGCGATCTGCCGCCGGCTGGAAGTCTGGACATCGGCCTTGCGCGGGCCGACCATCTCCGCATCCGCTGCCAAGCGCACGGGACCGGCCGTTGTTGCCCTCCCGCCGCAGGCATCGCCTGCCTGCCTGACAGCGGCACGGAGGAGAGCACATGTCCATGGACAAGGAAATGATCGTCGCGGCACTACGTCACGCGGCGAGCCTGCACGAAGGCACCTATCGGCCCGACCGGGCGCGCACGCCCTTCGTCTCGCACCTGTCGGAAACGGCGGAACTGGTGGCGCAGGCCGGCGGCAGCCCGGCCGAGATCGCCGCCGCGTGGCTGCACGACGCCGTCGAGGATGGGCTGACCACCGTCGCCGATCTGGCCGAGCGGTTCGGCCGGGAGGTCGCCGACCTCGTCGCGGCGGTCAGCGACGCGCCGGAGGATGTCGGCAAGGCGATCTCCGAGCGCAAGGCGATCCAGGCCGCCCGTCTCGCCGCCGCGCCGGAGGGCGCCAAGCGCATCAAGCTGGCCGAGCAGATCTCGATCCTGCAGGCACTGGCGGTCGAACGCCCGCTGTCGTGGAGCGTCGAGCGGGCCCAGGCCTATGTCGAAGGCTCCCGTCTCGTCGCCGAAGCTTGCGCCCCCGCCAGCCCGCTGCTGGCCGAGCGCTACGCCGCCGCGCTCGCCGGGGCGACGCACTGACGGCACCCAAGGTGGGCGGCAACCAGGGCAGGCGGCGGTCAGGTCAGAGCGCCGACGAGCGCCACAGCCAGACCAGACCGGCGACCGCCCCGGCGGCCAGCAGGACCAGCACCAGGATGATGGCAAGGGCGGTGCGGCGGTCCTTGGCCTCGCGCTGTTCCGCCTCGCGCCGCTTCTTCAGCAGAAATTGCTGCTCCGGGCTGAGGAAGCGGCCGGCAGCGGCATCGGGGGTGGGCACGTAGCGCACCCGGCCGCGAGCCTTGGCCGCCTTGGCCGTGGTCGCCGCAGTCCCTCTCACGGCGGTCGTCAAACCACCTTGGGACGGGCGGCCCGTATTGATCGGCTCTGCCGCCGCGCCGCGAACCGCGGTCGCCTGCCGGCCCTTGCGCTTGCGTGGCAGCTTTCGCCGTCTGGTCGTCATGCCTCTCCCCCCGCTCTCGATCCTTCACCGCGGCGGGGAGCATAGCCGCCCGGCCTGTCCGGCGCAGCCAATCACAAGATGATCTCCGGAAAGTCACATAGGCTCATGCCAATGGGCGCATGCCAACCGGATTTCCGCGTCGATCCTCCTGCGGCCAACCGGCACATGCCCCAATGGTTTGTGGCGCAAGCGTGAATACTAGTATACCACTTTCATGGTCCGCCATCTCCTGGGTGGGCATAACCGCAATCGGTTGGGAGGGTCACGATGCTCAAGAAGAACGTCTTCAAATCCGGCCATATCCGCTCGCGCCGCCGTCTGCTCGCATCCGCCGCCGCCGGGCTGGCGGTGGCCGCCGTCATCGCGCCGCTGCCCGACGCGCGTGCCGACGACGACGACCCGCAGCAGGTGGAGAAGGCGGTGAACGCGCTCCGCGACGCCATGATGGCCGGCGACGGCGCCACCTTGCGGGCGATGACGATGGACCAGCTGACCTACGGACATTCGAACAGCCGGCTGGAGGACAAGGCGGCCTTCGTCGCCAGCCTGGACGGCAAGAGCGCTTTCAAGGCGCTCGACCTCAGCGACCATTCGATCCAGGTGATCGGCGATGTCGCCGTTGCCCGTCACACCTTCGATTCGGTCAACAACCTGCCGGACGGCAAGACCAACACCGCCCATATCCGGGTGCTGCAAGTCTGGAAGAAAACCGACGGACGCTGGAAGCTGCTGGCCCGCCAAGCCTCCCCGCTTCCGGCAGCCTGACGGGGCCGCCTGCCGCCTTCTTCCTTCGTGGTGGGAGGCGGCAGGGACGCTCCAGGACGCTGGCGGCAGGGCGTTCGCCGTCAGCCGGCCTCTAGCGCATGCAATTTCCAACGATCTGGTAGCAGAGCGTGGGATCGCGCCGGTCGTTGTAGCGGACGGCGGTGACCTGCCCGCCATGCAGTTCGAAGGTGGCTTCGCAGTTGTAGGTGCGGGACCAGGTGGTCACGTCGGGCTCCCACAGCATCGGGCCGCGCGGGCCGAGCCAGGGGCTGGGCTCCCAATCCACATCGCGGTCGACCAGCGTCTGCCGGCGGGTGTAGACCAGATACTCCGCATCGCCGGCGACGGCCGACCGTTCCGGCACCCCGGCACAGGACAGCAGGCTGGCCTTGCTCATGCCGACCATCGCCACGGGGGCGCGCAATGCCAGCTCCGCCTGCGGATTGGCACAGGAACTCGCTAGAAGGGTGACGACGGCGAGGCACCCGCCGCGCAAGGCCCAAATCGTCCGATGCCGGCTGTTGGCCATCTCTGGTCCTCCGCGACAGCGCGCAAACAAATGGTACTTTCCCTCAGATAAAGCGTCCTTTCAAATGCACAACGGTGATCAGCCGAGAACCGTGTCATAGAGCAGCTTCAGGTTCAGCACGACGATGACCCCGGCGACGATCCAGGACAGGCCGGCGACCCAACCCGGAACGGCGAAGCGGCCCATCTTGCCGCGGTCGGTGACGAAGCGGACCAGCGGGATGACCGCGAACGGAAGCTGCATCGACAGCACGACCTGGCTGAACACCAGCAGCTGCGCCGTGCCGCTTTCGCCATAGAGCGCCGTCACCACCACCACCGGGATGATGGCCAGCCCGCGGGTCAGCAGCCGGCGCGCCCAGTGCGGCAGGCGCAGCCGCAGGAACCCCTCCATCACGATCTGCCCGGCCAGCGTCGCCGTCACCGTGGAGTTGAGGCCCGACGCCAGCAGCGCCACCGCGAACAGGGTGGAGGCGATGCCGAGACCGAGCAGCGGCGACAGCAGCTCGAACGCCTCGCCGATCTCCGCCACTTCGGTATGGCCGCTGCCGTGGAAGACGCTGGCGGCCAGGATCAGGATGGCGGCGTTGACGAACAGGGCCAGCATCAGCGCGATGGTGCTGTCGACCGTGGCCCAGGTGATGGCGTCGCGCCGCCCCTCCTCCGTCCGCGGATAGGCGCGGGTCTGCACGATGGAGGAGTGGAGGTACAGGTTGTGCGGCATCACGGTGGCGCCCAGGATGCCGATGGCGACATAGAGCATGCCGGGGTTGGTCACCACCTCCGTCGTCGGCACGAAGCCGTGGAGGACGGCGGCGACCGGCGGGGCCGCGGCGACGATCTGCACCAGGAAGCAGCCGGCGATGATGGTCAGCAGGGCGACGACGAAGGCCTCCAGATAGCGGAAGCCCCGCTGCATCAGCAGAAGCACCAGGAAGGCGTCGAGCGCGGTGATCAGGGCGCCGCCGATCAGCGGGATGCCGAACAGCAGGTTCAGCGCGATGGCGGTGCCGATGACCTCGGCAAGGTCGCAGGCGATGATCGCCGCCTCGCACGCCACCCACAGCGTCAGGTTGATCGGACGCGGGTAATGGTCACGGCAGGCCTGGGCCAGATCGCGCCCGGTGACGATGCCCAGCCGCGCCGCCAGCGACTGCAGCAGGATCGCCATCAGGTTGGACAGCATGATGACCGACAGCAGCGTATAGCCGAACTGCGACCCGCCGGCGAGGTCGGTCGCCCAGTTGCCGGGGTCCATGTAGCCGACCGACACCATGTAGCCCGGCCCGGCGAAGGCCAGCAGCCGGCGCAGCCACAGGCCGCCCTGCGGCACCGCGATGGAGGCATGGACCTCCGGCAGGCTTGGCCGGCCGTCCCCGTCCTGGCTGGAGTATCTCCAGGCGCTGGGGGGCGGCACGGCGGCTTCGGCTTCCGACATCGGCGTGTGGCTCCCGGCCGCATTGCAAACTGGTATCAATCAAGTATGTGCCGGGACATCGAGTATGCAAGATGCTATACTTTCCGGAACAAAACTTTTCCGGGGGGCGAAGCGTGACAGTCAGGGGAGGCGATGCATCCGCGCCCGCCGAGACGGCGCTGCCCGATGCCGAACTCCATGCCGAGGGTTTCCGCAAGACGCGGGAGGCGCAGCGCTCCGCGCTGGCCGAAGATTATGTGGAGCTGATCGCCGATTTGATCGAAAACGGGCAGGAGGCGCGGCAGGTCGACATTGCCGCGCGGCTGGGGGTGGCGCAGCCGACCGTCGCCCGCATGCTGGACCGGCTGGCGGCCGACGGGCTGGTCTACCGCAAGCCGTACCGCGCCGTGTTCCTGACCGACGCCGGCCGGCGGATCGCCGAGGAAAGCCGGGAGCGCCACCAGACGGTGGTGGCTTTCCTCCGTTCCCTCGGCGTCAGTGCCGACACCGCGCGGATCGATGCCGAGGGCATCGAGCACCATGTCAGTGCCGAGACGCTGGACGCCTTCCGCCGGGCGCTGGCGAAGGGCGGCTGACCCGTCAGTGCGTTCCGCAGGAGCCGCCGGGGCGCTTACGGGGTAGGGCCGCGTCGCAGCCACAGCATCCTCCGCCGCAGCCGCCGGCCTGTGAGGGGACCGGCCGCCCGGCCAGACGGCGCAGGCGGTTGCGCAAGGATGCCGGCAGCAGGATGGTCCAGGTCACCCAGGCGAAGGCGGCGGCGACGATCAGCCCGACGATGAGGCTTTCCATCATGACTCAGCCTCCCAGCAGGGCGGTGGAGAGCCGGAAGGTGACGAAGGCCGCACCATAGGCGAGCGCCGTCATGTAGCCGATCATCACCAGCATCCAGAACCAGCTGTTGGTCTCCCGCTTCACCACCGACAGGGTGGAGACGCATTGCGGGGCGAAGACGAACCATGCCAGCAGGGACAGGGCGGTCGGCAGGCTCCAGTCCGCCGCCAGCACGCCGGCCAGCGAACCGGACAGCGCGTCGCCCGTCTCGCTCAGCGCATAGACGGTGCCGAGAGCGGCCACAGCCACCTCGCGCGCCGCCATGCCCGGCACCAGGGCGATGGCGATCTGCCAGGTGAAGCCGATGGGGGCGAGCAGCGGGGCCAGCGCATGGCCGAGCATCCCGGCGAAGCTGTAGTCGATGGCCGGACCGGTCGCCTCGTCCGGCGCCGCCGGGAAGCTGCCGAGGAACCACAGCAGGATCATGATGGCGAAGATCACCGTGCCGGCGCGGGCCAGGAAGATGCGCGTCCGCTCCAGCAGGCCCAGCAGGATGTCGCGCGGGCTGGGCAGCCGGTAGGACGGCAGTTCCATCAGCAGCGGCTCGCGGGCGCCCTTGAAGATCGTGCGCTTCAGCACGAAGGCGACCGCCAGCGCCGACAGGATGCCGGCGGCATAGAGGGTGAACATCACCAGCCCCTGCAGCCCGATCATGCCGCCGGCCACCGTCCGGTTGGGGACGAAGGCCGCGATGATGAGGGTGTAGACCGGCAGGCGGGCCGAGCAGGTCATCAGCGGCGCGATCATGATGGTCGCCAGCCGGTCGGCGCGGTTCTCGATGGTGCGGGCGGCCATGATGCCGGGAACCGCGCAGGCGAAGCTGGACAGCAGCGGAATGAAGGCCCGGCCATGCAGCCCGACCCCGCCCATCAGCCGGTCGAGCAGGAAGGCAGCCCGCGCCATATAGCCGGTGGATTCCAGCATCAGGATGAAGAAGAACAGCACCAGGATCTGCGGCAGGAAGATCAGTACGCTGCCCACCCCGGCGATGATGCCGTCGGTGATCAGGCTTTTCAGCATGCCGTCCGGCAGGGCGGCACCGGCGGTGGCCTGCACCCAGCCCAGCGCGCCGTCGATCATGTCCATCGGCACGGCGGCCCAGGCGAACACCGCCTGGAACATCAGGAACAGCACCAGCAACAGAAAGGGCAGGCCGACCGCCGGATGCAGCAGGGCCGCGTCGATGCGCCGGGTGGCGACCGACGGCTTGCCGGCATCCTGAAGGGCGGCGGCCAGGATGCTCTCAACTTCCTGGTGATAGGCGCGCAATTCCCGCGCCGAGGGCTCGCTCCAGCCGCAGGGCGCGGTGGCGAGATCGGTCGTCATCGCCATCATGCTACGGTCGATCTGGTCGAGCAGACCGGTCACACCGCTGCGCTTGACCGCTACCGTCGGCACCACCGGGACGCCCAGCGCCGCCGACAGGGCCGCCGCATCGACACGGCAGCCGCGCGCCTCCGCCACGTCCATCATGTTGAGCGCGAGGATGATCGGACGGCCGAGCTTCTTCAACTCCAGCACCAGCCGCAGATGCAGGCGCAGGTTGGTGGCGTCGGCGACGCAGACCATGGCGTCGGGCGGCGCCTCGTGCTGGAAGCGGCCCAGCACGACGTCGCGCGTCACCTCCTCGTCGGGGGAGCGGGCGCGCAAGCTGTAGGTTCCGGGCAGATCGACGATCTGCACGCGGGTGCCGGCGGGGCTGAGGAATTCGCCGACCTTGCGCTCGACCGTCACGCCGGGATAGTTCGCCACCTTCTGGCGGGCGCCGGTCAGGGCGTTGAACAGGGCGGTCTTGCCGCAGTTGGGATTGCCGACCAGCGCGATGCGCGGCGGCGCGGCCAGAAACGCGGGATTGGAGAGAACGGTATCGGACATCGCGGAAACCCTTCCGCTGGAAGAGGAGGCGACGGCTCAGCCGAGCGTCACCAGAACGGCGTGCGCCTCCGCCCGGCGCAGGGCCAGCGTGTGGTCGTCGATGCGCACGGCAAGCGGATCGGCGCCGGGGAATCCCTCATGCAGGATTTCCACGCGGGCACCTTCGATCAGGCCCATCTCGATCATGCGGCGTTCCAGTTCGCCGGGCGGCAGCGGGGTGACGACGGCGGCCTCGTCGAGGCCGGTCACCACCGCGCGCTGACCCTTGCGCAACGCGCCGAGACGGCAGCTGTCGCCGCTGGCTGGAGGGTCGGCGGAGCCTCTGGGCATCCGGCCGGGTGCTTGGCCGGGAACCAGACGGGTGGCGGGGGAGGGAGTGGCATCGCGAACGGAGGCGGGCAACGGCGGAGTCATCGGAAAACACCTATCGGCAGCACGCTGCAGAGGACGTGCGGATCAGCGGCAATGGCCGCCGACACCATATTGATGCGAATAATTTTCATTTGCGATGTGACGAAGCGCCGCGGAGCCCGCTCGCCGGGCGGGGAGGAGGCAGGGCGAGACTGCCCAATCCCGATGGGGAACAATTTTCTTTATCTTCCCGCCGGGCAGAGGAGCGGCTTTCGGCGCTTCGCCTCCCTCCAACTCGCATGTCATATGAAGATCTGACAGGTGGACCAATTCGAAATTGCAACGTTCAAGTTTTGCTGCGCTGCAACCAAGATGTGCATTGGTTTGCCGGAGCTCGCAAATTGTTAGTTCAAGGATGACCGTTCGGCCTTAAGCATGGTCATTATCTGTGGAAAACCGTACAAAACTCAGTCATTCGAAAATAAAATCGCCGCATTTTTCCAAGTATTTTTTATATCAGTACCTCCAACCGACTACATACCAGCGTATGCATCCACTAAGCGGAAACTTTTATTTCCGATGCAATTTCGGTTTACCAATTCTTTGGAGTTAGCATTTAGCCTCCGAAGCACTTCTTCGCAGCGGTTGTGTGTCTGGAGCCAATAATGCAACCAAATTCGGTCGCACGTCCGCCTGTGACTCTGCCTGTTCTGGCGATAACTGGAATTTGTCTGTTTTCTTTTTTGATTTGTGAAAAATTTTATGGAACTTTCGGGCTGGGGCCCTCTTCTCCTGCCGCACAGGTTGTGATGACTGCCGCACGCAACCATGTGGCGGCCGTTGCGGCTGTGATTTCGGCGGCGTTTGCGGCTGCCGGGCTGCTGCTGCCATCACTGCTGCGCGCGGCCGGCACCACACCCTTGCGGGCGCTGACGGTGGTGGCGGCAGCGATGCTGGCGTGTGGCGCCGGGACCCTGCCGCGGCTCGCGGGTCTGCTGCCGGCCGGGGCGGTGTATGGATTCTTGTATGACGCGGCCGTGCTGTTGGTCGTCTGCCTTCTCTTGGCGTTCGAAGGATTGCTCCTGCTCGCCGCCCGGCCGCGCCGACGGGATGCGGAACCGGCATCTGCGGTGGGTGCCATCCGCGCCGCCCTGTTCCTGTTCATGCTGGCCGAGGAACTGTCGCGATCCTTCCTGCCGCTTTACGTGCGCGAACTCTACACACCCGTTCCCGGCCTGTCGGAGACCCTGATGATGGGCCTGCCGATCGGGCTGTTCATGCTCCTGGTCGCCGTCTTCACGCCCTTTGCCGGCGCCTGGGCCGACCGGTTCGGCTGCCGCCGCACGCTGCTGCTCGGCACCTTGCCGGCGGTGGCGGGGTTTGCCGGGACGGCGATGGCCGGGTCGCTGGTGGAACTGCTGCTGTGGCGCAGCGCCTGCGCGATCGGCTATGCGGTGATGTTCATCGGCGCGCAGGGATTCGTCGCCCGTCACACCCCGGCGGACCGGCGCGCGCGCGGCATGGCGCAGTTCGTCGCCGCGGTGATCGTCGCCGGCCTGTGCGGTGCGCCGCTGGGCGGCATCCTGGCCGATCAGTTCGGCTACCGCGCCACCTTCATGGTCTCGGCGCTGCTGGCGCTGGCTGCGGCGACGGCAGTGACGCTTCTACCGGCCGATCGGGTGGAACGGGTCGGGCGGCGTCCCTTCCGTATGGGCGATGCGGCCGCGCTGCTGGCCAATCCCCGATTCCTGGCGCTGCTGCTGTTCTCGTCGGTGCCGACGAAGCTGATGCTGACCGGATACCTCTTCTATCTCGTCCCCGTTTCCCTCCATGCGGCGGGAGAGACGCCGGCCGGGATCGGCCGCCTGATGATGGCCTATGGGCTGATCATCGTCCTGCTCGGCCCCTGGGTGTCGAGGGCGGCCGACCGGACCGGACGCCACGCCCTGTTCGCCGGTCTGGGCGGGCTGGTCGGCGGAGCCGGCACCCTGGCGATCCTGCAGGAGCAGGGCGTCGCCGGGATCCTGATCGGCATCGCGGCGCTCGGTGTCGCCCATGCCTTCAACAATGCCACCCAGTTGGCCCTGGTGCCGGAGATCTGTCGCGCTGACTGCGCCCGCATGGGCGAATCCAGCGTCTTCGCGGTCTATCGCCTGCTGGAGCGTGGCGGTTCGGTGATCGGTCCGCTGCTGGCCGCCGCACTTGCCGACCGCTTCGGGATTCAGGCGGCGCTGGTGGCGCTGGGCGTGCTCGGCATGCTGTGCGGCACGGCCTTCTGTGCGGTCTTCCTACTGACCCCAGCCACCTCGCCGACGGCGGGGGAGGCCGTCCGATGATTTCGCCGGCAGCCCTGCCCCGCAAGTCGACTTTACACCCATCGACCCCACACCCATCGATCACGGAGGCTTCGACGCCCATGCCTGACCAGATGCTCGTGGAGCCCCTTCGGACCATGCCCATCCCCTCCTCCTTTGCCGGAGAGGCTCTTCCCGCTTACGGCCGCCACGACCGCGCCATGGAGGCGCTGCGTGCCACCCTGGACGCGCTCGGCGTCGGATCGGCCGAGGACATGAGCTGGAAGGATTATGAAACGATCATGCGGGTGATCGAACCGCTGGTCGGCGCCGGCCACAGGCTGCGCCATTTCGACTATACCCACAGCGCCGCACTGCAGTCCGGTACGGTGGAGCGACTGCGCTCCGACTACACCATCCGCCTTGCCTACACGGAATGGGGCAGCCCGCAGAAGCCGGCATTGTTGTGCCTGGGCGGCATCGCCAACTCGGCCCGGCGTTTCGACTATGTCGCCCGCGCGCTGTCGCACCACTATCACGTGCTGTGCCTCGATTGGGCGGGGCGCGGGCGCAGCGGCTGGCTGGCGGACCAGTCGGACTACAGCTTCGACGGCAACGTCGCCCAGGTCCTGGCGCTGATCCGGCACAAGCAGCTGGGGCCGGTCACGCTGCTGGGCTCCTCGCTCGGCGGCAGTGTGGCGATGCGGGTGGCGGCGGAGGCGCCGGAACTGGTCGACCGCCTGATCCTGAACGACATCGGCCCCTTCATCCCGACCGAGCGCCGCCGCCGCCGCGCCGAATCCGTCGCCCGTCATTATGTCTTCCGCCATCCGGCCCAGCTTTTCCACCGCACCGGGGCGGCCCAGAAGAACGACGGGCCGGTGGACGACACCGTTCTGCTGCACAACAGCTTCCACCAGACCCGCTGGTCGGAGGAGAACGGCGGCCGGGTCTACCGCCACGACATCCGCGCGCTGCAATGCTACCGCGACGGTGCCGCCCAGGACCACGACCAGTGGGACGACTGGCAGCGCATCGAGTGCCCGGTGCTGCTGGTGCACGGCATGATGAGCGACGCCCTGCAGGAGGCGACCATCGCCCGGATGACCGGGAAGCCGGGGGTGAGCGTCCTGCATGTGCCGGACGTCGGCCATACCCCGACCCTGAGCGATCCGCTGCACATCGATGCGCTGGCCCGCTGGATGTCGGCGCCGCATTCCCTGCCGGCGGAAAGCACCCTCGGCTGGACCGCGGGCGCTGCCCGCATCCTGTTCCGCTGAGAGGGCCGGCGATGACCGACGGCTTCCACTTCGTCCGCCATGGCGAAACCGCGGACAACCAGCGTGGTGTGCGCTGCGGCGGCGACCGCGATGTGCCGCTGACCGACCGCGGGATCGAACAGGCCCGGTGGGAGGCGGAGCGGTTCCGCCGGTCCGGACGACCCTGCGGCCTTGTGATCGCCGGGCCGTTGCAACGCACTGCCGTCACCGGCGCGGTGTTCGCCGAAACGCTGGGCGTCCCGCTGCTCCGGCGCGACTGGCTGCGGGAGCGCAGCCTGGGCGAATGGAACGGTCTGGCGATTGAGTTGACCCGCCCCTGGTTCGCCGCCGGAGAGACGCCGCCGGGCGGAGAGAGCGAAGGCGCCTTCGCTGCGCGCGTCCTGGACGGCGTCGATGAACTTGCCAACGGGCCCGCCGGCCTGCTGGCGCGCCGGCCGCTTCTGGTCGGCAGCAAGGGAATCGGCCGCATCCTGCTGCACCGCCTCGCCGGGCGGCCGGGGGTGGAGCTGGGGAATTGCGAGGTCGTGGCCTTCACCCGCCTGTCCGCCCCGCCGGGCGGCCCGGGATGGTGGCGTTGCGACCCGGTGGAGAGCCCGCTGGAGGCAAGAGCCGGGGCCTGCTGCCCGGCCTGACCTTCGAGCCGGTCTGACGACCAATCGAAAATCGATGCGTGAATGCCGCGCGATGCCGCGTGGATCAGGAGTGAGGAGAAGGGCGATGAAGCTCAAGATTGGTACGCGGCTCATGCTGCTGGTGTTCGGTGTGGCGCTGCTCAGCACGCTTGCCGGCGCCACCGTTCATCTGACGGGAACGCGCACGAACCTGATCGAGCAGCGCAAGGCCAAGGTCAAGGAGATGGTCGATGCCGCCGCCTCCGTCATCGCGCTGTATGGCGAGCAGGAGAAGTCCGGGAAGCTGACGCGCGATGAGGCGCAGGATCGTGCCCGCAGCGCCGTGCGCGCCATGCGCTACGGCAATGGCGAGTATTTCTTCGTCTACGACTATGCGGGCGTCAGCCTGGTTCATGGCCTGCGTCCGCAGGTGGAGGGCAAGAACCTGCTGAACCTGAAGGACCCCGATGGTGTTCCCTTCAACGTGTTGATGACCGACGCGGCCAAGTCGGGCGGCGGTTTCGTCGCCTTCCGCCACAAGCGCAGCGACGATGCCGAGCCGACCCCGAAGATCGCCTATGCCGCCGGCTATCAGCCCTGGCAGTGGATGATCGGCACCGGCGTCTATACCGACGACGTCGATGCGGAATTCCGTGCCCGCGTCTGGCGCGAGATTGAAGTCTCGCTGCTGCTGCTGGCGATCAGCGTCGGCATCGGCATCTGGGTGTCGCGTGGGATGTCGCGTCCGCTGCTGGCGATCCGCGACGTGCTGGGCCGCATCGGCGGCGGTGACCTGACCGTCGCCGTGCCCCATGCCGACCGCCCCGACGAGATCGGCGACATGGCCCGTGCCGTCGCCGGCCTCGCCACCACCCTGCAGGGTGCCCGCGACGAGAGCCAGCGCGGCGAACTGGAACGTGCCGCCCGCGATCTCCAGCGCGAACGCCTGTCCGCCCGGGCCGCCGAGTTCGCCCGCGCGATGGACGAGGTGGTGGCGACGCTCAGCACCACCACGGTGGCCCTGCACGAACGCACCGCCGCCCTGACCAGCGACGCCGCCAGCACCACCGAGGAGGCGCATGCCGCCGCCGGCGCTGCGCAAGGCGCGTCCGACAGCGTCGAATCCGCCGCCCAGGCCAGCGAGGAGCTGCGCGGTTCCATCGCGGCGATCAGCCGTCAGGTGGAAAGCGCCGCCCAGACCGCGTCCCGCGCAGTGACGGAAACCGCCAACACCACCGGCATCGTCACCGGCCTTGCCTCCGCTGCCGAACAGATCGGCGCGGTGGTGGAGTTGATCAACTCCATCGCCGGCCAAACCAACCTGCTGGCGCTGAACGCCACCATCGAGGCGGCGCGCGCCGGCGAGGCCGGCAAGGGCTTCGCGGTCGTGGCGAGCGAGGTGAAGAGCTTGGCCACCCAGACGGCGAAGGCGACCGAGGACATCCAGTCGCAGGTCGGGGCGATCCGCGGGGCGACCGCGAACGCCATTAGCGCGATCGAAAGCATCGCCGGCCTGATCACCAACCTCAGCGCTCTGAACGGCGAAGTGGCGTCGGCGGTGCAGCAGCAGGAGGCGGCGACCCACCAGATCTTCGCCAACGCCCGCACCGCCGCCGACAACTCCCGCCGCGTCACCAGCAGCGTCGGGTCGCTGTCCTCCACCATGACCACCACCAGCGAACGGATGCGTCTGGTCTCCACCAGCGTGGAGAGCGTGTCGCAGCAGTCGGAGCGGCTGAAGGACGAAGTCCAGCGCTTCGTGTCGGAGGTCAATGCGGCCTGATCGGCCTACCTGATCGAGCGGCGGCAGGGGGCGGATATCCGGCGGTTCAGGCCGCCGGGGTCCGCCCCGCTTTCTTTCCGGCCGCGATTCAGCCCTTGCCCCGTCCGGGGACCGGCAACCAAATAGGGGCCATCGAACGGGAAGGTACAGGATGACAGAGACACAAAAGGATCCCTTCGCCGCGGCGGCATCCTTCAACGCCGGGGTCTATGGCACCGGACTGCGGCCGGTGCGGGCGGACCGGCTGGCGGAGGCCGTTCGGCGGCTGTTACGGGCGGCGGGCAGCGAGGCGGAGGAGGCGGCCGTCGTCGCCGACCATCTGGTGGAAGCGAACCTGCGCGGGCATGACAGCCACGGCGTCGGCATGCTGGCGATGTATATGCCGGCGATCGCCGCCGGGCTCTTGCGGCCCAACCAGCATGCGGCGGTGATCGGCCGGTCCGGTCCCTTCCTGGCGGTCGGCGGCGGCAGCGGCTATGGACAGGTGATCGCGCGCGAGGCGATGGACCTCGCCATCGAACAGGCGCGGCGGGATGGGCTGGCGGTGCTGTCACTGCGCGACAGCCACCATATCGGCCGCGTCGGCTCCTATGGCGAACAGTGCAGCGACGCCGGGCTGGTGGCGCTGGCCTTCGTCAATGTCGTCACCCGCCCGGCGGTGGCGCCGCATGACGGCACCCGGCCGCGGCTGGGCACCAACCCGATCTGCATCGCGGTTCCGGGTACGGGTTCGACTCCGGCCCTGGTGCTGGATTTCGCCACCAGCGCCGTCGCCGTCGGCAAATGCCGCGTCGCCATGGGCAAGGGGCAGGAGATGGCGCCCGGCCTGCTGCTCGATCCGCAGGGGGAGCCCACACAGGACCCCGGCGTGATGTTCCAGGACCCGTCGGGCGCACTGCTGCCGCTGGGCGGGCACAAGGGTTTCGGGCTGGCGCTGATGTGCGACGTGCTGGCCGGTGCGCTGGCTTCGGCGATGCCGGGCACGCCGTCGCACCAGAACTCCGGCCGGGTGATGAACAACATGTTCGCCATCGTCTTCGACCCGGCGCGTGGCGGCAACGCTCAGTGGGCGGTCGATCTCGACGATCTGGTCGCCTATGTCCGCGACACCCCGACGGCGCCGGGGGCGGATGCGATCCAGATGCCGGGCGAGCCGGAAAGCCGCACCCGCCGCCAGCGTCTGGCCGACGGCATCCCGCTGGACGGCGCCACGCTGGCGATGCTGGACAGCCTGGGGCGGGAGCGCGGGTTGGAGTTGGGCGAACTGCTGGCCTGACGGCCGGCGGTCAGCCCAGCAGTTTCAGCGTCGCCTCGTCCGGTTGGCCGCCGCAGTAGCGGTCCAGGGATCTGCGGTAGAGGTCGCCGTCCTCCGCCGCAGCCCGGGCGAACAGCGTCATGGAGGAGCGGAACTTCAGGTCGTCCGGCGATCCGAAGATCTCATGAAGCGTCCGCCCCTGCACCGCCAGCACCGTTTCCGTCGCTTGCACCAGCCGTGGGCCGAGGATTGGGTGCGCCAGATAGGCCTGCGCCTCGTCGAGCGAGGCGATGCCGTAGAACTGTGCGGTGGCGGAGCGGCCGAGGTCGCGCAGCTGCGGGAAGATAAACCACATCCAGTGGCTCCGCTTATGGCCGGCCCGCAATTCGTCGAGCACGGTCGCGAAGACCGGATCCTGCGCCTTGACGAAGCGCTGGAGGTCTAAAGGATCGCCGTCCGGCATGCTGCCGCTCCTCATCCGTGGTCCGGTCTGACACATCGGATGGATGGCGGTGCTTCGCAACGGCTTTGTGCGTCTTCGCGCGGATCAGCCGCCGCCGATCTCCACCGGCATGCGGACGAGGTCGCGGTTCCAGGTGATCTTGCATTTGTCCAGGTTCAGCCGCGTCATGTAGACGTAGGCGGTCTTGCCGACATCTTCGAAATTGCGGCCCTGGCTGGCGGGATCGAGCAGGGCGGGGTAGTCGAAGGCCGCCTTGTCGCCGCAGCCGTAGCGGAACAGCAGCGGGGCCGCCCACAGAAGCTCCGGCTTCGACCAGCTCACCAGATCCGGGGAGGTCGTGGTCCAGATGCCGGTGCGGCCGTCGCGGGTCATCGCCAGCGTGGCGATGAACTGGCCGCTGGCGCGGTGGCGGACGATGCTGCGCACGGTGCCTTGCAGCACGTTGGGGGCGACCGGGGCGCAGAGATGGGCTTCCGGAGCATCCTTGGCTTGGTCATCACGGACGAAACGGACGGAGAAGGATTTGCCGTCCCAGCCGCGCCAGGACTGCGGATCGGCGAGATTGTCGGTCCGCATCAGGCAGGCGCCGCGCTGCTGCGCCCCGAACCGTTCGGCCCACAGGAAGGCGTACCAGTGGTCGCCGTTGCGGACGATGTTGCTGGGCGCGAAATAGCCGGTGCGCTGGCCGACGTCGCCGGCATAGGGGT
Organism: Azospirillum sp. A1-3; assembly: GCF_023806445.1. Lineage (NCBI taxonomy): Bacteria > Pseudomonadati > Pseudomonadota > Alphaproteobacteria > Rhodospirillales > Azospirillaceae > Azospirillum > Azospirillum sp. A1-3. Next base: position 485,011 of record NZ_JAMSLU010000005.1, read on the forward strand.
AGGGCAGCGTTGCGACGGTGTGGTTGGGCGGAGCCGCGCTCAGCCGGAAGCTCGCCCCGCCGTCGCCGGAGACCGCCGACGTGATGCTGTTGCGCCAGCAGCGCATGTATTCACCGGACGGGCAGAGCGCGGGGCGCTTCTGGGCGTGGAACTCGTTGCTGACCAGGGCGAAGACGGTGGTGCCGTCGGGCGTGTAGAAGGATGAAATCCAGCTGCGGTCGTCATGCAGGCGCGGGTCGTCCTGGCCGTGGCCCTGGAAGATCACCGCGCAGTTCGGCCGCACGGCGTCCAGTGACGGGCCGGTCAGCGCCCGCGCGGTGGAATGCGAGGCGATCAGATGCACCGTGCCGGCCGCATCGCGGAAGGCGCGCGCCGGGGTGTCCGGCGCGTCGCTTTCGGCGCAGGCGTCGCGTTGCCAGGAGGTCACCGTTTCCGGTTCCCCCGTCCTTTTGATCGTCAGCGCGTGGGCGGGGGCGGCGACCATGCCCAGCGCCAGCACGAATGCCGCGGTTCGGTTGAGCATGGCTGCTACCCCTCGTCCCGTCACTTGCCGTTTGCGATGGACTTCAGGAAGGGCGCCGGCTGCAGCCGGTTGGCGACCAGGAAGTCCAGATAGCGGGTGGCAGACTCCGCGCGGTGGCGGTCGTAGGCGTCGGGGTCGAAGTTGATGAGCGACTTCAAGCGGCTACGGGTCAGCGGCATCGTCAGGTCGGCGGCATCGGCATAGGGGACGCCGGTGTTCTCGCACAGCTCGCGCGTGCGGGAATCGATGGTGACCGTCAGGCCCATCCGCTCCGCCTGGATCGCCAGCGCGACGCCGTGATAGCGGCAGCCGATGGTCAAATCTTGCTGGCGCAGAGTGTCCATCCAGGCCGGCACGTCATAGTAGGAGCGCATGTAGTTGCGGCACCAGACCTTGAACTCCTCGAAGGAGTAGTGCGGCACGGTGTGGCGGTGGATTTCCTTCAGCGCATGCGGGTCGATGCCGTCGAACAGCCCGCGCGAGGCGCGGATCATCTCGCCCATCGATTGCACGATGTACTGGCCGGGCGCGATGGGATCCATCATCAGGGCGATCAGCTGGTGCTCGATCTCCCGCGTCTTGACCCAGGCCTGATGGCCGCCGGCCACCGTGATCGAGCGCGGCAGGTCGAGCGCCGACCAGTTGGCGTGGATCTTCCGGCCCAGCCCCGGCGCCTGATTGAGGAAATGCGACGGGCAGCCGCCGGGCAGCGAGCCGGTGATGCCCAGCTTGTCCAACTGCGCCGTGGTGTAGGCGCCACGGGTGTAGATGTTGGGCGCGGTCGCGGAAGCCGGGTTCGAGGCCGCGATCACCTGCGCCCACCGCAGCGTGCCGGGGCTTAGTTCGATGTCGTGGTCATAGCTGTTCGCCTGGGCGCCCAGGCCGATGGCGACGATCGGCAGTCCGGACTTTTCCAGATTCTCCGCCATCTGACCGTAGTCGGTGTGGCGGCCCAGCTGGTTGGCGCAGGGAATGACGATGATGTCGGCATTGTTCCGCAGCGTCTCGGCCGAAGAGCCCCAGCTGAAATGCTTCACCGGGTTGGCGATGTGGCTGCAGATCGAATGCACGAAGGCGAGGTTGCCGTTGTTGTGCCCGATGCCGTTGTACAGGTCGTCGAATGCGGCGTTCGAATAGAGGCCGAGATTCGGCGTCTTCCACAGCACCGCGACGCGCAGAGGCTGGGTCGACGCACGGCCGGCGGTCTGACTTGCGGTCTGGCCGGAAGAGTGCGGCCGGTCGACAGGAGTGTCGATGACGATGTCTTCAAGCATGTCGGCTCAAGCCTCGGGTCGGTGGATGCTGGAAACTGGCCGACGGTAAGCGCAGAAGAGGTAAGACTGCAAGTGACATCCAAAAAATACCACGGCTGATTCAATGACCTATAGTGCTTAGACTTTCTAGGCAGTTTTTATGCCCTGGATATTTTACGTGATATTGGTGTCGATCGGCCGATGATCTTGCGAAGTTGTATAGAAATTCGAAAGATGTTCGATGGCGGGATGAAGGGGGTTGAAAGCAGGCAAAGGTCGTCCCATTTCAGGCGGCGTTCCTGGAAATCGAAGCGGGAACCAAGTGTCAGTCAGGGTGCCAGGCAAATTCGCCTGGGCGCCCCTTTAATGCGTTGTCAAAATTCCTATATAGTGTTCGTTGCGCCGCTGATGGCGCCGACCCCGACAGAAGGGCTTTCGCCCATATGACCGTTTGCAATTCCCCGGTTCGGCCGCGCTGACCGCCTGGCCCTGCCGCTCCTCTCCGGCCCTGCGGCTTGCTGGCTGCGGCGCCACCTTCCCCGGCGCGGCGCTGCCCGCGGGGCTGGAGAGGACCCCTCTTTGCCCGTTCCCGCACCGAGGCCCGGTGCACACCGTCTGGCAGCGTCGAATGCCGGCAACGCAACGAACCAAAAATCCGACCTTCAACAGGACCGACCCGAACAACGCCGGAGCCTTTGCCCACGGCGCCGCTCCTGTCGGCTGGGAGAAAAAGAGACACCATGCAGCGCAACGCTGAAACCCGCACCGCTCAATCCGATACCGCCCCAACCCGCACCGCAGAAACCCGTATTTCCGAACCCCGTACTGCGGAACCGATGCAGCTCTATCTGCAGGACGCCCGCAAGTATCAGTACCTGACGCCCGAACAGGAACTCGATCTCGCCGTCCGCTGGCACGACCATCAGGACCCGGCCGCGCTCGACAAGCTGGTCGGCAGCCATCTGCGGCTGGTCGTGAAGATGGCCCGCGGCTATCTCGGCTATGGCCTGCCGCTGTCCGATCTGGTGGCGGAGGGCAATGTCGGCGTGATGCAGGCGGCGCAGAAGTTCGATCCCGCCAAGGGGTTCCGCTTCGCCACCTACGCGTCCTGGTGGGTGCGTGCGGCGATCCAGGAATATGTCCTGCACAACTGGTCGCTGGTGAAGATCGGCACCACCGCCGGGCAGAAGAAGCTGTTCTTCAGCCTGCGCCGCCTGAAGGCGCGGATGCAGGAACTGGAGAGCGGCGACCTGTCGCCGGAAGCGGTGGAGAGCATCGCGACCGAACTGAACGTGTCGACGGCCGAGGTGGTGGAGATGAACCGCCGCCTGGGCAACGACCGCTCGCTGAACGTCGGCCTGTCGGAAGAGGGCGATGCCGAGTGGCAGGACCTGCTGGCCGACGAGCGGCCGGACCAGGAGACGACGCTTGCCGATTCCGAGGAGCGCCGCCGGCGCCAGCAGTTCCTGAAGCTGGGGTTGGGGGTGCTGGACGACCGCGAACGCCAGATTCTGGTGGCCCGCCGCCTGCGTGACGAGCCGTTGACGCTGGAGGAACTGAGCCAGACCTTCCACGTCTCGCGCGAGCGTGTGCGGCAGCTGGAGGTGCGTGCCTTCGAGAAGCTCCAGAAGGCGGTGATCGCGACCGCAAGGACGGAGCAGGTGGCAATCGAGAAGAAGCGTCTGCTGACCAATGCCTGACCGGGCAGGTTGCGGCGATGTTTTGAAAGGGCGCGGCTTTTGAAAAGCCGCGCCTTTCCTGTCAGGTGTCCAGGCAACCGCCCTTCGGCGCGACGGTGATGCGGATCAGTTCCGATCCGCCGCCGCCGAAGACGTTGCCGCCGGTGTAGGTCAGGCAGCCTTCGTTGCGGTAGATGACCTGCAATCGCTGGGCGTCGTTGCCGAAATAGAAGGGGATCCAGCGCTTGCCGGTCTCGTGCCGGATCATGTTGTCGGGCGCGCCGATCAGGGTGGAGACCTCTTCCATCGTCATGCCGATTTGCAGCTTGGCGAAGCGGCTGCCGGGAGCGGGGGAGCCGATCACCTCGCCCTCGTACCGGCCGTCGCGCGACTTCACCATCCGCGCGTCCGGCGTCGACGGCGCGGCGGAGGCGGTCGTCGCCGTTCCGTTGCTGCTGGCCGTGCCCTGCTGCTGCCCGGCGCAGCCGATCAGCAGCGCCACCGCGGACAATGCCGCCCACGTCGTTTTCCCCACCATGTCTTTTCCTATTGGTTCTGTTCCGGCCGTGGCCATGTAGTGGCGACTATGAGGGCGATAACCGGTCGCCAGCATTGGCAAAGGCGGATGAGGAACGCCTGACAGGGGTAGTAACAACAGGCAGCCTGCCGGCCGCCCCACCGTCACATTGCGGTCTCGACCTGCCTTTTGCCGCTGTAGTTCTTGAACAGGTCATAATCGGTGTCGCACCGTACCTGCGCCAGTCCGGCCGCCTCCATCGCAGCGGTGATGACCTCCGGCTCCACGCAACGGTCGATGGTTTCCCAGTAATAGCGCATCAGCGTCCGCCCGCTCTCGCCGCCGCCGCTGAGGCGTGAGACCGCCGGCACCACCATGCCGAGATAGGCGTTCATCAGGTGCCGGGTGACCGGGCGGCGCGGCCGGCCGATCTCCATCACCAGCACGGTTCCGCCGGGGCGCAGTACGCGGCGGAACTCGCGGAAGGTGGCGGTCAGGTCGCCGACATGGCGCAACGCGTAGCCGATGGTGACCAGATCGACGCTGGCGTCGGCCAGCGGCAGCGCATCGGCCACGCCCTGGATCAGCGGGATGGGCAGGCTGCGCCGCGCCTCCGCCAGCATCGCTTCGCTGAGGTCCAGCCCGATGACGTCGGCGGCATTGCCGCAGAGCGCCACCGCCTCCCTCGCGACCAGACCGGTGCCGATGGCAACATCCAGCACCCGCATGCCCGGCCGCAAGCCCGCCCGGCGCAGGCATTGCGCCCGATACCAGGAGCCGGAGCCCAGCGCGAAGATCGCGTTGATACGGTCGTAATGATGGGCGGTGCGGTTGAAAAGGCCGCGGACGAAATGTTGCCGTTGCGCCTTGTCGCCGTAGTAGGTGTCCAGAACCGGGTGCGGTTCGACGGTGGCGTCGACGCGGGGGGAGGGTTCGGTCGGCACGGCTGTGTCTCCTTTGCGGCGCAGGCGGCAACGGCAAACGTCGTTGACAACACACGCACCACGCATCCCCGGTTGAGCTGTTCGGCTTCAAGCCGTGGGTATCTTGTGGGCGCGGAACCCGGCAGGCAAGTGGGTTTACATGTCGCCAAATGGGTAATCACTTAAGCCAGTTGCGCAATCTCAAGTGCATTGGCGGAAATCTGCCAGCAGTGTGCGGTGCGGATGAAATCGTATTGAAACATTGCTGCGGAGAGTTACTGGAACAGTGAATGCTGATACCGGTAATGAGTGGATATATCCTTCTGGCTAGGCCCCGGATAAAGGGCAGTGTCGGGGCTTTGTCCCTGGATTGCGCGTGACGGAGTGCGATAAAATCCTCGCAGGAGTTGCCGGCCGCGGCGCCAGAAACGTGTATCCACGTCGAACACCCCCAAAGCGGGACAAGCGGGAGAGCGGCAAAGCCCATGGTGTCGAACGGTTCCAACTACGATTGCGATGTCCTTGTGGTGGGCGGCGGGCCTGCCGGGTCGACCGCTGCGGCGCTGCTGGCCGGGAAGGGCCATCGGGTGGTTCTGCTGGAAAAGGACCATCATCCGCGCTTCCACATCGGGGAGTCCCTGCTTCCCTGCAACCTGCCCCTGCTGGAGCGGCTGGGTGTGCTGGAGGAGGTGGAGCGGGTCGGCATGCTGAAATATGGGGCGGAATTCGTCTCGCCCTATCACGGCAAGGCCGTCACCTTCGACTTCGCCAACGCGTGGGACAAGTCCAAGCCCTATGCCTTTCAGGTTCGGCGGTCGGAATTCGACCACATCCTGATCCGCAATGCCGTCGCCAGGGGCGCCACCGTCGTCGAAGGCTGCAAGGTGACGGACGTCGACATCCAGGGGGCTGAGGGCACCACCGTCACCGCGCGGCAGGAGGACGGCACAATCCGCACCCTGCGCACCCGCTTCCTGGTCGATGCGTCCGGCCGCGACACGCTGCTGGCGTCGCGCTTCGGCATCAAGCGGCGCAACGTCAAGCACAACAGCGCGGCGATGTTCGGCCATTTCACCGGCGCCAAGCGGCTGCCGGGCAAGGCGGAAGGCAACATCACCGTCTTTTGGTTCGACCATGGCTGGTTCTGGTTCATCCCGCTGGCGGACGGTACCACCAGCGTCGGCGCGGTCTGCTGGCCCTATTACTTCAAGACGCGCAAGACCGACCAGACCCGCTTCTTCCTCGATACCGTGGCGCTCTGCCCGGCGCTGGCGGAGCGGCTGGAGGGGGCGGAACTGACCGGCCCGGTGACGGGGACCGGCAACTTCTCCTATCAGGCGGATCGCATGTCGGGGCCGGGTTACGTCATGCTGGGCGATGCCTTCGCCTTCATCGACCCGGTGTTCTCCACCGGCGTCTATCTGGCGATGACCAGCGCCTTCGAAGGGGCCGAGGTGGTCGATGCCTGCCTGCGCGAGCCGGCGCGACAGGAGCAGGTGCTGAAGCGTTTCGAGCGGACGGTGCGCCAGGGCATCGGCACCTTCTCCTGGTATATCTACCGGGTGACGACGCCGGCGCTGCGCAACCTGTTCATGGGACCACGCAACGTCTTCCGGGTGGAGGAGGCGTTGCTGTCGCTTCTGGCCGGCGACGTCTTCCGCCCGTCGCCGATCAAGACGCGACTGAAGATATTCAAGGCGATCTACTACATGAACGCCCTGCTGGACTTCAAAAGGAACTACATGGCATGGCGGAAACGGCGGCAGAACGTGCGCACCCCCGTGGGCGACGCGGTCTAGGCTTTCTCAGGACGGTTCGGCGGGCTTGGGAGTATCCCCTGTTCTATGTCCTGCTGTTCCTGTTCGGCCTGATGTCGCTGGCCTGGAGCCTGACGGCGGCGCTGATCGGTCCGCTTCTGCCGCGCCGGATCGCCGGGCCGCTCGGGCGGCTGGCGATCAGGACGGGATTTCGTCTCTATCTCGGCACGCTGCGGGCCTGCGGGGTGCTGAGGACCGACCTGTCGGCGCTGGATTCGCTGAAGGGTGACGGCGGCCTGCTGATCTGCCCGAACCATCCGTCGATCCTGGATGCCGTGCTGCTGATCTCGCGTTTGCCGGACGTGGTGTGCATCGCCAAGGCCCCGGTTTACGACAACCTCCTCTTCGGCGGCGGGGCGCGCATGGCGGGCTATATCCGCAACGACGCGCCCAACTCGCTGGTCAAGATGGCGGCGCAGCGGGTGCGCGCCGGTCATCAACTGTTGATCTTCCCCGAAGGCACCCGGACGGAGCGGGCGCCGGTCAACCCGCTGAAGGGCGGCTTCGCGCTGATTGCCAAGACGGCGGGGGCGCCCGTGCAGACCGTCTTCATCGACGCCAACAGCAACTTTCTCGGCAAGGGCTGGCCGCTGTTCCGCAAACCGGAATTCCCGCTGGTCTACACCGTCCGTCTCGGCCGCCGCTTCGATCCGCCGACCGACGTGCGCGGGCTGGTCGAGGATTTGGAACGCCACTATAGGACAGAGCTGTGATACCCGACGCCTCATCCAGTCATCTGGTCCTGATCCCCAGTTACAACACCGGCCCGAAGCTGTTCGAGACGGTGCGGGATGCCCGCGCGCATTGGGCGCCGGTCTGGGTCGTTATCGACGGCAGCACCGACGGAACGGCGGAGACGTTGCGGGCGATGGCGGCGGACGATCCGCATCTGCGGGTGCTGGAACTGCCGGCAAACCACGGCAAGGGGGCCGCCATCCTGCATGGGCTGGAGGAGGCGGAGCGCTGCGGCTTCACCCATGCGCTGACCATGGACGCCGACGGCCAGCATCCGGCCGACCGAATCCCGCAGTTCCAGGGGGTGTCGCTGGCCAACCCCGATGCGCTGGTGCTGGGCAAGCCGGTGTTCGATGCGGGCGCGCCGCGGCTGCGGGTGGGTGGGCGCAAGATCTCCAACTGGTGGGCCAATCTGGAGACGCTGTGGGGCGGGATCGGCGATTCGCTGTTCGGCTTCCGTGTCTATCCGATCAAGCCGCTGCGCGCGGTGATGCGGCGCAATCCGTGGATGCGGCGCTTCGACTTCGATCCGGAGGCGGCTGTGCGGCTGTGCTGGGCCGGCCTGCCGACCGTCAACGTCCCCGCCCCGGTCCGCTATTTCAAGGCGGAGGAGGGCGGGGTTTCCCACTTCAACTATGTCCGGGACAACGCCCTGCTGACCTGGATGCACACGCGGCTGATGCTGGGTTTCGTCGGCCGGCTGCCGATGCTGGTGGTCCGGCGGGTGCGCTCCCGGCCGCTCAGATCATCCCCCCGTTGATCGAGACGATCTGGCCGGAAATGTAGGCGGCGCGGTCGGAGGCCAGGAAGGCGACGAGGTCGGCCACCTCCTCCGGCCGCCCGGCACGCTTCATCGGCACCATCCGCTTGACCGTCTCGGCGTCGAAGGCGGCGTCGGCCATAGGGGAGGCGATGATGCCCGGCGCCACCGCGTTGACGGTGATGCCGCGCGGCGCCAGCTCCAGCGCCAGCGATTTGGTGGCGCCATGCAGCCCGGCCTTGGCGGCGGCGTAGTTGGTCTGGCCGCGGTTGCCGGTGACGGCCGCCACCGACGACACATTGACGATCCGGCCCCAGCGCGTGCCGATCATCGGCATCAGCAGCGGCTGCGTCACGTTGAAGAAGCCGTTCAGCGACACGTCGATGACGCGGCCCCACTGCTCCCGCCGCATTGCCGGCATCACCGCGTCGTCGTGGATACCGGCATTGTTGACCAGGATTTGGATCGGGCCGGTCTCCAGCACCCTTTCCAGGGCGACGGCGGTGGCCTCCGCATCCGTGACGTCGAAGACGATTGCTTCCGCCGATCCGCCGGATGCCGCGATCTCCGCCGCCAGCGTTTCGGCGCGGGCAGGGGAGCCGTTGGCGTGGACCAGCACATGGTGGCCTTCGGCGGCCAGTGCCTTGCTGATGGCGGCACCCAGGGCGCCGCTGCCGCCGGTGACGAGTGCGCGTTTCATGAAAACCCCGTTGCCACGCCGCCCGCGTCGATCACCACCGCCGCCCGGCCGCTCAGCAGTTCTCGGCCGCCGGCCGACAGGGAGAAGGCGTAGATCACGCGGCTGCCTTCGCCGGTCAGATTCTCGGCGTCGATGACCAGATCCTCCGCGATGTCGTCAAGCCGGGCGACATGGCAGGCAAGGTCGCGCAGGCTGGCGAGATAGCCGGCAGCAGGGCGCGCACCGCCGGCCGTCAGCCCGCCATGCACCGCCATCGCCTGCGACGCATATTCGACGCCGCACAGCGCTGCGAGCCGCCCGGCATGGCGCAGCGGGTTGTCGGGTGCGCGGTGGCTGCGGGCGATGCAGCGGATACGGCTGCGGTCCCAGGACAGCACGCCATTCAGCAGGCACATGGTGCCGGCGTGCGGGATCAGGGCGGCAATCTCATCGCGCGTCATCAGCATGGCGCGCCGACCCGCACCACCACCCGGCTGCCCGGAGGCAGGTCGAGCACCACCGTTTCCGGAGCGCCGCCCGCGACGACCCTGGCCAGCGCCGCCAGCAGCGGCAGGGCGCGGCCGGTCGGGTTGCCGGTGCGCAGGGCTTCCAGCCCGACCTCTGCCATGCGGCTGACCGGCTCGTCCCGGCGCGACAGGTCGATGTCGAGGCGGGCGAGACAACGGTCGGTCGGCTGGGGGGTCAGCACCAGGGCGGTGCCGAAGATGCCGGCAATGGGGCGGACCTTGTTCAACGGCTCCGGATAGGGCAGGTCGTAGGCGATCAGCCCGACGGTCCAGCCATCGGCCGAGACCTCCGCCGCCGCCTCAAGGAGTCCAGTCTGGAAGCTTTCGTCATGGGCCGACAGGCTGGTGGAGGGCTCGCGGCAGCGGGTGGCGATGCTCCAATAACCGGCCGGCGCGTTGTGGACGGAGTTGTGAAAGCGGGTCGGCGAGATGTCGCGCTCCTCCGTCGCCAGCGTTTCCAGGATCTGGTGCAGCGTATCGGGATCGCCGCTGGAGGAGGTGAAGACGGTGGCGACGGTTGCCGGGTCGCGGCCGGCCTGCTCCAGCGCCTCCGCCCCCACCGCCATGGCGAGTTTGACGGTGGGCACGCTGCGGCGCCGTTCGGCCGGCGGCAGGAGCGGACTGGCTGTCAGCACGGCCGGCGTCGCGACATAGGGGCTGTCGCCGGCCAGGATGGCGCGCGACTCCGCCCAGCCCGGAAGACCGGGGCCGAGCAGGCCGATGCCCTCGACATAGGCGCGCATCAGGCGGCCCACCCGAAGATCAGGCTGCTGTTGCTGCCGCCGAAGCCGAAGGAGTTGGTCATCACCCGGTCCAGCCGTCCGTTTTCGTTGGCTTGCAGGTAGCGGCTGCGCAGGGCGGGGTCGAGGGTACGGGTTTGTGGGCTGCCGGGGATCAGGCCGGTGCGCAGCGCCAGCACGCTGATGATCGCCTCGACGATGCCGGCGGCGCCCAGCGTGTGGCCGGTGTAGCCCTTGGTGGAACTGACCGGGGTGCGGGTGCCGAGCAGGCCGGTGATGGCCTGATCCTCCGCCGCGTCGCCATAGGTGGTGGCGGTGCCGTGCAGGTTCACGTAGTCGATGTCCTCCGGCCGCAGGCCGGCGCTGGCCAGTGCCCGCTCCATCGCCAGGCGGGCGCCCAGCCCTTCCGGATGCGGGGTCGACATGTGGTGCGCGTCGTTGCTCTCGCCGGTGCCCAGCAGATTGATGCTGCCGGGGGCCGGCTTGGGAGCCGCGCGTTCCAGCAGGGCGAAGCCGGCGCCCTCGCCGAGCGAGACGCCGCTGCGCTCCGCGTCGAAAGGCCGGCAGGGGGTGGGAGAGACCAGTTCCAGCGAATGGAAGCCGTAGAGCGTCGTCAGGCACAGGCTGTCGGCCCCGCCGACCACCGCGGCGTCGCACAGGCCGGTGGCGATCATGCGGGCGGCGTTGGCGAAAACCTTCGAGGTCGTGGCGCAGGCGGAGGAGACGACGAAGGCCGGCCCTTCCAGCCCCAGGCGGTGGCGGACGAAGTCGGCGAGCGAGCCGGTGCTGTGGGTGGTGGCGAAGCTGAAGGCGGCGGGCAGGGCCCCGGTCTGCGGATCGCGCGCCCGGAAAGCCAGTTCGGCCGACAGGATACCCGACGTGCTGGTGCCGAGGAATACCCCGATCCTGTGGGCGCCGTACCGCTCGCGGGCCGCGGCGACCGCTTCGGCGAAGCCGTCCTGGTGCAGCGCCATCTCGGCCAGCCGGTTGTTGCGGCAGTCATAGCCGGCAAGCTCCGGCGGCAAGCGTATATCGTCCACCCCCGCCACCTCGCCGATGTGCGTGTCGAGCGTGACCGTCTCGAAGCTGCAAGGTTTCAGGCCGCCCCGGCCGCTGCGCAGAGCATCCAGGGTTGCATCCTGGCCGGCCCCAAGGCTGCTGACGATGCTCATATGGCTTAGGGAAAGTGGATGCACGATGAAATTCTTATGATCGTTGGGCAGGTAGAGCGGCGGATTGCGGTTTCATTTTCAGTGAAATGCTAGCATTGGAAAATTCATGCCCGGAAGGACAAATTTGGACTGAGGCGTTGCTTCGGCGGCCTATGAACAAGGTGTTGGCGAATGGTGTGCCCTGGCTCATCGGCAGAGCCTCCGTGGCGAAGCCCAGGTCGGCCAGCAGGGCGGACCACTCCGCCGCCGGGCGGTAGGTCAGAGGCTGGCGCCAGCGGCCACGGGCGGCGCAGGCGATCTGCTCCGCCCAGCGGGTGACCTGGAACGGCAAGCCGCCGTCGGCATCCGCCTCCCGCAGCAGCAGCAGTCCGCCGGGCGGCAACGCGTCGGCGCAGCGGGCGAGCATTGCCGCCTGTTCGCTCCGGCTGAGGTAGAGCAGCACGTCGAGGATGACGATGGCGTCGCAGGGCGGCAGGTCGGCGTTGCGGACGTCGCCCTGGACGACGGCGTCGGCGCCCAACGCCGATTGGGCGATCCGCACCCGCCTGGGCGACAGTTCGACACCCTGCGTGGCGAGGGCGGCAGGAGGGGCGGGCCAGTCGGCCGGCCAGTCACCGGCTGCGTGCCGCTCCGTCGCCGCGCGCAGCAATGCCGGCAGAACCCCTTGGCCGCAGCCGAGGTCGAGCAGCCGGCCATGGGTGGGCAGCAGGGGCTGGTTCAGCAGGTGGCGAAAGACGGGATCGCCGGCCAGCTTGCCTTTGGCGAAATGCCAGGCGTAGCGACCGCAGCGGCGATAGGGCCGCGCGGCGGCGGCGACCAGATCGCGGAAGACGGCGTCAGTCATCGGCCACCACCTCCAGCGAAACGGCCGTCAGCCCACGGGCGGCCAATGTGTCGAGCAGGCGCGGCAGCACCGTCAGCACCACCGGCCGGCCGCCACCATCGCCGCCACCATTGCCGTTGCCGTCGCGGGCGGCGGAGCCGTCATGCAGCATCAGCAGGTCACCGGGGGCGAGATCGCGGACAAGCCGCCGTTCCACCCCCGCCGGGTCGCGCCGCACCGCGTCGAAGCCGCGCCGCGTCCAGGTCGCCAGACGCAGGCCGAAGCCGGCGAGCACGGGGTCGAGCAGGGGATTGCGCAGGCCGGCCGGCGGCTTGAAGAAGCGTGGCGGCCGGCCGGCGAGATCGGTCAGGATGCGTTGCGCCTCCCCAACCTCGCGGCGGATGGCGCCGATGCCCATGGTGGCGAAGCGGTGGGAATGATGCCAGCTGTGGTTTTCCACCGTGTGGCCGCGGCGGACGATGGCCTCGATCAGGGCGGGGTGGCGGGCGGCGCGGTCGGCGATGCAGAAGAAGCTTGCCTTGGCGCCACCGCGGTCGAGCTGGTCGAGGACGGCGGGGGTCACCTCCGGATCGGGGCCGTCATCAAAGCAGAGGCCGACTTGGCCCCGCTGCGCATTCTCCACCGGTAGACGTCGCAGGTTGGGTCCGAGCAGGCTGCTGCGCGGCCAGAGCCCGATGGCGCCAAGCAGGGCATGGTTGCCGGCCACCGCACCCAGCGCCCAGGGCCATGCCGTGGGCAAAGCCGCCACACCAGCCAGGGCAGCGACGTGCAGGGCGGCCGATGCGTGCAGCAGCGGCGATGGGGTCCAACGAAGCTCAGCCATGGCTCGGACCCTCCGCTCCGGCGGGCTGCTGCCGGCCCAGCACCGCGGCAAAGGCGAGACTGAGGAAGGCGCCGACGGCCACCGTCATGCCGATGCCGTGCAGAACGGGAATGCCGGAGAACGTCAACGTGCCGAAGCCGATGACGGTGCAGAGGTTGGCGATGGCGACGGAAGCGACGGTGCGCTCGCGCAAGGCAACGGACGGCTCCGGCCGCTCGAACAGCAGGGAATAGTTGGAGCCGACGCCGACCACCAGCAGCAGACCCACCAGATGGAAGATCGTCAACGTCTGTCCCAGTGCGGTCAGCAGCGCCATGGTGATGACCACCGCCGCGGCCAGCGGCATCACCGCCGCGACCAGCGAGCGGACGGACCGCAGGGCCGCGGCCAGCAGCACCGTGATGGCAATGCCGCCGAGGACGGCCAGCGTCAGCGCCTCCTGCCTATAGGTGAGGTAGAGGCTGTCGGATTCGTCCTTCAGGTTCAGCAGGACGGCGCCCTTCGTCGCTGCGTCACCAGCCAGCCGGATGCTGAGCGTCTGCGGATCGGTGACGCCGCGCAGGGGCAGCATGGCGGTCCAGCCGGTGCCGGTGCGGACCAACAGGGAGTCGAATTTCAGCTTGAGGCTGGTGCCGTCCAGGCTGGCCGGGGTCAACAACGGTTGGGTCCGCGCCTTTTCGGCGTCAGCCAGGAAGGGCGCAAAGGCATTGGGGCGGAACGGCAGACTTTGCAGGGCTTGGGTCAGAGCGGCGCGCAGTTGGTCGGGCGGCGGCAGGGCGGCTTGGCGGGCGCGCTGCGCCGCTTGGCTAGGGAGGACGAGGGCGGGGGAGTCGTAGCCGGCGATCAGATGGTCGCGGGTCAGTGCCGCCAGCGGGGCGGACAGGCGTTCGGCGGCGGCCAGCGCCTCGTCCACCGTCGGCGCGCTGGTGACCAGCAGATGGCCGGCGTCGGGTGCGCCGAGGTCGCGGCGCAGCGCTTCGTCAAGCCGCTGGTCGGCTTCCGCGATCGGGCTGAGGCTGGACAGCTCGGCCGACCAGACGGTCGGGCCCAGATAGGCCAGCCATGCCAGAGACAGCAGCGTCACGGCGGCCAGCGGCAGGCGCAAGGCCGGGGCGGAGCGGGTCAGGGCGGTCAGCAGCGGCGCCAGCCTTGCCGGGCGTTCGGTGGAGTAGTCCTGTGGCAGCAGGACCGGCAGCACCCAGCGGGTGACCGCCAATGCCACCACCAGTCCAGTGATGGAGAAGAGGCCCAACTGCGCCAAGCCGCTGAAACTGGAGAACAGCATCGTGCCGAAGCCGACGACGGAGGTCGCGACCCCCAGCAGCAGCGTCGGCCAGATGCGCAGGAGGGTGCGGCGCGCCGGGCTGCCCGGCTGGGTCTGGGTGAACAGGTAGATGGCGTAATCGACGCTCTCGCCCAGCAGGGTGACGCCGAAGCCCAGCGTGATACCGTGCACCGTGCCGAAGCCCAGTCCGACCGCCGCGACCCCGGCCAGCGCACCGGTGGCGGCCGGAAGGAGCGAGAGGGCCAATGCGCGAAAGGAGCGGTAGACCAGCAGGAGGACGCCGGTCACCAGGACCGTGGCGATGATCGAGGAGCGGGTGGCGTCCGCCTCGATCCGGTCGCGAGTCTGGACGGAGAAGACGGCCGGCCCGGTCATCACCAGTCGGGCGGAGCCGGTCGCCGCCCCTGCCTCGTTGAAAGCGCTGCGGATCAGGTCGAGCGTCTTCTGCTGGGCGTCCATGTCGAAGCCGGGGGCGGTGGTCTGCACCAGCAGCAGCGCCCGCGCCCCGTCGCCCGACACCCACACGCCGTCGCGGCTGGCCGGGCCGGCGGCATCGCCCAACATCCGGTCGGTCAGGCGCAGGATCTCGGCGGTGGGGTCGGCCCGGAGAGCCTGCTTCAGGGCCATGCCGGCAGGCGATTGCAGAAGGCGCAGGTCGTTCTGCAGGGCTTCGTGCAGACCCTCGGCGGTGAAGCGGTCGGGGGTGACGGCGGGGCTGAGCAGATAGCGGTTGGACCAGAGATAGGCGCCGTCGGCACCGCGCCCCGTCCGTTCGCCATTCTCGACCGCCGCCACCAGCGGGTTGCCGCGCAGCCGGTCGGCGAGAGCGCGGCTGAGGCCGGTCAGGCGATCCGGCTCGTCGCCTTCGATGGCGATCAGGATCAGGCGGGAGACGACGCCGTCGCGCAGCTGGTCGACCAGCAACTGCTGGGTGGCGGAGGGGGAACGCGGCAGGAAGGCGGACAGGTCGGCGGTGACCGGCGTGCGCGCCACCAGCAGGCCGCAGGCGATCAGCCCGGCCAGCCACAGCGCGATCGCCCATCCACCCCGTCGCACCGCAGCGGTCATGCCGGGTCCGGCTGGATGGTCATGACGGAGCGGTCGCCGTCGGCCTGGAGGACCTCGATCCGGCGGATGGTGGCGTCGCCGCCGGCGATGACGATGCGCTGGACGATCTTGCGCGCCTCCTCCGCCCGCGGAGTCAGCTGCATGCGCCAGTCCTGCGGTGCGCCTTCCAGGGCCACCTCGTAGAACCGCATGATGGAGGGAACGTCGCCGCGCAGGGTGGCGCGGATGCTTTCCACATAGGTCTGGATTTCCGGCATGGCGGAGACCGACAGCGTGCGCGACGCCCCGTCCGCCTGGGTCAGGGTCAGCCTGTCGCCCTCCAGCCGCAGGCCTTCCGGCTGGGGCTGCAGGGTGCGCTTTTCCAGGAAATCCGGACGGCGGTAGCTGAGCGTGCCGCTGCTTTCGAGCGGTGTGGTCAGCATGCCGATCTCGCGCGTTTCGGTGAAGCGGGCATTGGAGCTGGGGATTTTGGCGAAGCGGGCGAACAAATCCTCCAGACCCCAGGATTCGGCCGCCGGGGCCGGCAGGGCGATGCCCAACAGCAGGAGGGCGGCCACGCCCGCGAGGATCGGGCGGCGGGCCGGTCTATTTCCAGAAATCATAGAAATTGAACCAGTTGTAGGGGGAGGACAGGGCGTGATGCTCCAGCCGGTCGGCGAAGCGCCCGGCCGCCCAGCGGACAAGGCCCGGCCGGTCCTGCACCGGCACATCGGAGAAATCGGCGATGCGCTCGAAATGGACGTCGTAGCGCCGGCCGCCTCGATAAATCCCGACCATCAGCACCACCGGCCGCTTCAGCATCGCCGCCAGTTGGAAGGGACCGAGCGCGAAGCCGGCGGGCTGGCCGAGGAAGGGCAGGCGGACCTCTTCCTCCCCGTCGAGGGTACGGTCGGCGAGCATGCCGACGAAATGGCCCTGGTCCAGCCTTTCGCGCACGCGCAGCATCGAATCCGGCCGGCCAAGCCCGATCACCTCCATCGACAGCAGCGGGTTGATGGCGTTGAGGACCGAGTTGATCTTGCGGGCATTCTCCTCGTACATCACCAGACTGACGCGCAGGTCGCGCTGGCGGTGGCCCAGCATGCGGATCGCCTCGAAGCTGCCCATATGGGCGCCGAGCAGCAGGCATCCCTCCCCCCGCTGCATCAGGTCGATGACGATGTCCTCGCCATGGACCCGGACGTCGAAATCGTCGGACTGGTCGTTCAGGAAGAAGACGCGGTCGAGCAGGCAGGCGGCGAAGACGTGATAGTGGCGGAACAGGTCGCCGAAGCCGGGGGTGCGGCCCAGCGCCTTGGATAGGAACAGCGCCGACGCCCGGCGCGGCTTGCGCGAGAACAGCACGAAATAAAAGCAGATCGGATAGAGCAGCAGCCGCGCCGCCCGCCGGCCGAGCCGCAGGGCGACCCAGACGATGAACTTGATGGCCGTGGTGGTGCTGCGCTCCGGCCGGGTCATCCATTCCTTGCGGCGACGGCGGCGCGGCGGCGGGGCGATGGGAGGGGCCGCGGCGTCGGTCGCCGGCTTCGCGCGCAGGGGGAGCTTCATGAGGTCACGCTGCCGGTCATCACGGGACGGCCCGCCACGCTGCCGGAGAAGGCGATGGCGCCGGTCGGGGTGGCCTGCCATTCGACCAGCATCCGCTCGCCGGGGCGGACCGGGTGCAGGAACTTGGCGGCGCGCAGGCGGCAAGGGCCGGGAGTGAGGCCTTCCGCCGCGGCGATGGCGGTCAGGGCGGTGTCGAGCAGCACCGCGCCGGGAATGACCGGGTTGCCGGGGAAATGCCCGGCGGCGGTGGGATGGTCGGCGGGGTAGTGGATGTCGGTCTGGTTGGGCACGGCGGCGGCACCTAGTCGGGTCGGCTGTCGTCGAGCATCCGCAGCAGGGCCTCGCGCGGCAGTTTGCCGGTCGGGTTGCGCGGCAGGGCATCGACAAAACGCAGGGGGCGCGGCAGGAAGATCGGGTCGATCCGCTCGCGCAGACGGGCCAGCAGGGTCTCGGCGGTCAGGCCGGGGGCCACCACCAGGGCGGCGAGGCGGGTGGTCCCGCTGTCTCCCTCCCGTGGCATGAAGAAAACGCCGTCCGTCACGCCCTCGACCGAGTTCAGATGGTGGTTGAGGAAGGCGAGCGAACTGCGCTTGCCGGCGATGTTGACCTGATCGGCGGAGCGGCCGTGCAGGATGAAGCGGGTGTCGCTCTTCAGCTCGATCACGTCGGCCAGCAGCGTCTCGCCGTCGAGGAAATCGCCGGAGCCCCAGGTGCCTTGCTCGTCCTGGCGCAGGCGGATGCCGTCGATGCACAGCCATTCGGCCGTGGCGCTGGTGCGGCGGACGGCGAGCTGACCGGTCTCCGAACAGCCGTAGATCTCAAGCAGCGGGGCGCCCAGCTTCGCCTCGGCGTCGATGGCGAGCTGGGGGGCGAGGGGGGCGGTGGCGCAGAGGATGAAGTCCAGCGTCGGCAGCGCGGTGCCGTCTGCGAGCAGGGCCTGCAGGTGAACCGGGGTGGTGACCAGGATGCGGCGGCCGGGCAGATCGGCGAGGCTGGCGGCAATGTCGGCGGGAAACAGCGGTCGGCCGCCGTGCAGGACCAAGCCATGCTGGAGCGACAGCAGGATGACCGATTCCAGCCCGTACATATGCTGGTGCGGGACGGTGCCGACCAAGCCGGCGGAGCCGAGATTTGCGATCTCCAGCGCGGTGCCGGCGCCATGGACGCTGCGCACCAGGGTCCCCCAGCTTTTCACCTGCGGCATCGGCCGGCCGGTGGAGCCGGAGGTGAAGGCGATGGCCGCCACCTGATCGGCCGGGAAGGCGAGGTCCGCGTCGGTGGGCGGAGCGGACAGGCTGTCGAGACCGCCGGAGGGAAGCGCCTCGATGCAGGTCATGCCGGGGTAGGTTGCGCCGGCATCGGTCAGGCAGATCAGGCCGGGATAGCTCTCTTCCAGCTGGCGCAGGGTGGCCGGGGTGTCGTTGGGGGGATGCAGACAGATCTGCCGGCGTAGCAGGGCTGCGCCCAGCCCGACGGCGAAGCCCAGGCGGTCGCCGCACAGGTTCAGCAGATAGGCGCCGTCCGGCAGGCGGCGGGCCAGATCGCGCACGGCGGCGAGGTAGGCCCGCACCGTCACCGGCCGGCCGTCATGCAGGGCGAACAGGTCGTCGGGACCGCCGTGGCGCAGCAGCGGCAGGCGCGTGGTGGACAGCATCGTCATGGATTTGGCCGCTCCGAAAAGACGCGGACGACGTCGGCGATGGAGCCGTGGGAGTAGTTCCAGAACTTGCGCAGGCGGTAGGCGTATTCGGTCAGGAACATCGCGGCGACCAGCGGCAGGTCGAGGACGTTGATGAAGAAGGACCAGACCGTCGGCGGGGCGAAGGCGAACAGCAGGGCCGACATCGCCAGCTGGCCGGCGAAGAACAGGCACCAGGCGATGGTGACGCGGCGGGTGTAGACCAGCATCTCGTCGGTCAGGCTGCCGCGGATTCTCCTGGCGATCCAGGTGATCAGCGGCTCGCGTCCGGCCAGCAGGGTGCGGCCGAACAGGGCGAGCAGGCCAACATAGATGACGGCGTGGCTGATCGCCGAAGCGGCCAGCAACCCGTCGCGGGCGGAGCGCAAGGACAGTCCGAACAGGGCGATGGCGCCGGCCAGCGCGATCCAGCGGAAGCGCGGCGCGGCCCGGCTCACCACCAGCCCGGTGACCCCGGCCTGCACCAGCGCCAGCACCAGCGCGGTGTCGGCGTCGAGGTCGGCGACGATGGCGCCATGGACCAGCAGGGGATAGAGCGCGAAGAGCGACAGGCCGGCGCCCACCGCGGCCCCTCCCCTGGTCCAGGCGGCGGCGGATGGCATCAGGCGGCTTTGAGCTGTTGGATGTGGCTGTTCAAGGTGCGCAGCGAGGAGAAGATCTTCGTGTTGTTCTCGTCATCGGCCCGCAGCTTCACCCCGTAGGTCTTGGAGACGGCGAGCGCCACCTCCAGGATATCGATGGAATCGAGGCCCAGCCCTTCGCCATAGAGGGGGGCGTCCGGGTCGATGTCCTCCGGGTCGGCTTCCAGGGTGAGGGTGTTCACGATCAGCGTCGCCAGATCAAGTTCGGTCGGCGACAGGGCCTTCAAGTCACTCATCATGCCTCACTAAAGCAACGCCTGCCGCTTCTGGGATATTATACCCCTTTGGATATAACCATTGGGTATAGAACGCCGTATTAAAGTGGCAGGATTCGCAATTTCAGACATCACGATAGCTAGGCACCCGGAGCCGCGCCATCATTATTTTGGAGTGATCAATTTGTTTTGTTAAAGATTGAGTTTCTTTGAATCGGTGGCGGTCGGGGTGGGTGGCGGCCTAGGAGTGGAACATTTGGAACGCTATGGAACAGTTTTGGGCAGGGTGTTCAGTGTTTCAGATGGGCACGCAAAGGCGCCCTCTCCCGTCCCGGGAGAGGGCGTTTATCAGTGCGGAAATGGGGGAGGAGTTGACCCGGAAATTCTAATCCCAGGTCGGACGCCAAGCCATCGAAAGCTTCAAAAACGCCCTGCCTCAGCGGCCCAGCAACCGGTCGATGGCGGCGCGGTCGGGCAGGGAGGGGATGGCGCCGGGGGCGGTGGTGGTCAACGCGCCGGCGGCGTTGGCGAAGCGGCAGATGTCGCGCAGGCGGTCGGGGGTGAAGGCGGTGTCTACATCTTCGAGTATGCCGGCCAGGAGTGCGGCGACGAAGGCGTCGCCGGCGCCGGTGGTGTCGACGGCGGTGACGGCCATCCCCGGCACATGGCCCGAGGCGTCGGCGGTCAGGAAGGTGCAGCCGTTGCGGCCCTGCGTCACCACCAGAAGCCGCAAGCCGTCATGCCACAGGCTGCGGCCGGCGGTGTCGGGATCGGTGCTGCCGGTCAGGAATTCCAGTTCCTCGTCGCTCAGCTTGACGATGGAGGCGGCAGCGATGCCCTGGCGGATCAGGCGCTCGGCTGTATCGCGGTCGGGCCAGAGGGCGAGGCGCAGGTTGGCGTCGAAGGAGACCAGCCGGCCATGGCGGCGTGCCGTCTCGACCGCCAGCAGGCTCGCTTCGCGCGCGGCCGGATCGATCAGGCCGATGGAGCCGCAATGAAGCAGACGGGCCGCCGCGATGGCGTCGAGGTCGAGGTCGGCGGTGGAGAAGCCGGCCATCGGTTCGCCATAGAACAGGAACTCCCGCTCCCCCTCCTCGTCGAGGGAGACGAAGGCGACTGGGGCTTTGGTATCCGAAACGAGGCGCAGGTGGGACACATCGACGCCGGCGGTGGTCAGCGCGCGGGCCAGGAAGCGGCCGAAGCCGTCCGCCGCCGTCCGGCCCATGAAGGCGCTGCGCACTCCCAGCCGGGCCAGACCGACCGTGACATTGGCCGGCGCCCCGCCCGGCGCCGGATCGAAGGCGCCGATCACGCCGGGCTGCGCCGGGCCGGCGGGCAAGAAGTCGATCAGCACCTCGCCCAGGCAGAGGACGTTGGGCGGTTGCATGGCTGTCATGGCGGGGTCGTCCTTCAGTTGGCGACGCCGGCATAGCGGGCGAGCACGGCGCGGGTGCCGTCCGTCCACAGGGCGCGCAGGGCGGCGGAGAAGGCGTCGCGGAAGGGCTGCGCCCGGCCGACCTCGCCATAGACGTCGTCCATGCCGAGCCACGCGGTCGGCTCGGTGCGGGCCTGACGGGCAACGGCGGTCAGGCGGTCCCAGTTGGGATCGTTCGGCTCGATCGGCTGGCCGTCGTCGGTCGTGCCGAAGCAGTAGCGGCACCACAGCGCCGATTCCAGCGCCAGACCCTCGATGCCGGCACCGGCCTTCAGACGGTCGGCGATGGACGGAACGATGAATTTCGGCTGGCGGTTGGAACCGTCCAGGCAGAGCCGGCGGATGGTGTCCTTGATCTTGGGGTTGGCGAAGCGGCGCTCGATGATGCCGAAATAGCTGGCGAGGTCGGTGCCCGGCACCGGCGGGACGGTGGGGATGATCTCCTCCCGCTCGATCTTCTGCAGGAAGGCGCGGATCAGTGGGGTTTCCATCGCCTCGTGCGCATAGGTGATGCCGAGCAGGCCTGCGGGATAGGCGATCACCGCATGGCCGCCGTTGAGGATGCGGATCTTCATCGTCTCGAAGGGCGTCACGTCGGGGACGAACTGCACACCCACCGCCTCCAGCGCCGGGCGGCCGGCGGAGAAGCGGTCCTCCAGCACCCATTGGGTGAAGTCCTCGCAGAAGACCGGCCAGTTGTCGGCGATGCCGAAATCGCGGTCGAGGGTCTCGCGCTCCTGCACGCCGGTGGCCGGGGTGATGCGGTCGACCATGCCGTTGGGGAAGGCGACGGAGGTGTCGATCCAGGCGGCGAGGTCGGCGTCGATGCCCTTGGCGATGCCGAGCACGGCGTTGCGGGTGACGACGCCGTTGTGGGGGATGTTGTCGCAGGACATGACGGTGAAGGGCACCGTGCCGGCGGCGCGGCGGCGGGCAAGGCCGGCGACGATCAGGCCGAAGACAGTGGTCGGCCGGGCGGGCACGGCGATGTCGGCGCGGATGGCCGGGTGGTTGGCGTCGAACTTGCCGGCGGCGTCGATGTAGTAGCCGCCTTCCGTCACCGTCAGCGAGACGATGCGGATGGTGGGATCGGCCAGCTTGGCGATGATGGCATCGGCGTCGCCGACCGGCAGCATGCCGATCATGGCACCGGTGACGCGGGCGAGGCTCTGCGCGCCGGATTGCTCGACCACGGTGGTCAGCCAGTCCTGGCCTTCCAGCGAGTCACGCATGCGCTGATCCGACGGCATCACGCCGGCGCCGAGGATTGCCCAGTCATGGTCGCGGCCCTGGGCGAACAGGCTGTCGAGATAGACCGCCTGATGGGCGCGGTGGAAGTTGCCGACGCCGAAATGCAGGATCCCGGCGGTCAGGGCGGAACGGTCATAGGCCGGCACCGAAGCGCGGGCGGCGATGTCGGGGAGGGTGGCCGCGGAAAGGGCGATGGTCATGGCGGGGGTCCTGCGGGGGATCGGGGGATCCTCCCTCTCCCCCCCGGGGAGAGGGTTGGGGTGAGGGGGATGCGTGGCGTGGATTTTGGGGAGAGCGCGAGGTTCGCGATTCTTGAAGATCCTCCCCCCGCGTCCTCCTCACCCTAACCCTCTCCCCGGGGGGGAGAGGGGATCCCTTCGAGGGAGAGGGGATCCCGGGGCGGGAGAGGGTAATTCTCAACTCATCCAGTTGCCGCCGTCGACGTTGTAGGTTTGGGCGACGATGTAGTCGGCCTCACGGCTGGCCAGGAAGATCGCCATGCCGGTCAGGTCCTCGGCCCGGCCCATGCGACCGAAGGGGACCGCTTCGCCGACCATGCGCTTCTTCTCGCCGGGCTGGAGGCCCTCATGGCGGGCGAACAAGGCGTCGACACCGTCCCAATGCTCGCCGTCGACGACGCCGGGGGCGATGGCGTTGACGTTGATGCCGTGGCGGATGAGGTTCAGGCCGGCCGACTGGGTCAGGCTGATGACCGCCGCCTTGGTGGCGCAATAGACGCCGACCAGCGCTTCGCCGCGCCGCCCGGCCTGGGAGGCCATGTTGATGATCTTGCCGCCGCGGCCCTGTGCGATCATCTGCTTCGCCACCGCCTGCAGCGTGAACAGCGTGCCGGCGACGTTGATCGAGAACAGGCGGTCGTAGCTCTCCCGCGTGATCTCGACGATGGGGGCGAGGTCGAACAGGGCGGCGTTGTTGATCAGGATGTCGATGCCGCCGGCCCGCTCCACCACCGTGGTGACAGCCGCGTCGATGGAGGACTGGCTGGTCACGTCGAGCGCCACGGCATAGGCGCCGGGACCGATCTCCGCCGCCGCCTTCTCCGCCGCGGCGAGGTTGATGTCGGCGATGGCGACGGTGGCTCCCTCCGCGACATAGGCGGCGGCGAAGGCGCGGCCGATGCCGCGGGCAGCGCCGGTGATGATGGCCGATTTGCCGTCGAGACGTTTCATGGGAGTGGGGCCCTTCATGCCACTTTCACACTGGCGACCGCGGACAGGGCATTGCCCTGGGCGTCGAAGCGGTGGAGCTTTTCGGTCTGCGGCGTCAGCCAGACGCGGTCGCCGTGGCGCACCGGGAACTCGCCGCCGGCCCGCGCCACCATCGTGCCGATGCCGTCCACCTGCACATAGACGAAGGTGTCGGAGCCCAGATGTTCGGATACGGTGACGGTGCCGGACCAGCGGCCGGAGTCGGTCGACAGCGCCAGATGTTCGGGGCGGATGCCGATGCAGTCGGCACCGTCGCCGCGCGCCGCCTCGCCCTCTATGAAGTTCATGCGCGGGGAGCCGATGAAGCCGGCGACGAAGCGGTTGCGCGGACGGCTGTACAGCTCGATGGGAGACCCCACCTGCTCGATCCGGCCGGCGTTCAGCACGACGATCTTGTCGGCCATGGTCATGGCCTCCACCTGATCGTGCGTCACGTAGATCATGGTGGTGCCGAGGCTGGCGTGCAGCTCGGAGATTTCCAGCCGCATGTTGACGCGCAGCGCGGCGTCGAGGTTCGACAAAGGCTCGTCGAACAGGAAGGCGGTCGGTTCGCGGACGATGGCGCGGCCGATGGCGACGCGCTGGCGCTGGCCGCCCGACAGTTGGCCGGGGCGGCGGTCGAGATAGCTGGTGAGGTTCAGGACCTTGGCCGCGGCCTCGACCTTGCGGTCGATGGCGGCCTTTTCCAGCCGGGCCATCTTCAGCGGGAAGGCGATGTTGTTGCGCACGGTCATGTGCGGATAGAGCGCGTAGGACTGGAACACCATCGCCAGCCCGCGCTGGGCGGGCGGCAGGGCGGTGGCATCCTTGCCGTCGATGCGGATGGAGCCGGACGACACGTCCTCCAGCCCGGCGATCAGGCGCAGCAGCGTGGACTTGCCGCAGCCGGACGGGCCGACGAACACCACGAACTCGCCATTGCCGATGGTCAGGTCCAGCGGCGGGATGACGGCGATGTCGCCGAAGCTCTTGGTGACGCGGTCGAGCGTGATCTGTCCCATAGCGGGGTCCCCCTACTTCACGGCGCCGAAGGTCAGGCCGCGCACCAGCTGCTTCTGGCTGAACCAGCCGAGAACCAGGATCGGCGCGACCGCCATGGTCGAGGCGGCCGACAGTTTCGCGTAAAATAGCCCCTCCGGGCTGGAGTAGCTGGCGATGAAGGCGGTCAGCGGCGCCGATTGCGAGGCGGACAGGTTCAGCGTCCAGAACGCCTCGTTCCACGCCAGGATGATGTTCAGCAGCAGGGTGGAGGCGATGCCGGGCACCGCCATCGGCAGCAGGACGAACAGGATCTCGTCGCGCAAGCCCGCGCCGTCCATCCGCGCCGCCTCCAGGATCTCGCCGGGAATTTCACGGAAATAGGTGAACAGCATCCAGACGATGATTGGCAGGTTGATCAGCGTCAGCACGATGACCAGACCGACGCGGCTGTCGAGAAGCCCGACATCGCGGAACAGCAGGTAGATCGGGATCAGCACGCCGACCGGCGGCAGCATCTTGGTCGACAGCATCCACATCAGCACGTCGCGGGTGCGCTTGCCGGGAACGAAGGCCATCGACCACGCGGCGGGAACCGCGACCATCAGGCCGATCAGCGTCGAGCCGACCGAGATGACCACCGAGTTCCAGAAATGGAGGAAATAGTCGGAGCGCTGCTGCACCTCCGTGTAGTTCTCCAACGTCCAGTGGAAGGCGAGGAAGGAGGGTGGGCTGGCGATGGCCTCGGCTTCGGTCTTGAAGCTGGTCAGCGCGGTCCACAGGATGGGGAAGAAGATCACGATCCCGATGGTCCAGGCGATCAGGGTCACGACCAGCTTCTGGCGGTTGGTTGCGGCGCGCGCCATGGTCAGATGTCCAGGTTGCGGCCGATCATCCTCATCAGGAAGACGGCGACGATGTTGGCGAGGACGACGGCGACGATGCCGCCCGCGGAGCCGCCGCCGACATCGAATTGCAGCAGCGACTGGGCATAGACGAGGTAGGTGATGTTGGTGGTGGCGGTGCCGGGGCCGCCGTTGGTCGTCACCAGGATCTCGGCGAAGACCGACAGCAGGAAGATGGTCTGGATCAGCGTCACCACCGTCATCGCACGCGCCAGATGGGGCAGGATGATGTGGATGAAGCGGTCCACTGCGCCGGCGCCGTCCATCTCCGCCGCCTCCAGCCGCTCGCTGTCGAGCGATTGCAGGGCGGTTAGCAGGATCAGCGTGGCGAAGGGCAGCCACTGCCACGTCACGATCAGGATGATCGAGGACAGCGGCGCCTCGGCCAGGAAGTCGAAGGGCTGGAGGCCCAGCCCCCTGGCGATGGCGGCGAACAGGCCGTTCACCGGGTTCATCAGCATGTTCTTCCACACCAGCGCCGAGACGGTGGGCATGACGAAGAAGGGGGCGATGATCAGCAGGCGGACGATCCCCCGCCCCCAGAAGGGCCGGTCGAGCAGCAGGGCCAGCCCGATCCCGCCGGCGATGGTCAGCACCAGCACCCCGCCGACCAGGGCCAGCGTGTTGCCGAGCGCGGCGAAGAAGGCCGGATCGGTCAGGAAATACTGGTAATTCAGGACGCCGATCCACTCCTCCTGCCCCGGCATCAGCAGGTTGTAGCGCAGGAAGGAGAAGTAGAGCGTCATCACGAGCGGGATCAGCATCCAGCCGAGCAGCAGGACGACGGCCGGAGACATCGTCAGGCGCGCGGCTGCACGCGAATGGGCGGTGGCCATGGCTCGACCCTTGGGGACGGACGTTGCGGGAGGCGTGTGCGGTTACTTGATGTAGCCGGCCTTGGTCATCTCGCGGGTGGTCAGGGCCTGGGCGCTCTGCAGGGCCTGGTCGGCGGTCATCTGGCCGGCGAGGGCGGCGGAGAAGGCTTGGCCGACGGCGGTGCCGATGCCCTGGAATTCGGGAATGGCGACGAACTGCACGCCGGTGTAGGGGACTTCCTGCACCGTCGGATGCTGCGGATCGGCGGCCTGGATCGACTTCAGCGTCAGGTCGGCGAAGGGAGCGGCCTTGCGGTATTCAGGGTTGGCGTAGAGCGAGCTGCGGGTGCCGGGCGGCACGTTGGCCCAGCCCTCTTCCTTGGCGACGAGGTCGAGATAATCCTTGGAGGTCGCCCAGGAGATGAAAGCCTGCGCGGCGTCACCCTTCTTGCTGCTGGCGGGAACCGCGAGGCTCCAGGCCCACAGCCAGTTGGACCGCTTGCCGAGACCGGTGTCGGGGGCCAGCGCGTAGCCGACCTTGTCCGCCACCTTGCTCTGCGCCGGGTTGGAGACGAAGGAGGCGGCGACGGTGGCGTCGATCCACATCGCGCATTTGCCGGTCTGGAACAGCGCCAGATTCTCGTTGAAGCCGTTGGAGGAGGCGCCCGGCGGGCCGGCGTCCTTCATCAGGCCGAGATAGGTCGTCAGCGTCTGCTTCCAGGGATCGGTGTTGAACTGCGGCTTCCAGCTCATGTCGAACCAGCGCGCGCCGAAGGAGTTCGCCATGGCGCTGAGGAAGGCCATGTTCTCGCCCCAGCCGGCCTTGCCGCGCAGGCAGATGCCGTAGACCTCGTTCTGCTTGTCGGTCAGCTTGCGCGCGGCGTCGCCGATGAAGCTCCAGGTCGGCGCCTCCGGCATGGTCAGGCCGGCCTTCTCGAACAGGTCCTTGCGGTACATGACCATCGAGCTTTCGCCGTAGAAGGGCGCGGCGTAGAGCGTGCCGTCGGTGGTCAGACCGCTGCGGATGGAGGGCAGCAGATCCTCGACGTCATAGTTGGCGCCGAGCTTGTCGAGCGGCTTCAGCCATTTCTGCTTGGTCCAGATCGGAACCTCGTAGGTGCCGATGGTCAGGACGTCGTACTGGCCGCCCTTGGTGGCGATGTCGGTGGTGATGCGCTGGCGCAGCACGTTCTCTTCCAGCGTCACCCAGTTCAGCGTGATGTCGGGATGGGCCTTGGTGAAATGATCCGACAGCTTCTGCATGCGGATCATGTCGCCGTTGTTCACCGTGGCGATTGACAGCGTTTCCGCCTGTGCCGAGCTGCCGAGAAACGCGGCGACCGCCGCACCGATCAAGGATAGCGCACGCTTCATTCCAGTTTTCCTCCCCAATGTCCTGTCCGGCCGCGCCCTGGCTTTGCTCCGCCGGCCTCTGCGACTGGTCGCCCGACCTCCGGATGCATCCACGGCATTCAGTTTGTAGGGCACACGAACACTATGGCGCAGGCGGCGGAGGAGTGCAATAGATAAATCACATTGATTTTGATATTCGGTGGCGTATGGCGCGAATGCCTCTGCCGAGGGGGCGGGCGGAGGCAGGGAGTAAGCCGGTTTCGGTACCGCGCTTGCGCCGATCGGGCGCGGCTTGCTACGGTGATTGAGGGCCTGAACGGGGCTGGCGATGCCAGTCCAGCGGCAAAGAAGCGCTACTAAGTAAATCACTTTGATTTTATTATGATCGGTTGTTATACGGATTGTTGGTAACATCCGAGACAGGAGGCGGCGGGAGCATGCGGGGCGGCGATACCACCGGGCTGCGCGCCTACAACGAGCGGCTGGTCATGCATGCGCTGTTGCAGGCCGGCATGCTGTCCAAGGCGGAAATCGCGCGGGAAACCGGGCTGAGCGGGCAGGCGGCGTCGGTGATCGTCAACCGGCTGCTGGACGACGGGCTGCTGGTCAAGCTGGACAAGGTGCGCGGGCAGGTCGGCCAGCCCTCCACCCCGATCGCGCCGAATCCGGAGGGGGCCTATTCGCTGGGGGTGAAGATCGGCCGGCGAAGCGTCGAGGCGATCCTGATCAACCTGCTGGGCGAGGAGATGGGGGCGAGCCGGGTGCGTTACGACGCACCGCTGCCGGAGCCGACGATCTCCACCGCCATCGCCCAGGCGGTCGGGCTGCTGGGGCATCTGTCGCCGGCGGCGCGGTCGCGGGTGGTCGGGCTGGGCGTCGCCATGCCGGACGAGATCCATGCGTGGTCGGCGGAGCTGGGCTTGGCGCCGGGCGCGCTGGATGGCTGGCGCGATGCCGACATCGGCGGCGCCTTCGCGCGGGAGACCGGACTGCCGGTGACGCGCTACAACGACGCGGCGGCCGCCTGCGCGGCGGAGATGATCGCCGGCCATGCCATCACCAGCCGCAGCGCGCTCTACATCTATCTCGGCACCTTCATCGGCGGCGGGGTGGTGATCGACGGGCGGCTGTATCGCGGCGAGCAGGGCAATGCCGGGGCCATCGGATCCATGCCGACTGGGCCGACCAACCCGGCCGGGCCGGGCGCGTCGCCGGGGCAACTGATTCACGCCGCGTCCATCTTCCTGCTGGAGCGGGAACTGGCCGCCGCCGGGATCGATCCGTCGGCGGCGCTGTCCGCCGCCCTGGCCGACGGCAGCGGCGAGCGGGCGGACGCCATCTTCGACGCCTGGGCCGAAACCGCCTGCGCCGAACTGTCGCGCGCCGTCGTCTCCGCCCTCAGCGTCATCGATTTTCAGGAGGTGGTGGTCGACGGCTTCCTGCCGCCGTCCTGGCGCGACCGCTTCACGCAACGGCTGGCGGCGGCGGTGGAGCGCTTCAACCGGTCGGGGCTGAAGGCCGCCCCGGTGCTGGCAGGCTCCATCGGCCCGATGGCCCGCGTGCTGGGGGCGGCGATGCTGCCGCTGAAGGCGCGATTCTCGCCCGACACCGACCTGCTGGTGCGGTCGGGCATGGCGCGCGATCTGGTCTGACGGATCAGATCACGATGCCGGCCAGAGCGGGGCTCTGGTCGAGGGCGTCGGCGAGGATTTCCAGCATGCGGCGGCAATCGGCGCGGGTCACCGGGGCGCCGAGGCAGATGCGCAGGGCCTCCGGTGCCGGGCCGGCGGTGAGGAAGACGTCGCTGACGGCGGCAGCGATGCCGGCGCTGCGCAGATGGGCGGCGAACTCCCCGCGCGTCCAGGCCGGCGGCAGGGTCAGCCACAGGTGGAAGCCTTCCGTGTGGGCGGTGAGCGATCCGGCCGGAAGCAGGTCGCGGGCGATGCGCTGACGCGCCGTGGCCTCGGCGCGGATGGCGGTCAGCAGGGCGTCGGCGGTGCCGTCGGTGATCCATTGGGTGGCGGCGGCTGCGGGGATCGGCGGGGTGCCGAGGATGGTGGCGCGCTGGGCGGCGGCGAGCCGCATCGCCTGACGCGCGTCGGGGGCGGCGACATAGGTGACGCGCAGGCCGGGCGCCACGCATTTGGCAAGGCCGACGACGTGGAAGGTCACGTCGGGGGCCAGGGCGGCGATCGGCGGCGGGGCATCCTGAGGCAGCACGCCGTAGATGTCGTCCTCGATGATCGGGATGTTGTGCGTGCGGGCGATGGCGGCGATGGCGGCGCGCCGCTCGGCCGGCAGGGTCGCCGTCGTCGGGTTGTGCAGGGTGGGGGTGCAGTAGAGCGCCTTCGGGGCATGGGCCTCCACCGCCGTGCGCAGGGCGTCGGGGTCGAGGCCGTCGCCGTCCATCGCCACCCCGACCACCCGCAGGCCGAGCTGCCGCGCGATGGCCTTGAAGCCGGGATAGGTCAGCGCCTCCGTACAGACGGTGTCGCCGGGGCGGGTGAGCATGCAGAGCAGGGCGAGCAGGGCGCTCTGCGTGCCGGGGCAGACGACGATCCGGCCGCTATCCTCAAGGTTGGGCAGACGCCTGCCGAGCCAATGCGCGCCGGCGGCACGGTCGTCCTCCCCAGCGCGGAAACCGGCGTCCGCCTCGGGATAGCGCAGCAGCGTTTGCGGGTCGAGGCGCAGCATCGCCTGGGCCAGCCCCCGCCGCACGCGGTCCAGCAACTCCGGGGAATCGGGCAGCGGCGGCTGGTTCATGGTCATGTCGATGACCGCGGCCGGGGCGAAGGCCTGGCGCTGGGGCGGGACAGGTGCGGCGCTTTCCGATGGCGCATTCGGTGCGCGGACGAAGGTGCCCTGGCCGACACGGGCGTCGAGCAGGCCACGGCGGCGGGCCTCGCTGTAGGCGCGGCTGACGGTGGTCAGATCGACCCCCACACGGTCGGCCAGCACCCGTTGCGGCGGCAGCCGCTGTCCCGCCGCCAGACGCCCGGCGGCGATATCGTCGGCAAGGGCATCGGCGATGGCGAGATAGACCGGCCGCGCGCGGTTGGTCAGGTCGGGCTGCCAGATGCCGGTGTCCGCCGCTTCGGCTTGCTCAGCGCTATCGGATTGCATGGTTTTCCTGGCCGTTCCCTTGCCCAAGTGCTGCGGCACTGTTGGTAGCATATGCGCGTTTAAGTGCGGGTGCTGCAAGCTATCACATTCGACGATCACTGCCCTCTCCCGGGGCGGGAGAGAGAGATTCCCCGTAGGCGATCCGCTCACGGCGCCAGGAAGACGCTGTCGTGCCGGACCGGCTGGCCGGCGTCGCTGTCGGGGGTCAGGGTGACGGTCACAGCGGTGGAGGAGTCGGTCAAGGCCGCATGGGGCACGCGGACCTGGATGCGGTAGGTCTCCACCGCGTTGGCGCGGGCGGATAGCGACAGCGCGCCGGCCTCGGTGCCGTCGCCGGACAGGCTCAGGCTCGCTTGCGGCAGGCCGGCGAGGGTGAGGCGGTAGTGGCGCTCCACCAGCGACATGTTGGCGATCTTGATGGTGTAGGCGTTTTGGATGCGGCCGTCGTTGAGCGTCACGAACAGCGGCGCCCGGTCTCGCAAGACGGAGATGTCGTTGCTGGACCTCATCGCCAGCGCGATCGTCATCACCCCGCCGACCACGACCAGCATCAGGCCATAGACAATGGTGCGCGGCCGGATCAGGCGGTAGCGGGGCGGCGGAGCGGCGGTGGCCTTTGCCGCCTGGGACGTCAGCGTGTCGAAGCGGATCAGGTCGCCGGGCCGGCCGATGCGCGCCATCACGTCGTTGCAGGCGTCGACGCACAGGCCGCAGCCGATGCATTCCATCTGGATGCCGTCGCGGATGTCGATGCCGGTCGGGCAGACCTGGACGCATTGCCCGCAGTCGATGCAGTCGCCAAAACCCTGGTGGGTGCGGGTGTCCCAGCCCTCGCTCTTGCGCAGCGGCGCGCGTCCCTCGCCGCGCCAGTCCTGATAGGTGACGACCAGACTGTCCTCGTCCAGCATGGCGGCCTGGATGCGCGGCCAGGGACAGACGTAGAAGCACATCTGTTCGCGCATGAATCCCGCCATCGCATAGGTGCAGGCGGCGATGAACAGGACGGAGCCGGCGGCGAGCGCCGAGGCGTCGAAGCGCAGCAAATCAACCGCCAGCGTCGGCGCGTCGGTCAGATAGGCGATGCCGAGGAAGCCGGTGACCAGCGAGACCGCCAGCCACGCCGCATGCTTGACCGTCTTTTTCGCCAGCCAGCCGGCGGTCCAGGGGTGCCGGTCGAGGCGGATGCGGTCGCCGCGGTCGCCCTCCACCCGCCGCTCCACCCAGACGAACAGGTCGGTCCACACCGTTTGCGGACAAGTGAAGCCGCACCAGACCCGGCCGCCGAGCGCGGTCGCCAGGAACAGGCCGATGGCGGCCAGAATCATCACGCCGGTGATGTAGTAGACATGTTGCGGCCACAGCTGCAGGGCGAAGATGTAGAAGCGCTGGCTGCCCAGGTCGAACAGGACCGCCTGATCCGGCAGGCCCGGCCCGCGGTCCCAGCGCAGCCAGGGGATGACGGCGAACAGCGCCAGCAGGACCACGCCCAACAGCGTCTTCACGCGCCGGTATCGCCCGCGCACCGCCTTGGGATGGATCTTGCGGTGGGAGGCATAGGCTGGACCTGGGGCCGGACCTGGGGTTGGGGCCTGCTCCGGGGGGACGGTCGCATGGTCCGGGCGGCGGGTGACGATGGGCGCATCGCTGGGCATGGATCACCTGACACGAAGAAACCGTCCGGCCGTCCACCCGCGCCTGTCAGGCGTATGGAGCGATGGCCCT
The DNA here is from genome assembly GCF_023806445.1 of Azospirillum sp. A1-3. Lineage (NCBI taxonomy): Bacteria > Pseudomonadati > Pseudomonadota > Alphaproteobacteria > Rhodospirillales > Azospirillaceae > Azospirillum > Azospirillum sp. A1-3. The sequence continues at coordinate 517,270 of NZ_JAMSLU010000005.1, forward strand.
CCGGCGATGTGTCTTGTATGGGTTAATCGTACGGGTCGCTCAAGGGCATTGTACGGATACCGGCGCCCGGAAGGCCGTTGTGCGGCGGTTTGACGCACGGTATTTGACGCTAGGATGGGGCACGTAATCCATACAACAGATCGGTTTGACCTCAATCCAATGAATTGTATGGTTTTCGGGCATCGTCAGCCGCCATTGCCGCGCCGGATTTGCGGCGCACATTGTCTGCGACTGGAGACGACCAAGCGACAGGACAGATGAGCGGAAAGTCTAAGCACAGGCAGGGCAGGGCGACGGATAATCCCTGCATCGGCCTCTGCCGGTTCGGTGGCGACGGCGCCTGCCTGGGCTGCCATCGCACCAAGGCGGAGGTGAAGGGATGGAAGCGGCTGAGCGATGCGGCCAAGGCGGCGATCAACGACAGGATCGCCAAAGGGAGCAGGCTAGCTGTCCAGGTTGAACCGGCCGAAGGAAAGGCGCCGCGCAAGCGGCTGCGCAAGCTCGACCGTAAGATCGGCAAGCTGGAATCGAAGCTCGCCGCCTTGCGGGCTGAGCGCGACCGCGTGGCGGGCGCCGGCCCGGCCGGATAGGCAGCGTCGGTGGTGCCGCGTCAGGGTTCCGAAAGGAAGGCCCGGATCGCTTCGACCACCTCGTCCTCGCATTCGCGGTGGGGGACGTGGCCGGTGTCGGGCAGCAGGCGGACGATTCCGCGTCCGGCGGCGATGCGGGCGGGGTGCTCGGCCGACCCGTATTCGTCGCGGTCGCCATGCAGGGCCAGCACCGGGCAACGGACCTGCGACAGCGGCGTGTCCAGGGTCCAGCCGGCGAAAGCGGGAGACAGCCAGCTTTCGGTCCAAGCATCGACCGCCCAGCGCGCCTTGTCGCCCTGGTATCTCGCCAGTCGGGCGAGCTGCGCCGGATCCTGGAAGCCCTGTTTCGCCACGCGGATGCCGTCCAGCGTCCGCTCCTCGACGAAGGCCTGGGCGGCGATGGTCACCAGCGCCCGGCAACGGGCGGGGAAGTGCGCCGCGGTCTCCACCGCCATGCCGCCGCCGACGCTGTGGCCGCAGGCGACGAAATCGCCGATATCGAGCCGTTCGAGCAGGAGGGGGATGGTATCCCGCGCCTCCGCCGCGACGAAATCGCGGGCGAGGACGCCGGGGTGGGGATCGGATCGGCCGAAGCCGAGCCGGTCATAGGCGACGACCCGCCGCGCCGTCGCTGCGGCAAGGCGAGCCGGGAAGCTGCGCCACAGTTCGACGCAGCCCAGGGAATCGTGGAACAGCAGGATGGGCGGGAGGGTGCCGGCGGTCTCCGTGTTTGGGGTCCAGTCCTTCACATAGAGACGGCCGGCGGGTGTGGGGATGAGGCGATCCTGGTCGCTGACGGCGGTGGTCATGTCGTCCGGTTGCTGGTGCAGTCGAGGTCGGACGGCAGGATAGCATGAATTGCCGCCCCTCACGCCCGTGCGCGCAGATAGGGGGTCATGCGCCATTCCGCGTGACGGATCAGGCGGGTGGCGATGAAGTTGATCAGCAAATAGAGGATGCCGGCGACGATGAAGATCTCGAAGACCGCGAAGGTCTGGGCGATCATGCGCCGGGCGACGCCGGTGATCTCCATCATCGTGATGGTGCTGGCGAGCGAGCTGGCCTTCACCATCAGAATCACCTCGTTGCCGTAGGCCGGCAGCATTTGGCGGATCGCCACCGGCAGGACGATGCGGCGGAACACCCGCAGCCGCGACATGCCGCAGGCCCGTGCCGCCTCCACCTGTCCCTGCGGCACGGTTTCGATGGCACCGCGCAGGATCTCGGAGGTGTAGGCGCCGGTGTTGAGCGCCAGCGCCAGGATGGCGCACCACATCGGCTGGCTGAGGATGGGCCACAGGACGCTGTCCCGCACGACATCGATCTGGCTGAGGCCGTAATAGATCAGGAAGATCTGCACCAGCAGCGGCGTGCCGCGGAAGACGAAGGTGTAGGCGGAGGTCAGCGCCACCGCCACGCGGTTGCCGGACAGGCGCAGAAGCGCGGTGGCGAAGGCCAGCACCGCACCGAAGGCGAGCGCCAGCGCCACCAGTTCGAGCGTCAGGGGCAAGGCCGCGAGCAAGCGCGGCAGGCTGTCCCACATCAGAGTCCAGTTCATCGTCAGGCCCTCCGCACGCCGCGGCTGGCGTAGCGCTCGGCCCGCTGGAACGCCGTGGTCGAGACGGTGGTCAGCGCGAGGTACAGCAGGGCGGCGACGCTGTAGAACAGGAAGGATTGCCGGGTGGAGCCGGCGGCGATGTGCGCGACGCGCATGATCTCGGCCAGCGCGGTGACGGAGATGAGCGCGGTGTCCTTCAGCGTCAACTGCCAGACATTGCCGAGGCCGGGCAGGGCGAAGCGCAGGGTCTGCGCGGCACCAGCACCCGGCGCAGGATACGCCAGCGCCCCATGCCGCAGGCGCGTGCCGCCTCGATCTGGCCGTAGGGCACCGCTTTGACGGCGCCGCGGATGACCTCGGTCGAATAGGCGCCGGAGATCAGGCCGACGGCGGCGACACCGATGGAGAAGGCGTTCAGCTCGACATAGCCGCTGTAGCCGAAGACGCCGGCCACCGCCATGATCATGCCGGACCCGCCGAAGAACAGCAGGTAGATCACCAGCAGTTCGGGCACGCCGCGCACGGCGGTGGTGTAAAGCTCCGCCAGACCCTTCAGCAGGATGCTGTCGCTGAGCTTGGCGGCGGCGCCGGCGGCTCCGAAAGCGAGGCCGAGCAGGAAGGAGGACAGCGCCACCGCGACGGTCATCGCCGTTCCGGACAGCAGCTGTGGCCCCCAGCCGTGCAGGCCCTGGGTTATGAAGTCCAGCATCGGCGTTCCCTTTGTCGATTGTTCCGAAGGACGCGGGTTGCTGCGTCAGGCGGCGAGATGGCGGGACAGGAACTGCCGCACGCGGTCGGACTCGGGGTTGGTCAGCACCGTGTCGGGCGCCCCTTCCTCCTCGATGCGGCCCTGGTGGAGGAAGACGACCTTGGAGGAGACCTCGCGGGCGAAGTCCATCTCGTGCGTCACCAGGATCATGGTGCGCCCTTCGTCCGCCAGTTGGCGGATGACGCGCAGAACCTCGCCGACCAGTTCGGGGTCGAGGGCGGAGGTCGGCTCGTCGAACAGCATCACCTTCGGCTGCATGGCGAGCGCGCGGGCGATGGCGGCGCGCTGCTGCTGGCCGCCGGAGAGCTGGACCGGGTAGCAATCGGCCTTGCCCAGGATGCCGACCTTGTCCAGCAGGCTGCGCGCGAGGTCGATGGCGTCGGCCTTCGGCACGCCAAGGACATGCACCGGCGCCTCGATGACATTCTCCAGGATGGTCATGTGGGTCCAGAGATTGAAGTTCTGGAACACCATACCCAGGCTGGTGCGGATGCGGTCGACCTGCCGGGAATCGGCCGGCATGGTCCGCCCGCCGCGCGCCGTCTTCATCGCGATGGTCTCGCCGCAGATGGTGACGCGTCCCTCGTCGGGGACCTCCAGCATGTTGATGCAGCGGAGCAGCGTGCTCTTGCCCGAGCCTGAGGAGCCGATCAGCGTGATGACATCGCCTTCGCGGGCGGTCAGCGACACGCCTTTCAGCACCTCCAGCGATCCGAACCGTTTGTGGATGCCGTCCGCCTGCACGGCGATGGTGGCGGCAGGGTTGGTGGGAGGGTGGCGGTGCGCCGGCCCGTCCTGGCCGAGGCTGGCGATACGATCGATGGCGATGCGATGCTGGTCCATGCGGCGTCCCGTTTTCGTTGGGGACACGGAGCATCAGCGAAGCAGACGGCGGCCGGAAGATGAAAAAGTGACGGAAGACTCGGGTAAAATTGCCAGATTGGAAGCTTGGGCTGCGCGAATTGGCAAATCGGCGGTGGCCTATAGCCGGGCGCGGGTGCTGCGTGGGGTGTTCAGCAGAAGGTTCGTCTCGCTGGTGGTGATGCCGGGAATAAGGCGGATTCGGCGCAGCACCCCGTCGAATTCCGGCAGGCTGGCGGCCGACAGCTCGACGATCAGATCCCAACGTCCGTTGGTGCTGTGGATCTCCATGATCTCGGGGAAGCCGCTGAGCGTCCGCACCACGCGGTCGGTGGCCTGCCCCTCCACCTCGATCAGCATGATGCCGCGCACCGGCGCCTCCACCGTGTCGGCGCGCAGGATCACGGTGTAGCCGGTGATGATGCCGGAGCTTTCCAGCCGCTCCATCCGCGACCGCACCGTCGCCCGCGAGACGCCCAGTTCGATGGCAAGGTCGGAAATGCTGCGGCGGCCGTCATGGCGCAGCAGGGTGATGAGCTTCTCGTCGAGCTGGTCGAGCGTCATGGTCAGCGGCCCTTCGACATTCTGGCAAGCTTGGCTGTTCAGTTTGGTAGGCCGGATGGAGAGTTTTGTCAAATTGCCCTGTCCGTTCCGCCGGAAGCTTGTGGTTTGCTGGTGGGAGGAACAGGCAAGAGACCAAACAATGTCCTACCAGAAGACAAAGACGAAGCAGTGCCGGCTGGTCGGCGTGCCGGTACAGGATGGGGCGGGCCGGCTGGGCTGCGAAATGGGGCCCAGCGCCTACCGCACCGCCGGCATCGCGCGGACTCTGTCGGACCTCGGCCACAGCGTCACCGATCTGGGCAATGTGGCGCCGGTGCCGCAACGGCCGATGGCGCACGGCAACGCCGCGCTGAAATTCCTGCCGGAAGTGGCGGGCTGGACCGCCGCGCTGTCGCAGATCGCCTATGAGGCGAGCGCCGGGCAGGACGCCATGCCGATCTTTATGGGCGGCGACCACAGCCTTGCCGCCGGCACCCTGACCGGGCTGGCGCAACGCGCCGCCGAGATGAGGCGGCCGCTGTTCGTGCTGTGGCTGGATGCGCATCCGGATTTCCACACGTTGGAGACGACGGAGAGCGGCAATCTGCATGGCGTGCCGATGGCCTATGCCACCGGGCGGGGCGGTTTCGACGGCTATTTCCCGCCGCCGCCGGCCCGGCTCGACCCCCACAATGTCTGCATGATGGGCATCCGCAGCGTCGATCCGGCCGAACGGCGCGCGCTGGAGACCTCCGGCATCACCGTCCACGACATGCGCAAGATCGACGAGCATGGCATCGTCGCCCTGCTGCGGCCGTTCCTGGAGCGGGTGGTGGAGGCGGACGGGCTGCTGCATGTCAGCCTGGATGTCGATTTCCTCGATCCCGGCATCGCGCCCGGCGTCGGCACCACGGTTCCCGGCGGCGCCACCTTCCGCGAGGCGCATCTGGTCATGGAGATGCTGCACGACACCGGCCTTGTCAGCAGCGTCGATCTGGTGGAACTGAACCCCTTCCTGGACGAGCGCGGCCGGACCGCGACCCTGATGGTGGAACTGTTGGCGAGCCTGATGGGGCGCCGCGTTCTCGACTATCCCACCCGCAGCTTTTGATCGACTGGAGCGTCCGACAATGATCCCGAACCTGAACCTCGTTCCCTTCGTCAGCGTCGATCACATGATGAAGCTGGTGCTGCACATCGGCGTGGAGCGCTTCCTGACCGAGCTGTCGGCCTATGTCGAGGAGGACTTCCGCCGCTGGGAGAGCTTCGACAAGACGCCGCGGGTGGCCTCGCACAGCGCGGAAGGCGTGATCGAGCTGATGCCGACCAGCGACGGCCGCACCTATGGCTTCAAGTATGTGAACGGCCATCCGAAGAACACGCGGGAAGGGCGGCAGACCGTCACCGCCTTCGGCGTGCTGGCCGATGTCGGCAATGGCTATCCGGTGCTGATGACGGAGATGACGATCCTGACGGCGCTGCGCACCGCCGCAACCTCCGCCGTCGCCGCCAAGCATCTGGCGCCGAAGGATGCGGCCTGCATGGCGATCATCGGCAACGGGGCGCAGGCGGAATTCCAGGCGCTGGCCTTCAAGGCGCTGCTGGGCATCCGGAAACTGCGGCTTTACGACATCGACCCGGCGGCGACGCAGAAATGCGTGCGCAACCTGCGCGACCAGGGCTTCGAGATCACCGCCTGCAAGTCGACCGAGGAAGCGGTGGAAGGCGCGCAGATCATCACCACCGTAACGGCCGACAAGCAGTATGCCACCATCCTGACCGACAACATGGTCGGGGCCGGCGTGCACATCAACGCGGTCGGCGGCGATTGCCCCGGCAAGACGGAGCTGCACCGCGACATCCTGTTGCGGTCGGACATCTTCGTCGAATACCCGCCGCAGACGCGGATCGAGGGCGAGATTCAGCAGCTGGCCCCCGACCATCCGGTGACGGAACTGTGGACGGTGATGACCGGACAGGCGGTCGGCCGGCGCGACGCGCGGCAGATCACGCTGTTCGATTCGGTCGGCTTCGCGACGGAGGACTTCTCCGCCCTGCGCTATGTCCGCGACAAGGTGGCGGGGACCGGCCTCTACGAGAACCTGGACATGCTGGCCGATCCGGACGAGCCGCGCGACCTGTTCGGCATGATCCTGCGCGCCGCGAAACCGGCGCCGGTGGGTGAGGCGGCGTGATGATTGCCGCAAATATGTGAGGAAATCTTTCTCGGCCGTCATTCCCGCGAAGGCGGCGATCCGGGAAACTCCGCAGATCAGCGGCGGATGTGGCTGGATTCGCCTTAGCGGGAATGACAACCGACAAAATTGCTTTATTCCAACGTCTTACGTGACGCTGAGATGTGTGCATCCCGTAGCCCCTGGGGGAGAGGGGGAAGCAGGGCCTACCCCAGCAACCGCTCGAACAGGTCCTCGCCGCCCATCTGCCCGCCTTTCAGCATCAGTTCCAACCCCTCGACCGCCGGATCGTCGGCATGGGTGCGGCTGACGGTGACGCCCGGCGCCAGCGTGCAGCGATAGGACAATCCCCAGCACCCCAGCGCCCGCACCGCGAGGCTGGAGGTATCCCCGCCGGCGATCCCCACACGCCGCAACCGCACGCTCCGCAGCACCGCCGCCACGAACGCCGCCGTCGCCGCCGCGACCCGCCCGGCCTGCGCGGTGTCCGCCGTTCCGGCTTCCGCCGGCGCGGTCCAGACCAGCGTGTGGCGCCCGGCGCGTAGCGATGCCGCTACCTCCCCCAACAACGCCTCCGCATAGCCGGCATCCGCGCACAGCGCCGCCGCATCGGCCTGGATGCGCGTGTAGGACCCCGCCGCCTCAACCTGCCGCCGCGTCACCGGAGACAGGCTGCCCGCCATCAGGAAGACCGGCGAGTCCGCCGTACCGAGCGGCACCTCTTCCGTTTGAGCACCAGAGCCGACCGCCCAATGCGCCACCAGCGCCTGCGCCACGCTGCTCGGCCCAACCGCCAGCAACGCCTCGCGCTCCGCTCGTTCCCAGATCAGCCGCCCGATGATGGCGAGGTCCTCACCGCGCGCCACGTCCAGCAGAAGCGCCGACGGTCCTTCCGCCAAAAGCCGCTCCAGCCGCCCGTCCAGCGCGTCGCCGTCCATCCCGTAATCCGGAAAGTGCAGCGCCGCCATCCCCTCCAGCCCCTGCGCCGCGAGATGCCTGCGCAAATCCGCCTCCGCCATCGGGGTGACGGGATGGACGCTCATCGTCGGGTGGCGGTCGATGCGATGGACCGTGCCGCCGGTGCCCGCCGCGGCGAACAGGGTGCTGAACAGGCAATAGCGCCCGATGTTCGGCTGCCCGCCCACCACCGGCCGGAAGCGGTTGGGAAAATGCGGCGCCAGCGTCCGCACCGCCTCCCCGATGCTGCCGACTTGGGGGGCGCTGTCGAAGGTGGAACAGCATTTATAGTGCATCACCGGCACGCCCAGCCCGGCGAAGAAGCGCCCGACCGGTTCCAGCTCCGCCCGCATCGCGTCCGGGGCCATGCTGCGCGCCGCCCCGGCGATCCCCACCGCGTCGAGCGGCCCCGCTTCCCTCAGCCGGGCGACGTCCGGCACGTCGAGGAACAGCAGCGCCCGCTGCCCGGCCTTCGCCAGGGCCGCCAGCGTGTCGGTTGCCCCGGTGAAGTCGTCGCCGTACCAGCCGAGCCTCGGTCCCGCCGCCATCGCGCTCAGCCCTTCTTGCCGAAGAAGTCCAGCGACCGCCGCAGCTCCGGCAACTCCCTCGCCGCGTCATCCAGGCTGCGCCCGGCCCGCACGGCGTCCCAGGCCTGCCGGATGCTCAGCACGCCGGCCGCCGGCCCGTCGGGATGGGCCATGATGCCGCCGCCGGACATGAACATCAGGTCCGCCGTCCCCACCGCCTCCCAGGTGACCGGCACCGTGCCGGCCCACTGCCCCGACGAGAAGGCCGGCATCACCGCGTCGGCCCCGTCCACCGCATCCGCCGCCAGCGGCGCCAGACAGGCCCGCGCCCCGTCGATCACCTCCGCGTCGGGCTGGGCGAACTTGCCGTTCAGCCCGTGGACATGCATGTGGTCCACCCCCGTCAGCCGCCACAGCGCCTGATAGGCGTCGAAGCCGATGCCCAGCAGCGGATGGCGCGACAGGGCGCCGAAGCCGTTGCGGTGGCCGTGCAGCGCCAGCCCGCTGTGCCGGCGCAGCGTCTGCACCGCCGAATAGCCGCACCAGTTCAGGCTGACCATGATGCAGGACCCGCCCTCGCGCTCCACCAGATCGGCGTGGCGACGCATGGCGTCGGTCTCGTCGGTGATGTTGAAGGCGACCATCACATGCTTTCCGGTGCGGTCCTGGTGCCGGCGCACCCGATCCATCACTGCCGGGATGCGCTGCGCCAGCGGCGCATGGGCCGGATCGGCGCAGATCTCGTCGTCCTTGATGAAGTCCAGCCCGGCGGCGCATAGCGTGCCGACCAGCTCGCCGGTCTCCTCCGCCGACAGCCCGACATTCGGCTTGATGATCGAGCCGACCAGCGGCCCGTCCGCCACCCCGGTCAGCCGCCGCGTGCCGGCGACGCCGTGGCGCGGCAGGTCGAACTGCGCGCGGTAGGCCTGCGGGATGCGCAAGCTCTCCAACCGCAGTCCCGTCACCTCGCCCAGGTCATAGAGGTTGCCGGCGACCGTCGCCGCCAGTGTCGGCAGATTGGCGCCGATGTTGGCGGTGGGGAAGGAGATGGTGACGCGCGCCCGCTGCCACGGTCCGGGATTCCGCTGGCGCTCCAGCCAGGTGTTCGGTAGGGCAGGGGCGTCGGCGACGTCCAGCTTCTCAACGGATTCGACGATGGCGCGGGCACGGGCGCGCAAATCGTCGGTCTCGCCATGGACGCGGGTGAAGGTGCCGCAGGACTGCTCGCCCGCCATCACCTCCGCCACCTTGGCCGGGGCGAGGGGAGTTTCGATCAGATAGGTTGCTTCGATGCGGTCGGCGTGCATGGGAGCGCCTTTTAATCAGGTGGAGTGCTGTTGCCGGTTGCCCCCTCCCCATCCCTCCCCCTCTTCGAGGGAGAGGGGGCAGGAGCTTTGCGGGAGCTATGCAAAGGACGGCGGCAGTCCCCTCTCCCGCGAAGCGGGGGAGGGTTAGGGAGGGGGCAAAACGCCCCTACAAATCGCCCCTCACAACTTGCTCAAATCCGGAAACGGCCGCACCGGATCGCTGCCGTCCCAGCCCATCGACGCCTCGCGGATCAGGTCGAACATCTTGCCCTTCGGCCCCGCGACCTCCGACAGCTCGATCACCGTGCCCGGATGGTATTCGGTGTCGAAGTAAATGAACCGCCCCTTCTCGCCGACCTCGCCGCTCATCACCGGCTTGAAGCCCTGGCTCAGCAGCCGTTCCAGGTCGGCGTCGTAATCCTCGGTCCAATAGGCGACATGCTGCAGCCCGGTGTTCCCCGCTTGCAGAAAGTCGCGGTACATCGACGGCGCGTCGTTGCGGGTCTGGATCAGTTCCATCTGCAGCGGGCCGGAGTTGGCCAGCGCCACCGAATTGTGAACCTCGTAGCTTTCGCCGCGGTAGCTGTAGTTCCGGATCGGAACCCGCTCGTTGTAGAACCAGGGACCGATGCCGAGCGTGCGGCTCCAATAGTCCATGGCGGCCTCGATGTCGCGCACGACGTAGCCAGCCTGACGGATCTGGCCGAAGAATCGGCTCATTGAATGAACTCCGGATAAGAGGGAATTGGGTAGAGCCGGTGGCTTTAGCGAGCCAGGAAGCCGGTCGAAATCCAGGGAATGGCGGCGACGATCACCAGCCCGATCAGCAGCGCGCCGACATAGCCCCAGATGTGCTTCAGGCCGTCGTCGGGATTGACCTTGCTGATGGCGCAGGCGCCGTAATAGCCGACGCCGAAGGGCGGGGCGAACAGGCCGATGCCCATGGCGAAGATGACGACCATCGCATAGTGCACCTCGTGCACCCCGGCCGCGCGGGCGATGGGGAACAGCAGCGGGCCGAACAGCACGATGGCGGGGATGCCCTCCAGAACGCTGCCCAGGATGATGAAGGCGACAATGGAGATGGCGAGGAAGCCATAGGCGCCGCCGGGAATGCCGGCCATGAAGCGCGCCAGATCGGACGAGAAGCCGGACTGGGTCAGGCCCCAGGCCATCGAGGTGGCGCAGCCGACGATGAAGATGATGGCCCCGGTCAGCGACGCCGTCTCGATCAGCATCGGCTTCAGCCGGCGCCAGTCGAACTGGCGGTAGATCAGCAGCCCGACCACGGTGGAATAGGCGATGCCGATGGTCGACACCTCGGTCGCCGTCGCGATGCCCTCGACCACCGCGGCGCGGATGACGAAGGGCAGCAGGATGGCGGGCAGCGCCACCATGGCAAGCCGGGCAATCTCACGGCCGGGGGTGCGCTCGACATGGCTCAGATCTTCCCGGCGGTAGCGCCGCCAGACCACGAAGCACAGGCAGGCACCCAGAACCACGCCCGGCAGCATGCCGCCGGTGAACAGCGCCGCGATCGACACGCCGGTGACCGAGCCGATGGTGATCAGCACGATGCTGGGCGGGATGGTCTCGGTCTGCGCGCCGGTCGCCGACAGCAGCGCCACCAGATCGCCGGGAGGGGCGCCGCGCTTCTTCATCTCCGGGAACAGCACCGGGGCAATGGCCGCCATGTCGGCGATCTTCGAACCGGAGATGCCGGAGACCAGATACATCGCGCCGATCAGCACATAGGACAGGCCGCCGCGCACATGGCCGAGCAGGCTGGCGAGGAACTGGATCATGGCGCGGGCCATGCCGGTCATCTCGATCAGCAGACCCAGGAAGACGAACAGCGGCACCGCCAGCAGGATCAGGTGGCTCATCCCCTCGTCCAGCCGGCCGACCATCACCAGCAGCGGCGTCGAGGTGGTCAGCGCCAGATAGGCGAAGGTGGCGAGCGCGAAGGAGAAGGCGATGGGCACCCCGGCGAAGACGTTGGCCGCCACCAGCCCGACGAAGAAGATCAGGAGGTTCAGCTGCCCCAGCGGTTTCAGCACCGGCCCGGCGACCCAGAAACCGGCGACGATGGCCCCCGTCACCAGCACCGCCGCCAGCGCGGTCAGCGGCCGGGCGACGCGCAGCAGCCGGAACAGCGCCGCCACCAGCATCAGCCCCAGCCCGACCGGCAGCGCCGCCGCCCGCCAGGCGTTGGAGACCTCCATCGCCGGGGTGGTGATGAACTGCTCCTCCATCGCGTAATCGACGGCGTGATAGAGAATCAGCGCCAGGAAGGCGATGGGGGCGGTGATGGCGATGCATTCCAGCAGGCTGCGCACCTGCGGGCCGACGCGGCTGACCAGACCGGTCATCCGCATATGCTCGCCCCGGCGCAAGGCGACCACCGCGCCCAGCATCGACAGCCACAGGAACAGGATCGAGGCCAGCTCGTCCGACCACACCAGCGGGGTGTGGAAGAGGTAGCGGGCGGTGACGCCGGCCAGCAGCACGACGATCTCGACCAGCACCAGAAGGCCCGCCACGACCTCGACCCCGACGGACAGGCCGTGGTCGATCCTGCGCAGCAGCGAAGCGCCGCCGCCGGCAATGCCGCCGGGAGCGTCCACGTAGCCGTGGACCGGTTCGGACATGTGGGACATGACGGGGGGTTCCTTCATGGGACAGGACCAGGGAGGGCAGGGGATGCGGTCAGGCGAGCTTGCCGACCGCCTCCTCCAGCAGGCCCCACGCCTCGTCGCCGAAGCGGCCCTTCCATTCGCCGTAGAAGCCGCTGTCGCGCAGCTTGGCGCGGAAGCTGTCGGGCGACGGCTGGTTGAAGGTCAGCCCCTTCGATTCCAGGTCGGTGCGGACCGACTGGTTCAGTGCCTTGATGTCGCCGCGCTGGGCCATGCCGGCGTCGTTGATGGCGTTGGCGACGATGGTCTGCATGTCCGGCGGCAGGCCCTTCCAGGCGCGGCCGTTGGCGATGAACCAGAAGCCGTCCCAGATGTGGTTCGACAGCGAGCAGTATTTCTGCACCTCGAACAGCTTGGCGACCTGGATGATCGGCAGCGGGTTTTCCTGCGCATCGACGATCCGGGTCTGCAGCGACGAATAGACCTCGCTGAACTGCAGGCTGGTGGGGGAGGCGCCCAGACCCTTGAACATGGCGATGGACAGCGGGCTGACCGGCACGCGGATCTTCAGGCCGTCCATGTCGGCGGCGGAATTGATCGGCTTGTCGCCGCTGGTCATCTGGCGGAAGCCGTTGTCCCACATCTTGTCGAAGGCATGGAGCCCGACCTTGGAGATGGCGTTGCGGACATGGGCGCCCAGCTTGCCGTCCATCGCCTTCCACACCTGATCGTAGTCGGAGAAGGCGAAGCCGACCGCGTTGATCGCGGCGACCGGAACCAGCGTGGCGATCACCAGCGCCGACGGCGTGAAGAAGGTCAGGCCGCCGCTGCGCACCTGGGACAGCATGTCGGTGTCGCCGCCCAACTGGTTGTTCGGGAAGATCTTGATCTCGACCTTGCCGTTCGTCTCCTTGGCGATGCGATCCGCCGCCTGCTGGGCGCGGACGTTCAGCGGATGGCTCAGCGGCAGGTTGTTGCCGTACTTCAGCTCATACTCGGCGGCGCGGGCGATGTGTGGCATGCCGATGACGGCACCGGCGGCCCCGATCGCGGGGGCGGTGGCGATGGCCTTCAGCATCGTGCGGCGGCTCAGACTGGTCATTTCAAACCTCCCATGGATTACCGGCCGACGTTGCTGTTTCCGGCCTTGCGTTTCTGATGTGATCTGATGTCAATTGATGATTGTTGGATGGACGGTATGTCCAGTACCGACAGGTGTCAAACGCCGAAATTGATGGTTTTTGATGGTTTCACTGAAGGACGATCCGGAAATTGCTGCCGGACCCCGCGGCCTGCCGCGGGTGGCCGACATCGCGCATGCCGCGGGGGTGTCCACCGCCACGGTCGACCGCGTGCTGAACCACCGGCCGGGGGTGCGCGCCGCCACCGTGCAGCGCGTGCTGAAGGCGGCGGCGGACCTCGACTATCTGCCGGACTCCGACCTCTATGCCGCGGCGGGGCAGAAGCCGATGCGGCTGTCCTTCCTGCTGCCCGCCGGCAACAACCGCTTCCTCACCGGCCTGGGCGAGATGATCCGGCGCGCGGAATCCACCCTCGCCCCGCATGGCGTGAAGGCGCAGGTGGAGTTCATCAAGAGCTTCAACCCGGAACTGCTGGCGCGCAGCCTGTTCCAGCACGGCCGCCGCGCCGACGGTGTCGCCTTCATGGCGCTGGAGCATCCGGCGGTGCGCGAGGCGGTGGACGCGCTGGCCGACCGCAACGTGCCGAGCGTGACGCTGATCTCCGACATCCTGAACTGCCGGCGCGCCGGCTATGTCGGGCTGGACAACCGCGCGGCGGGCCGCACCGCCGGCTATCTGATCGCGCGTTTTTTAAAACACCGCCCGGCCAAGGTGGCGATGATCGCCGGCAGCCTCAGCTACCGCGCGCATGAGGACCGTGAGATGGGATTCTTCAACGTCCTGAAGGAAACCGCCCCCGACATCGAGGTGGTGGGCCTGCGCGAAGGCCATGACGACGAGGGGAAAAGCTACCGCCAGACCCGCATGCTGCTGGGTCTGCACCCCGACCTTGCCGGCGTCTACAACATCGGCGGCGGGGCGGAGGGCGTCGCCCGCGCCCTGAAGGAGACGCGGCGGGAACGCGAGATGGTCTTCATCGGCCACGGCCTGACCAACGAGACGCGCGGCCTGCTGATCGACGGCACGCTGGACGCGGTGATCACGCAGGATCCGCGCAACACCCTGTCGGCCTGCGTCGGCATCTTCACCAACCTCCGCGCCGGCCGGCCGCCCATGCAGGGTGTGGAAACGCCGAGGGCGGAAGTAATCTTCCGCGAAAACCTGCCGAAAAACATGCTGCCGGATGAGTGACCCGAACGGGCGGCACGACCCCCTGCTCACCGCCTCTTCGCCCTTCCGTCTGTCTGGAAAGGTCCGATGCTTTCGGCTGAGTTCGTCCGGCAACATGGAAACCTTGTTGCTCTTATGCAGTTTTAGGAAACATAATGCATGAATGCAGTAGGAGGTCGCCATGGTTGCCACAGCTCGGCAGCAGGCCGGCATCGCCGATGATACCGTCGCGCGGGGCATGGCCGGGGTCTTCACCATCTTGAAAGCATGGGGCGCCAACAACGAGCAGGCGTGCCGTATCCTCGGTTCACCGGCGGAGCGTACCTTCTACGCCTGGAAGGCGGGCAGGGTCGGTGCGGTGCCGCATGACACGGTGCGCCGGCTGGGCTATGTACTGGGCATCTACAAGTCGCTGCAGATCCTGTACGCCAACCCGCAGCAGGCGGACGGCTGGCCGGCGCGCGCCAACCGGGCGTTCGGCGGGCAGGCGCCGCTGGAGCGGATGGCGGGCGGCGACGTGACCGATCTGGCGGCGGTCCACCAGTATCTCGATGCATACCGCGGAGCCTGGTCGTGAAGCTGCTGGCCGTTGCCTGGACCGCGGCGACGCGCATCATCGCTTCGCGTTTTCCACCCATCGATCTGTTCGAGCGTCTGTCCGGCGACCCGCGCGATTGGGAGGCCTTCATCGCGCTGGAAAGCCTGGTGAACCCGCGTTTGCGCCAGGAGGCCGGAGAAATCTCGCTGGTGCCGCCGGAGGAGCGCATCGCCGGACCTGGGGCCAGTTACGTCATGAGTGCGTTCACGCACGTCAACCCCAATGGATCGCGCTTTTCCGACGGACGCCAGGGAGTCTATTACGCGGCCCGCGCATTCGAAACGGCGTTGCGCGAGACGGTCTTCCATTACGAGCAGTATTACGCCGACGCAGACCAGGGCCTTATCCGTTCCGAGACGATGCGGGTTCTGGTCGGAACGATCAATGGCGAGTTCCACGATGTCGGAAGCCTGGACGAGGCCGACCGTGGCCGCGTCCTCGATCCGGACGACTACAGCGCCGGGCAGGCGCTGGCGTCGGCGCTTCGGGAGGAAGGAGCGAATGGCATCCATTACCCGAGCGTCCGCCACCCCGGCGGCGCCTGCATCGGCGCATTCCGTCCCAAAGCGGTCGGCATCCCGGCGCAGACGAAACACTTGGAATACCACTGGGACGGCACCCGCATCGACAAGGTCTTCGACTATCAAGCGAACACATGGTCGACGCTCTGAACCGCAGGACGCCCGGGCCGCTTCGTTCCGCGGCCCGGGCGCTATTCAAGTCATTCACCCCATCTTCCACTCCGCCGGCTGCACCCCGCCTTCCGCCGGGGCTTCCACCCGACGCTCCGCACCGGCCAGCTTGCGCAGCAGCACGTAGAACACCGGGGTCAGCACCAGACCGAACAGCGTCACGCCGATCATGCCGGCGAACACCGCGACACCCATGGCGTGCCGCATCTCGGCACCGGCGCCGGTGGAGGTGACCAGTGGCACCACGCCCATGATGAAGGCGATGGAGGTCATCAGGATCGGCCGCAATCGCAGCCGGCTCGCCTCGATCGCCGCCTGCACCACGCCGCGCCCCTCATGCTCCAGCTCGCGGGCGAACTCGACGATCAGGATGGCGTTCTTCGCCGACAGACCGACCAGCACCATGAAGCCGATTTGCGTGAAGATGTTGTTGTCCCCGCCGGTCAGCCACACCCCGAACAGCGCCGACAGCACGCTCATCGGCACGATCAGCAGGATGGCGAGCGGCAGCGTCAGGCTCTCGTACTGCGCCGCCAGCACCAGGAACACCAGCAGCACGCTGATCGGGAAGACCCACAGACCGGCATTGCCGACCAGGATCTTCTGATAGGTCAGGTCGGTCCATTCCAGCTTCACGCCGCGTGGCAGCACCTCCGCCGCTATGCGCTCCGCCGCCGCTTCCGCCTGCCCCGAGGAATAGCCCGGCGCCGGCCCGCCATTGACGTCGGCGGCGGTGAAGCCGTTGTAGCGCACCACCATTTCCGGCCCATAGCCCGGCTGCACCGTCACCAGCGACGACAGCGGCACCATGGTCCCCGCCGCGTTGCGGGTCTTCAGCAGCCCGATGTCGTCGGCGGTGTCGCGGAACGGCGCGTCGGCCTGCACCCGCACCTGATAGACGCGGCCGAAGGCGTTGAAGTCGTTGACGTACAGCGATCCCAGATAGATCTGCATGGTGTCGAACACCTCGGCGACATTGACGCCCAGCTGCTTGGCCTTCACACGGTCGAGATCGACGTCCAGCTGCGGCACGTTGATCTGATAGGCGGAGAAGGTCGGCCCCAGTTCCGGCGTCTGCGCCGCCCGCTTGACGAAGGCGTTCACCGCGCCGCTCAGCGCCTCGTACCCAAGGTTCCCGCGGTCTTCCAACTGCATCTTGAAGCCGCCCAGCTGCCCCAGACCCATCACCGGCGGCGGCGGGAAGATGGCGACGAAGGCCTCCTTCAGCCCGGCATAGCGCTGTTGCAGATCCTTGGCGATGGCCCCG
Source organism: Azospirillum sp. A1-3 (assembly GCF_023806445.1). Lineage (NCBI taxonomy): Bacteria > Pseudomonadati > Pseudomonadota > Alphaproteobacteria > Rhodospirillales > Azospirillaceae > Azospirillum > Azospirillum sp. A1-3. The sequence goes on from NZ_JAMSLU010000005.1 coordinate 534,082, forward strand.
GCCGACAGCGACGGATCCTGGCGTTCGGCGAAGGGCTTCAGCGTGACGAAGACGATGCCGGCGCTGGAGCTGTTGGTGAAGCCGTTGACCGAAAGCCCGGGAAAGGCCACGGCGCTCTGCACGCCGGGGCGCTTCAGCGCGATGTCGGTCATCTCGCGGATCACCGCCTCCGTCCGGTCCAGCGACGCACCGTTGGGAAGCTGCGCGAAGCTGATCAGATACTCCTTGTCCTGCATCGGCACGAAGCCCGACGGCACCGTGCGGCCGAGCAGCACCGTGGCGCCGATCAGCAGTGCATAGACCGCCAGCATCACGCCCTTGCGCCGCACCACCCCGCCGACGCCGCGGCCATAGCCCTCCGACGCCCGATGGAACACCCGGTTGAACAGCCGGAAGAAGCCGCCGAACACCCGGTTCATCGCGCGGGTCAGCCAGTCCTGCGGCTGGTCATGGCCGCGCAGCAGCACCGCCGCCAGGGCCGGCGACAGGGTCAGCGAGTTGAAGGCGGAAATCACCGTGGAGATCGCGATGGTCATCGCGAACTGCTTGTAGAACTCGCCGCTGAGCCCCGTCATCGCCGCGAGCGGCACGAAGACGGCGACCAGCGTCAGCGCGATGGCGATGATCGGGCCGCTGACCTCCTGCATGGCGCGGATGGTGGCGTCGCGGGCCGACAGGCCGGACGCGATGTTGCGCTCAACATTCTCGACCACGACGATGGCGTCGTCGACCACGATGCCGATGGCCAGCACCATGCCGAACAGCGAAAGCGCGTTGATCGAGAAGCCGAAGGCCAGCAGCAGCGAGAAGGTGCCGACGATGGAGATCGGCACCGCCAGCAGCGGAATGATCGACGCCCGCCAGGTCTGCAGGAAGACGATCACCACCAGCACCACCAGCGCCACCGCCTCCAGCAGCGTGTGCACCACCGCCTCGATGGAGGAGCGGACGAACTGCGTCGGGTCGTAGACAATGGAGTAATCGACGCCTTCGGGCATGTCGCCCTTCAGCTCCGCCATCACCTTGCGCACCTCGTCGGAGATGGCGAGCGCGTTGGCGTCCGGCGTCTGGGTGATGCCGAGCGCCACCGCCGGCTTGTTGTCGAGCAGCGAGCGCAGTCCATATTGCGCCGCCGCCAGCTCCACCCGCGCCACGTCGCGCAGGCGGGTGACGCCGCCGTCCTCGCCGGTCTTCAGCACGATGTCGCCGAACTCGTCGGCGGTCTTCAGCCGGCCGCGCGCGTTGATCGACAGCTGCATCGGCACGTCGGGCAGCGAGGGCGAGGCGCCGATCACGCCGGCCGCCACCTGGACATTCTGTTCGCGGATGGCGTTCACCACGTCGGTGGCGGTCAGCCCGCGCTGCGCCACCTTGCCGGGGTCGAGCCACACCCGCATCGCATAGTCGCCGGCGCCCCACACCTGCACCTCGCCGACGCCGGCGATGCGGGTCAGCCGGTCCTTGACGTTCAGCACCGCATAATTGCGCAGGTACGTCATGTCATAGCGGTCGTTGGGCGACAGCAGATGCACGACCATGGTCAGCGTCGGCGAACTCTTGACCGTGGTGACGCCCAGCCGCTGCACGTCGGCCGGCAGCCGCGGCATCGCCTGCGCCACGCGGTTCTGCACCAACTGCTGCGCCTTGTCCGCGTCGGTGCCCAGCTTGAAGGTCACCGTTAGGGCCAGATTGCCGTCGCTGTTCGCCTGCGACTGCATGTAGAGCATGCCTTCGACGCCGTTGATCTGCTCCTCCAGTGGGGAGGCGACGGTCTCGGCGATTACCTTGGGGTTGGCGCCGGGGAACTGCGCGCGCACCACGACGGACGGCGGCACCACCTCCGGATATTCGGAAATCGGCAGGCGGAACACCGCGATGGCCCCCGCCAGGAACAGCGCCACCGACAGCACGCCGGCAAAGATCGGCCTGTCGATGAAGAATTTAGAGATGTTCATCTGGGGTCTCCCAGGCTGCACGCTCCCCATCCCTCCCCGCACTAGGCGAGGAGGGCCAGCCAACGCGCATGCCCCTTGTTCGTGTCTTACCGTGCCGCCGTCTGGGTCTTCTCAGTCCCCATGGCGACCATCTTCGGCGTGACCGCCATGCCCGGCCGGGCGTGCTGGGTGCCGTTGACGACCACGCGCTCGCCGGCCGCCAGCCCGTCGGTCACCACGCGCAGCCCGTTCTGCAGCGCGCCGAGCTTCACCGGCCGGTACTCCACCTTGTTCTCCTGCGTCACCACCAGGACGAACTTCTTGTCCTGGTCGGTGCCGATGGCGCGGTCATCGACCAGCAGCGCGTCATAGGGCTTGGTGCCCCCCACCTTCACCCGCGCATACAGCCCCGGCACCAGCACGCCATCGTCATTGTCGAAGCGGGCGCGCACGCGGATGGTGCCGGACACGCTGTCCAGTCGGTTGTCGACATACTCCACCATGCCGTCGCGCGAGTAATCCTCCTCATTGGCGAGGCCGAGCCGGACCGGGATCTTGCCTGAATCGCGCATCGGCGCGATGTGGCGCAGATAGGTCTGCTCATCGACGTCGAACGAGGCGTAGATCGGCGATTCCGACACCAGGGTCGTCAGCGGCTCCGCGGCGGCCCCGGCGGCCACCACATTGCCGACCGTCCGTTCCGCTCGCGACACCCGGCCCGACACCGGCGCCGTCACCCGCGTGTAGCCGAGATTGAGCCGCGCGATCTCCAGCGCCGCCTGCGCCGCCTTCAGGTTGGCGGTCGCCTCGCGGGCGGCATTGTCCTTCTGGTCCATGGTGCTGCGCGAGATCGTGTCGTCGCGCACCAGCTTCTGCGCGCGGTCGAGGTCGGCCGCGGTCAGCCGCACCCGCGCCTGCGCCGCGGCGACCTGCGCCTCGGCCCGCGCCACCTCCGCCTCATAGGGGCGGGGGTCGATGGTGAACAGCACGTCGCCCTTCTTCACCAGAGCACCGTTGCGGAAATGCACGGCGACGATGGATCCTGGGACCTGCGGCCGGATATCGACGCGGTCCACCGCCTCCAGCCGGCCGGAATATGACTGCCAGTCCGTCACCGGCTGGGCCAGAACGGTGGCGACATCCACCTCGGCCGGCGGCGGGGCGGGAGTTTCGGAGGCCGTTTGCGCCTCGGCCGGGCTGCGCAGAGTGACGGCGCCGGTTAGTGCCGCCACGGAAACGCCGGCCGCGATCAATAGGGAAAGTGTCTTGCGGGACATGGGGCTTTACCTGTGGCTCGAAGTGTCGGGATGGGCGCCGGTCAGGCGGCGCCGGAAGAAATCGGCGGCGGCGGCCAGCGCCGGCGCGTGTTGGGCGAGGCCGGCATGGGTGACGCCGGCAAAGCGGGTGACCTCGGTCGGCACCCCGGCGTCGATCAGGCGGGCGGCATAGCTTTCCGCCTCCGGCCGCAGCACGTCGTTCTGCGCCGTGGCGATCATGATCGGCGGCAGCCGGCCGAGCCGGCGCGACTCCAGGGGCGCCGCATAGGGATGCAGCCGCAGCGCCGCTTCCGGCAGATAGGCGCGGTAACAGCGCGCACAGTCCGTCACGCTGCCTTCTCCGCCCTTTTCACCATGGGCGACCCGCGTCAAACTGGGATCGAGCATCGGCCCGAGCAGCGCCTGCGCCGCGATCTCCGGCCCACCGCGGTCGCGGGCGAGCAGGGTGAGCGACACCGCGACATGCCCGCCGGCATCATGCCCGGCGACGCCCAGCGGCCCAGCCCGCTCCGCCAGCCAGAGGGCTGCGGCATGGGCATCCTCCACCGCGGCGGGAAAGGGATGGGCGGGAGCGAGCGCATAACCGACCGCCACCACCAGCGCCGGAATGCTCTCCGCCAGCGCCATGGCCGGCACCTCGACATCCTCGACCGACCCGGAGGTGAAGCCGCCGCCGTGGAAATACAGCACGCCCGGCAACGGCCCGGAATCCGCCGGCCGATACAGGCACAGCGGGACCTCGCGGCCCTCCACCTTCAGCGACGTGCGTGAACGTTCCATCTCGACCCGGCGCCCTGGCGCCCCTCCTGCAATGCGGCAAGAGCAATAATGTGCAAGCGTCCGGGTGGGATAAAGCCGCTGCGGCTGGGAACAGAATTCAGCCGGGACGAACAATCGGGGAGGGGCGGGGGTGGCTGTTTGTGGAGGAGGGGCTATTCGGGCAGGCTGCGATCCCGGCGCGAAGGGACCCCTGCGATGCCCGGTAGTGTCTCAGTTTGAATTTCGTTCGTAGGCGAACGTGGCGCGAAGGGCGTTCGCATCCGGCTGCACGTTCCTGTATGCTTAACGGGAAGCATAACGGTGGAGGATGCGGGAATGCGCTATCACATCACTGGGAGTTCTCAAGTTGGCGTTTTGGGCCTGAAGCGGGACACCCTCGAAGGTGCGCTTAAGAAGGCCAACGAACTCCGCCAACAAGGCATCTATAACGAAGTGCAGATCATTGATATCGAGACGGGAGACGTTGTCAAAGAGCCGTTGCCTGACGGCGGCCGGGAAGAGAATTGAGCCATGCCCAAAGGGCCCCTAGGCAGTCCGCCATCGTGCTCATGGACGACCTGCGCAGCCGGCTGACAACCGGGTGCAGATCACCACGGACGGGCACGAAGCATATCCGGAAGCGGTGGAAGGAGCCTTCGGCGGGGACGTGGACCATGCCCAGCTCATCAAGCTCCAGGGCGATGTTCCAGAGTCCCACAATGGCCGCGATTGGCAGACCATCCCATCGCAAGGTGTTTTCGCACCGTGGCACGCAGGCCAGGCTGGCACGCCAGCTTGAAGCGTGCATCCCACCGTCGCCGCCGGGCTGCCAATTGATCGGCCCGCTCCCCATCGTAGCACCCCCGCCACTGGTTGGTCGGCTGCGCATTCCGACGTATCTCACGGCTGATCGTCGACGCCGACCGCCCCAATTGCGCGCCGATCTCTCTCAAAGACAGCCCTTGCTCCCGCAAAAGCTCGATCTTCATCCGCTCGACAAGGCTGAGCTGATTGTATTGTTTTCCCATCGCAACAACACCTTAGCAGGTGTTGCGCTTGTGCCGTGAGTCCAAGGAATCCAACATTTCCAAGGGCTTGGACTGGTAGCCTGGATCCCCGCCTTCGCGCACTGCTGTCCGGGATTTTTGGATGGATTGAAGCTGCACGGCAGACAAAGCCAGAGTTCTGGCCCAAAATCGCAGTCGCCAAACATAGATTTTGAGGTCTGCCGTGCCGTTCCAAGCTAGCGGATTTTTGCGCCTTGTGGAACCTCTGGACCGTCGTGTGGTGAACGGGATTGTGGCGCGGCACCGTGGCAATCATGGGGTTGGGAGTGGTGACAAGGGCTGGACGTGCCAGCGGCACCTGAAGGCGATGCTTTTCGCCCAGTTCGCCGGGCTGAAGAGCCTTCGCGAGATTGCGGAGGGGTTGGCGGCCCAACCGGCAGGGCTTTACCACACCGGGCTGCGGCCGGTTAGCAAGAGCACGCTCAGCGATGCCTCGGCGGCCCGGCCTGCGGCGGTGTTCCGGGAGATTGCCGAACAGGTCATGGGCGGCTTGGCCCGATCGGCGCGTCAGGAAAGCCGGGAGTTGGTGCGGCTGATCGACGGCTCTGCGATCATGTTGCGGGACCGCCGCTTCAACTGGGCCGAAGCCGATTCGCGCTGCCGTGGCCTGAAGCTCCATCTGGTCTACGATCCGCGGACAGCCACGCCGGTGCATTTTGCCGTGGAAACGCCCAAGCTCAGCGAAATCAAGATGGCGCGACGCCTGCCGTTCGCTGCCGGGGCCACCTATGTCTTTGACAAGGGATACACGGATTACCGCTGGTGGCATGAGATCACCATGGCGCAGGCGCTGTTCGTGACCCGGCTGAAGGCCAATGCACACCGCCGTGTAGAGCGAACCGTGGAGGCGGTTGGCGACAACATCGTGGCGGACCGCCGGGTGAAGGTCGGCCACAAAAAGCCGCGTGGCGGCGCGACCAACCCACTCTACGACGCCGAACTTCGTGAAGTGGTGGTGGCGCGTCCGGATAAGGAGCCACTCCATCTGATCACCAATGATCTTGACCGGACTGCTCAGGAGATCGCCGACCTTTATAAGGAGCGTTGGCAGATTGAGTTGTTTTTCAAGTGGATCAAACAGAACCTGAAGCTGAAGACATTCTTCGGTCGCTCGGAGAATGCCGTCAGAATTCAGATCTACACGGCATTGATTGCCTTCTGCTTGTTGCGGCTGTTCCAGAACACCTACGCCAAAAACCATGTCGGCGGTGCGAAGGCCCTGAAGATCAGGCTCAAGGTTGCACTCTTCGAACCTTTCGACACCACCAATCATTGTCCGACAAGACCACGGCCACCGCAAAAAAGACCGCCAGACCGTCAACTTAGTCTGCCCCTGGCGGAGCCCTGAAAATCCCGGACAGCAGTGCGCCTTCGCGGGGATGACGGCCGGAGATCGTCCGTTTGGATATATAGCACACTCACCCCCCGGCCTCCCCCTCCGCCAGCGCTTGCTCCGCGCTGAGTTCTTCAAGGTCCAGTTCCGCTTCCAGGCGGTGCAGCACCGTGTCGTGGATGCGGCCGCCGCGGTGAAGGCCCAAGATCTCGGCGCGGGCGGCGCGGTTGGCGGCCAGGACGGCGGCGAAATGCTCGCGCCGGTCCTCTTGCAGCATGCCTTCGCTCTCGTGGAAGCGCTCGGCCATCGTCGCGCGGTGGGCGTATTGTTCGAGTAGGCGGGGGTGGCGCTGGCGGCCGTCCGGCGTGCCGGAGCGCTTGCGCACCGCCTCCAGCGCCGCACGGGCCATGCGGATGCGGGTTTCCGAGTCCGACAGGGTCGGCCGGCGCTCCAGCGTGAAGCCGCCCAGCCGCATCTTGCGGATCAGCGGGGCCAGCGTGGTCGCCTGTCCCAGGATCGACAGCAGAATCACCGCCCATGTGGTCGCCAGGATGATGTCGCGGCCGGGGAACTCCACGGGAACCGACAGGGCGACGGCAAGGCTGACCACGCCGCGGATCGCCGCCCAGCCCATGATCACCGGCACCGCCACCGACGGGTAGGGATCGCGGCGGCGCAAGGCGGGGAATAGGAAGCGCGGCAGGTAGGTCGAGGGGAAGAGCCAGGCGAAGCGCGACAGGATCATCGCCAGGGTAACGGCGACGATCATCGGCAATAGGTCGAACAGGCCGGTCCCGGCCTCCGCCAGCCGGCCCAACACGCCGCGCAGCGACAGGCCGATGATGATGAAGACCATCGATTCCATCAGGAACACCGCCACCGCCCACACCGCGTTGGCGTGGGTGCGCAGCTGGGCGGTGAAGAGGTCGTGCTGGCGCCGGCCCATCACCAGACCGCAGCCGACGGTGGCGAGCACGCCCGACACAAGCAGCGCCTCGCCGCCCAGATAGCTGGCCCAGGCGGCGAGGAAGCCGCCGACAATGCTGAGCGGCACGTCGCGCAGGCGACCCAGCAGCAGCGCGGCGATATGACCGAAGACCACGCCGGCCGCCACCCCGCCGATCGCCAGCCATAGGAACTCCAGCGAGGCGTCGGCGGCGTCGAAGGTGCCGGTCATCCCGGCGGCGATGGCGATGCGGAACAGCACCAGCCCGGTGGCGTCGTTCACCAAGCTCTCGCCCTCCAGCAAAGTGACAATGCGCGGCGGCAGCGGCAAACCCTTCAGCACCGCCTTGGCCGCCACCGCGTCGGGCGGCGACAGGATGGCGCCCAGCGTGAAGCAGGCCGCCCAGGGCAGCGACGGCATCACCAGATGGGCGGCCACCCCGATCGCCAGCGTGGTGAAGGCGACGGCGCCGACCGCCAGCTGAAGGATGATGCGCAGGTTGGCGCGGAAATCGCTCCACACCGTGAAATAGGCGCTGGCGAACAGCAGCGGCGGCAGGAACAGCAGCAGCGTCAGGTCGGGATCGGGCGTGATCTCCGGCAGGCCGGGGATGAGCGCGAGCGCGATGCCGCCCAGCACCAGGACGGCCGACGGCGGCATGCGCAGACGCTTGGCCGCCAATTCCAGCACGATGATCGCCGCCATCAGGCCAAGGACGAGTTCGAACTGACCGGATGGCGACATGCTGGGAGTCCGCTGTTCTGTTTCTGAATGGTCGTGGGGATCAGGCGGCGGCCGGGGTGGCGGCGGCGGGATGCAGGGCGCAGGCGGCGGTGCCGATCAGTCCCAGCGCGCCGGCCAGCAGCAGCGGTGCGGCGAGGCTGCTGTGCGTCACCAGCACGGCGCCGATGGCGGCGCCGATGAAGATGGCAATGACGCTGCCGATGCGGCGGATCCAGTTGGTGTCGGACCCGCCGGCCAGCCGGGAATCGGCCGCCAGACCGGTCAGCGTCAGGGTCAGCACCGTGGTGGTCAGGTCCGGCACCTTCAGCTGTCGGATCGTCGCGTTTCGGAAGCCCATCGCCAGCGCGGTCAGCAGGATGATGCCATAGAAACTGGCCGAGTGGCTGGCCGGTGAGGTTTCCCCGGTCTGGCGCAGCCATGCCAGCAGGGCCGCCAGCCACAGCAGTCCGGCCTCGATGGCGGCGGCGCTCAGCAGCCAGCGGCGCAGCGGTCGGCCGGCATGGGCCTTGCCGGTGCGGCCGGCGACCAGCGCGCCGATCAGGAAGGCGCAGATCGCCGTTAGATAGGGGGCGACGTCGAAACCCGGTGTGCCGGCGGCGGCGAAACCGAGGAAGACGATGTTGCCGGTCATGTTGGCGGTGAACACCTTGTCGAGGCCGAGCACGCTGGTGGCGTCGACCAGACCGGTCGTCACCGACAGCAGCATCAGCAGCCAGGGCAGCGGGGCCGCGACGGGGGGAGAGGACGGGGGCATGGTGCTTCCCCTTTTTCAGTCGTTCGGGCCGAGGCGGCGGCGCATCCGCGAGATGATCGCCGCCAGGACGAAGCCGCCGGCCAGCCCGACATGCTCGAAGAAGGCGTTGGTCGCCATGAAGCGCTCCTGTCCCGCCATCGTCCAGAAATCATTGGCGATCAGGGCGGCCAGAACGGTGAAGACGCCGAGCGCGCCGGCACCAAGCCACAGCGCGCGGTCCAGCAGGATCAGCAGCGGGCCGACCAGTTCGACCAGGATGGTCAGGGCCGCCCAGAGCGCCGGGGGCGTGAGGCCGAAATGCGCCTGTTCGGCGACGGCGCCCGGCCAGTCGGTCAGCTTCACCAGTCCGCCGAGCAGATAGGCACCCACCAGCGCCAGACGGGCCAGCAGCCATGTGCCGTCCCAGTCGAGGATGCGGTCGACGATGCGCTCTGCCGGGCGTTCGAAGGAGCGGAGGGTCATGGCGGGGGAGTTCCGGGTTGGGGGGAATAGCGGGATTCTCCCTCTCCCCCGGGGAGAGGGGCGGGGTGAGGGGGATGCACAGGGTGGATTTGGTGGGGAGCGGAGAGTGCGCGATTCTTGAAGAACCTCGCCGCGCGACCCCCTCACCCTAACCCTCTCCCCAGGGGGGAGAGGGGATCCGCTTTAGGGGAGAGAGGCGGTTACACCGCCCAGCAGCCACAGCCGAGCGCGCCCCAGAAGGATTGCACGTCGGCGGCCGGGACGTCGGTGGCGTAGGCGGCGGCATGGTCGTGACCGTGGACGCCGCAGCCGGTGGCGCAGCCGCAGGCCGAGGCGAGCGCCTTGCGCTGGTCGCCCGAGGCGTTGTCGGCCGACTTGTAATAGCCGCCGAAGGTCCGCACCGGCGACCAGTCCGGCATCGGCTTGGGGAGTTGCGGCGCCAGCGGGCCGAAATCGCCCTCGCCATGCACCACGGCACCGCCGAGGATGGTCAGGACCGAGTTCAGGTGGGCGATGCGGTCCTCGGAGACCGAGAAGAAATCGTCGGACAGCACGGCGAGGTCGGCCAGCTGCCCGGCCTTGATCTGGCCCTTCTTGCCCTGCTCGTTGGAGAACCAGGTGTTGGCCTCCGTCCACAGCCGCAGAGCGGTTTCGCGGTCCATCAGGTTGGCCTGAGGATAGAGGCCGAGGCCGCCGACCGTCTTGCCGGTCACCAGCCAGGACAGCGAGACCCACGGGTTGTAGCTGGCGACGCGGGTGGCGTCGGTGCCGGCGCCGACCGGCAGGCCGGCCGCCATCATCTTGGCGATCGGCGGGGTGCGTTCGGCCGCCTTGGTGCCGTAGCGCTCGACGAAATATTCGCCCTGGTAGGCCATGCGGTGCTGGATGGCGATGCCGCCGCCGAGCGCGGCGATGCGGTCGATGTTGCGGTCGCTGATCGTCTCGGCATGGTCGAAGAACCAGTGCAGCCCGTCGAAGGGGATGTCGCGGTTGACCTTCTCGAACACGTCAAGCGCGCGGCTGATGGTCTGGTCGTAGGTGGCGTGCAGGCGCCAGGGCCAGCGGTTCTCGGCCAGCAGGCGGATCACCGGCTCCAGATCGCCTTCCATGTTCGGCGGCATGTCGGGGCGGGCGACGCGGAAATCCTCGAAGTCGGCGGCGGAATAGACCAGCATCTCGCCGGCGCCGTTGTGGCGGTAGCTGTCGTCGCCGTCGCCGGGCTTGACCTTGGAGGCCCAGCCGGCGAAATCGGCCAGCTCTTCCTTCGGCTTCTGGGTGAACAGGTTGTAGCTGATGCGCAGGGTCAACTCGCCGTCGGCATGCAGCTTTTCGATGATGGCGTAATCGTCGGGATAGTTCTGGAAGCCGCCGCCGGCGTCGATCACCCCGGTCACGCCCAGCCGGTTCATCTCGCGCATGAAATGGCGGGTGGAGTTCAGCTGATATTCGGGCGGCAGCTTCGGCCCCTTGGCCAGCGTCGAATAGAGGATCGTCGCGTTGGGCTGGGCCAGCAGCAGGCCGGTCGGATTGCCGGCGGCATCGCGCACGATCTCGCCGCCGGGCGGATTCTGGGTGTCCTTGGTGTAGCCGACGGCGCGCAGGGCCGCACCGTTCAGCAGGGCGCGGTCGTAGAGATGCAGGATGAAGACCGGCGTGTCGGGGGCGGCGGCGTTCAGCTCCTCGATGGTTGGCAGGCGCTTTTCGGCGAACTGGTGTTCGGTGAAGCCGCCGACGACGCGGACCCATTGCGGCGCCGGGGTGACGGCCGCCTGCTGCTTCAGCATCGCCATGGCGTCGGCGAGGCTCGGCACGCCGTCCCAGCGCAGCTCCATGTTGTAGTTCAGGCCGCCGCGGATGATGTGCATGTGGCTGTCGATCAGCCCGGGGATCACGCGCCGGCCCTTGGCGTCGATCACCGTCGCCTGCGGCGCCGCGGCGCGCACCTCGGCCTCCGTGCCAACGGCGAGGAAGCGGCCGTCGCGGATGGCGATGGCGCTGGCCTGCGGATTGGCGCGGTCAAGCGTGGTGACCTTGGCGTTGACGAGGATCAGGTCGCCGGCGGCTGACGTCTGGGCGGCGGTGTTGGGCATGGCGGCATTCCCGGATCTGGTGGCGAGGGTGGACAGTGGCATCGATGCCAGCAACGACGCGGCGGCGCTTCCCGCCATGGCCTTCCGGCGGGTGACCGGCTTCACGCCTTTTCCCCTCCGGTGGTCTCGGCCTTGGCGAGCGTAGGCGGCTCGGGCGGCTCGGCAGCGGCATGCGGCCCCAGAACATGGCGGGCGCAGTCCGTCTGAATGAAGGCGAGCACCGGCTCGCCGGCCACCAGCCGCTTGACGACCGGCACCACCTGTTCGCCCACCAGCATGCCGAGCAGACCGATCAGGGCGATGGTCGGCGGCGCCGGGGAACGGACCCCGAGCAGCGCATAGATCACGCCGACCAGGATGCCGGCGCCGGCCGAAAGAAGATAGGGCATCATGGTGCCGTCTCCCGCTCTGGACTGGGGGACCGGCGCCCGCGATGGAGCGGGCGCCGGTGTGGTCGTCAGGCGTGCCCGTCAGGCGTGCTCATGCGCGGCGGCGCCGACCACCTTGTGGGCATATTCGCCGCGCTGCGGGGCCTTGTGGACCATGGTGTAGGCGTAATCGACGCCCATGCCGTAGGCGCCGAAATGCTCGCGGACGATGTTCATCACGCCGTCATAGGTGCCGCGCTTGGACCAGTCGCGCTGCAGTTCCAGCAGGACGTTGACCGAGGTGATGGAATGGGCGCCGGCCTGCTCCATGCGGCGGATGGCGGCGTCGTGGGCTTCCTGCGAGGTGCCGCCCGAGGCGTCGGTGACGATGTAGACCTCGAAGCCTTCCTCGATGGCGCACAGCGTCGGGAACAGCAGGCAGGCTTCGGTCCACAATGCTGCGATGACCAGCTTCTTCTTGCCGGTCGCCTTGACGGCGGCCACCAGCTCTTCCGAATCCCAGCTGTTCATCGAGGTGCGCTCGATCGGGTCCTGCTTCAGGACGTCCATCAGCTCCGGCCAGATGTAGCCGGAGAAGCTCTCGGTCTCGACGGCGGTCAGGATGGTCGGGGCGCCGAACAGCTTGGCGGTCTTGGCCAGAGCGATCGTGTTGTTCTTCAGCTGCTGGCGGTCGATGTTGACCACGCCGAAGGACATCTGCGGCTGGTGATCGATGAAGATGAAGGCGGTGTCGTCGGCATTGATGAGCGACTTGGCCGGGAAGGTCATGATCTTTTCCTGTTCGGTGTGGGTTTCAAGGGATTGGGTCGCCTGCCGCCGGTGCGTCGTCGGCGCCGTCTGACAGGGACCTTCTCATGGTGAAGGATGGTCAACAATCATGTGTGATTGAACATGACTGTTGCGGTGTAAAAGACAATGATGGTGAGGATCAGGCGGCGGAGTCGCCGGTCACCAGATGGGCTTCGAGCATCCACAGCTGCTTGTCGCACTCCCGCGAGACCTGCGTGAACAGATCGGCGGTGTCGGCATCGCCCACGCCGGTGGCGGTCTCGATGTCGGCCCGCACGCGGGCGCCGAACTGGGCCAGCGCGCCGGCCAGCGCCTTCAGATGCGCCACGCCGTCGACCGCCTGCAGCGGATATTCGTAAAGCGCGCTGCGGGCGACGGTGGTCTGCACCCGGCCGTCGGCGATGTGGCCCAGGGTGGTGATGCGCTCGGCGATCAGGTCGACGAAGCCCTCGACCTCGTCATGGACGCGGTCGAACAGCTCGTGCAGTTGCAGGAAATGCGGCCCCTTGACGTTCCAGTGCGCCTGCTTGGTCTGGGCTTCCAGATCGAGCGCGTCGGACAGGCGGGCCTGGAGCAGCGCCGCGGCTTCCTTGCGCACCACGTCGTGCAGGTCGAGGCGGGACAGGTAGGTCATGGCTCAGCTCCGGATGAAGGCCAGCAGTTCCTCGTTCACGACGTCCTTGTGCGTGGTGCACATGCCGTGCGGCGCACCGGCGACGACCTTGAGCGTGCCCTTCGGCAGAAGCTTGACGGCGGCCTTGGCGGAGGTGGCGATCGGGACGATCTGGTCGTCGTCGCCGTGCAGGACGAGCGTCGGGACGATCATCTTCTTCAGGTCTTCGCGCTGGTCGGTCTCGGAGAATGCCTTGACGCACTCGTACTCGGCCAGCAGGCCGCCCATCATGCCCTGCATCCAGAAGCTGTCGATCGCACCCTGCGAAACCTTGGCGCCCGGACGGTTGAAGCCGTAGAAGGGCAGGGCGAGGTCCTTGAAGAACTGCGAGCGGTCGGCCTTCACGCCGGCGCGGATGCCGTCGAACACCTCCATCGGCACGCCGTCGGGGTTCCAGTCGGTCTTGACCATGATCGGCGGGATGGCGCCGATCAGGGCGGCCTTGGCGACACGCGAGACGCCATGGCGGCCGATGTAACGGGCGACCTCGCCGCCGCCGGTGGAATGGCCGACATGGACGGCGTTCTTCAGGTCAAGCGCCTCGGTCACCGCGGCCAGATCGTCGGCGTAATGGTCGAGATCGTTGCCGAAGCCCGGCTGCGACGAGCGGCCATGACCGCGGCGGTCATGGGCGATGGTGCGGTAGCCGTGCTGGGCCAGGAACATCATCTGGTCTTCGAATGCATCACCGGTCAGCGGCCAGCCATGGCTGAAGACCACTGGCTGGCCGGTCTGCGGACCCCACTGCTTGACGTAAATCTGGACGCCGTCCTTGGTGGTGACGTAGCTGCCCTGGAGCATCGGTTTCGTTCCTTTGGTCGGGTCTTGACGGGTGGCCGTCTTTTCGGCCGCGGCGGCGGTGCCGGGGAGCGCGCCCAGCAGGCCGCTGCCCGCAATGGCGAGGGCGGCGCTGCCGGAAAGGACCGTCCGGCGGGAGGGATGGAAGTCCTGGATGGTCATGCGTAGTCCGTTCCTGGCCGGGCCGGCGGGACCGGCTCCGGCTGTCTTGATGAACGGATGGTACGGAAAGGGCGGAGAGGGAGATTGCCTCTTCGGAACGGCTTTTGCCGGTTCTGCGCATTGCGCCGCTGCGAACGCAAAAAGCCGGCCCTCTTGCGAGAGGACCGGCTTTTTGAGGGCGGTTAATCTCCCTCTCCCGCCCCGGGAGAGGGAAGGGGCCCATGCGGAGCATGGGAAGGGTGAGGGGGTGGGCACGAAGCCATGCGCTTCGGGATTTTTGGATCACCCCTCACCCTCCCCACGCCTTCGGCGCGGGTCCCCTCCCTCTCCCGGGGCGGGAGAGGGAACTATCCCGCCAAAGACACCCACGCGGCATTGCGCCGGCTGGACTCCACCGCGCCGTGGATGAAGCGCACGCCGCGCACACCGTCCTCCACCGTCGGCAACGGCACGTCGGCGGGGGCCGGGCGGCCGTCCAGGCGGGCGGCGATGCGGTCGGCGGCGTCGCGGTAGATTTGGGCGAAGCCTTCCAGATAGCCCTCCGGATGGCCGGCCGGGGTGCGGGCGATGCCGCTCGCCGCGGGCAGGCTGCCGGCACCGGCGCGCAGCAGGGTGCGGGTCGGCTCGCCCAGCGGGGTGAAGCGAAGCTCGTTGGGCTGTTCCTGCTGCCACTCCAGGCCGCCGGCCTCGCCGAAGACGCGCAGGCGCAGGCCGTTGGTGGTGCCGGGGCTGACCTGGCTCGCCCATAGCATGCCGCGGGCGCCGCCGTCGAAACGCATCATGATGTGGGCGTTGTCGTCCAGCCGCCGGCCGGGCACGAAGGCGGTCAGGTCGGCGGCGAGGTCAGTGCAGCGGAGGCCGGTGACGAATTCGGCCAGATGGAAGGCGTGGGTGCCGATGTCGCCGATGCAGCCGGCGATGCCGCTCCGTGCCGGATCGGTGCGCCAGGAGGCTTGCTTCTGGCCGCTGGCCTCCAGATCGGTCGCAAGCCAGTCCTGCGCATATTCGGCCTGAACCACCCGGATTTTGCCGAGCGTACCGGACGCGACCATGGCGCGGGCCTGCCGGATCATCGGATAGCCGCTGTAATTGTGGGTCAGCACGAAGACGAGGTCGCGGCTGCGCACCAGCACTGCCAGTTCCTCCGCCTCTTCCACGGTATGGACCAGCGGCTTGTCGCAGATGACGTGGATGTCGGCCTCGAGGAAGGCCTTGGCGGCGGGGTAATGCAGGTGGTTCGGCGTGACGATGGCGACGGCGTCGATGCCGTCAGGGCGAGCGGCCTCCGCTTTCGCCATGGCATGGAAATCGTCGTAACAGCGGTCGGGGGCGAGGAACAGCTCCGCGCCGCTGGCCCGCGCCCGCTCTGGGTCTGAGGACAGCGCGCCGGCGACCAGTTCATAGCGGTCGTCGATGCGGGCGGCGATGCGGTGGACGGCGCCGATGAAGGCGCCCTGGCCGCCGCCGACCATGCCCAGGCGCAAGCGCCTCGCGGAGGCCGGTGGGTGGGGTGGCAATTGATCCGGGCTCATGCTGCCCCTTTCCCCAGACCGAGAATCCGGCGGTTGGCCGCCTCGTCGGTGCCGGCATCGGCGAAATCGTCGAAGGCGCGGTCGGTGACGCGGATGATGTGGTCCTGGATGAAGCGGGCGCCCTCGGCGGCCCCCTGCTCCGGATGCTTGATGCAGCATTCCCATTCCAGAACCGCCCAGCCGTCGAAGCCGTACTGGGTCAGCTTGGAGAAGATGCCGCGGAAATCGACCTGCCCGTCGCCCAGCGAGCGGAAACGCCCGGCCCGGTCCTTCCACGGCGCATAGCCGGAATAGACGCCCTGCCAGGGGGTCGGATTGAACTCCGCATCCTTGACGTGGAACATGCGGATGCGGTCGTGGAAGACGTCGATGTAGCCGAGATAGTCCAGCTGCTGCAGGACGAAATGGCTGGGGTCGTACAGGATGTTGCAGCGCTCATGCCCGCCGACCCGGTCGAGGAACATCTGGAAGGTGGTTCCGTCGAACAGGTCCTCGCCAGGGTGGATCTCATAGCAGAGATCGCAGCCGGCCTCGTCGAAGGCGTCGAGGATCGGGCGCCAGCGCTTCGCCAGCTCGTCGAAGGCGGTCTCGATCAGGCCCGGCGGGCGCTGCGGCCAGGGATAGAGGTAGGGCCAGGCCAGCGCACCGGAGAAGGTGGCGTGGGCGGTCAGGCCGAGGTTGGTGGATGCCTTGGCAGCGAGGTGCAACTGCTCCACCGCCCAGGCTTGGCGCGCGTCGGGGCGGCCGTGGACCTCCGCCGGGGCGAAGCCGTCGTAAAGCGCGTCGTAGGCGGGGTGGACCGCGACCAGCTGGCCTTGCAGGTGGGTGGACAGCTCGGTCAGTTCGACCCCGGCATCGGCCAGCGTGCCCTTGACCTCGTCGCAGTAGGTGCGGCTGGTCGCGGCCTTGTGCAGGTCGAACAGGCGGCGGTCCCAGCTGGGGATCTGCACGCCCTTGAAGCCGAGGCCGGCGGCCCAGCGGGCGATGGCGTCCAGCGAGTTGAAGGGGGCCGCGTCGCCCGCGAACTGGGCGAGGAAGATCGCGGGGCCTTTGATGGTCTTCATGGGTTTGGGCTCCCTGATGGGGGGAGGTGTTGGCTGGCGAATGCCCCCTCCCTAACCCTCCCCCTCTTCGAGGGAGAGGGGGCTGCCGCCGCTTCGCAGAAGGCGCCCTCTCCCGCGTAGCGGGGGAGGGTCGGGGAGGGGGCCGCCGACGCTGATGCTCAGTACGGCGAATCCGGGAAGTAGAACTCCTTGGCGTTCTCCTTGGTGATCAGCGCCGACGGGATGATGTGGGTCGCCGGCAGCTTGTCGCCCTTCAGGCGGGCTTCGGCGGTCATCTTGATGGCGTCGTAGATGAACTTCGGCGAATAGGACACGTCGGCGTGGATCAGCGGGTTGGAGCCGTCGAGGATGGTCTTCACCATCGTCTTGGACCCGGCGCCGCCGAACACCTCCTTGATGTCGGTGCGCTTGGCCTGCTCGATGGCCTTCAGCACGCCGAAGGCCATGTCGTCGTCGGCGGCCCAGATGACGTCGATGTCCTTGAAGCGGGTCAGGAAGTCCTGCGTCACCTTGAAGGCGTCGTCACGGTTCCAGTTGGCGTATTTGCCGTCGAGGATCTTGATGTCGGGATACTGCTTCAGCACGCCGGTGAAGGCCTCCCACCGCTCGTTGTCGAGCGTGGTCGGGATGCCGCGGAGCGCTACGATGTTGGCCTTGCCGTTGTATTTCTTGGCGATGTATTCGGCCGGGATGCGGCCGAAGGCGGTGTTGTCGCCAGCGATGTAGGCGTCCTGCGCACTGGTGTCGGTCAGGCCGCGGTCGACGACGGTGACATAGACGCCCTTCTTCTTGGCCTGCATCACCGGCTGGGTCAGGGCGGCGGATTCGAAGGGGAAGATGACCAGCGAATTGATGCCGGTCACCGTCACCAGATCCTGAAGCTGGTTCGCCTGTTCCGGCGCGCCGCTGGCGGTCTTGACGGTGATCTTCAGGTTGGGATGGGCCTTTTCCAGCTCCGCCTTCGCCTGATTGGCCCACCAGACGATGCCGCCGGTGAAGCCGTGGGTGGCGGCCGGGATGCTGACGCCCAGCTTCACCGTCTCAGCCGCAAAGGCAAAGCCGCCGCCGAGGGCCACCGTCGCCGCCATGGCCAAGCCCGTGCCCAGCACAACACGTCGAGTGTAACGCGCAACTTCCGACATGACGTTTCTCCTCCTTATCGTTTTTTAGGGGCGCCGGCGCTGCAGGAAGGCGACGGCGATGATGACGCAGCCTTGGACCGCCGCGTTCAGATAGACGCTGATGATGCTGGTCAGGTTCAGGATGTTGCTGATGACCGACAGCAGGACCGCACCGATTACCGTCCCGGCGATCCGGCCCTCTCCCCCCTTGAAGGAGGTGCCGCCGACGATCACCGCGGCGATGGCTTCCAGCTCCCACAACAGTCCGGTGGTGGGGGAGGCGGAACCCAGGCGTGGCACATACAGCACCGTGGCGATGCCGACGCAGACGCCGAGAAGGCCGTAGGTCAGCAGCTTCACCCGGTCGACATCCACCGCCGCGAAGCGCGCAACCTGCTCGTTGGAGCCGATGGCCTGGACATAGCGACCAAAGGCGGTGCGGTTCAGCAGAACGGCACCGGCGATCGAAACCACCAGAAAGACCCACACCGGAACCGGGAGGCCCAGCAGGCTGCCGTAATAGACCGGGCCGTAGGCGTCGGACAGGTCGTTGTCCAGCGTGATGGCGCCGCCGTCGGCCAGCCACGTCAGCACCGCGCGAAAGATGCCGAGCGTGCCCAGTGTGACGATGAAGGGCTCGATCCGGCCGCGCGTGATCAGGTAGCCGTGCGCCAGCCCGAAGCCGCCGCCGAGCAGCAGCGCGAACAAAACGCCGAGCACCACCACCGTAACCGGGGAGCCGACCGACGCGGCCAGCGCGTTCATCACCAGGATCATGCTGCCGGCGATCAGCGCCGCCATCGACCCGACCGACAGGTCGATGCCGCCGGAGATGATGACGAAGCACATGCCGATTGAGATGATCCCGATGAAGGCCGTGCGGGTCAGCACGTTCATCAGGTTGCCCCAGGTGGCGAAATCGGGGTTCAGCGCCGTGCCGATCACCAGCAGCAGCACCAGTCCGACGACCGGGCCGAAGCGGTGCGGGTCGAAACGGCGGTTCGCCTTGCGCGGCGCCGCGCGTTCGCCCCGAACCTCAGTGGCGGGTGTGGGTGCTGATGTCGGTCCCGCTGGCATCTGTCCCGATGGCATGGGCAATCAACTCCTCTTCGCTGAGCCGGTCGGCGGGCACGGTCGCGGTCACCCGGCGCCCGCGCATCACGATCACCCGGTGGCAGAGCCCGATCAGTTCGATCAGTTCCGATGAAATGACGATCACGCCGCGCCCTTCGGCGGCCAGCCGCGCGATCAGGAAATAGATGTCCCGCTTGGCGCCGACATCGACGCCGCGCGTCGGCTCGTCCAGCACGAAAACGCGCGGGTCGGGCTCCAGGAACTTGGCGATGGCGAGCTTCTGCTGGTTGCCGCCGGACAGCGACGACGCCTTTCCCTGCGGATCGCCGCGGATGCCGAAGCTGGTCACCGCATGTTCCAGCGCCCGGTCCTCCGAGGACGGCGACAGCAGCGGGTGGGCGTGGTGGCGCAGCGTCATCAGGGTCAGGTTGTCACGCAGGCTCATGCCGACATGCAGGCCCTTGCCCTTGCGGTCCTCGCTGAGATAGGTCAGCCCGTTGCGCATCGCCTCGCGGGGGTTGCGCAAGCGGAGCGGGCGGCCGTCGATCTCGATGGTTCCGGCGCTGCGCGGGCGCAGGCCGAGGATGCCTTCGAACAGTTCGGTGCGGCCGGCGCCGACCAGACCGGCGAAGCCCAGGATCTCGCCGGGGTGGAGGTCGAAGCTGACATCCTCCGCCCAGCCGGGAACCGTCAGGCCGCGCACCGCCATCAGCGGCTTGCCGAGAGCCGGGATGTGCTTTTCCGGAAACATGTCGGTCAGTTCGCGGCCGACCATCAGCGTCGCCATGCGCTGGCGCGGCGTTTCCGATGTGGGGGCGCGGGCGACAAAGCGGCCGTCGCGCATCACGATCACCTCGTCGGTGATGCGCTCCACCTCGTCCAGCTTGTGGGAGATGTAGACGATGGTGACGCCGTCCCGGCGCAGCCGCTTGATCAGCCCGAACAGCCGGTCGCATTCGGACGGGGTCAGGCTGGCCGTCGGCTCGTCCATGATCAGCAGGCGGGCGTTGCGCAGCTGCGCCTTGGCGATCTCCACCAGCTGCTTTTCGGCGACGATCAGGTCGCGCACCTTGGTGTCGGGGTCACCGTCGAAGCCGACCTGACGCAGGGCCTGGGCCGCCCGGTCGCGCATGGCGCGGTCATCGAGCAGCCAGCCGCGCTTGATCTCGTGGCCGAGGAACATGTTCTGGGCGACGGTGAGGTCGTCGGCGAGGCTGAGTTCCTGGTGGATCAGCACGATTCCGCGCTTTTCCGCGTCGCGGGAGTTTCGAAAAGTCACCGGCTCGCCGTCGATGCGCACCGTGCCGGAGGTCGGCGCGTGGTAGCCGGCGAGGATCTTCATCAGCGTCGATTTGCCGGCGCCATTTTCGCCCAGCAGCCCATGCACCCGGCCCGGATGCAGGTCGAAGCCGACGCCGTGCAGGACGCGCACGGACCCGAATTCCTTGGTGATGCCGTCGAAGGCAACATGCAGGCTCATGGCTCCGCACCCCCTGACGGCCTTTCCACCGGCCGCAAGCCTGCGGCGGGGCGGATGCCGTCCATGACGTTTCTCCCACTGCGGAGCGTGTCGTCCCGTAAGACGCCGCTTCGTCCGTTGAGCGGATGGTAAGCCCGCCGCTTTGGACAGACAATGGACGACTTCGAACATAATTTGGAGAAAGTGGGCGAGGTGTGGTAGGGATTAGGTGGGGTGGCTTCCACTCCGATGCCCCCTCCCCAACCCTCCCCCGCTTCGCGGGAGAGGGTGCTTAATGCGAAGCGGCGGCAGTTCCCTCTCCCACCAAAGGTGGGGGAGGGTTAGGGAGGGGGCAAAGCACATCGGAAAGGCACCCCTGGATGGTTGACTGGCAACGTCTGTCGGACGGCGAGCGCGCCCTGCTGGAGCGGCTGTTCTGGGCCGGCGGGCTGTCGCGTGGCGAACTGGCGGCGTCGGTCGAGTTCTCCAAGAGCAAGGCCAACCTCGCCATTTCCAGCCTGATCGGCCGCGAACTGATCGAGGAGGGCGGGGTGCAGCCGTCCTCGGGCGGGCGGCGGCCGGAGGTGCTGCGACTGAGCCACCGGATGGGGGTGCTGGCAGGGATCGACATCGGCGCCACCAGCATCGACGTGGCGCTGCTCGCCCCCGACATGACGGTGCTGGACCACCGGTCGGAACCGGCGGACGTGCGCGACGGGCCGGCGGCGGTGTTCGGGCGGGTGCGGACGCTGCTGCGCGAGGCGCGGGAGCGGCTGGGGATCGGGCCGGCGCGGGTGCTGGGGATCGGCGTCGGCGTGCCGGGGCCGGTCGCCTTCGGCAGCGGCATGCTGGTCAACCCGCCGCTGCTGCCGGGATGGGAGACGTTTTCGATCCGCGAATGTCTGGCGGAGGAGTATGCCGCGCCGGTCTTCGTCGACAACGACGTGAACATCATGGCGCTGGGCACCCATTGGCGCCTGCGCGGCCAGCTTCAGAACTTTCTGGTCATCAAGATCGGCACCGGCATCGGCTGCGGCATCATCTGCCACGGCATGGTCTATCGCGGGCGGGACGGCTCGGCCGGCGACGTCGGGCATATCTGCGTCGATCCGCAGGGGCCGGTCTGCCATTGCGGCAATGCCGGCTGCGTCGAGGCGATGGCGGCCGGCCCGGCCATCGCCCGCATGGCGGAGGACGCGGCGCGCGCCGGCGAGAGTCCACGGCTGATGGAAATGCTGGAGCGCAACGGCACGCTGACCACCGTCGATCTTGGCAATGCCAGCCGGGCGGGCGATGCAGCGGCCAATGCCATCGTCCAGCAGGCCGGGGGCCATATCGGGCGGATGCTGGCGGCGGTGGTCAATTTCTTCAACCCGTCGCACATCTTCATCGGCGGCGGCGTCGCGCGGATCGGGCCGCTGTTGCTGGCCTCGATTCGGCAGAGCGTCTATCAGCGCTCCCTCGCCCTCTCCACCCGGCATCTCGACATCCAGTATGTGCCGGAAGTCGAGAGCGCCGGGGTGATCGGGGCGGCGGTGATGGCGGTGCAGGAGACCATGCTGGCCGGAGCGGGCCGTCCCTGACCCGCTCCGGCCAGCATGGTCTCCTGGATGGGCGTCACGCCGCGCGAACGGCGGTGATGAAGCTGGTGACCTCGCCGCGCAGGGTTTCGGCCTCGCGCGCGAGGCTGCTGGCGGCGTCCAGCACCTCGGTGGCGGCGGAGCCGGTTTCCAGCACCGCGTGGTTGACGCCGACGATGGTGGAGGAGACCTCGGTGGTGCCGCGCGCCGCCTCCGTCACGTTGCCGGCGATGTCGCGGGTGGCGGCGCCCTGCTCCTCGATGGCGGCGGCGATGGTGGTGGTGATTTCGCTGATGCGGCCGATGGTCTGGCCGATGCCGGCGATGGCGTCCTGGGCGCCGCCGGTGGCCTGCTGGATTTCCTTCACCTTGGCCTGGATCTCGTCGGTGGCGCGGGCGGTCTGGCTGGCCAGCGCCTTCACCTCGCCCGCCACGACGGCGAAGCCCTTGCCCGCTTCACCCGCACGCGCGGCTTCGATGGTGGCGTTCAGCGCCAGCAGGTTGGTTTGCGCGGCGATGGTGTTGATCATCTCCACCACATGACCGATCTGGTCGGCCGCTTCCACCAGCGAGCGCATGGTGCTGTTCGTCCGTTCGGCCTGGGTCACCGCTTCGCCCGAGATGCGGGTGGAGGCGGCGATCTGACGGCCGATCTCCAGGATGGAGGCCGACAGCTCCTCCGTCGCCGAGGCCACCGTCTGCACGTTGGCCGACGCCTGTTCGGAGGCCGCGGCGACGGCGGTCGCCTGCGCGCTCGCCTGGGTGGCGGTGGTGGACATGGCGCCGGCGGTGCCCTGCATCTCGGTCGCGGCGGAGGCGACGGTCTCCACGATGTGCATCGCCTTGGCGTCGAAATCGCGCATCAGCGCTTCCAGCCGGGCGGCCCGCGCCTCCTTGGTTACCTGTTCGCGAGCCTGTTCTGCCGCCAGACGGTCGGCGGTGATCATGCTGTCGCGGAAGACGGTGACGGTAGCCGCCATGCCGCCGATCTCATCAGCGCGGCCCAGGCCGGGGATCGCCACCGCCATGTCGCGGTCGGCCAGACGGCGCATCGCCTCGGTCATCGAACGGATCGGGTCGCTGACCCGGCGCTTGGCGACGATCAGGCCGGCGACGGTCAGCAGCACGGCGGCCAGCACCAGCAGGCCGGCGATGACGGCGTCGCGGGTCGCGCGCGCCGCCTGCGATTCGGAACGGGCGACCATCCGGTCCACCGCCGCCAGCGCGGCATCGACGATGTAGCCCTGGCTGGCGGTGTCCTGCCGGCGCAGCGTGCCGATCTCCACCGGTGAGGGACGGCCTTCGGCCAGCGCGGCGAGCACGGCCTTGCGCTGGTCGACCAGCGGGCCTTCGAAATTCACCTTGGCCTTCTCGACCGCCTCGCGGATGGAGTCCGGCGTGTCGGGGCGGGCGGCCGATTCCTTGACCAGGGCCCAGGCCTGCACGGTGCGGCCGATGGCCTCCGCCACCGCCTGCGCGTCGGCCGGCGTCCAGGCCTGACCGGTGGCGACGGCGGTCTGGATGCGCAGCGCCATGCCACCGGCGTTCAGGCGGGTGTTCCACGCGGCGCGCTTGATGCCCAGCAGATGGTCGACCACCGGATCGGCCAGCTTCAGCGAGCCGTCGAGCAGGTCGGTTGCGGCGGTCAGCGCGTCGAGATAGGCGACCGGCGCCGTTGCCCAGGCCTCCGCCACCGCTGGATCGCGCGTGCCTTTGCGCTGGCGCACCGCGCCATCGGCCTGCTGGCGCAGGGCGGTCAGCGTGTCGTGGGTGGCGCGCAGCCTGTCGGCCGCGGAGGGCAGGCCGGGCAGATCGAGAGTGGCGAGCTTGGCAGCAATGGCGGCGTAACCAGCCTCCGCCACCGCGCGGTTGGCGGCAATGTCGCGCAGTTCGGCATCACCGGCCGGCTCCTCCGCCCCCAGTGCCGGGCCGACCAGACCGCGCTCCAGACGGATCGCCAGCAGCGTGCGCAGCAGGTTGCGGCTGGTTTCGCTGAGCGTGGCGACGCGATGGGCGTTGCGGGTGCGGTCCACGACGTCGACCAGCATGTGGCTGCTGGTGGCGATCAGCAGCAGGCCCAGCGCGGCGACGACGAGTCCAAGGGTGGCGCGGATCGACAGCCGTGAGAGGAGCGTGATCATGGTCGATTCCTGTTTGTGCGAAGAGTTCGAACCGTGTGGAACGGGCGCTGTTTGGAAGCCGGACGGGATCTGGGCCAAAGACATTGATGGAAACCGAATCGTGCGTTCGGCTCAGCCCTTATTGACAGCGGTCAGCATGGTCCGTGGCGGCATCTCTCCGGCGTTGATATATTAATATGCTAAGACCGTGTGATTTGAGAATGCAGATAAATTCGAAGCATGGATCAAAATGCCGCATGAGAATTTTGGAAGTATTTGATCGGATTTTAAAATAAAAATTGATGAAACGAAGAACTTCGGTGGATGTGCAGCTTTATGTTGACACGTCGGGGCTTCCGCACGCGGTCAGAGATGCCCGCCCCTGCCGCCGAAACCACCGCCCGGCCCGCCGCCAAAGCCGCCGCCGAATCCACCACGGGGGCCGCTGTGCGGAGAACCGCCGGGACCGCTGAATGCACCGCCCGGACCGGCGGGACCGCCAACGGGGCCGGGAGGCGGCGCCGCTCCGGGGCGGGAGCGCATGCCATCGACCGGACCATCCGGCCCCTCCATGCCGGGCGCATCCGGTCCCGGCATTCCGTCGGAGCGCATGCCTTCCGGCCGCATGCCCGCGCCCAGACCGGCGGCGCGGGCGGCGGGATTGGTGCCGGGCAACGACCGGCCGCCCAGATGCGGCGCGCCGAAGGCCCGTCCGCCGCCGAACCCGCCGCTGGAGGTGACCACACTGTCGATCACCACCCGTGCCGGCGCGGCGATGCCGTTTGCCCGGTCGATGCGCGGTCCCTCCGGCGCGACGGTCTGGCCGGAGCCGTCCACATAGGTTTCGACCGAAAGCGCGCTGACCGTGGTGCCGAAGGGGTTGAAGGGATCGGGCTCCACCGTCAGCGCCGCACCGCCATCGGCTTTTCCGGCGGCAGCGCCGGTGACGCGCACCATACCGCCGACCTCCGGCAAAGCTCCGTCGAGCCCCCGGCCGCGGGACAGCGTCAGGCCGGCGACGGTCAGCGTCTTCGGCGTGACGGCATCGAGCCGGCCGCGCAGAACCCAGCCGCGCGCCGGATCCCAGGGATCGACACGGCTGGCGTCGATCACGCCGTCGGGACGGCGCAGGCCGGAGACGGCAACCCAGCGTCCGGGCGTGAGCGCGGTGGTGCCCTCGGCCTCGGCGAGGTCGATGCTCTGGCCCAGCACCAGCGCGCCGCCGGCCGTCGTCCGGTCCACCGGACCGGCGACGGCGAAGCGCACGTCCAGCGTTTGCGCGGTCAGGCCGGTCGGCCCGCCGGGCGCGGCGGTCATGGCGACGGTCTGGCCGATGCGGACATCGCCGGTCTGCGCCGGACGGCCTTCGATCCGCACGGCGGTGGTCGGCGGCAGATCGACCCGCAGGCCGTTGACCCAGACGCTGCCGAACGCGGTGACCGTGCCGACGATACCCGTGCCGCCGATGCCGCGGTCGGCGACGGACACGCCGGTGCCGCCGATGCCGCGGTCCGCCAGCCCGTCATCCCGGCCAGGGGAGGGGGTGGGACCGCAGCCGGCGGCCAGCAGCAGCGTCAGCAGCAGGATTCGGGCGAGGGGCTGGAGGGTCACGATGCGCCTGCTCCCCCGCCGGAGCCGGCAGTTTGCGGCGCAGGAACGGGCGCCTCGTCCTCGTCATAGAGATAGAGGCCGGCGGTGAAGCGGTGGCTGGCGTCGTCGCGGCCGGCATCGCCGTCGGCGAGGTCGGCGGCCATGCGGTTCAGCTCGACCAGCATCGCCATGCCCAGCCGGTCGGCCTCGCGGCGCAGGGCGGTGATGGAGTCGGGGCTGAGCCGGTCATAGGCCAGCGCCCGCTCCAGGAATGGCGGGGTGCCGCCCGCCAGATTGTGGCCGGACGCCGCCAGATGGTCGGCGAGGTTGCGGCCGTAATAATAGGCGAGCTTGTCCAGGTCGCCGCGCGGCACATGTGCCGCCTCGGCAAGGTCGAGCAGGCCGTCGGGCCGTTCCGTCACCAGCCCGGCATGCAGCAGTTCGTCCAGCAGGGCGCGCGGGCGGATGTCCTTGCTGATGCCGGTCACCAGCGTCTCGAAGCTGGGCGCGCCGTCCGAAGCGGAAGCGCGGGGCAGGGCGCGCGGGCGGCCGTCGGGATCGAGGAAGCCGGGATCGGTCAGCCAGCGGCTCAGCACCTGCGACCCCAGCGACGGCGCAGCGGCGGCGGCGGCTTCCGCGGCCGGCGGAGCGCCCCGGATCTGGCTGACGTCCTTGCGGTGGACGCCGGTCAGCAGGGTGATCCGGCTGTCGGTCATCGGCTTTCCGGGCAGCGCGAAGCCACGCTCCGCCACCTCGACATACACCGACTTCAGCAGGGTCGCCAGCATCGGCCAGGAAATGCCGAAGCCGATCAGCGTCCGCACCAGCGGGACCAGCACACGGCGCACCGCCGACAGCAGCGCCGGCGGCGGCGCCGCCCCGGTGACGCCCGCCTCGCTGGGGCGGTCTGACTGGGGGCTGCGGGTGGGCACGCGCCTGACACTCCGGCGGTTGGGGCTGTCTCTATTGCCGATGCGACAATAGCGCGGCGGGGCCGAAAGGGAATCACCTTTTCGCTTGATGTGGGAAATTTTCCCACGCATGATGCCGGGCATGTGACGGCCGCCGTCGCTGCGCAGTTCCACGAGGACCACCAAGGTCCCCAAGCTTTCCCCAAGGTCAGGAGCGGCCGTCCGGCCGTAGCCCGCATGAGCCTGTCATCGATCGACCAGCCTGCTTGCCAGCCCGCCCGCGGGGATGCTCCCAACCCTGTCGGGGGGCATGGAAAGCGGAACCCGTCTTCGGTCCTTCCCTTTCGAACGCGAGCGTCCGACATGGCGTCGTCCATCGCCCGTTACGCCGCCATCACCCGGTCGGCATTGATCCGCAACATCCTGTTCGGGGCGGCGGCCAACCTGCTGGTGGCCGGCACCGCGCTCTATGCCCGGCCGCTGCAGGACGCCCTGTGGGTGGGGGCCGACGAGGGCAGCCTGCTTCTGCTGGTCGCCGTTGCGCTGGGGCTGTTCGCCCTGCATGCACTGCTGGACTTCGGCCAATCGCGCGAACTGGCGCGGCTGGTGGCTCCGGGTGTGGTGCCAGGTGCGGCGGCCGGATGGCTGGAGCGCCTGTGGGTGTTGGAGGCGGTCTGGGCGCCGGTGCAGCTGGCGGTGCTGGTGCTGCTGAACCCGCTGATTGGGGCGATGGCACTGGCCGGGGTCGCGGCGCTGGCGGCGATGATCGCGGTGGGCGCCACCGGGCCGGCGAGCGTCATCGGCGGGCGGTTGCAACTCGCCCGGCTGGCCGGCGCGGACAGCTTCGGCTGCACCGACGGATTCCTTGCGGGGCTGGGTTTCTGCGAGACGGTTTACCGGGTGCTGATCGTCGGGATGGGGGCGGCGCTGCTGGTGCGTGGCGATCTGGAGCCGGGACTGTTCGTCGCTGCGTCGCTTATCGGCATCGCGGCGATGCGTGCCGCGGGACGGGCCGCCGCCCGCTGGCACGGTGGACGGCAGGCGGCGGTGATGCTCAGGGTCGGGCGGGTGTGATGCGATAAGCGCCCTCTCCCGGGGCGGGAGAGGGAGTCTTATGCGGCTATCAATCGCTCAAAGCCCCGGCCACGCCTCCGCGACCAGACGGCGGACTTCGGCGGCGCTGTCGGTGCCGAGTGCGGCTTCAGCGACGCGGCGGCAATCCTCCAGG
The DNA here is from genome assembly GCF_023806445.1 of Azospirillum sp. A1-3. Lineage (NCBI taxonomy): Bacteria > Pseudomonadati > Pseudomonadota > Alphaproteobacteria > Rhodospirillales > Azospirillaceae > Azospirillum > Azospirillum sp. A1-3. The sequence goes on from NZ_JAMSLU010000005.1 coordinate 561,937, forward strand.
CGCAGGGTGCGGATGAAGGCCTTCAGGTCGGCGATCACCGCCGGGGTGGCCGACAGTTCCGTCACGCCAAGCCCGATCAGCAGCGGCGCCGCCATCGGATCGGAGGCGGAGCCGCCGCACACCGCCACCACCCGGTCGTGGGTCTTTGCCCCCATCACCGCAAGGCGGATCAGCCGCAGCACGCCCGGATGCAGCGCGTCGAGCTGGGCCGCCACATGCGGGTTGCCGCGGTCCATCGCCAGCACATACTGGGTCAGGTCGTTGGTGCCGATCGACAGGAAATCCGCCACCGCGCCGATGCGGTCGGCGATCAGGGCGGCGGCCGGAACCTCGATCATCGCGCCCAGCTCGACCGGTTCGGCGCGGCCGAGTTTGGCCCGCTCCTCGTCCACCATCGTCCGCACCGCCGAAAGTTCGGACGGCGAGGCGATCATCGGCACCATGATGCGGCAGATGCCGGCCGGCTTCACCCGCAGGATGGCGCGGATCTGCGCGCGCAGAAGCTCCGGCTCGCGAAGGCCGACGCGGACGCCGCGCAGGCCCAGCACCGGGTTCTCCTCCTTCGGCAGCGGCAGGTAGGACAGCGGCTTGTCGCCACCGACATCCAGCGTGCGGATCACCAGGGGCCTGCCTTCCAGCGCGTCGGCGATCTGCTGGTACTGCTGGTATTGCTCATCCTCGGTCGGGGCGGACTGGCGTTCCAGGAACAGGAATTCGGTGCGCAGCAGGCCGCAGCCCTCCGCCCCCTCCACCACCGCGCCGGGGGCGTCGCTGACCCGGCCGAGATTGGCGAACACCTCGATCCGGGTGCCGTCGGCCATGCGGCAGTCCTCGCGGGAGGTGCGGCGGTTCTCCTCGCGCCGGGCGGCACGGGCGGCGACGGCGGTGCGGGTGGTCGCCAGCATGTCCTCCGGCGGGAAGACCAGCAGCTCGCCGCGGTTGCCGTCGATCACCACGGGGGCGCCGTCCGGCACCCGCTCCGCCTGCCGGCCCAGCGCCACCACGGTCGGCACGCCGAGCGCGGCGGCCAGGATGACGGCGTGGGAGGTCGGGCCGCCATGCGCCATGCCGATGCCGGCCAGCCGCCCGGCCGGAACCCCGGCGAGGTCGGAGGGAAGGATCTCGTCGGCCAGCACGATGCTGCCGGCCGGCAGGTCCGCCAGCCCGGCCGACGGTTCCTTGCCGGACAGGGCGGTCAGCACCTGCTGTTCCAGGTCGCGCAGGTCGGCGGCGCGTTCGGCCATGCGGGGATCGGCGAGACCGGCCAGCGCGTCGGCCTGCATCTGCGCCGTGCGCTGCCACGCCCATTCCGCACTCTTGCCGGCACGGATGTCGGTCAGGGCGGCGTCCAGCAGTTCGGGGTCGTCCAGGATTTCGCGGTGGGCCTGGAAGATGGCGGCGTGGTCCGGCATGCGCTTGGCCGACTCTGCCAGCCTGGAGATCACGCGCTCCAGCGCCTGATGCAATCGCGGCTCTTCGACCTCGGGTCCGGCGCCCTGTTCCGTCACGCGCATGCCGCTGCGGAAGCGGCGGACGACGCTGCCGACCGCCTGTCCCGGCACGGCGATGGTGCCCTTCAACAGCGCCTCCTGACCGGGAGCGAAGGGCGGGCCGATGTCTTCCTCGGCGGCCGGTTGGGCCGGGGTCGTGACGGCGGCGGGAGCGGGGGCCGGAGCGGCGACGCCTTCGACGACGGGGTCGCCAAGGCCGCTGTCGATCAGGCCGGCGATGCTCTCCACCACGCCTTGCGCGCCGGTGCCGGTGGCGCGGATGGTCAGCCGGTCGCCCAGCACGGTGCCGAGCCCCATCAGGGCGACGACGCTCTTGGCATTGGCGCTGCGGTCGCGGCAGAGGATGGTGACGGTGCCGGGATGCGCCTTGGCGGCGGCGACCAGGGCGGCGGCCGGGCGGGCGTGCAGGCCGTGGGCGATGCGCAGCGCCACCGTGCGCTCGGCCGTCTCGCCCGACTCGGCCGGAGCCGCAGTCGGGGTGGGGACGGCATCGACGCCGCTGCCGCCATGGACGGTCATTGCGGCGTCGCCGGCCGCAATCTCGCGGTTCACCGACTGGCCGTCGACGGTGTAGCCGTCATTCACCACGACCATCATGCTGACCAGGCTCTGCGCCCGGCTTCCTACCAGATCCATGTCGAAGCTGATCAGGCGGTCGCCGGTCTTCACCGACTGCCCGTCCTGCACATGGGCGGTGAAGCCCTCGCCGTTCAGGCCGACGGTGTCGACACCCAGATGCAGCAGAACCTCCGCCCCGCTGGCGGTGCGGACGGTGCAGGCGTGGCGCGCGCGGTGGACCGACAGCACGACGCCGTCGCAGGGGCTGCGCAGCTCGTTCACCGTCGGGTCGATGGCCATGCCGGTTCCGACCAGCCCCTGGGCGAAGGCGGGATCGGGCACCTCGGTCAGCGGCATGGCCCATCCGGCCAGCGGGGCTGCAAGCGTGATCGCGGTCATGATGGTTCGATCCTCTTTTCTTATCGCTTGGACCGGAGCGGGCGTCACCATGTCGGACGCCGTCTGTGCGCAGACGCCGCATAGCCCAAGCGGAATTCTCATCATATGTTATCGAAAGATCCTGTCCGGGAAAGGCGGAAGCCTGCGGCCAATCCGCGCCCCAGCCGACGCATCGGGGATAAGCCGCAAGCTTGCCCGATTCACTATGTCGCCTATGTCGTGAAACCAGAGCATGGGTCAGGTTGTAATTCCGTCCTGAGCAAACGATGTCGCCGCCGCCGGACAATTTGCGGGAGAGCCGCCATGGCATTGAACCCCTTTGCGTTTCTACAGAAAATCGGCAAGTCGCTGATGTTGCCGGTGGCGGTTCTGCCCGTCGCCGGTCTGCTGCTGGGCATCGGCGCGGCGAATTTCGAATGGATGCCGCCGCTGCTGTCGATGCTGATGAAGAATTCGGGCGACGTGATCTTCGGCAATCTGCCGCTGATCTTCGCCATCGGCGTAGCGTTGGGATATACCGAGAATGACGGCGTGTCGGCCATCGCCGCCACCATCGGCTATGTGGTGATGCTCGCCACGCTGGGCGTGATGACCGGGGTCTGGGGCATGGAGCCGAAGACCATCATGGGCATCAAGTCGATGGAAACCGGCGTGTTCGGCGGCATTCTGGCCGGCGGGCTGGCGGCGGCGATGTTCAACCGCTTCTACAAGATCGCGCTGCCGGCCTATCTGGGATTCTTCGCCGGCAAGCGGTTCGTGCCGATCATCACCGCGTTGGCCGCCATCGTGCTCGGCGTCGTCCTGTCGGTGATCTGGCCGCCGATCCAGGGCGGCATCAACAGCTTCTCGCACTGGGCTGCGGTGAACGACCCGCGCTTGGCCGCGACTATCTACGGCTTCGTCGAACGGTTGCTGATCCCCTTCGGCCTGCACCATATCTGGAATGTGCCCTTCTTCTTCGAGATCGGCTCCTTCCAGGATGCAACGGGGCAGGTGGTCCATGGCGACATCAACCGCTATTTCGCCGGCGACCCCACCGCCGGCATCCTGTCCGGCGCCTTCCTGTTCAAGATGTTCGGCCTGCCGGCCGCGGCCATCGCCATGTGGCATGCCGCCAAGCCGGAGAACCGGGTGCGGGTCGGCGGCATTATGATCTCCGCGGCGCTGACCTCCTTCCTGACCGGCATCACCGAGCCGATCGAGTTCAGCTTCCTGTTCCTGGCGCCGGTTCTGTACCTGATCCATGCGGTGCTGGCGGCGACCTCGCAGTTCATCATGAACTCGCTGGGCGCCCATATGGGCTTCACCTTCTCCCAGGGCGGCATCGACTTCGTGCTGTTCAACGTGCTCAGCCCCTATTCGCAGAAATGGTGGCTGGTGCTGATCCTGGGGCCGGTCTATGCGGCGATCTACTATGTCGTGTTCCGCTACACCATCCAGGCGCTGAACCTGAAGACTCCCGGCCGCGAGGATGCGACGGAGGAAGCCGTCAGCACCGCGACCGGCAGCGAGCGGGCTCGCGACCTCGTGCTGGCCTTCGGCGGGCGGGGCAACATCAGCAATCTGGACGCCTGCATCACCCGCCTGCGCGTGGTGGTGAAGGATCCGGGGCGCGTCGATGAGGGCAAGCTGCGCAACATGGGCGCGTCGGGCGTGTTGCGGGTGCGCGACAGCGTGCAGGCGGTGTTCGGCACCCTGTCGGAGAATTTGAAGACGGAGATGCAGGAGTATCTGCACTCCGCCGGTTCGGAAGCCGACGGGCCGGCCGCCGTGGCGGCACCGGTCGGGGCGGCGCCGGTTGCCGCATCGACCGCGGCGCCCGTACCGACCGAGCGTGCCACCCACATCGCCGAGGCGTTGGGCGGGGCCGGCAACATCAAGACGCTGGCCGCCTTCGCCACTACCCGCCTGCGGGTCGAACTGGGCGACGCCGGCAAGGCGAATAGCGAGGCGCTGAAGCGGGCCGGCGTGCGCGCGGTGATGGGGCTGGGCGCCAACGGCATCGACCTGATCGTCGGCAACGACGCCGACGCGCTGGCCGGTGCGATGACCGGCATGCTGCCGGGCGGACGGCGCGCCGCGGAATAGGCCACTCTCTGCATGGTATTCGACTGGTTTTATCGGGCGGCACGACCTTATCCGGGTTGTGCCGCTTTTCTTTTCCGCATTGCGGCTGTCGTCGTGATGCGATTCCACCAATGGACGCTGGCCTCCGGCGCAAGAAGGTCTTACATTGGTATCTATATCAGCCAATCGCGAGCGCCGCCATGACCGATCCGGGCAATCCTGATTTCAAGCCGTCCCGCACCACTCCCCTGATGGCGGTGGAGGCGGCGGAGGCGCCCGCCGCGGTGGCCCGGCAGATCGCGCGTTGCGGCGCCGGCTTCGCCGAGTTGGGCGCGCGCCTGCGCCGCGAGCCGCCGCGCTTCGTCGTCACCTGCGCCCGCGGCAGTTCCGACCATGCCTCGGCCTACGGCAAATACCTGATCGAAACGCGGATCGGCCGGGCGGTGGCCTCCATCGGGCCGTCGATCGCCTCGGTCTATGGCGGGCATCTGAGCCTGGAGGGGGCGCTGTTCGTCGCCGTCTCGCAGTCGGGGCGCAGCCCGGACCTGCTGCGGCTGGTGGAGGCGGCGAAGGCCGGCGGCGCGCTGGTGGTCGGCTTCGTCAATGCGGAGGACTCGCCGCTGGCGGAGATGTGCGACCACTTCCTGCCGCTGGCGGCCGGGCCGGAGCGCAGCGTCGCCGCGACGAAATCCTGCATCGCCTCGCTGGCCGCCTACCTGCAGCTGGTGGCGCATTGGCAGGATGACTCGGCGCTGAAGGCGACTCTGGCGGCCCTGCCTGGCACGCTGGCGGCAGCCCAGGCGCTGGACTGGAAACCGGCGCTGATGCCGCTCGCCACCGCGCAGAACCTTTATGTGCTGGGGCGCGGAGTCGGCTTCGGGGCGGCGCTGGAGATGGCGCTGAAGTTCAAGGAGACCTGCCGTTTGCATGCCGAGGCCTTCAGTGCGGCGGAGGTCGTGCATGGTCCGCTGGCGCTGGTCGGCCCCGGTTTTCCGGTGCTGGCCCTGACCCAGGCCGATGCGGCGGAACCCCACACCCGCGCGGTGGTGGAACGCATCGTCGGGCTGGGCGCGGCGGTCGCCACCACCGAAGCGGGGCTTGCCGGAACCACCCTGCTGCCCAGCCTGCCGGGGATCGCGCCGGAGGCCGCACCCTTGGCGGCGTTGCAGAGCTTCTATGGCGCGGTCTATGAACTGGCGCTGGCCCGCGGCATCGACCCCGACAGCCCGCCCAACCTTGCCAAAGTGACGAAGACCGTCTGATGCGACAGCTCTTGACCGGTGCCCGGATTTTCACGGGCGAGACCATCCTCGACGGCCGCAGCCTGCTGGTCGGCGATGGCCGCATCCTCGACATCGTCGCCCCCGGCCGCACCCCGCCGGAGGTCGACCGGACGGTGGCGCTGGAGACGGGCGACCTACTGGCCCCCGGCTTCCTCGACATCCAGGTCAATGGCGGCGGCGGCGTGCTGTTCAACGAGCGGCCGACGGCGGAGGGGGCGCTGGCCATCGCCGCGGCGCACCGGCGCTTCGGCACCACCGGGCTGCTGCCGACCATCATCACCGACACCCCCGACTGCCACCGCGCCGCCGCCGAGGCGGCGGTGAAAGCGGTGGCTCAGCCCGGCAGCGGCATACTGGGCATCCATTTCGAAGGGCCGTTCATCAGCCCGCAGCGGGTCGGTGCGCATGATCCGCGCTTCGTCCGCGCGCCGGACGAGGGCGATCTGGACTTTATCTGCGGGCTGCCGGCGCGGATGCCGGGCGGGCGGGTGCTGCTGACCCTGGCGCCGGAATGTGTGGAGGATGCGGCGCTGTCGCGGCTGATGGCGGCCGGGGTGATCCTGTCGGTCGGCCACACGATGGCGAGCGCCGAGCGGGTGATCGAGGTCTTCGATCTCGGCGTGCGCGGGGTGACGCATCTTTACAATGCGATGCCCGGCATCGCCAACCGCCAGCCGGGTCCGGCCGGTGCGGCGCTGGGCGACGGGCGGCCCTGGTGTGGGCTGATCGCCGACGGCCATCACGTCCATCCGCTGATGATGCGCGCGGCGCTAGCGGCCCGGCCGCGCGGGCGGATGATGCTGGTGACCGACGCCATGCCGCCGACGGGGACCGATGCCGACAGCTTCGAGCTGAACGGACGGACGATCTATCGGCGCGATGGGCGGCTGGTGCTGGCCGACGGGACGCTGGCCGGAGCGGATTTGGACATGGCGACGGCGGTGCGCAATGCCGGTACGCTGATCGGCCTGCCGCTGGAGGAGTCGCTGCGGATGGCATCGCTCTATCCGGCGCAGTTCCTGGGGATGGACGGCGAGCGCGGAAGAATCTTGCCGGGCTGGCGGGCCGATCTGGTGTTGCTGCGGTCGGATCTCACGGTGAAGGGCACCTGGGTCGAGGGGGGATGGCGGGCGGCTGAGTGAGGCCGACCACACTTCTCGCATTATGGCATTTGACGGCATATGTCATTCAATGCCATAGTTTGTTGCCACAATGACGGGAACGTGCCGCTCCGTGCCGAAGGCCGAACTGCTCTACAAGGACCGCCGTGAGCTGGCCGGAGGCGCCGTCATGGAGGCGAAGATCTGGAAAGTCCCGACGCCAGTTCCGCCCTCCCGGCATCCGCTGAAATACTCGCTCGTCTACATTGTGAACGGTGAGCGGGTGGTCGGCTACGACAATGAGCGGGGCAAGGGTGACCATCGGCATTACGGTCCGCGCGAGGAACCCTATTCCTTCACCTCGCCGGAACAGCTGGTCATGGACTTTCTGGCCGATGTCAGGGCTGCGGGAGGCGAGGTATGAGCGACCTACAGATCCATGTCGGCGACACTGCCGATGACTTCGCCACCCGCTTCGCGGATGCATGGCACCGGGCCGAGCGGGGAGAAGCGGTGAACGAGCGGCATCTGTCGTTCGACAGCTTCGAGACGCTGGCCCGCGCGCTGACTCCGAAGCGGCTGGAGTTGCTTCGGCATCTTCACCGAACGCCGGCAGCCAGCATCAATGCGCTTGCCAAGTCAGTGGGCCGGGACTATCGCCGTGTGCATGAGGATGTCGAGGCGCTGGTCGCCGCCGGCCTTGTCGACCGCGAGGAGGACGGCACCGGGCTGAGCGCGCCATACGACGCGATCTCCACCCGGATTGCCTTGTAGGGGAAGCCCTTCTCAGCCCCCCACTGCCACGATCTCCAGCCCATCTTCCTCCACCCGCACCCGCAGAGCCGTCAGGTCGGGCAGGCACAGGTTGCCGTCCAGCTCATGCGCCGGCAGCGTCGTGGTCAGCGCGATCACCAGGGCGCCGGCGGCACGGCCAGCTTCCAGCCCTGCCGGGGCGTCCTCGAACACCACGGTTTCGCGCGGGTCGAAACCCAGCTTTTCGGCGGCGGTGCGGTAGCCTTCGGGGTGGGGCTTGCCGTGGGTGACCATGTCGGCGCCGATCAGCAGGTCGGGCAGGGGCAGGCCGGCCTGGGCGATGCGCTTCCTCGCCATGTCCTGTGGAGCCGAGGTCACCACCGCCCAGCGGTGGCGCGGCAGCGACTGCAGAATCTCCAGCGCGCCGGGGACGGCGCGCACCCCTTCGGTGTCGTTGGTGTAGCAGTCTTCCACCAGCCGGACCTCTTCCTCGATGTCGGCGCCGGCGGGGGCGAAGCGGCGGACGGTCTCGATGCTGCGGACGCCGTGGCAGACGGCCAGGATCGCGTCGGGGTCCAGATCGTGCCGGGCGGCCCAACTGCGCCAGGAGCGCTCCACCGGACCCTTGGTGTTGATCAAGGTGCCGTCCATGTCGAACAGGATGGCGCGGACACGGAACGGGGTATCAAGGGCAGGCTTCATCGCGCGCTCTCGTCGGATATTACTTTGCGGGAGGATTGGTCTGGAGGGATCAGACCAGCGACAGCTCCACGACGAAGTCATAGGCATCGCCGCGGTAGTGGGAACGGACGAACTCCAGCGGGGTTCCGTTCTCCAGGAAGGTGCGGCGCTCAATGTAGAGGGCGGGGGCGCCGTCCGGAACCCCCAGAAGCGTCGCCTGATCCGTCGGCAGGCGAATGGCAGACAAGCGTTGCAGCGCCCGGAAGGGGGGATAGCCGCGCGCGCGCAAAGTCTCGTACAGGGATCCCTGCACCAGATCCGGGTCGGGCAGGAAACTGGTCGGCAGGGCGCTCAGCTCGATGGCGAGCGGGGTGCCGTCGGCCAGCCGCAGCCGGTGCAGCCGCACCACCTCCGCCCCCGGCCGCAGACCCAGCGCCATCGCCTCCTCTGGGGTCGCGGTGGCGACGGAGCGGCTGAGCCAACGTGAATCCGGCTTCAGGCCGCGCCCGCCGATATCCTCGGTGAAACTGGTCAGGGCGGACAGCCGCTGTTCCACATGGGGGCTGCGGTTGATGAATGTGCCGGCGCCCTGGCGCTGATGCAGCAGTCCCTCCGCGATCAGTTCGCGGAGAGCCTTGCGCACGGTGACACGCGACACGCCAAAGACTTCCGCCAGTTCCCGTTCGCCGGGCAGGGCGTCCTGGTCGGTCAGCCGGCCTTCGACGATCAGCGTCCGCAGATGCCGCGCCAACTGCAGATAGAGCGGCAGGGGCAGCGCATCCGACAGGGCGGCGGGGTCGAACGGGGCCGCGGCGGCGGCGGTGGACATCGGCAACCACTCCAGTGCTCCGGGACCGGCATGATACCACTGAAAGGCCTTTGGGCAACAGGGCCGGACGGCAGCCGGCGCTGCCGCGCACGATTATGACCAGTTTCAGATTGCGGAATGTCCGGATTTTGGTATTCTGCACATACAGTCCAATCTAATACCACCAACCTCCGGTCCATGCGCCGGAGCGACAGCGGAGCCGGAGGAATGGCAGGCGGCACCGAGGATGCGGCGAACCGGTACAGCCGGCTGGACGTGTGGCCGGCCGCCGAACTGATGACGGCGCTATGGGAAGGGCAGACGCGGGCGCTGGCCGCCTGCGTTCCGGTATTGCCGATGGTCGCCGCTGCCGTGGAGGCCGCGGCGGCACGTCTTTCCGGCGGACAGGGGCGGCTGGTCTATGCCGGAGCTGGATCGTCGGCAATGGTGGCGGCGCTCGACGGGCTGGACCTGGGGCCGACCTTCGATTGGCCGGCGGAACGTCTGCTGCTGCTGATCGCCGGCGGGCTCGACCTGTCGCGCGGGCTGGCCGGGGCGGCGGAGGACGACGAAGGGGCCGGGCGGGCCGATGCCGGACGGGCGGGGCTTTCCGCCGCCGACGTGGTGGTCGGGCTGTCGGCCAGCGGGGCAAGCGCCTACACCGTCGGCGTCCTGCGCGCCGCGCGGGAGGCGGGGGCGCTGACCATGGGCATCGCCAGCAGCGCCGGATCGCCCCTGCTGGAAGCGGTGGAGCATCCGGTGCTGACCGCGACGGGGGCGGAGGTGATCGCCGGCTCCACCCGGCTCGGCGCCGGCACCGCGCAGAAGGTGGTGCTGAACCTGTTTTCGACCGGCGTCATGACGGCGCTCGGCAACGTCTACGACAACCTGATGATCAATGTCCGGCCGGAGAACGCCAAGCTCCGCCGCCGCTGCACCGTCATGGTCGCCCGCATAGTCGGCGTTGACGAGGATGCTGCCGGTGGGGCGCTGGAGCGGCATGGCGACGTGCGCCGCGCCGTGCTGGGGCTGGCCGGGCTGGATGGGGCCGACATCGACCGGCTGCTGAGCGAGACCGGCGGCAACCTGCGCCGGGCGATGGAGCGTGCCAAATCGACCACTTGATGATGACCAACACGACAGGCCCGGCACCCTGAGGCCGGAGCCCGCTTCACTGGGAGACGTCCGAATGTCTGCTGATCGTTTGCCGGGCGACCGCTTCTCGGGCGTCCAGAGGCTTGGGCGGGCGCTGATGCTGCCGATCGCCGTGCTGCCCATCGCCGGGCTGCTGCTGCGCATCGGCCAGCCCGACCTGCTGAACATCGCCTTCATCGCCGCGGCGGGCGACGCCGTCTTCTCCAACCTGGGCGTCCTGTTCGCCGTCGGCATCGCCATCGGCTTCGCGCGGGAGAACCACGGCGCCGCAGGTCTGGCCGGCGCGGTGGGGTATTTCGTGGCGGTGAAAGGTGCCGTGGTGCTGAGCGGCGTCGCGCCGGAGCTGGTGGCGAAGATGTCGAGCCGCATCAGCATTCCGGTCGGCATCCTGATCGGCATCATCGCCGGCCAGCTCTATAACAAATACAAGGACATCAAGCTGCCGGACTATCTCGCCTTCTTCGGCGGGCGGCGCTTCGTGCCCATCGTCACCGGTCTGGCGGCGCTGGGGATCGCGCTGGTCTTCGGCTATGGCTGGCCCATCGTCGATTCGGGCCTGAGTGCGCTGACCACCGGCGTGTTGGGGCTGGGCGAGTTCGGCCTGTTCCTGTACGGCGTGCTGAACCGCATCCTGATCATCACCGGCCTGCACCACATCATCAACAACATCGCATGGTTCCTGCTGGGCGATTACCAGGGCGTCACCGGCGACCTGAACCGCTTCTTCAAGGGCGATCCGACGGCCGGCGCCTTCATGGCGGGCTTTTTCCCGGTGATGATGTTCGGCCTGCCGGCCGCCTGCCTCGCCATGTACCACACCGCCAAGCCGGAGAACCGCGCCGCGGTCGGCGGCGTGCTGCTGTCGATGGCGCTGACCGCCTTCCTGACCGGCGTGACGGAGCCGGTGGAATTCGCCTTCATGTTCCTGGCGCCGGTGCTGTTCGCCGTCCATGCCGTGCTGGCCGGCCTGTCGATGGTGCTGATGGACGTGCTGAACGTGAAGCTGGGCTTCGGTTTCTCGGCCGGCCTGTTCGACTATGTGCTGAATTACGGCAAGGCGACCAACCCGATCCTGCTTCTGCCAGTGGGGGCGGTGTACTTCGCCGTCTATTACGGGCTGTTCCGCTTCGTCATCCAGCGCTTCGATCTGAAGACGCTGGGCCGCGACGATGTCGCCGTTCCCGCCGGTCAGCCGCCGGCCGCCGAGGGCGTCCGTCCCGCCGTCGCGCCGGTCGCGGTGACCAGCGACCGGGCCGGCGCCTATGTCGCCGCACTGGGCGGTGCCGGCAACCTGCGCTCGGTGGAGGCCTGCACCACCCGCCTGCGCCTGAGCGTTGCCGATGCCGGCCGCATCGACGAGGCGGCGTTGAAGCGGATCGGTGCGCGCGGCGTGGTGAAGCCGACGGCCAACTCGGTCCAGGTCATCGTCGGCCCGATCGCCGATCAATTGGCCGGCGAGATCCAGGACTCGCTGAACGCCTCGGCGGGATTGCGGGTCTGACCGCTGGTCCCAAGGAAGCCGGTCTGACGAAAAGCCCCGGTCCTCCGATGAGGCCGGGGCTTTTTCATGCTTTGCTCAATCGCCCGGCTTTATCCGTGGCGGACAGTGCCGAGCAACTCGCCGGTGACCCTCTTCCGCCCGCTCAAACCCGTCGCGGTTCCGGGAACTCAGGCGTCGTCATGCCGGGCAGAGCCGCTTGGCCGGCCATCGCTCCGGTATCCAGCCCGTCCAGAATCCGGCGGGCGGCTTCGGCGCATTGGCTGCGCAGTTCCGGCACGGCGGTCATCTCCCAGAAGGGGGCCTTGGCGACCGGACCAAAGGCGAGCAGGCGCGGGGAGGGGGTGCCGTCGGCGGCGATCACCGCACCGCCTTCCGTCACGTCCAGCCCCAGCCGCAAGGCATCCGGCCGCGCAATGCCACGGTCGAGCAGCGAGCGCACCAGGGGATGGCGGATGCGGGTGTAGTCGCAGTTGGTGCCGGTGGCGTTGATCAGCGCGCCCGCCGCCAGCAGCCGCTCCCTCCCGCCGCCGCGCTCGACGACGGTCAGCTCCAGCCGCTCGGCGGTGGGTGCCGCGTCCTTCAAACGGCCGGGCAGGATGCTCAATTGTCCGCCGGCACGGGCGGCGGCGATGCGGTCGGCGACCTGCGGCGCCATGCGGTGGCGGTGCACCTCCCAGAAGGGACGGGCGTGGCGGAGGAAGCGTTGGCGTTCCTCCATCGGTAGATGCGCCCAGATGCGGTGGTGGTGAGGCCGCAGCGCGTCGAAGGCCGACCGCCAGTCATAGCCGGCAGCCGCAGCCCGACGCGCGTCGGCCTTCAGGGCGATCAGCACGTCCAGAACCGTGCTGGGCAGCACGTCGGGATGGAGGAACGAGGTGTAGGGCCGCGTCTCCTCATGCCGCAGCGGCAGCAGGCCACGGCGCGACACGGCGGTGATCGGACCGCGGTGCCCCTGGTCGAGCAGCGTCAGAACCGTGTCCACCATGGTCAGGCCGGTGCCGAGGATCGCGACGGTGGCCTCCCGGTCGATCCTGGCGATGGCGGCGGCATCCCACGGGTCGCCGATGAAGCGGTCCGACGCGAAGGCCTCCGCCGCCGTCGGGGATGCCAGACAGGGCGGAGAGGGCGGGAAATTGCCGATGCACAGGGCCGCGGTGTCGGCGCTGACCACCCGTCCGTCGCCAAGGCGGACATGCACCGCCGGCCGGTTGCCGGAGGAGGTCTCGGTGCGAACGTCCACCGCCTCGCCGCGGATCTGGTTCAGGCGGGCATGGGCGGGAGCCTCTGCCTGTGCCTCCGCCAGGACATCCTGGATATAGGCGCCATACAGCGCGCGGGAGACGAAGGCATGGCCGCTGGGCGGCTGGTCCGGCAGCGGCCCATCCGCCCGGCTCCACAGCCAGCGCAGGAAATGGCGCGGGTCGTCGGGATAGGCGCTCATGTTGTAGGCGCGGACGTTCAGCACATGCGTGCCGTTCGGGGTCGAATAGGCGACCCCGGTTCCCGGCCGGTGCCCGTATTCGATCAGATGGACCACCAGCGGCGCCCGGGCGCCGCGCAGCAGATGGGCCGCCAGCAGGCTGCCGGTGAAGCCGGCGCCGACGACAGCGATCTGGCGGGGCTGGTGGAGGCTGTCCGGCGCGCCGCCGCCGGGCGGAGGGAAGTGAGGCGTTGCAGGCATCGAAGTCCGTCCTTCCGTGAGTCATTCCGGAAAAGGCCGGCCGTTGGCGGCTGCTCCCCAGGTCCGTCAATCCGTGATCGGGTGTGGGGTTTCGCGTCGGCCGTGTGTCTGCTCGGTCCGCTTCGTTCCCTCCTGCATATCACAGGGTCCGGACACGCGCCATCGGCCGAACGGCAAATACCATTACCAAAGTAGGATTCAATTTATTTTCACACAGATCGAGTTTTCCGCGTTGACTCATAGTCCACTAGAAATGTAGAGAATAGGGGCGAGCCCGCTTCCGGAGCCGCCGCGGCAATTTGAATCGCAGCTTGCGCCGCGTCACCAAACGCTAAAGCGCCACGATCCCGATCGTGGATTCGTCGAAGGAGTGACCGGATATGTCCATGGTCGCATTCCAGTTTTCCATCATGCCGCCTGTCGCTTCGGCCGCGCCGATGGCGCGCTGTACCTGTCGCGCCTGACGCGACGGGCCTGATGGTGAGCGCCTGACGCCGGGCGCCCCGCCGATCCAATCCTTCCCGGTTCCCGGACGCAGCCCCGCTTCCCGCGGCTGTGCTTACCCCCGGCTTTTGCCGTGACGGCGTGCGCGATCCTTTGCGCCGCACCGGGAGACCTGCACCGATTTTAAAGGTGGTCAGTCCATGAAACAATTCACAAAACGGATCGCCCGCTCGGTCCTGGCCGCTGCCGCCGTGCTGACGGCCGTCACCGTCGCCGGAAGCGCCGTGGCCGAACCGGTCACCATCCGCTTCGGCTTCGCCCAGGTCGGGGTGGGCAACCGCCAGTTCGGCAGCGGCAACACCGCGGCAATCCTGCATTCCAGAGGACTCCTGGCGGAGGAGTTCAGAAACGATCCCGACGTCAAACTCGACTGGTCCTTCTTCAAGGGCGCCGGTCCCGCGGTGAACGAGGCGATCGCCAATGATCAGCTCGATTTCGCCCTGCAAGGCGACCTGCCGTCGCTGGTCGGCCGATCGAACGGGCTGAAGACCAGGATTCTGGCGGCGAGCGGCCTGCGGTCGAACCTCTATCTGGCGGTGACGCCGAAAGCAGGCATCCGGTCCATCGCCGACCTGAAAGGCCACAAGGTGGCGCAGTTCCGCGGCACCAACCTGCAGCTGGCGACCGACAAGGTGCTGGCCGCCCATGGCCTGACCGAGCGCGACGTGAAATTCATCAACATGGACTTCGCCACAGCCACGGCCGCGCTCGCCACCGGCGACATCGACGCGGCGTTCGGGCAGGCCGATTTTCTGGCGCTCGACGGCCAGGGCGTCGCCAAGGTCGTCTACAGCACCCGCGGCGACGATCCGACCTTCACCCGCCATTCCCACCTGCTGGTGACGGAGGCGTTCGAGAAGGCGCATCCCGATATCACCTACCGCGTGGTGAAGGCGCTGGTGAAGGCGGCGGCCTGGGCGTCGGACGAGGCCAACCGCGAGGCGGTGTTCGGGGAATGGGCCAAATCAGGCGTTCCGGCCGAGACCTTCCGCGCCGATTTCGAAGGACAGGCGCTGGGCTACCGCAACAGCCCGCTGATCGACGACTTCCTCGTCGCCGCCTACCGCGATCAGGCGGAACGGGCCAAGGGCTACCGGCTGGTGCGCGGCGACGTGCAGATCGACGGCTGGTTCGAGCCCGCCTATGTCGACCGCGCCGTGGCCGAGCTGGGGCTGGCCGGCACCTGGAAGCGCTACGACGCCAAGGGGCATCAGCAGACGGCGGCGAAGTAACGCCCCACCGATCGAAGGAGTTCGCCCCATGACGAACCTCGAAATGAGCCGCGGCGCCTATGAAGCCGCCCGGATCGCCGGCAACGGACGCCTCGACCTGCGGGTGAATGGTAACCCGAAGCCGGCCGCCGCCGTCCTGCGGCCCACGCTGACCGCCCTTTCGGCCCTGGTCTTCCCGGCGGCCCTGCTGGGAATGTGGACGCTGTCGTCGCATTTCGGTTGGCTGCCGGCCCAGATCCTGCCGGCACCGGATCAGGTGGCCGCCACGCTGGCCGATCTCGCCGACAGCGGCGACCTGTGGTTCCACACCCGGATCAGCCTGCTGCGCGTGGTGGAGGGCTTCGCCCTCGGCGGAGCGGCGGGTTTGCTGCTGGGCATCGCCATGGGCTTGTCGCAGCGGGTGCGCTGGACCGTCGAGCCGCTCTTCACCGCGCTGGCCCAGGTGCCGCCATTGGGCTGGATCCCGGTTCTGATGCTGCTGGTCGGCATCGACGAGGGGCTGAAGCTGCTCATCATCGCCAAGGCGGCGCTGATCCCCGTGGCGCTGAACACCCACAAGGGCATCCGCAACGTTCCCGACAGCCTGCGTGAGGTCGGGTCGGTCCTGACCTTCGGCCCCTGGGCGACGCTGACGCGGATCGTCCTGCCGGCGGCGGTGCCGTCGATCTTCACCGGCATACGCTATGGCCTGACCAGCGCGTGGCTGGCGCTGGTGGCGGTGGAGCTGCTCGCCTCGTCGGAGGGGCTGGGATACCTGATGGTGTGGGGCCGCCAGCTGTTCCAGCTGGACATGGTGATCGCCGCGATGCTGGTGGTCGGGCTGATCGGCTTTGCACTGGACTGGACCCTTTCCTGGGTCGAAGGCCGCCTGCAACGCTGGGAGCTGGCCGGATCATGAGCACGCTCGACCATCCCGCCGCTTCCCGCGTCTCGCGCCGTCTCCATGGTCTGATGCCCGTGCTGGCCCTGCTGGCGGGGTGGGAAGCCGCCAGCCGCAGCGGCCTTGTCGATCCGAAGCTTCTGCCGTCGCTGATGACCGTCGCCGGGCGTGCGGGGCAGGAGCTGGCCGAGGGGCGGCTTGTCGTCGATGTGGCGGCCAGCCTGGCCCGCGACATCGCCGGCTTCACCATCGGCAGCCTCGCCGGGATCCTGGTCGGATTGCTGCTCGGCCTGTCGCGGCTGGCCGACCGGCTGATCGGCCCCAGCTTCAACGCCGTCAAGCAGATCGCGATCTTCGCCTGGATCCCGCTGATCTCGGTGTGGTTCGGGGTGGGGGAGGAGGCGAAGATCGCCTTCATCGCGCTCGCCGCCTTCACGCCCGTCGTGGTCAACACATGGGAAGGTGCCCGCGCCGCGCCGCCAAAGCTGGCGGAGGTCGCCCGCGTGCTGGAGTTCGGCCGCTGGCGGACCTTGCGGCTGGTCACGCTGCCGGCGGCGCAGCCCGCCATCTTCGCCGGGCTGCATCTGGGCCTGATCAATGCCTGGCTCGCCACCGTCGGCGCCGAATATTTCATGACCGTCGGTCCGGGCATCGGCGGGCTGATGACCGAAGGGCGCGAGCATTTCCACATGGACCTCGTCCTGCTCGGCGTCCTGCTGCTGGGGCTGATCGGCCTCGCCCTCAACACCCTTGCCACCCGGCTGGAAGCGCGCGCCCTGCGCTGGCGCCGCCGAGCTTAAGTCCCTGAGCCTGATAAGGAGCGTTCCCGTCATGGCCGACATCATTCGACCAAGCCATCACTCCGTCCACCACGCCACGGCACGCGGCGCGCTGGAGATCCGCGGACTGACCAAGCGCTATCGCGTGTCCGGCACTCCGTTCACCGCCTTGCAGGACATCGACCTGTCGGTGGCGCCGGGTGAGTTCGTCTCCATCGTCGGCGCGTCCGGCTGCGGCAAGTCGACCCTGCTGCGGCTGATCGTCGGGCTGGAGCGGCAGTTCGACGGCGACATCCGTCTGGACGGCCGTCCCATCGCCGGACCGGGTCTGGACCGCGCCATCGTCTTCCAGGAACACCGCCTGTTCCCCTGGCTGACGGCCGAGGAGAATGTCGCGCTGGGTCTGCTGAAATCGCCCCGCCCTGCCGCGGACAAGCGCCGTCTGGTGCGGGAACATCTGGAGCTGGTGGGGCTGGGCGCCTTTGCCGGGGCCTATCCATCGCAGTTGTCCGGCGGCATGTCGCAGCGGGTCGCCATCGCCCGCGCCCTGGTCAACCGCCCGCGCATCCTGCTGCTGGACGAGCCCTTCGGCGCGCTCGACGCGCTGACCCGCAGCCACTTGCAAGCCGAACTTCTGCGCATCGTCCGGGCGGAGGGCATCACCGCCATCCTCGTCACCCACGACGTGGAGGAGGCGCTGTATCTGGGCGACCGCGTGGTGGTCATGCACCCGCGTCCCGGCCGGATCGCCAGCATCATCCCGTCCGGCCGCCTGCCTGCGGCGGAGGATGGCAGCGGCAGCCCGCACCATGGCCATGGGCACGATCGCGCCGATCCGACCTTCGTCCGCCTGCGCGAGGCCGTGCTGGCCGAACTCGGCGCCGGACATGCACAGACGCCCGTCCGGCGAGCCGCCTGACCCGCGTAATTCCCGCCCAATCACAAGTCCGAACCACAAGACAGACAACCAACCACAAGGATCATCTCATCATGACGACTCTGACGGCCGACATCGCCACCCTTTCCGAGACCTCGCCGGCCGGTTTCGGCCTCGACATCCGTCCCATCGGCGGACGCATCGGCGCGGAGGTGCATGGCTTCCGCCTGTCCGGCGACCTGCAGCCCGCCACCGTCCGTGCCATCCGGCAGGCGCTGACCGAGCATAAGGTCCTGTTCTTCCGTGGCCAGACCCATCTGGACGAGGCGGAGCAGGAGGCCTTCGGCCGGCTGTTCGGCGATCTGGTTTCCCACCCCACGGTGCCGTCGCTGGCCGGGACGGAGCATGTGCTGGACGTCGACGGCAGCCGGGGCGAGCGCGCCAGCTCCTGGCATGCCGACGTCACCTTCGTGCCGGATTACCCGTCCATTTCCATCCTGCGCAGCGTCGTGGCGCCCGGGCGCGGCGGTGACACCATGTGGGCCGACAACGTGTCCGCCTACAACGAACTGCCGGAGCCGTTGCGCGAACTGGCGGAGAAGCTGTGGGTGGTGCATTCCAACGTCTACGATTATGTCGGCGACCGCCAGAACCGGTCGGAGCAGGCGCTGCATCGCTACCAGACCGTCTTCACCTCCACCCGCTACGAGACGGAGCATCCGCTGGTCCATGTTCATTCGGAAAGCGGGGTGAAGGCGCTCATTCTCGGCCATTTCGCTCAGAGGATCGTCGGCTTGACCAGCACCGATTCCCGCCTGCTGCTGGATCTGTTCCAGGGTCATGCAACCCGGCCGGAGAATGTGGTGCGCTGGCGCTGGAGCCCCGGCGACGTGGCTGTGTGGGACAACCGCACCACCCAGCACCGCGCCGTCGACGACTATGACGACCAGCCGCGCGTCGTCCGCCGCGTGACGGTCGCCGGCGCGGCCCCCGTGGCGGTCGGCGGACGCCGCAGCTTCTCCCGCTCGGTCGTCCACGCGAACGCCGCCGCGGCGTGATGTGGCCTGGGGAGGGGGCCGCGGCGTTTGCCATGGCCTCCACCCCGCCGCCATCATCGAGGTCGCCAATCCGGCGCGGATGTGGCACATGCGATGGCGCGCACCGCCGATGCGCACGTCGTCCCATGTCCCGTCAGGAGGCTGCCATGCCCGTGCCGTCCACCGCCCGCTCTTCCGCTTCCGACCGGCTGGAGGCGGCTCTCTCCCGGATTGCCGATCCGGAGCGGCAGGGCTCCCTGGTGTTCACCGAGGTCTATGCGGAGGAGGCGCGCGCCGCCGCCATGGCCAGTGACCACCGCGCCGCCCAGGGCCGGCCGCTGGGGCCGCTCGACGGGCGCATCGTCTCGGTCAAGACGCTGTTCGACGTGGCGGGCGACACCACGGCAGCCGGGTCCGCCATCCTGCGCGGCCGGCCGGTTGCGGCGCGCGACGCCCGGGCGGTGGCCCGGCTACGCGCGGCGGGTGCGGTGATCGTCGGCCGGACCCACATGACGGAATTCGCCTTTTCCGCCGTCGGCATCAATCCCCATTACGGCAATCCCGGCAATCCGCATGACCGCTCGCGGGTGCCGGGCGGCTCCTCCTCCGGGGCGGTGATCTCGGTGGTGGACGGCATGGCGGAGATCGCGCTGGGCAGCGACACCGGCGGCTCGCTGCGCATTCCGGCAGCGCTGTCCGGCGCCCTCGGCTTCAAGCCCTCGGCCGGGCGCCTGCCGGCCGAGGGGGCGTTCCCGCTGTCGCCGACGCTGGACGTCATCGGGCCGATTGCCGCGACCGTCGCCGATGCGGCCTTGCTGGACAGCGTGCTTTCCGACGGCGACCCGGCGCCGCTGGCTGCGCTGCCGGTTGCCGGACAGTCCTTCCTGGTGCCGCGCGGCCGGCTGTTCGACGGTGTCGAGCCTGCGGTCGCCGCTGCCTTCGAGGCGGCGCTGGACCGGCTGCGCGCGGCCGGTGCCCACATCGCGGACGGGTCCATCGAGGCGGAATTGGAGGCGCTGGCGGAGTTGGACCGCATCGGCGTCTTCACTGCCATCGAGCTGGCGGCGACGCTGGCCGATCTCGGCATCACGGCGCTCGACGGCATCGATCCGAAGACCCGCGCGCGGATCGAGGCCGGCGGCAAGGCACCCGCCGCCGACTTTGTCCGGATGCAACGCCGCCGCGCCGAATTGATCCGGCTGATGGACGAGCGGTTGACCCGGCATCCGGTCCTGCTGCTGCCGACCGTGCCGATGACGGCCCCCGCCATTGCCGACGTGCTGGACGACGCGACCTTCCACCGCGTCAATCTGGCGCTGCTGCGCAACACCCGCATCGCCAACCTGTTCGACCTGCCGGCCATTTCCCTGCCGGTGCCGACCGACGGCCTGCCGGTCGGGCTGATGGCGATGGGGCGGCGCGGCAGCGATCGCAGCCTGCTGGGCATCGCCGCCGGGATCGAATCTGCGCTGCGGGGGTGATCCCAAAGCGAGGATGTGACCAACGTGGGGCCGGGAATTTTACGCGCAGGAATCCCGGTCCCGCACGTATCACTGGTGAGGACGTGTGTCGTTGCTGAAGAGTATGAAATAAAATTCATAAATAACCGCTTCGTGACTCCCAAATGACCATTCATCGTCACAGGCGGTGGCAAAGAGTGGGTACAGGACAGAATCCAGTTCATTTCGCATAAAGTCGCTGCCTATTGTCTCCAGGCGGTCCGATGACGACTGCAGACGAGAGCTGAACGCCGTCAATGATGACGGCCGGTAGCCATCCGGTTGTGCTGGAAATATTGGCGCTGAAATCCCGGGTGGCAATCAGCTGAAATGCTTGGAGACTACTTATGGCTAACAACTTCGCCACTGATTCGCTCAAGTCCGTGATGTCCAAGGCTGCCACCGGCCCGACCTCTTCCGTCGCGACCTCCGACAGCGCAGTTGCCGAGTTCCGAGCCCACCAGCCTCTGCACCAGGATACCCAGGGCGACGCCTCCACCGGCGGCACCACCGACACCACCGCCCAGCATGGCACGCCGACGCTGTCCGACAGCGCCATCGCCGAACTGAAGGCCGCCTATGTCGCGGTCGAACACGCCATTGCCGAGGCCAAGAGCGGCACGACCGGCAGCACGACCGACACGACGGGTACGGACAAGGCGGTCACGGATACGGCAGCCACGGATACTGCCTCGACCGACAAGACGCCCACCGATGCGGCCAGCCATAAGACCGCCGACTCGTCCACGCACCAGCCGCCGGCCGGTCCGCTGGTGAAGGTTCTGGCCGACGCCACCGGCGAAACCACCGCCACCGTTCAAGGCGTGCTGCAGCAGGTTCGCGCCGTGCTGCACCAGGAACACCTGACCGACGCCTCCGGCCATAATTCCGGCCATGCCGGGACGACTGACACGACGGCCGACGCCAAGTCGTCCACGGGCACCTCCACCGTCACGGAAAACACCTCCACGGCGACGGACGACGCAAAGACCGGCAACGCCCCGCATTGGCACGACCGTCTGATCGCCCAGCATGACGGCTCCGGCACCGCAGGCTCGACGGATGCCGCCGGCAGCCAGGGTGGGGCCGACAGCGGCAGTGCCATCTGGCAGCATTTCCTGAACCACTATGCCTCCGGCGACAGCGCGGTCACCAGCAACGCCGGCGTGGTCGCGGCGGTCGACGAATTCGCCGACACCGTCCAGTCGCTGCACCTCGACCACGGCCATGGACAGATGCATGACCATGGCGGTGCCGACGGTGCTCATCTCGGCACTGCCGCCTGACCGGTGCTGCGCCCTTCCATCTGATGGGAGGGCGCAGCCTTTTCAGAATGTGATTTGTCATCCTGCCCCAACGGTCCTACTGTTCGGTATCGATGAAGGACTGGCTTGGATAAGCAATCGATGGACTCTACCCCCGGCATGCTGGACAAGATGACGCCCGAACAGGAACGTCATTTCGAATCCCAACTGGAGCAGGATGACGGGACGGAAATGCGGCGGGTGCTCCGCGCCGGTGTTCCGGTCTACTATACCCGGGACGACACGCCGCCGGGCTGCGTCATCAAGGAATATCCGGGAGGGCGGAAAGAGCTGGTCGACTTCTCGACCGGCGACGAACGCTTGGTTTCACTGCTCACGGCATGATCCGACCGCAGATCTGGGTGCTTGCCGGGCCGAACGGTGCGGGCAAGTCGACCATCGCCCGTCGCTTCGTTATCGGACGAATTCCGTTCGTGAATGCCGACGACATCGCGCGCGATCTCAATCGGGACGATGTGAACAGCATCTCGGCTCACATGCGGGCCGGCCGTCTTGCCTTGGAGCTTCGCGGAGGTTTCCTGCGTCGGAATGAAACCTTCGCCATGGAAACAACGCTGACCGGCAACAGCGAGTTGGCTTTGATGCGCCAAGCGCGGGAAGCCGGTTATAAAGTCAATCTCATCTTTGTCGGCATCGGTAATGTTGCGATCTCCGTCGCGCGCGTTCGGACGCGCGTTCTCCTGGGCGGTCATGACGTACCGAGGGAGGCCATTCTTCGTCGCTATGGGCGCAGCATGGCGGCTCTGGCAGAAGCGGTTGCCATCGCCCATCGAACCTGGGTCTTCGACAATTCCGGCGGACAACGGCGCCTGCTGCTGAAGCGCGAAATGGACCGGACAACCAAGCTGGCCTCAGATCTTCCCGCTTGGGCACTCGCTGCCATTCCGCCGGACCTCAGAACATCCAACGGGTAGAGTTACGGCTCCCGAACACCGGCTTCACGACAGCCCGTATTTCCTGATCTTGTCGTGCAGCGTGGTCTTGGCGACCTGCAGTTCCTCTGCGGCGCGGGCGAGGCTGTGGTTGGTGCGGCGCAGGGTGTCGGCGATCAGGGCGCGTTCGAAGGCTTCCACCGCCTCGGCCAGCGGGCGGCCGGTGGCGGGGTGGGTGCTGGCGAAGGGCGGGAAGCCCTGTTCGATCCCCAGGACGCAGCGGTCGGCGACATTGTGCAGCTCGCGCACGTTGCCCGGCCAGTCGTAAGCCATCAGGCGGCGCATGCGCTCGGCATCCGGTGGCGGGACCGGGCGGCCGTGGCGGGCGGCGGCCTGCAGGGTGAACTGTTCGAACAGCAGCGGGATGTCCTCGCGCCGGTCGCGCAGCGGCGGCAAGGGCAGGTTGGCGACGTTCAGGCGGTAATAGAGGTCGGCGCGGAACTGTCCGCGGTCGGCCAGCTCGCGCAAGTCCACCTTGGTCGCGGCGATCACCCGGCAATCGACAGGAACGGGGGTGTTGGAGCCCAGCCGCTCCAGAGTGCGCTCCTGAAGCACGCGCAGGAACTTGATCTGTACCGGCATCGGCATGCTCTCGATCTCGTCGAGGAACAGGGTGCCGCCGTTGGCGTGCTCCACCTTGCCGATGCGGCGCTTGCCGGCCCCGGTGAAGGCGCCGGCCTCGTGGCCGAAGATCTCGCTGTCGATCAGGCTTTCCGGCAGGCCGCCGCAGTTGATGGCGACGAAGTTTCCGGCGCGGCGCGGGCTGGCGTCGTGCAGGCAGCGGGCGGCAAGCTCCTTGCCGGAGCCGGTTTCACCGTGGATCAGCACATCGGCGGCCGAGTTGGCGAGTTCACCGATCAGTCGGCGCACCCGCTCCATCTGCGGCGATCCGCCGACCAGCCGCGCCTCGATGCTGTCGCGGTTCTGCAGGCGGGCGCGCAGGTCGCGCACCTCCAGGGTCAGGCGGCGCTTTTCCAGGGCGCGGCGCACCACCTCGACCAGATAGTCGGGGGAGAAGGGCTTCTCGATGAAATCGTGGGCGCCGAGCTTCATCGCCTGCACCGCCATCGCCACGTCGCCATGGCCGGTCATCAGCACCACCGGCAGGTCGGGGTCGGCAGCCAGCAGCTCGGCCAGCAGCGCCATCCCGTCCATGCCCGGCAGGCGGATGTCGGTGACGACGATGCCGGGAAAGCCGTCGGCCACCAGCCGGCGGGCCTTCTCCGCGCTGTCCACCGCCTGGGTCGGGATGTCCTCCAGCTCCAAAGCCTGCTGGCAGCCGAGGCTGACATTCGGGTCATCCTCGACGATGAGGACCTTCAGAGCGTTGGCGGCAGCGTCGGACATGGAAACTCTCCGGCCTGGACGGCGGTCTGGTCGGTGGGCAGGGTGGCGGCGGGAAGGTCGATGGTGAAGACCGCTCCGCCATCCGCACCATTCGCCCCGGTCAGGGCGCCGCCGAAGTCACGCACGATCCCGGCCGAGATGGCAAGTCCCAAGCCGAGCCCGCCACCGCCCTCTTTCGCTCCGTCCTTCGCCGCCTCCTTGGTGGTGAAGAAGGGCTCGAACAGGCGGGGCAGCACGTCGGCGGACAGGCCGGGGCCGTTGTCGGCCACCTGAATGCGGACCCGGCGGTCCTCGGTCCGGGCGGTGAGCGTCAGTATGCCCCCCTCGCGCCCGGCCAGCGCGTCCAGGCCATTGGCGACCAGATTGACCAGCACCTGCTCCAGCCGGTTGGGGTCGCACAGCGCCACGACCTCCTCCGGCACGTGGAGATGAACGCCGACACCGGACCGCCGCAGCCGCTGATCCAGCAGGAACAGCGCATTGTCGATCGGCCGGCGCACCGCCACCGGGCGAGGAGCGCCGGAGGATTTGCGGGCAAAGGATTTCAGCTGGCTGGTCAGGGCGCCCATGGAGTCCACCAGACTGGCGATGCGCTCCAGATTGCCCTTCGCCGCGTCGAGATTGCCGCGCTGGAGGAACTTGACGCTGTTGCCGGACAGGGTGCGGAGCGCCGCCAGCGGCTGGTTCAGCTCATGCGCCAGACCGGCGGAGAGCTGGCCGATCACCGCCAGCTTGCCGGCATGGACAAGCTCATCCTGGGCGGCGCGCAGGTTGCGGGTGCGCTCCTCCACCTTGCGTTCAAGCTCGTGCAGGTGGCGGCGGCGCTGCACCCACATCAGCAGCAGGATGCCAAGGAAGGCGCTGCCGACCGCGGCCAGCGCGGCGCGGGTCCAGGCCATGCCGGTCACCTGATCCACCGGCGACAGCACGGTCATCGTCCAGCCGGTGCCGTGCAGCGGCGCGGTCTGGGCCAGGAAGCCGCCGGACACCGGGAAGACGGTTTCCTCCAGCTTCCCCTCGGCCGGGCGGGGGAGGCGGACCAGTTCGGCGTCGTCGACGATCCGGATTACCGACGTCAGGCCCAGCGGCGGCAGCGGTCGGGCGTTGTATTGCAGGGTCTGGTCGAAATGCCGGCGGGTCGGCTCGTCCATCGGCCGCAGGGTGGTGAATTTCCAGGAGGGGACGGAGGCGAGGATCACCACGCCGTTTTCGTCGGTGACCAGCACCGGCGCCTCCACCGTCGACCAGCTTTGCTCCAACTGCTCCAGGCTGACCTTCACCACCGCGACGCCGACGATGGCGCCATCCTCCGACAGGGGCGAGGACAGGTAATAGCCGGCTTGCCCCCGCGTGGTGCCGACGCCGAAGAAGCGGCCCTGGCGGCCGGCGGCGGCCTCGACGAAATAGGGGCGGTAGGACAGATCCTCGCCGATGAAGCTGTCGGGGCGGTTCCAGTTGCTAGCGGCCAGCACCCGGCCCTGGCGGTTCAGCACATAGATCGACAGGGTGCCGGCCCGCTCGTTCAGCCGCTCCAGATAGCGGTTCAGCCCCCAGGCCAGCGGCGCCCTGCCGGTGACGAGGTCGAGGACGTCGCGCTCCAGCCCCAGCGTCGCCGGGAAATAGGCGTATTTGTCGATCTCGCGTTCCAGGCTCTCGGCATAGAGGTCGAGCCGGTGGTGCCCGGTCTCCTGCAGAGCGGTCAGCCCCATTCCCTCGCTGACCCGGAAGCCGACGACACCAGCGAGCAGGGCCAGACCGGCGAGCGCCGGCAGCAGAAGGCCGATGGTGCGGAGGCGTCTGGCTAATGGCATGAAAAAGGCGGGCAGGGACGGGGGCCGCTGCATCATAGCAGAAACCCCCGTCCAATGGCCCGCCCGTCTTCCGGACTGGTCCCTCGGGATATCGGTCAGGATGTCAGCCCGTCACTCGGCAGCGGCCGGGGCGGGCAGGGCGGAGCCGGTCTCTTCCTCGTCCTGCTCGGTGCCGATGGCGTTCTCCCACTTGGCGACGACGGTGGTGGCGATGGCGTTGCCCAGCACGTTGGTGGCGGTGCGGCCCATGTCGAGGAAATGGTCGATGCCCATGATCAGCAGCACGCCGGCCTCCGGCAGATGGAACATCGGCAGCACGGCGGCGACCACCACCAGGGAGGAGCGCGGAACACCGGCGATGCCCTTGCTCGACACCATCAGCACCAGCAGCATGACGATCTGCTGTTCCAGCGTCAGCGGGATGCCATAGGCCTGGGCGATGAACAGCGACGCGAAGGTCGTGTAGATCATCGAGCCGTCGAGGTTGAAGGAATAGCCGAGCGGCAGGACGAAGCCGATCACCCGCTCCTTCACGCCCAGCGTCTTCAACTCCTCCATCACGCGGGGATAGGCGGATTCGCTGGACGCGGTGGAGAAGCCCAGCAGCATCGGCTGGCGCATCGCCTTCACGACGCGGAACACGTCGCCCCTCAGCACGACGAAGCCGGCGAAGACCAGCGTCGCCCACAGGACCGCCAGCGTCAGATAGAAGCTGCCCATGAACTTGCCGTAGACGGCCAGCACGCCGAGTCCCTGGGTGGTCACCACGTTGGCGACCGCGGCGAAGACGCCGATCGGAGCGAAGCGCATGACATAGTCGGTGACCTTCAGCATCACCGGCACGACCTCTTCGATCGAGCGGGCGAGCAGGCCGGCCTTGGTGTCGCGCAGCTGGCCGATGGCGAGGCCGACGAAGACCGAGAAGATCAGGATTTGCAGGATCTCGTTGTTCGCCATCGCTTCGAAGAAGTTGCGCGGGAACAGGTGGGTCAGGAAATCCTTCAGGTTCAGGGCGGACGTCTTCAGGCCGGCGCTGGCCCCGGCATCGGGCAGCGGCACGCCGACATTGGCCCCCGGCTGCAACAGGTTGGCGAAGATCAGCCCGATGAACAGCGACGCGAAGGACGCCATCAGGAACCAGCCGACCGCCTTGCCGCCGATGCGGCCGACTGTGCGGGCATCGCCCATGCCGGCCATGCCGGCGACCAGGGTGGCGAAGATCAGCGGCGCGATGATCATCTTGATCAGGCGCAGGAAGATGTCCGTCACCATCGCGAAATAGCCGGCGATCTCCTTGGCCGCCGCCGCGTCGAACAGGCTGTTGCAGACATAGCCAGTGACGATGCCCAGCAGCATGGCGACGATGATCAGCGTCGTCTGTTTGTTCATGGTCCTGTTACCTCACCTTTCCCGCCCGCCTCGATGCGCCGGCCGGGTTGCGGTCGATGGGAAGACCGGCCCCGAACGGGTCGGGACCGGGTGGCGGAACGGGTCAGCCGGCGGTCGCCAGCAGCCGCGGCCGGGTCAGCACGTCCGGCCGCAGCACCTCGGCCAGCGCGGCGGCGGTCATCAGGCCGCGCGCCTCGACCAGCTCGGCGACGCCCTTGCCGGTGCGGTGGGCCTCGGCGGCCACCTCGGTGGCGTTGGCGTAGCCGATGTAGGGGTTGAGCGCCGTGACGATGCCGATGGAGTTGCGCACGGCGGCCTCCAGATGGTCGCGGTTGGCGGTGATGCCGTCGACGCAGCGGTCGGCCAGCACCAGGCAGCCCTGGCGCAGGTGGGTGATGCTCTTGAACAGGCTGTGCGCGATGATCGGCTCGAAGGCGTTCAGCTGCAGCTGTCCGGCCTCGGCGGCGAAGGTCACGGTCATGTCGTTGCCGATCACCTCGAAGGCGATCTGGTTGACCACCTCGGGGATCACCGGGTTGACCTTGCCCGGCATGATCGAGGAGCCGGCCTGCCGCGCCGGCAGGTTGATCTCGCCGAAGCCGGCGCGCGGGCCGCTGGACAGCAGGCGCAGGTCGTTGCAGGTCTTGGACAGCTTCACCGCCACCCGCTTCAGCACGCCCGACAGCTGGACGAAGCTGCCGCAATCCTGCGTCGCCTCCACCAGATTGGGGGCGGTGACGACGGGGACCCCGCTGATCTCGGCCAGACGGCGGCAGACCAGCGCCGCATAGTCGGGATGGGCATTGATGCCGGTGCCGATGGCGGTGGCGCCCAGATTGATCTCACGGATCAGCAGGGCGGCCTCCTTCAGCCGCTCCTCGTCCTCGGCCAACATGACGGCGTAGGTGGAGAATTCCTGGCCCAGCGTCATCGGCACGGCGTCCTGCAGCTGGGTGCGGCCCATCTTCAGGATGTCGCGGAACTCGTCGGCCTTGCGCTGGAAGGCGGCGCGCAGATGACCCATCGCCTCCACCAGCCGGAAGATGCCGGTGTAGGTCGCCAGTTTCAGCGCCGTCGGATAGACGTCGTTGGTCGACTGGCTCATGTTGACGTGCTCGTTGGGGTGCAGCTGGGCGTAGTCGCCGCGGCCATGGCCCAGCAGTTCCAGCGCCCGGTTGGCGATCACTTCGTTGGCGTTCATGTTGGTCGAGGTGCCGGCCCCGCCCTGGATCACGTCGACGACGAACTGGTCGTGCAGCTTGCCGGCGCGGATCTCGCGACAGGCGGCGGCGATGGCGTCGGCCCGCTCGCCGTTCAGCAGACCCAGTTCATGGTTTGCGCGGGATGCTGCCATCTTGATCTCGGCCAGCGCGCGGATCAGATCGGGATAGTGGGAAATCGGCGTGCCGGTGATCGGGAAATTCTCGACAGCGCGCAGGGTGTGGACGCCGTAATAGGCGTCGGCCGGGACCTCGCGGTCACCCAGCAGGTCATGTTCAGTGCGCGTTGTTGCTGCAGACATCGGACGTTTCGCTCCCTTGGTTGAGACCGCCCCGTCTTCGCGGGGCGCAACCGGTAAGGAGCAACCGCCATGCCAGCGCAGGCGGGCATGACGTCGCGGTCTAAGCCATTGATCTTTCTGCGTATGATTGCTGGTGAGAGCCGCGATCGTTCGGATTTCCGAATGCGCCCGCCATTGAGCGTCCGGAAATCCGAACGTGGCGGATCATTCGCCGAGGCGGTTGGTCCAATCCTCCACCCGGCCGCTCTCGACCCGGCGCTGAGCCAGGGTGCGCCAGCCGGCCGCCAGCGGCTCCAGCTCGGCGATGCCGGCCAGCGTCGGGAGGTCGCCGGTGTCGTGGTAGAAGGCGCGCAGGATGCGGGCCAGCGGCCAGTCGGGCAAGGGGCGCTCGATCAGGGAGATTTCGTCGCCGGCGGCAGCGATGCCCGGCTCCAGCACGCGATAATACCAGCCGGTCCGGCCGGTGGACTGAACCCGCCGCGCCATGTCCTTCACGCCGAAGCGGTGGTTCAGCTTCCAGCAGGGCTGGCGGCCCTGGCTGACCTGCAAAACCGCCGTGCCGATGCGGAAGACGTCGCCGACGCAGACCGTCTCCTCGGTCAGGCCGATGGTCGACAGGTTCTCGCCGAAGGCGCCGACCGCATCCAGCAGCGGGGTGGGGGCGGGCAGGTCGGCGCGCCAGGCGGCATAATGGTCGAAGGGGTAATGGTGGATCGCCTTGTCCGGCCCGCCATGGTTGCGGCGGTCGGCCTGCTCGTCGCCCTCCAGCCCGATCGGACCGATGGCGACCGCGGCGTCGGTCGGATGCTTGCCGATTGCGCTGAGCGTGTCCGGCCGGCCGAACGGCACCGCCTTGCCGGTCAGTACCGCATTCAGCACCGCGTTCGTCATCATGGGCTTCGTCATTGGCCGTTCTCTCCGGTCTTTTCGTTTCGCCTGCCGTCCCTTATCAGTTTCGGGCCGTCCGTGCCATCAGGGAGCCCAGCCGCACCATGCCCGTCTTTGCCGCCAACCTGACGATGATGTTCACGGAGTGGCCGTTCCTGGACCGCTTCGACGCCGCCGCCGATGCCGGATTTCGGGCAGTCGAGTATCTGTTCCCGTACGACCATGCGCCGGACGAGGTGGCCCGGCGGCTGCAACGCAACGGGCTGACCCAGGCGCTGTTCAACATGCCGCCCGGCGACTGGGCCGCCGGAGACCGCGGGCTGGCCGCCCTGCCGGAGCGGTTCGAGGAGTTCCGCGCCGGGGTCGCCAAGGCGCTGGACTATGCGGCGGCGACGGACTGCCGACGGCTGCACATGATGGCCGGGCTGGCCGATCCCGCCGATCCGGTGGCGGTCAAGGCGTACCGGCGCGCCGTGGACTACGCGGGCGAGGCGCTGGCGGCGCGCGGAATCGAACTGCTGCTGGAACCGATCAACGGCCGCGACATGCCGGGATATTTCCTGAACGATTTCGGTCTTGCCGAGCGGCTGATCGCCGACTCCGGCCTGCCCAATGTCCGGTTGCAGTTCGACCTCTACCACCGTCAGATCCTGCATGGCGACGTGACCATGGCGCTGCGCCGGCTGATGCCGCTGACCGGCCATGTCCAGATCGCCTCGGTTCCGTCGCGCAACGAGCCGGACGGCGAGGAGCTGAACTGGCCCTTCCTGTTCGGGGAGTTGGACCGGCTGGGCTATGGCGGCTTCGTCGGCTGCGAGTACCGGCCGAGGGCCGCCACGCTGGAGGGGCTGCGCTGGTTCGCCCCCTACCGCGCGGCGGCGGGGCAGAACCGCTAGTCCAGCTTGTGGACGAAGTGGTGGCAGCCGATCCGATAGCGCTTGCCCATATAGACACGGTGGGCATCGCTGCGCTCCGGACCGACGCCGGAATCGAGGTGCAGCGCCTTGCAGTCCAGCCTTTCGGCCTCGGCCTTCGCCCAGTCGAGGATGAGGGAGGCATAGCCCCGGCCACGATGCTCCGGCAGGGTCGCCATGTCGACGATGTAGAAGGACTTGCCCAGCCAGAGGGAATATTGCAGGCGGAATCCCATGACGCAGGCGGCCGGCCCGCCCGCTTCGGGGATGATGCCGGCGAGGCGATAGCCGTTCGGCCGCAGCATCGTGTCGATGATGCGGGTCATCTCGGCCGCATCGTATTTCGGCCAAAGCACCTGCAGGGCCGGCACCGCCGACGCCGTATTTTCTTCGGTAATCTCGATGATCTCCGGCTGCACGATTCTTCCTCTTTGTTCCGGTCCCGTCGGCAGGATGGTCCGGATGGGGAGGAGGTTGCAAGGCCAGCTTGGGCGTGGCTGCCGTGCTGCGTAGTCAGCCGACGGTGAGGACGATCTTGCCCTGGACATGGCCATCGGCGGCGCGCTCGTGCGCCTTCCGTGCATCGGCCAGCGGGAAGACGCTGTCGATGACCACGCGGATGGTGCCGTCGTCGAGGAGCTTTCCGATTTCCGTCAACTGGGCGCCGTTCGACCGGACCTGGGTGGCCGACACGGTGACGCCCAGCTCCGCCGCTTCCCTACCGGCGTCGAAGCCCAGCGGGAAAATCGGGAACAGGGCGCCGCCGCGCTTCAGCGTCGGCAGGAAACGGCGGCTGGCCGGGCCGCCGACCGCGTCAATGACGAGATCGGCCCCGCGCACGACGTCCTCGGGCCTGGTCCTGGTGTAGTCGATGACCTCGTCGGCGCCGAGATCGCGCAGCAGCGCCTCGTGCCGGCCGGAAGCCACGGCGATGACGTGCGCACCCTTCCATTTCGCGATCTGCAGAGCCAGATGCCCGACGCCGCCGCCGGCGCCGTTCACCAGTACGGTCCTGCCGGCGAGCGGCACCGGCCGATGCTGATCCGGCTGGAGCGGATTCGGCTGGTCATGGCCGAGATCGACCAGGAACTGCCATGCGGTCAGCAGCGACATCGGCGCCGCGGCGGCATGCACATGGTCGATGCCCGGCGGCTTGATCCCGACCTCCGATGCCGGGACGCTGACATACTCGGCATACGCCCGGCTGTCGCCGGCGAGGCCGACGGGGAAGCGGACCATCGCATAGACCTCGTCGCCGACCGCGACGGTCCCGACATCATCGCCGACCGCTTCGACCATGCCAGAAATGTCGGTTCCGGGGATGATGGGGAAGGAGACCTTCGGCCGCCATTCGGACGGAAGCATCCGGTAGCCGTCGCGCAGATACCAGTCGGGGGGATTGAGGCCCACCGCGTGGACACGG
The DNA here is from genome assembly GCF_023806445.1 of Azospirillum sp. A1-3. NCBI lineage: Bacteria > Pseudomonadati > Pseudomonadota > Alphaproteobacteria > Rhodospirillales > Azospirillaceae > Azospirillum > Azospirillum sp. A1-3. The sequence continues at coordinate 593,793 of NZ_JAMSLU010000005.1, forward strand.
ACCAGGACCTCGCCCGCTTTCGCCCGGGGTTTCGGCGCGTCTTCATAGACCAGGACCTCCGGACCGCCGAAGGCGTGCAGCCGCACCGCTTTCATCATTTCGCTCATCTCAGACTCCTTGGGAGAGGATCGGACCTGGACGAGCATATGATCGGCGGTTCGTGATTGATAATCGGCCTGGATATCGGTTCAATTATGCCATGAAGGAACAAATTGGCCTGGAACGGCTGACCGGGCTGATCGCATTCGCGCGCGCCGGATCGCTGGGCAGCTTCACCGCCGCCGCCCGCTCTCTGTCGATCTCACCCTCCGCCGTCAGCAAGAGCGTGCAGCGGCTGGAGCAGCGGCTCGGGGTCTCGCTGTTCACCCGCACCACGCGCTCGCTGAGCCTGACGCCGGAGGGGCGTGAGTTGCATGAACGCGCGGTAAGACTGCTGCGCGACGCGGAGGAGATCGAGCAGGCGGCCATGGCGGCGCGATCCGAGCCGTCCGGCACCCTGCGGGTCGCGGCTCCACTGCCGATCGGCGTCCATGTGATCGCGCCGGCATTGCCCGCCTTCCGCAAGCTTCACCCAAAGGTGACGGTCGATCTGCGCCTGAACGACCGCATGGTCGACATCGTCGAGGAGCGGATCGACGTCGCCGTGCGTATCGGCGAGCTGGCGGATTCAGGGCTGCTGTCGCGCCGGCTGGCGCCGTACCGGCTCTGCTGCTTCGCCTCGCCGGACTATCTGGCGGCGCGCGGCATGCCGATGCACCCCGACGAGCTGGACGGGCATGACACCGTCCTTCTGCGCTTTCAGAGCACGGGGCAGGCGCTGCGCTGGCCCTTCCTCATCGGCGGACGGCTGGTGGAGGTCGTGCCGCCGGCCGGCATCGTTGTCGACGTCAGCGACGCGCTGGTCGCAGCACTGGCGGCCGGCGGAGGCATCGGCATGGCCGCGACCTTCATCGCCGGCCCTCTGGTGGCGCGCGGCGAGCTGGTCCCGGTCCTGCCGGACTTCGCGGTCGAGCGGAACAACATCACGGCGCTCTGGCCGGAAAGCCGCCACACCAACCCGGCGGTGCGCGCCTTCCTGGCCCTGTTGCACGAGGTGTTTCAGGAGCGGATGACGGCAGCCGGCTTTCCGGCCTGAGCCTTTCCGTCACTCCAGCGGCTTCAGTTCGCCCAGCAGGGTCGGCAGCAGTTCGGCTACGGTGGGGTGGATGTGGACGGCGCGTTGCAGGGTGGGGTAGGGCGCCTTGGCGTACATCATGTCGAGGACGCCGTGGATCGCCTCGTCGCCGCCGGGGCCGAGAATCGCAGCGCCGAGGATCTCCTGGCTGTCGGCATCGACGACGATCCGCATGAAGCCGTCGGCCTCGCCCTTTTCCACCGCGCGGCCGACGCGGGTCATCGGCCGCTGGCCGACCAGCGCCCGCCGGCCGGAGCGGCGGACCGCCTCGTCGGTCATGCCGACGCGGGCGAGCGGCGGGTCGGTGTAGAGCGCATAGGCCTGGATGCGGTCGTCGACGCTGCGCGGATCCTCGTCCAGCAGGTTGGCGGCGACGATCTCGAAATCATTGTAGGCGGTGTGGGTGAAGGCGCCGCGCCCGTTGCAGTCGCCCATCGCCCAGATGCCCGGCACGTTGGTGCGCAGCCGGTCGTCCACCGTGACATAGCCGCGGGAATCCATCGCCACCCCGGCGCGGTCGAGGCCGAGGTCGCCGGTGTTGGGCGTGCGCCCGACCGCCAGCAGCACATGGCTTCCCACCACCGACGGGCTGCCGGAGGTGCAATTCACCCCGACCTCGATGCCGTCGGCGTGGGGAGCGAAGCGGATGCAGTCGGCCGACAGGCGGACGGTCACCCCCTCTTTCTCCAGCAGCTCCCGGATGGCGTCGGAGACGTCGGGGTCCTCGCGGGCGATCAGACGCTCCCCCTTCTCCACCACCGTCACCTCGGCGCCGAACCGGCGGTACATCTGGGCGAATTCCAGGCCGATGTAGCTGCCGCCGACCACCACCAGATGCCGCGGCACATGGTCGAGGTCGAGGATGGTGCCGCTGGTGAGAATATCGACGTCATGGATGCCCGGCATGTCCGGCACCGCGGCACGGGCGCCGACATTGAGGAAGATGCGCTCGGCCGTCAGCAGCTCGTCGCCGACGCGCACGCTGTTGGCCGATTCGAAGCGGGCATGGCCCTGCAGAACGCGGCAGTTCGGCATGCCGCGCAGCCAGCGCTCGACATTCTGGCGCGAGCGGCCGGAGACGGCGTCCTTCCGCGCCTTGACCCGCGCCATGTCGATGCGCAACGGGCCGTCCAGCATCACGCCATATTCGGCGGCGCGCTGGGCCATCCGCGCCACGCGGGCGCTGGCGATCAGCGTCTTGGTCGGGGTGCAGCCGGTGTTGACGCAGGTGCCGCCGAATAGCTTGCGTTCGATGACGGCCACGCTCATGCCGGCGGCGGTGAGGCGTTCGGCGAGCGGCGGTCCGGCCTGGCCGGCTCCGATGATGATGGCGTCGACCATGGCGGGCTCCTGCGGCCTGATGCGTTCGTTGGGGAAAGGCGTGGGGAAGGATGGTAGCGCCGGTTCCGCGGCCTTCTCAACCAACCCAAGGTATGACTGGTGCCGGCACGTCCAGATCGTTCAAGAAGCGGGATGCATCGGCAGGCAAGCTGCGGGAATGGGAACGGCACATCCCGAGGTTGGAGACGGGCGCATGGGCGCGGATTGGGCGGGCGCGGAGTGGAGCGGTTCGCAGGCGGCGGGCCGGGCGGCCGAGCGGCGGCTGGGCGTGCTGGCGATTCCGCTGGCGCTGACCGTGTTCGTCATCGACACCTTCACCGACATCGAAAGCGCCATCGCGGTCCTGTATGTCCTGGTGCTTCTCCTGGCGGCCACCGCGCTGTCCCGGCGGGGGATCCTGCGGGTGGCGGCCGGCTGCGCGCTGCTGGCGGTGCTGTCCTTCTTCCTGTCGCACTGGCACGACATGGACCTGTCGTCGGTGCTGCGCTGCGGCGTTTCGCTGGCGGCCATCCTGATCACCGGTGCGCTGCTGGTGCGGGACCATGACTCGCGGGCATTGCTGGTCCGGGCCAACAACGCGCTGGCGCGCAGCGAACGGCGTTATCGCGGCATGTTCGAGCAGGCGCGCATCTCGCTGTGGGAACAGGATTTCACCGCCGTGACGGCGGCGCTCGACGCGCTGCGGGCGGACGGGGTGACGGACATCGCCGCCCATGCGCAGGCCAATCCCGGCTGGGCGCGGGAGATGGGGGCGTCGGTCGTCACCACCAACGTCAACGACGCCACCCTGGAACTGCTGGGCGCCACCGCACGGGCGGAGGTGCTGGGGCCGCTCGAACGCTTCCTTCCCGCCGAGGATCCGGCGCTGCCGCAGATACTCCTGGCGCTTTGGGAGCGGCGCGACCGCTTCGAGGGGCGGGCGCAGCTGATCGCCGCCGACGGGCGCACCCTGACGGTGCTGCTGGGCATCAGCTTTCCGGACGACGGTGTCGGCTTCGACCGGGTCGTGGTCGGCGTCGTCGACATCACCCAGCGCGAACGCACGCAGGAGGCGCTATTGGCGGCGCAGGCGGAACTCGCCCGCGCGGCGCGCGCCGCCACGCTGGGCGCTTTGTCCGCCTCCATCGCCCACGAGCTGAACCAGCCGCTGGGCGCCATCGTGCTGAACGCGCAGGCCTGCCTGCGCTGGCTGCGCCGAGACCCGCCGGACGTCGAGACCGCCGTCAAGGCGGCGGACCGCATCGTCCGCGACGGCAAGCGCGCCGCCGACATCGTCCAGCGGACCCGCGGCATGCTGGTCAAAAACACCCGCTGCGACGAGACCATCGACCTGCGCCAACTGGTGGAGGAGGTGGCGCTGCTGCTGGAGCGCGAGTTGTCGGCCGCCGCGACGGTGCTGGTCACCGGGTTCGCGCCCGACGTGCCGACGGTGCGGGGCAATCGGGTCGGCTTGCAGCAGGTGCTGGTCAACCTCGTCACCAATGGCCTGCACGCCATGGCGGAGGCGGGGAGCCCGCGCCGCGAACTGACCGTCACTGTCGAGCGTGCGGGGGACGGCAACGAGGTGAGGGTGGCTGTCCGCGACCGCGGCCGGGGCATCGACGAGGCCAGCCGCGCCCGCCTGTTCGATCCCTTCTTCACCACCCGGCCGGACGGCATGGGCATGGGGCTGTCGATCTGCCGGTCCACCGTCGAATCCTGCGGCGGCACGCTTACCGCGCACAACCATGCGGAAGGTGGGGCGGTGTTCGAATTCACCATACCCGCGGCTTTGCCCGAGCCCCCGGCATCTTCCAGGCCGCTGCCCGCGTTTTCCGCATCGCCGGCCGTTCCGCCGGCGCCGGCACGAGAGGACTGACCGCCATGCCACAAAGCCCCGCCCCATCCCCTCTCACGAACGACCCGCTGGTTCTCGTCGTGGATGACGATGCCGGCATGCGGGAGGCGGTGGTCGATTTGCTGCGGTCGGTCGGCATCGAAAGCCTCGCCTTCGGCAGCACGGCCGAACTGCTGGCGGCGGCGGTTCCCGACCGGCTGGGCTGCCTGATCCTGGACGTGCGGCTTCCCGGCCTGGGCGGGCTGGAGTTCCAGACCAGGCTGGACAGCCTGGGCATCGCGCTGCCCATCGTCTTCATGACCGGTTTCGCCGACGTGCCGATGTCGGTGCGGGCGATGAAGGCGGGGGCGACGGATTTCCTCATCAAGCCCTTCCGCGACCAGGACATGCTGGACGCGGTGGAGGCCGCGATCGCCCGCGACCGGTCCAGGCGGCGCGATCGGGCCGCTGCGATGACGGTGGAATCGCTGGCCGCGACCCTGACCCCGCGGGAGCGCGAGGTGATGGCCGAGGTGGTCAAGGGCCGGCTGAACAAGCAGATCGCCGGCGATCTCGGCATCAGCGAGGTGACGGTGAAGCTTCACCGCGGCAAGGTGATGCGGAAGATGCAGGTGCGCTCGGTCGCCGACCTCGTCCGCAAGGCGGAGGTGCTGGACCCGGAGGAATAGGCCCCCGACGGGTAGACCTAGGTGTGGTATCTCCCCGCGGTCCCGTCCGGCTAGGATGCGCGTGGCGCCAGGGAACGGCGCCACCATCCGGTCGAGGCATCACGAATTGTCCAACGCACCCCTGATAGCGGTGGTCGATGACGACGAGGCGATCCGCGAGGCGCTGGACGACCTGCTGCGGTCCGTCGGCTTCCGCTGCCGGTCCTTCGTCTCCGCCGAGGATTTCCTGGCGCAATTCCTGACCAGCGCCGACCGCGGCGATATCGACTGCATCATCCTGGACGTCCGCATGCCCGGCCTGTCCGGGCTGGAGATGCAGGAGCGGCTGAACGCCGACGGCGGTGGACATCCGCCGATCCTGTTCATGACCTCCTATGCCGACGAGACCACGCGGGCGCGGGCCATCGGCGGCGGCGCCCGCGACGTGCTGGGCAAGCCGGTGGACGCCCACATCCTGATCGCCTCGCTGAACAGCGCCATCGCGGCGGGGTGACGGCCGGGGGCGGCCTGCGCGTGTGCGGGGCAACCCGATCGCTCCCTCTTCTGATCTGTTGTGCTCCGTCGATTTCCCAACGAACCTGCCGGGCCGCAAATGGCGATCGCATGGCAGCGTTCGGCAATCCCTGACGGTTAAGGATTGAGCGGGGCCGGACGGGAGACGGAGCAATGACGGTCGCAACCCACAGCACCAAGGCCGGGATTGGAGCGCCATGAGCTTCCTGATCCGCCTGCTGCTGCTCGTGTTCCTGGCCCTGGTACCGGTCTGCGCCCTGGAGGTCTGGAACCAGATCGACCTGCGCCGCCAGCGTTCGGAGGAAATCCACGAGCATGCGCTGCAGCTTCTCAGCCTGCTCGGCGGCGAGCAGCAGCGCCTCGTCGAAGGCGTGCGCCAGATGCTGGAACTGCTGGCCGAGACGTCGGCCGCGCAGGCTCTCGATGCGTCGGCCTGTCAGGCGCTGCTGACGCGCACCGGCGCACGGATCGCGGATTACCTGTCGATCAACCTCACCGGCACGGACGGGGTCATCCTCTGCTCCACCAACGCGGCCCTGGCCGGACGGACCATCGCCGACCGGATGCATGTGCGCGCCGCCCTGGAAAGCGGCGGCTTCACCGTCGGCGAGTTCATCCGGCAGCGGCACAACGGCAAGCCCGCCATGCCGTTCGGCCTGCCGATCCGCCGCAACAGCGCCGATGGTCCGCCGATCGGCGTGGTCACGGCGCTGATCGATCTCGGCTGGCTCGAACGCTATCTTTCCGAACATCCCCTTCCCGACAATGCGTCGCTGCTGGTGGCCGACGGCAACGGCACCGTGCTGGCCCACGTGCCGGCAAGTACCGGACTTGTCGGCACCGTACTTCCGCAGCGGTTCCGCCCCCTGCTGGACGCCGATGCCGTGGGCACTGCCCAAATGATGGGGATCGACGGCGTCGAGCGGGTGTTCGCCTATGTGCCGCTGTCCGCCGGGGTCCGGCATATCTTCGTGGCCATCGGCATCGACCATGACGCTGCGATGGGCAGCATCGACGACGCGCTGGAACGGTCGCTGATCTGGATCGCCGCCACGCTGGTGCTGGGCCTGCTGGCGGCGTACCTGATCGCCAAACGCCATATCCATCAGCCGGTGACGGCGTTGATCGCAGCGACCGAACGCTGGCGTTCCGGTGACCGCTCCGCCCGCGTCGGCGCGGTGGACGGCCCGGAAATGAGCCGGCTCGGGCTGTCGTTCGATGCGCTGGCCGAAGACCTCGACCGGCAGATGCAAGCCAACGAGGCGGCGTCCGTCGCGTTGCGCGCCAGCGAGGAACGGCTCCGCGCCCTGGTCGAAAACGCGCCGCACATGATGTGGGTGAACCATCCGGACGGCACGCTGGAGTTCGTCAACGCTGCCTTCCGCGCCTACACCGGCCGCATGACGACCGAGGCCAACCGGATGGAAGACCTCCATCCGGACGATGTCGGGCATGTCCAGGCGATCCGCGCCCGCGCCATCGCCGTCGGCGCGCCGCACGAATACGAACTGCGACTGCGCCGGGCCGACGGAGCCTACCGGTGGCATCTCAGCCGCACCCATCCGATCCACCAGGGCGGACGGATCGTCGCCTGGTATGGCGGCGCGGTCGACATCCACGACATCCACCGCGCCCGTGACGCGGCGGAGGAAGCCGGCCGCAGCAAGAGCCGCTTTCTCGCCGCCGCCAGCCACGATCTCCGCCAGCCGATGCAGTCGATCCTGCTGTTCGCCGAGGTGCTGCGCCCGCACCTGACCGACGGCCCCGGACTAGACGCGCTGGGCCGTCTCCAGCATGGTCTGGAAATTCTCAAGGGGCTGCTGGACGGGCTGCTCGACATCTCCCGTCTGGACGCCGGCATCGTGGCGCCGCAGCTGGAGGAGTTCCGCGCGTCGGATCTGCTGAGGAGCCTGGACGACGCCTATGCGCCGCTCGCCCAGGAAAAGGGGTTGGACTGGCGGGTGGTGCCCTGCCACACGGCGATCCGCAGCGACCGCGTCCTGCTCGGCCGCATGCTGCGCAATCTGGTGGAGAACGCCATCCGCTACACCGACCGGGGTGGGGTCACGGTCGAATGCACCCTGCAGGCCGATCATCTGCTGATCGGGGTTCGCGACAGCGGATGCGGCATCCCGGCCGATCAGATCCACCGCGTCTTCGAAGAACTGTATCAGATCGAGAATCCCGAGCGGGACCGCAACCAGGGGCTGGGGCTGGGGTTGGCGATCGTCTGCCGCCTGTCGGACCTGCTGGATCATCCCGTCACCGTGCATTCACAGTCCGGGCAGGGGTCGCTGTTCAGCATCGCCGTGCCGCTCGCCACCGAAGACCGCGCCGCGGAACCCCAGCCCGCCGAAGCGGCGCCAGCACCGCCGGAGCGGGGGGAAACGCGGCTGGCGGTGGTCGTCGACGACGACCCCATCGTCCTGGCCGGAATGGAAAGCATCCTTCACGCCTGGAATTTCGACGTGATCGCCGCCGATTCCACCGACCATGCAGTGGAGAGCCTGGAACGGGACGGGCGGCGGCCGGACATCCTCATCGTCGACTATCGCCTGCGGGACAAGCGCATCGGCACGGAGGCGATCCTGCGCATCCGCGCGATGCACGATCCGGGCATTCCCGGCCTGATCGTCACCGGGGAGATCGGCACCGAACCGCAGAACGATGCGCTCAGATACGGTTTCCACCTGCTACACAAGCCGGTCACCCCGCGCACGCTGGCCGCGGCGCTCAACCGGCATCTGGCGGGGAGCGATGGCGAAGACCGAACAGCGGTCGCCGACGGCGCCGGTCGACCGTCAGCGGACCTCTGAGTTATCGGTGGGAGCAATGACACTCCCAGCCAATTTTCGAGCCGTACATTAGAACCGACGGAACATTTCGCCTGCGCCGTGTTTGTCTGCAGACATGAAAGTGAAGGAGCCGTTGGTGCCTAAGCCGATCCCGATTGATAAAGTGCAGACCGGAATTCCGGAGTTCGACCTGATTTTACGCGGTGGTCTGCCGCGCGGCCGAATACATCTGCTGGAAGGCGCACCGGGCACCGGGAAGACGACCATCGCCTTGCAGCTTCTGCTGCAGGCGCGGGAAGAGGGCAGGAAGGGTCTCTACATCACGCTGTCGGAAAGCGCGCCGGAACTGGAGGCGACCGCCGCCAGCCACGGCTGGTCGCTGGACGGCATCCCGGTATTCGACATCGTGCCGATCGAAGCGCAGCTGGATCGCCAGCAGAGCGTGCTCTACCCGTCCGAAGTGGAACTGGGCGAGACGGTGAGCCTGATCATCGACCGTATCGAGGAGCAGAACCCCGAAGTGCTGGTGATCGACACCGTGTCGGAACTGCGGCTGCTCACCCAGGATCAACTCAGCTACCGCCGGCAGATCCTCGCGCTCAAGCAGTACCTGCAGGGCCGCCGCTGCACCACCCTGATCCTCGACGACCTGACCCATCAGGAAAGCACCACGGAACTGCACAGTCTGGTGCACAGCGTGATCGCGCTGGAGCAGAGCGAACGCTCCTACGGCGCGGCTCGCCGCCGCCTGCGCATCGCCAAGATGCGGGGCGCCGAGTACCAGAGCGGCTGGCACGACTTCGCCATCACCGAACGCAATGTCCTGGTCTTCCCCAGCCTGATCGCGGAGGAGCATCGCAGCGACTTCGAGCCGGAGGGGATGGAAAGCGGACTGCCGGCCATGGACGCGCTGATGGGCGGCGGGCTGACTCAGGGGACCACAACGATGCTGGTCGGGCCGTCGGGGGTCGGGAAATCCTCCATCGCCCTGCAATATGTCGCGGCGGCGGTCAGGCGCGGCGAACATGCCGCCTATTTCTCGTTCGACGAGAATTTCAAGACGCTGGAATTGCGCAGCATCGCGCTGGGGATCGACATCGTCGAGGCCGTGCACCGGAAGCACGTCGGCTGGCAGCGCGCCAACCCGTCCCGCCTGTCGCCGGGCCAGTTCGTCTGGCAGGTCCGCCGCGAGGTCGAGGATCGCGATGCCCGCATCGTGGTGATCGACAGCCTGAACTCCTACCTCAGCACCATGCCGGAGGAGCAGGCGCTGATCCTGCAGATGCACGAACTGCTGACCTATCTGAACAACAAGGGCGTGGTGACCATCCTGGTCCTGGCCCAGCAGGGCATCATCGGCGACGTGCAGAACCCCGTCGACCTCTCCTTCATGAGCGACACCGTGGTCCTGCTGCGCTTCTTCGAAGCCGGGGGCGAGGTGCGCAAGGCGATTTCGGTGGTCAAGAAGCGCACTGGCATCCACGAACTGTCGATCCGCGAGTTCCGGCTGTTCCCGGACGGCATGCAGGTCGGCCCGCAGCTGATGGAATTCCGCGGCGTGCTGACGGGGGTGCCGCACTATGACGGCCCGGTGGAACCTCTGCTCCGCGGCCATGCAGAGGGCGGGTGATCGACGCCGATGCGCACATCCATCCTTGTCCTGGCCCCGGAAGGGCGGGATGCCGAAGTGATCGGCTCGGTCCTCGGCGAGATCGGCATGGAAACGCAATCCTGCGCGGACATGGCGGCGCTTTGCCGAAGCCTTGGCGATCGGACCACGGCGCTGATGCTGTCGGAAGGGGCGCTCGGCGATGTCGATCCCCTGGCGGCGTGGCTGGAGGACCAATCCCCCTGGTCGGACCTGCCTATCGTGATCCTGACCTCGCGCGGCAGCCGGAGGGCCGGCCGCGGCCGTCAGGAGTTCTTTCAATCGCTCGGCAACGTCACGCTGCTCGACCGGCCGCTGCACCGTGAGGCGCTGCAGAGTGCTGCCCAGGCCGCGCTGCGCAGCCGGACGCGCCAGTACCGGACCCGCAGCCATCTGGAAGAGATCACCAAGGCCACCAGTCATCTGGAGGAGCGGGTCGCCGACCGGACACGGGCATTGCAGACTGAGATGGCCGACCGGCGGCGGGCCGAATCGGCCCTGGTCCAGGCCCAGAAAATGGAGGCGCTCGGGCAGCTGACCGGCGGTGTGGCGCATGATTTCAACAACCTGCTGCAGGGCATCGTCAGCTGCCTTGCCGCTCTGGAGCCCACGGTGCCCGACGGCACTCCGCGCCAGTTGTTCGAGGCGGCCAACCGCTCGATCGAGCGGGGGGCATGGCTGACGCAGTCGCTGCTGTCCTTCGCGCGGCGCCAGATGCTGATGCCCGAGGCTACCGATTTGGGGAAGCTGCTTTCCGGCATGGGCTCGCTGCTGGAGCGCACGCTGGGCGGCCAGATCGCCGTCATGATCGAGGTGCCGCCCGGACTTCCCGCGGCGCTGATCGACCGGGCCCAGTTCGAATCCGCCATCCCGAACCTCGTCATCAATGCACGCGACGCGATGCCTGCGGGTGGGCGGCTGTCGATGACGGCATTCGTCGCTGAGATCGGCAGTGACGGCAATGGGACGATACCGGTGGAACTGGCGTCCGGGACCTATGTGGCGATCCGGGTGGAGGATACCGGCAGCGGGATCGATCCGACGGTGATGCCGCATGTTTTCGAGCCGTTCTTCACCACCAAGCCGATCGGCAAGGGATCGGGGCTCGGCCTGTCGATGGTCCATGGCATGGCGACGCAGTCCGGCGGCGGCATCCACATCGACAGCACGCCGGGCGCCGGAACCGCGATCACCCTGTACCTGCCCAGCGCTTCCACCGGCACCGCCATGCCGGATGCGCCCGCTGCCGAGGTCGAACCCGGCGCCGGGCGCACCATCCTGCTGGTGGAGGATGATGCGATCGTGCGGATGGGGACGATGGCGCTGCTTGAGAACCTCGGGCACCGGGTCATCGAGGCGGACAGCGGCGAGGAGGCCCTGGCGGTTCTCAGCGACGGGGCGGAGATCGACGCCCTGGTCACTGACTTCGCCATGCCCGGCATGAACGGCGCCGCCGTGGTGCGGGGCGCCCGGCAATTGCGCCCCGGAATACCGGCGCTGATCGTCACCGGCTATGCCGACACGCCGGATTTTGGGGAGGCGGTGCGCCTGCTGCGCAAGCCCTTCTCCCCCCAACAGATCGCCGATTGCCTGACGGTCATGCTGCCGGAATGACGCGTCGGATGGGTCGTCATTTCGGCGCGTAGAGTTTCAGCGCCTCCGGCATCAGGCGGTTCATTTGGCCGATGCGGTCGTCGATGCCGGGGTGGGTGGACAGGAACACCGGCGGTTCCGATCCGGCCTGCCGCATGTTGCCCCACAGCGCCACGGCCTCGCGCGGGTCGTAGCCGGCGCGCGCCATCAGCATCAGCCCGTCGCGGTCGGCCTCCAACTCCTGGTTGCGCGAGTAGGGCAGGATCAGGCCGTATTGCGCACCGGTGCCGAGCGCCGCGGCGATCTGCTGGCTGCCGGGAACGCCGCCTGCGCCCAGCGCGGCACCGACGATGCCGGCTCCCGCCTCCGACGCCATCTGGGTGCTGACCCGCTCGGCGGCGTGGGCATCCAGATTGTGGGCGATCTCGTGCCCGACCACCGCGGCCAGCTGCGCATCATTCTTGGCGTAGCGGAACAGCCCTTCATAGACGCCGATCTTCTGGCCGGGGAGGGCGTAGGCATTGGCCTCCTCACCTTGGAAGACGCGGACCTCCCATTTCGAGGCGTCGAGGCCGGCGGCACGCAGCAGGCGCGCCGACACCTCCTCGGCCCGGCGCTGGTAGGATTGGTTAGTGGTGGCCGGCGTGGAGGAGACCAGGCGCTGCCAGTCCTGCTTGCCCAGATCGGCGAGCTGTTCCTGCGAGACGAGGTTGAGGCCGAGCCCCGTCGCCCCACCGCCGCAGCCGGCCAGGGCCAGGCATCCGCCCAACATCGCCGCGAGACGCAGCGCACGGGTCCTTTCGTTCGGCATGAGTGATTCGCTCCCTGCATTTGCTTTCCAGCTTAACCCTGGCACGCCGCGACGGTTCCAAGAAAGCTGACCATCCGGGGAGCCATCAGCGGGTCCCGTCCGCGGTCTTGATGAAATCGAGGAAGGCCCTAAGCGGAGCCGGCACCAGACGACGCCCGGCATAATAGAGGAAGGGGCCGGAAAAGCTTTGCCACCAGGGTTCGAGAGCGGGCTCCAGCGCGCCGCTGTCCAGATGCGGGCGCAGCCATTGCTCGAACAGATGGACCACCCCGACGCCGGACACCGCCGCGTCGATCGCGAGTTCCATGCCACCTCCCGGACCCACCACCAGCGGACCGGGCGGATCGAGCCGGATCACCTCCCCATCGCGCTCGAACTCCCACAGCGGAAAGGCGCCGCTGGCAAAGCGCCCGCGCAGGCAGGCATGAGCCATCAGGTCGCGCGGATGCTCCGGCCGTCCTCTCGCTCGGAGATAGGCGGGCGAGGCCGCGGTCGCGAAACGCTGGACGCGGGGGCCGATTGGAACCGCGATCATGTCCTGTTCCAGCCGCTCGTCATAGCGGATGCCGGCGTCGCAGCCGGCCGCCAGCACGTCGATGAAGCTGTCTTCCGCCATCACCTCCACCCGGATTTCGGGATAGGCGGCGAGGAAGCGCGGCAGGATCGCCGGCAGGACCAGTCGCGCCACGCTGACCGGCACATTCAGCCTGAGGGTCCCCGCCACCCGGTCGCGGAAGCCGTTCACCACGTCGAGCGCGGCATCGACCTCGCGCAATGCGGGGGCGAGCCGGGCCAGCAGACGCTCCCCCGCCTCCGTCAGCACCACGCTGCGCGTGGTCCGGTTGAGCAGCCTCACGCCCAGCTGCGCCTCCAGCCGCCGCACGGCCTCGCTGAGGGCCGAGGCGCTGGCGTTGCTGGCGCGGGCGGCTTCGCGGAAGCCACGGGCGCGGGCCACCGCGACGAAGGCGTTCAGGTCCCCCAGGTCATGCTGCATTGTTCGCCGATCCGCACAGGCCGTCCACACTGTGCAGACTAATCGAACAGGGCGATGGCGACTAGATTTGCCGAGACCAAAACGGAGGCCATCATGTCCATCCTAGACAAATCCAAGCTCGATAAATCCGGCAGTTTTACCCTCGGCGGCAAGACCGTAAGGCGGCTCGGCTACGGCGCCATGCAGCTTGCCGGTCCCGGCGTGTTCGGCCCGCCGAAGGACCATGACGCGGCGATTGCCGTGCTTCGGCATGCAATAGAAGCTGGCGTGAACCACATCGACACCAGCGACTTCTATGGTCCGCATGTCACCAACCGCCTGATCCGCGAGGCGCTGGCGCCCTATCCGGACGATCTGCTGATCGTGACCAAGATCGGCGCCCGGCGCGGCGACGATGCGTCCTGGCTGCCGGCGGCCTCGCCCGACGAGCTGCGGCAGGCCGTGCACGACAATCTGCGCAATCTCGGCCTGGACGTGCTCGACGTCGTCAATCTGCGGCTGTGGGGCGACCATGGCCACTCCCCTGCCGAGGGCTCGCTCGAACGGGAACTGAGCGTGCTGGCCGACCTGCAGCGGCAGGGGCTGGTCCGGCACATCGGCCTCAGCAACGTCACGGCGGGCCAAGTCGAGGAAGGCCGACGCATCTGCGAGATCCTCTGCGTGCAGAACCACTACAACCTCGTGCACCGGGCGGACGACGCGCTGATCGACGACCTCGCCGGCAAGGGGATCGCCTATGTGCCGTTCTTCCCGCTCGGCGGCTTCTCGCCACTGCAGTCGGACCAGCTGTCGGAAGTCGCCCGCCGGCTCGGCGCGACACCGATGCAGGTGGCGCTCGCCTGGTTGCTGAAGCGGGCGCCCAATGTGCTGCTGATCCCGGGAACCTCTTCGGTCGGTCACCTGCGGGAAAATCTGGCGGCAGCGGAACTGGATTTGCCCGCCGATGCCCTGGAGCTGTTGGATCGCTTGGTCCAATAGACCCGGCGGCATCGAGGCTGTCATGGGAGCCGGTCGATAACGGGGGCTGCCCGAACCGGTTCCCATATCCTACAATCGGCTGTTCAAGCGGATCAGCCGTAAAAGGAACAGCCCCGGTGAATCTCTTCTCCCTTCTGGATCAGGCGGCAACCCGGTTCCCCGACCGCGGGGCGGTGTTCCGCGGCACCGAGCCGGTCCACAGCTTCGCGGAGCTGCGCTCGCGCGCGCTGCGCATCGCCGCCGGGCTGCGGGCCTCGGGGCAGCCGGGCGACCGCATCGCCATCGCGACGGAGAATGTGCCGGAATATGTCGAGCTATTCTTCGCCATCTGGGCGGCCGGCATGGCGGCGACGCCGGTGAACGCCAAGCTGCATCCGCGCGAGCTGGTGCAGATCCTGGAGGATTCCGCCGCGACCACCGTCTTCGTCTCGCCCAAGCTGGCCCCCGGATTGGAACAGGCGCTTGACGGATCGCCGGCAGCCTCCTGCCGCCGGATCGTCATCGGCGGGAGCGATTACGCGGCGCTGACGGCGGTGGAGGAGTGGACCGGGCCGGTCGATCCCGATCCGCAGGCGCTGGGCTGGCTGTTCTACACCAGCGGCACCACCGGCCGGTCCAAGGGGGCGATGCTGTCGCACCGCAACCTGCTGGCCATGACCATCGCCCATCTCGCCGATGTCGAGGCGGTGGACGAGGAGTGCAGCCTGCTCCACGCGGCGCCGATGTCGCACGGCTCCGGCCTCTACATGGCGGCCTATGTCGCCCGCGGCGCCCGGCAGGTGGTTCCGGCCTCGTCGGCCTTCGAACCGGCGGAGTTCCTCGATCTCTGCGACCGCCACCCCGGCTGCGGCGCCTTCCTGGCCCCCACTATGGTGCAGAGGCTGCGGCTGGAGGCGGAGCGCGGCGGGCGACGGCCGGCCAATCTGCGCTCCATCGTCTATGGCGGCGGGCCGATGTATGTGGAGGAACTGCGGCGGTCGCTGGCGGTCTTCGGGCCGGTCTTCGTCCAGATCTACGGCCAGGGCGAGGCGCCGATGACCATCACCTCCCTGCTCCGCCGCGATCATGCCGGGGACGACGATGCGGTGCTGGGATCGGTCGGCTTCGCCCGCAGCGGCGTCGAGGTGGCGGTGGTGGATGCCGACGGCCGCCCGCTGCCGCCCGGCGAGGTGGGCGAGATCGTCTGCCGCGGCGACGTGGTGATGGCGGGCTATTGGAACAACGCCAAGGCGACGGCCGAGGCGCTGCGCGGCGGCTGGCTCTACACCGGCGACATGGGGTCGTTCGACCGGCACGGCTACCTGACCCTGCGCGACCGCTCGAAGGACGTCATCATCAGCGGCGGCACCAACATCTACCCGCGCGAGGTCGAGGAGGTGCTGCTGCGCCACCCGGACGTCGCCGAGGTCTGCGTCACCGGCCAGCCCGATCCGGAATGGGGCGAGATCGTCGTCGCCTTCATCGTCGCCGAGGCCGGCCGCGAGATTTCGCCCGACAGCCTCGACGCCCATTGCAACGCCAACATCGCCCGCTTCAAGCGGCCCAAGCGTTACTTGTTCGTCGAGGCGCTGCCGAAAAACAACTACGGTAAGGTGGTGAAGCGCGAGTTGCGGGCGCGTCTGGCCGGCGGCGCGTAGTGCAGGGGAAGGCCGGTCAGCGGCCGGCCGCCTGACGGCGCAGGGCCTTCAGCTCCTCGAAGCGGGCGGAGACGTCGCGCATGACGGCGGCCATTCCCAGCATGGCGCCGTCCGCGTCCTTCAGCGGCACGACGGTGAACTCCACCGAGATGCGGCTGCCGTCCTTGCGGGTCGCCGGAACCGACAGCAGGTCGCCGCTGCCGTAGCGGCTGACCCCCGACTTCATCACCTCGTCATAGCCGTCCCAATGGCGCTGGCGCTGCCGTTCGGGGATGATGATGTCGAGCGACTGGCCCAATGCCTCTTCGGCGGTGAAGCCGAACACCCGCTCGGCACCGGCGTTCCAGAAGCGGATGATGCCCTCGCGGTCGGAATAGGCGATGGCCTCGGCCGGGCTGTTCAGCAGCGCCAGCCCCAGCCGTTGCAGGTCGTTCTCGGTCATGCGTGCTCTCCCCTTCATCGTTGAATTGTCGTCGTTGAGTGTCCCGGACTCACAGGTCCAACACCAATCTTGCGCTGCGGGCACGCGACACGCACAGCATCATCGTCTTGCCGGCGGCCCGTTCGGCGTCGGACAGCACGCTGTCGCGGTGGTCGGGTTCGCCCTCCAGCACCGTCGTCTCGCAGGTGCCGCAGATGCCCTGTTCACAAGACGAGTCGACCGTGACGCCGGCAGCATAGAGCGCCTCCAGCACGCTGGTCCCCGGCGGTACCGTAACCGTCACGCCCGACCGGGCGCAGACCACCTCGAAGCTGTCGTCCTTGACGCTGTCGGCGGCTCCATCTTCGCGAACGGGCTCGACCCGCGGCGTGAACCATTCGAAGCGGACATCCTGCGCCGGCCGGGCCGCTGCGGCAACCGCCTCCATCAGCCGTTGCGGACCGCAGCAGTAGATCGGGACATCGACGGGAGTCGCGGCGAGCAGCGCGTCCACCGTCAGCTTCCGCCCCTCGTCGGCGGCATGGACCTCGATATGGCCATGGGGCAGGGCCCGGAGTTCGCCGAGGAACGGCGCCGCCGCGGCGCTGCGCACACAATAATGCAGGGTCCAGTCGGCGCCCCGGCCGGCCGCCGCGCGGATCATCGGCAGCAGCGGCGTGATGCCGATGCCGCCGGCGATGAACAGATAGCGCGGCGCCTCGTCGAAGCGGAAATTGTTGCGCGGCAGGCCGATGGCGACGGCGGCGCCGGGTTCCAGTTCGCCATGGACGAAACGCGATCCCCGCCCCCCGGGGACGTTCAGAACGGCGATGCTGTAGGCCTGCCAGTCCGCCGGATTGCCGCACAGCGAATAGGACCGCACCGCCCCGTCCGGCAGATGGATGTCGATGTGCGCACCCGGCTCCGCCGGCGGCAGGACCTGCCCGTCAGGGTCGCGCAGTTCCACCAGCATGACCTGCGGCGCCACCCGCTCCAGACGATGCACGCGCAGCGTCCGTGTCTTCGAAGGCGGGCGCTGCAGTGTCTCCGGCTGAAGGGTGTTCATCATCTACCTGCCTGAAAAGTTCGTCGGTGGGGAAGGGTTCTGGCGCTTGGTATACCAGATCCAACGCAACCAGCATAAAACCTCAAGTGAACTTCAGGTCAAGCGAAAATGCCGGAACGCCGCCGCGAATTCCGCGGCTTGCGGACCTCACCGGCGAACGGCCAATGGATCATCCGCGCCTTGCCGGGTGTTGTTCGCGAAACGGAGCGTACCGGCACAACAGCGGGAGGAACGGTCATGTCACGCAAGACGATCATGGTCCTGGTTGCGGCACTCGGACTGGCGGGAATGCCGGCGCTTGCCGCATCCGGCGACGTCCATGCGGTGGTGGGGGAGAAGGTGAACCTGCGCGCCGGCCCTTCCGATGATGCGGCGGTGCGGTCCACCGTTGCGCGCGGCGGCGAGGTGGTCGAGCTGCGGCGGGAAGGCAACTGGCTGGGCGTCCGGGTGCTGCGCACCGGGGAAGAGGGCTGGCTGTTCTCCGACCTCGTCAAGCGGCAGACCGCCAGCACGCTGGGTGGTGGGGAGGCGGCACCGGCGCAGGCCGGGTTCGAGCGGCTGTCGCCCGGTTTTGACGGGCTGGTCGCGACCATCGGCGAGCGTCTCGGCTACCACTTCGCCGACAAGGTGGACCAGGCCGGCAACGGCGCCCTTCGGGTCGTGCCGACCCAGGAATGGTCCTACAACACCGGCCGCGACGCCAAGATGTATGCGGTGCTGGCCCTGTACCAGATGTGGAAGAACTACAACAACGGCCGTCCGGTGACGGTGACGCTGGGACCCCAGGGGCCGGCCGCCATCACCATCGCCGATGCCGCGAAGGGGCCCGAACTGACCATGCCGACGCTGAACCCGTCTCGCTGACCCGAGGACGGGCCTTGGACTCGGGCTGATCGAATCGGCCCGACTCCGCGTGTGGTGCCGATCATTCGGGCTGGGCGTCCATGCGACGTCACGCGGCCCTCCCGGCGCGGCTCCTGTCCAATGTGCGGCTTGTTGGCGCAGGACCAGCGTCGTCCGGCCTTCCATCTGCAGCGACCGCACCCAAATTTCCTAAAATACCGCCATATGTAAACCGGGCCGCAATAATTGGACTAGACACTGACATCAGAGTGCGTAGCCCGCACGGCAATCGTCCGGTCGATCGAGTTCAAAAAGGTGCACCCCCATGTCCGTGTCGCTAACCTCCGTGTCGCCCATCCGCACGCGCCTCGTCACCAAGATCATGGGGCCGTCGCTGCTGCTGGCCGCCATCGCCGTCGGGATCGCGGTGTATGGCCTGGCGTCGCTCTCCACCCTGCATGAACGGAACGTTCAGCTGGTCGAGCGTGATGCGGCACGTCTGGAGATGGCGCTGCGCCTGAACAGCGAGTTGAACGTCACAGCGATCGCCACATCCAACGCCGTGCTCGCCACCAAGGCGGAGGACGTGAAGACCATCCGCGGACGCTACCAGCAGCGTCTGGCCGCCGTGCTGGATTATTCGAAGCGGATTCTGGAGACCAACCCGACGCCGGCCATCGCAAAGCCGGCAAAGGACATCCAGGACCTGTCGGGCGATTACGACCGGCTGGCCCAGCGGGCCATCGCCCTGTCGGCCGAAGGCAAGAAGGACGAGGCCTTCCAGGTGATCTTCGGCGAGATGCGCGACGTGCGCTTCAAGATCAACGGCGAGTCGGACAAGCTGGTCGCCGCCGCCAAGGAGGAGATGCAGGCCGCCCAACGGAGCGGCGATGCGGTCTATGACGCCGCCCTGTTCTGGCAATCGCTGGGATCGGTGCTCGGCATCGCGCTGTCTCTGGGTCTGCTGGTCTGGATCGTCCAGCGTCACGTCTCCCGCCCGCTGACCCGCCTGACCTCGGCGACCGAGCGGCTGTCGCGCGGCGATCTGGAGGTCGAGCTGGAGGCCCTTGACCAGGGGCGCGGCGACGAGGTCGGCACGCTGGCGCACGCGCTCCACATCTTCCGCGACAACGCGCGCGAGATGCGCCGTCTGGAGGCGCAGCAGCATGAGGAGGCGGCGCTGAAGGACCGGCGCCGGCAGGCCGTCGACGGGCTGATCGCCAATTTCGAGAACGGAATCACCGGGCAGCTCACGGTGCTGACCAATGCCGCTGACCAGATGCAGCAGACCGCCCAGCTGATGAACCGCACCGCGGAGTCGACGCACGAGCGCACCGCCGCCGTAGCCAACGCCTCCGAGGTGGCGTCCGGTAACGTGCAGACGGTCGCGGCCGCCGCCGATGAACTGACCGCGTCGATTGCCGAGATCAGCCGCCAGATCGAGCAGGCCAACGGCGTCGCCGGCGAGGCCGTGCAGCAGGTGATGCAGACCAACACGACCGTCGAGGGACTGTCCGCCGCCGCCGCCCGGATCGGCGAGGTCGCCCATCTGATCACCGAAATCGCCAGCCAGACCAACCTGCTGGCGCTGAACGCCACCATCGAGGCCGCGCGGGCGGGAGAGGCGGGCAAGGGCTTCGCCGTCGTCGCCCAGGAGGTGAAGAACCTCGCCACCTCGACCGCGCGGGCGACGGAGGAGATCACCGCGCAGATCCAGGAAATCCAGGCGGTGAGCGGCGAGACGGTCGCGGCGATCCGCAATGTCGGGACGACGATCCGCTCCATCAGCCAGATCTCCGCCACCATTGCCGCCGCCGTCGAGCAGCAGAGCGCGGCGACGCGGGAGATCGCGCGCAACACCCAGGAGGCGGCGCAGGGAACCAGCCAGGTGTCCACCCACATCGGCGGTGTGGAGGCGGCGGCCCGCGACACCGAGGCGGCGGCCGATCAGGTCAAGACCGCAGCCGCCGCCCTGTCCGGCGAGGCGTCGTCGCTGCATACCCAGGTCGCCGCTTTCCTCTCCTCCATCCGGGCTGCCTGAGCGGTCCATCCGGTCCGGGCGTCATACATCTGTCACGGTGCTGCTGTAGCGTGACGCGCCGGCGCGAGGCGGCCCACGCCGGACGATCGTCCGGCGGGGCCGATCCGCCAAGTCCTTCCGGAGACCCGTCGCATGGATTTCTTCCGCCGCTTCAACTTCCTTGTCTGTGCCCCCGCCTTCGAGGTGGACGAACTGGAGGGCATGCGGCTTCAGCAGATCCTGTCGGAAGTGGAGCGGATGGGCTTCGAGGTGGTGCGCGCCCGCCGGGTCGAGGATGCCGAGCTGGCGATCCGCACCGATGCCGCCATCGGCTGCATGATCGTCGATTGGGGCAAGCGCGGCGCCGACGGCAAGCAGGCCTCGCTGATCGCCTTCGCCCGCCAGCGCGGGCTGGAGATGCCGATCATCCTGCTGGTCCGCCGCCAGCGGCTGGAGAACATCCCGGTCGACGTGCTCAATCAGGTCGACGGCTACATCTTCCTGGCGGAGGAAACGCCGGAGTTCATCGCCAAGAATCTGGTCAGCCGGCTGAAGCAATATGCCGACACGCTGAAGACGCCCTTCTTCGGCGCGCTGGTCGATTACGCGGAGGAGGGCAACCAGCTCTGGACCTGCCCCGGCCACAATGGCGGCATCTTCTACAGCCGCAGCCCGATCGGCCGCATCTTCGTCGAGCATCTGGGCGAGGCGGTGTTCCGCGACGACATCGACAATTCGGTGCTGGAGATGGGCGACCTGCTGGTCCATGAGGGGCCGGCGCTCCAGGCGCAGAAGGAGGCCGCCCGCATCTTCGGGGCCGAGCGCACCTATTTCGTGCTGAACGGCACCTCGGCCTCCAACAAGATCGTGCTGTCGGCGCTGGTGGCGGAAGACGACCTCGTGCTGTTCGACCGCAACAACCACAAGGCGGCCCATCACGGCGGCCTGTTCCTGGGCGGCGGCATTCCGATCTTCCTGGAGACCGAGCGCAACGCCCATGGCCTGATCGGCCCGATCGACCCGCAGGCGCTGGACGAAGAGGTGATCCGCGAGCGCATCCGCCGCAACCCGCTGGTCAAGGACCCCGACGCCTGGAAGCGCGAACGCCCCTTCCGCGCCGCGGTGATCCAGCAATGCAGCTACGACGGCACCATCTACAACGCCCAGATGATGCTGGAGCGGATCGGCAAGCTCTGCGACTACATCCTGTTCGACGAGGCCTGGGCCGGGTTCCTGAAATTCCACCCGCTGTTCAAGGGCCATTTCGCCATGGGGCTGGAAGGGCTGAACGACGGCCATCCCGGCATCATCGCCACCCAGTCCACCCACAAGCAGCTGGCCAGCTTCTCGCAGGCCTCGCAGATCCATGTGAAGGACAACCACATCAAGGGCCAGCGCCGCCGGGTGGAGCATCGCCGCTTCAACGAGACCTTCCTGCTGCACGCCTCGACCTCACCTTTCTACCCGCTGTTCGCCTCGCTGGATGTCGGCGCGCAGATGATGAAGGGGCGGTCGGGCGAGGTGCTGTGGGACGACACGATCCGGCTGGGCATCGAGCTGCGCAAGAAGATCCGCGCCATCCGCCGCGAGTTCGAAGAGCGCGAGAGCGACCCGGCCAAGCGCTGGTTCTTCGATCCCTTCGTGCCCGACCGCGTCACCCGCAACGGCGTCCCGACCGCGTGGGAGGAGGTGCCGACCGACGAGTTGGCGACCGATGTGCGCCATTGGGAATTCGCCCCCGGCGCCGACTGGCACGGCTTCCAGCATGTCGGGCCGGGCTATGCCATGACCGACCCCAACAAGCTGACGCTGCTGACCCCCGGCTTCGACCGTCACAGCGGTGCCTACGGCGACCACGGCATTCCGGCGCCGGTGGTGGCGCAATATCTGCGCGAGAACCGCATCGTTCCGGAAAAGAACGACCTGAACTCGCTGCTGTTCCTGCTGACGCCGGGCGTGGAATCGAGCAAGGCCGGCACCCTGCTGAGCGGTCTGGTCGCCTTCAAGCGACTGCACGACGACAATGCCCCGCTGGAGGAGGTCATCCCCGAATTCGTCGCCAAGCGGCGCGCCCATTATCTGGGCCGGCGCCTGCGCGACCTCTGCGCCGAGATGCACGCCTTCTATCGGGAGAAGAACACCAGCGCCCTGCAGCGCGCCATCTTCCGGCCGGAGCATCTGCCGACCATGGCGATGCCGCCGCGCGAGGCGACGCGCCATCTGGTGCGCAACACTGTCGATTACCTGCCGATCGACGAGATCGCCGGCCGCATCGCCACCACCCTGTGGGTCGTCTACCCGCCGGGCATCGCCACCATCGTTCCCGGCGAAAGGTTGGACGAGCGGGCCAAGCCGATGATCGACTACCTGAAGGTCTTCCAGGAAAGCGCCAACCGCTTCCCCGGCTTCGACAACGAAATCCAGGGCCTGTACCGCGAGACCGACGCGAAGGGTGTGATCCGCTACTTCACCTATGTGGTGAGGGAGTGACGGGCAGCGCTCAGCCCTGACCGCTGCCGTCCTCCAGGTCGATGCGCTCGACCAGGAAATCCAGGAAGGACCGCACCTTCGGCGGCTGGATCCGCCCGCCGGGAAAGACCGCGTGCAGGTCGACATCCGATCCCTTCCAGCCGTCCAACACCCGCACCACCTGCCCGGCCGACCGGTACGGCCGCATGGCGAAGTCGGTGGCGAGCGCCAGCCCGCCACCGGCCAGCAGCGTCGGGACCAGCATTTCCGGATCGTCGGCCGCCATCACCGGATCGATGACGACATCAAGCTCCTCCGCATCGCGGCCCCCTTCGGTTCGGAACAGGCGCCAGCCATAGCCGGAGGAGCGCCGGGCGGTCATGTTCGCCAGCGTCAGATGCCGGACCAGCTCTTCGGGGTGGGCCGGCGTGCCATGGGCAGCACAATAGGATGGGGCGGCGTAGACATGGCGCGGCAGGACGCCCAGCTTGCGGGCCGCCATGGCGGAGTCCTGCAGCGCCCCCATCCGGATCGCCAGATCGATGTCCCGCGCCACCAGATCCAAATTCAGGTGGCTGAGCACCAGATCGATCCGGACATCGGGATACCGGGTCCGGAAGGCGGGGAGAAGCGGTGCGATGACCTTCATCCCGAAGGATGGCGGGGTGGTGACCCGCAGCCAGCCGCGCGGCGCGTCGCGAAGCTGGGCGACGGCGCTCTCGGCCTGTTCCAGTTCGTCGGCGATGCGCCGGCAGCGCTCGAAATAGACGGTCCCCGCCTCGGTCAGCCCGATGCGGCGCGTGGTCCGGTGCAGAAGCTGGATGCCGAGCCGCCTTTCGAGGTCGCGCACCTTGCGGCTCAGCGTCGTCTTGGGCAGCCGCAGCCGCTGGGCGGCCTTCGTGAAGCTGCCTTCCTCCACCACCTTCACGAAGGCGATGGTGTCGCCCAGGTCCTGCATCCGCGCCTGCCGATTGGATAGGATTTCGGCACAATGTTGCCCAAAGCCGGCGGGTAATCAAGCCGTCCGGCCGGTGCTAGGTGATGGTCCTGTGCAGCGGTGGAAATGAACGCCGCCGCAGCACCAGACACCCGGATCGCACCAAGGACAGCCACGATGAATTCGAAAATGCTTCTGCTGGCCGCCGGCCTGCTGTTCGCCGCCATCCCTACCGGCCATGCCGCCGAGACGGCAGCCACACAGTCGGTCACCCAATCGGCAGCCCAACCCGCCGCGGCCGGCGTCTACCGCTTTACCGTCGGCGATCTCCGCATCACCGCGCTCAGCGACGGCACGCTACCTCTCGGCATCAAGCCGCTGGTCAAGGGGCTGCCGCTGGAGCGCATCGACGCGCTGTTGGCTGAACGGTTCGAGCGCGATCCGTTGGAAACCTCCATCAACGCCTTCCTGATCGACGCCGGGTCGCGCCTGCTGCTGGTCGATACTGGGGCGGGCCAGCTGTTCGGACCCTATGGCGGCAAGCTTCCGGTCAGTCTGGCCGCGGCCGGCTACCGACCGGATCAGGTGACCGACATCCTCCTCACCCACATCCACACCGATCATTCCGGCGGGCTGGCGCTGGACGGGCGGATGGTGTTTCCGAACGCCACCCTTCATGTCGGGCAGGCCGATCTGGACTTCTTCCTCAACCGCGACAACACGGCCAAGGGTTTGCAGCCCCGACACTATGACGAGGCGGTCGCCACCGTCGGCCCCTATGTCAAGGCCGGCAAGGTCAAGCCCTTCACCGGGCAATCCGAAATCCTGCCGGGGGTCACGGCGATTCCCACCCCCGGCCACACGTCCGGCCATGCCTTCTACCGGGTGACCAGCCGCGGCGAGACCATCGAGTTCTGGGGCGATATCATCCATGTCGGCCCGGTGCAGTTCCCGCATCCGGAAGCCACCGTCGCCTTCGACATCGACCAGGACGCCGCACGCGCACAGCGTCTGAAGCGCTTCGCCCAGGAGGCGGACAGCGGCCAACTGACCGCCGCCGCCCATCTCAGCTTCCCCGGCCTCGGCCGTCTGCGGCGCGACGGCGAGGCCTATCGTTGGGTGCCGGTTGAATACCGCAACCGCGAGTGAGGCCGGCTAAAGCGCCGCCAGCACCTCGTCCAGCGTGGCGAGGAACAGCCGGGCGTCGTCGGCCGAGAACACCAGCGGCGGCCGGATCTTCAGGATGTGCCCCTCCTGTCCGGTCGCGCTGATCAGCACCCGGCGGCGCCGCATGTCGTTAACCACGCGGGCGGTTTCCTCCGGGGCGGGAGTCTTCAGCTTGCGGTCGCGCACCATCTCGACGCCGATGAACAGGCCGCTGCCGCGCACGTCGCCGATCAGTTCGTGCTTGGCGGCGAGCGCGCGCAGGCCCTCGATCATCTGCGTGCCGACGGTCAGGGCGTTCTCCTGCAGCCGTTCCGCCTTGATGACGCGCAGCACGGCGAGCGCCACGGCGCAGGACACCGGGTTGCCGCCGAAGGTGTTGAAATAGCGCTGGCTGCGGCCGAACGCCTCGATCACCTCCGGCCGGAACACCGCCCCCGCCACCGGATGGCCGTTGCCCATCGGCTTGCCGACCGTCACGATGTCGGGCACCAGCCCATGGCGCGCGAAGCCCCACATGTGGGTGCCGAGCCGGCCGAAGCCGGGCTGGACCTCGTCGGCGATGAAGATGCCGCCGGCCTTGCGCATCGCCTCCACCGCCGGGGCGAGGAAGCCGGCCGGATCGGTGAAGACGCCGCTGCTGGAGAAGATGGTGTCGACCAGCAGCGCCGCCGGGGCGATGCCCTTCTCGCGCAGATCGGCGATGGCCTCCTCGACCGAACGGGCGAAGGCGGCGCCGATCTCGGCCTCCGGGATGCGGTAGCTGTCCGGGGCCGGCACGACGCGGACATGGTCGCCCAGCTTCACCGCACCGCCCAGCGACGGCGACATCTCCGCCAGCGCCGAGGTGACGCCGTGATAGGCGTTGTGCGCGATGACGACACCGGTGCCGCCGGTGTGATGGCGGGCGACGCGCAGGGCCAGATCGTTGGCCTCGCTGCCGGTGCAGGTCAGCATCAGATGCGACAGCGGCGCCGGGAACTCAGCCAGGAAGGCTTCAGCGAAGTCGAGGATGCCGTCGGTCAGATAGCGCGTGTGGGTGTTCAGCACGGCCGCCTGCTTCGCCATCGCCTCCACCACCTCCGGTCGGCAATGCCCGACCGAGGCGACGTTGTTGTAGGCGTCGAGATAGCGGTTGCCGTCCGCGTCGAACAGATACGAACCCTCCCCCCGCACCACATGGATCGGGTCGGCGTAGAACAGCCGGTAGGCCGGGCCGAGCAGCTTTTCGCGGCGGGCGATCAGGGCGCGCTCGCGCTCCGGCAGGGAACCGGCGGAGTCGGGCGCATAGGCGTTGATCATGGTCATGACGGGTCACACTCTCTGGCAGGCGCGATGGAGCAGACGACGCGCGGTGGCGGCCTCGTCGCCGGTCAGCTTTTCCAGGCCGGCG
The DNA here is from genome assembly GCF_023806445.1 of Azospirillum sp. A1-3. Lineage (NCBI taxonomy): Bacteria > Pseudomonadati > Pseudomonadota > Alphaproteobacteria > Rhodospirillales > Azospirillaceae > Azospirillum > Azospirillum sp. A1-3. The sequence goes on from NZ_JAMSLU010000005.1 coordinate 620,095, forward strand.
AAGGCGCGTTCGGCATTCCGCAGGATGTAGGCGGCGTTGGCCGGATATTCGGCAGCCCGCCAGCCGGTGATGGCGATGGTGAGGGCAAGGCGGGCGGCCACCAGATCGGGCAGCAACTCCACCTCGTCCGCCGTCAGCGGCAGCACGGCACTGTAGGCACCGGTCATCTCGACCACGGAGCCGAAGGGCGTCTCGCCGCTGGTGACGTGGTAGGCGAGGGCCGTCGCCAGATCGTTGACCAGCGGCGCCCTCAGCGCGTCGCCGAAGTCGATGATGCCGGTGACCTCCTCATGCCCGACCGGATCGACCACCGCGTTGTGCGGGTTGAGGTCGTTGTGGATCACCTGATGCCGCAGGGTGGGCAGCCGCGGCGCCACCTGATCGGCGAAGCGGGCGATGAAGCGCTCCACCATCCCGCGGCGCGGGCCGTCCGCCAGATAATGCAGCCGGTCGGCGACGCTGGCGGTGCGCGTGATGTCCCACAGCAGGTCGCGCTCCGAGCCGGGATGCTCGTAGTCGGCCAGCGCCAGATCCAGCCGGGCCAGCGTCGTGCCCAGCGCCCGCATCTGCCCCGGTGAGGCCGGCGCCGCGTGGAGCGGCGTGCCGTCGAGATAGGTCAGCAGGCGGAGGATCATGGCGTGGCCGTCGACCCGGACCGTCGCCTGCGCCTCTCCATCCAGCGTCGGCACGACGCGCGGCACCGGCAGGGCCGGGTCGCGGACGGCCACATGCTGCATCGCCCCGGTCTGGAAGCTGGTGACCAGCGCCGGTTCCGCCGGGTTGGTGAACTTCAGCACATACCCTTTCCCATCGGGGGTGATGATGTGGAAGTTGCGGTCGCGCTCGCTGCTCAGTTCGCGGATGCTGCCGGTCACCCCGAAGCACCGCTGCATCATGGCGCCGGCCTCGATCGCGGAGATCGGCGGTGCGGCGGTGGTCAGAACATCAGGCTGCGTCATGACCGCACTCTCCTCGTTGCTCGAAGCTTTCAATGTTTGATGCATCATCGTCATGAACGAACCGGCCTCGGTAACCGATAAATGGGGAAAGGCTTCAGGAAACCAGCGCCCTGCGCGCAGGGGCAGGGGCAGGGGCGGGATTGGCGGTCGCGCCGTCGATCCGCTCCAGGATCGGGCCGCTGGCCAGCAGGATGTCGGCCTGGATGGCGTGGGCGGCGGCCAAGCCGTCGTGACGGCGGATGGCCTCCATCAGCGGGTAATGGTGGTCGATCATCGTGCGTCCGGCGCCGCCATAAACATCGGCGATCAGCGGTCCCATCTGGAGCCAAAGCCGCCGCAGAATGTCGCCGAGCACCGGCATGTCGGCGATTTCCGACAGCTTGAAATGGAAGATCTGGTTGAGTTCGGTGGCCCGCGCGGTGTCGCCGGCGGTCATCGCATCCTCATTGTGCTTCAGCAGGGCTTCCAACAGCGCGATCTCGGCCGGCGTGGCCTTTTCCGCGGCGCGCGCGGCGGCGAGCCCTTCGAGGTTGACGCGGATATCCCGGATCTCAAGATAGGCGGCGCGGGTCAGCATCGGAACGCGGATGTCGCGCGGCGAGCGCAGCACCAGGGCCTGATCCTGCACCAGACGGAGGATGGCGTCGCGCACCGGGGTGACGCTCGTCCCCAGCCGTTCGGCCAGATCGCGGATCTTCAGCCGATCGTTCGGCTTGAACACGCCCTTCATCAGAGCCTCGCACAGCCGCTGGTAAATCGTGCTGCCGAGATTGTCGTGTTCAAGAAGGGTGAGGTCGAACCCGCTCATCGTCTGCCCTTCACCCGTCGTCCGCTTTTGCTGTATGATGCATCATATTGAGACGAGAGCGGGCTGAGGTCAAGTGCCGTCGCACGTCATGTCCGTACCTGCCCGACGGAAGGCACAAGAGGGAGAGAGCGCATGAATGCCGAGACGACCGCCGATAGGACGGCAAGCTCGCAAGGGCCGCGCATCGCGCTGATCCATGCGCTGGAGGAATCGGTGGCTCCGGCGCGGGCCGCCTTCCGCGCGCATTGGCCGGAGGCGCGGATCTTCGACTTTCTCGACACCTCGCTCGCCGTCGATCTGGCCGAGGCCGGCCGGCTCGACGAGGCGATGATGGAGCGCTTCCGGACGCTGGCCGACTATGCGGCCGGCACGGTGGGAGCGGGCGGGCGGACGGCGGGGATTCTGTTCACCTGCTCCGCCTTCGCCCCGGCCATCGACGCGGTCAAGCCGCGCCTGCCGATCCCGGTTCTGCGGCCGAACGAGTCGGCATTCGAGGCGGCGATAGCGATCGGCAGCCGGATCGGCATCGTCGTCAGCTTCGGCCCCTCCGCCGACTCGCTGCGCACCGAGCTGCTGGCGATGGCCGAAGCCGCCGGCCGCCGGATCGAGGTCACCGTCGCCATCGCCGACGGCGCGCTGGCCGCACTGAAAAGCGGTGACGGCGACGACCATGACGACCGTGTGGCTCAGACCGCCGGGCAGCTGGCGGGCTGCGATGTCGTCATCCTCGGCCAGTTTTCGATGGCGCGTGCCCAGGCGAGGCTGCAGCCGCTGCTGGCCGTCCCGGTGCTCACCACGCCCGCGGCGGCGGTGGAGGCGTTGCGCCGCCTGACGGCACCGCCGTTCCCTCATACATGAAGGTCATGATCTTCGGGCCCGGCAGATGGCTTTCCGTCAGGTTGGTGATCTCGAAACCGGCCGCGCGGATCAGGTCGTCCATCTTGCGGTCCAGATGGCAGCCGCCCGAACAGCGCGACCACAGCGGCGTCAGGCGATGCTGCCAGCGCCGAACGGCGGGAGCCGGGGCAAGGCCATGCTCGACGAAGCGCAACTCCCCGGCCGGCTTCAGCACCCGGCGCGCCTCCGTCAGGGCGGCGGACGGGTCGGGTATGCTGCAGAGGGACCAGGTCACGACCACGGTGTCGAAGCTGTCGTCCTCGAACGGCAAGCGTTCCGCCGTCTGTTCCACCAAACTCACCGGACGGGGCGACTGCGCCGCGGCGTGGCGGGCCATGGCGAGAAGTTCGGCGGAGGGATCGACTCCGACGATCTCTTCGGCCGCCGCGCCATAGAAGGGCAGGTTGCGGCCGGACCCGATGCCGATCTCCAGAACACGCCCGCGCGCCTCCCCGGCGACCCTGGAGCGGGCCTCCGCGAGCAGCGCCTGCCCCATGACCCAGTTGATCAGCCGGGGCAGGATGTGGTGGCTGTATATGGCCATGGTCTCCTTGCCTTTCACGTGAACCTGTCACTTGAACATGGGACGGCTCAGAGCGCCTCCTGCATCTCGAACAGCTGTTGAACGGCGTCGGCAGTGCGCTGGTAGTGATCCCTCAGGGCCGCCACCGCCTCTTCGGCATTGCGGTCTATCGCGCAGGTCATGATCCGCTCATGCTCGCGAACCACATCGCGGTCCTGTTTGGGCACGCTGACCGACAGGCGGCGGTACCGGTCGGCCCGGACGAACAGCTTCTCGCACAGTTCGATCAGGATCGGCGACCCGCAGGCCGAGATCAGGATGCGGTGGAAATCGGCATGCCGCAGGTCCCAATCCTCGCGGATGACGGTCGGCAGGTCGTCGCGTTCGCGGGGCAGGCGCGACATCATGTGGTGTGCCGCCAGCAGCCGGCCTTCCCATTCCGAGTCGCCCAGTTCGATCGACAGGCGCAGCGCCTCGCCCTCCAGCAGCTTGCGGGTGGCGACGATGTCCAGCAGATCGGCGACCGATAGCGGGGCCACCGAAAAACCGCGGTGATCGTCCGAGACGGTGAAGCCTTCCGCGGTCAGCCGGACCAGGGCCTCGCGCACCGGCGAAACGCTCATGCCGCACAGCGCCTGCAATTCGGCGAAGCGCAGGCGCTGGCCGGGCTGCAGCACGCCGGACCGGATGGCCCGGTGAATGACGGCATAGGCATCGCCCGCCAGTGTGCGTGCCTCGGCACGGTCCTTCATGACTGCTCCCTCCAAACCGGCACCCACATTTTCGAAAATCCTATCCTCATTCGAAAACCATTGACAGCATATATGATCCGTGGAAACTGTATGTTAACGCAGCAATCCTGAAAAGATGACCACAAAGCTGGTCGGCGCAAGGAGACGACGTTTTGAAACTCGTTCGCTTCGGGGCTCCGGGAGAAGAGAAGCCGGGCCTGATCGACAAGGACGGTTCCATCCGGGACTTGTCGTCGGTTGTCAAGGACATCGACGGTTCTTCTCTGAATAAAAGCAGCCTGGAGAGGCTCCGGTCCATCGCGGCCGATGACCTGCCGCTGGTCTCGGGCGCGGTGCGGTTGGGACCGTGCGTGACCGGTGTCGGCAACTTCATCGCCGTCGGCCTGAACTATGCCGACCATGCGGCGGAAAGCGGCATGCCGGTCCCGGCGGAGCCGGTGCTGTTCAACAAGGCGCCGTCCTGCATCGTCGGCCCGGACGACACCGTGCTGATCCCGCCGGGGTCGGAGAAAACCGACTGGGAGGTCGAACTCGCCATCGTCATCGGCGAGCGCGCCTCCTACGTGTCGGAGGCCGACGCGCTGAATTACGTGGCCGGCTATTGCGTGTGCAACGACGTGTCGGAGCGCGGCTATCAGCTGGAGCGCGGCGGCGGGCAATGGACGAAGGGCAAGGGCTGTCCGACCTTTGGTCCGCTCGGCCCCTGGCTTGTCACCAAGGACGAGGTGGAGGATGTCCACAACCTTGCTATGACGCTGTCGGTCAACGGCCAGACCATGCAGAACGGCTCCACCCGGACGATGGTCTTCCAGGTGCCGTTCCTGGTTTCCCACATCTCGCAGTTCATGACGCTGATGCCGGGCGACGTCATCACCACCGGCACCCCGCCGGGCGTCGGCATGGGCATGAAGCCGCCGCGCTACCTGAAGCCGGGTGACAGCATCCGCGTCGAAATCCAGGGGCTGGGCGTGCAGAACCAGCGCGTCGCCGCCACCTGACCTGACATCCGGGCCGCGATCCGTCGCGGTCCTTCTTTTCCGGCGACGCGCGGGTTCGGTCTCCAGTTCGGCCACCCCGCCCGTCCCGGCCTTTCGGCGTCCCATCGCCGCCATTCCAGTCAATGCAGAAAGCGGGAACTCGCCGTAGCGCGGGATTGCGCCCGCTCATCCATCCGAGATTTGTGGCCAAGGTTTGTGGCCGGGATTTGTGGAGGACACGCCCCATGAACATAAAAGACAGAATGGATCGGATTCCCGGCGGCCTGATGCTGGTGCCGCTGCTGCTCGGTGCACTGTGCAAGACCTTCGTGCCGGAGGCGCCCGCCTATTTCAAAGGCTTCACCCAGGGGATCATGACCGGCGTGGTGCCGATCCTGGCGGTGTGGTTCTTCTGCATGGGCGCGTCGATCAAGCTGAGCGCCACCGGAACGGTGCTGCGCAAATCCGGCACGCTGGTCCTGACCAAGCTGATCGCCGCCTGGATCATCGTGCTGGTGATGTCGCAGTTCATCCCGCCCGAAGGCATTCACACCGGATTCTTCGCCGGACTGTCGATCCTGGCCATCGTCTGCGCCATGGACATGACCAACGGCGGGCTCTACGCCTCGCTGATGCAGACCTACGGCACCAAGGAGGAGGCCGGCGCCTTCGTGCTGACCTCCATCGAATCCGGTCCGCTGATGAGCATGATCATCCTCGGCGCGTCCGGCGCCGCGCATTTCGAACCGCAGATCTTCATCGGCGCCGTGCTGCCCTTCCTGGTCGGCTTCGCGCTCGGCAATCTGGATCCGAAGCTGCGCGCCCTGTTCGCGCCGGGCGGCCAGCTGATGATCCCGTTCTTTGCCTTTGCGCTCGGCAACACCATCAATCTCGGCACGCTGTTCTCGCCGCTGCTCGGGCTGGGCGTATTGCTGGCGCTCGGCGTCATCGTGCTGACCGGCATTCCGCTGATCCTGGCCGACAAGATCATCGGCCGCGGCACCGGCACCGCCGGCATCGCCGCCTCCTCCACCGCCGGCGCGGCTGCCGCCAACCCTGTGGCGATCGCCGCCGTCGCCCCGCAATTCGCCCCCGCGGCAGCCGATGCCACCGTGCTGGTGGCGATCTGCATCATCGTCACCTCCGTCGCCGTGCCGATCATCACCGGCCTCTGGTACAAGCGATTCGGCCAGGGACTGGCGGAGACGAACCGTGCCGACACCCCGCTGATGCCGGTCGGGGCGACACCGGTGGACTGACGCCGCGACCATCCTTCCACAAGAATCGTTACCCCACGCATCACGTCCCGTTTTCAGGAGTTGGACCATGACCGGAAAGCTGACCGGCAAGACCGCCGTCATCACAGGCGCGGCCCAGGGGATCGGCCGCGCGACCGCCGAATTGTTCGCCCGCGAAGGCGCGAACGTCGTCGCCACGGACGTCAACGGCGCCAAGCTCGCCGAACTGGCAGGGCAGGGGATCGAAACGCGGGTGCTGAACGTGCTTGACGATCAGGCGGTGCGGTCGGTCCTGGGCGAGATCGGCCGCGTCGACATCCTGTTCAATTGCGCCGGTGTGGTCCACAACGGCACGATTCTGGAGATGACCGACGATGAGCTGGAATTCGCCCTCGACCTCAACGTCAAGGCGCTGGTCCGCACCACGAGAGCGGTGCTGCCCGCCATGCTGGAACACGGCGACGGTTGCATCATCAACATGTCGTCGGTGGCATCCAGCGTGAAGGGGGTGCCCAACCGCTTCGCCTACACCACCACCAAGGCGGCGGTCATCGGGCTGACCAAGTCGGTCGCGGCCGACTATGTGGCGAAGGGCATCCGCTGCAACGCCATCTGTCCGGGCACGGTCGAATCACCGTCGCTGCAGGAGCGGCTGTCGGCCCAGGGCGATTACCAGGCCGCCCGCGCCGCCTTCATCGCCCGCCAGCCGATCGGCCGCATCGGCCAGCCCGAGGAGATCGCCGAACTGGCGCTTCACCTCGCGACCGCGACCTACACCACCGGCCAGATCCACATCATCGACGGCGGCTGGGCGATGTAGAGGACGTCACGACAGGTGCGATCCCCCGGCCCAGGCCAGCGTAAGCCCGAGCCCCTGCAGGGCATGGACGCCGACATAGATCCCGACCAGGATGATGACGGCGCTGGACAGGTAGGGGGCACGCCGCGCGAATTTGCCGAAGGCGTCCGACCAGCGCCGTTCGGCATGGCGCATGCCCAGCGCGGCCACCGCCCCGGCGGCCACCAGGGTCAGGGCCAGACCGATGCTGAAGCAGACGACCAGCGCGGCGCCGAGCGTGACCTCCTTCAACTGGAGGCACAGCAGCAGAACGGTGATGGCCGCCGGGCAGGGGATCAGTCCACCAGTCAGGCCGAACAACACGATCTGTCCGGTGGTGACGTGCCGGCCGGCGAAGCGGCGCTGGATATCGCTGGCATGCGCCCGTTCATGCGCGTCCTGATAGCCTGACTGTCCGAGGTCCAGTGCGCCGGCGGGAGCATGGGTATGCCCGCCGTGGCTGTGACTGTGACCGTGATGAGCATGCTCATGGTCATGGCCATGATGATGGTGAGCATGTCCGGCCGTCTCGTGCCGCTGGTCCCGCCATGTCCGCGCAGCCATCCACAGCGCCACCGCGACGATCAGCACCGCCGAGGCGAGCTGGAAATAGGGCTCGGTCGTCTCGGCATTCCAGCCGCGGCCGATCCACATCCCTCCCAGCGCCACGGCCCACACCACCGCCGTATGCGACACCGTCGCGGCCAGACCGAGCAGGACCGCCTGGCCGACGGTGCCACGGATGGCGACGATGAAGGCCGCCATCATCGTCTTGGAATGGCCTGGCTCCAACCCGTGCAGCGCGCCAAGCAGGATGGCGCTGGGGATGAACAGCCAGGCATTGGCGGCGCCTTGCTGCAGAAGGGCGGAGAACTCGGGCATCGCGGGTCTCTACAGGTATTTCGTGATCGCCTTGAACTCCGCGATCGATGCCCGCGCCTCGGCGGGCGTGGCGTCGACCGCCGCGTCCAGGCAGTGATCCAGATGGTCGTGGATGAGCACCTTCTTGGCCTCGCGCACGGCGCTTTCCACCGCATGCAGTTGCTGGGCGAGGTCGAGGCAGGGCCGGCCGGCTTCGATCATCTCGATGATGCCGCGCAGATGCCCATCCGCCCGCTTGAGGCGCTTGAAGATGTCGGGGTGGCTGTGGTGAGTGCTCATGCCGAAATGGTATCCCCCCGGATAGGATATGGCAAGGCCGATGACGGCGCCGGCCGATCCGCTGCTTGTGCTTTGATGGCGCAGCATGTCGGGCGGAGTTGACCGCGCCCCTGATCTTGCTCTATCCCCCTGGATAGGATCGCCTCGGTGACGCGCGGGCCGGGCATCCGCACCCGCCGATCCGACGGAGGTCTTATGGATGATTTCGCCGGTCTGGCCGGCCTGTTCAGCGCCGCGCTGGTGGCGGCGACGATCCTGCCGGCCCAGTCGGAGGTGATTCTGGCCGGCATGCATATGGCCGGGACCCATTCGGCGTCGACGCTGGTGCTGGTCGCCACCGCCGGCAATGTGCTGGGGTCGGTGGTGAACTGGCTGCTCGGCCGCTACCTGATCCACTTCCGCGACCGCCGCTGGTTTCCGGTCAAGGCCTCGCTGATCGACCGCGCCACCGCCTGGTATCAGAAATGGGGGGTGTGGTCGCTGCTGCTGGCCTGGGCGCCCTTCATCGGCGACCCGCTGACCCTGGTCGCCGGCATCCTGCGGGAGAATTTCTGGGTGTTCCTGCTGCTGGTGACCATCGGCAAGGCGGCCCGTTACGTGGCGCTGGTGGTCGCCTTCTGATAGCTTCGCTGCATTTTAACCGAGGACCAACGATGTCGTCTTGCCCCTGCGGCTCCGGCCGTTCCTTCGAAGACTGCTGCGGCCCCATTCTGGCCGGGGAGCCGGCGCCGACCGCCGAAGCGCTGATGCGGTCCCGCTACACCGCCTTCGTCCGCCACGAGCTGGACCATGTCGAGCGCACCCATGCTCCGGAAATCCGCGACGACTTCAACCGCGGCGAGGCGGAGCGGGTGGCGGAGGAGTCGGAGTGGCAGCGGCTCGACATCCTGCGCGCCAGCGAGGAGGGCGACAGCGGGGTGGTGGAGTTCCAGATCCATTTCCGTAAGGACGGCAATGACATGCGCCACCACGAGCGGGCGAGCTTCCGCCGGGAGGATGGGCGGTGGCTCTATGTCAGTGGCGAGGTCAACCCGAAGGGCGAACCGCGCCGCGTGGTCAAGGTCGGGCGCAACGAGCCCTGCCCCTGCGGATCCGGCAAGAAATACAAAGCCTGCTGCGGCAAGTGACCGGAGGGGCGCCGCCATGGAACCGCGTTTCTCCTGCACCGCCTGCGGCAAATGCTGCCACGGCTGGCTGCCGCTGACGCTGTCGGATGCCGTCGCCCATGCCGGCCGCTTCCCGCTGGCGATGGTGTGGACGCCGGTGCGGTCGAACGCCCGGTCCTATGAATTGGCGACCCGGCTGGGCGCCACGGTGCGGCTGCCCAACCGCAAGACGGTGGCGGTGCTGATCGTGCCGACCGCCTATCTGCCGACCTCCTTCCCCTGTCCGGAACTGCAGGACGATGGGCTGTGCGGCATCCATGAGACCAAGCCGTCGCGCTGCCGCACCATGCCCTTCTACCCCTACCGCGAGGAGAAGGATCAGGCCGACCTGCTGATCCCGCGCAAGGGCTGGCAGTGCGACACCTCGGCCACGGCGCCGGTCGTCTATGCCGATCACGCGATCCTCGACCGCACGGATTTCGACCGCGAGCGGAGCGATCTGCTCGACCAGGCACCGGCGATCCAGCGTTACGCCGACTATATGCTGAAATACATGCCGTGGATCGTCGACGAGTTGGCGAAGCTGGCGGGCAAGCCGACCGGCGGCAATCTGGTCACCAGCCTGTCCTCCTTCCTCACCGCCACGCGCCGGCCGGATGCCGTGGACATCGCCGCCGCCCAGGCCCCGCTGTTCCGGGCGATGGCGGAGCGGACGAAGGACGATCCGGCCTTGCGTGACTACCACCGCAATTACAGCGGATGGGCCAAGGAGATGGAGGGGCTCGCCCGGCGGAAGTAGCCCCCCGATCTTTTCCGTCAGAGTTCGGCCGCGACCGCCTTCACCGCCTTGGCGGTGGCGGACACCACGATGTCGGCCTCCTCCCGCGTCAGGCAGAGCGGCGGGGCGAAGCCCAGGATGTCGCCCTGCGGCATGGCGCGGGCGATGACGCCCCGTTCCAGCAGTGCGGCGGACAGGCGCGGCCCGACCTTCGCCTCGGCGGGGAAGAAGCGGCGGTCATCCTTGTCGGCGACGAACTCCACCGCCGCCAGCATGCCCTCGCCGCGCACATCGCCGACCATCGGATGTCCGCCCAGCGCGTCGGTCAGCGCGGCGCGGAGATAGCCGCCGGTCTCGCCCGCGTTGGTCACCAGATCGAGCGTGTCGATCAGTTCCAGGTTCGCCACCCCGGCGGCGGCGCAGAGCGGATGGGCCGAATAGGTCCAGCCATGGCCGATCGGTCCAAGCTGGTCGGAGCCCTGTTCCAGCACCTTCCACACCCGATCGCCGACGATCACGCCCGACAGCGGCGCATAGGCGGAGGTCAGGCCCTTGGCGATGGTGATGAGGTCGGGCTTGATGCCGTAATGGTCGGAGCCGAACATGCTGCCGAGCCGGCCGAACCCGGTCACCACCTCGTCGGCGATCAGCAGGATGTCGTACTTGTTCAACACCGCCTGGATCTTCTCCCAATAGCCGGCGGGCGGCGGGACGATGCCGCCGGTGCCCAGCACAGGTTCGCCGATGAAGGCGGCGACCGTCTCCGGCCCCTCCGCCAGGATCATCGCCTCCAACTGGTCGGCGCAATGCTGGGAGAACTGCTCCTCGCTCATGCTGCGGTCGGTGCGGCGGAAGTAATAGGGGGCTTCGGTGTGCAGCACCGGCGGGCGCGGCAGGTCGAAGGCCTTGTGGAACAGCTCCAGCCCGGTCAGGCTGCCGGTCATCACCCCCGACCCGTGATAGCCGCGCCAGCGCGAGATGATCTTTTTCTTCTCCGGCCGGCCGAGGATGTTGTTGTAATACCAGACCAGCTTGATGTTGGTCTCGTTCGCGTCCGATCCCGACAGGCCGAAATAGACGCGGGACATTCCGGCGGGCGCGCGGTCGATGATCATCTTGGCAAGCGTGATCGACGGCTCGCTGCCATGCCCGACATAGGCATGGTAATAGGCGAGCTTGCCGGCCTGCTCGGCGATGGCGTCGGCGATCTCGCGGCGGCCATAGCCGACATTGACGCAATAGAGGCCGGCGAAGGCGTCCAGGCTGCGCTTGCCGTCACGGTCGGAGATGTAGACGCCTTCGCCGCCGGTGACGACGCGGGTCGGCGTGTCGCCGCGGGCATGTGCCGCCATGTGGGTCGACGGGTGGAAGAAATGGTCGCGGTCCCAGGCGGTCAGCTCGTTGGTCAGGTCGGTCATGACGTTTCTTTCCCGATATGAGTCTTGGTTCAGGCGGCGTCGAGGCAGACGTATTTCAGCTCGGTGAAGGCCTCCAGCCCATGGCGCGAGCCTTCGCGGCCGAGGCCGGATTGCTTGATGCCGCCGAAGGGAACCGGCGCGCCGGTGATCTTCACCCGGTTGACCGCCACCATGCCGTATTGCAGTGCCCGCGACAGGCGCAGGATCCGGCCGGCATCGCGGGTCACCAGATAGGCGACGAGGCCGTATTCGGTGTCGTTGGCGCGGGCCACCACCTCCGCCTCGTCATCGAAGGGCAGGATCGCGGCAACCGGGCCGAAGGTTTCCTCGCGCAGGATCAGCGAGTCCGGCGCCACGTCGGCCAGCACGGTCGGGCGATAGAACAGCGGGCCGGCGGGATCAACCTCGCCGCCGGTCAGGCAGCGGGCGCCGCGATCCACCGCATCGCGGACGTGGCGTGCGCATTTGACGACCGCACGCTCGTTCATCAGCGGTCCGATCTGCACCTCCGACTCCAGCCCCGGCCCGACGCGCAATGCGGCACTGCGGGCGGTGAAGGCGGCGCAGAAGGAGTCGTAGAGCGGGCGCTGCACATAGATGCGGTTGGCGGCGAGGCAGTCCTGGCCGGAGGTGGCGAACTTCGCGTCGATGGCGATGTCCACCGCCCGCTGCAGGTCGGCGTCGGCGAAGACCAGCAGCGGCGCATGGCCGCCCAACTCCATCACCAGTCGCTTCATGGTCGGGGCGCAACGCGCGGCGATGCGGCTGCCGATTTCCGTGGAGCCGGTGAAGCTCATGGCGCGGACGCGGGCGTCGTCGCACAGCGCGCCGACCAGCGGCTCCGGATCGCCGGTCAGGACATTGAACACGCCGGCCGGGATGCCCGCCCGCTCCGCCAGTTCGGCCAGCGCCAGCGCCGACAGCGGCGTCTCGGAGGACGCATGCGCCACCACGGTGCAGCCCGCCGCGAGCGCCGCCGCCGCCTTGCGCGTCAGCATGGCCGACGGGAAGTTCCACGGCGTCGCCATGCCGACCACGCCCAGCGCTTCCCGCCGCAGCAGCATTTCGGCGCCGGGCAGGTGGCTGGCGATGCTTTCGACGCCCACCCGCTTGGACTCCTCCGCGTACCACTCGACGAAGGAGGCGGCATAGTCGATCTCCCCCCGCGATTCGGCGAGCGGCTTGCCCTGCTCCAGCGTCATCAGCAGGGCGAGGTCCTCCTTGGCGGCGGTGATGCGGTCGAACCAGTCGCGCAGGCGGGCGGCGCGGTCCTGCGGCAGCCGGGCGCTCCAGGCCGGGAACGCCGCCGATGCCGCGGTGACGGCGGCGGTGGCCTGGGTGGCGTCCAGCGCCGCGACCTGGGCGAGCGTCCGTCCGCTGGCAGGATCGGTCACCGGAAAGGTGGCGCCGTCGGGTGCCGCGGTCCAGCGTCCGCCGATATAGGCGAGCTCGCGCAGCAGCCGGCGGTCGGTCAGGCGGCTGACGGCGTCGTGACGGTCCAGGCGGGACAGCTGCGCGGTCATGGACACCTCCGGGAAACAGGTTGGGCGCCGAAGCGCCGGTGTTCCGGAGTCTAGCGGTGATGCGGTGGAGACTGTGTCCGAACTGGGCCGGTGTGGCGGAGAGTGTCTCTTTGCCGGGGCAGGGTGGAAGAGAAAGTCTCCGTCAGGGCGAAACGGACCCGCCCGGTTCCTCCATCAGCGCCTCAAGCGGCATCGCCGCATCGTCCTTCACCGTCCGCGTCACGATGTAGGTGAAATAGCGGTCGATCCCGGCATCGCCCTCCAGCAGCCGGTCGATGATCCGCTGATAGGCATCGACGTCGCGCGCCACCACCCGCAGGACGTAATCGAGCCCGCCGCCGACCGACCAGCAGGAGACGATGCCGGGTTCCGCCCGCACCGCCCGTTCGAACCGGTCGAAATCGGCCTGCCGGTGGCTGCCCAGCGTCACCTCCACCAGCGCCATGGCGAAGGGTGTCACCTGCCGCAGCGCCAGCCGGGCGTGATAGCCGGTGACGATGCCGGCCTCCTCCAACCGGCGCAGCCGCACCCAGCAGGGCGTCGGCGACAGCCCCACCCGGTCGGCCAGCGCCAGCTTGGTGATGCGGCCGTCACGCTGGATTTCCGACAGGATGCGCAGGTCGATGGGATCGAGCTTCAGGTCAGGCATGGGGCCGGCCGCCTCTGGAAAAGTGACAACCGACGATGTCCATGCTTTCCGGGATTGTCAAATGTGATGATTTCCAGCAGAAATGTTGCATGACAAAGTGGCACCCCGATGCATCGGCTTTGAGCAGGCCTGTCTATCTCTCGCTGGCCGATCAGGTGCAGCGGGCGATCACGCAAGGCCAACTGGCGGTCGGCGACCAGCTGCCCACCCACCGGCAGCTTGCCGACGAATTGGGCATTTCCGTCCAGACCGTCAGCCGCGCCTATGAGGAGCTGATCCGGCGCGGCCTGATCAGCGGGGAGACCGGGCGCGGCACCTTCATCCGCGCCGCGCAAACCGAAGTCGATCCGCCCTACATCCCTCAGCGCACCGACGAGGTGATCGACCTGTCGATCCTGAAGCCGGTGTGCGAGCCGCTGCATGTGGAGGCGATGCGGCAGGCGCTGGTGGAGTTGTCCGCCAGCCTGCCGCCCGCCGTGGTGCTGTCCTTCCGTCCCAACACCCTGTTCGCCCGCCACCGGGCGACGGCGGTGTCCTGGCTGCGCCATTGCGGGGTGGAGACCACGGCGGCCAACGTCACCCTGACCAACGGCGCCACCGCCGGCATGACCATCGCCCTGATGGCCGCCGCCCCACCGGGATCGACCGTGGTGACGGAGGAGGTCGGGCACCACACGCTGCTGCCGCTCGCCTCCTATCTCGGCATCAAGCTGCGCGGCGTCGCCATCGACGAGGAGGGAATCCGTCCCGACGCGCTCGACGCCGCCTGCCGCGACGGCACGGCGAAGGCGCTATTCGTCATGCCGAACCCGATTAACGCCACCGCCACCCACATGGGCGAGGCCCGGCGGGCCGAGATCGCGCGGCTGGCCCAGCGCCACAATTTGTCGATCGTCGAGAACGACCCGCTCGGCCCCCTGCTGAGCGACCGCCGACCGCCGCTGGCGGCCCTGGCGCCGGAACGGACGCTCTACGTCACCAGCTTCACCAAGACGGTGATGCCGGGCCTGCGCACCGGCTATCTGGTGGTTCCCGACCGGCTGCTCGCCGCCGTCACCAACCGCCATCTGGTGACCAACTGGATTGCGACGCCCATCGTCGCCGAGATCGCCACCCGCTGGGTCGAAAGCGGATTCGCGATGGAGATGGTGGAGTGGCAGCGCAAGGCGCTGCACCGCCGCCACGCCCTGGCTGCGGAGATCCTGAAGGGCATCCCCCACCGCAGCCATCCCGAAGGGCTGCATCTGTGGCTGCCGCTGGGCGAAGGACGGCCGGAGGCGACCTTCGTGTCGCATGCCCGTCATCAGGGGGTGGCGCTGGCGCCCGGATCGGCCTTCGCCATCGGCCCCGGCACGCGGCCGGACGCGCTGCGCGTCTCCATCGGCTCCACCACCGAGGCGGAGCTTCACGCCGGCCTGCGCGTGATCGTCAATCTGCTGAACAGCGATCCGGAGCCGGTGCTGCTGGCGATCTGAAGAGAGCAGAGGTAAGACTCTCCAGAATTGTCATGATTTTATTTTCCGGATTGACATGATTTAAGCGGTCCCGCATCGTTCACACACATCCACGGTCGCCAACCATTGCAAGGGAAGACCGGTGTGACCGACACAATCATCGACATCGACTGCGTCACGAAGCGCTACGGCTCGCACACCGTGCTGAAAGACTTGTGCTTTTCAGTCCGGCCGGGTGAGAAGCTGGCGCTGATCGGCCCGTCCGGCTCCGGCAAGACCACGATCCTGCGGACGCTGATGACGCTGGAGACCATCGAAAGCGGCACCATCCGCATCGATGGCGAGCACCTGTTCCAGATGGAACGCAACGGCCGTCTGGTCCCCGCCGACGAGGCGCATCTGCACCGGATGCGGACCAAGATCGGCATGGTGTTCCAGCTGTTCAACCTGTTCCCGCACAAGTGCGTGCTGGACAACGTCACACTGGCGCCGATGCTGACCAAGGGCGTCAGGAAGGCGGATGCCGAACGCCGGGCGATGGAACTGCTGGACCTCGTCGGCCTCGCCGACAAGGCCCGCGCCATGCCGGCCCAGCTGTCCGGCGGCCAGAAACAGCGGGTGGCCATCGCCCGCGCCCTGGCGTTGCAGCCCCGGATCATGCTGTTCGACGAGGTGACCTCGGCGCTCGACCCCGAACTGGTGGAAGAGGTGCTGAGCGTCATGCGGATGCTGGGGTCCACCACTGACATGACCATGCTGCTGGTGACCCACGAGATGAGCTTCGCCCACGATTTCGCCGACCGCGTGCTGTTCTTCGACCGCGGCCGCATCGTGGAGGAGGGGCCGCCCGACGTCCTCTTCACCAACCCGTCGCATGAGCGGACCCAGGCCTTTTTGAAAAAGATCATCGCCGCCGGCCAGCGCATCTGACGGCGTCCGTTACCGCTTTTTCCCCGAACGCAGGAGATCTCGGCTTCATGGCTGATTGGGCCGGCTATATGGGCTTGATGCTGGACGGCGCGCTGGTGACGGCGAAGCTGACCGTGCTCGGCTGCGCGCTGGCACTGCCGGCCGCCTTCCTCGCCGGACTGGGCCGGCTGTCGCGCTTCTCCGCCATACGCGCCGCGTCGGTCGCCTATATCGAGTTCTTCCGCGGCACCTCGATCTTCGTCCAGCTGTTCTGGGCCTATTTCGTCCTGCCGCTGATGGGGGTGACGCTGACGCCGCTGCAGGCCGGCGTGCTGGCGCTGGGGCTGAATGTCGGCGCTTATGGCGCGGAGGTGGTGCGGTCGGCGGTGCAGTCCATCGGCCGCGAACAGCACGAGGCCTGCGTCGCCCTGAACCTGACGCGCTGGCAGAGCCTGCGTCACGTGCTGCTGCCGCAGGCGGCGGTGGTGATGGTGCCGACCTTCTGCAACAACGCCATCGAGTTGCTGAAGGCGACCTCGGTGGTGTCGCTGATCTCGCTCAGCGACCTGACCTTCCAGGCGCAGGTCGTCCGCTCGCAGACCGGCAGCACCGCCATGCCCTTCCTGACCGTCCTGGTCATCTACTTCGCTTATGCCAGCCTGATCTCGTTCGGCATGAAGGCCCTGGAGCGCCGCATGACCCGCGGCCTCGACGGGCTGCGCACTTAAGGAAACCCGCCATGGAATGGGATTGGGAGTTCGTCCGCGAGATCATGCCGACGCTGCTGGACGGCCTGCGCATCACGCTGCTGGCCACGCTGCTCGGCTCCATCCTCGCCGCCGCCGCCGGGTTGGGCTTCGCCCTGCTGCGCCGGTCGAAGAGCCGGGCGGTGGCGCGCACGACCGGTTTCGTGGTGGAGTTCATCCGCGGCACGCCGCTGCTGGTGCAGCTGTATTTCCTGTTCTACGTGCTGCCGGAACTGGGACTGCTGCTGTCGCCGCTGACCGCCGGAGTGGTCGGATTGGGGCTCCATTACGCCACCTACACGTCGGAGGTCTTCCGCGCCGGCATCGACAACACGCCGCGCGGCCAGTGGGAGGCGGCGAAGGCCTGCAATCTCACGCCTTACCAGACCTGGCGGCATGTGATCCTGCCGCAGGCGATCCCGCCGATGATCCCGGCGCTGGCGAACTATTTCGTCGCGATGTTCAAGGAAACGCCGCTGCTCTCCGCCATCACGGTGATCGAACTGATGAGCGAAGCCCGCAGCGTTGCCAACAGCAACTACCGCTATCTGGAGCCGATGACGCTGGTCGGCATCCTGTTCCTGTGCATCAGCCTGATCGCCGTGCCCGCCCTGCACATGCTGGAACGCCGGTTCCGGCCGACCCGCTGATACGCTGACTCTGGAGTTCCCGAGCCATGTCCTCCATTCCCATCCTGCGCTCGGCCACCGCACTGGCCTTCGACGACCGCCCGGTCGAAAAGCGCGTCGGCCTCGTCGTGCTGGCGACCGACCACACGACCGAGCCGGATTTCCGCCGCATGGTCGCGAGCGAACGCATCGGCGTCTACACCGCGCGCATTGCCTACGCCAACCCGACGACGCCGGAGAATCTGCGCCGCATGCAGCCGCGCCTCGCCGAAGGGGCGGCGCTGATCCTGCCCGACGAGCCGCTCGACGCCATCTGCTATTCCTGCACCTCGGCCAGCGTCGTCATGGGCGACGACGCCATCGAGAAGGCCATTGCTTCGGCAAAGCCGGGCGTTCCCGTCATCACGCCGCCCGCCGCCGCCCGCCGCGCCCTGACGGCGTTCGGCGCCCGGCGCATCGCCGTGCTGACCCCCTACACCGAACAGACCAGCCGGCCGATGGCCGCCTATTTCGCCGAGCATGGCTTCGACATCGCACGCTTCACCTGTTTCGGGCTGGACGACGACCGCGAGATGGCGCGCGTCGCGCCGGCCAGTCTGGTCCGCGCCGCCATCGACGCGATGGCGCCAGATGCCGACGCGCTGTTCATCTCCTGCACCGCCCTGCGCTCGGCCGGCGTCGCCGCCGAGATCGAGGCCGCCATCGGCCGCCCCCTCGTAACCAGCAACCAGGCCACCGCCTGGGCCACCCTGCGCCTGTGCGGCGACGACCGGCCCCGGCCGGAAAGCGGGCGGCTGATGACCCTTCCCTTGCCGGCAGAGGCTTGGTCATGAGCGGGCAGGACATCGGCCTGGAGGATGTCTTCCGCGCCCGCGCGCGGCTGGCCGGGCGGATCGCGGCGACGCCGACCGTCGCCTCGCCCAGCCTGACCGCCCACTGCGGTGCACCGGTATTCCTCAAGCTGGAAACCCGCCAGACCACCGGCAGCTTCAAGCTGCGCGGCGCCACCAACGCGCTGTCGGCCCTGCCGCGCGACGCGCTGGCGACGGGGGTCGCGGCGGCGTCCACCGGCAACCACGGCCGGGCGCTCGCCCATGCCGCCGCGCAGGCCGGAATCCGCTGCGTCGTCTGCATGTCGGCGCTGGTACCATCCAACAAGGTCGAGGGCATCCGCGCGCTGGGCGCCGAGATCCGCATCGTCGGCCGCTCCCAGGACGACGCCCAGGTCGAGGTCGACCGGCTGGTCCGCGAGGAGGGATTCGCCACCGTCCCGCCCTTCGACCATGCCGACGTCATCGCCGGGCAGGGCACGCTGGGGCTGGAGATCATCGAGGCGGTTCCCGACGCCGAACTGCTGCTGGTGCCGCTGTCGGGCGGCGGCCTGATCGCCGGCGTGGCGCTGGCGGCCAAGGCTCTGCGGCCTGGATTGCGGGTGATCGGCGTCTCGATGGAACGCGGCGCCGCCATGCATGCCAGCCTGAAGGCCGGACGCCCGGTCCAGGTCGAGGAGCTGGAGACGCTGGCGGACTCGCTCGGCGGCGGCATCAGCCTCGACAACCGCTACACCCACCGCATCGCCGCCAGCCTGCTCGACGACGTGGTCCTGTTGACCGAGGCGGAGATCGCCGCCGGCATCGAGCACGCCTATTCCGCCGAGCAGGAGATCGTCGAGGGCGCCGGCGCCGTCGGCATCGCAGCATTGCTCGCCGGCAAGGTGACGCCGCGCGGCCCCACGATCGCGCTGCTGTCCGGCCGCAACATCGCCATGGACCTGCACCGCCGCATCATCACCGGAGCCTATTCATGCCCCGCATGACCATCCTGACCGAGGCGGAGCTACGGCGGATCGTTCCGCTCGACCGTGATGCCGTCGCCTGCGTCGAGGACGCCTTCCTGGCGCTTGCCACCCGCCCGGTGGCGATGCCGCCGATCCTGCGGCTCGACATCCCGGAATTTCGGGGCGAGGTCGACGTCAAGACCGCCTATGTCCCCGGCCTCGACGGCTTCGCCATCAAGATCAGCCCCGGCTTCTTCGGCAACCCGGCGCTCGGCCTGCCCAGCGTCAACGGCCTGATGGTGCTGCTGAGC
Organism: Azospirillum sp. A1-3; assembly: GCF_023806445.1. Lineage (NCBI taxonomy): Bacteria > Pseudomonadati > Pseudomonadota > Alphaproteobacteria > Rhodospirillales > Azospirillaceae > Azospirillum > Azospirillum sp. A1-3. Next base: position 639,548 of record NZ_JAMSLU010000005.1, read on the forward strand.
AGCCGGACCGGTCTGGTCGAGGCCCTGCTGCTCGACAACGGCTATCTGACCGACGTGCGCACCGCCGCGGCGGGAGCGGTTGCAGCCAAGCATCTGTCGCGCCCCGACAGTACCGTCGCCGCGATCTTCGGCGCCGGCGTGCAGGCGGCGTTGCAGATGGAGGCGCTGACCCTGGTCCGCCCGATCCGCGAGGCCCGCATCTGGGCGCGCCAGCCCGAGCGCGCCGCCGCGACCGCCGCCCGCCTGTCGGAACGGCTGGGCTTCCCCGTACGCGCCGCGGAGGAGGGCAGGGCGGCAGTCGCCGGCGCCGACATCGTCGTCACCACCACCCCGGCCGACCGGCCGATCCTGATGGCGGACTGGCTCGAACCCGGACAGCACGTCACCGCCATGGGGTCGGACGCCGAGCACAAGAACGAACTCGATCCCGCCATCCTGTCCCGTGCCAACCTCTATGTCGCCGACCGCCTGACACAGACCCGCCGGCTGGGCGAACTGCATCACGCGATTGCCGCCGGCACGGTTGCCGCCGACCGCGAGTTCCCTGAACTGGGCGCCGTCATCGCCGGGCAGGCCGCGGGCCGTCCGTCCACCGATGCCATCACCGTCTGCGACCTCACCGGAACCGGGGTGCAGGACACCGCCATCGCCACGCTGGCGCGCGGCCGGGCCCTGGCGGCCGGCGCCGGCACCGCCTTCGACGCCTGATCCTTCTTTTCCCATGCCCCTCCTCTTACGAGAGAGACTCCCGACATGCTGGAACCGACGCTGAACTTCAGCCGGGCCGAATATGCCGCACGGCTCGACAAGACCCGTGCCGCCATGGACAAGGCCGGCATCGAGCTGCTGATCGTCACCGATCCGTCGAACATGGCCTGGCTGACCGGCTATGACGGCTGGTCCTTCTATGTCCACCAATGCGTGATCGTGCCGCCGCACGGCGAGCCGATCTGGTACGGCCGCGGCCAGGACGCAAACGGCGCCAAGCGCACTGCCTATCTGGCCCATGACAACATCATCGGCTACCCCGACCACTACGTGCAGTCGACCGAACGCCACCCGATGGACCTGCTGTCGACGATCCTGGCGGATCGCGGCTGGGACGGGCTGACCATCGGCGTCGAGATGGACAATTACTGGTTCACCGCCGCCGCCTACCAGTCGCTGACCACCCATTTGCCGAACGCCCGCTTCAAAAACGCCACGGCGCTGGTCAACTGGCAGCGCGCGGTGAAGAGCCCGCAGGAACTCGACTACATGCGCAAGGCCGCGCGCATCGTCGAGGCGATGCACGCCCGCATTGTCGAACGGGTCGAGCCGGGGATGCGCAAATGCGACCTCGTCGCCGAGATCTACGACGCCGGCATCCGCGGCATCGGCGGGGCGGACGGCTTCGGCGGCGATTATCCGGCCATCGTCCCGCTGCTGCCGTCGGGGGCCGACGCCTCGGCGCCGCACCTGACCTGGGACGACCGGCCGATGAAGCTGGGGGAAGGGACCTTCTTCGAGATCGCCGGCTGCTACAAACGCTACCACTGCCCGCTGTCGCGCACCGTCTTCCTCGGCACGCCAACCCAGGCCTTCCTCGATGCCGAAAAGGCGACGCTGGAGGGGATGGAGGCCGGACTCGCCGCCGCCAAGCCGGGCAACAGCTGCGAGGACATCGCCCACGCCTTCTTCGCCGTCCTGAAACGCTACGGCATCACCAAGGACAACCGCACCGGATACCCGATCGGCCTCAGCTATCCGCCGGACTGGGGCGAGCGCACCATGAGCCTGCGCCCCGGCGACCGCACCGAACTCCAGCCCGGAATGACCTTCCACTTCATGACCGGCCTGTGGCTGGAGGATATGGGGCTGGAGATCACCGAGAGCATCGCCATCACCGACTCCGGCGTCGAATGCCTCGCCAATGTGCCGCGCAAGCTGTTCGTGAAGTCCTGACCATGGCGCCCGTCACACTTGCCCCGTCCCCGATAACCCCGACGGTCGATTTCGACCGCGACGGCGTGCAGCACGGATTTTTGCGGCTGCCCTACAGCCGCGACGATTCGGCTTGGGGATCCGTGATGATCCCCATCACCGTGGTGCGCAACGGCAGCGGGCCGACCGCCCTGCTGACCGGCGCCAACCATGGCGACGAGTATGAGGGCGCGGTCGCCCTGTTCGACCTCGCCCAGACTCTGAACGCCGACCGGGTCGCCGGCCGCGTCATCATCGTCCCGGCGATGAACTACCCGGCCTTCCAGGCGGGAACCCGCACCTCGCCCATCGACAAGGGCAACCTGAACCGCAGCTTTCCCGGCCGCCCGGACGGCACGGTGACGCAGAAGATCGCCGATTACTTCGCCCGCGAACTCCTGCCGCTGGCCGATCTGGTGATGGACATCCATTCCGGCGGCCGGACGCTGGACTTCGTTCCCTTCGCCGCCGCCCACATTCTGCCCGACAAGGACCAGGAGGCGCGCTGTTTCGCTGCCGTAGCCGCCTTCGCCGCGCCCTATTCCATGCGCATGCTGGAGATCGACGCGGTCGGCATGTACGACACAGCGGCGGAGGAGCTGGGCAAGACCTTCGTCACCACCGAACTCGGCGGCGGCGGCACCGGCCGGGCGGAGACCATCGCCATCGCCAAGCGCGGCGTCTGCAACGTCCTGCGCCACGCCGGTATCCTGACGGATGGTCAGGCGTCGGACGGTCAACCGGCGGAAGCCAGCCGCTGGCTCGACATGCCGTCGGCCGACTGTTTCCGCTTCGCCGAGGACAGCGGCCTGATCGAGGCCTGCGTCGATCTGGGCCATCCGGTGCGCAAAGGCGATCTGCTCGCCCGCATCCACCCCATCGGCCGCACCGGGCTGGCGCCTTCCGAATACCGGGCGGCGCTGGACGGCATCCTGGCGGCCCGCCATTTCCCCGGCCTCGTCAAGGCCGGCGACTGCATCGCGGTGGTCGGAACGGTCGAGGACTGACCGCCGCCTTTTGGAACCCGCCTCGGCAGAAGGCGGGCATGTTGCAAGAACGGTAACGACACCGACGAAACAGGGGCCGGCGCCCCGATGGGAACGCCGGCCGGGCACTCACCAAATCACGAAAGAGGGACGGCCGACATGAAACACGTCAAGATCGCCAAAAGCCTCGGCATCGCCGCTGCGCTCCTCACGCTCGCCGCGCCGGCCTTCGCCGCCGACACGCTGGAGACGCTGCGCGAACAGGGTTTCGCCCGCATCGGCATCGCCAACGAACCGCCCTACACCGCCGTCAAGCCGGACGGCACCGTGTCGGGCGCCGCCCCCGACGTCGCCCGCGCAGTGATGAAGAAGCTGGGCGTCAACGACGTCGTCGCCTCGATCTCCGAATATGGCGCGATGATCCCCGGCTTGCAGGCCCGCCGCTTCGACGTCGTCACCGCCGGCCTGTTCATGAAGCCGGAGCGCTGCAAGGCCGTCGCCTATTCCGAACCGATCCTCTGCGATGCCGAATCCTTCGCCCTGAAGAAGGGCAACCCGCTGAAGCTGACCTCCTACGAGGACATCGCCAAGAACCCCAACGCCAAGATCGGCGCCCCCGGCGGCGGCACCGAGGAGAAGCTGGCGCTGCAGGCCGGCGTGCCGCGCGACCGCGTGATCGTGGTCCCCGACCCGCAGAGCGGCCTGAAGATGCTGCAGGACGGCCGGATCGACGTCTATTCGCTGCCGGTCCTGTCGATCCATGATCTGGTCGGCAAGGCCAACGACCCGAACATCGAGGTGGTCGCCCCGGTCAAGGGCGCCCCGGTCTATTGCGACGGCGCCGCCTTCCGCAAGCAGGACACCGCGCTGCGCGATGCCTTCGACAAGGTGCTGGCCGAGATGAAGGCGTCGGGCGAGTTCGCCAAGATCATCGAACCCTACGGCTTCTCCGCCGAAGCCGCGAAGCAGACCTCCCGCGAGAAGCTCTGCGCCGCATCCAACTGATCGGGCCGGCCGGCGTCCGGGAAATCTTCACATGGCCCGAGGAGGGTGGCGAGCCCGGCAGGCACCGCGATGCCGGGCTTCGCCTCCACCGGTTCCGCTCCGCGCCGGCCGGCAGGCGGAACCGCTCCGGCAGAGCGCAACCACCGGCAGCACCCTAGTTTAGACGTTAATGCTCTGGTAACGGCCCGACCTGCATTCTTTTGTCGAGCACGACTGCACGCTCGCCTGCAAGGGGAGGCGATGATGCCCACGGTACTCGTGATCGACGACGAGGATATGGTCCGCTCGGTTCTCCGCCAGTTTCTGGAGCGCCAGTCGATGACCGTCATCGAGGCGGAGGACGGCGAAGAGGGCTTGCGCCTGTTGCGTGCCAATGCGGTCGATCTGGTCATCTGCGATCTGATCATGCCGCGGGCGGACGGCATCGGCACGATCCTGAACATCCGCCGCTCGATGCCGGCCATGAAGATCATTGCCATTTCCGGTGGTGGACGCAGTCACGCCATGGAACTGCTGAAGGTCGCCGAGCAGATGGGGGCGGACCACGTCCTCAGCAAACCCTTCACCCGGGATCAACTGCTGACCGTGGTCTCCGCCTGCCTGCCCGGACACCCCATCGCCCGTTCCGCACGTCCCAGGTGACGGCGGCTCTGAGAGGATATGGTCATGCTTGGACTGTCGTTGGGGGAGAAACTCCGCAACTGGTTCGTCGAAGAGGAGCCTGCCGCAACCGCCCCCTCGTCGCGGAGCGAAACGGCGAACGACACGGATGTCGAGCGGATGAGAGCGCTGGAGCGGCGGCTGAAGGTTCTGCTGGCCCAGCCGCAACTGCTCTCCGCCGGCCGCATCCATATGCTGAACCTCGACACCTTGCGTGCGAGCCTCGGCCCCGCCTGGGATGAATTGCGCGACCGCGTTCACAGCTCTGCCGACCGCATCATCAACCGCCACATCGACGGCAAGGACGTCCAGTTCCGCAGTGGTGACGGCGAATACATCATCGTCTTCGCGACGCTGAGCCGGCAGGCCGCGTCGCTCGTCTGCGCCAAGATCGCCGAAGAACTGTACCGGCTTTTCCTGGGCGATCCCAAACTGGCCGAGATCACCGTCTCCACGGCCGTCGGCGCGGTGGATGGAAAGTTGCTGTTCGAACACGCCTCCGTCGCGGATCTCCTGTCGGCCGTCGAGCAGACGGTGGAGGCGAACGACCCGGAGGAGCAGGCTGCCGCTTCGACGGCCCCGCCCCCGCCGACCGCCGCGGCCGGTGCGGCGGAGCCGCGCAAGCTGAAGCTGTCACAGTTGGAGATGGCGCAGATCGGCACCATGTACCGCCCGCTGTGGGATGTCGGCCGGCAGGTGATCTCCACCTACATGTGCACGCCGGTCCGCCGCTTTCCCGATGGAACCTCGGTCGAAGGGATGCTGGCGCTGTCCGGGGTCAGCGAACCGCAGCAGTTGGCCAAGGTCGACATCGACACGCTGGCCGACACGGTGGAAATCCTGGACGAGCTGTTCCGCAACAAGTTCCGGCTGATGGTGTCGGTTCCCGTCTGTTTCGAGACGCTGGCGGCGCGCCGGACCCGGCAGGAGTATCTGGCGATCTGCCAATCGGTGCCGGATTACCTGCGCCCCTTTCTGATCTTCGAGTTCCTGCGCTTTCCCGCCGGCGTGCCCAGCGGCCGGATGAGCGAGCTGGTCAACGAGGTGCGGCCGTTCTGCCGCTGGACTTTCCTGCGCGTGGAATGCCGGCAGCAGAGCTTTGCAAGCCTGTCGGGAACCGGCCTGACCGGCCTCACCACCATGATCTCGTCCGACCGCGGCACCGAGGCCAGGATCATGGAGGACATGAACAGCTTCGTCGCGGCGGCGGAGCGGGCGAATTTGAAGACCTGCATCGTCGGCATCACCTCGACCAGCCTCGCGGTCGCGGCACGGGCGGCCGGGACCACGCTGATCGCCGGCGACCGGATCGGCCGCGCCGGGGAAATCCCCCAGCACATGCTGCGCTTCGGCTGGCAGGACCTGTTCCTGCGGGAGTCCGTGCGCTGACATGCGGCCGGCCACGCTGACGGCCGGCCCGACCGCAATCGTTCCGTGGTGATCTCTCAGGACAGGAGGTTCCACCATGCCGGGTGCCATCGGACGTTCGAACAGGTTCATCAAAACCCTTGCCACCGATGCCGCCGATCTCTGCGACGCTCCAAGGCTGCTCGCCTTCGATGACGATCCGCCGGCTTTCGTCCTCGGCTTCGTCTCGCCGGCGCTTCCCTTCGCGAATGTCGCGGAGGACCTGCGCTCGGTTCTTCCCCGGGAGAGCAGGCTGGTGCTGGTGTCGACGGCGGGAGAGCTGTGTTCGGGAGTGCCCGGCGGCCTCTACCATCCCGGAGACCGGCGGGACGGCATCGTCCTCCAGGCCTTCAGCAGCGACCTGTTCGCCGATGTCAGCATCCACAGCGTTCCCCTGCACAGCGAGGACATCCGCACCGGCAGCATACGCCTCTCCCATGAACAGCGCGTCGACGCGATCCGCCGGGAGTTGGAGGCCATCGAGCCGGCATTCCCGCTCGACTGTCACGACACGGTGGCGCTGCTGTTCATCGACGGGCTGTCCGCCAGCGAGAGCTGCCTGATGGAGGCGATCTATGCCTCCGGCCGTTTCCCGGTGCTGTTCGTCGGCGGTTCCGCCGGCGGCACTTTGGATTTCCTCAACACATGGGTTTATGACGGCAGCCGGGTGCTGGACAATCACGCGGTCATCGCCTTCCTGCGGATGGCTCCAGGCAAGCGCTACGGCGTCTTCAAATCGCAGAATTTCCGCAAGACCGGGCTGTCCTTCACCATCCTGGACTGTGATCCGATCCGGCGCACGGTGACGAGCGTCATCGATCCCGAAAACCTGGAGGTCACCGGCTTCATCGAGGCCCTGTGCCGGAGCCTCCAGTGCCGGCCCGACGAGCTTGAGCGCCTGCTGGTCTCCCACACCTTCGCCGTCGAGCTGGACAGCGGGCTTTTCGTGCGCTCGGTGGCGGGAATCAACCGGGCGAAGGGACGGGTCTCCTTTTTCTGCGACGTCAATGCCGGTGACGAGCTGTTTCTGGTCGAGGCCACCGATTTCATCGGGCAGACGAAAAGCGATTTCGCGGCTTTTCTCCGCGACAAGCCCGGACCGGTCGGAGGCATTCTCAATGACTGTGTCCTGCGGCGGATCAACAACGGGCCGAACCTGACGGGGATGACGGTTTTCGACGATCTTCCGGTGGCAGGCTTTTCAACCTTCGGCGAAATCCTGGGCATCAACGTCAACCAGACGCTTTCCGCGATTTTCTTCTTCACCGACGACGGCGAGGGAGATTCGGCGGGACATGGCGTATTCCGTGACGATTACGTTGCCCGCTTTCCGATCCACTACGGGCACTTCCAGAATTATTTCCATCGCGCCCGCAACACCCGGTTGCGCATGCTGAACCGGCTGCGGCAGCGCCTGATCCGCGATCTGGTCGGTCGCGGCGACGCCCCCGGCACGCTCTATGGACGCGTCAAGCAGATCGGCGCCTACACCGAGCAGATCGCCACCCAAGCCGCCGATCCGCTGGGTTCCGCGGTCGACGATCTGCTGGATGCCGTCCGGCAGGCGACGGAGGAGCGGGAAGCGGTGACCGAAGTGCTGAGCCTGCGGGAGGCGGAACTGCGCTTCGCCGAAGAGCGCCGCCGCGCGGCCGAAACCCGCGCGGAGCTGGAGGGTCAACTGCGGGAGGCCCAGAAGCTGGAGGCTCTGGGCTGTCTGGCGGGCGGTCTGGCGCATGAGATCAACAACATGCTGCAACCGATCGTCGGCTTGACCGAACTGGTCATGGAGGATGTGCCGCCGGATTGCCAGGCACAGAAGAATCTCTCCAGGGTGATCGAAGCCGCGCAGCGCGCCCAGCGGATCACCCAGCAGGTGCTGACCTTCAGCCATTCCGATCCGACTGCGACCGGTCCGCTGCAACTGGGATCCGCCTTGCGCAATGTGGCCGACATGGTCGACGTGCTGGTCCCCCGGAACGTCGAACTCGTCTGGCGGATCGCCACCACCCCTTTGATGGTCCGCGCCGACGAGACGCAGATGGCGCAGCTGCTGATAAACCTGATCCGCAACGCGGCCGATGCGATCGGGCAATCGAGGGGAGCGATCGAGATCGCGGCAGACGCGGTTCAGCTCGATGCGGCGACGGACGGGGCATGGCCGCACCCGGCCGGCCGCTATGCCGCCCTGACCGTCCGCGACACCGGGTGCGGAATGGATGCGGCGACGCTGGCCCGGATTTTCGATCCCTTCTTCACCACCAAGACGGTGGGACATGGCACAGGGTTGGGTCTCCCCGTGGTGCATGGCATCGTCGCCGGCTGGGGCGGCCACATCCTTGCGGACAGCGGCGTGGGGCAGGGGACCACGATACGCATCCTGTTGCCGATCATTCCGCCGGAACCGGCCGATCGGCGATCGTGAACCGGGAAGAGCGCCGCCTACAGCGCACTCTTGTGCCGGCCGGCTGCAGCCCCGGCGTCCGGCGCGTCCTCGTCCAGACTGTGCAGGACGGCACCGGCGGCCAGGCTCCGGGCATCCTCTCCTGGCGGTGCACCGGCGGGGCCGTTCACCGTCGCCTCGCCGGCGAAGCGGACCGTCACCTCGCGATGGGCGAAGCGGATGCCCTCGCGGCGGAACAGGGCGTGGAGTTCCTGGAACACCCGCTTGCGGACGTCCCACTGGTCGCCGGGGCGGGTCATGAACTTGACGCGGAGGATCATCGCCGAATCCTCCATCTGGATGACTCCCTGTGATTTCAGCGGCTGCAGGAACTTCGGCCCCAGTTCGGGATCCTCCAGCAGGGCTTGGCCAAGCTGCTTGATGTGCTTGCGGACCTTCTCGACATCGGTGTCGTAGGTGATGCGCAGCGGCAGCTTCATGATCACCCAGTCGCGCGAATAGTTGGTCAACTGGTGGATTTCGCCGAAGGGCACGGTGTGCAGGGGGCCGCGATGATGGCGAAGCTGCATCGACCGCACAGAAATCTTCTCCACCGTGCCGCGGATGGCTCCGATCTCGATGTACTCGCCCTTGCGGAAGGCGTCGTCGATCAGGAAGAAGGCGCCGGAGAAGATATCGCGGATCAGCGTCTGCGCGCCGAAACCGATGGCGATGCCGGCGATGCCCGCCCCGGCGAACAGCGGCGCGATGTTGACCCCGAGATCCATCAGCACGCTGACCAGCACCGCGCCGACGATCGACAGCAGGACGAAGTTGCGCACCAGCGGCAGCAGCGTCGCCAGCCGGCTGGCCGAGCCATGGCCGCTCCCCTCGTCGCCCGGAACGGTGCCGGGCACCGGCCCCTCCTCGGCGATCCGGCGGTCGATCCAGATGCGGATGCTCTGGTGGAGGACGTAGCCGATCAGGCAGATCGTCATGATGCTGATGAGGTGGTCGGCCGCATCGCCCTGCATGCGCGGGATGTTCCACACCGACAGGGTCACGGTCACCCCGGCGGCGGCGGCCAGGATGCCCGCCACCCGCCGGGCCAGCGCCTCGTAACTGTCGAGCGCAGAGACCGGCGGGGGAGAGGAGGGCAGGGCGCGCCGCGGGTGGAACAGCCGATGGGTGGCGTAGGTGACGGTGGCATAGACGGCGAAAATAGCCCCGGCGACCGCATAGGCGCCGAGCAGCAGCGGCAGTTCGGTCGGCCAGCCCAGGATCAGGCGGTTGACCAGCGCTGCCCACGCGCAGGCGAAATAGGCGACCACCACGGGAAACCACAAGCGCAGGCCCAGCCGTTCGAGCGGCGCGAGCGTTTCGGCGCCGCGCCCGGCAAGGAGGACGCTGTCGACCGTCCGCCGGTGGACATAGAGTGCGCCGACCGTCGCCAGCACGGTCAGCAGCCCGAACAGCGCAACCAGAACCGCATGGGGATCGGCGGGCATCCCCAGCGCCTCCAGCCAGATGGTGCCGGTCATCAGGGCGACGCCGACGGCACCGCTGGCGGTCAGGGCGCGCCGCAGCCGATCGACGCCGGGGGGCAGCACCAGCCGCCAGAACAGGCTGATGGCCCAGACCAGCAGATATCCAACTCCGACGAGGATGACGGTCTTCTCGGTCATCGGCGTCGGATCCGGGATCAGCGCGGTGGCGAGCCCGAATGCGATCAGGCTGGCGAGGACCATGCCGACCGCCGTCATCAGCGCACGGGCGACCAGACCCGGAAAGCGGGCCGCCAAGTCCGAACCACCCGGTTTCGGCCCGTCGCGGCGCGGCAGCAGGCGCCGCGCGACCGGCCGCTCATAGAAGACATGCTGCACCGCTTGACCCACGGCCAGCAGGGCGATGATCAGGCCGATGACCCGCAGGAAGTGGCCGGGATGGCCGGTCGGGCTCTGGGCCGTCAGGGTCGCCACGATGGCCGACGGAATGTCCGGCGTGGCGCGGAGCCGCTGGGCGAGCTTGCCGCGGAACCCGGCCATGCGGTCCTGTCCCTCGCTCAGCATCTTCATCATCATGTCGTCGGTCCCGCCCGGCGCGGCGGTGACGGCCGGCGCGGGAGAGGGGGCCGCCGGAGAGATCGCCTGGGCCGAAGCCCCGGCCGCCGTCAGGAGCATCATCAGAAACAGCAGCGCGCCGATCCTGAGCCGGACCGCCGAACCGAAGCGCGAGGTTAGGGCACGCGTGATGGGCAGGACTTTATGCATGGCGTGCCTTCGCGGTCCGTGACGGTCGACGCCATCACAATAGCGCAGGTCACGCAACCGGGGAGTCCGTGGGCAGCACGCGCACCAGGATTTCCGTCACGCAACGGTCGGCTTGACCTGTTGCCATAGCGTGGCGACGGCACAGGCGACGATCAGAATGCCGAAGGGGGCTGCGGGGGACACGTAGAGGTAATGATAGTCGCTGCGCAAGGCGGTGACGTTCAGGAAGGATACCAGCAGGATCCGCATGGCGAACGCCGCGGTTACCGCCAGGGAAACCACCAGGAGGCCGTCGATCGTGCGCCGGCGCAGAACCGACCACAGCGCGGTGAGCCCCAACCAGATCAGCGAACAGGACACCAGCCAAGGGCCGATCGTCCGATAGATGCTGCTGACGATGTCGTTGATCGGATTGCCGCCGATGTGATCCGCCGGCGATTGCGGACTGGTGGATTGGTCGACATGCAGAGCGATGCCCCCGTCAGCTCCGGTTGTGGAGCCCGGCTGTGCCGACAGCGGAAGCCTCGCAACGCTTGCTCCCTGGATGACCGTGAGTGCGGCGGAGGCGGGACCGACCGCCCGGAATCGCAGGGCTGCCGCTTCGGGAATGCCGAAGTGCTTGAGCACATCCCCAGCCGGTTGCAGGTCGAGTTTGACCGGCGAGGATTCCTGGTCGGCTCCGATGCTTAGGGGCCCTGTGGGGGAATAGGCCCAGCCACTGACGACGCGGATGTCCCCCGGCGCTGAACCGCCATCCAGCGGGGTCGGTGGACTGTGGATGATGGCGGCGAACCGGCGCATGGTTGCGTCGTCACCGATGCTCGGCCGCGCACCGACCGGGCCCGATCGGAATCCGGCGGCCTTCAGGTAGAAATCGTAGGCGCTGGCCAGGGTCTCGGCGATCTGGCCGGGATGACCGGGCGGCATGAAGCTTGCCCGGGCCGGCAGGCAAGGGATGATGCCCCGGTCACAGGCCGCGTTGATCTCGGCTGCGAGGCGCCGGTAATAGGCATCCGCTTTCCCGGCATTTCCGTACCCGCCGATATCCGCGACCGCGTCCCGCAAAACCCACATGAACCCCGTGGTGTCGTAGGACCCGAAGCCGGATGACATGTACGCCAGCCCCTTCGGCCCTTCGAGGAACGGCTGCAATTCCGCCGCCGCCGCGCTGGCGGAGTAGGCGGCCTGTCTGGCATCGGCCGGGAAAGCCAGATAGCGCTTCCATGGCGTTTGGTACTGAATGCGGCTGATCGCGCCATAGGCTGCAACAAACGGACCCTGACGGAAGTCGTTGTCCCTGAATACGCCGTAGTGGCTGAGGTTGAGCATGCAAACCGTGAGGATCACTCCTCCCGCGACTGCCGCCGGGGCGACGACAGGGACCGCCAGAGCGGTCAGGCCGCGCCTGGAGAATAGCAGGCCGGCCTTCCGCAGAGCGCGCCAGCGTACGACGAGCCAGCAGAGCACGAGCAAGCCGACCGCCGGGTACAGCCAGGGCGTTTCCTCCCGCGTCAGCCAATAGCCTGCCGCCGCAACGCCAAGGCCGAGCAGGGCAGGCAGCCGTCTGCGGAGTGGCTGGTCGGCATCCGCCACATAGGCCAATGCGGCGCAGGATACCACCAGCAGCGAGAGTGAAATGTAGATGTCCTCGCGGATGACGCGGGAAAGGTCTGCTCCCCAGAAGATCGGCACAAGCACGAGGGCGACGAAGGTGCCTGTGGCGATGCTCCTGTTTCCGGACACGCCCCGGACGGCAAGAGCCGAAACCGCGCAGGCCAGCAAGTACAGAAGGTGTTCCGCCAGCCGAAGAGGCAGTCCGAGCCAGGATGACGCACAGAGGAAGGCTGGATAGCCGATGCCTTTCGCGAGCGTCAGGTTATCGTATGGTCCGAGCCAGTCGCCGCGGCAGAGGGACTCCGCGAGCCGGATAAACAGCAGATCGTCATATCCGCCGGCGATCGCCTGGACCGGGACAACCAGCCGCAATCCGACGCTGAGAGCGACAGCCAAAACTATGATAGCGATGTGCATGATAACCTTATCGAAGCTGGCCTAGGTGTGCACTGGCACCGAGCCGCTTTCTATTCCATTTGGTACATCAACCTCCAGTATCAAATCACCCGGCACAAAGGCATGACGGCGCGTTCTATTGTCGCGCTTTGCCGACAAATCGGTCCCGTATCATACTGTGCGCCCGCCGACCGCAGCCTCTCAGCTTATAAGAAGCCAGCCCTTTGTGATTGCATGAAAGTTGCACTTCAGAATAGAACCTACCGCTTACACACAAAAAAACGCATAATGAGTATTATGGAAATGATAACCCCTTATGCGACATCGCATGACGGGCGGCTCCGCCCATCAGCACTCCGGCAGATTGACCGCCAGTCCGCCCAGGCTGGTTTCCTTGAACTTGCTGCTCATTTCCTCGCCGGTCTGCCGCATCGCCTGGATGCAGTTGTCCAGCGGCATGAAATGCTGCCCGTCGCCACGCAGCGCCAGGGATGCCGCCGCCACCGCCTTGGTGGCGCCGATAGCGTTGCGCTCGATGCACGGCACCTGCACCAACCCGGCAACCGGATCGCAGGTCATGCCGAGGTGATGCTCCAGCGCGATCTCCGCCGCATTTTCCACCTGCTCCGGCGTTCCGCCCAGAACGGCGCAAAGACCGGCGGCGGCCATGGCGGCGGCGGATCCCACCTCGCCCTGGCAACCGGCCTCGGCTCCGGAGATCGAGGCGTTGTGCTTGATCAGGCCGCCGATCGCCGCGGCGGTCAGCAGGAAATCGGCGACCTTGGCCGGTTCGGCGCCGGCACAATGGTCGAGGTAATAGCGGATCACCGCCGGCACGACGCCGGCAGCCCCGTTTGTCGGCGCCGTCACCACCTTGCCGCCGGCCGCATTCTCCTCGTTCACCGCCATCGCGTAGACGCTCAGCCAGTCGTAGGCGACATGCGGCTGGCTTGAATTGACGCCGCGCTCCCGCAGCAACTGCTGGTGGATGGCCTTTGCCCGCCGCTTCACCTTCAGGCTACCGGGCAGTTGGCCGTCCAGGCTCAATCCGCGTTCGATACAGCCGTTCATCGCCGCCCAGATGCGGTTGAGGCGATCGTCCAACTCCGGCCCGGAGTGATGCACCAGTTCGTTGGCGCGCTTCATGGCGGCGATCGACAGGCCGCTTTCCCTGGCCATGCGCAGCATGGTTGAGGCGCGCTCGAAGGGATAGGGCCAGTCGGCGCTCCCCCCGCGGGACGCGGTCGGGGCCGCTTCCCGCTCGGCCGCAGTGACGACGAAGCCGCCACCGATGGAATAGAAGGTTTCGGACAGCAGAACCGTCCCCTGCCCGTCCAGCGCCTCGAAGACCAGCCCGTTGGCGTGGCCCGGCAGCGCCGGCCCGAAATCGAACACCACGTCGGCCTCGGGATCGAACGCCAAGGCCGGCAGGGCCGGAGGTGTCAGCGTCCGCCCGGTCCGAAGCTCGGCGATGCGGCGGTCGGCCTCGTCGACGTCCAGATTGTCCGGCCGGTAGCCGAGCAGGCCGAGCACCACCGCCCGGTCCGTCGCATGGCCCTTGCCGGTGAAGGCGAGTGAGCCGTGCAGCCGGACCCGGACGGCGACAGGCGCCGCCCCGCTCCACTCCCGCAGCATGTCGAGGAACCGCACCGCAGCGGTCATCGGCCCCATCGTATGCGACGAGGATGGGCCGATGCCGATCTTGAACACATCGAATACGCTGAGGAACATGGCCCGGCCTGTCAGTCAGGTCGTCTATGGGAAAGGCGGCCGGCGAGCGGCCGCCTCCGGTGCAACGGCGGCGTCAGGCGCCCGACGCCTAAGGCGTCGTCAGCTATAGATCGGGAAGCGCTCGCACAGTTCCCGAACCACGCCATGCACCCGCTTCTCGACCTCGGCGTTGCCGTCCGGGCCGGCTTCGGCCAGGGCGTCGACGACGGTCAGGATCAGTTCGCCGATGCGGGCGAACTCCTCCTCGCCGAAGCCGCGGGTGGTGCCCGCCGCGGTGCCGAGCCGGATGCCGGAGGTCACCGCCGGCTTTTCCGGGTCGAACGGGATGGCGTTCTTGTTGCAGGTCAGCCCGGCACGCTCCAGCGCGCGCTCGGCGTCGCGGCCCTTGACGCCCTTCGGCCGCAGATCGACCAGCACCATGTGGCAGTCGGTGCCGCCGGAGACGATATCGAGCCCGCCCTTCACCAGCGTGTCGGACAGCACCCTGGCATTGGCCACCACCTGCCCGGCATAGGCCTTGAACTCCGGGGTCAGCGCCTCGCCGAAGGCGACCGCCTTGGCGGCGATGACATGCATCAGCGGGCCGCCCTGGTTGCCCGGGAACACCGCCGAATTGAACTTCTTCGCCAGCGCCTCGTCGTTGGTCAGGATCATGCCGCCGCGAGGGCCCCTCAGGGTCTTGTGCGTGGTGGTGGTCACCACATGGGCATGCGGCAGCGGGTCCGGATAATGGCCGGTGGCGACCAGCCCGGCGTAATGGGCCATGTCCACCATCAGATAGGCGCCGATCTCGTCGGCGATGCGGCGGAACTCGGCGAAGTCGATCACCCGCGGATAGGCCGACGCGCCGGCGACGATCAGCTTCGGCTTGGTCTCCAGCGCCTTGGCCCGCAGTGCTTCGTAATCGATCCGCTGATCGGTCTCGCGCACCTCATAGCTGACGATGTCGAACCACTTGCCCGACATCGTCACGGGCGAACCATGGGTCAGGTGGCCGCCATGGGCCAGCGACATGCCCATCACCCGGTCGCCCGGCTGCAGCAGCGCCAGGAACACGGCCTGATTGGCCTGGGCGCCCGAATGCGGCTGGACATTGACGAAGCCGGCGCCGAACAGCCTCTTGGCGCGGTCGATGGCGATGGTCTCCACCTCGTCCACGAACTGGCAGCCGCCGTAATAGCGGCGGCCCGGATAGCCTTCGGCATATTTGTTGGTGAGGATCGACCCCTGCGCGGCCAGCACGTCCGCCGAGACGATGTTTTCCGAGGCGATCAGCTCGATCTCGTACTTCTGGCGGTTCAGTTCGCGATCGATGGCCGCCGCGATCGCGGTATCGGTGAGATCGGGCTTCGGCAGTGACTGATGACGGTTCATGTGCGTTTCTCCCGATCAGATGCCGAGCGCGATTTCGCGGCTGACGGCTTGCAGCAGTCCCCAGACATGGTCGGCGAAGGAGCGCCAGACCTCGATCCGGAAGCGGTTCTTGTCCTCGCGGATCAGGACGATCTGCGCCTTGTCGAAGATGGTGCGGCAGCCGCTGCCGACCGGCATCGCCTCGACGTCGAAGGCGATGGCCGCGCGCAGGGCGAGCGCCGCCGCCTCTCCTTCCACCAGGATGCCGACCTCGCGATGGCCGATGTCGACCAGGCTGTGCGGCTCCTGAAGGGCGGCGAAGGCCTCGGCGATGGCGTCGCTCTCGGCGACCGGCGCCAGCAGCACCCACTCGTCGGGGCCGAGCTGGAGCGCGGTCCGTCCGCCATTCTCCACCATCCCGCCGATGCGGGTGGGAAGCGGCGTGCCGAAGGCGGCCCCGGCCGACTGCGCGGATGCCGGATCGATGCGCAGGCTGAAGCGGGCGACGTCCTCGGCCGCGCGGATGGTCAGTCTGCTGGTTCTGTCGCCGGCGATCGTCTTGCCCAGCAACGGGTGATTGGCCAGAAGCACGGTAGGCCTCCTATGCGCTGAGACGCTTGTTCTCGGGATCGACGAACACCATGCCGGTGATGGTCGCCGAATGGACCTTGTCCGGCATCGGCACATGCACGGTCTGGCCCTGCAGGGACCGGCCGCCCTGGATCACCGCCAGGGCGATGGACCGCCCCAGCTCGGCGCTCCAGTAGGACGAGGTCACGTGGCCGACCATCTCCATCGGCACCGGCTGGTTGGGGTCGAGGACGATCTGCGCCCCCTCCTCCAGCACGGTCTTCGGATCGGCGGTCAGCAGGCCGACAAGCTGCTTGCGGTCCTTCGCCAGCATGTCCGGCCGCGACAGCGATCGCTTGCCGACGAAGTCCGGCTTGGTCTTGCCGACCGCCCAGGACAGGCCGGCATCGTCCGGCGTCAGAGTGCCGTCCGTGTCCTGCCCGACGATGATATAGCCCTTCTCGGCGCGCAGGACGTGCATCGTCTCGGTGCCGTAGGGGGTGATGCCGAAGCGCTGCCCGGCCTCGAACAGCCTCTCCCACACCGCGCGGCCATAGCGGGCCGGCACGTTGATCTCGAAGCCGAGTTCGCCGGTGAAGGAGACGCGGAACAGCCGCGTCGGCACGCCGCAAATCTTGCCGGTCGCCACCGCCATGTGCGGGAAGGCGCCTTCCGACAGGTCGATGCCCTCGACGAACGGCTCGATCAGCTTGCGGGCGTTCGGACCTTGCAGCGCGATCACCGACCACTGCTCTGTGGTCGAGGTCAGCCAGACCTTCAGGTCCGGCCACTCGGTCTGCCGGTAATCCTCCATCATGTTCAGCACGCGCGCCGCACCGCCGGTGGTGGTGGTGACGTGGAAGCGGTCATGGGCCAGACGCCCGATCACGCCGTCGTCGCGGATGAAGCCGTCCTCGCCCAGCAGCAGGCCGTAGCGGCAGCGTCCGGGCGCCAGCTTGGTCCAGGCATTGGTGTACATGCGGTTCATGAACTCGGCGGCATCGGGACCGACGATCTCGATCTTGCCGAGGGTGGAGGCGTCGAAGATGCCGAGCGACGAGCGCACCGCCTTGCATTCGCGCGCCACCGCCGCATGCATGTCCTCGCCAACCTGCGGGAAGTACCAGGCGCGGCGCCACAGCGACACCGGCTCGAACACCGCGCCGTTCTCCTCGGCCCAGCCGTCGATCGGCGTCTTGCGCGTCACCTCGAACAGCGCGCCCTTGTTGTAGCCGGCGAAGGTGCCGAAGCTGGTCGGCGTGTAGGGCGGACGGAAGGTGGTGAGGCCCACCGCCGGGATCGGCCGCTTCAGTGCATCGGACGCGACCGCCAGACCGTTGATGTTGGACGTCTTGCCCTGGTCCGTCGCCATGCCGGTGGTGGTGTAGCGCTTGATGTGCTCGATCGACTTGAAGCCTTCGCGCACAGCCAGCCGGATGTCCTTGGCCATCACGTCGTTCTGGAAATCGACGAAGGCCTTGGCATGGCCCGGATCGCGGTCGGTCGGCAGCTCGCGGCCGGTCACCCCGGTGAAGGACAGCTCGCCCTCGACATGGTAGGTCGCCGGCTCAACGCCGAACCCGGCATCCGACGCGGCGGCGGCACCGGCGGCGGCGCCATCCTCGAAGGCGGACTTCAGCCCGAAACGGCCCTTGCCGGCGCCGGCCAGACGGCACTCCTCCTTGCCGCGGCCGGGCAGGAACATCTGGCCGTCCTCGTTCCAGGTCAGCGAACCCTGGGTGTGCGAGAACAGATGGACGCTGGGGGTCCAGCCGCCGGACATCAGCAGGGCGTCGCAGGCGATGGTCTCCGCCCCGCCGACCTTGCCGTCGCCGGTGACGGGATTGACCCGCACCGACGAGACGCGCAGCCGGCCCTTGGTCCCGGTGACGGTCCAGCCGATCAGCGTCCTGATGCGCAGCGCGTCGGCGGCGGCAACCAGCTGGGTCGGCACGGTCCCGCGGACATCGACGATGGCCGCGACCTCGACCCCCGCCTTGGCCAGGTCGAAGGCGGCATGCCAGGCGCTGTCATGGGTGGTGACGACGACGACCCGGTTGCCGACCTTGACGCCATAGCGGTTCAGGTAGGTGCGCGCGGCACCGGCCAGCATCACGCCTGGCCGGTCGTTGCCGGCGAACACCAGCGGCTTTTCGATGGCGCCTTGGGCCAGCACGACCTGCTTGGCCCGCACCTTCCACATCCGTTCGCGCGGCGCGCCTTCCGGCACGATGGCGAGATGGTCGGTCAGCCGCTGGCACAGGCCGACGAAATTCTGGTGGTAATAGCCGATGGCAGTGGTGCGCGGCAGCACGGTGACGTTCGGCATCGCCGCCAGCGCCGCGTTGGTGTCCTCCAGCCAATCCCAGGCCAGTTGACCGTTGATCTCGGCGGCCGGCTCCGACAGCAGCGAGCCGCCAAGCTCCGACTGCTCGTCGCACAGGATGACCGAGGCGCCGCTGCGCCCGGCTTCCAGCGCGGCGGCCAGACCGGCGGCGCCGCCACCGACGACCAGCACGTCGCAATGGGCGAAACGGCTGGCATAGGTGTCGGGATCGGGGGCGGTCGGCGCCTTGCCCAGGCCGGCGGCGCTGCGGATGAACGGCTCGTAGACCTTGTCCCAGAAGCTCTTCGGCCACATGAAGGTCTTGTAGTAGAAGCCGGCCGAGAACAGCATGTAGAGCGCGTCGTTCACCGCGCCGATGTCGCGGGTCAGCGACGGCCAGCGGTTCTGGCTTTCGGCCTTCAGCCCTTCGAAGACCTCCAGCACGGTCGCCCGCGTGTTCGGCTCGAACCGGCCGTTGCCGCGGTCGGTCCCGACCAGCGCGTTCGGCTCCTCCGACCCGGCGGTCAGGAAGCCGCGCGGCCGGTGGTACTTGAAGGACCGCCCGACGAGATGGACGCCGTTGGCCAGAAGCGCGGACGCCAGGGTATCGCCCTCGCAGCCGGGATAGTCGACGCCGTCGAAGGTGAAGCGGACCTGACGGTTGCGGTTGACCCTGCCCTTGCCTGCAATGCGGAAATTGCTCATGGACGTGCTTCCTTGACGCTGGAGGCGGCCAGCGCGATCTCCTCGTCGCTCGGACGCGGAGCCCCCGCCTTGTAGGTCATGGCGAATTTGTCGGTCACGGTGTCGCGCACCGCGTTGAAGAAGCGGCCGCAGCCGTGCATGTGGCGCCAGCGTTCGAAATGCCGGCCGCGCGGGTTGGTGCGGATGAACAGGAAGTCGCGCCATTCGTCGTCGGACAGGGCGGACGGGTCCGCCGGTCGCGCGATGTGCGCCTCGCCGGCATAGGTGAACTCCAGCTCCGGGCGCTCGGCTTCGCAATATGGGCAGCGGATGAGCAGCATGGTCGTTTCCTCAATGCGCGACGGCGGCGGCGGCGGCCTCGTCGATCAGCCGGCCGGTCTTGAAGCGTTCCAGCGTGAAGGGCGCGTTGATCGGGTGCGGCTCGTCACGGGCGATGGTGTGGGCGAAGACGTTCGCCGACCCCGGCGTCGCCTTGAAGCCGCCGGTTCCCCAGCCGCAGTTGACGTACAGACCCGGAACCGGCGTCTTGCCGATGATCGGCGAGCGATCGGGCGTCACGTCGACGATGCCGCCCCATTTGCGCAGCATGCGCATGCGGTTGAAGATCGGGAACACCTCGCAGATCGCGGCGACGGTGTGCTCGATCAGCGGCAGACCGCCGCGCTGGCTGTAGGAGGTGTACTGGTCGGTGCCCGACCCGATCACCAGCTCGCCCTTGTCGGACTGGCTGATATAGGCATGCACGGTGTTGGACATCACCACGCAGGGGAAGGCCGGCTTGACCGGCTCCGACACCAGCGCCTGCAGCGGATAGCTTTCCAGCGGCAGCCGGACGCCGGCGGTGTCCATCACCACAGAGGTATTGCCGGCGGCCGACACCGCGACCTTCTTGGCCTTGATGAAGCCGCGCGCTGTCTCCACGCCGGTGACTCGGCCGGAAGCGTCGCGGCGGATCGCGGTCACCGGGCAGTTCTGGATGATGTCGACCCCGCGCGCCGACGCTCCCCGCGCATAGCCCCAGGCGACCGCATCGTGGCGGGCGGTGCCGCCGCGCCGCTGCAGCGCCGCGCCCATCACCGGATAGCGGGCGTTGGCGGCGATGTTCAGCGGCGGGCAGTATTCCTTGGCCTGCTCCGGCGTCAGCCACTCGTTGTCGATGCCGTTGAGGCGGTTGGAGTGGATGTGGCGCTTGAAGCTCTGGATGTCATGGACCGTGTGCGCCAGCATCATCACGCCGCGCTGCGAGAACATGACGTTGTAGTTCAGCTCCTGGCTCAGCCCTTCCCACAGCTTCATCGCATGCTCGTAGAGCCGGGCGCTCTCGTCGTACAGGTAATTGGAGCGGATGATGGTGGTGTTGCGGCCGGTGTTGCCGCCGCCGAGCCAGCCCTTCTCCACCACCGCGACATTGGTGATGCCGTGTTCCTTGGCGAGGTAATAGGCCGCACCCAGACCATGCCCGCCCGCGCCGACGATCACGACGTCATATTCGGATTTCGGCTCCGCGTCGGGCCATTGAGGCTGCCAGTTCTTGTTGCCGGTCAGCGCGTTCGTCAATAGCGAGGAGAATGAGAAGCGGGTCATGGCAGCACCGCGAAGTTCAACGAGCTGACAGTATCGGGAACCGATCCTTTGTTGGACAGAACGGATGCGTCAGTTTAATGTCACCCATGCGACGCTGCGTCCGCCGGAGGTCACATGACGAACAGCATCAGGGCAGGCAGCATCGGGACGAACGCCTCCAGGACCGGCCGGTTTCCGGACCGCCCGGCGGCCCCGCGCCTGTCCGTCGGTTTCATCCTCGCCCACCGCTTCACGCTGTGCGCCTTCGCGAATTTCGTCGACGTGCTGAGGCTCGCCGCCGACGAGGGCGACCGCAGCCGGCCGATCCTGTGCGAGTGGGCCGTGCTGTCGGACCAGATGCGGCCGGTGGCGTCCAGCTGCGGCATGCTGGTCCAACCGACGGAGCGGCTGGGCGACCCGGCCAAGTTCGACTACATCGTCGTGGTCGGCGGACTGATCGACGAGATTTCCAACCTCAGCCCCGACTACATCCGCTATCTGCGCCAGGCGGCGGCAGCGAAGATCCCGCTGGTCGGCGTCTGCACCGGCGCCTTCATTTTGCAGCGGGCCGGGCTGATGGACGGCTACCGCTGCTGCATCAGCTGGTTCCATCACGCCGATTTCCTGGAGCAGTTCGACGGCATCACGCCGGTGTCCGACCAGATCTTCATCGTCGACCGCGACCGGCTGACCTGCTCGGGCGGGACCAGCTCGGCCCATCTCGCCGCCTATCTGGTCGAAAAGCATGTCGGCCGCGCCCAGGCGCGCAAAAGCCTGCACATCATGATCATCGACGACGCGCTGCGCGGGGAAAAGCCGCAGCCCGGCATCCCGCTCGACTTCTCCACCAATGACGAGGTGGTGCGGAAGGCGCTGCTGCTGATGCAGCAGAACATCGACGTGCCCTTGTCGGTGGCGGAGATGGCGCGCCGGCTGGGGGCTGCCCGGCGCCAGATGGAGCGGCATTTCCAGAACGCGCTGGGCATGACGCCGACCGAGGCCTACCGGATCATGCGGCTGGAGCATGCGGAGTTCCTGCTGCGCAACACCGAACAGTCGGTGACGGAGATCGCCGCCGCCGTCGGATTTTGCGATTCCTCGCACTTCGTCCGCGCCTTCAAGGAACGCCGCGGCATGACCCCGTCCGTCTTCCGCAAGGGCTGAGGCTCTCCCCTCCGGCCAAGCCATACGGCCGTTTCATGCAATGCCGGTGACGCATCCGTACAATCGGCGGGTGGATCCCTTTGCCATGCTGGGATCGACGAAACGCTCGTGAGCGCAGAACATCTGAGCGCAGAACATCCGCCACGACCCCGACCCTCACTGCGGCAAGAACCGCGTTCCGGATTTGCCGGACAGACAAGGATGGGCCAAATGCTTGACGACAGCGACACCATGCAACTGCACTGGCGTGAAGCCGGCATTCCCGAAGAGCTGTGCCGGGAACTCGCCCTCGCGTCGACGCCGATGCGCCTGCACGCCCATCCACCGGTGCGGACCGTCGCCGACGCCGAGGAACACTGGCGCAGCGTTCCCGGCGTGCACACCAAGAACCTGCTTCTGAAGGATGCCAAGGGCGTTCTGTGGCTGGTCGTGCTGCCGCACGATCAGTCGGTGAACATGAAGGAACTGGCGCCGGTCATCGGCTCGGCCAAGCTGTCCTTCGCCTCCCCGGTCACGCTGGAGCAGGTGCTGTCGATCGAGCCGGGCGGCGTCAGCCCGCTGGCCCTGGTGGCGGACAAGGAGCGCCGCGTCCGTCTGGTGCTGGAACGCCGCGTTCTCGCCGGCGACACCGTCAATTTCCACCCGATGACGAACCGCGCGACGCTGTCGATGCATCCCAACGACCTGTCGGCTTTCCTCGCCCGGCTCGGATACGAACCAACGCTCGTCGATCTCGCCTGAGCCCTCCGGCTTCAGCCCGGAAGCTTGGCGGCGGCCCCCGCGTCCCCGCCGCACTCGGCTTCGCATCCCAAGGCGACGACGGCATCGTCGAACTTTTCTTCGAAGCGTTCGATGCGGCCGTCCTTCACACGCAAATGGTGGTGGGTCACCGTCTCGATCCGCTTGCCGGTCTTGCGGTAGGTGGCGCCGACCAGATTCCTCACCCGGACGTCGTCGCCTTCGACCGTGAAGTCCAACATGTCGTGACGATCGATGCTCCAGTCCCGGATCAGCCCGTCGAAATAGCGGCGGACTCCCGCCTCTCCCCGGAAGGTCCCGGAAATGGGAGCGAAGACGGGCGACACCCGGTTGGAAACCCATTCCACATCGGGCGAGAGGTAATCGAACACCGCCTGGACCTCGCCGGAGCTATAACGCTCGTAAAGGGTCCGCAGCCACGCCAGATCCGGTTGCGCCATGATGTCCTCCCTGCCCTGCCCTGCCCGGCGCCCTATGGCGCCGTGTCAGGAGACCGGGAGCGGATCCTACGCCACCTTTTCTCCCGGACAAGCACGGCAGTCGGCGTGCCCCGAAGGATGCCCGCGCCCGTCCGTCCGTACACAACCGACGACCTGACGGCGACGGCCGGACGGTTGCTCCGGAACCCCGAAATTCCGCGCCGGTTTTTCAAAACCCTGTCGTTTTGAGTAGGCCGCCGGCTCTTTGGTATGGGTTTCCGCAAGCTTGATCCATGTCAAATCGTGCACATCTGCAGGGGTGCAGATTTCGGCTTCCAAGTGGATTGCCTCATCGCCCCCGTCACTCTGTGAAGCCACTCCGTGACAGTTCTGTGGAGACGACCATGTCGTCATCGCATGGCTTTTCGAACAACGAAGCGCTCTACGCGGAGCTCTTGAAGTTTGCTGTCGCAGCACTTGCAACCGGTTCGCATAGCGATCACGCTCTCCTGCTGCTGCACGAACGCTACCGGGAATCCGAAGACGGGGAAACCGCCCGGCGGAAATGGCTGCTGCGCTCGCTCATCAGCACCCCCGCCCAAACGCCGCTCGGCGTCGCCGTCAAGCTGACCGTGGCCTGTCGCCTCGACGGACACCTGGATGCGGCCCAGGAAGCGGCCGAAGGTCCCATCGGCAGCCACATCATCGTTTCAGCCCTGATCGACTCGCTGGCGCAGGCCGAACTGCTCCCCCAGCTGCACCCGGCAAACCCGAGCGAGCCGAGACATTAGGTACATGCGAGAAAGGCGTCCCATGCGGCCCGAATGCCAATCCTGCCCGGTTCGACGCGACGGGCTATGCGCAAGCGCCTCCGACGCGCAGCTCCAGGCGCTCGGCACCATCAAGCACCCGCTCTGGCATGTGCCTGCGGGCGGCTGCGTCTTCGCCGAAGGGGATGGCAGCGAGATGGTGTTCATCATTCGCCGCGGCTGGGCGGCGGTGTCCGTCTTCCACGAGAACGGGCGCCGCCAGGTGCTTCGCTTCGCCATGCCCGGAAGCATGGTCGGGTTCGAGACGACCGCCGACGGCTGCATGCCCTGCACGGTGGAGGCGCTGACCGATCTCATCGCCTGCCCGATCCCGCGCCAGTCGTTGATGCGGTTCTGCCAGACCGCACCGGAACTGACGTTGCGGATGTGGTCGCTTCTGGCGGCGGAGACGATTTCGGATTGGCGTCTGCTGGGCGGGCTCGGCACCTGCACCGCGACCGAGCGGATCGCCCGCCTGCTCGTCGCGCTGTGCCAACGCCAGAACCGGGAGACCGGCGCCTGTGTGGATGACGCCCGTGTGGATGACGCCCGTGTGGATGAGTTCGCGCTCCCGATCAGCCAGACGGTGATCGCCGACGCGACCGGCCTGACTTCGGTTCATGTCTGCCGGACCTTGAAGGAGATGCGGGCTGCCGGACTGCTGTCGTTCACCAAGGGGCGACTGCGCGTCATGGACTGGCCGCGCTTGGCCGATCTGGCGGAGATGACCGAGACGCCGGCGCCCTCCTCCGCGGTCCTCCCGTCTCCGACACTGCAGCCGGACCGCTGGCGCGAGGGCGTCTGGCGCAACGCCTCCACCCAGATTCAATGACACCCAATTCCGATAACCGTCATCTGCCGGACGGGCGCGACCATGCCTCAATGCACCATCAGCACCGGTATGGTGGCGAGCCCCACCACATGGGACGTGGTGCTTCCCAACGTCCACTGCCGCAAGCGGGTGCGGCCATGCCCGCCCATGACGAGCAGATCGGCCCCGAATTGGGCCGCCATGGCGAGCAGGACGCCGCCGGTCTCCCGCAGGCTCGCCGGCAGATGTTCGGCCTTGGCCTCGACCCCCTGCATCAGCAGATAGTCCTGCAACCGTTCCGTATCGGCGTGAATGTCGTCCCCCAACCCGAACGTTCCGATGAGAACCTCCTGCGCATGGCGCAGCAGGGGAAGCGCCGCCACCATGGCCCTGGTTGCCTGCGGGCTCCCGTTCCACGCGATCATGATTCTCGACCCGATGGGCCGCATGGCCGAGAAGGGAGTCAGGATCACCGGGCGGGCCGTTCCGAACAGGGCGGCATCGAACATCGACCGCCAGACGCTGTCGGTCACGCCATCATGCTTGGGCTTGGCGAACAGGATGAGGTCGGCGAAGCGGCCTTCCATCGCGATCGTCTTCTCGGCCGGTCCTTCGACCTCGCGCCAGACCATCTCCGGAACCCGGCCGGCCGCCGCGGCTTCATCCCGGGAGTGGCCGGCTTGGCGGAGATGCCCTCGCATCCGCTCATGTGCCGCCTCGCAATCCCGCGCGATCTTCGCCTGGACCTCCCGCAGCGCGTTTTCCAGCATTGTGCCGGCAAAGCCCTTTCCAAGCACCAGGATCAGGTTTTCCGGACTGGGGCGCGCGTAAAGCACCTCGACACGGGAACCGAAGATGCGGCCGATGAAGGTTGCGGCGTCGAGCGCGGCATCCATGCTGCCGGCCGCGTTGGACAGCGGAACAAGGATCTTGCGGTACATGGTCCATCCCTCCGGCTGACGGGACCGTGGCGTTCCCGACGGTCCCAAAGCCAGGATCGGACGTTCTCATCGGCCCGGCATTAATCCCGGTTAAGGCCCCACGCGCCGCCGCCTGCCATTGTGTCCGGACACCAATGATGGAGGGCACCATGCACCCTACCCTGTCCGGCTGGCGGCTCTTCGCCCGGATCGTCGCGGCCGCGGGCATTGCTGCGCTGTGCTCGCCGGCCTTGGCGCAATCGCGCTCCGAAAAGACCATGGAAAAGGCCGACGAGCCGATCGGCCAATCCTCCTACTTCGCCAACTGCGCGGTGTGTCACGGCCGCTCCGGTCATGGCGACGGTCCCTATGCCGACTACCTCACCAGGAAACCGTCGAACCTGACCACCATCCGCGAGCGCAACAAGGGCGTCTTCCCGCTTGAATATCTCTACGGGATGATCGACGGTCGCGAGGGGATCGGGGCGCATGGCCCGCGGGAGATGCCGGTCTGGGGGTCGGCGTTCAGGGCCGAATCGGTGCAGGACTTCTGGCCCTGGGGGTCGGAACAGGTCGTTCGCGGGAAGATCCTGGAGCTGGTCTATTACATCCAAACCATACAGGACAAATGACGGATTCGCCTTGCCGGTGCGGGTCCCGCGCCGGCCGGGAGGTCCGGCGATATCAGGCGGGGGCGCAGCGCATGTCTCGACAGGCCGGAAAACGGATCGTCGATCTGGTGCGACGAACGGCGATCGGATCGGCGGTGCTGGCGAGCGTCGGCGCCTGCGCCCTGAACGGGGCGGTCGAATCGCCGAATGCCATCCCGCCGAGCGCCATGCCCACGCTCGCCCCCATGCTGGAGCGCGTTCTGCCGGGGGTGGTCAGCATCGCGGCAAGCGGCCAGTTCTCCGCCGAGGAGATGGCCCTGATCCGCGACCCGGAATTCCGCGCCATGCTCGGCCTGCCCAAGCGCATGCGGCCGGAGGAGGGCCGGTTCCTCGTCCAAGGGTCCGGAATCGTCATCGACGCGCCCACGGGCACCATCCTCACCACCCGCCACCTCGTCGACGGGGCGGACGAGATCGCAGTCACGCTGAAGGACGCGCGGAGCCTCCCCGGCCGCATCGTCGGCACCGACGCGGCCGGCGACATCGCGGTGATCCAGGTCGAGGCGCGCGACCTCGTGGCGGTGCCTCTGGGAAATTCCGACGATCTGCGCGTGGGCGATTTCGTGGTGGCGATCGGAAACCCGTTCGGCCTCGCCCAAACCGCGACGCTGGGGATCGTCAGCGGGCTGGGCGCGCGCAATCCGACCGAGCCCGACGGTTCCTTCATCCAGACCGACGCCTCGATCAATCCCGGCAATTCGGGCGGCGCCCTGGTAACTCTCCGGGGCGAGCTGGTCGGGGTTAACGACAGTCTGATCGGATCGGCCGTCGGCAACAGCGGCATCGGCTTTGCCATCCCGATCGCCCGGGCGAACCGCAGCGTCGACCGCCTTCTCCGGCGAAACGTCACCCGGCCTTGATCCGGACAAAGCCGGCCGTCGGCGATGCGATCACGCAGCGACTCTTCACTGCCGACCCGACAGGAGTGGCCCGACAGGAATGGCCGCGCCCCGCCCGGAATCCCGCGCGGCCTGGTCCGTCAGGGATTGACGGTGCGGGCCGCCACATGTTCCTGCAGGAAATGACACAGGACGAGTTTCAGCAGCACGGCCCGTTCATGCTGGCCGTGCGCCTTCGCCTCGGCGATGTCGTCCTCGATCATGCGGCGGATTTCGCCCTGCCCCGCTTCGGTCGCGACCAGATAGCTGCCCAGTTCGGAGGCGACGATCTCCGGCAGATGCTCGTGCGTGGCGATCGCGTCGATCTCCTCCTTCGTCAGTCCGCTCATGCCGACGCAGTCTTCGAAGGTGATGACCATGGCCCGTCTCCCGATTTCAGCGGTTTTGAAGTTCGTCAATGGCGGTTCGCACTCCATTGCCGGCCTCCCCGAACGGCGTCGGTGCAACCGTATCGGGAGTATGGGGCCATTCAGCCATGGCTTTCCGATGCCGGCCTTAACCGACGTTAAGGCCGGGCTCCGCCTGTGCTGCTGGGATGGGTGAGACCGTTTCAAAGACGGTAGCCAAGACGGTTGCCAAGCCAAGGAGAAGAGCCATGCCGATGGCCCAGCTGAAAGCCGAACGACTTGTTGCCCCCAGCCAATCCGACGCCACGCCCGCAGTGGCCGCTCCGACGGAGATGCCCGGAACGACGATGCCCGGACCATCGATGCGCAGCCCGGCCTATGGATTTCCCTATCTGCCTTTCAGCGGCGAGATCATCGACCGGCTGGTGCATGCGTGGCAGGGGCGGTTCACCCTGTCGATCTCGCCATCGGCGATAACGCTGGCCTTTGCCGACTGGGCGATGCATCTGGGCAATGCGCCGGGCAAACAGGCCGTCCTGGCCGACAAGGCCGTGCGCAAGCTGGTGCGGCTGATGGTCTATGCCGGGGCCGCGGCCATCGACCGCGACACCCCGCCCTGCATCGAACCGCTGCCGGGCGACCGCCGCTTCGCCCATCCCGACTGGCGGCAGTTTCCCTACTCGCTCTATGCCCAGTCCTTCCTTCTGGCGCAGCAGTGGGTGCACAACGCGACCACCGACGTTCCTGGCCTGTCGCAGGCCAACGCCCGCATCGTGCCGTTCGTCGCCCGTCAGCTTCTCGACGTCGCCGCGCCGTCCAACAACCCCTTCACCAATCCCGAGACCCTGCGCACGGTCGTCGCCACCGGCGGAATGAACTTCGCCTTCGGCATGGCGAACTGGATGGAGGACGCCCTGCGCCTGATGACCGGACAGCAGGCGAAGGGCTTCGATGCGTTCCAGGTCGGCCGGGACGTGGCGGTGACGCCGGGCAGCGTCGTCTTCCGCAATGAACTGATCGAGCTGATCCAGTACGCGCCATCCACCGCTTCGGTCCATGCCGAACCGGTGCTGATCGTGCCGGCCTGGATCATGAAATACTATATCCTCGATCTGTCGCCCGAAAACTCCCTGATCCGGTATCTGGTCGGCCGCGGATTCACGGTGTTCGCCATCTCCTGGCGCAATCCGGGGCCTGAGCTGCGCGACTATGGCCTCGACGAATACCGCCGGCTGGGCGTGATGGCGGCGCTCGACGCCATCGGCGCGATCTGCGGGACCGAAGACGGGCCGCCGCCGCCCGTGCACGCCTGCGGCTATTGCCTGGGCGGCACGCTGCTGACGATCGCCGCAGCCGCGATGGCCCGCGACGGGGACCGGCGGCTGAAGTCGATCACCCTGCTGGCGGCCCAGACCGACTTCACCGAGGCCGGCGAACTGATGCTCTTCATCAACGAAAGCCAGGTCGCCTACCTGGAGGACATCATGTGGGAGGCGGGATACCTCGACACCACGCAGATGGCCGGCGCCTTCCAGATGCTGCGGTCGAACGACCTGATCTGGTCGCAGATGGTCCAGCAATATCTGCGCGGCCGGCGGCCCGAGGTGACCGACCTGATGGCCTGGAATGCCGATGGAACGCGATTGCCCTACCGGATGCATTCGGAATACATGCACCAGCTGCTGCTGGGCAACGACCTGTCGGAAGGACGCTACAAGGTGGAGGGCCGCCCGGTCGCCCTGTCCGACATCCGGGCGCCGATCTTCGCCGTCGGGACGCGGCGCGACCATGTGGCGCCCTGGCGGTCGGTCTACAAGATCAACCTGCAGAGCGACACGACCATCACCTTCCTGCTGACCGACGGCGGCCACAATGCCGGCATCGTCGCCGGCCCCGACCGTCCCGACCGCCAGTACCGCATGAGCGAGCGCGGACCCGACGACCGCTATGTCGACCCCGACCTGTGGCTGGAATCGACGCCTGCCGCCACCGGGTCGTGGTGGCGCCCCTGGGCCGACTGGCTGGACCGGCAATCGGACGCGGAGCCGGTGGCGGCGCGCGCGATCGGGTCGGCGAAGCGCGGCCTCGGGCCGCTCTGCCCGGCGCCGGGACAGTATGTTCTGGAACGGTGAGGCGGGCTCACCCGGCCGGCAGCCGCTTCTCCAGCTCCATCAGCACGAACAGCCCGGCGCCGACGGCGATCGTTGCCACCCAGGCGGTGACGCCGACGGCGGCGGTGCCGAACAGGGCCTGCAGGGGCGGCGCATAGGTGAAGGCCAGCTGCAGCACGGTCATCAGGGCGATGGACAGCCAGACCGGCCGGCTGCCCGTCAGCCCGGACAGCAGCCCCAGCCGGCCCCCCGCATCGCCACGCAGCCCGCGGGCGCTGAGCAGGAAGAAGATCTCCCCCACCACCAGGGCGTTGACGGCGATCGTCCGCGCCATCTCCACCCCGTCGCCCTGCATCCGGTGGTAATGGAAGAAGCCAAAGCTGGCGGCCACCAGCAGCATCAGCACCACCACCATCCGCCACACCAGCCGGCCGACCAGGATCGGCTCGTCGCGCGGGCGCGGCGGACGGGCCATGACGCCGGACTCCGGCGCCTCGAAGGCCAGCGCCAGACCCAGCGTCACGGCGGTCACCATGTTGACCCACAGGATCTGCACCGGCGTGATCGGCAGGATGCTGCCCGACAGCACCGCCAGCAGGATCACCACCGCCTGGGCGCCGTTGGTCGGCAGCATGAACAGGATCGTCTTGCGCAGATTGTCGTAGACGGTCCGCCCCTCCTCCACCGCATGGACGATGGAGGCGAAATTGTCGTCGGCCAGCACCATCGCCGCCACCTCCTTCGCCGCCTCGGTGCCGTTGCGGCCCATGGCGACGCCGATGTCGGCCCGCTTCAGCGCCGGGGCGTCGTTGACGCCGTCGCCGGTCATGGCGACGGTGTCGCCCGCCGCCTGGAGCGCCGCGATCAGCCGCAGCTTATGTTCCGGCGTGGTGCGGGCGAAGACGCTGTTGTCCTGGGCTGCGGCGGCGAATCCGGCCTCGTCCAGCCGGTCAAGCTCCGGCCCGCTGATGACGCCATCGGGAAGACCGAACCGCCGGCCGATGGCGGCGGCGGTGGCGGCATGGTCGCCGGTGATCATCTTCACCGTGATCCCGGCTTGGCGGCAGGCGGCGACCGCCACCAGCGCCTCCTCCCGCGGCGGATCGATCAGGCCGCAGAGGCCAAGCAGCTCCAGCCCCTCCTCCCGCAGATCCTCGGCGTTCAGTTCGGACAGGTCGATGGAGATGCGGCGCATCGCCAGCGCCAGCACCCGCTGCCCCTGCCCGGCCAGCTCGGCGGTCAGTGCGGTCCAGCGCCGCCGGTCGAGCGGTGCGGTGCCCTCCCTGTGCCTCTCGTGTTCGCAGAGCGCCAGCACCCGCTCCGGCGCGCCCTTCACCACCAGGAAGCCATGGCCGGCATGATCGTGATGCAGGGTCGCCATGTACTGGCGTTCGGATTCGAAGGGCAGGGCGTCGCGACGCGGGGTGCGCCGGGCCTCGCTCGCCGGGTCCAGCCCCGCCTTCATCGCCAGCGCCAGCAGCGCGCCGTCGGTCGGGTCGCCGGCCAGCTGCCACTCGCCGCCCGGATCACGGTGCAGGGCGGCGTCGTTGCACAGCAGCGCCGCGCGTGCCAGAGCGAGCAGCAGCGGCTCCCCGGACGGGTCGGCCACCCGGCCGTCGCGGCAGATCTCCCCCTCCGGGGCATAGCCGCTACCGCCGACCCGATAGGTCGCGTCGGCGGTGACGACGTCGGTCACCAGCAGTTCGTTGCGCGTCAGGGTGCCGGTCTTGTCGGTGCAGATGGTGCGGACGGACCCCAGCATCTCCACCGCCGGCAAATGGCGGATGATGGCGTTGCGGCGGGCCATGCGGGTCACGCCCACCGCCATGGTGATGGTCATCACCGCCGGCAGCCCTTCCGGAATCGCGGCAACCGCCAGCCCGACCGCGGTCAGGATCATGTCCTGCCAGGGCTCGCCATAGACCAGCCGGCCGAAGGCGACGGTGACCGCCGCCAGCAGAAGGATGCCGACGGTCAGCCAGCGGCTGAACCGCGCCATCGACACCAGCAGCGGCGTCGCCACCGACGAAACCGAGGCCAGCAGATGACCGATCCGTCCGACTTCCGTCGCGTCGCCGGTCGCCACCACGGTGCCGGTGCCCTGCCCCTGGACCACCATCGTGCCGGCATAGGCCATGCCGCTGCGGTCGCCCAGCGCCGCATCGGCGGCGACGGCGGCGGCGGACTTGACGGTGGGAACGGATTCGCCGGTCAGCGCCGCCTCCTGCACCAGCAGGCCCTTGGTGCGGTCGAGCCGCAGATCGGCCGGCACGCGGTCGCCGGAGACCAGGAAGACGCGGTCGCCCGGCACCAGCGCCTCGGCCGCCAGGGTCACGGCATGGCCGTCGCGCAGCACAACCGCCTGGGGCGACAGCAGGTTGCGGATCGCCTCCAGCGCCTGCTCGGCCTTGTCCTCCTGGATGTAGCCGATCAGCGCGTTGATCAGCACGACGCCGAAGATCACACCGGCATCCGTCCAATGGCGCAGCAGCAGCGCCACTGTGCCCGAAGCCAGCAGCACATAGATCAGCAGATTGTGGAACTGCGCCAGGAAACGCAGCCAGGCCGGACGCCGCTTCGGCGGGGTCAGGCGGTTGGGGCCGAAACGCCTCAGCCGCGCCGCCGCCTCCATGCTGCTGAGCCCGTCGGCCGGACTGTCGAGCTGCCCGGCGACGGCGGACGCGTCCAGCGCGTGCCACGGGACGTCGGCCGCCGAAGGGGGGCTTCGGCCCGCGTCTGCCAGATGTGCCATGACCCGTCTCCCCTGGATGATCCTGGCGTCGGAGCGTCACGCGGCGAACGCCGTCCCCAATCCACATGACCATTTACAGAATGGGGCTTCAAGCGGGGCAATATAAGGGGCTGGCCATGCCACCGGATGCCGATGTCTCAATGCAGGCCCAGCACGCCCGCGTTCCGGTACAGCATGTAGGCGGCCACGGCGAACAGCACCCCGGCGAAGACCCGGGTCAGCGTTCCCTTGCGGGCGGACAGCCTCACCGCGGCCTTCATGCCGAGGAAACCGCCGGCCACACCGCCGGCGATGAACAGACCGGCGACCGTCCAATCCACCAGACCGGACATCGCGTAATTGACCGCCGTCGCCAGACCGAAGGCACCCACCGAGAACAGCGACGACCCGATGGCATTGATGACCGCCATGCCGCTGCCGAGCAGCAGACCGGGCACGATCAGGAAGCCGCCGCCGATGCCGAAAAAGCCGGAAATCGCGCCGGTGAGAAAGCCGATGCCGATCAGGCGCGCCGCGATCGTCTTGTTGATGCGCACCTCCGGATCGCCGTCGCCGCCCCGGCCGCGCAGCATGGACACCCCGACCACCACCATCACCAGGGCGAACAGGAACAGCAGACCTCCGCCGTCGACGGCCTTGCCGACCGTCGAGCCCGCCAGCGCACCGATCACCCCGGCGGCGGCGAAGGTCGCCGCGCACGGCCACTTCACCGTTCCGGCCCGGGCATGCTGCGCCAGATTGAGAAAGGCGTTCGCGGCAACCGCCAGCGCACCGGTGCCGATGGCGACATGGGGATTGGGCACGCCCACCAAATAAAGCAGCAGCGGCACGGCGAGGACCGAGCCCCCTCCCCCGATCAGGCCCAGCGTGAAGCCGACCAGGGAGCCGGACAGAACCGTGAGAATCTCTGACATTACAAACATTCCGGTAGGATTTGCGGACCCGCAACCGTGGCACCGCTGGCGCGAGGGGCGGCCAGAGGGGCAGTCGGAGCACCTGCCGGCGCGCCCGACAGGGTTTCCAGACCATTAATTTAGGTGTAACTAATATAAAGGGCCGGGATGCCGCTGCAAGTGGTTCACGATGCCGTAGCCCCTCCGCAATCCTTCGGGCTATGCTGGCGATTATGTGGAAGCCGCTGATAGTTTCATGTGTCGTACTGATGTCCGCGGCTACCGCCAGGGCCGAGCCGGAGGCGGAAACCGTGCGCGTCGGCGTGCTCGCCTACCGCGGGTCGGAGCGGGCGGCCCGCGACTGGGAGCCGACGCTGGCCTATCTGGAGCGCGCGATTCCCGACCGCCGCTTCGTCATGCTGCCGCTCGACCTCGCCGGCATGGTGCTGGCCGTCGCCGACCGGCAGGTCGATTTCGTCATCACCAATCCCGGCAGCTACGTCACGCTGGAGGCGCGCTTCGCGGTGACGCGCATCGCGACGCTGGAGTCCGGGACACCGGATATTCCCATCGCCGCGGTGGGGTCGACCGTCATCCGCCGCGCCGACCGGGCCGGGATCGGCAAGCTGGCAGACCTGAAGGGCAAGCGGCTGGCGGTGGTGTCGACCGACGCCTTCGGCGGCTTCCAGATCGCATGGCGCGAAATGGAGGAGGCCGGCGTCCGCCCCTTCACCGATCTGGCGGAGCTGACGACGGTGGGCTTTCCGATGGAAGGGGTGGTGGATGCGGTGCGCCGCGGCAGCGCCGACGCCGGCGTGCTGCGCGCCTGCCTGTTGGAGGAGATGACGGCGCAGGGCCGCGTCGCCCCGAACGAATTCGCGGTGGTCGGCGAAAAGCCGCCCGGCGAGCTGCCCTGCCGGGTGTCGTCGCGGCTGTACCCCGACTGGCCCTTCGCCCGGCTGGCGCACACGCCGCGCGATCTGGCCCGGCGCGTCGCCGCGGCGCTGCTGACCATGCCTGAGACCCAGGGGCCGACCTGGACCGCGTCGCTCGACTACACGTCGGTGCACGAGCTGTTCCGCACCCTGCACATCGGCCCCTATCCGAAGACCCCGCCGACGCTGGAGGAGGTTCTCAGCGAGAACTGGCACTGGCTGGTGATCGCCGCCGCGGCGGTGCTGTGGTGGGTGGTCCATTCCGCCCGTGTCGAGGTTCTGGTCCGCCGCCGCACCGCCGAACTGGAACGCGAGATCGCCGAGCGCGAGCGCGCGGAAGCCACCGCGCTGCGCCTGCGCGAGGAGCGCGACCAGCTCTCCCGCCTCGGCATCGTCGGGGAGATGGCCAGCAACATCGCCCATGAGCTGAACCAGCCGCTGGCGGCCATCGGCAATTTCGCCGGCGGCATGACCCGCATCCTCGACGCACCAACGCCCGACCTCGCGATGCTGCGCGCCGGGGCGCGCTCGGTCGCCGAGCAGGCGGAGCGCGCCGCGGCGATCATCCAGCGAACCCGCGGCTTCGTCAGCCGCCGCGACGCCCAGCGCTCCGCCCTGTCGGTGAATGCCGTGGTGGAGGAAACCCTGTCGCTGTTCGGCGCGCCGCCGGATCCGGCGCTGTCCATCGTGACGGAGTTGGCCGACGGGCTGCCCGAGGTCAGGGCCGACAAGGTGGAGCTTCAGCAAGTGCTGCTGAACCTGCTGCAGAATGCGGTGGAGGCGACGCGGAGCGGCAATAATGGCGCCGGCGGCGACATCCTTCTGCGGACCGCGCTGTCCGGCGGCATGGTGATGATCGAAGTGCGCGATTCCGGTCCGGGTGCGCCGGAGGACGCGCGGCGGCGGATGTTCGAACCCTTCTTCACCACCAAGCCCGGCGGTCTGGGGCTCGGCCTGTCGATCTGCCGCACCATCGTCGAACGGCATGGCGGCCGCATCTGGGCGGTGCCCGGCGTGCCGCACGGGCTGGCCGTCCGCTTCACCCTGCCGCCGGCCGCCGGCGAAACCGCATCATCATCGTCCGTCCCATCGTCCGTCCGGGAGACAAACACATGACCGACGCCCCCCTGGTTCTGGTGGTGGACGATGACGAGGCGATGCGCAGTTCGGTCCAGTATCTGCTGGCCTCGGTCGGCATCGCCTGCGAGTGTTTCGCGTCGGCCGAAGCCTTCCTGGCCTCACCGCACCTGCGCCCGCCGCTGCGGCCGGGCTGCATCCTGCTGGACGTCCGCATGCCCGGCATGAGCGGGATCGAGCTGCTGCGCCACCTGAAGGAACAGGGGTGCAAGCGTCCGGTCATCATGGTCACCGGCCATGGCGACGTGCCGCTGGCCGTCGCCGCGTTGAAGGGCGGGGCCGAGGACTTCAT
Organism: Azospirillum sp. A1-3; assembly: GCF_023806445.1. Lineage (NCBI taxonomy): Bacteria > Pseudomonadati > Pseudomonadota > Alphaproteobacteria > Rhodospirillales > Azospirillaceae > Azospirillum > Azospirillum sp. A1-3. The sequence continues at coordinate 675,395 of NZ_JAMSLU010000005.1, forward strand.
CGAAAAGCCCTGGAAGGACCAGGCGCTGCTCGACGCCGTCAATGCAGCCATCCGCAAGAGCCGCGAGGTGCTGGTGCGCAGCGCCGGGCGCGAGGCGGTCGAGGCGCGGATGGCCCAGCTGAGCCGCCGCGAGCGCGAGGTGCTGGCCCTGGTGCTCGACGGCCGCCAGAACAAGGAGATCGCGACGGCGCTGTCGATCTCGGTCAAGACGGTCGAGGGCCATCGCCAGATGGTGATGGAGAAGATGGGCGCCCGCTCCGTCGCCGAACTCGCACGATTGGCGCTGACCCCCGGCGACCGCGTTTAATCAGACAAATCAAGGCTCCGGCCGCGTCTCCGCTCCGAAAGCAAGGGTTTACCCTTGGTCGCCACCGGAATCGACCCGATGGCGGCGACTGTTCGCTGCACGTACCATCTGCGTGACAAAGATACCGGCAGCGAACCGGAAGGAAATGGGACGGAAATGAGCAAGTTGCGGCCAACGGGAGAGGCGACTCCCCGAACCGATCCGCTCGTCCCCGGCGCGGATGCACTGTCCGGCCGGTTGCGGCGGGCGCCCGAGAACTTCCTGACCCCCGAGGAGATCGGGCAGGTCGGCAAGGGACGGCGCGATTTCCTGCGCGCCAGCTTTCTGGCGGCAGCCGGCGCCACCGCCGCGGCGACGCTGGGCGGCCGTACCGCAGCAGCGGCCGACGCGGCCCCCAATCCAGCCGGTGATCCCGACATTCTGAAACCCACCCCCTGGGGCAGCAGCCTGGGCCAGCCGGTCGCGGCCAACCCCTACGGCCTGCCGTCGAAGCACGAGCGCGGTCTGGTGCGCCGGCAAAGCCCCGGCCTGACCCAGGTGCCCGCCGCCAGCGTGTCCTTCGCGCCGCTGCAGGGGCTGTTCGGCATCATCACCCCCTCCGGCCTGCATTTCGAGCGGCACCACCAGGGCTGGCAGGACATCGACCCCACCCGGCACCGGCTGATGATCAACGGCTCCCGGCCGGAATTCGTGAAGACGCCCAGGGTCTACACGATGGACGACATCATGCGGCTGCCGCCGGTGTCGCGCATGCACTTCATCGAATGCGGCGCCAACACCGGCATGGAGTGGGGCAACGTGGCGGTTCCCACCGTGCAGTACACCCACGGCATGCTGTCCTGCAGCGAGTTCACCGGCGTGCCGCTGCGCACCCTGCTGGAGTACTGCGGCGCCGACCTGAAGGCCGCCAAATTCATCCTCGCCGAGGGCGGCGACGGGTCGTCGATGACCCGCACCATCCCGATCGAGCTGGTGATGTCCGGCGAGGTCATGGTCGCCTACGGCCAGAACGGAGAGATGCTGCGGCCGGAAAACGGCTATCCGTTGCGGCTGGTGGTGCCGGGGGTGCAGGGCGTCTCGTGGGTGAAGTGGCTGCGCCGGATAGAGGTCGGCGACCGTCCCTATGCCGCCAAGGACGAGGCGGTCCACTACATCGACCTGATGCCCGACGGCCAGCACCGGCAATACACCTCCATCCAGGAATGCAAGTCGGTCATCACCAGCCCGTCGGGCGGCCAGCAGTTGCTGGACAAGGGATTTTTCACCATCAGCGGGCTCGCCTGGTCTGGCCGGGGCGCGATCAAGCGGGTGGATGTGTCGGTCGACGGCGGCATCAACTGGACCGAGGCGACCTTGCAGACGCCGGTCCTGTCCAAATGCCTGACCCGCTTCACCCTGCCCTGGAACTGGGACGGCCGGCCGGCGCTGCTGCAGTCGCGCGCCATGGACGAGACCGGCTTCGTCCAACCCGCCTACGGCCAGTTGCGCGCGGTGCGCGGCACGCGGTCGATCTACCACAACAATGCGATCCAGACCTGGCAGGTCGCCGAAAGCGGGGACGTGAACAATGTCCAGATCCTGTAAAGCGGCACTGCTCGCCTCGACCTTCGGCGCGATGCTCGCATGGACGGCGCCGGTGCTGGCGGACGGTCCCTCCACCGTCGGCCGCCCGGCCACTCCGGCCGAGATCCAGGCCTGGGACATCGACGTCGGCCCCGACTTCACCGGCCTGCCCAAGGGCTCCGGCACCGTGTCGCGCGGCATGGAGATCTGGGAGGAGAAATGCGCCAGCTGCCACGGCACCTTCGGTGAGAGCAACAGCGTCTTCAACCCGCTGGTCGGCGGCACCACCGCCGAAGACATCAAGACCGGCCATGTTGCGGCGCTGAAGCGCACCGACTTCCCGGCGCGGACGACCTTCATGAAGGTCGCCAGCGTGTCCACCCTCTACGACTACATCCGCCGCGCCATGCCGTGGAACGCGCCGAAGTCGCTGAGCGACGACGACGTCTATGCCGTGCTGGCCTATCTGCTGAACCTCGCGGAGATCGTCCCGGACGACTTCACCCTGACCGACGCGACGATCCGCGACGTGCAGCAGCGGATGCCGAACCGCAATGGCATGACCACCGCCCACGCGCTATGGCCAAACTCCAATCCCGCTGGCCCGGACTTCCCCGGCATGGCGGCCAAGCCCGACACCGCCAATGCCGTCTGCATGACCAACTGCAAGCCGAAGGCCGAGCTGGCTTCGCAGCTGCCCGAGCATGCCCGCGGCGCCCACGGCAACATCGCCGAGCAGAACCGCGTCTTCGGGCCGGTCCGCGGCCAGCGCACCGGTCCGGACAGCGCTGCGGCGGAGGCCCCCTCCCCCGTTCTGGCGCTGGCGGAGAAGTCCGGCTGCCTGTCCTGCCACGCCGTCGATACCCGCATCGTCGGCCCGAGCTACAGCGAGATCGCCGCCCGCTATCGCGGCAAGAACAATGCCGAGGCCCTGGTGTCCAAGGTCAAGGCCGGCGGCGAGGGGTCCTGGGGCGCCGTGCCGATGCCGCCGCAGGATGAACTGAGCATCGACGACGCCAAGACCCTGGTCGCCTGGATCCTGTCCGGCGCGCCGCAGAAGTAACGAGACCGAGGAGGAGCATCTCTCATGACACAGGCAGCGATGGAACGGCGTCAGGTACTGACCTTCCTGGGGGCGCTGGCGGCGGCCGGATTCGTGGTGCCGCGGGTGGCGCTTGCCAACTGGGACAAGACCGCCTTCGACGCCAAGACGATGGACGACGCGCTGAAGGCGCTGGGCGCCGGCGCACCGGCCAACAGCGGCGATGTGCAGATCATCGCCTCCGACATCGCGGAGAACGGGGCGGTGGTTCCGGTCCAGGCGGTCAGCAAGCTGCCCAAGACCGAACGGATCGCCATCCTGGTGGAAAAGAACCCCAACATGCTGGCCGCCGCCTTCGACCTGGGGCCGGACACCATCCCCGAGGTCACCGCCCGCATCAAGATGGGCCAGACCTCCAACGTCATGGTGCTGGTCAAGGCGGACGGCAAATTCTACGCGACCGCCAAGGAAATCAAGGTGACGCTCGGCGGCTGCGGCGGCTGAACGGACAGGACGGGAGAGAAGACCATGGGCAATCCGATGAAGATCCGCGCCTCCGCCAAGGACGGCGTCACCGAGATCAAGGTGCTGATGAGCCACGAGATGGAGACCGGCCAGCGCAAGGACGCCAGCGGCACGGTCATCCCCGCCTGGTTCATCAACGAGGTCACCGCCAAGCTCGACGGCAAGACGGTGATGCAGGCGCAATGGGGACCGTCGATTTCCAAGAACCCCTACCTCGCCTTCAAGGTCAAGGGCGGCAAGGCGGGCGACAAGGTGTCCGTCACCTGGGTCGACAGCAAGGGCGACACCCGCACCGACGAGGCCACTGTTACTTAAGGCCGTGACCTGAGGCGGCACTTCCGCACCAACAAGAACAAGGATGGGAGGGGGGAGAGATGGACCGCGTAAGCGTTGGGATTGCGGCGTTCCTTGCGGTGTCGGCGGCGGTCGCCACGGCGGCCTACGCCCAGCAGAAGGATGCGGCGCAGGAGGGCATCGAGGCCTACCGCGAAGCCTTGCAGGACGGCAACCCCGCCGAACTGTTCGAGCTCAGCGGCGAGGAGCTGTGGAAGACGCCGGCCGGCCCGAAGAAGGCCTCGCTGGAGAAATGCGACCTCGGCCTCGGCCCCGGCGTGGTCAAGGGCGCCTATGCCCAGCTTCCGCGCTACTTCGCCGACACCGACCGTGTCCAGGACCTGGAATCGCGCCTGCTGACCTGCATGGAAACGCTGCAGGGCAAGGACCCGAAACCCTATGTCGAGGCCTCCTTCACCGCTCCGCCGAAGGAGGAGATGATCGCGCTCGCCGCCTACATCTCCGGCCAGTCCAAGGACGATCCCATCACCGTAAAGCCCAAGCATCCCAAGGAACAGGCGATGTACGACCTGGGCAAGCGGATGTTCTACTATCAGGGCGGCCCCTACGACTTCGCCTGCGCCACCTGCCACGGCCAGGAGGGCACGCGCATCCGCCTGCAGGATCTGCCCTATATTCCGGGGCAGAAGGGTGCCGCGGCCGGCTGGGGCAGCTGGCCGGCCTACCGTGTCAGCTCCGGCCAGATGTGGTCGATGCAGTGGCGGCTGAACGACTGCTTCCGCCAGCAGCGTTTCCCCGAACCGGTCTACACCTCCGACGCGACCATCGCGCTGTCGATGTTCATGGCCGCCAACGCCAGCGGGGAGACCATGAAGACACCCGGAATCAAGCGCTGAGGGAGGCCGCCATGAAACACGCCATGAAACATGCCGCCTTCCTTGCCGTCCTGCTGCTGGCCGGCCCCGCCCTTTCGGAAACCAAGGTCGCTCCCTCTTGGGGACCGGGGGCCGACGATGCCGCCTTCACCCGCATGCTGGCCGCCAGCTTCAAGGACAAGGGCATCGCCAAGGTCGATCGCCTGACCCAGGACGAAACGCAGGCCTTCTGCTCCGACCCCGAAGCCGCCGCCAGCCCAGCCGCCGCCGAACGGCGCCGGCAGATCGAGGCCGCCAACATGGCGACGGTGAAATGGCCGTCCGACGGCAAATGGCTGGGCGACTGGAAGGAGGGCGAGAAGATCGCCCAGAGCGGCCGGGGCAACACCTGGACCGACAAGCCGGGCGAACCGAACGGCGGCAACTGCTACAACTGCCACCAGCTCAGCCCGACCGAGATCTCCTACGGCACCATCGGCCCCAGCCTGCTGCAGTACGGCGCGCTGCGCGGCCGGGACGAGGAGACGATGAAGGCGGCCTGGGCCAAGATCTACAACGCCAAATCGGCCAACGCCTGCTCCAACATGCCGCGCGCCGGCCATATGGGCATCCTGGGGGAGACGCAGATCAAGCATCTGATGGCGCTGCTGTTCGACCCGAACTCTCCCGTGAATTCCAAATCGGGGCCTGCCCAATGAACCGCCGCGAGTTCCTCACCGTCCTGGCCGCCGCCAACGCCGCCGGCCTGCTGCTGCCCGGCGCCGGTCTGGCCCGTGCTGAAGCGGCGGCCCAAGGAGCCGCTGACGCGGTCTATGACGCGCCGGCCTTCGGCAACGTCTCGCTCCTGCACATCACCGACTGCCACGCCCAGCTGAAGCCGATCCATTTCCGCGAGCCGAGCGTCAACCTCGGCATCGGCGAGATGTCCGGCCGGGCGCCGCATCTGGTGGGCAGCCGCCTGCTGGAGCATTTCAAGCTCGCCGCCGGCAGCCGCGATGCGCACGCTTTCACCTGCCTCGACTTCGAACGGCTGGCCGGGCTGTACGGCAAGGTCGGCGGCTTCGCCCATCTGGCGACGCTGGTCAAGCGGGTGCGGGCCAACCGGCCGGGCGCCCTGCTGCTCGACGGCGGCGACACCTGGCAGGGGTCGGGCACCGCGCTGTGGACCCAGGGCCAGGACATGGTGGAGGCCGCCAAGCTGCTGGGCGTCGACATCATGACGCTGCATTGGGAATGCACCTACGGCCAGGAACGCGTGCAGGAGATCGCCGAGAAGGATTTCGCCGGCCACATCGAGATCGTCGCCCAGAACATCAAAACCGCCGATTTCGGCGACGACGTGTTCAAGCCCTACAGCCTGCGGAACGTGAACGGCGTTCCGGTGGCGGTGATCGGGCAAGCTTTCCCCTACACGCCGATCGCCAACCCGCGCTACATGGTGGCCGACTGGACATTCGGCATCCGCGAGCAGGAGATGCAGGCGACAGTCGACGCCGCCCGCTCCGCCGGTGCCGCGGTGGTCGTCGTGCTGTCGCACAACGGCATGGATGTCGATCTGAAGATGGCGTCGCGCGTCCGCGGCATCGACGCCATCCTCGGCGGCCACACCCATGACGGCATGCCGGCGCCGACCATCGTCGCCAACCCCGGCGGCAAGACGTTGGTCACCAACGCCGGGTCGAACGGCAAGTTCCTGGGCGTGCTCGACCTCCAGGTGACGGGCGGACGGGTCGCCGATTTCCGGTACCGGCTGATGCCGGTCTTCGCCAACCTGCTGCCCCCCGACCCGGAGATGGAGGCGCTGATCACCCGCGTCCGCGCGCCTTACGAGGCGAAGCTGGGCGAAACGCTGGCGGTGACGGAGGGCACGCTGTACCGGCGCGGCAACTTCAACGGCAGCTTCGACCAGCTGATCCTCGACGCGCTGATGGCCGAAAAGGATGCGGAGATCGCCTTCTCCCCCGGTTTCCGCTGGGGCACCACGCTGCTGCCCGGCCAGCCCATCACCATGGAAAACCTGCTGGACCAGACCGCCATCACCTATCCCTACGTCACGCTGAGCCAGATGAGCGGCGAGCAGATCAAGACGGTGCTGGAGGATGTCTGCGACAACCTGTTCAACCCCGACCCCTATTACCAGCAGGGCGGCGACATGGTGCGCGTCGGCGGGCTGTCCTACGCCTGCGATCCCGCCGCCCCGGCCGGCCGGCGCATCCAGGACATGACGCTGAACGGCAAGCCGCTGGAGGCGTCGAAGACCTACAAGGTCGCCGGCTGGGCCCCCGTGGCGGAAGAGGCGAAGGCGGCCGGCGGCGAGCCGATCTGGGACCTCGTCGCCCGCAACCTGCGCGCCCGCAAGACGGTGGCGCCGCCGCAGCTGAATCTGCCGACCCTGAAGGGCGTGAACGGCAACCCCGGCCTCGACGCCTGACCCAATATTCTGCCCGCCAACTGGGACAAGCTCCAAACCGGAAAGGCTCAGACCATGAGCGTTCGTCGTTTCCTGGCACCCCTGCTGATGCTGTTCGCCCTCGGCACCACCCCGGCGCTGGCCCAGGACAAGGTCATCTACCACATCGACAATGCCGCCGAGCAGGGCACCAAGGCGTTGCGCAACATCCGCAACCATCTGGACGTGGCGCCGAAGACCGAGATCCGCGTGGTCACCCATGCCGAAGGCGTCGATCTGCTGATGGAGGGTGCCAGGGACCAGAAGAACAACATCGACTATGGTCCGCTGATCTCCGATCTTAAGAGCCGCGGCGTCCATTTCGAGGTGTGCGAGATCACCATGAAACGGCGCAACCTGACCAAGGACCAGTTCGTGATGGAGGCGGAATTCACGCCCTCCGGCGTCGTCCGCATCGCCGAACTGCAAACGCGCGAGCATTACGCCTACATCAAGCCCTGAGAAGGCACCTGAGGAAGCAACGGCCATGGGTTTCACCGTCGATGCCCTGATGGAAAGCCTGGGCGAGGACAGCTTCATGGCGCTGGGCGGGCTGCTGATCGGCACGCTGTTTGGCGTGGTGGCGCAGCGGTCCCGCTTCTGCCTGCGCGCCTCGACGCTGGAGGTGGCGCATGGCCGGTTGGGTGGACGGCTGGCGGTCTGGCTGCTCGCCTTCTCCACCGCGCTGATGGCGACGCAGGGGCTGATCCTGCTGGGGCTGTTCGACACCGGCAGCGTCCGCCAGCTCAACAACCCCGGCAGCCTGTCGGGCGCGGTGATCGGCGGGCTGATGTTCGGCTGCGGCATGACGCTGACGCGGGCCTGCGCCAGCCGCATGCTGGTGCTGTCGGCCACCGGCAACCTGCGGGCGCTGCTGTCCGGGCTGGTGTTCGCGGTGGTCGCCCAGGCGGCGATGCGCGGCGTCCTGTCGCCGCTGCGCGAGACGATCAACGGCTGGTGGGTCATTTCCGGCCAGCAGCGCGACCTGCTGGCGCTGGCCGGCATCGGGCATGGCGGGGCGCTGCTGTTCGGCTTGGGCTGGTTCGCGGCGGGCGTGGTGATCGCGCGGCGCAACGCCCTGTCGGGCTGGTCCTGGCTGGGCGCGGCTGGCGTCGGTGCGACGGTCGCCGCCGCCTGGTGGTTCACTTGGCGCGCAGCATCCGCCGCCTTCGATCCGGTGACCGTCCATTCCCTCAGCTTCACCGCGCCGTCGGCCGATTTCCTGATGCTGGTGCTGTCGCCGCCGGGCACCCGCTGGAGCTTCGACACCGGGCTGATCCCCGGCGTGGCGCTGGGCGCCTTCGTCGCCGGGCTGGCCGGGCGTGACCTGAAGCTGGAGGGGTTCAACGACGGTTCCTCCATGCGGCGCTACATCATCGGCGGCTGCATGATGGGCTTCGGCAGCGTGCTGGCCGGCGGCTGCGCGGTCGGGGCCGGCGTGTCCGGCGCCTCGATCTTCACGGCGACGGCGTGGCTGGTGCTGTGGTCGATGTGGATCGGCGCCGTGCTGACCGACCTCGCCATCGACCGGCCGGCACGGGTGCGCGGCGGCGCCATCGCCGCCGTTCCGCCGGTCGCGGCGCAATGACCGGTCTTGGCGCAATGAATTGACTCCCGGCATCCTCCACAGGAGATCCCGCATGCTTCGCCTGCCCCGCCGCCGCCTGCTGACCGCCGGTGCGGCACTCCTGGCCGCCGTGCCGGGCCTGAAGGCCGTCCGCGCCTTTGCCACCGGGGTGGAGTCCTTCGTCAAGGGACCGCCGGTGCCCGACCGGCGGCCGGTCCAGGTCAGCCCGCATGTCTGGATCATCCAGGCTCCCGACGGCTTTCCGACGCCGCAGAACCAGGGGATGATGGCGAACATCACCTTCGTCATCGGCCGCGACGGCGTGATCGTCGTCGACAGCGGCGCCTCGCTGCAGATCGGCGAGATGGCGATCCGCATGCTGCGGACGCTGACGCCGAAGCCGGTCGTCGGCATCATCAACACGCATTATCACGGCGATCACTGGCTGGGTAACCACGCCTTCGCCGAGGCGTTCGGCGAGGATCTGCCCCGCTACGCCCTGCCCCACACGCGCGAAGCGATCCTGGGCGTGCAGGGCAGCTTCTGGCAAAGCTCGATGGTCAAATGGACGGCGCAGGCCTCCGCCGGGACGCGGATCGTCGCCCCCAACCGCGACGCCGCCCATGGCGACGAGCTGTCGCTGGGCGACGTCCGGCTGCGCCTGCACCATTACGGCACCGCCCATACGCCGTCGGACCTGTCAGTTTCGGTGGTGGAGGACGGCGTCATGTGCGTCGGCGACGTGATGATGGACCGCCGCATCGCCAACATGGACGACGGCTCCTATCTCGGCACCTTCGAGACGATGGACAAGCTGCGGGCGGACAGCGACACCCGCATCTGGCTGCCGGCCCACGGCGTGCCCGGCCCCGGCGTGCCGGAGTGGCAGCGCAGCCTGTTCGAAGGCATCTTCGAAACCTGCGTCGCCGCCGTGAAGGCCGGCCAGTCGGTCGAGCAGGCGAAGGCCGCCGTGCTGGCCGATCCGCGCGTCGCCTCCCGCGCGGCGGAGACCAAGGGCTGGGACAGCAACATCGGCAAATACATCAGCCTCGCCTATCTGGAGGCGGAGCAGGCCGACTTCTGACCGCAGGACGGCCGGTCAGACCTGGGCCATGCCGCCGTCGGCGAACAGCTCGACGCCGTTGACGAAGCTGCTGTCGTCCGACGCCAGGAAGACGGCGGCCTTGGCGATTTCGTCCGGATCGCCGACACGGCCCAGCGGCACCTGGGCGGCCAGATAGTCCACCAGCCCCTGCTGCTGCGCCGCATCCGGACCGGCCAGTTCGACCAGACCCGGCGTGCGGACCGGACCGGGGCTGAGCGTGTTGATGCGAATGCCGCGGTCCTTCAGGTCGAGGATCCAGCTGCGGGCGAAGTTGCGCACCGCCGCCTTGCTGGCGCTGTAGACGCTGAAGGCCGCCGTGCCCATGCTGCCGGCGGTGGAACCGGCGAGGATCACCGACGCACCGCGGCCGAGCAGCGGCAGCGCCTTCTGCACGGTGAACAGCACGCCCTTCACATTGCGGTTGAAGGTGTCGTCGAACTGTTCCTCCGTGATCTCGCCCAGCGGCAACATGCTGCCACCGCCGGCATTGGCGTAGAGTACGTCGAGCCGGCTCGCCTCGCTCTTGATCTGCGCATAGAGCCGGTCGAGATCGGCGAGGTTGGAGGAGTCCGCCTGCACCCCGGTCGCCGTGCCGCCGGCGGCGCGGATCGCCGCGACCGCGGCCTCCAATTCGGACTGGCGGCGGCCGGTCAGATAGACGGTGGCGCCTTCGGCGGCGAAGCGCTTGGCGGCGGCAAGGCCGATGCCGCTGTTGGCGCCGGTGACGAGGGCGATCTTGCCGTCAAGCTTGCGGGACATCTGAAATCTCCTTGGGAATGGGTCATCTTCTGGAGACAAAGCTATCGACGGCGGGCACATACCGAAATAGAAACGGTTGAAAACCATCGTTGCAGAATTGGTGAGTGCTGGCGATGTCGAAGCTGCCGGATTTCGAAGGGCTGGCGATGTTCGCCAAGGTGGTGGAGGAGCGCTCCTTCGCCGGTGCCGCCCGCGCGATGGGGGTGTCGGTCGCCACCGTGTCGCGCGCGGTCAGCCGGCTGGAGGAACGGTTGGGCGCCCGGCTGTTCAACCGCACCTCGCGCCGGCTGGCCCTGACCGATTTCGGCCACTCCCTGGCCGGGCGCGCGACCCGCCTCTATGACGAGGCGGAAGCGGCGGAGAATGCGGTGCGCGAGATGTCCAGCCGCCCGCGCGGCCTGATCCGGTTCGCGGTCCCGATGTCGTTCGGCCTGCGCTGGGTGGCGCCGCTGCTGCCGGAGTTCTTCCGCCTCTATCCGGAGATCTCGATCGACCTGCACCTGAGCGACGCCACCGTCGATCTGGTGGGCGACGGCTTCGACGCCGCGCTGCGCATCGCGGTGCTGCCCGACAGTTCGCTTGTGGCGCGGCGGCTGTGCGGGGTGTCGCCGGTGGTGCTCGCCGCCCCCAGCTATCTCGCCCGCCATGGCGAGCCGCGGCATCCGCGCGAGCTGAACGGCCATCATTGCCTGGGCTATGCCTACCGCCGGCGGCAGGACATCTGGCACTTCACCAACAGCGCCGGCGAGGAGGAAAGCGTCACCCCGTCCGGCCCGCTGCGCGTCACCAACGCCGACGCGCTGGTGCCGATGCTGCTGGAGGGGCTGGCCATCGCCGAACTGCCGGAATTCATGGCGGCCGAGCATCTGGCAACGGGACGGCTGACCGCCATCCTGACCGACTGGTCGCTGCCGAAGGGCGGCCTCTACTTCATCACGCCGTCGGCCCGAACACGACCGGCCAAAGTCGGCGTGCTTGCCGATTTCCTGATCGAACGCCTGTCCGAACCGGCCTGGCGGCGTCGCATCGGCGGCGCCGGACAATAGCCCCTCAATCCAGCGCCAACAGCGGCCCGAACGCCTCCTCCAGGCTGCTGCGGTGCAGGCCGATCTTCGCCGGGTTGCCGGGAGTTACGTTCACCGCGCGGATCAGGCGGCGGACCACCCGGCCGGCCGTCACGTCGACGTCGATGATGTTGATGCAGCCGTAATCCTGCTCGAACGCCGACAGGGCCGACAGGCCGGCGCCGCAAGCCCAGGACAGCAGCATGCGGTTGACACCGTCATGGGCGACCAGCGCCAGATGGGTCCAGCCCGGTTGCCGCACCAGCGCCTCGACGGCCGACACCACCCGGTCGCGCACGGCGGCGAAGCCGTCGCCACCGGCGAAGCGCCCGTCCTCGGTCGCCGCCTCGAAGCCATAGACGTAAGCCGCCTCGCGCTGCTCCTTCGGCACACCCGACAGCCGGCCGGCGCGGATCTCCAGGAAATCGGGATGATCCTCCACCGGCAAACCATGCGGCGCGGCGACCGGTTCGGCCGTCTGCCGCGTGCGGGCAAGCCCGGAGCACAGCACGCGGTCGAGCGGCACCTCGGCCAGCAGGGCGCCGGCCGCCTGCGCCTCCGCCCTCCCCCGATCGGTCAGGGCGGCCAGCTTCGGGTTCAGCGGCTTGCCCTCGGCGTCGTAATAGGCGACATGGCCGTGGCGCAGCAGGTAGACGCGGCGGCGCGCGACCGTACCGGACAACGGTTGAAACAGGCTCATCGGCCGGCGTCCTGTCCTTCGGCGGCCAGACGCTTGGGATTGCTCAGCGCCAGCCTTGCCCGCGTAATGTCCTTCAACACCGCCCGCAATGCCGCCTGCCGGTCGGGCGCGTCGAAGCGTCCGGCGTCGATGGCGGCGCAGAGCCTCGGCAGCAAATCCGGAAGTTCGCCGTCCTCGCCCAGCAGGCCGCCGACGGCGGTGGCCAGGGCCGGCTCTGCCGTGGCGCCTGCCGCCAGTTCCCGCTCGGCCACCCCCAGCGCGTTGGCGATCATCAGCGCGGTGAAACGCTGTTCGGCCGGCACCACCGGCAGGATCGCCTCGCGGAAGCTGCGGAGCGCGATGGCGACCAGATCGCGGGCGTCGGGATCGTCGTTGATCATGCTCCACCTCCGATCATGGGGAAGCCGCCGACACGGTCGAGGTGGCGCAGCAGATCCATTTCGATCTCCGGCAGCATCCGGCCGGTCAACGCCAGCTCCAGCGACGGTTCGGTGCCGGAGATGTGGCGCTGCGCCTGCTGGATGGCGATGACCGCCCAGCGCATGCAGGCCGCGGCCTCCCAATAGGCGACGGCGGCCGTATCCACCCGCCGCCCGGCGGTCTCCTCGTAACCGGCGTAGAGATCGACCCGGTCGGCGATGCCGCCGGCTTCACGGTCGTTGCGGCCGAAGCGCCAGCAGGCGGCGCAGAACCAGCCCAGATCCTCCATCGGATCGGACCAGCCGGCGAACTCCCAATCGATGATCGCGGTCAGCCTGTCGCCATCAACCATATAATTGCCGGTGCGGTAGTCGCGATGGCACAGCACCAGATCGCCGGCCGGCGGCGCGTTCCGTTCCAGCCAGCGCAGGCCATAGGCCAGCACCGGATCGCTGGCGGCATAGCGCCCGGCCCAGCGGCGGAAATCGGCCGCAGCCTGCAGGCCCGCCGTCGGTTCCGGCAGCGCCAGGAACTCCAGCCCCGCAGTTCCCGGCCGCACCCGGTGGATCAGGCCGAGCTGCCGGCCGAGTTCACGGGCCAGTTCGCGCCGCGGCTCCTCACTCTTGACCATGCGGAAACCGGCGGCGATGCCGGCCGCGCGGCGCATGATGTAGAAGGGCGCCCCCAGCATCGCCGGATCGGCGCCGACGAACAGCGGTTCCGGCACGGTGGCGCCGGCGGCGAAGACGGCGCGCAGGACCGCGGCCTCCTCCGCCTTGCCCAGGCTGGCCGACACGCCGGAGGCCGAGCCGGTGCGCAGCACGCAAGGGTGGCGGCCGGACAGCGGCCCGCCGTCGATCTCCAGCGTGACCGCGAGGTTGAGCGAGATGGCGCCGCCGCTGAGCCGCCCCTCGTCGATGACGGAGACCGCCTGCGCTTCCGCCTGCCCGGCCAGCCAGGATTCCAGCGCTGCTTTCCGGGCTGGGTCCAATCCGGGAGCGGGCTTCGGAGCGCCGCTCACCGCCAGCCCCAGAAATCGTCGCCCTCGGTGAGGTAGCTGCGGCTCAGCACCATCTTGTGGACCTCCGATGCGCCGTCGACCAGCTTGGCCTGCCGGGCGTAGCGGTAGATCCATTCCAGCACCGTGTCCTTGGAATAGCCGCGCGCGCCGCAAAGCTGGATCGCCGTGTCCACCGCCTTGAACAGCGTGTCGGCGACCTGGACCTTGGCCATCGACACCTCCTTGCGGGCGAAGCTGCCGCTGTCCAGCGCGTGCGCCGCCTTCATGGTCAGCAGCCGGCCGATCTCGATCTGCATCGCCGTCTCGCCCAGCATCCACTGCACGCCTTCATGCTCGGCCAGCGGAATCCCGAAGCTCTCGCGTTCCTTCACATACGCGCCGGCGATCTCCAGGCAGCGCTTGGCGAGGCCGGTCCAGCGCATGCAATGGGTCAGCCGCGCCGGACCCAACCGGATCTGCGTCGCCTTCAGCCCGTCGCCGACCTTCATCAGCACGTTTTCGTCCGGAATCTCCAGCCCGTCGAAGATCAGTTCGCAGTGGCCGCCATGTTCCTCCGGTCCCATGATCTGGATGCGGCGCTCGATGCGCCAGCCGGGCTGGTCCTTGTCGAACAGGAAGGCGGTCAGCCCCTTGCGCGGGTCGTCGGAGGTGCGCGCCATCAGGATGAAGTGCTGCGCCGCATCCGCCCCGGTGATGAACCATTTGCGGCCGGTGACGACCCAGCGGTCGCCCTTGCGCTCCGCCCGCGTCTTCATCATCGACGGGTCGGAGCCGCCGCCCGGATGCGGTTCGGTCATGGCGAAGGCGCTGCGCACCCGCCCCTCGACGATGGGGGCGAGCCAGCGCTCCTTCTGGGCCGGGGTGCCGACCATGCTCAAGAGCCGCATGTTGCCGTCGTCGGGGGCGGCGGCGTTGAAGCAGACCGGCCCGAAGATCGAGCGGTTCATCTCCTCGTAGCAGGCGGCGACGCCGACCATCGGCAATCCGTGACCGCCGACCTCCTTCGGCAGTTGGAGGGTCCACAGCCCGGCCGCCTTCACCTTGGCGCGCAGGGCCGCCAATGGAGCGTCGGCGATGTTCTCGTGCTCGTCCCAATTGGCGCGGTCGGCCTCGACGGGAAGGATCTCCTGCTCGACGAAGGCGCGGACACGGCGGCGATAGTCTTCCAGTTCGGCGGGAAGGGTGAAGTCCATGGAAGCGCTCCGTTCGTTCAGAGGGAGGAGACCAGATGGCCGCCGTCGACGGCCAGCACCGATCCGGTCATGTAGGCGCCGGCATCCGACGCCAGCAGAAGCAGCGGGCCATCGAGATCGGCCAGCCGGCCGAGCCGGCGCTGCGGGATGCGCTTGACCAGCGCCTTGCCGGCGTCGCTGGCGAAGAAGTCGGCATTCAGCTCGGTCTCGACATAGCCGGGGCACAGCGCATTGACGCGGATGTTATAGCGCGCCAGTTCCAGCGCCATCGCCTTGGTCAGATGCACCAGCCCGCCCTTGGCGGCGATGTAGGACGACACCTGCCCCGCCACCCGCATGCCGAGGATGGAGGCGATGTTGACGATGGCCCCGCCTTGCTGATCGTCGCGCATGCGCTGCGCCACCGCGCGCGCCACGCGGGCGCAGCCGGTCAGGTTGGTGTCGACCACCCGGTCCCACTCCTCCTCGCTCATGTCGAGGAAGGGGCGCGTGGCGGTGACGCCGGCATTGTTGACGAGGATGTCGATGCGGCCCAGCGCGTCCCACGCCTCCCCCACCGCGGCGGTGACGGAAGCCGGGTCGGTCACGTCCATGGCGACGACGACGGCGCTGCCGCCGGCCGCTTCGATGGCGGCGCGGGTTTCGGCCAGCGCGTCGGTCCGCCGCGCGGCCAGCGCCACGCGGGCGCCCGCCTTGGCGAGAACGCTGGCGAAATGGCGGCCGAGGCCGCTGGAGGCGCCGGTGACCAGCGCAGTCTTGCCGGTCAGGTCGATGGTGACGCTCATGCATCCTCCCTTGGTCGGGATCGTTTGGCGAGGCAGCCGAGGCACACCACCCCAAGGCACGGCCCCGATCAGCACTCTTGAAAAATCGAGCGAGCGCTCGCTTTATATCTCTGCCGCCGATCTTGTGCAACAACGATCAGCGTCGCAAACGATAGGACAGCCGGGTATGAGCAGCTTGCGGGAATTCCAGGGACGCCACGATCTGTCGATGGAGGCGCTGTGCGCGCGCATCCTGGAACGCCATGCCGCGACCATCCGGGTGAAGAAGCCGGCGGTCGCCATCGCCAACCTCGCACGGATCGTCGAAACCACCCTGACCCTGGCGAACCGCAAGGGCTTCCACTCCACCAGCCTGCGCGACCTGACCGAACTGTCGGGGCTGAGCATGGGCGCGCTCTACGCCTATTTCGACAGCAAGGACACGCTGCTGATGATGATCCTGGGTCAGGTCGTCGGCGTGGTGGAGGAGGTGCTGGGCCACCTGCCGGACGGGCTGGCGAACGACCCGGCCGCCCGGCTACGCTGGCTGCTGCGCACCCACCTGTTCCTGACCGAGACCATGCATCCCTGGTTCGTCTTCGCCTATATGGAGGCGAAGGCCTTTCCCAAGGAGGGCCGCGACCTTGCCGTCACCAGCGAGATGATGACGGAGGGCATGATCGCCGACGCGCTGGCCGACGGCGTCGCGCGCGGCCTGTTCGCGGTTCCAGACGTGACGATGGCCGCCGCGCTCATCAAGCCGATGCTGCAGGACTGGTACGTCAAACGCGCCAAGCACCGCCGCCGCGGCATCACGCCCGACCTCTATGCCGAGCAGCTGATCGCCTTCGTCGAGGCGGCGGTGGGGCTGAGGCGGGCTTAAGCGGTCGTCACCTGATCGCGCAGCACCCGCTTGGTCACCTTGCCGTTGGCGTTGCGCGGCAGCGCGTCGCCCAGCAGGGTGACGTAATCGGGCACCTTGTATTCGGCGAGATTGGCGCGGCAGAAGTCGCGCACGTCGTCGGCGGTCAGGCTGCCGGACTTGGAAATCACGAAGACATGGATCTTCTCGCCCAGCACCGGATCGGGATGGGCGACCACCGCCGCCTCGACCACGTCGGCATGACGGACCAGCAGGTTCTCGACCTCCACGCTGTAGATCTTGTGGCCGCCCCGGTTGATGACGTCGTTCTTGCGGTCGTAGAGCCGCAGATAGCCCTGCCCGTCCAGCGCGCCGATGTCGCCGGACCGCCAATAGCCGTCGACGAAGCTGTCGCGGGTGGCGTCCTCGCGGTTCCAATAGCCGCGGATCGTCATCGGGCCACGGATCCAGACCTCCCCGCTCACCCCCGGCGGGCATTCGCGGCCCTGCTCGTCGATGATGCGCAGGTCGCCGCAGGGCACGCACATGCCGACGGAGTCCAGGCAGGCGCGGGTGTGACAGATGGGAACCACGCTGATGATGGTGGCGCATTCGGTGGAGCCGTAGGCGTTCAGCAAATGCAGGTCGGGCAGCCGCTCCGCCATCGCCTCCACCGTCGCTTCGGGCATCGGCGCACCGCCGAAACCGCCGATCCGCCAGGATGACAGGTCGTAACGGCTGAAATCGGCGCGCAGCAGGCAGAGATTGTACATGGCCGGCACCAGCACGGTGGTGGTCATGCGCTCCCGGCTCGCCAGATCCAGGAAACCGGCGACGTCGAAGGCCGGCATCATCACGGTGCAGCCGGCGACGCGGATCATCGCCATGATGACGGCGACCAGCCCGGTGACATGGGAGGCCGGAACCGCCAGCACCGCCCGTTCGCCCTCGCGATAGTCCCAGCATTCCTCGAAATGCATGGCGGAGTGGATGATGTTCACGTGGGCCAGCAGCGCGCCCTTCGGCTTGCCGGTGGTGCCGGAGGTGTAGAGGATGACGGCAGTGTCCTCCTCCCGCTGCGGTTCCGCGGAGTCCGGAAGCGGGGCGTCGGTTTCCAGCAACTCTTCAAACGGGCGGCAGCCCTCCGCCGCGCCGCCGGCGGAGAAGCGCGAGACGAGCGACGGCACCTCCGCTGCGTCGGGCATGCGGTCGGCAAGCGCTGCGTCATGGATCAGAATCGAGGCGCCGCAGTCGTTCAGGATGCCGGCGATGCCCGGCCGCTGTTCCCGCGCGCTGACCGGCACCGCGACGATGCCGGCGCGGGCCGCCGCCAGCAGGGCGATCAGGAATTCCGCGCGGTTGCTGAGCACCAGCGCCATGCGGTCGCCCGGCCGGGCGCCTTGCGCCAGCAGGGCCGCGGCGGCGCGCGTCACCTGCGCGTCCAGTTGCCCATAGCTGTAGCGCCGCTCGCCATCCACCAGCGCCTCGCCATCCGGCCGGCGGGCGACGGCGGCGCGGAGCATGGCGTCGATGGTGGATGGACGCTCGCTGTAGCATGGTACGAGGCGCGTGCCGAAAAGCAGTTCGCGCCGTTTGGGAACGCCGATTCCGTCCGGCCAGGCCATGCCCTTCCTCCCTGACGATCTTATTGGAATGTATGGCGGGTTCAGGTGCCGCGGTTGCGGTTCGTCGCATGTCCGCAGGCACCGCCCTTGTCGCACCGCCCTTGTCGGTGTCGCAGGAACTATGTCATTCTATGAACTGAGTGTCAAACAGTGGCACCATCAGCGCAGCGAACATTGTGCCCCGCCACGAGCGGAACAGACGCTTTGCGCACCCATCCCCAATTCCGCATTTCACCAAAGAGCAGGCGCAAGACGCCGGCCGATCGGGAGGAAACCGATGTCGACACCCCATTATGTGACCCTTGCCGATGGACAGATGCGCGTCTGGCGCAGCGGCTCGGGACCGGATCTGCTGGTCCTGCCCGGCCTGATCGAAGCGGCGTCCGTATGCGCCGACAGGCTGGCAAGCGCCCTGCCCGGTTGGACGATCACCGCGCTCGATCTTCCGGGAACCGGCGGATCCGTCACCTGCTGGGCGGAGGACATCGCCGGGCTGGCCCGCCTGATCGCCGAGGCCGCCGGCCGGCTCGGTCTGCCCGCCTGTCCGCTGCTCGCCTTCGACCTTGCGGCACCGCTGGCGCGTGCGTTGCCCGAGGCTGGGTGGCGGCCGGACGGGCTGCTTCTGGTCAACGCCGCCACGGCGGAGGGATGGAACGAGCGCGGGCTGCATCCTGCCCCGCTGGCGCCCCGCGCGGACGGAACCCATCTGGCGGTGCTGTGGGCGCATCTGCGTGACGCCCATGTTCTGGAACCGCGCGACGCCAGCCATCCGGCCAAAGCCGGTTCCCCCCTGCCCGCCCCCGCCGAGCTGGACGCGATGCTGCGCAGCGCCGCAGGAGCACCGACGCGCTACGAGGCGCTGTGGTCCATCTGCCTGAACGCCATGCGGAGCATTTCAAACTCCGCCGGCGGGGCGGTTCGGGTCGAGGGGCTGGAAGAGGTTGCCGCTCATCTCGCGCCGATGGCCGCCGGCCGAAAGCCCGCCGGGCCGCTGCCGCCGACGCGGCCCTTCGCCGATCCGCTGCGGGTCTGGCACGATTACGCCGACACGCCCGCCGGCCGGGTCCATCTGCGCCGCGCCGGGCGCGGCCGGCCGCTGCTGGCCTTCCAGTCGGCGCCAGGGTCGTCGGCACCGCTGCTGCCGCTGCTGCATGGGCTGGCGCCGGAACGCGAGGTCATCGCCCCCGACTATCTCGGCAACGGCGACTCCGACAAGCCGGAGCGTGCGGTGGATATCGGCGTGCTGGCCGACGACATGCTGGCGCTGGCCGATGCGCTTGGTCTGGAGAGCTTCGACCTGTGGGGAACCCACACCGGTGCCCTGGTGGCGCTGGACCTGACCGTGCGCCATCCCGACCGGATCGGCCGCGCCGTGCTTGAGGCGCCGGTGCTGATCCCCGCCGACTTCAGCGCCGACATCCTCGACCATTATTTCCCGCCGCTGGCCGCCGACCGCTGGGGGCTGCATCTGCTGCAGGCCTGGAACATGCGGCGCGACATGTTCCTGTTCTGGCCGTGGTACCGGCAGGAGCGTGCCGCCGCCCGCGCCATCGGCGTTCCCGACGCGGCGGTGCTGCATGACTGGACCATGGGGCTGCTGGCGAGCGGCGGGCATTACGACCGCTCCTACCGCGCCGCCTTCCGCTACGACACGCGGGCTGCCCTGGTGCGCCTGACCCGTCCCGCCCTGATCTGCGCCGGTCCGGCCGACATGCTGGTCGAGGGGCTGGCGGAGGCGCGGACACTCGCCCCGGCCGGCACGGAGGTCATGCCGACCCCCGCCACCGTCTGGTATCCCGGCCAAGGTGACGAGGCGGTGCGGGAGACCATCGGCTGCTACGCCGCCTTCCTCACCGGAGAGCTGACAACCGCGAATCCGCGCCCGGTGTCATAGGCCGACACCGTGGCCGCCCCGCCTCAGCCGCCTATAGCGGATTGGGCGCGGGCGGCGCGGTGCAACGGCGGGGCCGACAGGGAATAAAGGTTGGCCGAGATCTCCCGCACGGCCTCGCGTGTCTCGTCCAGGAAATTGGGCTGGCCGTTGCGGATGATGTGGGGGGTCAGGCCGGTCAGGCTGACCGCGGCCACCAGCCGGCCATCGGGATCGAACAGCGGCATGGCGATGGCGGCCAGCCCCTCGATCACGTCGTCGACCGCCACCGACCACCCGCGCTCGCGCACCTCCTCCAACTCCTTCGCCAGCTGACGCGGGTCGGTGGTGGTGTGGGGGGTGAGGCGCGTGGTTCCGCGCGCCAGCACGCGGGCGACCTCCGCCTCCGGCAGGTAGGCCAGCAGCACGCGCGGCGCGGCGCCGCAATTCATCGGCAACTGCCCGCCGACGATCCACCAGCGCACCTCCACCGAGCGGTCGCTGTGGAACTGGTCGAGGCAGACCGCCGATCCGTCATGATAGACCGACAGGAACACGGTGCTGCCGGTGGTTTTCGCCAGCCGCGACAGGATGGTGGAGGCGATCTGGCGCAGGTCGCGGCGTTCCGGCACCGCCCCCGCCAGCTTCAGGATCTCCAGACCCAGGCTGTATTTCTGGCTCTGCGCGTCGAAGGCGGCGAAGCCGTCCTGCACCAGCGTCAGAAGGATGCGCCGCGCCGTCCCCTTGTCGAGCTTCGCCGCGCTCGCGACCTCCGTCAGGGTCAGGGTCGGGCCTTCCTGATAGAAGCTGCGCAGCACGGCCAAAGCCCGCGATACCGCGCGGACGCTGAGACCATTCTTTTCCGTGCCCTGGTTGTCGTCCTGTTCGGTGTCCATACGCTCAAGCCCCTTATGGATGTCCCGCATCTCGAGTCCAGGCGGAAGCCCTGCTGCCCGGCACAGCCGACGGAGGGTGGCGGAACCGCCCTCATCCCGTCGCGGTAGCAGCGCGCTGGCTAGCATTGAAGGCCTGCGCCGACTTGCGCAACCCCTTTCCACCATCTCTGACGCAGTCCACCGTCCGTGTCAAACAGTGACACCATTTTTGCCTGTTGACACGATCATGTGCAAATGGTTTCCTTGCCAAACAAACAGAACAAGCGCGCCCCATCGCCGTCGCGAATGGCAGGCGCCCCATGCTCCGGCCCGCCGTTGTCCCCCGTTTTTCCGGACCGGCCGCCGGCTTCCTGCACGAGGGGAGGACAATGCACACCATCGCCCTGGGGGCGTTCACGGTCACGCGGATCGAGGAAATGCTGACGCCGGGTTTCGATCCCGGCTTCCTGTTTCCGGCCTATGACGAGGCGATCCTGACCCGGAACCCCGAACTGGCCGAACCGAATTTCCTCGATCCGGCGTCACGGCGCCTGATGTCGAGCATGCATTCCTGGCTGATCCGCACCGACCGCCATGTGATCCTGGTCGATACCGGCTGCGGCAACCACAAGGAGCGCCGCACGCCGGGCTTCGAGCGCTTCCACATGTTGGACAAGCCCTATCTGCGCAACCTCGCGGCAGCGGGCGTGCAGCCGGAGGACGTGACTCTGGTCATCAACACCCATCTGCACATCGACCATGTCGGCTGGAACACCCAGCTGGTCGACGGGCGCTGGGTGCCGACCTTCCCCAATGCCCGCTACATCTACGGCGCGCAGGAGTTCAAGCACTGGCGCAGCCCGGAAGGCGGGCTGATCGGCATGCCGGGCAACGGCCCGGTGATGGAGGACAGCGTCCTGCCGGTTTGGGAAGCCGGACAGGTGGAGCTGATCGAGGACGGCGACAGCATCCTCGACGGTCTGTCGGTGGAACTGGCGCCCGGCCATACCGCCGGCCAGATGTTCGTCCGGCTGGAGTCGGACCGGCACGCCGCCTACTTCACCGGCGACTGTCTGCACCAGCCGATGCAGGTGGCGCGCCCCGACTGGAACAGCCGTTTCTGCGAGGATCAGGCGCAGGCGGTGGCGACCCGCCGCCGGCTGCTGGACCATGCCGCCGACCGCGGCGCCCTGGTCTTCCCCGCCCATTTCGGCGCTCCCCACACCGGCTATGTGCGCCGGACGGGCGAGAATTTCCGGTTCGAGCCGCTCGCGGCCTGATCAAAATCAGAGGGACATCCCATGAGCATTGCCGCCCTCGACGGCCCGGCCACACTGATCGACACCCTGCGCACGGCGCTTGGGCCCGACGGCCTGCTGGATGACGAGAAGAGCCGCAACTTCTACGCCAACGACGTGTTCTGGCAGCCGGGCATCGCGCCGCTCGCCATCGCCCTGCCGCGCGACCGCGACGCGGTCGCCGCCACCGTGCGCGCCGCCCATGAGGCCGGTGTGGCGGTGGTGCCGCGCGGCGGCGGCATGTCCTACACCAAGGGCTATCTGCCCGAAGGCCCGAACTCGGTCGTCATCGACAGCCGCCGGCTGAACCGCATCCTCGACCTGAACACCGACAGCCTCTATGTGACGGTGGAGACCGGCTGCACCTGGGCCGCGCTGAACGAGGCGCTGGAGGGAACCGGCCTGCGCACCGGCTATTGGGGACCGCTGTCGGGCATCAACGCCACCATCGGCGGCGCCCTGTCGCAGAACAGCGCCTTCTTCGGCTCCGCTCTGCACGGCACCGTCGCGGAGAGCGTGCTGGGCGTCACCGTGGTGCTGGCCGACGGGCGCGTCGTCACCACCGGATCGGGCGGGCGTGTCGGCACCAAGCCCTTCACCCGCTCCGGCGGTCCCGACCTGACCGGCCTGTTCCTGGGCGACAACGGCGCGATGGGCTTCAAGGTGGCGGCGACGCTGCGCCTGCACCGCCGGCCGGAGCATTCCGACTTCCTGTCCTTCGGCTTCACCACCATGCAGGCGATGGCCGCCGCGCAGGTGGAGATGGCGCGGGCGCGCTGCGTGTCGGAAGGTTTCGGCATCGACCGCACCAAGGTCGAGCATTCGGCCAGCGTCAACAAGCTGTCGGACGGGCTGAAGACTCTGGGCAACGTGGCGAAGGCCGGCAAGTCGCTGTTCCAGGGCGCCAAGGAAGCGCTGAGCGTCGCCACCGCCGGCACCGCCTTCCTCAAGGACCACAACTTCACCCTCCATCTGGTGATTGAGGGACGTAGCGAGACCCAGCTGCGCGAGGCGATGCAGACGGTACGCGAGATCGGCGCCCGCCACGGCAAGGAGATCGAGAACAGCGTACCGAAGGTCATGCGCTCCAAGCCCTTCGGACCGGTGCGCGGCATGCTGGGGCGCGAGGGCCAGCGCTGGGTCCCGATCCACGCCATCTTCCCGCTGGGCGACGCCGACAAGGTGGTCGCCGCCAACGACGCCTTCTTCGCGGAGAAGCGCGGCTTCATGGAACAGCACGGCATCATCTATTCGGTGATGACCATGACGGTCGGCAACGACTTCTTCCTGGAGCCGGCCTTCTACTGGACCGACGAGATCACGCCGCTGCACGCCGCCAGCCTGGGCGAGGACGTGGTGAAGCCCTGGCGCGACCGCCCGGCCAACCCGGCGGCGCGCAACGCGGTGGCGGAACTGCGCCGCGCGACGCAGGAGCTTTATTGCAGCCTCGGCGGCGTCAGTTGGCAGGTCGCCCGCGACTATCCGTTCCGCGAGATCATGACCCCCGAAACCTGGTCGCTGCTGGAGGGCGTCAAGCGCGCCGTCGATCCGCAGGGGCTGATGAATCCCGGCTCCCTCGGCCTCGGCCGCTGAGGACCGGGAGCGGAGACATCCACGCCATGGGCTACACCATCACCGAGAAGATCCTGGCACGCGCGGCGGGGCTGCCCGCCGTCCGCGCCGGACAGGACATCAAGGCGAAGCCGGACTTCGTGCTGGCCTACGACTTCCCCGGCTACACCGACGTCTATTTCAAGACGATGAAGGAGGATTTCGGCATCGAGCGGGTGGCCGAGCCGGAACGCTTCGGCATCTTCATCGACCACATGGTGCCGACCGCCACCGCCAAGGAAGAAGAGCTGCACATCAACACACGCACCTGGTGCGCGGAGAACAATGTGCCGCTGTTCGAACGGCACGGCATCGGCCATCAGGTGGCAGCGGAGGTCGGCTATGCGACGCCGGGCGCCTTCGTCGTCCATTTCGACGGCCATGTCAGCCAGCTCGGCACCTTCGGCACGCTCGCCATCGGTCTGCGCCGCAACGTGATGGAGGCCTTCGTCAGCGACACCGTGTCGATCCGCGTGCCCGACACCGTGCGGGTGAACCTGCGCGGCAGTTTGCGGCCCGGCGTGATGGCGCGCGACGTCTTCCACCATCTGGTGCGCCGGCTGGGGCCGAGTTCCTGCCGCTTCCAGGTTCTGGAACTTGGCGGGCCGTCGGTGGCGGCGATGTCGACGGAGGGGCTGCAGACCATCACCGGGCTCGCCATGTTCACCGGCGCGCTGACCGCCATCGTCAATCCCGATCCGGTGCGGCTCGACTACGCCCTGCCCCGCGCGCGGAAGAAACTGGAGCCGGTGTCGAGCGATCCGGACGCCCATTATTCCGCCGTTCACGACATCGATCTGTCGAACCTGGAACCGATCGTCGTCGCCCCGCCGACCCCGGCGGACACACGCGACCTGACCGAGTTCCTCGGGCTGGAGATCAACGCCGGCTATCTCGGCTCCTGCGCGTCGGGCCGGCTGGAGGATCTGCGGGCGGCGGCCAAGGTGCTGGAAGGCCGGCGGGTCAAGACCGGCGTCTCCCTGCACATCGTGCCGACCAGCCAGGAGCTGATGGCGGCGGCGGCGCGCGAGGGTCTGGTCTCCACGCTGGTGGAGGCCGGCGCCTTCGTCTCCTCCCCCAGTTGCGACTATTGCTTCGGCCGCATCGCGACGATGACGGCGGGCCAGCGCGCGGTGTCCACCGGCACGCTGAACGTCCGCGGCCGGATGGGCAGCCCGGATTCGGAAATCTACCTCTGCAACGCGGCGGTGGTCGCCGCCTCCGCCATCGAAGGCCGGATCGCCGATCCGCGCCCGTACCTGTGAGGCCGGCGATGAGCGAAGCCACACTTCAGATGCCGGTGATGAAGGGCCGCGTCGCCTTCATCTTCGACGAGATCAACTTCGACGTCGACCAGATCGTCGGCGTCAAGAACATCAAGATCACCGACGTGGCCGAACTGGCGCAACTCGCCATGCAGGCCTACGACCCGGATTTCGCCAAGTCGGTGCGGCCGGGCGACCTGCTGGTCGGTGCCGACAATTTCGGCTACGGCCACCCGCACTACCCGCCGATGAAGGCGATGCGCCATCTCGGCATCACCGGGGTGATCGCGGAGTCCTTCTCCCCCGGCTATTGGCGCGGCGAGGTCAGCATGGGCTTCCCGCAGGTCAGCTGTCCCGGGATCCTCGGCTTCGTCCGGCGCTGGGACGAGATCGAGGTCGACTGGGCGGCGGGCGTGGTCCGCAACCACACCCAAGGCACCGAAATTCCCTATGAGCCGCTGCCGCAGGCGGATGCCGAGATGATCGAGGCCGGCGGCCTCGTCCCCTTCCTGAAGCGGCAGGCGGCCCAGCAACGCGAACAGAAGGACCATGCCCATGTCTCGGGGACCTGATTTCCGCAACCGCATCCTGGCGCAGAAGACCGTCTGGTCCGCCGGCGCCTATGACGCCCTGTCCGCTCGCTTCATCGAGGCGGCCGGCTTCGACGCGCTGATGACCTCGGGCTTTGGTGTCTCGGCCTCCTTCCTCGGCCAGCCGGATGCCGAGCTGTACACCATGTCGGAAAACCTGACGGTGGTCCGCAACGTGGTGTCGGCGGTCAATGTCCCGGTCATCGCCGACATCGACACTGGATACGGCAACGCCATCAACGTGATGCGCACAATCCGCGAGTTCGAGGCGTCGGGCGTCTCCGCCGTCATCATGGAGGATCAGGTGGCGCCCAAGCGCTGCCCGATCTGCGTCGGCGGGGTCGAGGTGATCCCGATGGACGAGGGCGTCGCCAAAATTCAGGCGGCGGTCGAGGCCCGGCGCGATCCCAACATGCTGATCATCGCCCGCACCGACGTGGTCGATCCGGCTGCCGCGATGGAGCGCGGGCGCGCCTATGTCGCCGCCGGCGCCGACATGATCCAGCCGATCAGCAAGTGCTTCAAGGACATCGAGGGCTTGCGCGCCATGCGCGAAGCGGTCGGCGTGCCGCTGTCGCTGCAGCTTCTCGGCTGGCTGGAAAAGCTGTCGGCCGACGAGGTCGAGGAAGTGGCCGGCATGGCGACCTACGCGCTGGTGCCGCTGATGACCGTCGCCTCGGCGCTCAAGGAAAATCTGGCGGCATTGGCGGAGCGCCGCTCCACCCGCGACCTGCCGCGGCCGGTGACCGACCACAACAGCTTCATCGACTTCATCGGCTTCCCGCAGATCGAGGAACTGCAGAAGCGCTACCTGAAAACCGCCTGACGATCCTTTGCCGGCGCGCACCACCCGCCGGGGCCAAGGGCCAATCAAAAGACGACCAATCCACGGAGGAACCCCATGTTCGGTAGGCGCACTCTCCTTGCCGCTGCGGCCACCCTGGCCCTGGCCATTCCCGTCGCCGGCATCACCACCGGCGCTCAGGCACAGCAGCCCCCGGTCCGCATCGCCCTGATCGGGCCGATGAGCGGCACCGGCGCCTTCGAAGGCCAGCTCGGCCTGGAAGGCGCGCAGGCGATGGCGGCGGTCATCAACGCCAAGGGCGGCGTCGCCGGCGGCCGCAAGATCGAGCTGCTGACCTACGACGACAAGGGGTCCCCCGAGGACGGCGTCAGCGCCGCCAAGCGGGCGATGGAGCAGGACAACGTCGACATGATCATCGGCGGCTGGTTCAGCGCCGTCGCCCTGTCGATGAAGGAAGTGACGCGCGACAAGATCATCACCGTCATGACCAGCTCCCAGCACCCGAAGGTGACGGAGGAGGGACACAAGTACCTGTTCCGCCTGAACGCCACCTCGGCGATGATGTCGGAGTTCTATTCGAAGGCGATTTGCGACCGCATCAAGCCCAAGTCCATCGCCTTCATGAACGTCAACGACGACTGGGGCCGGCTGGAGCTGGAGAACTACACCAAGCTGCTGACCGCCTGCGGGATCGAGGTGAAGGGGCACGAGTTCTACAACCGCACCGACACCGACTTCACCACCGCGCTGACCAAGCTGAAGTCGCTGAACGCCGACGCGATCTATGTCGCGGCGATCAATACCTCGCAGGGTGCGACGATCTACCGGCAGATCAAGCAGACCGGCTATCGCGGCAAGGTCATCGCGTCGGCCGGCAACATGAACCCGAAGCTGGTCGAGCTGTCCGGCAACTCGCTGGAGCAGGTCTATTCGGCCTCTCCCTTCACCGCGGACGGCAGCGCCCCGTCGCTGAAGCCGTGGCTGGCGGAATACAGCAAGGACTACAAGAACGATCCGTCCTTCATCGCCGCGCTCGGCGCCCAGGCTGTTCAGGTTCTGGCCTTCGGCATCGACGCCGCCGGCGGTGACCCGCGCGCCTACGACAAGATCGCCGCAGCCCTGAAGTCGCAGACGGTCCCGACCGTGATGGGGGAGCTGCACTTCTCCGACAAGGGGCAGGCGAGCCAGGCGATCCATCTGGTACAGGTCCAGAAGAAGCAGATCGTCAGCGTCCGGGACTGAGCGGCCGGTAGCGAAAAGCCCTCTCCCCCTTCTTCCCCCTCTCCCCCCGGGGAGAGGGTCGGGATGAGGGGGATGCATTGTGTGGATTCTAGGTAAAGGGCCGCCACGCTCCCCCCTCACCCTAACCCTCTCCCCAGGGGGGAGAGGGAACAGCTGCCGCCTCCCCGACAGGAAGAATCGACATGGATTTCACCGTCTTCGCCCAGCAGATCGCGAACGGCCTGGTCAACGGGATGGCCTATGTGCTCATCGCCACCGGGCTGACGCTGGTCTTCGGGGTGCTGCGCATCGTGAATTTCGCCCATGGCGAGTTCTATATGCTCGGCGCCTACATCACTTATTTCGTCGGTACCCTGCTCGGGCTCGACTATATCGCTGCGGCGGCGATCTCGGCCGTGGTGGTGGCGGGGCTCGGCGTCGTCGCCAACAAGCTGATCTTCTGGCCGCTGCGCCGCGATCACGAGTTCACCATCCTGCTGTCCAGCCTGGGTCTGGCCCTGCTGATTGCCAACGGCGGCGAGCTGCTGTTCGGCGCCGACCCGAAATATGTCGAGAGCCCCTTCGCCGACGAGGTGCTGGACATCGGCACCGTGACGCTGACCCAGCAGCGCGTGCTGGTCTTCGCCGCCGCGGTGGTGGCGCTGATCGCGGTCTATCTGTTCATCCGCTATTCGCGCTTCGGCAAGATGATGCGGGCGACGGCGCAGAATCCGGACGGCGCGGCGCTGACCGGCATCAACATCGGGCTGGTCCACACCTACACCTTCGCGCTGGCCTGCGGGCTGGCGGCGCTGTCGGGTGCGCTGGTCGGTCCCACCGTGATGATCTTCCCGACCATCGGCAACTGGGCGGTGCTGAAGGGCTTCATCGTCGTCATCATGGGCGGTCTGGGCAGCGTCACCGGCGCCCTGTTCGCCGGCCTGCTGCTGGGCGTCATCGAATCGCTGGGCGGCGGCTACATCTCCCTCGGCTTCATGGAGGCGATCGGCTACGCGATGATCATCGCGGTCCTGCTGTGGCGCCCCAACGGCCTGTTCAGCACGGCGCGGGGTCTGCGATGAACACCAACTCCCACGGTCAAACCCTGGCCATCGCCGGCGGCGTCGCCGCTCTGGCGGTCCTGCCCTTCCTCGCCGGCAACGCCTATCTGGAACATCTGCTGGTGCTGTGGATGCTGTATGCGCTGCTGGCGCTCAGCCTCAACATCGTCATCGGCTATCTCGGCGAACTCACCTTCGGCCATGCCGCCTTCGTCGGCGTCGGCGCCTACACCTCCGCCATCCTCAGCACACAGCTCGGCCTGCCGCCGCTGCTGGGGCTGCCGCTGGCCGGGCTGGTGGCGGCGGCGTTCGGTCTGGTGATCGGCTATGCCGCTCTGCGGGTGGTCGGTCCGCAGTTCGCCATCCTGACTCTGGGCTTCGGCGCCATCCTGTTCACCATCACCAACCATTGGGTGGACCTGACGCGCGGGCCCATGGGCATCACCGACATCCCGCCGATGGCGATCGGCCCGCTGGCCTTCGACAGCGCCCGCCCGACCTATTATCTGGTGCTGGCGCTGGTGCTGGCGACCGCCTGGCTCTGCCACGCTCTGGTCGGCAGCCGCACCGGACGAGCCTTCCTGGCGGTGCGGGAGAATGCGCCGCTCGCCGCCTCGCTCGGCATCAACGTCTTCCATACGAAGCTGCTGGGCTTCGTCGCCGCCACCGCAATCGCCGGCATCGGCGGCGCCATCTATGCCCACTACATCCGGGTCATCACCCCCGACATCATGGGCGTCCACAATGTCGCCGCCCTCATCATCGTCGTCATCATCGGCGGGCGCGGCACCATCCTGGGGCCGATCCTGGGGGCGCTGGTCTATATCGGCCTCTTGGAATCGCTGCGCGTCGCCGGCCCGCTGCGGATGGTCATCTTCGCGGCCCTGCTGACCGGCACCGTCGTGTTCCTGCCCGGCGGCTTGGTCAGCCTGTGGCAGCGCTGGCGCAATGCCCACAAGTCGGAGAACACCCAGCCGGCGGCGCCTACCGGCCTGCCCAGCACCGAGGGAGGTGCGAAATGAACGCCGCCAACGCAGGCGAGATCCTCGCCGTCAGCAACCTGACCCGCATCTTCGGCGGCCTGACCGCGGTCCGCGACGTCACCATGTCGGTGCAGGCCGGTGAGGTGGTTGGGCTGATCGGACCGAACGGCGCCGGCAAGACGACGCTGTTCAACATGCTCGGCGGCTCGCTGCCGCCGTCGTCGGGCAGCATCCGCTTCGCAGGCACCGACTGCACCGGCGCGCCGTCGCACGTCATGGGCCAGCGCGGCGTGTCGCGCACCTTCCAGATCACCAGCCTGTTCCCCAGCCTGACGGCGCTCGACAATGTGCGCAGCGCCGCCTACCGCACGACGCGGACCGGCTGGGGCGCCGCCATCCTGCGCAATGCCGCCTACCGGCGGGAAGAGGCGGAACTGCGGCGCAAGGCCATGGAGATCCTGGCCTTCTGCGATCTCGACCACCGGGCCGACACGCTGGCCGACGCCATGTCCTACGGCGAGCAGCGCCGGCTGGAGATCGCCATCGCGCTGGCCGCCGAGCCGCGCCTGCTGCTGCTGGACGAGCCGGCCGCCGGCATGAACCCGGAAGAGGGCCAGCGGCTGGTCGAGATGATCCGCCGCATCCGCGCCCGCGGCGTCACCGTGCTGCTGGTGGAGCATCACATGCGGGTGGTCGCCAGCGTCTGCGACCGGCTGGTGGTGCTGGACCATGGGGTGAAGATCGCCGAAGGGGCGCCGGCACAGGTGCTGAACGATCCGGAAGTGATCCGCGTGTATCTGGGACGGGAGCCGGTCGATGCTTAAGGTCGAAGGTCTGAAGGTCCGCTACGGCCACCGCGAGGCGGTCCACAATGTGTCCCTGACCGTGGAGGAAGGGGAGTTGGTCACGCTGGTCGGCTCCAACGGTGCCGGCAAGACGACGACGCTGAAGGCGATCTCCGCCCTGCTGCGGCCGAGCGGCGGGACGATCACCTTCGACGGCGAGCGCATCGACCGGCTGGCGCCGCATCAGGTGATCGAACGCGGTCTGGTCCATGTGCCGGAAGGCCGCCAGCTTTTCCCCGAGATGACGGTGCTGGAGCATCTGGAACTGGGCGCGCTGCGCGGCCGGCCGGGCAGCATGGGCTTCGCCGAGCGGCTGCGCTGGGTCTACGAGCTGTTCCCCATCCTGGCCGAACGCCGCACCCAGAAGGCCGGCACGATGAGCGGCGGG
This sequence comes from Azospirillum sp. A1-3, assembly GCF_023806445.1. NCBI lineage: Bacteria > Pseudomonadati > Pseudomonadota > Alphaproteobacteria > Rhodospirillales > Azospirillaceae > Azospirillum > Azospirillum sp. A1-3. The sequence continues at coordinate 706,342 of NZ_JAMSLU010000005.1, forward strand.
CAGCAGCAGCTCGTCGCCTTCGGCCGCGGCCTGATGGCCAACCCGAAATGCCTGATGCTGGACGAGCCGACGCTGGGGCTGGCGCCGATCATCGTCGACACGCTGGCCGACACCATCAAGAACCTGCACGGTGCCGGCATCACCATCCTGCTGGTCGAACAGCGGGTGGATTTGGCGCTGCGTCTGGCCGACCGCGCCTATGTGCTGGAGACCGGGCGGGTGGTGATGGAGGATTCGGCCAAGACCCTGCTGGCCGATCCGCGCATCAAGACCGCCTATCTCGGGCTGTGACGGCGATGTCCGGCATGGAGGTGGTGGAGCGGGCACGGGCGATCCTCGGGTCGGCGCATGTGCTGGTCGATCCGGCGGACATGGCGCCCTTCCTGGCGGACTGGCGCGGGCGCTACCGTGGCGCCGCGCTGGCGGTGGTCCGCCCGGCCGATGCGGCGCAGGTGGCGGCCATCGTCCGGCTGTGCGGCGAGACGGGCACGCCGCTGGTGCCGCAGGGCGGCAACACCGGGGTGGTCGGCGGCGCCATACCCGATAGCACCGGCCGCAGCCTCGTGCTCTGCCTGTCGCGCCTGAACCGCGTCCGCGAGGTCGATCCCATCGGCGACAGCCTGACGGTGGAGGCCGGCTGCACCCTGGCCGCGGTTCAGGCCGCCGCCGAGGAGGCCGGCCGGCTGTTCCCGATGAGCCTGGGCAGCGAAGGCAGCTGCCAGATCGGCGGCACCATCGCCACCAACGCCGGCGGCACCGCCGTCCTGCGCTATGGCCCGATGCGCGACCTCGTGCTGGGACTTGAGGTGGTTCTGCCCGACGGCACGCTGTGGAATGGGCTGCGCGCGCTCCGCAAGGACAACACCGGCTATGCCCTGAAACACCTGTTCATCGGGGCGGAGGGCACGCTGGGCATCGTCACCGCGGCGACGCTGAAGCTGTTTCCCCGCCCGCAGAGCGTCGGCACCGGTTTCCTCGCCCTGCCCTCGCTGGACGCGGCCCTGCAGGTGTTCGCCCGGCTGCGCGGCGCGCTGGGCGACCGGGTGACCACGGCGGAAATCCTGTCGGAGGCGCAGCTTGCCTCGGTGCTGACCCATGTGCCCGGCACCGTCAGGCCGCTCGGCACCGTCATGCCCTGGTATCTGCTGGTCGAAATCACCGATCCCATGCAGGGGGTGGATCTTACCGAAAGGCTTGAAGACCTCTTGGGAACCGGCCTGGAGGACGGCAGCATCACCGACGCCGCCGTGGCCCGCAGCCACGCCCAGGCCGAGGCGATGTGGAAGCTGCGCCACAGCGTGTCGGAGGCCAACCGCAAGAGCGGCATCGTCATCGGCCACGACACCGCGGTGCCCGTCGCCCGCATCCCCGCCTTCGTCACCCGCGCCACCGCGGCCATCGCGGCGGTGCGGCCCGATGCCCGCGTGGTGGCGGTGGGCCATATCGGCGACGGCAACATCCATCTGGTCGCCATCCTGCCGGAAAGCCTCCGAGCCTCCGCCGAACCGCTGGACCGCATCGCCCACGCGGTCAGCGCCGCGGTCCACCGTGAAGCCATCGAACTCGGCGGCACCATCAGCGCCGAGCATGGCATCGGCCAGAGCATGCGCGACGCGCTCGCCGCCTTCAAGGGACCGGCGGAGATGGCGCTGATGCAGGGCATCAAGCGCCTGTTCGATCCGCAAGGACTGATGAATCCGGGCAAGGTGGTGGCGGCCGACCCGCGCTGAGTGGTCAGGCAATGGCCGTAATGACATGCGCCTGGATCTTGCCGTCGATCGGACCGTCGCCGAAATGCCGGGCGACGGCCTCGGCGGCGAGGTCCGTCACTTCGTCGAGACGGCCGGCATCCCGCGCCTCGATCTCAAGGCGCAGGGGCGTTCCCTTGCAGAATCCGATCGCGGGATCGGCGGGCGACGCCGCCCGGCTGCGAAGGGTCACGGTCTCGATCCGGATATCGGCGAATCCTGCCTCGCGAAGCTCGTCGCGGATCTGCTCCTTGTCGTAATAGCCGTGGGGCGTGCGCGCGACGAAGCGGGGCGGGTCGTCCGGAAAGGCCGCCGCGACGGCGGCATCCACGACGGCAGTGACCTCGTTTTCCTCGATGCGGTCCCACACGCTGAACAGGAAGCGGCCGCCCGGCTTCAGCACCCGACGCGCTTCGGCGAAACCCGCCGGCTTGTCCGGGAAGAACATCGCGCCGAACTGGCAGACGACCGTATCGAAGCCGGCATTCTCGAACGGCAGGCTCATGGCGTTTGCCTGCCGCCACGTCACCTGCGGCGCGTCGAGCTTTTGCGCCGCGTGGTCGAGCATCGGCTGGTTGAGGTCGGTCGCGACGATGTCGATGCTGGGCGGCAGGGTCCGGACCAGGGCGCGCGTCACGATCCCGGTTCCGGCCGCGGTTTCCAGAATCCGACCCTCCATCCCTTCAAGCCGGGCGGCCAGATCGCGCGCATAGGGCTCGAAGATGAGCGGGCCGAGATAGCGGTCATAAAGCGCCGGGATCGCCCCCGCGAATGCCTTGTCGATCTCGGCCATGACGCCCCCCATTTCCGCATGTGGGATTGAAAAGCTTATTCCCCGGCGATGGCACATGCGACAGCCCTTTGGAGGGCGGGAGCAATCTCGTTGGTTCTCCTGATCGACGAAATCGCGACGACGAAGCCTCCCGGACTTGTGCGGTGTCGCACAACTCCGGGAGGCTTGAAGTCTTCACCAAGAAAGCAGCGATCAGCGGTCCGACTTGGTGAAGAGCCGCAAAGCCAGCGCGGCGGCCGAGGCGGCGGTGGCGACGGCGACCACGCCGTTCCAGCCCCAGGCGGCCAGAGCCTGACTGCCCAGCGTGGCGCCGGCGGCCATGCCGATGAACATGCCGACCATCAGCACCGCGTTCAGGCGGCTGCGGGCGGCCGGGTCGATGCCGTAGACGATGGTCTGGTGGGCGATCAGCGAAGCCTGGACGCCCAGGTCGAAGCCGATGGCGCTCGCCACCAGCAGCCACAGGCGGGCACCCTCGGGCAGCAGCGGCGACAGCGCCATGGCGGCGAAGGAAACCACGGCCAGACCGGCGCCCAGCCGGGTCATCATGGCCGGGCCGCGGCGGTCGGCGATGCGGCCGGAGATCGGCGCCACCAGCGCACCCGCCGCGCCGGCCAGACCGAAGGCACCCGCGGCGGCGGCACCCAGATGGAACGGCGCGCCATGCAGCATCACCGCCAGCGTCGACCAGAAGGCGCTGAAGCCCAGCGACAGCAGGCCCTGCGCGATGGCCGCCCGGCGCAGCCCCGGATGGTTGCCCCACAGCGTGACCAGCGACCCCAGCAACTCGCCATATCCCAGATCGGTAGTCGGCGTGAAGCGCGGCAGCCCGCGCCACAGGGCGGCCCCCAGCAGGGCGATGCTGCCGGCGGCGGCGACGAACACGGCGCGCCAGCCGAACTGCTCGGCGATGATGCCGCTGACCACCCGCGACAGCAGGATGCCCAGCAGCAGCCCGGTCATCACCGTGCCGACCACCCGTCCGCGATGTTCGGCCGGCGCCAGCGTCGCGGCGGCGGGCACGATGTCCTGCGCCAGCGTCGCCGACAGGCCCATCACCAGGCTCGCCGCCAAGAGCCCGCCGATAGAGGGCGCGAAGCCCGCCGCCAGCAGGGCCGCGACCAGGACCGCGACCTTCGCCAGGATGATGCGGCGGCGGTCGAAGCGGTCGCCCAGCGGCGCCAGCAGCAGGATGCCGAAGGCGTATCCCAGCTGCGTCAGCGTCGGCACCCAGCCAACCGTCCGGTCCGCCGCGCCGATGTCGGCGCCGAGAACGCCCAGCATGGGTTGGCTGTAATAGAGCGACGCCGCCGCCAGACCGGCGCCCGCCGCCAGCAGGAAAACCAGCGGCCGGCCGATCCCGGTGTCGCGCGCCGACGCCGAATTCATCGGCCCGGTCATTGTGGCGGTCATTGCGCTGGTATGCGCGGAGTGAATGGTTGACATCGGTCTATCCCCTCAAGGACGTGCGAGTGCGTGATTGATGGGGAGTATGGCGGCCGGTCTGATCGAACGGTAGCCGAACCAAGTGTAGATTTGCTATACGTTATACGTATGAGCGCCGATCTTTCCGCGGTCGGCAGCGACCGCATCGCCCTGCTTGAAACCTTCGTCCGCATCGTCGAGTCCGGCAGCCTGTCGGCCGCCGCGGCGCAGATGGGCAGCACCCAGCCGACGGTCAGCCGCCGGCTGCAACAGCTGGAGCGTCTGCTGGGCATCCGGCTGCTGCAACGCTCCACCCACCGGATGAACCTGACCGAGGACGGAACCCGCTGCTACGAGCGGGCCAAGGATCTGCTCGCGGGCTGGCAGATGCTGGAAAGCGACGTGCGCGGGGCCGACGACCAGCCGTCCGGCCATCTGCGGATCGTGGCGCCGCACGCCTTCGGGCAGCAGCAGTTGATCGGGCCGGTGGCGGATTACCTGCGCCGTTATCCGCGGATGACGGTGGAGTGGTTCCTGCACGACCGCATGCCGGACTTCATCGGCGAGGGCATCGACTGCGCCATCCGCGTCGGCGAGGTGGCCGACCCGTCGGTCGTCGCCCTGCGGCTGGCGGAGGTGCCGCGGATCGTCGTCGCCTCCCCCGACCTGCTCGGCGACCGGCCGCTGCCGCGGCATCCGGACGAGCTGGCGGAGCTGCCCTGGCTGGCGCTGCGCACCTTCTACCGGGACGAGGTGGAACTGACCCATGCCGGAACCGGCGAGACGGCCCGCTTCCCGATCCGGCCGCGCCTGTCGACCGACGGGCTGCAGGCGATCCGCAACGCGGCGATTCTCGGGCTGGGTGCCGCCATCGGCTCGCAATGGGCGCTGGTGGACGATCTGGCAGCGCGGCGGCTGGTGCAGCTGGCGCCGGAGTGGCGCGCGGCGACCCTGCCCGTCAGCCTGGTCTATCCGCCCTCCCGCCACCAGCCGGCCCGCCTGCGCCGCTTCATCGAGGTGATGCGCATCGCCGTGCCCCTCGCCTTCCGCGCGGTGCAGGCGCCATAGCGCAAGACGGCGACGGATTTGCTATGGTCGCCGCGACCTGTTCAGGAAGGCCGATGTTCATGCACGAGTATGTCCGCAAGATCCTCACCGCGCGCGTCTACGACGTCGCCATCGAAAGCCCGCTCGATCCGATGCCGCGGCTGTCGCAGCGCCTGAACAACATCGCGCTGCTGAAGCGCGAGGATTTGCAGCCCGTCTTCTCCTTCAAGCTGCGCGGCGCCTACAACAAGATGGTCGGCCTGTCGCCGGAGGCGCGGGAGCGCGGGGTGGTGTGCGCGTCGGCCGGCAACCATGCCCAGGGCGTGGCGCTGTCGGCGCAGAAGCTGGGCATCAAGGCGGTGATCGTCATGCCGCGCACGACGCCGGCCATCAAGGTCCAGGCGGTCAAGAGCCGCGGCGGCAAGGTCGTGCTGCATGGCGACGTCTTCGACGACGCCTATCTCCATGCACGCCAGATCGAGGCGGAGAAGGGGCTGACCTTCATCCACCCCTATGACGACCCCGACGTGATCGCCGGCCAGGGCACCGTCGGCATGGAGATCCTGCGACAGCACCCGCACCCGCTGGACGCCATCTTCGTGCAGATCGGCGGCGGCGGGCTGGCCGCCGGGGTGGCCGCCTACGTCAAGTTCCTGCGCCCCGACGTCAAAGTCATTGGCGTCGAGCCCGACGACGCGGCCAGCATGGGCGCGGCCATCGCGGCGGGCAAGCGGGTGCAACTCGATCAGGTCGGGCTGTTCGCCGACGGCGTCGCGGTCCGTCAGGTCGGATCCGAGACCTTCCGGCTGTGCAGCGAGCTGCTGGACGAGGTCATCACCGTCAACACCGACGAGATCTGCGCCGCCGTCAAGGACATCTTCGAGGACACCCGCGCCATCACCGAACCGTCGGGCGCGGTCGGTCTGGCGGGCCTCAAGAAATACGCGGAGCGCGAAGGGCTGCAGGGCAAGGGGCTGGTGGCGATCGGCAGCGGCGCCAACATGAACTTCGACCGGCTGCGCCACATCGCCGAACGGGCGGAGATCGGCGAACGGCGCGAGGCTCTGCTGGCCGTCACCATCCCGGAACGCCCCGGCGCCTACCGCCGATTCATCCAGGCGCTCGGCAAGCGGTCGATCACCGAGTTCAACTATCGCTATGCCGACGACCGCGAGGCGCAGATCTTCGTCGGCGTCCAACTGACCGAGGGCGACGCGGAAAAGCGCCAGATCATCGAGCTGCTGCGCGGCCTGGACTGTCCGGTTCTGGACATGAGCGACAACGAGATGGCGAAGCTCCATGTCCGCTACATGGTCGGCGGCCGGGTTCGCGGGCTGAAGGACGAGCTGCTCTACCGCTTCCAGTTCCCGGAACGGCCGGGGGCGCTGCTGAAGTTCCTGAATGGGCTGGCGCAGGACTGGAACATCTCGCTGTTCCACTACCGCAACCATGGCGCCGATTACGGGCGGGTGCTGGCCGGGATTCAGGTGCCCGAAAAGGATCGCGCGCGGTTCGGACGCTGCCTCGACGACCTCGGATACCCGTATTGGGACGAGAGCGGCAACCCGGCCTACCGGCTGTTCCTGGCCGAACCGCAGCCAAGCTGATCGAAGCGGCGGCCAGACTTGACCCGGACCATCGTTGCAGTAAGCCTGAGCCTAAATCCGTCATGAGGAAAGATTACACAATGTCGAACACTGCCTCCAAAACCGCAATCGTCACCGGCGCCACCTCCGGATTCGGCGATGCCATCGCCCGGCGGCTGGTCGCGGAAGGCTGGCGGATCGTCGCCACCGGTCGGCGCCAGGACCGGCTGGATGCGCTGGTCGAGGCGCTGGGCGGGCCGGCGGTGGTCCACCCGCTGTGCTTCGACATCCGCGACGAGGAGGCGACCCGCACCGCGCTGGAGTCGCTGCCGCAGGAGTTCGCCGACATCTCCGTCCTGGTCAACAATGCCGGTCTGGCGCTCGGCACCGCGGCGGCGCAGGACTGCGACCTGGAACAGTGGCGGACGATGATCGACACCAACGTCACCGGGCTGGTGACGATCACCCGGCTGCTGCTGGCCCGGCTGATCGCCCAGCGCGGGCTGATCGTCAATCTCGCCTCCGTCGCCTCCAACTGGCCCTATCCCGGCGGCAACGTCTATGGCGGCACCAAGGCCTTCGTCCGGCAGTTCTCGCTCGGCCTGCGCAGCGACCTGTCGGCCCAGGGGGTGCGCGTGACCTCCATCGAGCCCGGTCTGGCGGAAAGCGAATTCACCCTGGTGCGCACCGGCGGCAACAAGGACGCCTACGACGCGCTCT
>NZ_JAMSLU010000006.1:0-620577 GCF_023806445.1 Azospirillum sp. A1-3
TTCGCGTAACCGGGAGTTCGGTCATGGTGCAATTCGCCGCCAACCTGACGATGCTCTACAATGAGCATCCCTTTCTCGACCGATTCGCCGCGGCGGCCGATGCCGGCTTCCGTGGGGTCGAGTACCTGTTCCCCTATGATTTCCCCGCCGACGCGCTGGCCGAGAAGCTGCGCCGACATGGGCTGACCCAGGTCCTGCACAACCTGCCGGCCGGCAACTGGGGCGGTGGGGAGCGCGGCATCGCCATCATGCCCGACCGCGTGCAGGAATTCCGCGACGGCGTCGCCCGCGCCATCGACTATGCCGGCACGCTGGGCTGCAAACAGGTCAACTGCCTCGTCGGCATCCTGCCCCAAGGGAACGCCGGGGGTGGCGACGCCGCCGCGGCCGAAAGCACGCTGGTCGGCAACCTCGCCTATGCCGCCGACGCGTTGGCCGGCGCCGGGATCAAGCTGCTGGTCGAGCCGATCAACACCCGCGACATCCCCGGCTTCTACCTGACCCGCACGAAACAGGCGCTGGACCTGATCGACAAGGTCGGCTCCAACAATCTGTACGTGCAGTACGACATCTACCACATGCAGATCATGGAAGGCGATCTGGCCCGCACGATCGAGGCCAACCTCGCCCGCATCGCTCATGTTCAGCTGGCCGACAATCCCGGCCGCAATGAGCCCGGCACCGGCGAGATCAATTATCCCTTCCTGTTCAAGCATCTGGACGCCATCGGCTACCGCGGCTGGGTCGGCTGCGAATACAAGCCGAAAACGACGACGAACGAGGGGCTCGGCTGGTTCGCCCCCTACAAGACCGAACCGGCGCACGTCTGAGACGCCCCCAAATCACGCGAGAAAGGACCACAGTCATGAAGGTCGGATTCATCGGTCTCGGCATCATGGGCACCCCGATGGCGGGGCACCTGCTGGACGCCGGTCATACGCTCTACGTCCACGACATCAAGCCGGTCCCGGCCGAGCTGACGTCCAAGGGCGCCATCCCCTGCCCGAGCGGCGCGGAGGTCGCGGCGGCGGCCGAGGTCATCATCACCATGGTGCCCGACACACCCCATGTCGGCGCCGCCCTGTTCGGCGAGAACGGCGTCGCCGCCGGCCTGTCGTCGGGCAAGATCGTGGTCGACATGTCCTCGATCTCGCCGATCGAGACCAAGGAATACGCCAAGCGCATCAATGACCTGGGCTGCGCCTATCTCGACGCCCCGGTGTCGGGCGGCGAGGTCGGGGCCAAGGCCGCCTCGCTGACCATCATGGTCGGCGGCCCGCAGGACGCCTTCGACACGGTCAAGCCGCTGTTCGACAAGATGGGCAAGAACGTCACGCTGGTCGGCGGCAACGGCGACGGCCAGACCACCAAGGTCGCCAACCAGATCATCGTCGCGCTGACCATCGAGGCGGTGGCGGAAGCCCTGCTGTTCGCGTCGAAGGCCGGCGCCGATCCGGCCAAGGTCCGTCAGGCGCTGATGGGCGGCTTCGCCTCCTCTCGCATCCTGGAGGTCCATGGCGAGCGGATGATCAACCGCAACTTCGCCCCCGGCTTCCGCATCGAGCTGCACCAGAAGGACCTGAACCTGGCGCTGAGCGGCGCCAAGGCGCTGAACCTGTCGCTGCCGCACACCGCCAGCTGCCAGCAGCTGTTCAACGCCTGCGCAGCGCAGGGCGGCTCGGCCTGGGACCACTCCGGCATGCTCCGCGCGCTGGAACTGTTGGCCGGGCACGAGGTTGGGTCGAAGTAAGGGATTGGGGCGCCGTCAACGGATGGCGCCCCACCCAAACCATTGGCCCACCTCTCATTTGTGTGCATTCTACCCGCCCCGCACCCCACGACGCCCGAGCGACCATGACCACCACCGCCACGAATGCCGACGCCCTGCTCCATGACCTGTTCCAGGCGGCCCTCACCGCGGTGACCGCCGAGACCCGGCTGCCGGCGGCCCTGCCGCAGCCGCCGAAGGGCCGCACGGTGGTCATCGGCGCCGGCAAGGCGGCGGCGGCCATGGCGAAGACGGTGGAGGACCATTGGCCGGGGCCGCTGACCGGCCTCGTCGTCACCCGCTACGACCACGACCTGCCGACCGAGCGGATCGAGGTGGTGCAGGCCAGCCACCCGGTGCCCGACGACGCCGGGCAGGAGGCCGCCCGCCGCATCGTCGACATGGTGCAGGGGCTGACCGCCGACGATCTCGTGCTCTGCCTGATCTCCGGCGGCGGCTCCGCCCTGCTGGCCCTGCCGGCGCCCGGCATCACGCTGGAGGATAAGCGCGCCGTCGCCAAGGCGCTGCTGAAGAGCGGTGCCGACATCGGCGAGATGAACTGCGTGCGCAAGCACCTGTCGGCGGTAAAGGGCGGCCGGCTCGCCGCCATGGCCCACCCGGCCCGCGTCGTCTCGCTGCTGGTTTCCGACGTGCCGGGCGACGACCCGTCGGTAATCGCCAGCGGCCCGACCGTCCCCGACCCGACCAGCTTCGCCGACGCCCGCGCCATCCTGGCGAAATACGGCATCACCCCGCCGCCCGCCGTCGCCGCCTTCCTGGAGGCCGCCGGGGACGAGACGCCGAAGCCCGGCGACCCCCGGCTGTCCGGCGCCGAGACCACAATCATCGCCACCCCGCAGGACGCGCTGGAAGCCGCTGCAGCCCTGGCCCGCGACCGCGGCTACATCCCGGTCATCCTCGGCGACGCCATCGAGGGCGAATCGCGCGAGGTCGCCAAGGTCCATGCCGGCATCGCCCGGCAGGTCGTCCGCCATGGCCAGCCGGCCCCGGTTCCCGCCGTGATCCTGTCCGGCGGCGAGACCACGGTGACGGTGCGCGGCCAGGGCCGCGGCGGCCGCAACGTCGAGTTCCTGCTGGCGCTGGCGGTGGCGTTGGACGGCCAGCCCGGCATCTGGGCCGCCGCCTTCGACACCGACGGCATCGACGGGACGGAGGACAATGCCGGCGCCATCCTGCGTCCCGACACGCTGGCCCGCGCCGAGGAGATGGGTCTCGACGCCAAGGCCTTCCTCGCCAACAACGACGGCTACAGCTTCTTCAAGGCGCTGGGCGATCTGGTCATCACCGGCCCGACGCGGACCAACGTCAACGACTTCAGGGTGATCGTGATAGACCCGAGCTGACGGCACGAGGGGACGGTGCAAGCGTCAGCGTCGACAGCACCGTCCGCCCCCGGGCGTTCTCGATACGCAGGCGGAGCGCCCTGACCGGCCGTTCGATTCCCCAATAGGACGCCTCGGCCAGCAGCAGGATGACCAGAAGGTTGATCGGAAAGGAACCGGACCAGCCATCGTTCAGCCGATGCAGGAAATAGGTCTGCCAGATATAGAGGCTGTACGACACCAGCCCGATATGCACCATGATCCTGCCGTTCAGGATGGCATGGGTCCTGCTTTTCGGGTTCCGCAAAAGCCAGGTCATGAAAAACACGATGCAGGCCCCATCGACCGCCTGCCCGACCGACAGGGTGTAATAATTCCCAAAGGCACTGGCCAGCAAGCCGGAGACCAGGACAGGGACCACGGGCAACAGCCAAACCGCCCTGGTGGCCCAGCGATAAACGCGCTCGAAAAGCGGCATTCCCATCGTCAAGGCCGCCAGACATCCGAACATCAGCGCATCCATCCGGCAGATCGATAGAACGCCGACGCGGCGTTCCAGGAAACTGCTATGGGCGAAGACGAACAGCCCCATCCGCGATGCGGTCGCCACGACGATCAGGACGATGGCAAGGAGGATGGCGGTCCCCCGGCCGCGCCGCAGGGCGGCGGACAGCGCCAGAGGCCAAAGCAGATAGAATTGTTCCTCGACGCTCAGCGACCAGACATGCTCGAACGGCCAGGCATCCGCCCAAGGCGAAACATTCTGGAGAAACGTGGCGGCGCTGACGATGCTTCCCGCGCTCACGCCAATCCCAGTGTATGACTCGAGCAGGGCAACGGACAAAATATATACGTAGAGAACAGGAACAATTCGAATCGCTCGGCGCCAATAGAAAGCACCAATCCTGATTTCCCCATATTCTTCATGTTCCGCAAGTAGCATGCGGGTTATGATAAAACCGCTGACCACGAAGAACAGAAAAACGCCAAGAACCCCATTTGAAAACACGAAAGACAGCGGATTATTGAAAATCCACATATCGGAAGAGTGCACCAAATGATTTGAAATCACCAAAATAATCGCGACAGCTCGCAACCCATCCAGACAAGGAGTTCTTGAATTTTCCCGCAAATCAATCCTCCGCACCCTTTAATTATCAAGAATTAATCTGAACACTAATGAATTCCGTTGTTTGTAACGGCAGAGATTCGGCGTGGAAATATCAGGATTCCCTCCGGGAATCCATGAAATCAGGAAAAGAACAACCCACAGCCCGTCACGTCACAAAGCCGTCCCGATGGAAATGGAAAGCAGCCCCGGCCCCCGTCCTACAGCGAGAAGGTCGCCACCACCGGCGCGTGGTAGCTGACGGGCGAGGGCTCGTCGGCGTGGTCGACCTCGTCGGTCAGATCCTCGTTGTGGATGGCGATGTCGCGCAGCCGTTCGGTCAGGCGCGGCGAGGTCATCAGATGGTCCAGCAGCACCGCCGTGCCGGCATGCAGCACGGTGTAGCGCCGCTCCTCCGGGATCGCCTCCTCCAGCGGCTCCAGCACGCGGCCGGCCAGTTCGGGGTTGCCGGTGAAGTCGGAGGCGGCGCGGATGATGCGGACCGCGGTCTGCTCCAGGTCGGCGTTGCAGTCGCCGGCCACCACGATCAGCGCGTCGGGATCGGCGTCGAACAGCCGGTCCACCGCCATCCGAGTCTCCAGCGCCTGCCCCGCCCGCTTGATCGAGGCGAGATAGAAGCCCTCCGCCCAGCCGGACGCCGTCTTCCAGGTCTGGGCGCCGGCCTTCTGCCCCGGCACCGGCGCGGCGATGGGCGCGCGCAGATGCAGGTCGAAGACATGCAGGATGCGGCCATCCGGCATCTCCACCTCGGCATGCAGCAGCGGCCGGTCCCAGCCGACCTCCGTCTCCGTGTCCGCCGCCGGGTCGGCGGTGGCGAGGCGCACGCGGGCCGGCGGCACCAGATGATGGCGCAGCAGCCGCGCCGCCCGGATCGGCCAGCGGCTGACGATCACCGGGTTGTGGCGGTCGGCCGGCGACGGGGCGTCGCCTGCGGTGACATGGTAATCGGCATAGCGCGTGCCCTCCAGCAGGCGGGCCAGCGCGCGCAGGGTCCGCGGCTCGCTCTTCACCGGATGCTGGGCGTCGACCTCCTGCAGGCAGAGGATGTCTGCCTCCAGCCGCTCCAACTGCGGGCGCAGCGTGGCGATCCGCGCCTCGAAGGGCGGCTCGTCGGCATCGTCGTCCAGGTTTTCCAGGTTGAAGGTGGCGATCCGGAACAGCGTGTCGGCCATGAAGGGCTCCGCGGAAGGACGGCGGGTGTCGGCGGCGCAGCCCATAGCTGGCGAAACGCCGCCGGTCGAGCTTATCAGAACAGCTCGACGTCGCCTTCGATCCGCGACTTGCGCAGATGCTCGATGTAGGACGATTCGTTGCGGGCGATGTCGTGCAGTGTCTCGTCGCCGATCAGCCGGCGCTGGCTGCGCCCCGTGGTGGGGAAGAAGCGCACGGCGCGCGGGCTGGCGCCGCCGACGTCCCAACTGACGGTGGGGATCCCCTCCGTCGCCAGATACTCCATCACGAATTCGACGTTGCGCTGGCCGATGTTCGCGGTGCGCAGCGTGGTCAGGTTGACGTTGGCCCCGCCGAACAGCTTGGCGCGCAGCCGGTCGCGCCGGCCGGTGACGGTCAGCAGCCGGTTGATCAGCTGCTCCATCGCCGTCGCGCCATAGCGCGACGACAGCGACAGCGTGTCGCCCCCGGCGTCGGGCAGCAGGAAATGGTTCATCCCGCCGATCTCCGCCACCGGATCATACAGGCAGGCGGCGACACAGGAGCCCAGCGTGGTGGTGATGACGACGTTCGGGTCATCCGTGACGACGCAGCCGCCGACGACGATGTTGACGACCTCCGCCCCCAGCCGCCGGTCGTGATAGCGGTTGGCGGCGACGTCCTGACGTTCCAGCCGGCGGCGCAGGACGTTGCGCGCGGTAGAGGTGCAGGAACGGTCTGTCATCATCGGATCTGGGGTTCTCTCTGCCGGGTGTGCACGGATATGGGTCGGCCGGGACGGCGATCAATCCGTTGCAGGCCGCTTGAGGCCGATTCAACTTTGATCTGCATTTTAGCGAAGGCGCTATCTTCCCGCCTATGACCTATGTCAGTCAATAGGTGGAAACCCACCGCTCCAGAATCTCGCCCTGCAACCGGCCGGCACCGGCGGCCCAGGCGCGCGCCTCCGCAGGTGTCGCGGTCACCCGGCGGTCGAGCGCGGCATCCATCGCCGCCCGGCGGGCGGGGTCGGCGATGAACAGGACGAAGCCCAGCCTCCGGCCGCTGGCCGCCGTCAGCAGCCCGGCCAGCCCCTTGACGTAGGCCAGCGTGCCCGATTTGGCATGGACGCCGGGGGGCAGCGCCTTGCCGTCCTCCTCCCCCGGCAGCAGGTCCCACAGGGCGGGTCCGCCGGCCCGCAGCAGCGCCGCCATCTGCCGCGGCGTGGCGCGCGACCCGGTGCCCAGCCCGGAATGGTTGGCCAGCCGCAGACCGTTCCAGCTACCGTTCCAGTTCACCGCCCCGATCGGCTGCCGAGTCAACCAGCGCTGCAGCAGCCCCGCCGACCGGTCCAGGGTGGTGGCTGACGGCGCCAGCCGGCTCGACGCCGCCAGCCCGATCACCTCGGCCGACAAATTGTTGGAATGGCGCAGCAGGCCGCGCGCCAGCTCCGCCAGCGGCAGGCTGTCCAGCACCGCCAGAGCAGCCGCCCCGGATGGCGCCCCAGCCGCTCCGCTTCCGACAACGGGCGCCGGCAGGGCGATGCCGGCATCGGCGGCCAGCCGGCGGAACAGGGTGGCGGCGGCCAGTCCCGGCCGCGCCACCGGCACCCAGGCGGCCCCCGCGTCGCCGGAGGAGGGTGGCGCCATCAGCCAGCGATCCACCCCGTCCGGCAGCAGCGGAAAGCCTCCACCGGCGGCCAACGGCCGGACCGTGACGCTGTCCAGCGGCTGCCGCCCGGCATCGGCCACCGTCAGCGCGTCCGGCCCGGCAGGAGTGCCGCCGCGCCGCCAGCTCAGCAGAGCCCGGTTGTAGTTCAGCGACAGCGCCCCGACCCCGGTGTTGTAGGGCGCGGCCCAGGGCTGTCCCGAATCGATCTCCGCCAGTTCGGGCAGCAGCGCGGTGTCGTACAGGAACCGCCCCTCCACCCGCCGCAAACCGGCGGCGCCAAGCGCGCCCAACAGCTGCAGCAGCCCTTCGGTCGCCAGGGCCGGATCGCCGCCGCCCTGCAGGATCAGGTCGCCGCGCAACACCCCACCCTCCAGCGGCCCGGTCCCCAGCAGGCGGGTGGCGAAGCGATGGTCCGGCCCCAGCAGCGCCAGCGCCGCCGCCACCGTCGGCAGCTTCGCCACCGACGCCGGGATGAAGGCGGTGTCCGCCGCCCGCTCCTCCAGCGCCCGGCCACTGTCGGGATCGAACAGGAAATACCCGAGCGAACCACTTTCTAAACCATTGGTGGTTTTCGACTGCCCTGCCGCCCAGGCCCCGCCACCCGGCAGGGCCAGCGCCCCGAACAGGCCGAGGAACGGGCGGCGGCCGAGCAATGGCCGCGGCGACGGCCGCGACCGGTTGGAGTCCGATTGTTGGCTGGCGGTCAAGGTCAGGGTCTTTCCGCTTCTGATGTTAAGGTTCATAAAGTATTTTGGTGAAAAATCGCTGGAAATAGCGGATGGGGACGTAGCCGGACACCATGCCGGATCGGGGCATGGTCAAGGGGGGACGCTATGGCGATGTCCAAACGGCGCGAAGCGCGCTTCGAGGTGGTGGTCGAACAGGGCGGCAAGCCTAACATCGACGGCGTCTTCGACGACGAGAAGTCGGCGACGGAACGCGCCAACTTCCTGTTGCGCCTTGCCAAGTTCCCGGTGGTGCGCGTGGTGAAGGTCACCGGCACCGGACGGGAGGAGACGATCTTCCAGAAGTCCTCCTCCGGCGGCGCCAAGCTGACGACCATTTCGCCGATCGAGAGTGCCAACCTCTGCACCGACGTGCTGCAGGTCTTCTCCTTCGACAGCCGGATGACCCTGCTGCGATTGCTGCGCGGTTACTGGGACGACCAGGGCGTCATTCCGTCGGAGCAGCTTCACCGCTACTATCCGTTGCGCTACTTCGAGCGCGAGGCGCTGCTGTTCAACCCCTCGATCAGCCGGCTCGCCACCCTCCAGGCGCCGATGCTGGGGTTGAAGCCGCATGAGCGCTACGACCAGCTCAGCCGCCTGTTCGCAGCGCTGAAGGATCTCGCCCAAAAATCGGAGACGCTGGCCCCCTTCGACCAGGCGCTGATGCGCGGCGGGGTTTCCAGCCTACTGCTGGCCGCCGTCGACCGCCCGGTGGAGGAGCGCGACCGCATCGTCACCCATGCCTTCGGCACCCTGTTGGAACCGCACCGCGAATGGGGGGCCAAGCTGACCGCCGTCCTGCGCCTGCACCAGGAGGAGGACGGCGAGAGCACCCGGCTGGTCGACGAATTCGCGGCGGAGATCGTCGACGGGCGGGAGCCGATCCGCGCCCTGATCGGCTATTCGCCCGACCTCGCCTCCGCCATCCTGGCGCTGCTGGCGGCGCTGCGCGGCGACCTGGACGACCGGCTGCCCCACACCGAACCGCTTCTGGCCCTGTCCAACACCCTGGCCTCCGACGGGACGGGGCTCGGCTTCGCCCGGACGCGCGAGGCGCTGCTGCATCGCGTCCGCGGCGGGCTGGACGGGCTGACCCCGCTGACCCGCACCGGGGCGGCCAGCGATGCCCGCGCCTTCTCCGCCATCGTCGACGGCATGATCGCCTTCGACGGCTATATGGGCGGCCCGGCGATGGCGGAATCGCTGACCCGCCGCGGCAAGACCGTCTGGGCGGCCGGCGGCAGCGACCTGCCCTTCGAAGAGACGATGATGCGGCTGGCTGGCCGCTTCAACACGGCGGCGGGGCGGCTCGGCTACCTGCTCGACCTCGGCGCCAGCCCCTACGGCCACAAGAAGATCAGCGTCGTCATCCAGCGCGTCGCCGACGAGTTCAATCGGGTGAAGTCCGCGGCGGAACTGGCCGCCCCCGGCGCATCCATCCAGGAGGTGCGCGAAGGGCTGGGCCGCCGCCTGCGCGCCGCCGGCATCCCGCGGGCGCTGGCGGACGGGCTGATCGCCAAGATCGCCACCATCCCCGACGACCGGCGCGTGTCGGTGACCGACAGCGGCATTGTGGCGGGCCAGCGCCTGCCAGCCCCGCCAATCGCCCGGCCGACGGACATGACCGTCGACATGCAGGCTCCGCCGGCGCCGGCCCCCCGCCTGACGCTCAGCTACCAGGGCCGGACGGTGGCTCTGCGCGATGCGGGCGAAGACGTCGTGATCGGCCGTTCCGCCGACTGCGGGATCGTGCTCGACCATGCCTCCGCCTCGCGCCGGCATGCGGTGGTGCGGCTGCGCGACGGCGCCTTCACGCTGGAGGATCTCAGCCGCAACGGCACCCGTCTGGTGCCGCAGGACGGCGAGCAGCGGCTGCTGAAGCTGGGCGACGTGGCGCCGCTGTCCGGCCGGGGGGAGATCGTCATCGGCTCCCTCGACCTCGGCGAACATCCGGCGCGCATCGCCTGGGATTTGGCGGGACGCTGAACCGCCGTTCAGTCGCCGGCGCAGGCTTCGGCCACCAGCCGGGACTCCGAAGCCCGGTCATCCAGCATCGCCACCGCCCACACCGCAAGACCGCCCAGCGCCAGCGCGGCACCGACCCAGCCGGTGGAGGTCCAGCCCCACCCCGCCGCGATCGCCATGCCGCCCAGCCAGGGGCCCAGCGCGTTGGCGGCGTTGAAGGCGCTGTGGTTCAGCGCGGCGGCCAGCGTCTGCGCATCCTCCGCCACATCCATCAGCCGGGCCTGCAGGGGCGTGCCCAGCCCGCCGCCGCAGCCGATCATGAAGACGACCACCGACACCAGCCAGACATTGCCGGCGGCGAAGGGATAGAGCGCCAGCGACCCGGCGCTCCACAGCAGGATGACGGCGACGGTCGGCATCAGGGCGCGGTCGGCGGCCCAGGCGCTGACCAGCGTGCCGACGGTCATGCCGGCTCCGAACACCGCCAGCACCACCGGCACCGCCGCCGGCGACACCTGCGTCACCTCCATCAGGGTCGAGGCGACATAGGTGTAGACGGCGAACATGCCGCCGAAGCCGATGGCGCCGATGCCCAGCGTCAGCCAAACCTGCCGCCGCTTCAGCGCCCCCAGCTCCCGCAGCGGGCTGGATTCCGGGTGCGGCCGGTCATTGGGGGCGAAGATCCAGACCAGCAGCACCGTCAGCAGGGCGAGCAACCCGACGACGCCGAAGCCCCAGCGCCAGCCCAGCACCTGCCCGATCCAGTTGGCCATCGGCACGCCGACGATGGTCGCCACCGTCAGCCCCAGCATGGTCCGCGCCACTGCCTGCGCCCGGCGCTGCGGCGGCACCAGCGAGGCGGCGACCAGGGCCGCGACGCCGAAATAGGCGCCGTGCGGCAGCCCGCTCAGGAAGCGGAAGACCAGCATCCAGCCATAGGAGGGCGAAAAGGCGCTGGCCACGTTGGCGGCGGCGAAGACCGCCATCAGCCCGATCAGCAGGGTCCGCCGCGCGATCCGCGCCGCCAGCACCGCGATCACCGGCGCCCCCACCACCACGCCCAGCGCATAGGCGCTGATGACGTGTCCGGCGGTCGGCTCGTCGATGCCCAGGCCCTGGGCGAAATAGGGCAGCAGGCTCATCGTCGCGAATTCGGTCGTTCCGATGGCGAAACCGCCCATGGCGAGCGCCAGCAGCACCAGCCCGGGATGGGCCGAGGCCAGCTGTGCCCCGGCACGCATGTCGCCGTTATGGCCGGCAGAAGCCATGGTCGTTACTCCGCTGTCGCGCAGGATGGGGACGGGAAAGGCCCGGCGGCAGGGAGGGACGGAAAGCGACCGGGACGAGGTCAGGATATTTGCCGGACCCCCGCTGAGGCAATCCGCCGCAGGCCGTCATTTCCGCAGGTGCGAGATGAGCGGCAGGCATGGCTGGCGGCCATTTCTTCCCGACCGAGCGGCCGGCCCGGGCCGCTCGCCATCACCATTTACGCCACTGCCGCCATCGGCGTCAGGCCGCGCGTCAGGCGCTCCACCTCGCGGTCGAACGCCTCCTGATCGGCCTCGGACAGGTCGAACTTCACATGCAGCCGGTCGCGCTCGCTGGACTTGATCCGGGCGGTCAGCGGGCGGGCCACCCCGTCGATGCGCAGGGTCATCGCCCGGCCGGTCACGCCGCCGATCAACTGGTCCGGCACGCCGGTCAGCATGGCGCCACCCGCCGACAGGTTGGCGATGGTGGCGCGCATCGGGGCGGCGCCGGCCCCCTCCAGCACGCAGCCGACCGACAGGGCGAAGCGCGGGCGCTGGCGGCGGTCGACATCGGCGGTGGCGGTGCGGACGACGCGGATCAGCACATTGCGCAGGGCGTCGATGCCGCCGGCCACGTCGACGGCGACCGTCCGCACCTCTCCGGCGCGGCTCTGGGTCGCGTCGGCCTCGGCGGAGACACGGCCGATGCGCACCGACACCTCCTTCGCCGCGTCGCTGGTCTGGCTGACGGAGCGGGCGATCTCCTGGGTCGCCGCCGCCTGCTCCTCCACCGCGGCGGCGATGGAGGACGAGATTCCAGCCACCTCGTCGATGGTTTCCGACACCTCGCCGACGGCGCCGACTGCCGATGCCGTCACCGATTCCACCTCGGCGATCAGCGAGCCGATCTCCTCGGTCGACCGCGCGGTCTGGCTGGCGAGGTTCTTCACCTCGTTCGCCACGACGGCGAATCCGCGCCCGGCCTCGCCGGCCCGCGCCGCCTCGATGGTGGCGTTCAGCGCCAAAAGGTTGGTCTGGCTGGCGATGTCGCCGATCAGCAGGGCGACCGCGCCGATCCGCTCGACCGAGGCCGATAGCCGTTCGATGGTGGACCGCGCCAGCCCGGCCCGTTCCACCGCGCGGCCGGTCACCCGCGTGGCGGCGGACACCTGCATGCCGATGTCGCCGATGGAGGCCGACAGCTCCTCCGTCGCGGCGGCGACGGTCTCGGCATTGCTCAGCGCCTGCTGGGCGGCGGCGGCGACGTTCTGGGCATTGTCGCTGACCTGCACCGCTGATTCCGCCATGGCGCCGGCATTGCTGCTCATGCGGCTGGTGCGTTCGGCCACATGGTCGACGGCGACGCGGGTCTCGCGCTCCACCTTCTCCGCCATCGACTCCAGCGCCTGGCGCCGCTCCTCCTCGGCGCGGCGGCGGGTCTCCTCCTGCGCGACGCGCAGGCGCGCATTCTCCTGCGCGCCCTCCTGGAACACGCGGACGGTGTCGGCCATGTGACCGATCTCGTCCCGGCGCTCGGTCAGGCCGACCTCGACCTCCAGGTTGCCGCCGGCCAGCGCCACCATGGCGCGGCGCAGCCGCTCCATCGGGCGGATCATCGCCGCTTCCAGGAAGACGACGCAGATCGCCGCCATCAGCAGGATGGCCAGCCCGGCGCCGATCAGGGTCCGGCGCAGCCCGTCCGCCGACTCGCGCACTGCCTCGATGTCCGCGGTCAGTTCCGTCAGCCGGTCCGAACTGACGGCGACCACGCTGGCGCCCAGCGCCTCCAGGCTGTCGCCCATCGAGTCGGCGACCTGATCGAACTGGGCCATGATCGGGTTGCCGGCCGCCGGGCCGCCATCGACATAGGCCTGCGCCATGCGCCGGCCCATCTCGTAATAGGGGCCGAAGGCCTTGTGGGTGCGCTCGATCTCCGCCACCACCTGCGGCAGCTTCAGCGACCGCGCCAGTTCGGTGGCCTTGGCCGTGTGCTCCGCGAACCGGCGGGCGTAATCCGCCGCCTTTTCCGGCCCGTCGTTCATCCCGTCCAGCCCGCGGGTGGCCGACACGTCGGTCAGCCACTGCTGCGTCTGCGCCACGTCGAACCGGATCTCGCCAACCAGCGACACCAGGGGAATGATGCTGCCGACCACCTCGTGCGTCTCGCGCTGGACGTCGGACAGGCGATCGGTCTGCCGCCCCATGTCGCGCATGGTGAGGACCGAGGACAGGCCGACCGCGGCGAAGACGAACACCGCGACCGCCACAACCTTCGCCCGGATCGAGATGACGTGGAGAATGTTGCCGGCTGCGATCATGTTTGAAGACTTCATTTGTTAAGAGTACGAATGATCGGCGTCGGCCGACCACCACGCACTCTAGACCTTCCAAATCATTTCGTCATCGGAAACACTGGAAATCCCAAAAATCTGCGACCGCAGGTCGCTGTTTTCCTTGGGAAATTACTTCACCGTCCGCGAGAAACAAAGCAATCGCCGGCAAGATGTTTCATGTCCTCATACCGTCGCATGTTCGGCTTCGCTGCCGGCCGCCGGTTGGCTATGGGACGACAGCGCCTCCAGCGTGGCATCGGCGACGGGGCCGAGCGCTTCGGCCAGCGGATCGCCGACGGGGCAGCCGCCAAGGCTCTGCACCCGCTGTTCCAGCAGCGAGGCCAGACGGCTGAGCCGCACGGCGCCGATGTTGGCCGCGGTTCCCTTCAGCGTGTGGGCCATACGGACCAGGGGCGCCCCTCCCGGTCCGGCCCCATCGCGAATTGCGGCCACGCTGTCGTCCACTGTCCGCCGGAAGGCCGCCACCGTCTGGATCCAGGCCTCGTCGCCGATCACCGAGCGCAGCGAGTCGGCCTGCTGGGCATCCAGCAGCGGCGCCGTGCGCCAATGCTCCGGGTCCCTGGCGCCGGGCGACGGGGCGCTGGGCGACGGCGCGGAGGATGGCGCGGGTGGCGGGACGGGCGGCGGCAGGGTGGCGGTCCGCGCCGGGGAGGACTGCTCCGGCTCCCCTTGCGGCGGCGCAGTGTGGTCCGGTCCGGCGCCCGCCCCAGCCTCCGCCGCCCGCGGCGCGGCGGCCGTCCTCAGCACGTCATACAGGTCGGCCGACACGATGGGCTTCGTCAGATAGGCGGTCATGCCGGCGGCGAGATATTCGGCGCGGTGGCTGGGCATGACGTTGCCGGTCAGCGCGACGATCGGCAGGCGGGACACCTCGCCCGGCATGGCACGGATGTGCCGGGTGGCGGTGACGCCGTCCATCACCGGCATCTGCACGTCCATCAGGACGAGGTCGAAGCCGCCCTCCTCCACCAGCCGCACCGCCTGCAGCCCGTCCTCCACCGCGGTCACGCGATGGCCGGCGCGGCGCAGCATGGTGACGACGATGTCGCGGTTGATCTCGTTGTCCTCGGCCACCAGCACATGCAGGCTCGCCGACGCTGCCGACGGCAACGGGGTCGCCCCGCCCTCCGCCGGCACCGCTTCCGGCCCGCAGGGCACGGAGAGCACGCCGGCCGATGGATCGGCGGCGGGTTCGCAGCGGACGGTGAACCAGAAGGTGCTGCCCTTGCCCTCGGCGCTGGTCACGCCGATTTGCCCGCCCATCAGCGTCACCAGTTCGCGGCTGATCGCCAGCCCCAGGCCGGTGCCGCCGAAGCGCCGGGTGGTGGAGCTGTCGGCCTGGGTGAAGCGGCGGAACAGGGTCGGCTGCACGTCCTCCGGGATGCCGATCCCGGTGTCGGCCACCTCGAACCGCAGGAAGAAGGTGCCGTCCGCCGACAACTCCCCCTCCTGCCCGACCCGCACGGCGACGCCGCCGCGGTGGGTGAATTTCAGCGCGTTGCCGACCAGATTGACCAGCACCTGCCGGATGCGGCGCAGGTCGGCGCGCACACGGTCGGGCACGGCGGGCGCCACCTCCCGCGTCAGGATCAGGCCGCGCCCGCAGGCGGCCGGCTCCAGCAGGTCGATGCTGTCGCCCAGCACGGCGCGCAGTTCGAAATCGACCGGCTCGACCTCCGCCTTGCCGGCCTCCAGCTTGGACAGGTCGAGGATGTCGTCGATGATCTGCAGCAGCGCGTTGCCCGACCGGTTGGCGACGTCCAGCAACTGGCGCTGGTCGTCGTTCAGGTTCGGCCCGTCCACCAGGGCCAGCGCGCCCAGAACCCCGTTCATCGGCGTGCGGATCTCGTGGCTCATCGTCGCCAGGAACTCGCCCTTGGCGCGGTTGGCCTGATCGGCCGCCTCCTTGGCGCGGCGCAGGCTGGCCTCGATCTCGCGCTGGGCGGTGACGTCGCGCAGGGCACCGGTGACATAGCGGCGGTCGCCCTCGCGCCAGCCGGCCAGCGTCACCTCCAGCGGGAACTCGCTGCCGTCCTTGCGGCGGCCGGTCAGCTCCCGCACTTCCGACCGCGGGACCGCGGCGTCGCTCCCGCGGTAGGTGGCCAGCAGCCCGTCATGCACCGCGCCGACCGCGCTCGGCATCAGCCGGGTCATCGGCCCGCCCACCACGTCGGCGGCGCGGTAGCCGAACAGCCGCTCCGCCGCGCGGTTGAAGGCGTCGACGGTCCCATGCTCGTCGATGGTGACGATCGGCTGGCCGACCGCCTCGAACATGGCGCGATAGCGCGCTTCGCTGGAGGCCAGCCGGTTGGCGGCCATCTCCCGCTCGGTGACGTCGGTGGCGGAGCCGCGATAGCCGCGGAAATGGCCGTCCTGGTCGAAGATCGGACGGCCGCTGACGCTGAAATAGCGCAAGCCCGCCGCCGTCATCACCCGGTAGCGGAAATTGCGGAACGGCTCCCGCCGCTCCATCAACTGGCGGTGCCGCTCCCACCTGGCGGCATCCCCCGGCTCGCGCAGGGCGACATCCTCCCGCCGCAATCCGATGGGCAGCGTGCCGTTGGCGACGTGCGGCACCAGCGGCCCGGCCAGATGGGAGAATCGCAGGTCGGCGTCCATCTCCCAGAACCAGTCGGAGGCGGTCTCCGCCTGATCGCGGAAGCGTTCCTCGCTCTGGGCCAACCGGCGGGCCAGTGCGGCGAGCCGCGCCGTCTGCCGCGTCGCCAGCAGCGCCATGCCGACCAGCACGAGGCTGCAGGCCGCCGCCGCCAGCAGATAGAGCCGCTGCCGCGTTCTGGTGTCGGCCAGGAAGGACGCCTCGTCGAAGGCGGCGATGACGATCAGCGGATAGGCCGTCAGGGTCCGGAAGGACTGGAGGCGCGGAATGCCGTCGATCACGCTGGCGACGCGCATGAACCCGGTGGGCTGGCGGCGCGCCATCAGCAGAACCGGCGATTCGCCGACATCCCGGCCGACGATGCGGTCGTTCATCTGCAAACGGGCGCGCAGGATGCCGTCGGTGCCGATGATCGCCACCGCCCCGTTGGGGCCGACGTCCAGCTCCTCCAGCGAGCGGCTGAAATAGAAGGGGTCGATCGACGCGACCAGCACCCCGGCGAAGCTTCCGTCGCTGTTTTCGACGCGCCGCGTCAGCTGGATCGACCATTTGCCGGACGCCCGGCCGAACACCGGCTTGCCGATGAACAGCCCGGCATTCGGGTTGTTGACGTGGACGCGGAAATGCTCGCGGTCGGCCAGATGGACACGGGCCGGCGCATCCTCCACGCTGGTGTGGATGAGGTCGCCATGCCCGTCGATCACCGCCAGCTGGAGCAGGATGCCCGAGCGCTCCACCGCCTGGCGCAGCATGCGGGTCAGGCCGGAGTTCCAGCTGTCGCCATGCTCGTGGAAGTCGTCGATCAGGAACAGCAGGATCTGGTCGGCTTCGGCCATGGTCCGGGTCGCCTGCTCGGCGACGACGCGGGCGAGGTTGCCGCTGTCGCGCTCCGCCCGCGCCATCGCCTCTGCATTGTCGTAATGGGCGAGCGCCAGGGCGGTCGCCCATAGCCCGGCGGCGATCACCAGGGTCGCCGTCCAGATGGCGGCGATGAAGCCTTGCAGATGAAAGCGCCCGCCCATCAGCGCCGCTCTCCCGCATCGTCCGCGTGCCGCGGACCGCCCGCGGCGAGTGCCGCCACCCCGCGCGCCAGCCGCGGCAGATCGACCGGCAGCGGCAGCAGCAGGTCGGCCGGACCGCCGGCCTCGGCCCCCAGCCCCGCGGAAGCAGGGCCCGCCGCGGCGTAGAGGACGCAGGGCAGATCCGCCCGCAGCGCTTTCAGGCGGCCGGCCAGCGCCTTGCCCGCCGGAAGCGCGCTCAGTCCCGGCCCGATCACCACCGCATCGAAGAAGCCCGGCTCGTCGGTGACGACCTCCAGCGCTTCGCGGAGATCCTCGCAGACCGAAACCTCGAACCCCTGCCGCTCCAGCCCGGCCTGGAACCGGTCGCCGGACGCCGGATCGGCATCCACCACCAGGATCTTGTATGTCGGCGCGACGAGGTGCCGCGCCGGGGCTTTCGCCACGCGCGGGAAGGACGCCGCCGGAGCCGGGAACTGGGACTGAGCCGGCGATGCGGCGGGGATGTAGAGCCGCACCGCCATGCCCTCCGCCGGGTGGGTCAGCAGGCTGAGGCCGCCGTCGTGGCGCCGCGCCGTCTGCAGGGCCGCCGGCCAATGGGCGTCCTCCTTCCCGGCCGTCTGGCCACGGCGGTAGCAGCTGCGGGCGGCCAGCAGGGGATCGGCCAGCCCCGCCAGAACCTCGTCCGCCAGCGGCGGGCCGTCGACCCGCAGTTCGAACAGGGCGTGCGGACCCGGCAGCGGCGTCAGCAGCGGGCGGACGGTCCAGCCGGCCGCGGCGGCATCGGCATCCGGATCGTCCGCGTCCGCCGGGAAGAAGGCGCGCAGGCAGAGCCGGGCGTCGCCGCCCCTGCCGGTGGCGGCGAGGATCTCCACCGCCAGTCCGGCCAGCGTCCGCGCCAGCAGGCCGGCGTTGCAGATGGGATCGGGCGTACCGGCGTCATGACGGATGGAAAGGCTGCCCGGCGGCGCCGGCACCGAGCGCAGGAGCGTCGCGGCCTCGTCCAGGACCATCCCGGCCAGTTCGGGCTTCAGATTGACCGGCTCCGTCCTGGCTTCCGCCACCAGCCGGCGGAGGCCGGAGCGGGTGCGGTCGACGGCGGCGACGACCCGGCCCGCATAGTTGGCCTGGGCCGAGCCCTCCGGCAGGTCGCAGACGAGGAAGTCGGCATAGCCGGCAACCGCGCCCAGCGCGTTGTTCATGTCATGGACGATGGCGCCGGCAAGGTCGGCCCGGGCATCCATCGCCGCGATCTGCTGGCTGCGCAGCCGCTGGTTGGCCTGTCGGCCGCATTCCCGCAGCGCCTCCTGAAGTGCCTCATGAAGTGCCGCAATCGCGGCGGAGCTATCCGCCACCGGCACGTCCGGCCTGTCGGCCGATGCGGAGGGAGCCGGTGCGGGATGGGCCTGCGGCCTTTCGTCTCCGACCGCAAGGCGGCGCGCGCTCCGGATCGACAGAAGCGCCAGCCCGCCCGCCGCACCGCTGCCGGCCGCCATCAGGGGAAGCAGCCAGGGCAACGCCTCGCGCAGGGGGTCGAGCGCGGAGAGCAGAAGCACCGCCGCTCCGGCCAGCGCGGCGAGCGCGGGCGCCGGCGCCGCCATGCCGCTGCCGGAAACGCCGGCCGAAACCGCCGGAACGGTTCGGGCCGCGAGCGGGCCGGACAGGGAATGGTCGGATGGGCTCATCAGCGACTCGGGTTGCAGCGACTCGGAATGCGGCCGTATTGCGGTTGCGTCCGCCCCTGCGGCGCCGGACGGAGATGGACGACCGGAGCAGCGGAGCGAACAGGAGGTGACCATAGCAGAAAGGATGGGATCATGCTGCTGGGACCACCCCTATGCCGCCCCCTATGCGACCCTCCATACCACCATGCCGCTCATCCACCGCAGCCCGTACGGGCGGCGGGTCAGGTCGACGCTTCGTTCAGGCTGCGCGACAGCAGGCCGGCCTGCTGGGCGCGGCGCACGGCGTCGGTGCGGTTGCGTGCCCCCAGCTTCCGCAGGATGCGGCGGGTGTGCAGCTTGACCGTCACCTCCTGAAGGCTGAGGTGCCGCCCGATCTCCTTGTTGGTGGCACCGGTGGCGAGCATCGACAGCACCTGCTGTTCCCGCTCGGTCAGGGGGGACGACGGCGCCCCCTCCCCCTCCGGGGACGGTCCATCGCCCTCCTCCGCCTCATCGATGTCGAGCGACAGGTCGGTCATGTGCATCAGGTCGAGCGCCACGCATTTCGGCACGAAGCTGCCGCCGTCCGCCACCAGACGCAGGGCCTGGGCCAGGATGCGGCGCGGCGTGGTCTTCGGCAGGAAGGCTTCGGCGCCGCAGCGCAGCACCTCCAGCGCGGTCAGCGCATCCTCCGCCCCGGTCACGACGGCGACCGGCCCCTGGACCCCCGACCGGCGCAGCACGCTGATCGGATCGCTCTCCTCCGCGCCCGGCATGCGCCAGTCGAGGACGATGAGGTCGTACCGGAAGACCGCGGCGGGGGCGTCGTCGTCCGGATTCCGCAAGACGGGCAGTTCCAATAACGAACCGATGCAGCCGACCTCCGCATCCGGCCATGCCTGACGGATCGACAGCTCGAGCGCGTCCCGGAACAGGGGATGGTCGTCTGCCACCAAGATCTTCATCAACCAGCCTCCGCCGCCCTCGGCCAACACTCGTCAAACGGTATCAACACTCCCTGTTATGCCGGCCGAAATCTTAAGTTTTCGTGGCTTTGCCGTATTTCACGTTGGTCATAGTCCGCCGCCGCGTCCGGCGCGGTTATTTTCCCGGTCGCGGGATAATATCCCCACTATCCCATTTCCCGCCTCCGCTATCCCAGACACAGCGGGTGCGCGCGCCGGTGGACGTCTATGGTGAGGCTTAGCGAATTCCATCCGGCACAACCCGCCGGCGTGCGGCGGAAGACGGAAGCGGCGACCATGGACATGACCCTTTACGAGCTGCGGCCCAAACCCGCTCCCAAACCCGCTCCCGCCGCCGCTTCCGCCGGTTCCGTCCTGCTGGTCGACGACGATCCCGATTTCCGCGAGATGGCGCGCATCGCCTTCCTCCGCGCCGGCTACCGCGTGCTGGAGGCGGAGAACGGCAATGCCGCGCTGGCCATCATGGCCGTCCATCCGGTCGATCTGGTGGTGACCGACATCATCATGCCGGAGGCTGACGGGTACGAGGTGATCCTGCGGCTGAAGGAGCAGAAATCGCGCCCGCCCCTGATCGCGGTGACCGGCGGCAGCCTGCGCCTGCGGATGGAACTGCCGGGGATGGCCCGGCTGCTGGGCGCCGAGGCGGCGTTCGAGAAACCAATCGATCTGAAGGCCCTGCTCGCCGAAGCCGGCCGGCTGATCGACGCCCGCAAGGCGGCAGAGGGCGAGAGTGCCGAACACAAGACCGGCGAACATAAGACCGGGAAACACGAGGCGGAGACCGCAGGGTGAACATCCTCATCGTCGATGACGACCGCACCAACCTGTTCATCATGGCCGCCATCGTCCGCCGGCTGGACGATGTCGACCCGGTCACGATGGAAAGCCCGCTCGACGCCGTCGAGTGGCTGCGCGGGAACGAGCCCGACCTGATCCTTCTGGACCAGATGATGCCGGACATGGACGGCATGGAGCTGCTGCGCCACATCCGCGACGATGCGCGGCTGGACACTGTCCCGGTGGTGATGGTCACCGCCAACACGGCGGTCGACATCCGCGTGCGGGCGCTGGACGAGGGCTGCAACGATTTCCTGACCAAGCCGGTCGTCGTGCCGGAGGTGCAGGCGCGGCTGCGCAACCTGCTGGCCCTGCGCCAGAGCCGCGCCCTGCTGCGCGACCGCGCCGCCCTGCTGGCCAACGAGGTGGAGCGGGTGACCGCCGCCCTCCAGCGCCAGGGGGAGGAACTGGTCAACCGCCTGTCGCGCGCCTCCGAATACCGCGACCCCGAAACCGGCGCCCATATCGAGCGGATGGCGCTCTATTCCCGGCTGATCGCCGAAGCGGCCGGCTGCGGCGCCGCCTATGCCCAGGAGCTGAAGAAGGCGGCGCCGATGCACGACATCGGCAAGATCGGCATTCCCGACATGATCCTGCTGAAGCCGGGACGGCTGACCGCCGAAGAGATGACGCTGATGCGCCAGCATGCCGCCATGGGTCATCGCATCCTGGCCAACAGCGACATCCCGCTCCTGCGTCTGGCGGCGGAAATCGCGCTCAGCCACCATGAGAAATTTGACGGCAGCGGCTATCCCAACGGCGCGGCCGGGACCGCGATCCCGCTGTCCGGCCGCATCGTAGCCATCGCCGACGTGTTCGACGCCCTGACCTCCACCCGCCCCTACAAGCGGTCATGGACGCTGGAGGAGGCGCGCGCCTACATGGTCCAGAACCGTGGCCGGCATTTCGACCCGTCCCTGCTCGACGCCTTCCTGTCGCGCTGGGACGAGGTCTGCAGGATCCACCACGAGAACGCCGACGAACTGCCGCATCCGGTCCCGCTCGACGTCTGAGCCGAAGGCCGCCCTCAGTTGACGATGCGCCAGGTGCCGTCGGGCTGGAGACAGGCGGTGCCGTAGACCGGCTGCGACCGGCCGCCGACCATGGCGCGGCTCTGGTATTCGCGGCATTGCTGACCACTGCGCGAATAATAGACCGGACCGGCCGGGTCGACGCCGACCGCGGCCGGCGGCGGCTCGTAGTAACGGACGGGCGGCGGAGGCGCATAGACGACCGGCGGCGGCGCGTAATACTGCACCACCGGCGGGGGCGGGGCATAATAATGGTAGGGGCGGTAATAGCCGTAGCCTGGGAAAACCGGCCCAATGCCGATGCCGACCGACACCGACGTGCGCGCCTGCGCCGCTCCCGGAACCGACATCACCGCAGCGGCGGCGACGGCCGCCAGCATCACAGCACCCAGGGCGACCGCCCTCCGCACCGTCTTCATCATCTGTCTCCCGCCACGACGCGAGGCCGCGGTCCCGCCAGTCGCGTGGCTCCGGCAGGCATCATACACCTGTCCCGCGGCGCATCACAGGGGCTGCGCGCGGGACTCCGTCGAGGGCGGTATGCAGGACGATCAGATGTCGAGCGGCAGATTGTCGGGGTCGAAGCCCAGCTGCTCCACGATGGCACGGGCGAGCGGGATGCTGGTCTCGAACCGCCATTCGGCCATGCCGGGGCGGTATTCCGACACATTGGGCCGGCCATTGGCGAAGCGGCGCGGGTGCAGCTCGTACCAATAGATGTCGCTCAGCGACACGCCCTGTTCCTGCGCATAGACTTCGGCGATGCGGGGCCAATCATTCACGGCCGGCTGGGGCGACCCGGCCGCTTTGGCAATGTCGGTCTGTTCCAGGAAGGCGACGATGCGCTTCCCCTCGCGCTCGAAATCGGCGACCCGGATGGTGACGGGCTGCTTTCCTTCACGCTGATAGGTCCACTCGCGGTTCTTCTCGACCAAGGCCTTGTCCACGGCAAATGCTCCGGTTTACTCCTGCAAAGGCTAACCGACAGGCCCGCCTTAATCCAACTGTTCCGTTGCCTTTCCCAAACGGGCATGAGCCCTCGGGCCCCGCGCCGCCCGGCACGGCGGATCAAAGGTTACCAAAGCACGCCGCTTTTTCTTTGTACACGGGAATGTGACGCCCGGCCTGCGCCGGGCGCCTCGTCGCTCCTCTCCCTCAGTATCCGCCGTCAATATCCGCCATCAATATCCGAGCGTCATGCCGTCGGGGTTGCGCGGGTCGGAATAGCCGTACAGCCCGTCGTCGCGCAGCTGGATGGTCTGGGTGCGGCCCATCGTCGGCTTCACCGCCACCTTGTGGCCCATCCCTTCCAGCAGACGCACGGTGTCGGGGCTGAGCCCCTTCTCCACCCGCAGTTCGTCGGGGGTCCACTGGTGATGGACGCGCGGCAGGGCGGCGGCCTCGGCCGGGTTCATGTTGAAGTCGATGTGGTCGATCACCGTCTCCATCGTGGTGGTGATGATGCGGCTGCCGCCGGGGCTGCCGGTGACCAGCCAGGGCTTGCCGTCCTTCAGCACGATGGTCGGCGACATCGAGCTGAGCGGCCGCTTGTAGGGCTGGACGGCGTTGGCGTCGCCGCCGACCAGACCGAAGGCGTTGGGAACGCCCGGCTTGGCCGAGAAATCGTCCATCTCGTTGTTCAGCAGGATGCCGGTGCCCTCGGCGACGATGCCGCTGCCGAAGTTGAGGTTCAGCGTGTAGGTGGTGCTGACCACATTGCCCTGGCTGTCCGCCACCGAGAAATGGGTGGTCTGGTCGCTCTCGTAGGGGGCCGGCTTGCCGGGCTTGATGCTGCTGGCCGGGGTCGCCTTCTCCGGATCGATCTTCGCCGCCAGCTCGTCGGCGTATTTGCGCGAGGTCAGGCCCTTCACCGGCACCTTGGTGAAGTCGGGATCGCCCAGATATTCGGAACGGTCGGCATAGGCGAGCTTCATCGCCTCCGCCATCAGGTGGATCGCCTTGGCGCTGTCGGGGCCGTAGTCCTTCAGCGGCCAGCGCTCCAGGATGTTCAGCATCTGGATGATGTGCGTCCCGCCGGAGCTGGGCGGCGGCATCGACTTGACCGTATAGCCGCGGTAGGTGCCGCTGACCGGCTCGCGCTCCACCACCTTGTAGGCCTTCAAGTCCTCCTTGGTGATGTAGCCGCCGTGTTTGGCCATCTCCGCCGCGATCTTCTCGGCGATGGCGCCTTCATAGAAGGCCTTCGCCCCCTGCTGGGCGATCATCTCCAGCGAGTTGGCGAGGTCGGGGTTGGCCAGCGTCTCGCCGGCGGTCAGCGGCCTACCGTCCTTGAAGAAGATGGATTTGGTGGCGTCCCACGCCGCCAGATGGTCGCGCTCGACCTCTAGCAGGCCGGCCAGCTGCGGGGTGACGGTGTAGCCCTCGCGCGCCAGCTTGATCGCCGGAGCCATCACGTCGGCCAGCTTCATCGTGCCGTATTTTTCCAGCGCATGGGCCAGCCCGGCGACGGTGCCGGGGATGCCGACCGCCAGATGAGTGTAGAGCGAGCGGTCGGGGACCACCTTGCCCTGCTGGTCGAGATACATGTCGCGGAAGGCCTTGGCCGGGGCCATCTCGCGGAAGTCGATGGCGACGTCCTTGCCGCTCTTGGCATCATGGACGACCATGAAGCCGCCGCCGCCGACATTGCCGGCGTTCGGCAGCACCACCGCCAGGGCGAAGCCGACGGCCACCGCCGCATCGACCGCGTTGCCGCCGCGCTTCAGGATGTCGACGCCGATCTCGGTCGCCAGCCGGTGTTCGGAGGCGACCATCCCGTTCTGGCCGCGGACGGGATAGAAGATGTCGTAGCCGATGTCGTAGCGGACCGAGGCCGGTGCGGAGGTGGCCTTCTGGGCGAGCGCCGGCACCGGCAGCACGAGTGCCGAACCGACGCAGAGCGCCGCCAACGCCGCAACGGCGGAACGGGATCGAATAGCGGGGAACCACATGCGGTGAATCTCCTGAGCGGGACGTCAGGTCGGGGGCCGCAGCCCGGGGGAAGGCAGGATGTCACACCCGCCTTCCCCGGTCTTCACCCCGTCGCTGGTCTGCCCAACAATTCACCATCAGGGTTAATGGCGTCACGCATTCCCGTGAATGGAATGCGACAGACGGTGAACGGATCCGATCCGGCGTGCGGCCGGTCAGTAGGTCTCCGCCATGCGCGAACGGCCGACATGCCCCGACTCGCCATAGGAGCCGCCTTGGCGGCCGTCATGGCCCAGCCGGTCATGCTGGTGGCCGGACAGGCGTTCCTTGACCGGGCAATGGCCGCTCATGCCGCGGGCGACCAGGGCGGCGCCGACCAGCCCCATGATGGCGCCGGGGATGCTGGCGCCCTTGCGCAGGCCGCCCGCCGCGACGGCGAGGCCGAGACCGGTCGAGACGATGCGCTCGCCCATGCCCATGTTGGTGTGACCTTCGAATACGCTGTCGTAGGCGTCGCGGATCGTGGATTGGGCGTTCATGGCTGCTCCGGAGCTGGAATGGACGAGAACCGCCCCTTCCAACGCCGAGACGTCCCGTCCTGTTCCCTTCAGCCCTCCACCACCGCCATGTCGCGGATGGAGCGGACCAGCCGGGATGGCTCGATCGGCTTGGACAGTACGGTCAGCTCCACCTCCTGCGCCGCGGCGGTGGAGGTCAGATCCTCGGCATAGCCGGTGACCATCAGGATCGGCGTCGCATCGTGACGGGCGCGCAGGGTGCGGGCCATCTCCAGCCCTGTCATTCCCGGCATCATGTGGTCGGTGACGATCACGTCCGGCCGGAAGCCGTGGTCGAGCAGCGAGAGGGCCGCCGCCGCGTCGGCCGCCTCGCGCACCGCGAAGCCCGCCTGTTCCAGATAGCCGGCGGTGGCGCTGCGCACCAGTTCCTCGTCATCCACCAGCAGGACGGCGCAGCCCTCGCCGACGTCGGCCGCGTCCGCCTTCTCCGCCTCCGGCGCCGGGGGAGCCGCGACTCCGGCGGAGGGCGTATCCGCCTCCTGACGCGCGCGCGGCAGATAGAGCGTCACCGTGGTGCCCAGCCCCTGCCGGCTGTCCAGCTCCACCCCGCCGCCGGACTGGGTCGCCAGCCCATGCACCATGCTGAGGCCCAGCCCGGTGCCGCGCCCGACCTCCTTGGTGGTGAAGAAGGGTTCGAAGGCGCGGGCCTGCACCTCGGCCGGCATGCCGGTGCCGGTGTCGCGCACCCGCAGCACGACATAGTCGCCGGCCGCCATCCCGAGCACGGGCCCGGCGCCGACCGACCGGTTGCCGGCCAGGATCCACAGCGTGCCGCCGCCGGGCATGGCGTCGCGGGCGTTCAGCGCCAGGTTCAGCACCGCCATTTCCAGCTGGGTCGGGTCGATCATCGCCGGCCACAGGTCGGGAGCGAGCTCCGTCTCGATCTGCACCGACTGGCCCAGCGTGCGGGCGAGCAGGCGGCTGACCCGCTCCACCAGCGCCGCGACGTCGACCGGGACCGGGCGAAGCTGCTGCCGGCGCGAGAAGGCCAGCAGATGCTGGGTCAGGGTCGCCCCGCGCTCCACCGCCTGCAGGGCCAGCCGCGCCGGTCCGGCGATGCGCTCGTCTTCGGTGCGGCTGTCGATGACATGCAGGTTGATGCCAATGGCCTGCAGCAGGTTGTTGAAATCATGGGCGACGCCGCCGGTCAGCTGGCCGATCGCCTCCATCTTCTGGCTCTGGCGCAGGGCGTGCTCGGCCTGCTCCCGCCCCTCCACCGCGCGGCGGGCGGCGTCCATCGCCCAGGTTGCCGCCTCGTACGCGCTGAACTGGCGGGCCAGCGCCCACAGCGACAGCAGCAGCGCGGCGATGCCGGCGGCGCCGGCGGCGCCGATGGTCCAGGCCTGGATGCGCCACTCGCTCAGCACGGCATCCAGCTTGCGGGTGACGTTGACGACCAGCGGGTAGTCGGCCAGCGCCCGCGTCGCCACCAGACGGGCGCCGTCATCCAGCCCGGGAGAGAGATAGACGCCGGACCTCGCACGCTCCAGCACCTGCAGGAAACGGCGCGGCCCCACCGCCCGGCCGATGTCCGGCAACACCGGATGGCGCGCCAGCAGGATGCCGTCGCGCCGCCACAGGCTGATGCTTCCGTCGCTATCCGGCTGCAGTGCCTTGTAGATCCGCTCGAAATAGCTCAGCTCGATGGCGCCCAGCACCAGCCCGACGAAACTGCCGTCCGGGCCGCTGATCCGGCGGGCCAGATAGATGGTCCAGCTGCCGTTGCCGCGGTTGCGCACCGGTTCGCTGATGAAGGGCTCGTCGGTATCATGGTCGCGCAGATAGGCGAAATAATCCCGGTCGGACACGTTGACCGGCGGAATCGGGTAATAGCGCGAGAAGTTGATCAGGTGGCCGTCGGCGGCGATCATCGTCACCGCGTCCAGTTGCGGAAGTCCGGAGATCCGCGCCCGCAGCATCTGGTAGGTGTCGCGCCCGCCCATCCGGCGGACATAGTCTGCGGGCGTGGCGATGCCGTCCGCCTTCATCTGGTCGATGATCGTGGTCAGGACCAGATCGACGCTCTGCGTCGCGCTGGCCGTCTGTTCCGCCAGCGACAGGTTCAGGGTGGACAGCTCGCGCTCCGCCCCCGCCAGTTCGCGCTCGCGCATGCTGACGATGTAGTGGATCGTCGCCGTCAGCAGCACGGCAACCGACAGCCCGCCGATCAGCAGCAGGATGCGCAGCGGCCGGCTGGCGCGCAGATGGGCCAACCAATGATAGGCCGGCGGAACCGGCGTGCCACCCGGTGTGCCACTGGCCGGCTGCGCGGTCCTTTCGGGAGAGATCAAAGCTTGCCTATGGTTTGGTGACGCACCGATCGACCGGAATGATCCAAAGGCCATAACGCTGCGTCAAGCTTGTCAAGGTTAATAGGACCTTGACGATTTCAGACTCCGGACCGCTGCCCCGCGGCGGGTACGCGCGGTCAGGCCCGCGCCCGCACCGGGGACGGCAGCTTCAGAACCGACAGCGCCAGCCCGGCGAAGACCAGCAGCCCGCCGGCCAGCTTCGCCGTGGTGAAGGTCTCGCCCAGCAGAAGCGCGCTGGAACTCATGCCGAAGATCGGCACCAGCAGCGAGAAGGGGGCGACCAGGCTGGCCGGGTAATGCCGCATCAGGAAGCCCCAGGCGGCGAAGCCGAACAGCGTCGCCGCCGCCGCGATGTAGACCAGCGAGCCGACCCCGACCAGCGTCAGGGTGGTGAAGGCATGGACGATGCGGTCCGGCCCTTCCAGCGCCAGCGACATCGCCAGCAGCGGCAAGGGCGGGATCAGGCTGACCCAGACCATCAGGCTGAACAGGTCGGGCGCCTTGGCCTGCTTCATCACGATGTTCGACACGCCCCAGGCCGCCGCCGCCGCCAGCGTCAGCCCAAGGCCGAGCAGCGAATCGCCTGCCGGCATCTCCAGCGCGATCAGCCCGACGCCGGCGAAGGCGACCACCATGCCGCCGATCTGCCGCAGCCCCGGCCGGTCGCCCAGCACGAAGGCGGCGAAGATGGCGGTGAAGAAGGCCTGCGCCTGCAGCACCAGCGAGGCGAGCCCCGCCGGCATGCCGACGTCGATGCCGAGGAACAGCAGCGGGAACTTCACCACGCCCAGCATCACGCCGATGCCGATCACATAGCGCCACGCCACCGGCGGCCCCTTGCCCCAGCCCACCACCACCACCGGCAGCGCCGCCAGCGCGAAGCGCAGGCAGGAGAAGAGCAGCGGCGGGAAATCGCGCAATCCGACCTTGATCGCGACGAAGTTGAAGCCCCAGACGGCGGCGACCGCCACGGCGAGCAGGATGTGGGAAGCACGCATGATCGGGAGGCTAAACGGGCACTGCGGGGGCGGTCAATCGGCGGCAGGGCGCGCTTGCCGCGTGGCTGACCTGCGCCCCGCAACCAAGGGCAGGCATCACGAATCCGCGTGCAGGATCCGGCATTCGTCCGACGCGTTGATCGCCCAGGACGATCCCCCCAGCAGCATCGTGCCGAGTTCCCCCAGCCCGCTGCTGCGGAAGCTGACGCGGTGGGCGCGGGCCAGCGGCTCCATCTCCTCCAGAAAGCCCTTGGTCGGCACGGCGACATAGAGGCTGCCGTTGGGCAGGCCGCGGGCGCTCAGCGACAGGCGCGGTCCCATGTCGGCGCTGACCGTCAGGTCATAGCGTTCGCCGGGCTTCACCACGGCCCCGCTGTCCGACGGGGTGAAGCCCGACAGGATGAACCCCGATTCGACCGAGGCGGTTCGGAAGCTCAGGCGCGGCGCGGCGTTCTGCCCGACCGGGATTCCGCGCTCGGCGACGCAGAAGCGCTTGCCGCTCGGCGGCGTGTGGACGGTGACGGTCCAGCCCTTGCCGGAACCGAAGGGCTTGGCCGGCCCATCCTCCAGCCCGGCGGCGGGCGGCGGCGAGGCCGGCTGCGGCGGCACGGTCTCGCAGGCGGCGAGCGCCAGCGTCAAGCCGGCCAGCAGGGCAAAAGGCGTCGCCACCCGGACGGCGCGGCGGTCCATGAAGGCCGGCCGCAGTCGGGCGACGGGTGCAAGGTGCGGCCGATCCATCGCGGCGTCCTCCCCATCCCTGGTCATGATGCGGCGACTTCCATACCACGTTCGCATGCGCCAGCGCGACGGTCGCGGGAAGCCTCCGGCCTGTGCTAGAACCAGGGGCCTCTCTCGCAGCAAATCTCCGGTTGCCATGCCCCACGCCGACTTCATCCACCTGCGCGTCCATTCCGCCTATTCGCTGTCGGAAGGTGCGATCAAGGTGAAGGAGCTGGTCAAGCTCTGCCTGAAACAGCAGATGCCGGCCGTCGCGGTCACCGACACCGGCAACCTGTTCGGCGCGCTGGAATTCGCGCTGGCGGCGTCGGATGCCGGCGTTCAGCCGATCATCGGCACCGTGCTGGGCATCACCCGCGTCGGCCCGGCCCAGACGAAGCCCGGCCTGCCCGGCAAGGCGGCGGCCACCCCCGACCAGATCGTCCTGCTCTGCCAGAACGAGGAGGGATACCGCAACCTGACCGCGCTGGTGTCCAAGGCCTTCCTGGAGTCGGACCCGCTGGCCGGCCCGCAGGTGACGCTGGACGCGCTGGAGGGGCGGTCCGCCGGGCTGATCGCGCTGACCGGCGGCCCCGGCGGCTCCATCGGCCGGCTGCTGCACGAGGGGCAGAAGGATCTGGCGCTGGAGGTTCTGGAGAAGCTGAAGCGCCTGTTCCCCGGCCGCCTCTATGTCGAGCTGCAACGGCACGAGGGCGGGCGCGGCCATTTCGCCACGGTGGAGAACGCCGTCGAGCCGGCGCTGATCGACCTCGCCTATGCACACGACCTGCCACTGGTCGCCACCAACGATTGCTATTTCGCCACCGAGGACATGTACGAGGCGCACGACGCGCTGATGTGCATCGCCGAGGGCGCCTATCTCAGCCAGGAGGACCGCCGCCGCCTGACCCCCGACCACCGCTTCAAGTCGGCGGAGGAGATGCGGCTGCTGTTCGCCGATCTGCCGGAGGCGGTGGACAACACGGTCGCCATTGCCCGGCGCTGCTCCTTCCTGTTGAAGCCGATCAAGCCGATCCTGCCGCCGTTCGCCTGCGAAGGCGGCCGCACCGAGGATGACGAGCTGCGGGCCCAGTCGCGCGCCGGCCTGGAGATGCGGCTGGAGAAGGTCGTCTTCACGCCCGACATGACGCCGGAACAGCGCGAGGAGACCCGCAAGACCTATTTCGAGCGGCTGGAGTTCGAGCTGGACGTCATCGTCAAGATGAAGTTCCCCGGCTATTTCCTGATCGTGTCGGACTTCATCAAATGGGCGAAGAACCAGGACATTCCCGTCGGTCCGGGCCGCGGGTCGGGTGCCGGCTCCGTCGTCGCCTGGGCGCTGACCATCACCGACCTCGACCCGCTGCGCTTCGGTCTGCTGTTCGAGCGCTTCCTGAACCCCGAACGCGTGTCGATGCCCGACTTCGACATCGACTTCTGTCAGGACCGCCGCGAAGAGGTCATCCGCTACGTCCAGAACAAGTACGGCTACGACCGCGTCGCCCAGATCATCACCTTCGGTAAGCTCCAGGCCCGCGCCGTGCTGCGCGACGTTGGTCGCGTGCTGCAGATGCCCTACGGGCAGGTCGACAAGATCTGCAAGATGGTGCCGAACAACCCGGCCAACCCGGTGACGTTGCAGCAGGCGCTGGACAGCGAGGAGATGCTGCGGCAGGCGCGCGACAGCGACGACACCGTGCGCCACCTGATCGACATCGCGCTGAAGCTGGAGGGGCTCTACCGCCACGCCTCGACCCACGCCGCCGGTGTGGTGATCGGCGACCGGCCGTTGCAGGAGCTGGTTCCGCTCTACCGAGACCCGCGCTCCGACATGCCGGTCACCCAGTTCAACATGAAGTATGTCGAACAGGCCGGTCTGGTGAAGTTCGACTTCCTGGGATTGAAGACGCTGACCGTGCTGAAGACGGCGGTGGATCTGATCCCCGAGAAGCCGGACCTGACCACCGTCCCGCTGGACGACGAGAAGAGCTACCAGCTGCTCAGCCGCGCCGAGGCGACCGGCGTGTTCCAGCTGGAAAGCTCGGGCATGCGCGACGTTCTGCGCCGGCTGAAGCCGAACCGGCTGGAGGACATCATCGCGCTGGTGTCGCTCTATCGTCCCGGCCCGATGGACAACATCCCGAAATACATCCGGGTGAAGAACGGCGAGGAAAAAGCCGACTACATGCATGACAGCCTGGAAGGCATCCTGAAGGAGACCTTCGGGATCATGATCTACCAGGAACAGGTCATGCAGATCGCCCAGGTGCTGTCCGGCTATTCGCTGGGCGGCGCCGATCTTCTGCGCCGC
Organism: Azospirillum sp. A1-3; assembly: GCF_023806445.1. Lineage (NCBI taxonomy): Bacteria > Pseudomonadati > Pseudomonadota > Alphaproteobacteria > Rhodospirillales > Azospirillaceae > Azospirillum > Azospirillum sp. A1-3. Next base: position 31,359 of record NZ_JAMSLU010000006.1, read on the forward strand.
GCCATGGGCAAGAAGATCAAGGAGGAGATGGACAACCAGCGCAAGATCTTCTGCGACGGCGCCGAGGCGCGCGGCGTGAAGGCCGATCTGGCCAGCATGATCTTCGATCAGGTCATGAAGTTCGCCGGCTACGGCTTCAACAAGTCCCACGCCGCCGCCTACGCCCTGGTCGCCTACCACACCGCCTATCTCAAGGCGAACCACCCGGTGGAGTTCATGGCGGCGTCGATGACGCTCGACCTCGGCAACACCGACAAGCTGAACGTCTTCCGCCAGGAACTCGCCCGGCTGCGCATCAGGCTGCTGACGCCGGACATCAACAAATCCGACTCCATCTTCGGGGTGGAGCAGCTGGCCGACGGGACCAAGGCGGTGCGTTATGCGCTGGCCGCCGTCAAGGGCGTCGGCCAACCCGCCATGCGCGCGGTGGTGGAGGAGCGGCGGAAGAACGGCCCGTTCAAGAGCCTGTTCGACTTCGCCCGCCGGCTGGATTTGAAGACCATCAACAAGCGCCAGCTTGAGAATCTCGCCTGCGCCGGCGCCTTCGACGGGCTGAACCCCAACCGCGCCCAGGTCCATGCCGCGCTGGAGACCATCATCCGCTATGCCCAGGCGGAGGCGGCGGAGCGCGACAGCGGCATCGGCAACCTCTTCGGCGGCGGTGGCGGCGGCTTGCCCGAACCCGAGATGCCCAAGGTCAAGGACTGGGAGCCGCTGGAAAAGCTGAAGCACGAGTTCGGCGCCATCGGCTTCTACCTGTCGGCCCACCCGCTGGACGCCTATTCCGGCCCGCTCGGCCGCATGAAGGTGGTGCGCTCGGCCGAACTTCAGACCGCCATCGCGAAGGGCGGCTCCACCCGCTACAAGATGGCGGGCATCGTTGTCTCGAAGAAGGAGAAGACCGCCAAGTCCGGCAACCGCTTCGCCTTCGTCGAGCTGTCTGACGCCACCGGCGGCTATGAGGTGACGCTGTTCTCCGAAGTGCTGGCCGCCAACCGCGACCTGCTGGAGCCCGGCCGCCCGGTGTTGATGACGGTGGACGCCCAGCTGAACGGCGAAGAGGTCCGCCTGACCTGCCAGGAGATCAAGCCGCTGGAGGAGGCGGTCGCCTCGGTCAGCGCTGGCCTGCGCGTGGTGCTGCGCGAAACCGGCCCGATCGAGCATCTGCGCGCCACGCTCGACCGGCTGTCACGCGGCAAGAGCCGCATCAACGTGCTGGTTGAGGTCGACCCGCTGAAGGAGATCGAGATCGAGCTGCCCGGCAGCTACACCATCACCGCGCAGAGCCGCTCCGCCCTGAAGGCGGTGCCCGGCGTGGTGGAAGTGGCGGAGTTGTGAACCACGCAGGCAGCGGGAATGGCCAGGAAACAGCCGATCCCGCCGGCATCGCTCCCTCATCCAAGCTTGACGACCCTGTGCACCTCGCCGTTGCCGCCGGAATAATTCCGCAGGATCTGGGCATAGAATGTCCAGCTGAAGGTGCCGGCCACGCCATAGACAAGGCAGCACTCGGCACCCAGACTGTCGTTCGTGCCGGTGATGTATCCCGCCTTGTGAAGCTGGATGTCGAATCCCGTCAGGGCGGTCGCATTGGCTGCCACATTGATCTGGCCGCCGGTTTTCAGATTGGAGTGGGCGATGCGGAGACCGCCCAGCCTGAAACGCTTGATCCCGACGGAGCAACCCGTCAGCAGGTCGGTCATGATGACCTTCGCCGAAGTCCAGAAGCCGACGTCGAGCGTCGTCGTCATGTTGTCGTTATACTTCAACCAAGCGACTTTGGCCGTTTTGGCCGCGGTCGGGTTCAGGGTGAGGTACGTGAGATTCCCCATCGAATGGCCGTCGGCGGAACGAATGCTGTCGTCCATCGTGGCCGCCACCGACGCATCGCAAAGCCCGCTGGCCGGACTGTTATAGTTTTGAATGACGTTCTTGCTGAGGAACGCCATCGGATCCGCGATCAAATCGTCAAGCACATCGGCCATTCGCGCCCCCCTGTGAGAATCGATGTTTTCCTCAACGATTTACACACGCAATTAAAGAGGTGCAATTGACATTCTATCCTAAAACAAGAGATCCTGGACCATAACTCCGCCCCGTCAGTCATCCGCCCAACCCATGCCCCATACCCCCATGAGCGGCCATTCATCGTCGCATCGCCGCTTCATCGCCATCGACTGGTCCGGCGCGCTGGCCAAGCGCTACGCCGGCATCGCGGTGGCGGAGTGCGCGGCGGGCGACGACGCCCCCCGGCTGGTCGAAGGCCCCGGCGGCTGGTGGTCGCGGACGGCGGTGTTCGACTGGCTGCGCGCGGAACTGCCACGAGAACCGGCGCTTGTTGGCATCGACTGCGCCTTCTCCCTGCCCTTCGCGGTGGCGGCGCGCGGCTTCCCCGGCCGGGAAGCGACGGCGTTCGACCTGTGGGACGCGGTGGAGGAGGTCTGCGCGGCGGAGCCCGACTTCGGCGGCGGCCCCTTCGCCAGCCACCCGGTGCACGGCGTCGGTTTCTGGCATGTCGGGCCGCAGCCGGACTGGTACGAGGACCCGCACCGCGCCACCGAATGGGCCTGCCGCGCCGACGGTCTGGGCCACCCGCAGAGCCCCTACAAGCTGATCGGGTCAAAGCAGGTCGGCAAGGGCGCCCTGGCCGGCATGCGGGTGCTGCGCGCCCTGCGCGCCGCCCTGCCCGGCCGGCTGGCGGTCTGGCCCTTCGAGGATCCGGTGCCGGGGCAAAGCGTGATGGTGGAGATCTACCCGCGCCTGTTCCTGAAACACACCGGCTTCGGCCAACGCAAGATCCGCGACGGCGGCGAAATGGACGAGGCTCTGCGCCGGCTGGGCTCGCACCCTTTGCAGCGGTCCGGTATGGTCAGCGACCATGACAGCGACGCGCTGGTGTCGGCCGCCGGCCTGCGCTGGCTCGCGGCAAAGGCGGCAGCCTGGACGCCGCCGGGACTGGACGACACCGCAAGGCGGCAAGAGGGATGGATTTTCGGCGTGGGGATGACCGGATCATGACGGCAATCGGCATCGCGCCGGCACAACAGGACCTCGCGCGGGGCTCCCGCCGTCCGGCCATCGACGTGGCGCGCGGGCTGGCGCTGGTTGCGATGGCGGCCTATCACGGCAGCTGGGACGCCACCTATTTCGGGCTCGCCCGCTTCGACCTGCTGGGCGATCCACTGTGGCTGGCGGCGCGCACCGTGATCCTGTCGAGCTTTCTGCTGCTGGCCGGCATCGGTCTGGTGCTGGCGACCCGCGACGGGCTCGATCCGGGGCGCTTCCTGCGCCGGCTGGGACGGGTGGCGGCGGGGGCCGCGGCGGTTTCGGCGGCGTCCTACGCCCTGTTCCCCGACAGCCCGATCTTCTTCGGCGTGCTGCACCACATCGCGGTGGCGAGCGTCATCGGCCTCGCCTTCGTCCGCCTGCCGGCCGCCGTGACCCTGGCGACGGCGGCTGCCGCGGTGCTGATCGGGACGACGCAAGGCCTCCCGCTGTTCGACAGCCCCTGGCTGCGCTGGATCGGGCTGACCACGGTGGCGCCGGATTCCAACGACTTCGTGCCGCTGCTGCCCTGGATCGGCGGCGTTCTGGCCGGGATCGGGCTGGCGCGGCTGTGGCCGGCGATGGGCGAGGGCGTCGAGGTGACCAGCGGCGCCGGGCGGCTGCTGGCCTTGGCCGGGCGGCACAGCCTTGCGGTCTATCTGCTGCACCAGCCGCTGTTGTTCGGCATCGCCTGGGCCGCGGCGCAGCTGTCGCCGGTGGAGACGCCTGCCGCACGCGATTTCCAGGCGGCATGCGTGTCGAGTTGCGAGCGCGCCGGGGTGGCGTCGGCGACCTGCACCGCCAATTGCCGCTGCGTGCAGTCGGAACTGGCGCGGATCGGGGTGTGGGAGGGGTTCGTCGCCAACCGCCTCAGCGAGCGCGATCAGCGCGGGCTGGAGGCCGCGGTCGCCGCCTGCCGCAAGCCCTGACGGCTGCGGTCGGAGCGGCCCCGGTTACGACGGCCCAGAATCAGACTGCCCAGAATCAGCCGGCCCTGAATCAGACCGACTGCCGCTTTTCCAGCAGGCCGCGCAGCAGGCTGGTCAGCGTCTCGGCCAGCTTGTACTGGTCGTCGCCCGGCAGTGCGGCGATGACGCCGGCGAAGTCGTTCAGCGGGTCGTGGCGCAGCAGTTCCAGCGCCTTCGGCGTCGGGTGCAGCTGGGTGACGCGGCGGTCCTCCGGAACCGGCACGCGGACCAGCAGCTCCTTGCCCACCAGCACCTCCACCATCTGCGAGGCGGCCCCGCGGGTGGTGGCGTGGAAGTCGGCGAAGGCCGACACCGTGCGCTGGCTGTTGTTGGCGCCGGCGAAGTAGCGCAGCGCCGTCCACTGCGACGGCTTCAATCCGTGGGTATAGCCCAGGCTGTCGGCAATGTGGGCGATCTGAAGCATGACGTCGGCGATGGCCTGCGGCGACGCGCCGCCGGCATGATCCGCTTCGGTGAAGTCCATGGCCGCTCCGATGGATCCGGCTCCCGTGGCGCCGGCGCCGATGGATGCCGCGTTGTTCCGCATCGCCATCCGGCCCGCAGCAACGCCGCGCACTTTTGCAAAGTCCATTTGTTCCACTCTATAAAGTTTAGTGGCTATACGATGGGCGTATCAAAAGGCAGGCAGCTATCGCGGTAAGGCGGCAGCCACGTCGATCATGACACCACCACATATATTAGCGCGGTCGAACAAAAAACGAAACATCGAACACTTCATCTTTTTGTTGCAAATTGTCGCATCGCTTTGAGCCCGGCAAGAGAAGCCGAGTTCCCGGAAGCCAAGCAAACTCAGGCGGAATCGGCATATCGGCCATGCCGACTCGCTTCGTCGCCATGTTTCACTGGCGTAATTTTCGATTCGGCGGTATACGCGCGCGATGACCACATCCCCCGTTCCGAAGTCCGCATCGCCGGCCGCCGCCCAGACCATGGGCGCCCCGAAGGTCGGCATCGTCAGCCTCGGCTGCCCCAAGGCGCTCGTCGATTCAGAGCGCATCCTCACGCGCCTGCGCGCGGAGGGGTACGAGATCTCCCCCAGCTACGACGGCGCGGACGTCGTGCTGGTCAACACCTGCGGCTTCCTCGACAGCGCCAAGAAGGAGTCGCTGGACGCCATCGGCGAGGCGATCAAGGAGAACGGGCGGGTCATCGTCACCGGCTGTATGGGCGTGGAATCGGACATGATCCGGCAAATCCACCCCGACGTGCTGGCCGTCACCGGTCCGCACCAGTATGAACAGGTGGTCAGCGCGGTGCATGACGCCGTGCCGCCGACGCATAACCCCTTCACCGATCTGGTGCCGCCGGAAGGGCTGCGGCTGACCCCGCGCCACTACGCGTATCTGAAGATTTCCGAGGGCTGCAACAACCGCTGCAGCTTCTGCATCATCCCCAGCCTTCGCGGCGATCTGGTCAGCCGGCCGATCCATTCGGTCCTGCGCGAGGCGGAGAAGCTGGCGGTCGCCGGCGTCAAGGAACTGCTGGTCATCTCGCAGGACACCAGCGCCTACGGCGTCGACGTGAAGTACAAGACGGAGAAATGGTACGACCGCGAGGTCCGCACCCGCTTCTTCGACCTGTGCAACGAACTGGCGAACTTCGACCTGTGGGTCCGACTGCATTACGTCTACCCCTATCCGCATGTGGACGAGGTCATCCCGCTGATGGCGGAGGGCAAGATCCTCCCCTATCTCGACATCCCGTTCCAGCATGCCTCGCCCACCGTGCTGAAGGCGATGCGCCGCCCGGCCGCCCAGGAAAAGCAGCTGGACCGCATCCGCAAATGGCGTGACGAGTGCCCGCATCTGGTCCTGCGCTCCACCTTCATCACCGGCTTCCCCGGCGAGACGGAGGAGGACTTCCAGTTCATGCTGGACTGGCTGAAGGAGGCCCAGCTCGACCGCGTCGGCTGCTTCAAGTACGAGCCGGTTGAGGGCGCCACCGCCAACGACCTGCCCGGCGCCGTCCCGGAAGAGGTCAAGCAGGAGCGTTGGGAGCGCTTCATGGAGACGCAGAAGGCGATCAGCGCCGAGCGGCTCCAGCAGAAGGTCGGCTATACGCTGGGCGTGCTGATCGACGAGGTCGACGAGGAGGGTGCCATCGGTCGCTCCTACGCCGACGCGCCGGAGATCGACGGCAACGTCTTCCTGAACGGCGAGACCGGCCTGAAGCCCGGCGACATGGTCGACGTCACCATCGAGCATGCCGACGAATACGACCTGTGGGGCAGCGTCGAACGCGACCTGTAATCCAACCGGACTGGAGAGCGCCATGCCCGTCACGCCGGACGATACCAGACTGATGGACGTCCAGCAGGGCGGGCGCTGCTTCTTCTGCGACGGGCCGGTGGGGGCGAAGGCGACCTTCGACCACCTGATCCCCCAGGCATACGGCGGGATCGACGATCCGGCCAACGTCGTGCTGGCGCACCGCCGCTGCAACCAGCGCAAGGAAGACCGGCTGCCGACCGGAGAGGAACTCGACCGCTTCTTCGCGCTGCGCCGCTCCAGCCGGCTCGGCGTCTGGCCCCCGTTGCGCGCGCTCCGCGATGCGGACGGGTGGGCGGAGGAGGAGCGGTGGATGGCGGTGGCGCAGGCGATTGCCCGGCAAAGCTGAGGTCAACCGCAACCACGACCGAAACCAATGCCGGCCGATCCGGTTAAGGGGGGGACACCTTATATAAGGGAGACTCAACCGATGACCGGCCAGCAGAACAAGCAGCCCCACACCGAACAGACCGTCCGCCACACCGAGGGCGAGCAGAACACCGGCAACCACAAGAAGCCGGACGCCCCCGACGCCAAGGGCGCCGACCGTTTCGGCGGCACCCGCGCCGGTGCCGAAAACGTCGAACCCAAAAAGTAAGCGGCCGGAATAGAGCCTTTTCGGGCTGGCATCGCACCGCCGGCCTGTGCGAGATCCGGGGGACGGCATCCAGGGACCCTATTTTCCCCAGTGACCGCCCCCACTTCGCACCCGTGACCTGATGGCCCCTTCGATCTTCAAGCGCTACAAGCTCCACTTCACCCGCCCGCTGCCGGGTTTGCGTCCGGGACGGCCGGAGCGCGACGCGATGGTGGAGCGGGTGCGGCGGTTGGCCAGCGAGAACGGCATGGCCGGCGACCTGCACACCATCGCCCCCAACGCCGGCTTCGGCATCCTCGAAGTCCGCTGCACCGAACGTCTGGCCCGCCGCCTGTCCGATCTGTCGGAGATCGAAACCGTTCAGGAAGCCTGACCGATCCTTCCGAAAACCGGCGGACCATCAGGACAAACCCCAAGGGGCCGCCCGGTCGAATCCGGCATCCGACCGCCCGGATTCGTGATAGTTTGAGCCTGAAGCATTGTTCGGGCCGCACCGTGCATGGTCACCATAAGGTGGCACATGAGGGCGGCATAAGAAGGGGGATTCGTGGGACGCTTCCTACGGGGCGCGCTGGTGATGGTCGTGGTGCTGGCCGCGTTGGCGGGCAATGCGGGCCACCGGATCTACCACGATTACCAGGACACGCTGCAGCGCCGCTTCGCCATGGTCCGGGACATGGCCCGGCTGGTCGACGACCATGTCCACCGCACGGTGCGCACGGCCGACGTTGCGCTCGACCAGACCGCGGCGATGGTGGCGGAAGCCGGCGGCCCGCAGAAGGTCCGCGACCTGAAGCATTGGACCCGGCTGCGCGAATATGCCGCCCAGGTCGAGGGCGCCGACGCCATCTGGATCTATGACGCCGATGGCCGGACCGTTCTGGAATCGGCCAGCTTTCCCAACCGCATCGCCGACTTCGCCGATCCGGCCGGGCTGGAGGCCCTGCGCGGCGGCACGCGCCTGCATGTCGGTGCGGCGCAAACCGTCCGCAGCGGCGGTCAGCCGCCGGTCTTCCCGGTCTCGCGTCCCCTGTATGACGATGAAGGGCGTTTCGTCGGAATGGCGTCGGCAACGATCCGGGTGGACTCGCTGACCGATTTCTACGCCCTGCTTGGCGTCGAGTTCGATCCGCTGATCGGCGTCTACGGCCCGGCCGGCGAGGTCATCGCCCGCCGCCCGGCTCCCCTGGAGTCGGCCGGCAAATCGGTGGCCGGCGGGCTGGTGTTCCAATCCAAGTTGCGCGAGGCGCCGGAAGGCCAATTGCTGCTGCAGTCGGTGCTGGACGGGGTGTCGCGCATCGCCGCCTACCGGACGGTGCGCGATTATGGTCTGGTGGTGCTGACCGGCATCGGCCGGGACGAGGCGATGGCCGATTGGCGCACCCGCACCCTGCACACGGTGCTGGAGACGATCGTCGGGCTGCTGGCGATCCTGGCGATGCTGGGTTGGGGCCTGCGCTACCTCGACCGCGAGCGCAAGGCGCAGGTGGCGCTGGCCGAGGCGCGCAGCGCCGTGGAGCGGACCAGCGCCGAGCGCGACGAGACAGCGCGACTCGCAGCCGAGCTGGACAAGGCCCGCGACATGGCGGAGACCGCACGCCGGGCCGCCGAGGCCGCCAACCACGACAAGAGCGAGTTCCTGGCCGGCCTGAGCCACGAGTTGCGCACGCCGCTGAACGCGGTGATCGGCTTCTCCGACCTGATCGCCCGCGAGGCGGAAGGGCCGGTCGGCACGCCCTCCTATCGGCAATATGCCGCCAATGTCCGCGATTCCGGCCAGCATGTGCTGGAATTGATCAACGAGATCCTCGACCACGCGCGGGCGGAAGCCGGGGCGCTGACGCTCGAGGAAGGACCTTGCGACCTGGAGGATGCCGCCGATTTCGCCGTCCGCATGCTGACCCCGCGGGCCGAGCATGCCGGCGTGCTTCTATCGGCGGTGGTGGAACCGGCGGTGCTCAACCTGCACGGCGACGACCGCCGCATCCGCCAGATCCTGCTGAACCTGATCGCCAACGCGGTGAAATACACGCCGTCGGGCGGGTCGGTGACCCTGTCCGCCGCCCTGGACGACGGCATGCCGGTGATCCGCGTCATCGACACCGGACTTGGCATCCCGGCCGAGGATCTCGACCGCGTGCTGGAGCCCTTCGCCCGTGCCGGGAACGCCGCCAGTCGCGAGGCGGAGGGCACCGGACTGGGCCTGCCGCTGACCAAACGGCTGGTCGAACTGCATGGCGGCACCCTTTCTCTGCGCAGCACGCTGGGCGTCGGCACCACGGTGACGGTGCGCCTGCCGGCGAGCCGCCTGCTGCCGGCGGAGCCGGCCCCCAGGGCGTCCAGGACGCCGCCGGTCGGGCCCGCCGCCACCCCCGATTCTGTTCCGGACCTTACCCCGGATACCGCCCTGAATTTTGCCGCGCCGCCTCCCAGTCCGGCTCCCGTTCCGTCCTGGGCGCCGTCCTCCGGGCCGCTGTCGGTCCTGCTGGTCGACGACGACCCGACGGTGCGCGACATGGTGGCCGGGCTGCTGCGCGGCTGGGGGCATCGGGTGATCGCGGCGGCCAACGCCAACGAGGCGCTGGTGGTGCTGGACGGGCCTGAGCCGCTGGACCTGCTGCTGAGCGACGTCGTCATGCCGCCGGGCATGGACGGGACGGAGCTGGCACGGCACGCCGCCCGCATGCGCCCCGGCCTGCCGGTGCTGCTGGCCTCCGGCTTCGCCGCCCATGCCGCCGGCACCCCGTCCGCCTTCGGTCCCGACGTCGCGATGATCGCCAAGCCCTTCGCCATCGACGACCTGCGCCGGCAGCTCGCCCGCGTCGCCGCCCGGCAAGGCGGCTCCGCACGTCCGGCGACGGCCGCCGGTCCGCCCTCCCCACCCCCGACCGACCGTCCCGCCAAACGCTCCCCCGGACCGCCGCGCCTGCTGATCGCCGAGGATTTGGCGATCAACCGCGAATTGCTGGCCGCCCTGTTCCGCGACAGCGGTTACGCCATCGATCTGGTGGCCGACGGTGCCGCGGCGGTGGAGGCGGTGGAGGCCGGCGACTACGACCTCGTGCTGATGGACGTGCAGATGCCGGGCATGGATGGGCTGGAGGCGAGCCGCGCCATCCGCGCGATGCCGCCGCCGCGCGGCGACCTGCCGATCCTGGCGCTGACCGCCGGTTCATCCCAGGAGGAACGGCGCGAATGCGGCGAGGCCGGGATGAACGGGCATGTCGGCAAGCCCTATGACCGCGAAATTCTGCTGCGTCAGGTCGCCCGCATGCTCGACGCCACGCGGAGCCGCACCGGCACCGCCTGACGCCGCTCAGCCCGACGCCACTCAGGGCTGGTCGAACACCCGCGGGAAATGGGCGAGCCGGCGGCCGAACAGGCTCTGCGGCGCGGAGTCGGTCGCCGCCGGCGCCGTCTGCGCCTGCGCCATCCCGGGGGGCATCGCCGCGTTGGCCGGCAGCGCCGTCACCGGCAGGGGCGTGGACGACAGCGCGCGCGCCGAGGTCGGGCGCGGACGGCGTTCGGACTTCTCGGGCGGGGCGTAGAAATGCAGGGTCAGCTGGCCGTCGGCTTCCGCCGCATAGGGCAAGCCGGGGACCGTCCGGCGTTCGGTGCCGGGAAACACATACTGCTCACCTTGATCGGTGCGTTCGATATGCGGCATGACCGGTATCCTGTCTCCACCGCACCGATCCTGCCGTTACCGCCCTTGCGGGTCAAGGCCGCGCTGCATCACGAAGGGCTTATCCGTTCGCCCCATCGTTCTGCGGGCGTTCTCCCCCCGGAAAGGCGCCCTTACGGGCGCAGCAGGGCGGCGACCAGCAGGTAGGACAGCCAAGCGACGATGCCGGAGGCGGGAATCGTCAGCACCCAGGCCCAGACGATTCGGCCCGCCAGACCCCAGCGCACCGCCGAGGTGCGGCGGGCGGAGCCGACGCCGACGATGGCGCCGGTGATGGTGTGGGTGGTCGACACCGGAATGCCCAGCCACGTCGCGCCGAACAGGGTGATGGCGCCCGCCGTCTCGGCGCAGAAGCCCTGATAGGGCTTCAGGTCGGTGATGCGCGAGCCCATGGTGCGGACGATGCGCCAGCCGCCCATCATCGTGCCCATCCCCATCGCCACCTGACAGGCGATGATGACCCAGAAGGGGACGTGGAAGGTATCGCCCAGCATGCCCTGGCTGAACAGCAGCACGGCGATGATGCCCATCGTCTTCTGCGCGTCGTTGCCGCCATGGCCCAGGCTGTAGAGCGCCGCCGAAACCAGCTGGAGATGGCGGAACTGCCGGTCGACCGTGAAGGGGGCGGCGCGGCGCAGCGCCCAGGACGCCACCAGCATCAGCAGCAGCGCCAGCAGCAGGCCGATGCCCGGCGACAGCACGATGGCGACCGCCGTCTTGGTGAAGCCGCTGGCGACGATGGCGCCGAACCCCGCCTTGGCGATGCCGGCCCCGGCGATGCCGCCGACCAGCGCATGCGAGGAGGAGGACGGCAGCCCCAGCCACCAAGTGATCAGGTTCCAGCCGATGGCGCCGATCAGCGCCGCCAGGATCACCGCCGGGTCCATCACCAGCGGATCGACCAGCCCGGTGCCGATGGTGGTGGCGACATGCAGGCCGAAGAACAGGAAGGCGATGAAGTTGAAGAAGGCCGCCCACAGGACCGCCAGCTTGGGCGACAGCACGCGGGTCGACACCACGGTGGCGATGGAGTTCGCCGCGTCGTGCAGGCCGTTGATGAAGTCGAAGGCGAGCGCCACCAGAATGATGAGGACGATCGCCGGCAGACCGAGTTGCAGGGCCTCCATCGACGCGGCCTCAGACCTGATCGAGCGTGATGCCCGCGACAAGGTCGCCGACGTCGTCGCAGCGGTCGGTAACCGCCTCCAGCATCTCGTACAGCTCGCGCCGGCCGAGGAAGGCGATCATGTCCGGCTTCTCCGCGATCAGCGCCTTCAGCGCGTCGCGCAGCACATCGTCGGCCTCGTCCTCCAGATCGGACAGCCGGCCGCAGAGATGGTCGATCCGCTCGGCGTTGCGGGCGATGGAGCCCAGGAGCGGCATCAGTTCCAGCAGCACGTCGGCCTGCTGGCGGATCAGGGCGACGAAGCGGCGCATCGGCTCGTCGAACACCTCGACGCCGTACAGGCCGGCATGGCGCGGCACCTCGTCCATCAGGTCGATGGCGTCGTCCAGCGCGTTGATCAGCGACAGGATGTCCGACCGGTCGAACGGCGTGATGAAGGCGCGGTGCAGGTCGCGCCCTGCATCCTTGGCAACGCGGTCGGCGTCCTTCTCCACCCGCTTCAGCGCCGCGATCTTCTGCGTGCGGTCGTCCGGTTCTGCGTCCATCACCGCTTCCAGGGCAGCGGCGGCGGCCACGATGTGACGGGCCTGCTCGACGAACTGGTCGACGAAGCGTTCCTCCTTCGGCATCAGCGAACGGAATGCGCGCAGCAGCATGGGACGGTGACTCGCCTGTATCTGGATAGGGGACTGGTGAGATTTCGGGCTGCTCTTACCACGCTTCGCGGTGCGGTGCAGCGGCAGCATGTCATGTAAACGCCATGAAAACGTCATTCGGTAGCAAAATCGCCACAGGTCGCGGCATATCGCCGCTTTTCCCGCCACCGCACCGGCCGGACCGCGCCCCATAAGGGGGGCCATGGAAAGCCGCCCGCCGCCTCCCCAAATCTCCCGAAGGCCCCTCTTCGACCGCAGGTCCTCCCGCATGACGTGCCCGACCAATCCCCTCCGCCGCTTTGCGTTGCCAGCCATCGCCGCCCTGCTGCTGAGCGCCGCGCCGCTGCACGCCCAGACGGCGCCTCCCGCGGCGCCTCCCCCGGAGGAAACGGCCGGCCGCTGCAGCCCCACCGTCTCGGCCGCGCTCGGCGCCTGGGACACCGGTCTGGCGGCGGCGGAGCGGTTCGGCGACAAGGCGGTGGCGGTGGCGCGCGAGAAGGGGCGGGAGTATCTGCTGCCGCTGCTGGGCATCGACCCGAAGACGGCGCAGCCCGATGCCAGGGGCGGCGACACGACCGATGATCTCGGCCGCGCGCTGGAGGAAAGCCGCGACGACCCGCAACGCCGCGCCGCGCTCTGCGCCGCCATCACCCGCGCCGCCGACGAGGCGAAATCCTCCGCCGGCGCCGGGCTGGACGCGCTGAGGCGGGCACTGGACAATTGGCAGCTTTCGCCGCCCGCCACCCCGACTCCGGCTCCAACCCCGGCCCCGGCCCCGCCGAAGCAGGACGGCCTGATCCGGACCTGACCGGCGGCAATCGCCGCCTCCACCCCATGGGCAAAACCGCGCCCGGCGCAAGAGGGGATTGCCGAAGGACCGGCCCGGAATTTGCCGCGTCAGACCCGCGAAACGGTCACAGGCGGAATAATTCGCCCCGACCTATGTTCATGCTGGTATCGGCCGGTCCGCGGCGGCATCGTCAAAGCGTTTTCGCCGAAACGGGCGCCGGGACGTGCGATGTGGCACCATCGTTGAATTGTCACAGCCGAACGTCATAGGCACCGTTGTGGAATCTGGTCCGAAGGTCTAGTCTGTTCGTGTTCCCAACAAATTCCCGAACATGGGAAGGTGCCATCCATGAATCTGCACAGTCTGGCCAGCGACATGGTTCAAACCGTCCTGGCCTGTGAAAAGGCGCTCCCCGGTCGGGCGAACGCCGATGACCAAGATCTCGCCCGGCACATCCTGGTCGAACCCGACCACGCCTGGCATGTTTGCGAGACCTATGCCCGCGCCGTCTGCATTCCGGTCGAACAGCTCCCGGTCAGCCAGCTCCGCGGCCTCATCAGCGACATCGTCCTGTCGAAGCTTCCCCGTTACGACTGAGTTTCTCGATCCCTAGGGCCGGCACCGTATCCGGCGATGGCCGGAACGATCCGGGTTTTCCAATCCCGCACTCCAAGTTCCGTGGTGCCACCATGGCGATCGAGCTTCATTCCTTCACCGTAACGCTGGCCGTCGCGGATGCGACCGGTTGCGCCAGCGCCGCCGAACACCGTGCCCGCATCTGGAGGGCCGTGTCCGAACTGTCGGCCGCCGTCCGCAATGCCGGCATGGCGACCGAGGCCCGCTTCCGCGGCCAGGACCGCCAGGGCCATGTCCTGTTCGAGGCGACCGACACCGGCGCCGCCTTCCTGCGCGGCCTTCCCGTCATCGCCAGCGTCGACGACGCGCGCAGGAACGGCGGGCGCGTCCAGCTTCGCCACTGAGCGGCCGGCGACTCCGCCGCCGCCGCAAAAGCGAAGGCCCGCCGCTCCGATCCGGGGCGGCGGGCCTTTTCGTTTTCGGCGATTGCGGGAACCGTTCAGCGTGCGCGATGCCGCAGCGGCCGGACGTTGCTTTCGGTCTCGACCTCTTCCTCGGCCGGGCGCACCTTCTTCAGCTGGACGATGAAACGCTCGGCACCATTCTCCATGACGGCGATGCCGGTCAGGCCATGCGCCCAGTCACAGGGAACGACGTGGATTTCCTTGATGGTGGCGGTGCCGGCCGCCAGTTCCGCACGGTCAAGGACCACGTCCCCGACCCGGAATCCCAAATAGGCGTCGATCAGCATTCTCTTGGGCGTCCGTCTTCCGTTTCAGGCCACGCACCGGGTCCGGCACCGACGGCCGGTCTCCCTCACGATGGACCATCTTGCCATAGATTGGACCGTTCGTGGCGCTTTCCCAGCGAGGACGACGCAGTAAACCGACCGGGACCCCCGTTTGCCCCACGCTCCAGGCCCAAAACAGGAAGCGCGGAAGCGGCCGTCCCCGTACGAGGGAGGAGACGGAAACGGCCGCTTCGGCGGTCCCGGACCCTGAGCGGATGCCCAAGGTCGGGAGCAGGAACGCCGGCCGTCGCACCAGCGGCGACCGGGACGGCGGCGTCCGGCAGGCGCAGAATAGTTCGAACTTCGAACCATACGCGCCCCCTACCTTCGTTCAGGGCTGCACAGTTTTTGGGCAACTGCGAGACCGGCCGTTGTTGGCGGGTCGAACCTTGGGATAGGGTCAGGCACCATTTCCCCTCCCCCGGCAAGAGGTCCGTCGGTCGTGCAGAGTTGGCTGGTGCTGGCCGTTTCGGCGGCCTATCTGGGGGTGCTGTTCGCCATCGCCTGGTGGGGCGACCGCCGCACCGCCGGGGGTGGGCTGCTGTCGGCGTCGCCGCGGACGGCCGCCATCCTCTATGCGCTGACGCTGTGCATCTACAACACCAGCTGGAGCTTCTACGGCTCGGTCGGGCGGGCGTCGGCCAGCGGCTTCGATTTCCTGCCGATCTATCTGGCGCCGATGATCCTGCTGCTGGCGGCGCGGCCGGTGCTGACCAAGACCATCGCCATCACCAAGGCGCAGAACGTCACCTCCATCGCCGACTTCATCGGCGCCCGTTATGGCAAGAGCCAGGCGGTGGCGGCGCTGGTGACGCTGACCGCGCTGGTCGGCGTTCTGCCCTACATCGCGCTTCAGCTGAAGGCGGTGGCCGCCAGCTTCGACGTGCTGACCGCCCCCTCGCTGGCCGCCCCGGCCGCCCTGCCGCCGCCGATCTGGGGCGACACCGCCTTCGCGGTGGCGCTGTCGATGGCGGTCTTCACCATCCTGTTCGGCGTCCGCCACATCAACGCCAGCGAGCATCACCGCGGCCTGATGCTGGCCATCGCCTTCGAAAGTCTGGTGAAGCTGACCGTCTTCGTGGCGGTGGCGGCCTTCATCGTCTGGGGCATGTTCGACGGCTACACCGACCTGCTCGCCCGGCCGCAGGCCGACCCGCTGCTGTCGCCCGATTTCACCGACCCGACCTGGTGGTCGAACACGGCGATCTCGATCATCGCCTTTCTCTGCCTGCCGCAGATGTACCATGTGATGACGGTGGAGAATGACAGCCCCCGCCATCTGCGCGCCGCCGCCTGGATGTACCCGACCTACCTGCTGGCGCTCAGCGCCCTGATGATCCCTATCGCGGTGGCCGGTCTGATCACCTTCGGAGATGGCATCAACCCCGACACCTTCATGATCACCCTGCCCATCGCGGCGGGGGCCGGCGGCTTCAGCCTGCTGTCCTTCATCGGCGGCCTGTCGGCGGCGACCGGCATGGTCATCGTCGCGGCGGTGTCGCTCAGCACCATGCTGTGCAACGACGTGGTGATGCCGCTGCTGCTCAGCCGCCCCCGCTTCGCCGCCCGCGTCGGCCGGCGCGACATGGTCGGCACGCTGCTGCTGGTGCGGCGGCTGTCGGTGCTGGGGATCCTGCTGCTCGCCTATATCATGCACCGGCTGGTCGATCGCGATTACCCGCTGACCGTCATCGGCCTCTTGTCCTTCGTCGCGGTGGCGCAGTTCGGGCCGGCCTATTTCGGCGGGCTCTACTGGCCGCGCGCCAACCGGGTGGGGGCGCTGGCGGGGCTGGGCGCCGGCTTTCTGCTGTGGGTCTACACGCTGCTGGTGCCGTCGATGGGCGGCATCATCCCGGTGTCGGCCGATTTCCTGGATTTCGGCCCCTGGGGCATCGTCTGGCTGCGCCCGCAGGCCCTGTTCGGGATCGACGGGCTGGACCCCATCTCCCACGCCAGCCTGTGGAGCCTGCTGGCCAACCTGATCGCCTTCGTCGCCGGATCGCTGCTGGCCCGCCCCAGCTCGGTGGAGCGCACCCAGGCCGTCTTCTACACCACCGCCACCGCCGACCGGGACGAGGACGACACCCCCCAGGCCCTCGCCAAGCTGGCCGACCTGCGCGCGCTCGCCATCCGCTTCGTCGGGGCGGAGCGCGGCAACGCCGCCTTCGACGCCTACGCCGCCAGAGGCGGCCTGCTTCACCTGGTCGGCCGCAAGGGCGAGGGCGGTCCCGCCGACCTCGACGCCGTCCGCTTCACCGAGACGCTGATCGCCGGCGCCATCGGCGCGGCGTCGGCGCGGGTGGTGATGGCCGCCTCGCTGCAGGGCCGCTCGCTGTCGCGCGGCGACGCCATGGCGATGCTGGACGAGGCCTCGGAGGCCCTGCGCTTCAACCGGAAACTGCTCCAGGCGACGCTGGAGAACATCGGCCAGGGCATCTGCGTGATCGACGCCGATTACCGCATCGCCGCCTGGAACCAGCGCTATCTGCAACTGCTCGACCTGCCGGCCGACATGGTGCGGGTGGGCGTGCCCTTCGCCGACCTGATCCGCTTCAACGAGCGGCGCGGCGAGTACAGCGCCCACGACATGACGGCGCTGCTGACCAACCGCGACACCGCCAACCAGCAATGGCCCTACCGCTACGAGCGCCGCCGCCCCGACGGCACGGTTCTGGAGATCGTCGCCAACCCGCTGCCGGAAGGCGGCTACGTCTCCACCTACACCGACGTGACCGAGCGCTACCGCGCCGCCGAGGCCCTGCGCGAGGCCAACGAAAGCCTGGAGCAGCGCGTACAGGAGCGCACCGACGCTCTCCAGCAGGCGAAGGCGGAGGCCGAGACGGCCAACGCCAGCAAGACCCGTTTCCTCGCCGCCGCCAGCCACGACCTGCTGCAGCCGCTGAACGCCGCCCGCCTGTTCGTCTCAGCGCTGGAGGAGAGCATGCGAGGGGCCCTGCCGACGCCCGATCAGCGCGCTGCCGAATGCGGCATGATCGACAACGCCGCCGCTTCGCTGCGCTCGACCGAGATGCTGCTGGGCGGGCTGCTCGACATCTCTTCGCTGGACGCCGGCAATGTCCGGGTGCAGATGCGCAGCTTCGCCCTCGACGAGCTGCTGGGCGGGCTGGGGGTGGAGTTCTCCGCCCTGGCGCAGGAACGCGGCCTGACGCTGAAGGTGGTCGGCTGCGGCGCGGTGGTGCGGTCGGACCCGCAGCTTCTGCGCCGCATCCTGCAGAACTTCCTGTCCAACGCCATCCGCTACACGCCCAAGGGCCGGGTGCTGCTCGGCTGCCGGCGGCGCCGCGACCCCGTCCATGGTGACCGCCTGCGCATCGAGGTCTGGGACACCGGCCCCGGCATCCCGGAGGCCAAGCGCCGCGAGGTGTTCGAGGAGTTCCGCCGGCTGGGCGGCGAGAATGGCGGCGGCAACCCGGCCGACAAGGGTCTCGGCCTCGGCCTCGCCATCGTCGACCGCATCGCCCGGCTGCTCGGCCATCCCGTCACCCTGCGCTCCACCGTCGGGCGCGGCACCGGCTTTGCGGTCGAGGTGCCGTTGGAGCAGGCGCGCGCCACCCCGGTCGACCGCCCGGTCTCCACCCCCGCCGCCCTGTCCGCCGGGCTGCTGGTCCTGTGCATCGACAACGAGGAGCCGATCCTGGCCGGCCTGCGCGCCCTGCTCGGCCAATGGGGCTGCCGGGTGGCGACGGCGTCGGACGTCACCGGGGCGCTGGCGGCGCTCGTTCCCTTCGACGGGGCGCTTCCCGATGTGGTCTGTGTCGATTATCACGTCGGTGACGGCCAGACGGGGCTTGCGGTTCTGGAGCGGTTGCGGGAATTGTGGGACCGTCCGGTCAAGGGGCTGCTGCTGACCGCCGACCGTTCCGAAGCGGTGCGGGCCGAGGCGGAGCGTTGCGGCTGCGGCGTGCTCTACAAACCGGTGAAGCCGGCGTCGTTGCGCCGCTTCCTGAACGGGGCGGCGCTGCAGACGGCGGCCGTGGCCGAGCGATAAGGCCGGAACCGGACAAAAGCCGGGCGGCCGCAAATGGGGGGAGTGCGGAAACCATGGGCGAGGACAGCGCGGTAAGCGAACCAACGGCGTCCGGACAGGCGACGGCTACAGAAGCGGCCACTGAAACGACCGCTGAATCCACCACTGAAACGACGATCGTCATCGGCGACGACCATCCGCTGGTCCAGGCCGCCTTGCGCGACGCGCTGGGCAAGGCGATGCCGGAGGTGCGGGTGATCGAATGCCCGGACCTCGACTCGGTGATGACCGCGGTGGGGCGGCGGCCGGACGACATCGATCTCGTTCTTCTCGACCTCAACATGCCCGGCACCAACGGCTTCGCCGGCCTGTTCCTGATGCTGGCCCATCACCCGACCGTGCCGGTCGCCATCCTGTCGGCCCTGCAGGATTCCGACACCATCCGCCGGGCGCTCGCCTATGGCGCCTCTGGCTACATCCCGAAATCGCTGTCGATGCCGGCGATGGCCGACGCCATCCGCGCCATCCTGTCGGGCGAAACCTGGGCGCCGCCGCTGTCCGCCGCCTCGTCGGAAGCCGACGAGACCGATGCCGCCCGCCGCTTCGCCTCGCTGTCGCCGCAGCAACTGCGCATCCTGACGATGATCGTCGACGGCAAGCTGAACAAGCAGATCGCCGGCGAGCTGAACGTGTCGGAGCAGACGGTGAAGGTCCACGTCTCCAGCATCCTGCGCAAACTGAACGTGGTCAGCCGCACCCAGGCCGCCGTCGTCGCCGGCCGGCTGGCGGTGGGCGGGGATGTGCTGCGGTGATGCCCGTTTCTTTCCACTGACTGCAACCCGAGCGCCACCATGGTCATACTGCTCAGCCTGTCGCTGACCCTGTCGCTGGTCGTCCTGCTCGGTGCCGCGGCGATGGAGCGGGCGGCGATCCTCGGCCGGATCAACGGCGCCAACGGGCTGACGATCCTGGTGGCGTTGATCGTCTCCGCCGCCGCCTCCCTTGTCGTTTCCCTGCTCGCCGGCTGGATCGGCGGTTGGAGCGCGCTGTTGGCGGTCCTGGCAGGGTCGGCCCTCTACCACTGGGCAATGGCGAAGCTGCTGCTGGGCAGCTTGCAGGCCCTCGCCTCGCGCATCGCCGCCGGCGACCGGGCGAAGTCGCCGTCGCGCTGACAACCATCCCGTTCTTCCTTTGTACGCATAAGCTGGCGGTTCGCATGCCGCTTTGCTAAGCTGCCGCCACCATGACCGCCGCCCTGCACAGCGTCTGCCGCGACTGCGCCGCCGCCCTGCCGGGCGAAGTCACGCGCTGCCCGAAATGCGGCAGCCGGCGGCTGTTCCGCCATGCGGAGCTGCACAGCCTGTCCATCGGTCACATCGACTGCGACAGCTTCTATGCCACCGTGGAGAAGCGCGACCGGCCGGAGCTGGCCAGCCGACCGGTGATCGTCGGCGGCGACGACCACCGCGGGGTGGTCGCCGCCTGCTGCTATGTCGCGCGGATGTCGGGCGTCCGCTCCGCCATGACGATCCGCGAGGCGCTGGACCGCTGCCCCGACGCCACCATCATCCGCCCCAACATCGCCAAGTACAAAGAGGTCGGCCATCAGGCCCGCGCGATCATGGAGGCCTTCACCCCCCTGGTCGAGCCGATCAGCATCGACGAGGCCTATCTCGACCTCACCGGCGTGGAGGAGCGCCTCAGCATCAGCCCGGCCCAGGCGCTGGTGGAAATCGTCCGCCGTTTCGAGCGCGAACTGCGCATCACCGCCTCCATCGGCCTCAGCTACAACAAGCTGCTGGCGAAGATCGCGTCCGACCTCGACAAGCCGCGCGGCTTTTCCGCGCTGGGCCGGGCGGAGGCGGCGGCCTTCCTGGCGCCCAAGCGGGTCACCATCCTGTGGGGCGTCGGCCCGGCGCTGGAGCGCAAGCTGTTCGCCGACGGCATCACCCGCGTCGGCGACCTGCAGGACAAGGACGAGCATTGGCTGGTCAAGCGCTACGGCGCCATGGGCCGGGTGCTCTACAGCTACGCCCGCGGCGAGGATTCCCGCCGGGTCCATCCTGAGTCGCCGAGCAAGAGCATCTCGTCGGAGGAGACCTTCGACTGGGACGTCACCACCCTGCCCGCCCTGGCACAGGAATTGCGCCCGCTGGCCGACAAGGTCGCCCGCCGGCTGGAGCGCGAGGGGCTGCTCGGCCGCAGCGTGGTGCTGAAGCTGAAGACCAAGGATTTCCAGCAGCTGACCCGCTCCCGCCGGGTGGAGCCGACCCGGTCGGCCGAGGCGATCCTCGCCGCCGGCATCGCCCTCCTGGAGCGCGAGGTCGACGGCCGTGCCTTCCGCCTGATCGGCATCGGCTGCACCGACCTGACCCACCCGGAAACCGCCCCCGACCCGGAACTCGACCTGTTCGGGTGAGAGGGATCATGAAAGGTCAGCGCCCTTGGCACAGGGCTGTATTTCCCATCAGACGGCACGAACCGGAGCACCGTCGCAAGGCTGGAGGATGGGCGTGCACCGCGATGGAATCTTCCGACCACGGATCATGCGGCGACGGCGCGCCCGCCTGCAATGGGAGGCTCGACGGCCAAAACGGTAAGGGTCTTCGCCTCGCCCTCGCGCGTGTACCATGTGATCGACTGTCCTTCCGCGACGCCAATGAGGGCCGCGCCAATAGGGGTCAGCACCGACACCCGACCGGCCGCGAGGTCGGCATCACCCGGATAAACCAGGGTGACAGTCCGCTCCTGTCCGGTTACCTCATCCCGGAACGCCACGCGCGCGCCCATCGAGACCACCGTCGTCACGAGTTCGCCGGCATCGATCACCGCAGCGCGCTCCAGTTCGACCGTGAGGTACGCGTATACATCGGGCAACCTCTCGGAAACCGCCTCTACCAGAGCCGAGAGGCGGTCATGGTCGGTGGCGGTCAGCACGATGGGCGGAAACTGGTCTGCGGGACGCATCAAGGTCTTCCTTCGCTTTTCTCGGCATGCGCAACCGACTGCCAAGCGACGCCCCCCGGTGGGCGCCTCATCGGTCATGCAGCGGTTGCACGTGATAAACCCGCGACCGCATGGATGCGGTTCGAGCGGCTCTCTTGGATTCGGAGACGATGTTGGCCCCGGACGGTCCGGGAGCCTTGCCTCAGGCGACCAGATCCGGGGCGAGCGAGCCTGCGTGAACGCGGCCTGCACGTAGGAGGTTACGGATATGGCGGGGCGGCAGTGTCATGGTTCCCCGAACTTGGACAGGTTCGCTCCGGAATTCAAGGATTACACGATCACGACGGTGGCACGCGGCCCTTCCACTCCCTGAAGCAGGCCCGTCCTGAGCGAACGTGCCCTCTTGGGCAAGAGGAAGACGTTCCCTCAACGGTCAGTCGGCGGACTCCTCCAGCGCCGGCAGGCTGCCCGGCCGGACCACGCTGCGGATGGCGAAGCTCGACTGGATACGCACCACGCCCGGCAGGCGCGACAGCGAGTCCTTGTAGATGCGGTCGTAATCGGACGGGTCCTGCGCCACCACCCGCAGCAGATAATCGGAACTGCCCGACAGCAGAAAGCATTCCCGCACCTCCGGACAGCGGCGGACGGCGGCGTCGAAGCGGCGCAGGTAGTCGTCGGTCTGCCGTTCCAGCGTGATCTGGACGATGACCGTCACCGACCGCTCCTCGTCCGCCGTTTCGATGATGGCGGTATAGCCGCGGATCACGCCGGAATGTTCCAGCATGTGCAGGCGGCGCAGGCAGGCCGATGGCGACAGCCCGACCTCCGCCGCCAGCTTGGCGTTGCTCATCCGGCCGTCCTTGCGGAGAAGGCGCAGGATCTTGTGGTCCAGGGCGTCCAGGGCGTGCATGCAACTTTATTCGAAAACGTGGCGGATCGTGCGAAAGCTCCACCACACTATGGGGGATTCATGCAAGGCTTTGCAGAGATTCTCTCCGTCCGCCCGCCGTATAGTGACTTTACTGAGACAATCCGCCACACCGATGGTTTCCCCGGATACCAGATCGGGTCGGCCCAGATTGGCTGAGTCAGGCGCTTGGATCGGGGAGTTCTCGCATGGTCACGCGCATCGGCGTTCCCAAGGAAATCAAGAACCACGAGTACCGCGTCGGGCTGACGCCGGCCTCGGTCCGCGAACTGGCGGCGGACGGTCATGCCCTGCTGGTGCAGAGCGGCGCCGGTGCCGAGATCGGCTTTTCCGACGAAGCCTACCGCGCGGCGGGGGCCGAGATCGCCGCCTCCGCCGAGGAGGTCTTCGCGAAGGCCGACCTTATCGTGAAGGTCAAGGAACCGCAGCCGGCGGAATGTCGCAGGCTGCGCCCGGATCAGGTGCTGTTCACCTACCTGCACCTCGCCCCCGATCCCGAACAGGCCCGGCTGCTGATGGAAAGCGGCTGCACCGCCATCGCCTATGAAACCGTCACCGACCGTGCCGGCCGCCTGCCGCTGCTGGCGCCGATGTCGGAGATCGCCGGCCGCATGGCGATCCAGGTCGGCGCCGTCGCCTTGCAGAAGAGCAACGGCGGCTCCGGCATTCTGCTCGGCGGCGTGCCCGGCGTGCTGCCCGGCAAGGTGCTGGTCATCGGCGGCGGCGTGGTCGGCACCAACGCCGCCCGCATGGCGATGGGGCTGGGCGCCGACGTCACCATCGCCGACCGGTCGATGCCGCGGCTGGCCCAGCTCGACGATCTGTTCGGGCCGCGGCTGAAGACGGTCTACGCCTCCGCCGACACGCTCGACCGGCTGGTCGCCGACGCCGATCTGGTGGTCGGCGCCGTGCTGGTGCCGGGCGCCGCAGCACCGAAGCTGGTGCGCCGCGACCAGTTGGCCGGCATGCGCCGCGGGTCGGTGCTGGTGGACGTCGCCATCGACCAGGGCGGCTGTTTCGAGACCAGCCACGCCACCACCCATTCCGACCCGACCTATGTGGTCGACGGTGTCGTCCACTACTGCGTCGCCAACATGCCGGGCGCGGTCGCCCGCACCAGCACGGAGGCGCTGAACCACGCCACCCTGCCCTTCGTCCAGGCGCTGGCCGGCAAGGGCTGGAAACGGGCGCTGGCCGAGGATCCGCACCTGCTGGCCGGGCTGAACGTCCAGGCCGGCCGGCTGACCTATCGGGCGGTGGCCGAGGCCCTGGGACAGCCCTTCACCGACCCCCGAGATCTGGTCGGCGGATGATGTGAACAGCTGTTGACAAGGATCTGAACGATGTTTCCCGCACACACAAATCCGAGAAATTTTCATCGGAACAGCTCCATGGGTTCAGAATGATTGTTGTTTTTTTCAGCCCGCGGAAAGAGAGTGTTGCGCCTACTGATGAAGTTGCATTACCTGTCTGTGTCAAGAAAACTGACAGCATACGCAACCGGCACCTAAGTGCCGGGGCCGAAGACAAAGAACAGTTTTGAACAGGGTAAGGCGCGGCGCCTTTCGCCGACTGGTCCGGACCGGGCGGTCATTCCGTCCGATCTGAGCCGAGATTCACAAACAGGATGTCCGGCAGCGATGCCGGTGGGGACGCCACGGCCGCCGGCCGTGCCGCGCAAGTGGGAGCTGTTGGCTATGGTCGAACGACGGAACGCCGCTCGGGTGCGGAACAGCACCCCCGCGCTGTCGTCGCATATCCGGACGACGGAAGGCCCGACCTTGGGCCGCCGGACGATTCCGAGCCGACACATTCAGACTGGCCAGACGCAGACCCGCAGCGGTCCCCGATAACGAATTCGCCCGAAGCCCCGCCGGATCCCGCATCCGGCGGGGCTTCGGCAAGAACCGGGTGCGGCGGCGGGGTTCCAAGCGTCCCCTGCCTCGGTCCTGGATGTTCTCCCCCGTTCATCCGGATCGGAACTCCGCTGCCGCACACGGCTTAATTCAAGTCTTGAGCACCAAGTCTCGCGTGCCTGCCTAATCGGTGTCCTGGGAGAGTGGGAGAAGCCTGTCTGATGGATTATTTCATACAGCAATTGATCAACGGCTTGTCGCTTGGGGCGATCTACGGCCTGATCGCGATCGGCTACACGATGGTGTACGGCATCATCGGCATGATCAACTTCGCCCATGGCGAGATTTACATGATCGGCGCCTTCGTGGCGCTGATCACCTTCCTGGCCATCGGTGCGCTCGGCGTCACCTGGGTGCCGCTGGCGCTGCTGATCATGCTGGTCGCCTCCATGCTGTTCACCAGCGTCTATGGCTGGACGGTCGAGCGCATCGCCTACCGGCCCCTGCGCTCCTCGCCCCGGCTGGCGCCGCTGATCTCCGCCATCGGCATGTCGATCTTCCTGCAGAACTACATCCAGATCCTCCAGGGCGCCCGCTCCAAGCCGCTGCAGCCCATCCTGCCCGGCAACCTCACCCTGATGGACGGCGCCGTCTCCGTCAGCTACGTGCGGCTGGCCACCATCATCATCACCCTGGTCCTGATGGTCGGCTTCACCATCCTGATCAACCGCACCTCGCTGGGACGCGCCCAGCGCGCCTGCGAGCAGGACAAGAAGATGGCCGGCCTGCTCGGCGTCAACGTCGACCGCGTCATCTCGCTGACCTTCGTCATGGGCGCAGCTCTCGCCGCCGTCGCCGGCATGATGGTTCTGCTGATCTATGGCGTCATCGACTTCTACATCGGCTTCCTCGCCGGCGTGAAAAGCTTCACCGCCGCGGTGCTCGGCGGCGTCGGCTCGCTGCCCGGCGCCATGCTCGGCGGCGTGGTCATCGGCCTGATCGAGGCCTTCTGGTCCGGCTATGTCGGCTCCGAATGGAAGGACGTCGCCACCTTCTCCATCCTCGTCCTCGTCCTGATCTTCCGGCCCACCGGCCTGCTCGGCCGGCCCGAGATCGAGAAGGTGTAAGCGCCATGACCACCCCTTCCCACGCGCAATCGCACCCCCATTACCACATCAACGGCAAGCGCCCCGGCGTCGATTGGGCCGCCACCGTCAAGGACGCCGGCCTCGCCGCCTTCGTCGCCCTGCTGCTGACCGTGCCGCTGGTCGGCCTGCGCACCGTCGACCGCCCCACCGGCCTCGGCATCGAAGCCCGGCCGGAGGAGGTGATCGCCTCCCTCCTCCTGGTCTTCTTCGGCCGCCTCGGCCTCGGGCTGATCCGCCAGGGCATGGCGATGCCGGTGCTGATCCTGGCGCTGATCTGCGCCGGCGTCGGGCTGGTGCTGCCGATGCCGACCCAGGTGCTGCGGCTGGTCCTGGTGCTGGGCGGCGGCGTCATCGCTCTGCGCGCCGCCATGACGGTGGCCACCGGCCGCTCCAAGCTGAGCCAGGCCGACCGCGACAAGCGGATGGACCGCATCGCCGCCAAGGTGCAGCACGCCAGCCGCTACATCGGCCCGGTCGCCGTGGTCTTCGCCGCCATCCTGCCGATGACGCCGCTGGCCGACCGCATGCTGCTGGACATCGGCATCCTGCTGCTGACCTACATCATGCTGGGCTGGGGCCTGAACATCGTCGTCGGGCTGGCCGGCCTGCTCGACCTCGGCTATGTCGCCTTCTACGCCGTCGGCGCCTATTCCTACGCGCTGCTCGCCCATTACTTCGGCCTCAGCTTCTGGGTCTGCCTGCCGCTGGCAGGTCTGCTGGCCGCCTGTTCGGGCGTGCTGCTGGGCTTCCCGGTGCTGCGTCTGCGCGGCGACTATTTCGCCATCGTGACCTTGGGCTTCGGCGAGATCATCCGTATCATCCTGGTCAACTGGTACCAGTTCACCGGCGGCCCCAACGGCATCTCCGGCATTCCGCGGCCGAGCTTCTTCGGCATCGCCGACTTCAGCCGCAGCCCGGCCGAGGGCATGGCCGCCTTCCACGAGCTGTTCGGGCTGGAATACTCGCCGCTGCACCGCATCGTCTTCCTCTACTACCTCATCCTGGCCCTGGCGCTGGTGGTGAACCTGTTCACGCTGCGCGTGCGCAAGCTGCCGCTGGGCCGGGCCTGGGAGGCTCTGCGCGAGGACGACATCGCCTGCGCGTCCTTGGGCATCAACCGCACCAACATGAAGCTGGCGGCCTTTGCCATCGCCGCGATGTTCGGCGGCTTCGCCGGCTCCTTCTTCGCGACGCGCCAGGGCTTCATCAGCCCGGAGAGCTTCACCTTCATCGAGTCGGCGATCATCCTGGCCATCGTGGTGCTGGGCGGCATGGGCAGCCAGATCGGCGTGGTGGTGGCCACGCTGCTGGTGATCGGCCTGCCCGAGGCGTTCCGCGAACTGGCCGACTACCGCATGCTGGCGTTCGGCGCCGGCATGGTGGTGATCATGCTGTGGCGTCCGCGCGGCCTGCTGGCCCACCGCGACCCGACCATCCTCCTGCATGGCGGCAAGAACCCCGCCGCGGGAGCCGCGAAATGAGCGCCGTGATGCCCCACACCACGATGACCGACAAGCCGCTTCTCAGCGTCGAACACCTGACCATGCGTTTCGGCGGTCTGGTGGCGAACAACGACGTGTCCTTCGAGGCGCGGGCGGGCGAGATCACCGCGCTGATCGGCCCGAACGGCGCCGGCAAGACGACGCTGTTCAACTGCGTCACCGGCTTCTACACGCCCACCGTCGGCCGGCTGACGCTGCGCCACCCGCAGGGCAAGGAGTTCCTGCTGGAGCGGATGCCGGGCTACCGCATCGCCCAGCTGGCCGGGGTGGCGCGCACCTTCCAGAACATCCGGCTGTTCAGCGGCATGAGCGTTCTGGAGAACCTGATCGTCGCCCAGCACAACAAGCTGATGCGGGCGTCGGGCTTCGCCATCGGCGGCCTTCTCGGCCTGCCCGGCTTCCGCAAGGCCGAGCACGAGGCGGTGGAGCTGGCGAAATACTGGCTGGACCGGGTTCGCCTGACCGAGTTCGCCGACTGGGAGGCCGGCAACCTGCCCTATGGCGCCCAGCGCCGGCTGGAGATCGCGCGGGCCATGTGCACCGAGCCGGTGCTGCTGTGCCTGGACGAACCGGCGGCCGGCCTGAACCCGCGCGAGTCGGGCGAGCTGGCCGAGATCCTGACCTTCATCCGTGATGTGCAGACCCCGCAGGGCCACCGGACCGGCGTTCTGCTGATCGAGCATGACATGAGCGTGGTGATGCGCATTTCCGACCATGTGGTGGTGCTGGACTATGGCCGGAAGATTTCCGACGGCGATCCGGAGCATGTGAAGAACGACCCGGCGGTGATCCGCGCCTATCTGGGCGAGGACGAGGACGAAGCCCTGCCGCCGGAGGTCGCCTCGGACCTCAATCTTGCCCCCACCACCAACCAGAAGGGGGCCTGAGCCATGTTGAAGGTATCGGGCGTCCACACCTTCTACGGCGCCATCGAGGCGCTGAAGGGCATCGACATCGAGATCGGCGCCGGCGAGATCGTCTCGCTGATCGGCGCGAATGGTGCGGGCAAGTCGACGCTGCTGATGACGATCTGCGGCAGCCCGCGCGCCCGCCAGGGCCGGGTGTTCTTCGAGGGCGAGGACATCACTGACCTCCCCACCCACGAGATCGTGCGGCGCGGCATCGCGCAGTCTCCGGAAGGCCGGCGCATCTTCCCGCGGATGACGGTGCTGGAGAACCTGCAGATGGGCTCGATCGTCGCCCAGCCCGGCAGCTTCGACCGCGAGCTGGAGCGGGTGCTGACCCTGTTCCCGCGTTTGAAGGAGCGCATCAACCAGCGCGCCGGCACAATGTCGGGCGGCGAGCAGCAGATGCTGGCGATCGGGCGGGCGCTGATGAGCCAGCCGCGTCTGCTGCTGCTGGACGAGCCGAGCCTTGGTCTGGCGCCGCTGATCGTGAAGCAGATCTTCCAGGTGATCCAGGAGATCAACCGGGAACAGAAGATGACGGTGTTCATGGTCGAGCAGAACGCCTTCCACGCGCTGAAGCTGGCGCACCGGGCCTATGTGATGGTGACGGGGAAGATCACGATGACGGGGACGGGGGCGCAGCTCCTGGCCGACCCGGAGGTTCGCTCGGCTTATCTGGAAGGGGGTCACTGAGATGGAAACGATCCTTGGCTCTTCCGTTCCGGTGTTCGTGTTCCTGACGCTTCTGGTGTTCGGCGGCTGCGGCGTGCTGACCGGCCAGACGCTGGCGGAGGGGTGGAAGCCGGTGTCGAGCGTGCTGGCCTATTCGCTGCTGCTGGGGGTGGGCGACCGCTTCCTGGCCTGGGGCCTGTTCGGCGAGGAGCTGCTGGCGCCGTGGGGCTTCATCGTCCACACGGTCGTGCTCGGCCTCATCACGCTGACAGCGCATCGCATCGCCATCGCAAGGCGCATGGTCAACCAGTACCCGTGGCTCTATGAGACTGCCGGCCCGTTCGGCTGGCGGGAGCGCAAGCCGGCCCGCGGTTGAGATGCCGCAACCTGGGGTGTTCCGGTTCCCATGGAGGACCCGGACACCCCAGCATAACGCACAACCAAAAGAACAGAAGCCGGATTAGCGATATATCCGACATAGAAAGGCGCCGTTTCGTCCAGGCAACGGCGCCGCCTTCACTTTGGCCGCGTCGGCCGAGACTTCAGTATTGCTGTGACAATCGGCAACCATCCGAAAGTCAGAGAAGAAGATCATGGCGCAGACCATGACGTTCCGTTACAATACCATTTAAATTTTGCAATTCGTTGACGCTTCGACAGCGAACGCCGGTCATTCCGGCGGCTGATCCGTCATGCCTTGACGGTCGATGCGACGCGAAGGCGGCATGGGAAGGGCAAGAGCATGGCAGTGGACAAGGCGGCCGCATCCCGGCCGCGACGGTTCTGGAGCGTCGGGCGGAAGGTGACGGCGGCCTTCGTGGCGGCCATCGTCGGCGGCTTCATCGTCATCATGGGGCTGCAGGCCAAGATGCAGTATGACGACGCGGTGCGGCTGGCCACGCACGACGCCCGCGTCAAGACGGACATGCTGGCGAACGCCACCAAGACCAGCTTCATCGCCAGCGACGGCGCCTCCATCGAGACGGAGTTCATGCCGCTGGCCGACAGCCACGAGGTGCAACTCGCCTCGCTGCGCGCCGCGACGGCGTCGGACACGCTGGCCGATTTCTCCAACCCGCGCTTCGCCAAGTACGACCTGAAGGCCGACAAGGACCTGATCGAGGCGGTTCTGGCCGGCAAGGGGGCGCAGACCCGCTCGGCCAACGGCCACATCGTCGTGACCGTGCCGGTGGTGACCGGCAAGAGCAACCGGCTGGTCGGCGCCCTGCAGATCGCCTGGAGCCTGGACCAGCAGATCGACGCCATCGCCACCCAGATGCGCAACCAGATCGCCATCTGCCTGATCGCGCTGGTGGTGCAGATCGCCCTGCTGAACGTCCTGCTCGGCCGCATCGTCATCCGCCCGCTGCGCGCCATGTCGGCGGCGATGGCGAAGCTGGCCGACGGCGACACCGCCGTCGAGGTGCCCGGCGACGGCCGCTCCGACGAGATCGGCGCCATGGCCGGCTCGGTCACCGTCTTCCGCGACAACGCCCGCGCCATCGCCCGCATGCACGCCGCCCAGGCCGAAGCCGACGCCAGGGCGGAGGAGGCCAAGCGCGCCGCCCTGCTCGACCTCGCCGACCGCTTCCAGGGCACGGTGAAGCGTCTGGTGGAGGGCATCGCCGAGTCGGCGTCCGGCATGGCTGACAGCGCCGACCGCATGGCGATGGTGGTGGGCGAGGCGTCCAGCCAGACCCGCAACGTCGCCCGCGAATCCGACGACATCCAGTCCAACGTCCGCTCCGCCGCGGCCGCCGCGACCGAACTCGCCAGCTCCATCGGCGGCATCACCGAACAGGTCGGCCATTCCGCCCGCATCGCCGGCGAGGCGGTGTCCCATGCCGACCGCACCAACGCCACCGTCCAGGGCCTGATCGCCAACGCCGAGCGCATCGGCCAGGTGGTCGGGCTGATCCATGCCATCGCCAAGCAGACCAACCTCCTGGCGCTGAACGCCACCATCGAGGCCGCCCGCGCCGGGGAGGCCGGAAAAGGCTTTGCAGTCGTGGCGACGGAGGTGAAGGGGCTGGCCGACCAGACCGCCAAGGCCACCGACGAGATCGCCGCCCAGGTCAACGCCATGCAGTCGGTGACCCGCGAGGCCGCCGACGCCATCGGCGCCATCGGCAGCACCATCACCGAGATCGACGGCATTTCCGGCACCATCACCCAGTCGGTGCAGGAACAGAACTCCGCCACCCAGGAGATCGCGAGGGCGGTGGAGATGGCGGCGCTCGGCACCCAGGACGTATCGGCGACCATCGCCGCGCTGGCCCACACGGCGGAGAGCGCCGGCAGCACGGCGCTGGGCGTGCAGGACGCCGCCCGCGGCCTGTCCGGCCAGACCCGCGCGCTGGCCGCCGAGGTCGAGCGCTTCCTGACGGAGGTGCGCCAGCAGGCGACCGGAACCTGAAAACGCCCTCTCCCGCCCCGGGAGAGGGAGGGGACCCACGGAGTGGGGAGGGTGAGGGGTAGTCCGAGAATCCGCAACCACACCGATTCTCGGTTCACCCCTCACCCTCCCACCGCTTCACGGTGGGCCCCTCCCTCTCCCGGGACGGGAGAGGGAAATCGCTACCTTACCAAAGTGACCTTACGAGAACGCCTGCAGGCCCGTCTGCGCCCGGCCCAGGATCAGGGCGTGGACGTCGTGGGTGCCTTCGTAGGTGTTCACCGTCTCCAGGTTCACCATGTGGCGGATGACCTGGAACTCCTCGGAGATGCCGTTGCCGCCATGCATGTCGCGGGCGACGCGGGCGATGTCCAGGGCCTTGCCGCAGTTGTTGCGCTTGATCAGCGAGATCGCCTCCGGCGACCAGCTGCCGTCGTCCATCATGCGGCCGACGCGCAGGCAGGCCTGCAGGCCCAGCGTGATCTCCGTCATCATGTCAGCCAGCTTCTTCTGCACCAGCTGGGTCTGGGCCAGCGGGCGGCCGAACTGCTTGCGGTCCAGCGTGTACTGGCGGGCGGCGTGCCAGCAGAACTCCGCCGCACCCATCACGCCCCAGGCGATGCCGTAGCGCGCCTTGTTCAGGCAGCCGAACGGACCGCCCAGGCCCGACACGTTGGGCAGCAGGTTCTCGTCGGGCACGAACGCCTCGTCCAGAACGATCTCGCCGGTGACCGAGGCGCGCAGCGACAGCTTGCCCTCGATCTTCGGGGTCGAGAAGCCCTTGGTCCCGCGCTCCACCACGAAGCCCTTGATCTTGTTGTCATGGGCGTCCGACTTCGCCCAGACGACGGCGAGGTC
Organism: Azospirillum sp. A1-3; assembly: GCF_023806445.1. Lineage (NCBI taxonomy): Bacteria > Pseudomonadati > Pseudomonadota > Alphaproteobacteria > Rhodospirillales > Azospirillaceae > Azospirillum > Azospirillum sp. A1-3. Next base: position 63,085 of record NZ_JAMSLU010000006.1, read on the forward strand.
GGCGATGGGGGAGTTGGTGATCCACATCTTGGAGCCCGACAGCAGATAGCCGCCGTCGACCTTGGTGGCGCGGGTCTTCATGCCGTTGGGGTCGGAGCCGTGGTCCGGCTCGGTCAGGCCGAAGCAGCCGACCAGCTCGCCGGTGGCCAGACGCGGCAGCCACTTCTTCTTCTGCTCCTCGCTGCCATAGGCGTAGATCGGGTGCATGACCAGCGAGGACTGCACCGACATCGCCGAGCGATAACCGCTGTCCACCCGCTCCACCTCGCGGGCGACCAGCCCGTAGGCGACATGGCTGACGCCCGGCCCGCCGTACTCCTCCGGGATGGTCGGGCCCAGCAGGCCCAGTTCGCCCATCTCGGTCATGATCTCGCGGTCGAACCGCTCCTCGCGGAAGGCGGAGATGACGCGCGGCTGCAGCCGGTCCTGGCAGTAGGCGCGGGCGCTGTCGCGCACCAGCTTCTCATCCTCGGTCAGCTGGGCTTCAAGGAGAAAGGCGTCGTCCCACTGGATGCTCTGCACGGTGCGTCTCCTGGTCGTATCGTCTGGGTCGTGTCGTCTGGCGCTTCGCCCGCCGGTCACCGATTGGCCGGTCTTCATTGGGACGCACTGTGCCGCGCCAGCGCCATAGCTGCAAACACATATTTTCTATCATGGTCATACCGTTTCGATATGGCCTAAAGGAAACAGTCTCTATGTCGCACGGTTCTACAAAAGTTTTAACGTGAAGCTTACCTTTTCCTATGCAATTTTGCCGGTGGCATCCTTGCCGCCCCGATTCCAACGGACAGCCCGCCCGTGTTTGCTGCATTGCAACCAATAACCGCCCTCGCTGGTTTTCCCCTCTTGCTGGGCCTTGCTTTGCTGACACTTTTGCACGAAGACGTTGCGATTGCAGCGGGTGCGAGCCTTGTCAGCGTCGGCACCGTCAGCATTGGCGTGACCGCCTTCACGCTACTGTGTGGGATCGTTGCCGGCGACCTGTTCATTTATATCCTCGGACTATTGTCGCTGCGGGTCACCTGGATCCGGCGGCGGACCGAAGGGCCGATGCTTGAGCGCTGCCGCAACGCATTGCAGAAGAACCTGCTGCCGACGCTGGTGACTTGCCGGCTGGTGCCCGGCGTCTTGTTCCCCACCTATTTCGCCTGCGGCGTGATGCGGGTGCCGTTCCTGCGCTTCGTCGCCATCACCCTGGCGACCGCCGGCGTCCATGTCGGGCTGCTGCTGACGCTGATGACCTCCTCGCTGGAGTCGGCGGCGGTGCAGGTGCAGGTGATCGGCATCGGCTGCGCGGCGGCGCTGATGCTCCTGCGCACGCGGCGCGCCCAGACCATCGCCCGCAGCCTGTTCGCCCGCGTCCGGGCGAAGGTGGAGCCGCATCTGCCCGCCGCCCTGCGCGATGCGCTGCACGGCAGCCCGACCCCGCGCGCCATCGCCCTGCCCGGCCTGCCGGTAGTGCCGGCCGGTGCCCCCACCATCGGCTGGGCGGAGCGCATTCCGCCGCTGCTGTTCTACATCCCGCTGGTGGCGCAGTGGTTCGCTCTCGGCGTCCGCCACCGCAGCCTGACCCTGCCGACCGCCGCCAACCCGTCGATCGAGGCCGGCGGCCTGCTGGGCGAATCGAAGATCGCCTGCATGGACCTGATCGGGCCGGCGGCGCGCCGCTGGGCCGCGCAATCCGTCGCCCTGGTCAACCGCCCGTCGCTGACCCCGGCCCAGTTGGATTCGCTGGCCTCGGGCGCCGGCCTGTCCTTCCCGCTGGTCGCCAAGCCCGACATCGGCTGGCGCGGCATCGGCGTGCGTCTGGTGCGCGACAGCGCCGATCTCCACGCCTATCTCCGCGGCTTCCCGGCCGACGTCCGGCTGATCCTGCAGGAGCATGTGCCTTACGCCGGCGAGGCCGGCATCTTCTACGTCCGCAAACCGGGGGAGCGGCACGGGCGCATCTTCTCCATGACCTTCCGCTATTACCCGCATGTGGTCGGCGATGGCCGCTCCACCCTGCGCCAGCTGATCGCCGCCGATCCGCGCGCCTCCTGGAAGGCCGAGCTGCATCACGAGGCGCTGGCCGACCGGCTGGACGAGGTGCCGGAGGCGGGCCGCACGGTTCGGCTGTCGCTGGTCGGCAGCAGCCGGGTCGGCGGCCTCTACAAGGACGCCTGCGGCCATGTCACGGCGACGCTGACCGCCCGCTTCGACGAGATCGCCGACGAGATGCCGGGCTTCCATTTCGGCCGTTTCGACGTGCGCTTCGCCTCGGTGGAGCGGCTGGCGGTGGGCGAGGATTTCCGCATCATCGAGGTCAACGGCGCCGGGGCGGAGGCCATCCACATGTGGGATCCGGAATTCCGGCTGGGCGACGCCTACGCCACCCTGTTCCACCAGCAGGCGCTGATGTTCGAGGTCGCCGCCGCCTGCCGGGCGCAGGGTGCCCGACCGCTGAGCGCGCTGGAACTGGTCCGCTACCAGCGCCGCCAGCAGAATTTGCTGCCGCTCTATCCCGCCTCCAACTGACGACCACAGCCGCTCAGCGTGCCCGCGCCGACAGGACGATGCCGCCGGCGATCATCGCCACGCTGGCCAGCACGCCCGCGCTCAGCGGCTCGTGGTAGAAGATCGCGCTCAACAGCAGCGCCGTGATCGGCACCAGACAGACGATCTGCCCGGCCTGGCTGGCCGGCATCACCGACAGCGCCTTGCCCCACCACCAATAGCAAAGCCCGGTGGCGATCAGGCAGTTGTAGGCGACGACCGCCAGCAGGGAGCCCGACCAGTGGATCGGGTGCCCGTATTCGGTGGACAGCGCCAGCGGCACCATCACCAGCGCGCTGGCGGCGATCTGCCAGAAGGTCTGGGTCCAGAAGGGCGTGCGCCAGACCCGCCGGCGGTACAGCGTCGCCCCCAGCGCCCAGCTGAGCGCGCAGCCGATGAGCAGGCCGTTGCCAATCAGCGCGTTGGCGTCGTTCCAATCCACCAGCACCGGGTTGAAGAAGACGACCACCCCGGCGAAGGTCAGCCCCGCCGACGCGGCGCGGCGCCCGGTGATCCGCTCGCCCAGCAGCAGCAGGCCGAGCGGCAAGGCCCACATCTGCATGGTGTAGGCGAGCACCGACGCCCGCCCCGGCGAGACGAACTGCAGCCCGATGTTGCTCAGCCCCATCATGCCGGCGACCTGCAGCAGGCCGACGACCGCGAGCATCAGCCGCTCGCCGCGTTGGGGCAGCAGGGGAAAGCGCAGGATCGGCGCCAGCACCGCGACGCTGAGCGCGGTTCCGAACAGCCGCACGGCACAGAAGGCGAGCGGCCCGATGTCGACCAGCGCCAGCTTCATCAGCGGCCAGTTGGCGCCCCAGAACAGGACGATCCCGGCAAGCTGCGCATAGACCGTCAGGCCCGGCCCGGTTCCAGTTCCGGTTCCGGTTCCGGAGGCCGTTGGAAAGACCTTCCCGGTATGATGCGAATGCCACCGGCTCCGTGTCACACGACACCTTCCTCGTTTGATTCGACCATGACTCCACCGAACGTCACCGGCGGATAAATGCCACCATGACAGGCGGCCTGCCGAATCACTGAGCCGGTTCAGCCGACCGTCACGTCATATCGGCTATGCGTCCCCCCAAGCCGATTGCGCGCCGGGGGCGAAAGAGGCGGGATCGGCCGCGGATCGGCGACCGTCCGGCGGCCGGCCCTGCGACGGCACGGACTCTCGACCTGCGGTGGCGCACCCGCCTATAGTCGGCGCGTGTTTGACGTGGCAGGGCCGTCCTGCCCCCGGGGCGAGAGGTCATGAGCCGTTTGTTCGATGCAGTGCGTGCCCGTCCGGCGGCAGCGGCGAAAGCCGCCCGGACGCAGACCTCCGCCCGTCGTTTCGTCGTCGTCGACTGCGAGACCACCGGACTGTCGCCGGCCGGCGGCGACCGCATGGTCAGCTTCGCCGCCATCGAACTGGCGGAGGCGACGCCGACCGGCCGCTGTCTCAGCCTCATCTTCAATCCCGGCCGCAAGTCGAACCCGCATGCGCTGAGGGTGCACGGGCTGCCGGATCACCTGCTGCGCCACCAGGATCCCTTCCACAGCGTCGCCCAGGACGTTCGCGACTTCCTCGACGGCGCGGTGCTGGTCGGCCACAATGTCGGCTTCGACATCGACTTCCTGCGCCATGAATTCCGGCTCTGCGGCCTTCCCTGGACGCCGGGCCAGTCGGTCTGCACGATGCAATATGCAAGGGGGCAACATGCCAGGGCGCAGGTGGCCGGGCGCGCGTCGCTCGATGCGGTGGCGACCCTGTTCGGCATCGATGTCGGCATCCGGGCCCGCTTCCACGGCGCCTTCGTCGATGCCGAGATCACCAGCCGTCTGTTCCAGAAGATGATCCTCGGCAGCGCCGAGATGCTGGCGGTTCCCCATCTGGCACCGACCAACCAGATCGACCCGCCGCCGGTGGTCCGGCCATCGGCCGCTCCCATCACGCACGGCATCGGCGGTCATGCCTTCGCCGTCACCGGCGAACTGACCGGCCTGTCGCGGGACGCGGTGATGGCCCGCATCCTGGCGCTGGGCGGAAGCTGGCATCCCAGCGTCCGCAAGGACACCGACTATCTCGTCGTCGGCCACGCCCCCGGCGCCACCAAGCTGGACACCGCCGCCGCCCGGCGGGCCAAGTACGGCAAACCCGACATCATCGACGAGGCGCAGTTCTTCGCCATGGTGACGGCGTCCCGCGCCGGAAAGCGCGGCTGACGCCGATCGACACGCGGAAATGCGCTACGCGCCCAGCAGTCCGCGGGCCTGCAGGTCGGCGAAACGGCCGGCATGGGCGACGCGGCCGCCGTCCAAAATCAGGATACGGTCGGCGCCGCGGATGGTTTCCAGCCGGTGGGCAATGACAATCCGGGTGCAGTCCAGCGAAGTCAGGGTGCGGATGGTCGCCGCTTGGGTGGCGTTGTCCAGCGCGCTGGTCGCCTCGTCGAGGATCAGCACATCGGGCTTGGTCACCAGCGCGCGGGCCAGCAGCAGCCGCTGCACCTGCCCGCCCGACAGCGTGCGCGAGGCATCGGCGATGGGGGTGCGCACGCCCAGCGGCATCGCCCGGATTTCATCGGCGATGGCCGACGCCGCCAGCGCGTCCCAGATTTCCGCCTCGGTCGCGTCGCTCAGGCCGCGGACCACGTCGATCAGCGCGCCCGGCGGCAGCTGCGCCCCCTGCAGCACGGTGCCGACCCGCCGCCGCAACAGCCCCAGATCGAGCGAGGACAGATCGTTGCCGTCATAGGTGACGCTGCCCACCCGTGGCCGCTCCAGCCCCAGCAGAATCCGGACGAGCGTGGACTTGCCGCAGCCCGACCGGCCGAGGATCGCCACATACTCGCCGGCGGCGATGGACAGGTTCAGGTTGGCGAACACCGGCGTCTCGGCCTGGGCGTAATTGAAGTACAGCCCGCTGACCGCGATCTGGCCGGACAGCCGGCCGGGGTCGATCCGTCCCAGCGCCGGCTCCGGCGCGCATTGCAGAACCGGATCGGCGAAGGCGCGGGCGGCGTAAACCTGATAGAAGGCGCCGAACCCGTCGCCCAGCGCCGCCGCCGCCCCGTTGGCGATCATATAGGCGGTCATCATCGCGACGATGCTGGCGCTGTCGGTCCCGGCGGAATGAAAGACCAGGAACAGCGCCGCCATCGCCAGCACCGGCAGGGCGGAGTTGACCGCCGCCATCCGCCCCTCGATCTCCTGCACCTCCATGCGCTTCTCGCGCATGCCGATGAAGCGCTCCGACCAATGGGTCAGCGCCCAATGCTCGGCGGCGGCCAGACGCAGCTTGGCGATGCCGGTCAGGAACTGCATCGCCAGGGAATCGGCCTGCCCGCTCAGCGCCTCGCCCACCTTGTAGACCCGCGCCCGCAGCACCGCCGACAGGACCGCCAGCCCCAGCTGCACCGCCAGCGCCAGCACCGCCACCACCGCGCCGGCGCCATGGAAGGACGCCATCGCGAAGATGCTGGCGGCCAGCACCGCGCCGGTGCCGATGCCGGCGACGGTGAAGCCCTGGGCGGCCAGCGGCAGGGCCATCGCCATCCCCACCCGCGCCGCCATGTCGCCGGCCGAATGCTGGCGCAGCACCGGCATCGGCAGCCGCAGCACCCGGTCCCACAGGCCGGCATGCAGCCCGGCCTCGCGCATGGTCTGCATGCTCTGCCGAGTCACCTCGCCGACGAGCTGGATCACCAGCGTGACCGCGGCGACGCAGCCCAGCAGGATGCCAAGCTCCAGCAGGCCGCCATGGTCGCGTGCCGGCACCAGCGACGAGAAGGCGAATTTCATCCCGAACGGGCTGGCGAGGCCGAGCAGCGCGCCCAGCGCCGCCACCGCCAGCGTCAGCAGCCAGAAGGATGGCGGGGTGCGGACGAAGCGCATCAGCGACCCGACGGTCTGCGGCCGGTCGGGCAGCGGCTCGACCATGGTCCAGGCCGACGGCGACAGCCCGGCGGCGACCGGCGCGGTGATGCGGACCGGCTTGGCGTCCTCGCCGGCCACCAGCTCATAGCCGCGCCCCTTCGGCAGCAGCGCCACCGGTCGGCCCTCCAGCGTCGCACCAACCAGCGGACCCAGCGGACGGCGCCACCAGCCTTCCGTCAGCGTCACCGGCCGCATGTGCTGGCCGGAGGCGCGGGCGATCTCCTCCATCGTCGGCTGCACGTCGAGGTCGCGCTCGCGCAGCAAAGTCGGCCGGCGCAGCCGCAGGCGGGGGTTGGTGCGGGCGGCGACCGCGCTCATCGCCGTGAACAGCGGATCGTGATGGCCGCCGTCCGCCGGCGCCGGCGGCTTGCGGGCATGGTCGAGCAGGCGCCCGGCCAGATGGACGAAGCGCTCGCCCTCCTCCGCCTCGCGCGCGCCGCGCAGCGACAGCCGCCCGGCCTCGTCGGCTTCGGCCAGACCGCGGGCGCCCATCAGCATTTCGCCGCAGGCCGCGGTCAGCGCATGGATGCCGGTCAGCGCGGCGGGCAGGTCGCGCGGCAGGGGCCGGCGGCCGAAGACGATGCGCATCGGCCCCGTCGCCTTCAGCCACGCGCGCGGCGGCAGCGGCATGATGCCCTGGATGATCTCCTGCTCCAGCAGCAGGGCGCCGGGGGCGGGCACCGCGCACCACAATCCGGCTTCCTGCACCATCACCAGCTGCCCGTCCGACAGCTCGACCGCCGCGCCGCTGCGGGCCTGCCGGTCGATGCGCTCCGGATGCCAGAGGATGGTGGCGATGCCGGAAATCAGGGTGGACGACCACGCTTCCATCCCGGCCAGCAGGGCGTCCGGCTCGATCTCCTCCAGCGGGTCGGCGACGGCCTCCAGCCGCGACCCGGCCGCCGGAACCGCGATCAGCTCCTGCATGAAGGCGTCGATGCCGACCAGCAGGCTGCCCGCCGGCAGGCGGCCGAGGAACAGGCGCGAGCCGGCGTTGGCGCCCATGGCAGCGACGGCGAAGATGTCGGCCTCGCCCTCCTCCAGGAACCAGACCGCCCCCGCCGGCTCCAGCGCCACCGCCGGCTGCTGGAAGGCGATGACCGGAGCGCCGGTCACCTCTTGACTGTCGGATGCCGGCAGGGCGGCTTCGGCTGCGGTCGTCATCGGCGGCTCATCCGGTCAGGCCATGCTCAGCATCAGCGAGGAAAAGGCGCCGGCGCGGCGCGCCAGCTCGGCCGGCGGGCCGGACTCGACGATCTCGCCGCTCTGCATCACCAGCACCCGGTCGCAGTCGCGGATCGCCGTCAGCCGGTGGGCGATCACCAGCATGGTGGATCCCCGGCGGCGCAGGTTGGACAGCAGCTGCGCCTGGGTGTGGTCGTCGAGCGCGGCGGTCGCCTCGTCCATCACCAGGATGCGGGGGTTCTGCACCAGGGCGCGCGCCATCTCGATGCGGGCGCGCTGGCCGCCCGACAAATTGGCCCCGCCTTCGCTGACCGGGGAGGCATAGCCGTCGCGGCGGTCGATGATGATGTCGTGGATCACCGCGTCGCGGGCGGCGGCGAACAGCCGCTCGTCCGACACCGTCGGGTCCCACAGGGCGATGTTGTCGCGCACGCTGCCTTCGAACAGCGTCACGTTCTGATCGACGACCTGCACGCTCTGGCGCAGCACCCGGCGCGGGATCTCGCGCAGCGGCTTGCCGTCGAGCAGCACCTCGCCCGACCAGGGCTCGTAGAGGCCGGCGGTCAGCAGCGCCAGCGTCGATTTGCCGGAGCCGGAGCCGCCGACCACCCCGACCCGCTCGCCCGGCTCGATGGTCAGCGACAGGCCGCGGATCAGCGGCGGCGCCCGGCGGGAATGGCCGAAGGTCACGTCGCGCAGCTCGATCCGCCCGGTCAGCCGGCGCAGCACGGCGGGGGCCTGCTGCGGCTGCGGCTGCCGGAACTCCTCGGCGATGGGATGCTGCATGGTGTCGTCGAGCAGACGCAGGTAGGAGCGCGCCTCCTGGATGCGGGCGCCGAGCTGGACAAGGCGCGACACCGGCGCCAGAAAGGCCGACATCAGCACCATGAATCCCATCATGGCGCCGATGGTCATGCCGCCTTCCGCGACGATGCCGCCGCCGACGGTGACCACGGCGGCCGACGCCACCCCGCCGACGAAGGCCGGCAGCAGCCGCAGAACGGCGCGGCGCAGCATCAGCGACTGTCGGATGTTCAGCACGCGGGCATGGCGGGCGACCAGCCGCTCGAACAGCAGCCGCTCCGCTCCCGCCGCGCGGTAGGTCTCGATCATGCGCAGCCCCTGCTTGGCGTCGGCGCCCTCCTGCGCCGTCTCGTTCAGCAGACGCTGCTGGCCCTCCTCCAGCTGGCGCGACAGCATGGCCAGCGCCAGCGCCAGGCTGGCGGCGGCGGCCACGGCGACCAGCGCCAGCGCCGGCTGGTAGAAGGCCATCGCCGCCAGATAGGTCAGCGCGGTCAGGATGGCGAACAGGCAGCCGCCGATCTCGCCGGCCAGCAGTTCGGCCAGACGGTCGCTCTGCATGATGCGGTCGGCGACGGCCGCCGGCCCGCGCTGGCCGAAGAATCCCATCGGCAGCCGCAGCACCCGCTCCATGAAGCCGATGCCGCCCAGCAGGGCCAGACGGGTTTCCAGCCGGTGCAGCACGCTTTTCTGCAACCATGTGAAGGTCAGCGTGACCGCGCCGACCATCAGCATCGCGCCGACCAGCGGGGTCATCCAGTCGGCCAGCCCGCCGACCAGCACGCTGTCCATGAAGATCTGGCGGAAGGCGGGGAACAGCATGCCGGGGATCGCCAGCAGCAGGCTGATCGCCGCGGCGAACCACACCGCCCCCCAGGATTTGCGCAGCCGCCGGGCGAGACCGCGCAACGCGCTGGGGGCCGAACCGCCCTTGCGGAACTCCGGCCCCGGCGCCATCAGCAGGGCGATGCCGGTGAACTGGCGGCGGAATTCGGCATCGTCGACGCGGCGCCGGCCGCGCGCCGGATCGTTCAGATACCACCAGCGCCCGCGCCGTCCCTCCAGCACCAGGAAATGGTCCATTCCCCAATGCAGGATCATCGGTCCGGCCTGTCCCTGCAGCCCCTCCGGCTCGGTGCGCACGCCGCGGGCCTGCAGCCCCAGCTCGCGCGCGGCCTGGACCAGATTGGCGGCGCGGCTGCCGTCGCGCGAGATGCCGCAGCGTTCGCGCAGATCCTCCAGCGTCAGCCAGCGGCCGTAATGGGCGGCGATGATACCGAGCGCCGCGGCGCCGCATTCCGCCGCCTCGATCTGCAGGATCGACGGGGTACGCATCTCAGGCTCCGGACGGGGCCGGCGCGGCCTTGGAAGCCTTGCCCTGCTCCGGCGCCACATCGGTCAGATCCAGCCGGAGCCATTGCTGCAGGATCGGCAGGGCCAGCGCGATCAGCCGGACCTTCTGCACGGTGATCTCCACCGACACCAGCGTGCCGCCATCCATCGAGAATTTCGGCGGATTGCCGGTGGACCAGCGCAGCGCGCCGGCCGCATCGCGCTCCAGCCGGATCATGATCTCGAAGGGGGTGCGCAGCGTCTTCTGGAATTCGCCGACCAGCGCGTCATTCTGCAGGGTGCGCAGCATGCCGACACTGCTGGCGGGGGTGTCGGCCACGCGGTCGACCCGCCCGATCAGGTGGCCATGCTCCTCCTTGCGCACCGACGCCGGTGACACGTCGGCCTCCATGCCGTGGCGAAGCTTCTTGCCGTCCTGCGCCCCGACATAGACCAGGGCCACCAGATCGCCACCTTGCCCGGCCAGCGCGCCGTCGCGCTCGATGCTGACGATCGGCGCCCCGCTCGACACCACCTGCCCGATGTTCGCCTTCGCCTCCACCACGCGGCCGCCATAGGGCGACAGCACCGCAGCATAGCGCTTCAGCCGGTCGCGGGCGGACTCCACCGCGCGCGAGGCGGTCGCCACCCGCTGCTCGGCGGCCAGCATGTCCTTCTCGCGCTGGGTCTGGCGGCGGGCGGCGTCGAGCGTCATGGTCTGCAGCTCGTTGCGCTGGGCCTCCAGGTCGGAGCGGATGGTGAACAGCTCGATCTTGGCGGAGATGGCGCGGTCGCGGGTGATCAGCCCGCGCTCGGCGAGCTGGCGGACCAGCTCCTCGCGCTCGGACATCATGCGCTGGCGTTCCTGCAGCGACGTGATGTTGCCGTTGACCGCCTGCTCGCGCGCCTGCCGCCAGACCTCGTCGGCATGCAGGTCGCGCTCCTGGAAGCGTTGCATGTCGTCGCGGGCGGCGATGGCGTCCTGCAATTCGCCCTCGGCCTCCGCCAGCTTCAGCTTCTGCTCGCTCTGGTCGACCAGCGCGACGACGTCGCCGGGGTGGATCAGGTCGCCCGGCTTGAAGCGGATGTCGTTGATCCGGCCGCTCGATTCCGACACCACGTCGATGACGCCGCCCGGGCTGACGAGGATGCCCTGCCCGGTGATCTTGATCGGCACGTCGGTGAAGGACGCCCACACGACGACGCCGACGACCAGCAGGGCCAGCGTGACGCAGAAGGCCAGCACCGGCGGCCGCACCACCTCCAGGGCGTCGTCCACCTGCGACACGGAGGTGGCGGCCTCCGCGGCCTCCGCGCGGAAGCCGGCCTTGCCGGTTTCGCCGCCGGAAGCGGCCGGACCGCCGCCGCCGGCCGGCGACGTCGCCGCAACCGGCCGTTCCGTCGTCGCGCTGTCGCTCATGCCGCCGATCCGCCCGGCATCACCACTTCTTCATCTTCTTCTTGATGGAGTTGGTGACGCTCTTCGCGGTGTTCGACACGCTGTTGACGGTGCTCTGCGCCGTGCTGGACACGTCGTGAACGGCCGACTGCGCGGTGTTGCTGACCGTGCTGGCGGTGTTCTGCGCCGTGTTGGCGACGGTGTGCGCCGCATCGGTCACCGCCGGGGCTGCGGTGGTCGCGACCGACTGCGCGGTGTTGGCGACCGTGTGGGCGGCGTCGGTGACGGCCGGAGTGGCCGCGGCCACCGCCTGGGCGCCGGCATGTTCGAGCGGAGCGGTGTTGACCGTGACCTCCTGGCCCACCGTGACGCCGCCGATGCCGATCGCCGCCGTGGCGCCGAGCCCGAGCGTGACATGGCCGTCGGAATAGCCGGCGGTGACCTCGGTGCCGGCACCGACCGATCCGGAATCGATGACGCCGACCGTGGTGGTGCTGCTGATGTCGTTGTTGCCGGCGGTGACCGAGGCCGTCACCTCCACATAATTGCCGGCATAGGTGCTGACGTCGCCATGGACGCCGCTCGCCCCGATGGAGCCGCTGACCTCGGCGCCGGCACCGACCGCGATGGTCTGGGTGACCGAGCCCTCCACCGTCACGCCATGGCCGACATTGCCGCCGACCGTGGTTTCCGTGGTCACCGAAACGCCGACCGAGCCGGATGCCGAGGCTTCCACCCCGGTATAGGACACCGAGACGCTGGCGCTGCCGCTGGCGCCGGCCTCATAGCTGATGGTCTGGGTGACCGGCCCGTTGGTCACCGTCACGCTGCCGTGGCTGCCGGCAAAGCCGTCCGCCGTGGCGGTGACGCCGCCCGACCCGACGGTAACGCCGGCCGACCCGCTGGCGCCGGCCCCGACCTCGGTGGTCACGGTGGCGCCGCCGATGTCGTGGCTGGAGGAGGTGGAAACCCCGACGCTGCCCGAAGCGCTGGCGACCTCGACCCCGACGCTGACGCTGACCCCGTTCTCATCCTCCTGCGCATGACCGGACTGGGCGTTGGTCGAGCCGGTTCCGCCCACCACCACCAGAAGCTCGTCATCGGAAATGTCGACCATCGCCGCCTGCGTCTTGCTCATGCCTGCAATCCCTGGTTATTGGATGATCGGAAGTCATTCGCCCCGGCTTTCACCGCCGCCGGGATTTGCGCGAGGTTTGCGCCAAATCTTTTGTATGGGCACTAACCGTTTTGGGTAATCCCATGTTTATGGGAGAGCTGGCGAAACCGGGATTTTCGCAAGTTATGGTGGCGTATCGCCGATGCCTGTTCTATCGGATGCTTTAAAAACCCGGCAGGCGGAATGGCAGATCGATGACGACGCGGGTACCAATCGGGCCGGTGACCAGGGTCAGGTCGGCGCCCAGCGACGCCGCGCGCTGGCGCATGTTGTTCAGCCCCTTGCCGGGCCTTGCGGCGGCGACTCCGTCCGGAATGCCACGGCCTTCGTCTTTGACGACGATGCGGACCGCGAAGCGTCCCTTGTCTTCGGGGCCACCATCCGGCGCCGGCGCCATGGCGATGCTGACCCGGCGGCAGCCGGAATGGCGCACCGCGTTGGTCACGGCCTCCTGCAGGATGCGGAACAGCGTCAGGGCATGTTCCGACCTGAGCCCCTCGATGTCGGGCAGTGGCGCCATCTGCCAGTCGAGTTCCATCCCCTGGGCCTGGAGCTGGGGACCGATGCGCTCGTGGAACTGCGCCAGCATCATGCCCAGGTCGTTGCCGACATCGTCCAGCGACGCCACGACCAGCCGCAGATCGTCCAGCGCCTGCCGGGCCGCCGCAGAGATGCGGCGGTAGTCATGCTGCGGCAGCTCGCACTGGGCGACGATCGACACCAGCTGCCCGGCCAGCCCGTCATGCAGATCGCGGGTCAGGCGCAACCGTTCGCTTTCCAGCGCGACGGCGCGGGTCTGCGCCTGTTCGCGGGCGAAACTGGCCCGCAGTTCGGCCTCCGCCGTCGCCACCTCGCGCCGCAGGATGTCGTTGAAGCGGCTGACCTCGCCCAGCGCCTGGGCGAATCGCCACATCAGCGTCGCGCTGACCACCGTCATCAGCAGCGGCGCCATGTAGCGGGTCATCGACGGCACGCGCAGGTCCAGAACGCCGGTCACCGCCAGGATGTCATGGCCGGCCATCAGCACGATGACGATCAGGCCGCCAAGCACGAGCTGGGCGGCGGCATGGTTCCGCCGGATCGCCGCCGACAGCACGATCCAGCCCGACCAGCCCAGCATCGCCACCGCCCAGGGGATCACGACGACGAGCCACAGCCACGCGAACCATGGCTGCAGCGTTGGCGGGTCGAAGGCGGCGAGCAGGAATGCGCCGGCGACCACCGCCGGAGCCACCAGCAGCCACCGGAGCGGAACCGCCAGTTCGCGCCCGACCAGACGGGACATCACGAAGGGCAGCAGCGCCCCCTGCCACTGGCCGGCGAAATTGACGACGCGGAACAGCCGTTCCAGCCCGTTCGGTTCGCTGCTGAACATCGGCAGGCCCTGGAGAACGCCCAACCCCAGGATCAGGCTCATCACCAGATGGATCGGCTCGTCGCGATGGCCGGCCCACACGATCAGCAGCGACAGGCACAAGGCCGCCTGCCACGCCACCAGCAGGCGCGGCAGCGTGACCATCATCCATTCGCGCTGGCTGTAGGCGGGACGAAGCAGGCGGTCGGGGCCGACCACCACCGTGTCGAGGAAGCCGCCGGACTGGCTCCAGGCCGCGATGCGGACGTCGATCCGATTCTCGCCATTCTTCAACAGCGGCCGGGGGATCGGCTGGATCAGCGGCAGCGACTGGTTGACGACCACGTCGGACTGGATGGTCACGCTGTCGACCAGCAGCGCCCCGTTCAGCCACAGCGTCGCGTGCCCGGACAGGATCGGCACGTAGATCGACCAGCGGCCCTCGTCGTCCGGATGGTCGCCGGGATCATGGTGGCCGGCATCATAGTGAAAAGTCAGGCGGAACAGGCCGGAACAGCCGACCGGATCGGGAACCGCCTTGCAGCGGTAAGGCAGCGGAACGGCGGCGGCCCCCGGCGGCATCGTCTCGGGCGGCGGAGTTTCCATGGCCTGGTCCATGGCCACCGGGGCGAAGGTCGCCTCGGCGACGGCCAATCCGCCGTCCGGCATCTCCGGGGTCGCCGTCACCAGCCCGAGACCGAACAGCGCGGCCAACCCGTAATACAGGAGCAGCAGCGGGCCGCGGCCTCTCAGCCAAGCCCGCAGGCGCCGCGGCAGGGACGGACCGGGCGCCGGCAACCCGGCGATGTGCTGGCTCAAGTGCGTCAGTCCGACAGCTTGATGATTCTCCGCTCCACCGCAGTGTAGACCGCTTCGCTTCGGGAATTAACCTCAAGCTTGCGGTAGATGTTCTTGATGTGGCTGGGAACCGTCTGCCGGCTGATGCCCAGCCGGGCCGCGATGTCGTTGTAGGTGAAGCCTTTGGCGATGCCCCACAGGATGTCCATCTCGCGCGGGGTCAGGGCGGGGGGCGCCTCCTCCGCCATGACGGGCGGCGCGGTCTGGGTCTGCCGGATGATGTGGCGGGCGATGGAGGCGGAGATGGGCGACCGGCCGTTGGTCAGGTCGTGGACCGCCGCGATCAGGTCGATCGGGCGCGCGTCCTTCAGGATGTAGCCGGAGGCGCCGGCCCGCACCGCCTGCATCACCGACGTCTCGTCGCCCAGCACGGAGATCACCATGATCTCCGTTTCCGGCATGCGTTGCCGCACCTCGCGGATCAGATCGCTGCCATGGCCGTCGGGAAGCTTCAGGTCGGTCACCAGCACGCGCGGACGGCTGCTCTCCAGCGCCGCGCGCGCCTCCGCCAGCGTTCCGACCGAAGCCTGCAGACGGATCCCCTCGCCCGCGGCCAGCGATGCGGCCAGGAAGTCACGGGTCGGCGCGTCGTCCTCGACAAGGACCACGGAGATGACGCCGCCGGTTCCGGCGGCCGATCGTGCCTGATCCACTGTGACGACCCCATGCGGACTGTCGGATCGAACCTTCGATTCAAACCTCATCATAGCGGGCCGTTGCCCGAAATCGCCATCCCATGAAAACGGGATGCCGCCCCCGGTATGCAGTCTGTCACCATGCCTCCGCATGCCATGCACCGGCCGGCAGGATACGCGCCGCCGCCACGACGACCGCAACCGGGACCGCCCCAGAATGCCCACCTCCCCTGCCGCTTCGCTCTCCGACTGCGAACCGCCCGCCGACGCGCTGGAGGAGTGGCGCCGCATTGTCGGGCCGGAGCATGTCCGAACCGCGGAGGCCGAGCGCCTGGACTGGGGCCGGCGCACCTTCGCGCCGGATGTCCGGGTATCGGCCGTCGTCAGTCCCGGCGATGCCGACCAGACCGCCGCCTGCCTCGCCGTCGCCACCCGGCACCGCCTGCCGGTCCATCCGGTCAGCCGCGGCGCCAACTGGGGGCTGGGGTCGCGGGCGCCGACGCAGGACGGGGCGGTGGTGCTCGATCTCCGGCGGCTCGACGGCATCTCCGGCTTCGATGGCGAGCGCGGGCTGGTGCGGGTCGAGCCCGGGGTGACCTTCCACGCCCTGGCCGCCTTCCTGGCGGAGCGAACCGACCGCTTCTTCGTCCCGGTCATCGGCGGCCCGGCGGAGGCCAGCGCGCTCGCCAACGCGCTTGACCGCGGCGACGGCAGCATGGGCGAGCGCTGGACCTCGCTGTGCGAGCTGGAGGTCGCGCTGCCGGACGGCCGGCGGCTGCAAACCGGCTGCGGACCGCTGGGAGCGGAGCGGACGGTCGGGCTCGACCCGGCGCCGGCCGGGCCGCTGATCGACGGTCTGTTCAGCCAGTCGAACCTTGGCGTGGTGACCAGCGCCGTCATCCGGCTGGAGGCGATGCCCAGCGACCTCGCCATCCTGTCGGTGGACATCGGCGGCCTCGACGCCCTGCCCGCCTTCCTGGAGCTGTGGCGCGACTGCCAACGCGAGCAATCCCTGCCCGACCGGTCGCTGACCCTGTGGAACGGCATCAAATGGCTGGCGCTGGACGATGTCCGCGCCTCCGTCCCGACCGACCGGCTCGCCCCGGCGGCCCTGAACGAGTGGCACGCCTCCGCCCTGATCCGCGCGGAGGCGCCGGAGGTGCTGGAGGCCCGCGCCGGCCGCCTGTCCCGGCGCTTCGCCTCGGTGTCCCAGGCGGTTGAACTGGACATCGCCCGGCGGGACGGCGCCTGGATCGAGGGATACGAGGATTGGCTGGGCGTGCCGGACGGACGCAACCTGCGAACGGTCTATTGGCGCAAGGATCGGCACCCCGACCTCGCGGCGGCCGATCCCGACCGCGACGGCTGCGGCCTGATCTGGCTCTGCCTTGCCTTTCCCTTCGAGTTCGGGGCGCTGGCCGATTACCTGACCTGGGCGCGCGAGCGGCTGGAACAGGCCGGCATCGACCTCAATGTCGGGATCGAGTCCAACGGCTTCCGCTGCCTGCTGACCTATTTCACCCTGGGATTCGACCGGATGATGCCGGGTGCGGACGAGGCCGCCCTCGCCGCTTACCGGGATCTGATCGGAACGGCGCTGGAACGGGGCTTCGCACCTTACCGGCTGGCGAACGGCTTGCCGGTGCCCGAGGCGCTGCGCCGATCACCCGCCGCCGCCTTGCTGACGGAGCTGCGCGCGGTGGGCGACCCGGCCGGCATTCTGTCGCCGGGCCGCAACGGCCTTGGCTGAGCCCATTTCCAAATCAGGAGGGCCACTGCCGCCACAGCTTGGCCGCGCAGACGGCCAGCGGCACCGACAGGGTCGCCCAGCACAGCCAGTCCCACACCCCGTCGCCGAGGATGGCGGCGGCAAGCCCGATGACGGAGAGCACGGCCAGCGCGGCCGGAATGCGCCAGACCCCGGTCATGCCTTGCTCCCCAGCCTGGCGCCGGACGCGCCACTCCCGGCGGATGCCGCCCGCGCCCGCGGCCGTTTCAGCCAGACGATGAAGCCGGTCACCGTCACCACGCCGGTGACGATGGTGAACAGCGCCCAGACGATCTGCAGCGGCAGCCCGCCGTAATCGCCGAAGTGGAACGGCCCCGACAGCATCAGCACCGTCATGTACCAGGGCGTACCGGCCGTCTCCGCCACCACGCCGGTCTCGGCGTCGACGAGCGCGACGCTGAGCAGCCGCTGGGTCAGTTCGGTGTGGCCGCGCACCATCACGCTGAAATGGCGGCTGCCGGCATATTCGTTGCCGGGATAGGCGATGAAGGCCAGATCCTTGCCGGGAAAGGCCGACAGCCCGGCCTCGGCCACCCGGTCGATCGACACAGGACTTCCGGTCATTGGCTCGGTATGGCGGGCGGTCATCGCCGCCAGTTCGGTCTTCTGCCAATAGCCGGTGATCAGCGGCGAGAAGGACAGGATGGCGCCGGTCAGCCCGACGACGAAGGCCCAGACCAGGGTCGCCACGCCGAACAGATTGTGCAGGTCGATGTTGCCGATGCGGGTTCCCCGCCCGAAGCGCAGGATGCCGAAGGCCAGCTTCTTCATGAAGGGTCCGTAGACGACCAGCCCGCTGACCGTGCTGACCACAAACAGCAGCCCCATCACCCCGACGAACATCTGGCCGGCGAAGCCGGTGAACAGGTCGACATGCAGCTTCAGCAGGAAGCCGACCAGCGTCTCCTCCGGCTGCTTCAGCATCTGGTTGGCGCCGGTGAAGCCGTTCAGCACCACCCAGCGCCCCAGATCGAAGCCACTCTCCCCGGGCGGGCTCAGATAGATGTAGTTGACCGCCTTGTCCTCCGGATCGAAGGACAGCAGCTTGGGCTCCAGCGCCGGATCGGCCTTCCGCGCGATGTCGACCAGCGTCTGGAGCGGCAGGCGGACCTGCCCCTCCGTATAGCTGCTGTCCAGCTCCTCCCCCATCAGATGCTGGATCTCGTGGTGGAACACCAGGATCAGCCCGGTCACGCAGAGGATCAGCAGGTTCGCCGAACAGATCAGGCTGGTCCAGCGGTGGACGAGGCGCCAGCCCCGCAGGCTCGCAGGCGTCATGACGGCTTCCTTTGCCAATGGGGAAGGGGAAGAGTCGGCACGGACACTTACCAGCGGTAGCGCAGGCCGGCGGTCACCGTCCGCTGATAGCCGTAGGCGCACCACTCGCCGTAATAGCAGGAGGCGACATATTCCTTGTTGAACAGGTTCTTGCCGTTGACGGTGACCTCCGCCCCCTGCAGCTTCGGCGACAGGGCGCCCAGGTCGTAGGACACGGTGGCGTCCACCAGGGTGAAGGACGGCACCTTGAAGCTGTTGGCCGTGTTCATCGTGCTGCCGGTGAAGCGCACGCCGGCGCCGACGCCCAGCCCGGTCAGCGGGGTGCCTTCCGGCATGTGGTACATGGCCCAGGCCGACGCCTGGTGGCGCGGCACCGCCGGCAGGCGCTTGCCCTCCAGCCCGCCATTGTCCTTGGTGTATTTGGTGTCGAGGTAGGTGTAGGTGCCGATGAGGTCGAGGTCCTTGGTCACGCCGACCTTGGCCTCCAACTCGATGCCGCGCGACCGCGCCTCGCCGCTCTGGACGGAGAAGCCGGGGTGGACGGGATCGCTGGTCAGCAGGTTGCTGCGGGTCAGGTCGAACAGGGCCGCGGTGAACAGGCTGTTCATGCCCGGCGGCTGGTACTTCACGCCGACCTCGTACTGGGTGCCTTCCTCCGGCTTGAAGGGCGTGCCGGCGAAATCGACGCCGCTGCTGGGCGTGAAGGATTCGGCATAGCTGATGTAAGGCGCGATGCCGTTCTCGAAGACATAGGTCAGCCCGGCGCGGCCGGTCCAGGCCTGATCGGACTGGGTGCTGCTGCCGAAGGCGGAGCTGGAGGTGGTCTTCGCCCAGTCGCGGCGCCCGGCCACCGTCAGGATGAAGCCGCCGAGCCGCATCTGGTCCTGCAGATAGATGCCGGTCTGACGCCCGTCGATGTCGGTGCGGTTGACCGCCGGCGGGGCGACGGCGACGCCATAGACCGGGTTGAACACGTCGATCGACGGTGCCAGCCCGAAGCCGGCGGTGTAATGGCCGTCGAGCCGCTGGTAATCGACGCCGGCCAGCAGCGTGTGGCCGACCGGGCCGGTGGAGAAGCGCCCTTCGATCTGGTTGTCGAAGGCATACGCGTTCATCTCCTCCCGCGAGGTGGCGATGCCGCGATAAAGGGTGCGGTAGTCGGCGTCGAGGCCGTTGGCATACAGGCTGTCATAGGCGACCTTGGCGTTCAGCCAGCGCCCGTTCAGCCGCACGGTCCAGACGTCGCTCAGCTTCTTGTCGAAGGCATAGCCGACCGAGGCTTGGCGCCGGTCGAACTTCTCGAAATTCGGATCGCCGTCATAGAAATCGACCGGGATTTTGCCCAGCGGGTTCGACAGCACCGTGCCCTGCGGCGGGATGCCGCCATAGGAATTGCCCTTCGGATCGTGCTGGTAGAAGCCCAGCAGGGTCAGGCTGGTCTCGGCATCCGGCTTCCAGGTGAAGGACGGGGCGACGGCGATGCGCTCGTTCTCCGTCATCCGGATTTGGCCGTCCTCGCTGAGGCCGACGGCGGTCAGGCGGTAGAGGAACTTGCCGTCCTTGTCGATCGGGCCGGAGAAGTCGGCGGTGCCGCGCCAATGATTGTCGGTGCCGTATTCGACCCCGACCTCGTTCAGCGCGGTGGCGGTCGGGCGCTTGGAAACCTGATTGATCAGGCCGCCGGCCGGCGACTGGCCGTACAGCACGGAGGTCGGGCCCTTCAGCACCTCCGCCCGCTCCAGCAGATAGGGGTCGACCTGCGATGCCGCGTAGTAGAGCGACTGCAGCTTCAGCCCGTTCAGATAGGTGTCGGCGTCGAAGCCGCGGACCTTCAGCTGGTCATAGCGGGTCGCCACCGCGCCGCGCGTCTCCGCCGTCACGCCGGCGGTGTAGCGCACCACCTGATTCAGCGTCTGGGCGTTCTGGTCGCGGATCTGGTCGGCCGGAATGACCGAGATCGACTGCGGCGTCTCGATCAGCGGCGTGTCGGTCTTGGTGCCGGTCGCCTGCTGGTTGGCGACATAGCCGGTCACCGGCGACAGCGCCGTTTCCCCCTGCCCGGTCACCGTCACCGTCGGCATCTGCAGCGCGGCACCATTGTCGGCCCCCTGCCCGCCTGCGCTTTGCGCGCCTGCCACCGCCGGCACCATAAGACCGCCCAGCACCATGGCGCCGAACGCCGCCCCACGCGACACCCGGCCGCCCTCAACCCGTTTCTTCACTTGCTTGCCCCCGACACGAATAAGAATCATTCGCAGTTGAGAGCCCTCATAATGCAACTCATTCTCAAATTCAACGCCTATTCACGTATGTGCCGCGACAATCGCATCCTGCTGGCGGTGAACGGGGCGGGGCTGCCTTATCGGGCATCCAGCGATGATATCGTCATCATCAGCGGACCCGTGCCATCAGTGACTATCTAGATGCCGAGGCTTGCCGACGGCTTCTTGCCGCAGCCAAAGCCGCTGGCCAGTTCAAAATCTCGATGGTGGACATGGCCGAGTGCCGTCCGGCTTGGCTGGATACGGTTTACCGTCAGGCCTAAAACGCCGAAAGCCGCCCGGAGGCGGCTTTGGTTGGTGTGTCGACGCTTCGCCTACATCCCCGTCTAAGTGACTAACGGTGCCAAACGGCCCCTCCTGGACGGGC
The DNA here is from genome assembly GCF_023806445.1 of Azospirillum sp. A1-3. Taxonomy (NCBI): domain Bacteria; kingdom Pseudomonadati; phylum Pseudomonadota; class Alphaproteobacteria; order Rhodospirillales; family Azospirillaceae; genus Azospirillum; species Azospirillum sp. A1-3. Next base: position 83,998 of record NZ_JAMSLU010000006.1, read on the forward strand.
AGCGAGCGCAGCCTTTCGGCGCTTACCTCGACACGGGCCGATTATGGGCTCCCCCCGACCTCGGTCAATGCCGTTTCGCCGAAAAAATCTTCGGCGCCCCCCGACGAATCCCTCCCGCCGCCGCGTATCAGGGAGGAACAGAAAGACCGGGGCGGCCGAGCGAGCCGTCCGGACAAGCGTCGGAACAGGTCATGACGATTCGTTGGAAGCCGGTGGTCACCGGTGTGGTTCTCGCCGGTCTGGTCGGCGGCGTTGGCTACGCGGTTCAGCAAAAGCTGGCGCCTGCGGCGGCGACACAGCCGGGCCGCCCTCCGGCCGGCGCGCGCAGCAGCGTGGTGGCGGTGCAGGCCGGCACCGTGGCGAAGGAGGATGTGCCGATCTGGTTCGACGGCATCGGTACGGTCCAGGCCTTCAACAGCGTCACCGTGCGCGCCCGCGTCGATGGCGAGCTTCAGCGCGTCTCGCTGCAGGAAGGCCAGCTGGTCAAGGCCGGCGACCTGCTGGCGACCATCGATTCCCGCCCGCTCCAGGCCCAGCTCGCCCAGGCCGAGGCGAAGAAGGCGCAGGACGAGGCGCAGTTGGCCAACGCCCGCCGCGACCTCGACCGCAACATGAACCTGAAGGAATTCGCTTCGCGCCAGACCGTCGACACCCAACGCGCGCTGGTCGCCCAGTACGAGGCGCAAATCCGCGCCGACGAGGCGGCGATCGAGGCGGTGCGGGTCCAGCTGAACTACACCACCATCACCGCCCCCATCAGCGGCCGCATCGGCCTGCGCAACGTCGACCAAGGCAACGTGGTGCGGGCGAGCGACCAGAACGGCATCGCCACCATCACGCAAATCCAGCCCATCGCCGTCCTCTTCACCCTCCCGGAGAAGCAATTGCAGGCGGTGCTCGCCGCCCAGGCGCAGGGGCCGGTGACGGTCGAGGCGCAGGACCGGGAAGGCCGCCGCGTTCTCGACACCGGCAAGCTGTCGGTGGTGGACAATTTGATCGACACCGGCACCGGGACCATCCGCCTGAAGGCCGAGATGCCGAACGATCCGCAAAAGCTGTGGCCGGGCCAGTTCGTCAATGTCCGCCTGCTCTCCACCATCCGCCACGGCGCCACCACCGTGCCCTCGACCGTGGTGCAGCGCGGTCCCCAGGGCACCTACGCCTACGTCATCAAGGACGACCTGACGGTGGAGCAGCGCCCGATCAAGGTCGCCCGCCAGGAGGAAACCAAGGCCATCATCGACGAGGGCCTGACCCCCGGCGAGCGGGTGGTGGTCGACGGCCAATACCGTTTGCAGCCCGGCTCCAAGATCCGCATCGTCGAGCCCATCGCGTCCGCCGCCCCCACCGGCACCGCTCCCGCCACCCCAGCACCGGAGGCCGCGCCCGCCGGCAAGGCACAGGATCCGGCGGCGCGCGAGGAACGGCGCCGCGAGCGCCAGCAGCAGCGCGAGAACAACGGCACCGCTCCCGCCCCCGGAAACGCTCCCGGCCAGTCCGCCCCGCGTGAGGGACGGCAGCCCTCATGAACATCTCCGCCCCCTTCATCCTGCGGCCGGTCGCCACCGGGCTGCTGATGCTGGCGGTGGTGCTGCTGGGCCTGCTGGGCTACAGCGCGCTGCCGATCTCCTCGCTGCCGACGGTCGATTTCCCGACGGTGCGCGTCACCACCCAGCTGCCGGGCGCAGCACCCGAGGTGATGGCGTCGTCGGTCACCGCGCCGCTGGAACGCCAGCTTGGCCAGATCGCCGGCATCTCCTCCATGGTGTCGACCAGCTCCTTCGGGCTGTCGGTCATCACCCTGCAATTCGACCTGACCCGCGACATCGACGCCGCCTCGCAGGACGTGCAGTCGGCGATCAGCGCCGCGTCGGGCACGCTGCCAAAGGGGCTGCCCAACCCGCCGGTCTACGACAAGGTCAACCCGGCCGACACGCCGGTCATGGTGCTGGCGCTGAGTTCCGACAGCCTGCGGCTGGAGACCGTCAGCGACGCCGCCGACACGCTGTTGGCGCAGAAGCTGTCCCAGGTCGACGGCGTCGGCTATGTCGGGATCGAGGGCGGCCTGCGCCCGGCCGTCCGCGTGCAGGTCAATCCCGCCGCCGTCGCCGGTCTCGGCCTGACGCTGGAGGATGTGCGGACCACCATCACCCAGGCCAACGTCAACGCGCCGAAGGGCAGCTTTGACGGTCCGCGCCAGTCCTGGTCGATCGGCGTCAACGACCAGATCGAGAATGCCGCCGCCTACCGCCCGATCATCGTTGCCTACAAGAACGGCGGCCCGGTGCGGCTGACCGACATCGGCACCGTGGTCGATTCGGTGGAGAACACCCGGCTGGCGGCGTGGCATGACGGCAAGCCGGCGGTTCTGCTGAACGTGCTGCGCCAGCCCGGCGCCAACATCATCGACACGGTGGACCGCATCCGCAAACTGCTGCCGTCGCTCCAGGCCAGCCTGCCGCCGCAGATCCACATGGCGGTGCTGACCGACCGGACGGAGACCATCCGCGCCTCGGTGGTGGACGTGCAGAAGACGCTGGTGCTGACCGCCGGGCTGGTGGTGCTGGTGATCTTCCTGTTCCTGCGCAAGGCGTGGGCGACGGTGATCCCGGCGGCGGCCCTGCCGCTGTCGCTGATCGGCACCTTCGGCATCATGGCGCTGTGCGGCTTCAGCCTAGACAACCTGTCGCTGATGGCGCTGACCATCGCGTCCGGCTTCGTCGTCGACGACGCCATCGTGATGATCGAGAACATCGTCCGCTACATCGAGAAGGGCGAGAAGCCGATGCAGGCCGCCCTCAAAGGCGCCCGCCAGATCGGCTTCACCGTCGTGTCGCTGACCCTGTCGCTGATCGCCGTGTTCATCCCGCTGCTGTTCATGGGCGGCGTGGTCGGCCGGCTGTTCCGCGAATTCGCCATCACGCTGTCCATCGCCGTGCTGGTGTCGGCGGTGATCTCGCTGACGCTGACACCGATGATGTGCGCCCGCCTGCTGAAACCGGAGACCGAGAGCAAGCCCAACGGCCTGTTCCGCTGGACCGAGCGCGGCTTCGACGCGCTGCTGAACGGCTATGCCGCCTCGCTGCGCTTCGTCCTGCGCCATCAGCCGGCGACGCTGCTGGTCACCATCGCCACGCTGGCCGCCACCCTCTACCTCTACGACGTGGTGCCGAAGGGCTTCCTGCCGCAGCAGGACACCGGCGTCATCATCGGCGTGACGGACGCCGCCCCCTCCATCTCGGTCAAGGCGATGGCGGAGCGCCAGCGCGAGGTCGCCGACATCGTGCGGCGCGATCCCGACGTGGCGGGCGTGGCGAGCTTCGTCGGCACCGGAACGGTCAATGCCACCACCAACACCGGCAACCTGACCATCGCCCTGAAGCCGCGCGACCAGCGCAGTTCCTCCGCGGAGGAGATCATCGCCCGCCTGCGCGCCGCCACCGGCGACCTGAAGGGCGTCTCGCTGTTCATGCAGGCGGTGCAGGACGTGCAGATCGACAGCCGCGTCAGCCGCACGCAATACCAGTACGTGTTGCAGGACGCCGACCCGCGCGAACTGGAAAGCTGGACCCCGCGCCTGCTGGAGGCGCTCCGCGCCCGCCCCGAATTGACCGACGTGGCGACCGACCAGCAGCCCGACGGCCTGCAGGTCTATCTCACCATCGACCGCGACGCCGCCAGCCGCCTGCACGTCCTGCCCCAGGCCATCGACGACACGCTCTACGACGCCTTCGGCCAGCGCCAGGTCTCGACCATCTACACCCAGACCAACCAGTACCGCGTGATCCTGGAGGTCGAGCCGTCCTTCCAGATGGACCCGGCATCCTTGTCCAAGATCTATGTGAAGGCCAGCGGCGGCACCGTCGTTCCCTTGAACGCCATCGTGTCGGTGGAGCGCAAGACCGCCCCGCTGGTCATCACCCACCAGGGCCAGTTCCCCTCCGTCACCCTGTCCTTCAACGTCGCCCCAGGCGTGTCGCTCGGCGCGGCGGTGGCGGCGATCCAGCAGGCGCGCGACAGCATCGGCATGCCCGACACCGCCACCGCCCGCTTCGCCGGCACGGCGGCCGAGTTCCGCGCCTCGCTCGACACCCAGCCCTGGCTGATCCTGGCGGCGGTAGTCGCCGTCTATATCGTGCTGGGCGTGCTGTACGAGAGCACGATCCACCCCATCACCATCCTGTCGACCCTGCCGTCCGCCGGCATCGGCGCGCTGCTGGCGTTGATGGCGACCGGCCACGATCTGTCGCTGATCGCGCTGGTCGGCATCGTGCTGCTGATCGGCATCGTCAAGAAGAACGCCATCATGATGATCGACTTCGCGCTGGAGGCGGAGCGTCACCAGGGCATGGCACCGGAACGCTCGATCTACGAGGCGTCGCTTCTGCGCTTCCGCCCGATCATGATGACGACCATGGCGGCGCTGCTCGGCGCCCTGCCCTTGGCGCTGGAGAACGGCACCGGCTCGGAGCTGCGCAAGCCGATGGGCATCGCCATCGTCGGCGGCCTGCTGCTCAGCCAGGTGCTGACGCTCTACACCACGCCGGTGGTCTATCTCTATATGGACCGTCTCGGCAACCGGCTGGGCCGCTGGCTGCGGCCGTGGCGCCGCAAGGAGGTTTCGGAAGCGGGCAACAGCCAGGAGTCCGGCCACGCTCCCGGCCGGGCGGCGGCGGAGTAGCCGGCCATGCTGCCCTCAAATCTTCTGCCCTCCGCCGCCTCGCTCTCCGCCCCCTTCATCCGGCGGCCGGTCGGCACGTCGCTGCTGATGGTCGGGCTGATGATCCTCGGCATGGTGGCCTACCGCTTCCTGCCGGTGGCGCCGCTGCCGCAGGTGGAATTCCCCACCATCATCGTGACCGCCTCGCTGCCCGGCGCCAGCCCGGAGACCATGGCCGCCTCCGTCGCCACGCCGCTGGAACGCCGCCTCTCCCGCATCGCCGGCGTGTCGGAGATGACCTCCAACAGCAAGCTCGGCAGCACCGTCGTCGTCGTGCAGTTCGAGCTGAACCGCGACGTGGAATCGGCCTCGCGCGACGTGCAGGCCGCCATCAACGCCGCCGGCGGCGACCTTCCGGCCGACCTGCCGAGCCCCCCCAAGATGCGGCGCATCAACCCGGCCGACGCGCCGGTGATGACGCTGGCGATGACCTCCACCACGCTCGCCCCCGCCGACCTCTACAATCTGGCCGACAGCATCATCGGCCAGCGGCTGAGCCAGATCGAGGGGGTGGCCCAGGTCTCCATCAACGGGGCGGAGAAGACGGCGGTGCGCGTGCGCGTCAATGCCGCCGCGGCCGCCAACATGGGCGACAGCCTGGAATCGATCCGCAGCGTCATCTCCCAGGCCAACGCCAACGGCCCGAAGGGCAGCTTCGACGGCACCCATGAATCCTGGTCGATCGGCGCCAGCGACCAACTGTTCGGCGCCGATGCCTACCGCAAGCTGATCGTCACCGAGAAGAACGGCGCCACCATCCGCCTCGGCGACATCGCCGAGGTGATCGAGGCGCCGGAGAACAGCCGCACCGCCGCCTGGCAGGACGGTCAGCGCGCCGTGCTCATCAACATCCAGAAGCAGCCCGGCTCCAACGTGGTGGAGACGGTGGACCGCATCCGGGCGGAGCTGCCGACCCTGCGCGGCTGGATGCCGCCGGGGGTCAGCCTGTCGGTGCGCACCGACCGCACGCCCACCATCCGCGCCTCCATCGACGATGTGCAGAAGACGCTGGCGGTCACCGTGGCGCTGGTGGTGATGGTGATGGCGCTGTTCCTGCGCCGGCTGTGGGCGACGGTAATCCCGGCGGCTTCGGTTCCGCTGTCGCTGGCCGGCACCTTCGGCGTGATGTGGATCGTCGGCTACAGCCTGGACAATTTCTCGCTGATGGCGCTGACCATCTCGGTCGGCTTCGTGGTGGACGACGCCATCGTCGTCATCGAGAACATCGTCCGCCACATCGAAAAGGGCGCCAAGCCGTTCGAGGCGGCGGTGAAGGGGGCGCGGCAGGTCGCCTTCACCGTGGTGTCGATCAGCCTGTCGCTGGTCGCCGTCTTCATCCCAATCCTGTTCATGGGCGGCATCCAGGGTCGGCTGTTCCGCGAATTCGCCGTGGTGCTGTCGGTCGCCATCGCGGTCTCGGCGGTGGTGTCGCTGACCCTGACCCCGATGATGTGCGCCCATCTGCTGGCGCCGGAGGCGGAGCGCAGCCCCCCCGGCCGCCTCGCCCGCGCGCTCGGCTGGATCGGCGACCGGCTGTTCGGCCTCTATGCCGGCGGGCTCGACTGGGTGCTGGCCCACCGCCGCACCATGCTGGTGGTGACCTTCGCCATCATCGGCGTCAGCGTCTGGCTCTACGGGCAGGTGCCGAAGGGCTTCGTGCCGCAGCAGGACACCGGCCTGCTGATCGGCTTCAGCGACCCGCCGCCCGACATCTCCTTCCGCGCCATGGTGACGCGCCAGCGCGCCTTGCAGGACGCCGTTTCCGGCGACCCGGCGGTGGCGAGCGTCGGCGGCACCATCGGCGGCGGCGGTCCCGGCGGCACCTATTCCGGCCAGATCTACATCGCCCTGAAACCGAAGGCGGAGCGCGACGACCTGCCCACCGTCACCCAGCGGCTGCGCCAGCGCGCCGGCAAGGTGCCGGGGGTGCAGCTCTATCTGATGCCGGTGCAGGACATCCGCGTCGGCGGCTTCCAGGGCCGCAGCCAGTACCGCTACAGCCTGCAGGACGCCGACATCGGCGCGCTCAACGAATGGGCGCCCAAGCTGGTGGAGAAGATGCGCACCCTGCCGGAGTTGGTCGACGTCGCCAACGACCGCCAGAATGGCGGCATCCAGGCCAACGTCATCGTCGACCGCGACGCCGCCGCCCGCCTCGGCGTGTCGCTCAGCAGCCTGGAGGCGACGCTCTACGACGCCTTCGGCCAGCGGCAGGTCTCCACCATGTATCTGGCGCAGAACCAGCACAAGGTGGTGCTGGAGGTCGCGCCATCCGAGGCGCTCGGCCCCGACGACCTGAAGCGCATCTACGTCACCGGCCGCGACGGCATGGTGCCGCTGTCGGCGGTGTCGCGCGTCGTCATCGGCAACCAGGCCGCCAGCATCCAGCACCAGAGCGGCTTCCCGGTCGCCAACCTGACCTTCGACCTCGCCCCCGGCGTCTCGCTGTCCCAGGCGACCGAGCTGATCCAGCGCGCGGCGGAGGACATCGGCATGCCCGCCAGCATCCGCGCCGGCTTCCAGGGCGACGCGCGCGCCTTCCAGCAATCCTCCTCCAGCCAGCCGCTGCTGATCCTGGCGGCGCTGATCACCATCTACATCGTGCTGGGCGTTCTGTACGAAAGCCTGATCCACCCGCTGACCATCCTGTCGACCCTGCCGTCGGCCGGTCTGGGGGCGCTGATCGCGCTGATCCTGACCGGCTACGACCTGTCGATCGTGGCCTTGATCGGCATCATCCTGCTGATCGGCATCGTCAAGAAGAACGCCATCATGATGATCGACTTCGCCCTGGAGGCGGAGCGCGAACGCGGCCTGTCGCCCTTGGAGGCGATCCGCGAGGCCGGACTGGTCCGCTTCCGCCCGATAATGATGACGACGATGGCGGCGCTGCTGGGCGCCGTTCCCCTGGCCTTCGACTACGGCACCGGCGGCGAGATCCGCCGCCCGCTCGGCATCGCCATCATCGGCGGCCTGCTGGTCAGCCAGATGCTGACTCTCTACACCACGCCGGTGGTCTATCTGACGCTCGAACGGCTGGCCCTGCGGCGCACCCGCCGCCACGCCATCGCCGCGCCCGCGGAATAGGGGGCGGCGGATGGGCATACTTTCCGTAATCCTCAGAATTTCCATCACCCCCGCAAGATCCCCTCTCCCCCCCGGGGAGAGGGTTAGGGTGAGGGGGTCGCGCGGCGAAGATTCTCGAAACAGCCACACTGTGCATCCCCCTCACCCCGACCCTCTCCCCGGGGGGGAGAGGGAGAAATCCCAGCGCTGGCGCCCCTCCGCCCTCTTGGGCATAGTTCTCGCCCACGGCATGAGCGGAGCCCCGGTGGCCAACGACACCGACAGCGACGACGGGTTGATGGAGCGCGTGGCCGGCGGCGATGCCGCCGCCTTCGACCGTCTGGCCGCCCGCCACATGCGCCGCGCCGTGGCGCTGGCCCAGCGGATGACCGGCAACCCGTCCGACGCCGACGAGATCGCGCAGGAAGCGTTCCTGCGGGTCTGGCAGCATGCCGGCCGCTGGGACGGGGCGCGGGCCGCCTTCACCACATGGCTCTACCGCATCGTCATGAACCTCGCCATCGACCGTGGCCGCCGCCCCGGCTGGTCGCCGCTGGAAGACGCCGGCGATCCGCCCGACGAGTCGCCCGACGCGCTGGCCCGCATCGCCGAGCGCCAGACCGCCGAGCGCGTCAACCGGGCGCTGGCCGCCTTGCCCGACCGCCAGCGCGCCGCCGTCGTGCTGTTCCACCAGGAGGGGCTCAGCCTGCGGCAGGCCGCCGAGGTCCTGACCATGAGTGAAAGCGCGTTCGCCTCGCTGCTGGCCCGCGCCCGTGCCGCACTGAAGACCGCGCTCTCCGCCACCGACGCCCTATGAGGAGGGAGGACACCATGACCGACGAAGACTTCCTCCGCCACCTGGACGAATACGGCGCCTCGCCGGAGCGCTGGCCGCCGGAGCTGCGCGCCGCGGCCGACGACGCGCTCGCCCGCTCGTCCGCCCTGCGCACGGCGCTGGAGAACGCGCAGTCCTTCGACCGCCTGCTCGCCGTCCCGGCCCCGCCGGTGGAGGATGCCCGCGTCGACCGCCTGCTGGCCGCCGTCGGCAAGGCGGCGCGCGGCATGCCGCAGGACAGCATCGTGATGCTCCTGCTCGGCCGGATGCCGCGGCGGACGGTGGCCGGCTTCTGCGCCGTCCTTCTCATGCTCGGCTGGCTGACCGGGCAGCTTGCCAGCCCCGCCCCCACCGCACCGCGCGGCCAGGAATTGGCCCTGCTGAGCGACGAGGTCGTCACTCTGTTCGACGGAGACTCCCGATGAGCGGTTTCGCCGCCCCCCAGCCGTCCGTCCTGACCCGCCTCCGCCAGCGGATCAGCCTGCGCACGCTGGCCCTGGCATCGCTGGCGCTGAACCTGTTCCTCGGCGCCATGCTGGTGGCGACGATCCGCAACCCGCCACCCCCGCCCTACCGGCCGATGCCCGACCGCTTCGTCGAGCATGTGGCCGCCGACCTGTCCGACGCCGACGCCGCCGTCCTGCGCGCCGCCTTCGAGCCGCTGCGCCCGCGCTACGACGCGCTTTCCCAGGACTACCGCGAGGCCGGACAGCGGGTGCGGGCCCTGCTCCAGGTCGAGCCTGTGGATTTCGACTCCCTGCGCGCCGCGACCTCCGCCGCCCGCGCCAAGCGCCGCCAGATCGGCGAACTGACCGAGGAAACCGTGCTGTCCATCCTGCCCGACCTGTCGCCGGCCGGCCGGCTGCGGCTGGTCGGCGGACCGGGGCCGGAGAAGCTGTCCCATTCGCCTAAAAAATAGGCAAACCCACTCATCCACAGGCCGGACAGGCCAGCCGGAAGGGTGTGGATGATTCTGTTCGGAGATTGCGCACACATCTATCCACAGATTCTGTGGAGAAGAAAACCAACGGAAATTTTATCCACACAAATTCACAAGTTATCATCCCCAAGTTTTATCACCCGCCTTCCCATGGATCCTTGTATCCACCATCGATCCGGCATATCCAAATAACGTGGATCAGCAAGATTGGTGGGGGATCGTCATGATCGGAGATCCGTTTCATCCAAAGAAGGCGACGATCTCTTTGCGCGTTGACCGCAGAATCAAAGATGTCGCCAAGAATTACGCACGTCAGCGGCAGACGCCTCTGGCCGAGGTCATGCGCGACCTCTTGGCCCGCTACGTCGCCGAATGCGCACGGGAGAATGCCCAGGCGACCCCGGACCTGTTGAAGGACCGGCCGGCGCAATATGTGGATTTCGCAAAGCTGGAAGGCCTGATGGGCCGTCAGGAGTAGGCCCGCCTGCCTTGAGGGGATCTTGAGCGGGCGGCTCCGGCCCCATACATCGACGGTGGACAAGCTGCCAGGGGAAGGAGCCCCGCCATGCCGCCCACCGCCCAAGCTTCAGGTCAGTCTTCCACAGGCACCGGTTCTTCCACAGGCACCGACAGCCTGCACATCGCCTGCCCGCATTGCGACACTCTGAACCGCGTGCCTCCGGCCCGGCTGGGCGGCGGCAAGTGCGGTCGCTGCGGCAACGCCCTGTTCGAAGGAAAGCCGGTGGCGCTCGACGCCCGCCGCTTCGCCGCGCATGCCGAGAAAAGCGACCTGCCGCTGCTGATCGACTTCTGGGCCGAGTGGTGCGGCCCCTGCCGCATGATGGCCCCCGTCTTCGCCCAGGCCGCGGCCCAGCTGGAGCCCCACGTCCGCCTCGCCAAGATCGACACCGAGGCCTCTCCCGACCTCGCCGGCCGATTCGGCATCCGCAGCATCCCGTCGCTGGTCCTGGTCCACCACGGCCGCGAAATCGCCCGCACCGCCGGCGCCATGCCGCTGCCGGCCCTGGTGACGTGGGTGCGTCAACAAATCCCCTCTCCCCGGGGGGGGGAGAGGGGGATAGCACCCCCCTACGCCGCCCGCACCGTCGCGATAAACGTCCCCACTTCCTTGCGCAGCCGCTCGGCCTCGACCGCAAGTTCCTGCGAGGTGCCGCGGACGCGGCCGGCGGCGTCGCCGGTCTCGTGGACGGCGGTGCTGACGCCGGCGATGTTGCTCGACACCTCCTCGGTGCCCTGCGCCGCCTGGGTGACGCTGGAGGCGATCTCGCGGGTGGCGGCGGCCTGTTCCTCGATGGCGGCGGCGATGGCGGTGGTGATCTCGCTCATGTGGCCGATGGTCTTGCCGATGCTGCCGATCGCCTTCTGGGCGCCGCCGGTGGTCTGCTGAATCTCCTGCACCTTGGCCTGGATCTCGTCGGTCGCGCGCGCGGTCTGGCTGGCCAGCGCCTTCACCTCGCTCGCCACCACGGCGAAGCCCTTGCCCGCCTCTCCGGCCCGCGCCGCCTCGATGGTGGCGTTCAGCGCCAGCAGGTTGGTCTGCGCGGCGATGCCGCTGATCAGTTCCACCACGGCGCCGATCTGCTCGGCGGCGGAGACCAGATCGCGCATGGTGCGGTCGGCGCCGTCGGCATCGGCCACCGCCTGGGTGGCGATGCGGGTGGAGTTCTCCACCTGCTGGCCGATCTCGGAAATGGAGGCCGACAACTCCTCCGTCGCGGTGGCGACGGTCTGCACATTGGCCGACGCCTGTTCGGAGGCCGAGGCGACCAGCAGCGACCGCTCGGTCGCCTCCTGCGCAGTGGCGGTAAGCTCCGTCGCGGCGTCGCGCATGCCGGTGGCGGCGTTGGCGACGGTGTCGACGATGCCCTTCACCGCGCTCTCGAAGGTGTCGGCCATCTGCATCATGGTCTGGCGGCGCTGGGCGGCGGCCTGCCGTTCGCTCTCCTCCTGCGCCTTGCGCATCCGCTCCATCTCATAGGCGTTGGTCTTGAAGACCTGGAGCGCACGGGCCAGCGCGCCGATCTCGTCCCGCCGAGCGTCGTCGGTGACGGCGACGCTCAGGTCGCCTTCGGCCAGGCGGCCCATCGCCCGCGTGATGTTGCCGAGCGGCTTGGTGATCGCCCGCGAAATCGCCCAGGCCAGCAGCAGGCCGATCAGCAGGGCGGCGACCGTCACCACGGTGCCGCGCCCTTCGGCCGCCTTCACCTCGGCGGCGGCGGTGGTCTCCAGCTGCGACAGGAAATCGGCGGAATGGTCGCGGATCAGGCCGATCTTGTCGCCGATCTCCTTGCCGGCCTTGCCCAGCGTCTCATTGTTCAGCGACTTCAGCTGGTCGCTCAAGCTGGCGATGCGGTCGATGCCGGCGCCATAGGCCGGAAGCTTGGCGACCGCATCGGACAGCTTGGCCTTCACCGGCCCGTCCGCCATGCCGTCGCGCAGCGCCGTGGCCTTGGCGGTCACGTCGGCCAGATCCTTGCGGATGCGCACCAGATCCTCGGCCTGCGTCTCCGCCACGAAACGGGCGACCAGCACGCGGACCAGCAGGTACTGCTCGCTGACGTCGGCGGCCTGCACCGTGCGGTCGAGATCGCCCAGATCCTTCTCCGCCTTGACGGTCTCGCTCAGCGTGCGGCGGATGTCGGCGCCCAACTTGTTCACCACCGACGCGACGATCGAGTCGCGCTCCGTCCGCGCGGCGACCAGTTGGTCGAAGCCGCCGGTCAGCGTCTTCTGCAGGCTTGCGATCTCCTGCGCCGCCTGACGGTCGGTCGCGCTGGTCATGCGCGTGGTGGCGGCGTCCAGCTTCCTGGCGAACTTGTCCACGTCGGCGCGGAAGCGGCCGGCCACCGCGGCGGAGCCGCTGGACACGAACTCCTCCGCCGCCCCCAGGGCGTCGGCCATGTTGGTGTCCGCCTCCGCCACCGCCATGGCGACATGCGACTGCCCGGCATAGCGGCGGAGAGCGTCGTCGCTCGATCGCAAGCCCGTCCAGGACACCGCCCCCAGCCCGACCAGCAGCGCGAGCGTCACGCCGAAGCCGGTGTAGATCTTGGTCGCCGTGCGCAGATTGGCGAATGGACCGGCTTTGGCGAGTTGGGTGGCGGTCTGCTGGCTTGGGTGGGCGGCGTTCATGATTGGGGACCTCGTCTTCTGACCCGGCTGCTGGCAACTCTCCGATCTTTCGTGCGATCGGTTATCAACGAGGTAGCCTACAAGAACAATGCCAAAGGACCATTAACGCCGCGGTGTTTTTCTGCCCTGTGAAATCACCCCCGTTCCAATAGACAGCGCCACCTACCCTTCGCAATTTGCCAAGATCATTGAGATCGCTTTGCATTTTGCCAAAGCTTGACCTTCGCATTCGCGAAAGCTTAGCCTTTAGTTATAGAACTGACCGCCATTCACCTCGATCGTCTGGCCAGTGATGTAGCCTGCCAGCCGGTTGGAAGAGAGGAACAGGTAGGCGCCGACGCAATCCTCCGCCGTGCCCAGCCGTTTCAGCGGGATGCGCGCCGCGGTCTGCGACAGTTTGTCCGCGGTCGAGTAGCGCTGGTGAAAATCGGTGTCGATGGTGCCGGGCGACACCGCGTTGACGCGGATGCCGTGCGGCGCCAGCTCCGTCGCCAGCGAACGGGCGAGGCTGGCCTGGAACGCCTTCGCGGCGCTGTAGAGCGACGAGCCGGCGCTGCCGCCGGTGCGGCCGGAGATGGAGCCGGTGTTGACGATGGCCCCCCTCGACTCGATCAGCGCCGGCAGGGCGGCGCGGCTGGCGACGACCGCCGAGGCCGCGTTCAGGTCGAACTGCCTTTGCAGGAACTCGTCGTCGATGTCGGCCAGCGCCACCCGGCCCAGCATGGTGCCGGCATTGTTGATCAGCACGTCCAGCCCGCCCAGCCGGTCCACCGCCTGTTCCACCACCGCGCGGGTCTGTCCCTTGTCGGCGAAGTCGCCGGCCAGCCCGATCACGCCGTTGCCCATCCCGGCCCCCATTGAGGCCGCCACGGCCTCCACCGCCGCCCGGTCGCGTCCATGGATGGCGACGCGGGCGCCGAGCTGGGCGAAGGCCACCGCCACCGCGGCGCCGATGCCGCGGCTGCTCCCGGTGACCAGCACCCGCTTGTCCCGGAACTCCCGGGCCAGCAGGTCGGCGGGCCAGTTGGTGGTGTCGGTTGCGGTCATGTCGCGTGGTCTCCCCTGCTTGCCGGCCGATTCTGTGTTCGGAATCGAAAGCCGGCTTGATTGTTCGTGTTCCAATCCGATCATAAGGGGCGACGGCCCGCCGTCAATTGCCGGGTCGGCTGCCCTCGCGGATTTGCGAGAATCCTGTCGTAGACGGCCGGCCTTCGGGCTATGTAGGCGGGATGAACACCGACCAAGACAAGACCGGCGCCGCGCAGCCCTTCGAGATTTTCCTGGTGGCCGCCCCCGGCCTGGAATCCGTGCTGTGCGCCGAGGCGTGCGACCGCGGCTTCGCCAACCCCACCGCCGTGAAGGGCGGGGTGACGGTCACCGGCGGCTGGCCGGAGGTCTGGCGGGCCAATCTGGAGCTGCGCGGCGCCACCCGCGTGCTGGCGCGCATCGCCAGCTTCCGCGCCCTGCATCTGGCGCAGTTGGACAAGCGCGCCCGCCGCGTTCCCTGGGCCGAGATCCTGCGTGCCGACGTTCCGGTGCGGGTCGAGGCCTCCTGCAAGGCCTCGCGCATCTACCATGCCGGCGCCGCCGCCCAGCGCATCGAGCGCGCCATCGCCGAGGAACTCGGCGCCCCCATCGTCAAGGCCGCCCCCAAGCCGGCCGGCAAGAACGCCCGGAAGGACGCCGGGGACACGGAGGCGGAGGACACCCGCGCCGTCCAGATCAAGGCGCGCATCGACGACGACCTCTGCACCATCAGCGTCGACAGCTCCGGCGAGTCGTTGCACAAGCGCGGCCACAAGGAAGCGGTCAACAAGGCGCCGATGCGCGAGACGCTGGCCGCGCTGTTCCTGCGCCAGTGCGGCTATGACGGCCGCGAGCCCGTGGTGGACCCGATGTGCGGCTCCGGCACCTTCGTCATCGAGGCCGCCGAGATCGCCGCCGGCCTGAAGCCCGGCCGTTCCCGTCATTTCGCCTTCGAACAGCTCGCCAACTTCGACCCCACCCTGTGGCAGAGCCTGCGCGCCGGCGGCACGACCACGACGCCCACCGTCCGCTTCTACGGCAGCGACCGCGACGCCGGCGCCATCGCCATGAGCCGCGCCAACGCCGAGCGTGCCGGCGTCTCCGCCTGGACCGAGTTCACCCACCACGCCATCAGCGACCTGACCCCGCCCGAGGGCCCCCCCGGCCTCGTCATCGTCAACCCGCCCTACGGCGCCCGCATAGGCGAGGGCAAGTCCCTGATCCCGCTCTATCACGCCATGGGTCAGACCCTGAAAGCCCGCTTCACCGGCTGGCGCGTGGGCATCATCACCAACGAGGCGGCGCTGGCGAAAGCGACGGAACTGCCGTTCCAGGAGGGCGGCGTGTCGGTGTCGAACGGGGGGATTCGGGTGACGCTGTATCAGACGGGGGTGTTGGATTAAGCAGCCCAATATCAGCCTTTTACACTATCGGATGCTCCCTTCCTAACAATGTATATTGCACACTCACGACAGGAATTATTTTATTCCCAAAAACTAGGAAGAGGAATCAACGCTCTTGAAAGGCATTCCAGTTTTCTCTTCGAAAGCTGCTACGTACTTTTTTATAGCAGCATTCCAAGCATCTCGACTGGGGTCATATAGTAAGTCAATTGCAGTCTGCTCGGGGCCGTCGAGATATTTTACTTCTGAGAAGCTAAGGCCAAATTCCTCAGAGTTAAGCGAAGCTTTATATAATTTCACATGATGCAGAGACGGATTGAGGCGCAATATCACTGGCACGATGACCTTTGTACGGTCAGTCGCACGCGCACCAATAATCAGCTCACACACCGCATCGTGCGGAGCATCAAATAGATAAACCGCCTCTCCGTTATCTAGCATAAACGACTTACTCGCAGCACCAGATGACTGAATTACTCTCCATTCTTTCTCATAGCTCCATTCTCTACTCTTTGTTAAGAAGAACTGCGAGAAAATATCATCATCCTCTCTGTAAGGCTGGGAAAAATCGAACTTCGGACGTGATTTTGAATAAGCAACCGGCCTAGGATGTCTGAGCTCATCATTATCATGCATCTTTTGGTTGATAAATTTGTGATTTGCACGAAACCCTATGACGAGGCCAGTATGCTGAGCAGCATAATGAGACCACATAAGTAAGTTATTACTATCTTCTGTTAAAGAAAGAATAGCAATCTTATTGCTCGCCTTTGAGAAACTATCTCCTATCATTGGGGAAAATGCGTTAAGAAAGTCGAAAAAATCGTTCTCAACGAGGTTTACCTTTTCGTTAACTGCCTGAGATATCCAATCCTTTAGCCATGGAAAATTCTTCAACTGAGGGAATTTAGACGTTTCCTGCGCAATCGACTGGGATGTGCTCTCTTTCATAAGATGCTTCAAATATTTCCTACTTCCCCACCCAGAAAATACAGGCTTTACCTCAAAAGGATCGTTTAAGCTTTCAGGCTGCGTAAACCTAATACTCTGATTTTCGATTATATCCACCCTCTCTCCAACTACATATTTGTACAAAATAGGAGGAGGGAATTTTCTAATTTCTCTGTTAAAATTTTTCTTGCTGCTTCTCATAATGCACCTATCGTATTGTTCAACACATTTTTTAGGCAATCACTTTCAAGCTATGCAACCATACCAGAATCGCAGGGTTACGCAACTCTCAGAAGGGGAAGCGAAACCTCCATTGCAGCTCTAGAGCACGGAGCATCTCTTGTTCATTTAAAATATTAACTGCCGAGCAGAACAACAAATCTCTCAAGAATAGACGTTTAATACACGGACACCCAGGTATCCGTGGAATAGTGCCTCATTGGAATTAGAAGATATTTAACAGTTCGAGCAAAAACAAAAAGCCCCGCAGAGTTGCGAGGCTGTGACATCCTGACGCAGACCGGCACCGCAAGAAGATGGCGTCCCCGACGGGAGTCGAACCCGTGTCGCCGCCGTGAAAGGGCGGTGTCCTAGGCCTCTAGACGACGGGGACGTTGTATCTTCAAGCCCGCGCTCAATAACGCATCCAGCGCGTGGATGGCGTCCCCTAGGGGAGTCGAACCCCTGTTACCGCCGTGAGAGGGCGGTGTCCTAGGCCTCTAGACGAAGGGGACGTCTGGTCCCGATGCGTGGCTCGCGACGGTGGAGGCTGCCACCGGCCGCGCGACCCAACCTTGGAAGGTTGGCGTCCCCAAGGGGAGTCGAACCCCTGTTACCGCCGTGAGAGGGCGGTGTCCTAGGCCTCTAGACGATGGGGACGTCATCGGCGTGGGCGGGTTTCTAACCAAGCCCGCCCCGCCGATCAAGCCTTTTCTTACAGGCGGCGCAAAATATCCAGCAAACCGTCAATCGCCGCCGCCGGCGTGTCGAACGCCGTGACGAAGCGCGCGGTGCCGTCGTCCCAGCGGTAGAAGCCGTAGCCGGCCCCCTCCAGCGCCTCGGCGTAAGCGTCCGGCAGGCGGACGAACAGCTCGTTGGCCTCCACCAGGTGGGCCAGCTCGACGCCGGGCAGCGCGGTCAGGCCGGCGGCCAGACGGTCGGCCATGGCGTTGGCGTGGGCGGCCAGGCGCAGCCACAGGCCGTCGTCCAGCCAGGCGTCCAGCTGCGCCGACAGGAAGCGCATCTTCGAAACCAGATGGCCGCCGCGCTTGCGGCCGAAGCCGAAATCCTCGGCCATCGCCGGGTTGAAGAACACCACCGCCTCGGCGGCGAGGCAGCCGCCCTTGGTGCCGCCCAGCGTCAGCACGTCGACCCCGGCACGCCACGTCACGTCGGCCGGGGCGCAGCCCAGCCGGGCGATGGCGTTGGCGAAGCGGGCGCCGTCCATATGCACGGCCATGCCGTTGGCATGGGCGGTCTCGACCAGCGCCTCGACCTCCGCCGGGGTGTAGACCGTGCCGGCCTCCGTCGCCTGGGTCAGGCTGAGGGCGGCGGGCTGGACGCGGTGGACGACGCCGACCCCGGCCTTGGCGATGTGGCGCGACACCACGTCCGGCGTCAGCTTGCCATGCTCGCCAGCCAGCGGCACCAGCTTGGCGCCGCCGGTGAAGAATTCCGGCGCGCCGCATTCGTCGATGGTGATGTGCGCCTCCTCATGGCACAGCACCGCGCCAAAGGGCGGCACCAGCGCCGACAGCGCCAGAGAGTTGGCGGCCGTGCCGGTGGCGACGGGGAAGACCGCGACGTCGGTCTCGAAGATCGCGCACAGCCGCTCGGTCACCCGCGCGGTCCAGGGATCGTTGCCATAGGGGGAGGCGGTGCCGGTGGACGCCGCCGCCAGCGCCGTCATCACCTGCGGGGCGGCACCGGCGACATTGTCGCTGCGGAAATCATGCATGATCGCGAGACCTGTCCATTAGGGTGCGGCTTTGCCGGTCTGTTACGGAGCGGCTTTGCCGCCTGGGGGGCCGGCAATGACCGTCGCGGTGACGGCGCCGGTGCGCGGGTCGATCATATAGAGGCGGTCCGGCCCCTGCGGCAGGGTCACCTTGAACAGCACGCGGTTGCCGACCGCCAGCATCTCGCCGATGCGGGCGCCGGCCGGGACGTCCAGCGTCACCTCCGCCGGGCGGTCGAGCACCGTGGTCGTGGTGGAGGGCCCGGTCAGGGAGGCGCGGTTGGGGTCCGACATCCGCTTGTACAGCTCCACCCCGAGATAAGTGAAGCCGGCGATGATCAGAACGCCCATGATGACGACGAGTGCCTTGAGGATCTGCACGGTTTGGGGTCCACTCCCGGACGATTGAAACAGGACGCGATACGCAAAGCCGATGGCCGCCAACATGCCGGACGACACCAACCCGGACGATCTGTCCGACGATTTCCTCGATCCGGACGACGACGCCGGTTCGCCTGCCCGTGCCCTCGCCTACACGATCCCCGACGAGGCGGCGGGCCAGCGGCTGGACAAGGCGTTGGCGGCGGGCCTGCCGGACCTGTCGCGGTCGCGCGTCCAGGCCCTGCTGGAACAGGGCTGCGTGCGCGGCGACGGCCGGACGATAACGGACCCGTCCCTGAGGGTCAAACCCGGCCAGCGCTTCGAGGTCGAAGTGCCGGGGGCGGAGGCCGCCGAACCGGTGGCGCAGGACATCCCGATCGACGTGGTGTACGAGGATGCCGACGTTCTGGTGATCGACAAGCCGGCGGGGCTGGTGGTGCATCCCGCCGCCGGCAACCCGGACGGCACGCTGGTCAACGCCCTGCTGGCCCATTGCGGCGACAGCCTGTCCGGCATCGGCGGGGTGAAGCGGCCGGGCATCGTCCACCGGCTGGACAAGGACACCAGCGGCCTGATGGTGGTCGCCAAGAACGACCGCGCCCATCACGGCCTGTCGGACCAGTTCTCCGACCGCACGCTCAGCCGCACCTATCTGGCGCTGGTCTGGGGCGTGCCCAACCCGACGCAGGGCCGGATCGAGGGCAACATCGGCCGCAGCAGCGCCGACCGCAAGAAGATGGCGGTGGTGACCGGCGGCGGCAAACCGGCCGCCACCAAGTACCGCGTGGTCAAGAGCTTCGGCATGGCCGCCTCGCTGGTCGAATGCGTGCTGGAGACCGGGCGCACCCACCAGATCCGCGTCCATCTGACCCACATCGGCCACCCGCTGGTCGGCGATCCGCTCTATGGCCGCGGCCGGTCGGGGCGGCCGGGGGGCAAATTCGCCTCGCAACTTCCGGAACCGGTTCGGGGCACCCTTGTTGGGTTTCCGCGACAGGCGCTGCATGCCGCGGCGCTGACCTTCCGTCATCCGGTCAGTGGCGAAATTGTGGCATTCCGCTCCCCAATTCCGGCGGATATTCATGAACTAATTGTCACCTTGGAGTCGCTTTAAAACGGTACACCGGGTAATCTTTCTTGGATAGACTCCCGGTCAATGGCGAGGTTCCGCCGCCCGCTCATTGCGAGGGGCCTTTGGAACCCGCGCTGAAGAATGGCCGCATGCCCATGAATTCCTTCTCATGGGTATACCGGCCGTCAGGAGAGGGGTTTGGTCATGGCGACGGCATCCAATCTTCCGGCCATCGGGTCCGAGAGCAATCTGTCCCGCTATCTCCAGGAGATCCGCAAGTTCCCGATGCTGGAGCCGGAGCGGGAATACATGCTCGCCAAAAGCTGGCAGCAGCATGAGGATTCCGGCGCCGCCCATCAGCTCGTCACCAGCCATCTGCGCCTGGTGGCCAAGATCGCCATGGGCTACCGCGGCTACGGCCTGCCATTGTCGGAGCTGATCTCCGAAGGCAATGTCGGCATGATGCAGGCGGTGAAGCGATTCGACCCCGACCGCGGCTTCCGGCTGGCGACCTACGCGATGTGGTGGATTCGCGCGGCGATCCAGGAATACATCCTGCACAGCTGGTCGCTGGTGAAGATGGGCACGACGGCGGCCCAGAAGAAGCTGTTCTTCAACCTGCGCCGGCTGAAGGGCCAGATGCAGGCGATCGAGGAAGGCGACCTGTCGCCCGAACAGGTCCAGGCCATCGCCACCAAGCTGGACGTTCCCGAACAGGACGTCGTCAACATGAACCGGCGCCTCGCCAGCCCCGACCATTCGCTGAACGCCCCCCTGCGGGCGGAGAGCGAGGGCGAATGGCAGGATTTCCTGGTCGACGAGACCGCCAGCCAGGAAATCACGCTGGCCGACCGCGAGGAGCTGGGCAAGCGCCGCAAGCTGCTGGCGAACGCCATGACCGCGCTGAACGACCGCGAACGCGACATCCTGACCGAACGCCGCCTGCGCGAAGCGCCGACGACGCTGGAGGACCTGTCGCAGAAATACGGCATCAGCCGCGAGCGCGTCCGCCAGATCGAGGTCCGCGCCTTCGAGAAGCTGCAGAAGGCGATCAAGGCCGCCGCGGTCGAACAGAAAATGGAGACGGAGGCTTAAAGCGCGCCTCCCTCCCCTCACGCCTTGACGTAGACCCAGGCCTCCGCCCCCGATTTCAGGCGGACCATGACGCGCCTGTAATCCGCGACCTCATAGGAATCGGCAGCGGCCAGTTCTTCCGCGGTAATCTCGAACAGGGTGCCGAGGACCTCGTCGGCCGGATCGCCGCTTTCGCTCACCACGGGGTGGAAGCGCTTGCCGCTGGTGCGGATCACCTCCGGATCGGAGATCTCCAGCATGTCGCAGCGATACCCCGGCATGGCATCCGGCCGCCCGGCCAGCAGCCGGCCGAAGGACGCCATCTGCACATTCTCCTGCTGCAGGGTGCCGTAGGAGAACAGAAGGACCGTTTCCTCAGCCATCGCCATTCCTCCGTGCCTCCGCCCCGACGCGCAGCAGGTTGCCGTCCGGGTCGATGTGGGCGAACTCGCGCAGGCCATAGGGCGTGTCGGAGACCGCCGTCAGCCGGCCGCCAACCTGCGCCGCCTGCCATGCCGCATGCAGCGCGTCGGCATCGCTGACATAGAGATAGCAGGCGACGGCCGAGCGTTCCGGATCGAGGTCCGGAACCCGCGCCAGATGCAGGCTCACCCCATTCCAGTCCAGGAACCCATAGACCGGGTCCGCGGCGGCCTCATCGTAGGCGGTCACCGCGAAGCCGAGACGCCGGTAGTGGGCGAGCGCCGCCCGCACGTCGCGGACCGGCAGGATCGGCGCTATGCGCTCGAACCGAACGTCCATTGTTGCCTCACACCAGGATGGAGCCTTCGAGATACAGCACCGCCTGCCCGCCGATCTTCACCCGGTCGCCGGCCAGTTCGCACAGCAGGTCGCCGCCGCGGGCCGAGACCTGACGCGCCGTCAGCACCGACTTGCCCAGCCGCTCCGCCCAATAGGGCGTCAGCATGCAGTGGGTGGAGCCGGTGACCGGGTCCTCCGGGATGCCCTGGGCCGGGGCGAACAGGCGCGAGACGAAATCGATTCCATCTTCCCCCGGCGCGGTGACGCAGACCGCGAACAGGTCCAGCTTCGACAGCAGCGCCATGTCCGGCGCCAGCGCCCGCACCGCGTCGGCCGATTCGTAGACCACCAGATAGTCGCGCCCGCTCAGGATCGCGGCCGGCGCCGGGCCGCCCAGCGCCGCCAGCAGGTTGGGATCGACCCGCTCCGCCGGCTTGGCCGGACGGTTGGGGAAGTCCAGCGTGTAGCGGTCGCCGTCGCGGGTGACGGTCAGCGTGCCGGCCTGCCGGGTGGCGAAGTCCATGCGCTCGCGGCCCGGTTCCAGGATGGTGGAGATGACGAAGGCGGTCGCCAGCGTGGCATGGCCGCACAGATCGACCTCCACCGCCGGGGTGAACCAGCGCAGTTCATACCCCCCTGTCGCCCCTTCGCCATTGCGGACGAAGAAGGCGGTCTCCGCCAGATTGTTCTCCGCCGCGATGGCCAGCATCTGCGCATCGGGCAGCCAGGACTCCAGCGGCACGACCGCCGCCGGGTTGCCGGCGAAGACGCGGTCGGTGAAGGCATCGACCTGATAAATGGGCAGGCGCATGGCTTTCCCGGTCATGGCGAGCGTTCCTTACGTCTTGGGGGAATCTGATCGATGAAGCGTCGTTTCCCTCTCCCGCCCCGGGAGAGGGAGGGGACCCGCGCCGTCAGGCGTGGGGAGGGTGAGGGGTAGGGCAAGACTCCCGAACCGCATGGTTCCTTGGATCACCCCTCACCCTTCCCATGGCGATGCCATGGGCCCCTTCCCTCTCCCGGGGCGGGAGAGGGAGTCTAGCCCACCTGCACCAGCGCGGCGAAGCGGGCGAGGTCAACGTTGCCGCCGGTGACGACGATGCCGACGCGCTTGCCGCGCACATCCAGTTTCCCGGACAGCACCGCGGCGGCGGCGAGGCAGCCGGTCGGCTCGACCAACATCTTCATCCGGCTGGCGAAGAAGCGCATGGCGTCGACCAACTGGTCGTCGGTGACGGTGTCGATGTCGTCGACCAGCCGCTGCATTACCGGAAAGGTCAGCTGGCCGACATTGCGGCTCTGGGCGCCATCGGCGATGGTCTTCGGCGGTTCGATGCGGACGATGCTGCCGCTGCGCAGGCTCTGCTGGGCGTCGTTGCCGGCCTCCGGCTCGATGCCGATCACGCGGCAGCCGGGGTTCAGCGCCTTCGCCGCCACCGCGCAGCCGGCCAGCAGCCCGCCGCCGCTGGTCGGCACCACCAGCAGGTCCAGCGGTGCGCCACCACTCGCCTGAACCTCCTCGATCAGCTCCTTGGCGACGGTGCCCTGCCCGGCCATCACATGCGGGTGGTCGAAGGGCGGGATGAAGATGCCGCCCCGCTCCTCCAGCACGCGGGCGACGGCGGCATCGGGCGGCTCGGCATAGCGGTCGTACAGCACCACTTCGGCGCCATAGCCGCGGGTGGCCGCCAGCTTGGCCGCCGGGGCGTCGATCGGCATGACGATGGTCGCCTTCACCCGCAGCATCGACGCCGCCAGCGCGATGGCCTGGGCGTGGTTGCCGGACGAATAGGCGACGACGCCGACCGCGCGCTGCACGGGGGTGAAGCGGGCGATGGCGTTGTAGGCGCCGCGGATCTTGAAGGCGCCGGTGCGCTGGAAATTCTCGCACTTGAACAGCAGCTCGCCGCCGGTCAGCGTGTCGGCGGTGCGGCTGGTCAGCACCGGCGTGCGGTGGGCGACGCCGGCGATCCGCTCCGCCGCCCCGGCCACGTCGGCATAGGAGATGGCGAGGCCGGCAGTGTCGATCCTGCTATCGGCCACGGTGCTGGTGATCGTGTCGGGCATGGCGGCGGTGCTCCCCCCGGTATTATTCCAGATCGGTGAACAGGAAGGCCTGCTCGTGCCGCTTCAGCCCGGCCTGCTCGTAGAAGCTGATGGCCTTGGGTGCGGACAGCAGCAGGCACATGGTGCCCGGCCCCATCGCGTCGCGGGTGCGGCGCATCAGCTCCTTGCCGATGCCGCGCCCCTGCAGGGCGCGGTCGACGGCGAGGTCGGACAGATAACAGCAATAGACGAAGTCGGTGATCGACCGGGCGACCCCGACCAGCCGTCCATCCTCCCGCGCGGTGATGATCAGACCGGCGTTGCGCAGCATCGCCTCCACCCGCGGGCGGTCGCCCACGGGCCGGCGTTCCGCCAGCCCGGAGCGCTCCAGAACGTCGATGAAATCGTCGGCGCTCAGGTCCGGTTCGACTGCGTATTCGATTTGAATGGATTGGCTCTGTATGGATTCATTGGCCATCGTCTCATCCCCGCCAGAACGGCTTCGACACCTCTTGCTCCACCTCGGACCGGCTGACGCCGATGTCCTTCAGCTGATGGTCGTCGAGCCTCGCCAGTGCATGACGTTGTTTGCGCCGTTCCATCGCGGAAAACAACACGTCGAGCAGCCGCCAGAGCGAACGCGAGGCGACACGGGTGACGCGGCCGGCGGCCGGGACGGCGCCCGGGGCTGCCGTGTACGGGCCGGAACTGCGGGTCACGTCGGTGTGGCGCATCGGATCCTCCATCATCTGGCGCACAACGCTCGAACAATCGAGACAATCAGGATTATGGAGACGTAATCGGCGGGGTCAAACGGAACATTGTCACCATTACATTTCCGATGTCGGATGTATCTTTTCGGCCACAGGCGCAAGCACCGCCCTCGACAGACTGTAAAAATCCTTGTGAAACGAGGGAGCGCGCCGGCCTTTCCGGAAATGGTTCTGTCTTGCGGATGGTTTGCGAGACAAGTTGAGGCCGGACCGCCGGATTGTCATGGTGGCATTGTGCCGGTCGCATGGCCAGCCCTCCCCCGGCCGCCCTTCCCGCAGTGATATGACCGGCCGCGCCATTGCGCCCGGCCCCACTGCCGCCCTATGCTGATATATCACTCAAGATCACATCGGGAGAACGCCATGCAGCCGCCCTACCTTGCCGCCGACCGGCGATACGAAGGCATGAGCTATCGCCGCACCGGCCGCAGCGGGCTGGACCTGCCGGCCATTTCGCTGGGGCTTTGGCAGAATTTCGGCGGCACCGACGTGTTCGCCACCGGGCGCGCCGTGCTGCGCCGGGCCTTCGACCGCGGCGTCACCCATTTCGACCTCGCCAACAACTACGGCCCGCCGCCGGGTTCGGCCGAGGAGAATTTCGGCCGCATCCTCGCCACTGATTTCCGCCCCTACCGCGACCAGATGGTGATCTCGACCAAGGCTGGTTACGAGATGTGGCCCGGCCCCTACGGCAACTGGGGCTCCCGCAAGTATCTGGTCTCCAGCCTGGACCAGAGCCTGAAGCGGATGGGTCTCGACTATGTCGACATCTTCTATTCGCACCGCGTCGATCCCCGCACCCCGCTGGAGGAGACGATGGGCGCGCTCGACCACATCGTCCGCCAGGGCAAGGCGCTCTATGTCGGCATCTCCTCCTACTCGCCGGAGATGACGCGGCGGGCGGCCGGGATCCTGAAGGATCTGGGCACCCCCTGCCTGATCCACCAGCCCTCCTACTCCATGCTGAACCGCTGGGTGGAAGGCGGGCTGCTGGAGACGCTGGAGGATCTCGGCATGGGCTGCATCGCCTTCTCGCCGATGGCGCAGGGCATGCTGACCAACAAGTATCTGGGAGACCGCCCGGCCGACGCCCGCGCAGCCAAGGGCGGGACGCTGCGCGCCAACTTCCTGTCGCCGGAAAACCTGGAGCGCATCCGCGCGCTCGACGCCATCGCCCAGCGGCGCGGCCAGACGCTGGCGCAGATGGCCATCGCCTGGGTGCTGCGCGACCCGCGCGTCACCTCCGCC
This sequence comes from Azospirillum sp. A1-3, assembly GCF_023806445.1. Taxonomy (NCBI): domain Bacteria; kingdom Pseudomonadati; phylum Pseudomonadota; class Alphaproteobacteria; order Rhodospirillales; family Azospirillaceae; genus Azospirillum; species Azospirillum sp. A1-3. Next base: position 109,405 of record NZ_JAMSLU010000006.1, read on the forward strand.
CTGATCGGCGCCCGCAACGTCGAGCAGCTCGACAACTCGCTGGACGCGCTGAACAACCTGTCCTTCACGTCGGAGCAACTGGCGGAGATCGACACCCACGCCGTCGCCGACGCCGGCATCAACCTGTGGAGCGCCTCCTCCGCCGCCGAAGCGGGCTGAGCGGCTCCTATCCCCTCTCCCCGGGGGGAGAGGGGGATTCCTCCGTGCTAAAAAGCCACCACCCTCACTCCGCGGCGTCGGTAGCCCGATAGCGCTCCAGCCAGTGGGCGTAGGGCGCCGGCAGCACCCAGGACGGACGCTCCACGCCCAGTTCCTTGGCGGCGCGGTAGGGATAATGCGGGTTGGCCAGATGGGCGCGGCCGACCATCACCAGATCCAGCTGCCCGTCGGCGACGGTCCGGTTGGCGATCTTCGGCGCGTCGATGCCCCAGGCCGCCGCCACCGGCAGCTCCGCCTCGCGCCGCACCCGCTCGGCGACCGGGGCCAGGAAGGCCGGCCCCCACGGAACGCGGGCGTCGGGGGTGGAAAAGCCGACGCTGACGCTCAGCAGGTCCAGCCCGCCGGCGCGGAAGTTGCGGGCGAGTTCGATCGACTCGGCCAGCGTCTGCTCGTCGCGCCCGTCATACTCGATCACGCCGAAGCGCGCGGTCAGCGGCAGGTTTTCCGGCCACACCTCGCGCACCGCCGCCAGCGTTTCCAGCAGGAAGCGGCTGCGCCCGGCAAGGTCGCCGCCATACTGGTCGGTGCGTTTGTTGGCGTGGACCGAGAAGAAGCTCTGGCCGAGATAGCCGTGGGCGAAATGCAGCTCCAGCCACTTGAAACCGGCATCGCGGGCGCGCACGGCGGCGGCCACGAAGTCGGCGCGGACGCGGGCGATGTCATCCAGCGTCATCGCCTTCGGCACCTTCGGCAGATGATGGCCGAAGGGAACGGCCGACGGCGAGATGGTCTCCCAGCCGCGCGGATCGCCGTCGGCGATGTGGTCGTCACCCTCCCAGGGGCGGTTGGCGCTGGCCTTGCGGCCGGCATGGCCGATCTGGATGCCGGAAATGGCGCCGGCGGCGGCGATGGAGGCGGCGATGCGCGCCATTCCGTCCGCCTGGGTGTCGTTCCACAGGCCGGTGCAGCCCGGCGTGATGCGGCCTTCCGGCGACACCGCCGTCGCCTCGACGATCACCAGACCGGCGCCGCCGCGGGCGAGGCCGGGGTAGTGGACGAGATGCCAGTCGTTGATGACGCCATCGACGGCGCTGTACTGGCACATCGGCGGAACCGCGATGCGGTTGCGCAGGGTGACGTCCTTCAGCGTGAAGGGCGTAAACAGGGCGGACATGCGAATTCCCGTCTCGATCGTGTCGGTGGCGGCAGGAGATAAGGCGTCAGCCCACCCCTGCCGCAGATCGGGAAGATTTAGGTCCGCCCAAGCCTCAGCCAACCCGCCCGGCCGCCAAACGGCCCACTATCGCCGCATGGCTGCGGATACCGTTGCGCAGGCATTTCAGCTCGAACTTCTCGTTCGGTGAATGGATGCGGTCGTCGTCCAGCCCGAAGCCGACCAGGATGGTGTCCAGCCCCAGATGCTCGCGGAACCAGCCGACGATGGGGATCGACCCGCCGCCGCCGATCAGCACGCCGTCGCGCCCCGTCGCCTCTTTCAGCCCGCCGCGCACCGCCTGCATCCAGGGCGTGTCCGTCGGCACCTCGATGCCAGGCGAGGAGCTGAAGCTGCGGAAGCTGACCGTGCAGTCCGCCGGCAGCCGGTCCTCGAAGAAGCGTCGGACCGACGCCTCGACCGCCGCCGGATCCTGGCCGGGCACCAGACGGCAGCTCAGCTTGCACGACGCCTTGGCCGGGATGACCGTCTTCGATCCCTCGCCGGTATAGCCGCCCCAGATGCCGTTGATGTCGCAGGTCGGCCGGGTCCAGATGCGCTCCAGCAGCGTCCGCCCCGCCTCGCCATGGCTGCGGGTCAGGCCGAGAGCGCCCAGGAACTGCGCCTCGTCCAGCGGCAGGCCGCGGATCTGCGCCCGCAGCTCGTCCGGCAGTTCGCGCACGCCGTCATAGAAGCCGTCGAAGCGCACCCGCCCGTCGGCATCGTGGATCTGGCCCAGGATGCCGCTCAGCACGTTCAACGGGTTGGGCACGGCGCCGCCGAACAGGCCGGAATGCAGGTCGTGGCTCGGGCCCGTGACGGTGGCTTCCAGATAGAGCAGCCCGCGCAGCCGGGTGGTGATCGCCGGGGTGTCGACGTCCCAGGCGTTGGTGTCGGTGACCAGGCAGAAATCGGCCTGCAGCTCCGCCGCATGCTCCTTCAGGAAGCGTGGCAGCGACGGGCTGCCGGTTTCCTCCTCGCCCTCCAGCAGCACGGTGGCGCGGATCGGGATGGAGCCGTGGACGGCGTGCCAGGCTTCGAAGGCTTCCATGAAGGTCATGGTCTGGCCCTTGTCGTCGGCGGCCCCGCGCGCGACGACGCGGCGCCCCCGCTCGGCCTCGACGATCACCGGATCAAAAGGCGGGCTGGTCCACAGCTCCATCGGGTCGGCCGGCTGCACGTCGTAGTGGCCGTAATAGAGCACATGCGGCGTCTCTGCCCCCTCCGGCCCTGGGCCCGGCCCCGGATGATGGGCGACCAGGATCGGGTGGCCGGGCGTGTCATGGATGGTGACGCTGAAGCCCATCGCCGTCAGCCTGTCGGAACACCAGCGGGCGGCGCGCCGGACCTCGCCGGCATAGGCGGGATCGGTGCTGACCGAAGGAATGCGCAGCAGCTCGCAGAGCCGGCCGACCGACTCCTCGAAGGACTCGTCCACCTTGCGCAGAACGGCATCGACAGGAAGCATGACACGGCCCTCTTGTTGATTGTAGATGCGCCCAAGCGCCCTCTCCCGCCCCGGGAGAGGGAGGGGACCCATGCGCAGCATGGGGAGGGTGAGGGGGAATCCGAGAATCCCGAACCGCATGGCTCCGTGCCACACCCCTCACCCTTCCCGCCGCTTCGCGGCGGGCCCCTTCCCTCTCCCGGGGCGGGAGAGGGGAATCTCATCCCCCCAGCCCAAGCAGCCTGCCCAGAATCGGCTGCCCCACCGCCGCCCCCAGCGCGAAGCCGCCGACCAACCCGATCACCAGCCCCACAAGGCCCGCCCCCATCCCGCCGCCCGACCGCGCTCCGCCGCGCTCCGCCTGCCGCGCCCCATTGCCCCCGCCGCCCGGCTCGTCGCCCTCGTCGATGGAGGACGCGCGCCGCGCGCTGTAGGAGGTGTCGGTCGCCTCGTGCCACGCCTGGATGCGCTCCAGCGCCGGCTTCAGCTGGGCGTCGTCGGGCGTGCTGCCGCGGCCATGGACGATCTCCCAGGCCAGCGCGGCGAAGCGGCTGGTGGTCCGCCCGTCCGGCGTGAAGATCGCCGCCGGCATGCGGCGGTAGGTCGCCTTCACCACATCCACGTCATAGGGGAAGGCGGTGCGGAACATCTGCTCCGGGAACTCGTTGCGCAGCTGGGTCAGCGATTCGCGACCGACCTCGTCGTTGGTGATCGACAGCATCAGGATGCCGGCCAGCGTCAGGCTGGGGTTCAACCCGTTCTGGATATGCTCCACCACCTGCAGCGTGCGGCGCAGCCCGTCCAGCGCATAGCGCCCCGGAAACACCGGCACGATCAGCCGGTCCGACGCCGCCAGCGCGCCGGCCGCCAGATGGCCCAGCGCCGGCGGGCAGTCGATGACGACATAGTCCGGCGGGTTGCGCGAGAAGTGCAGCGCCTTGCGCAAGCCCCGCTGCGAGCCGCCGCGGCTGTCCAGCGCATGTTCCAGCGAATAGAGCTTGCGCGCGCCGACGATCATCGACAGCCCGTCGAAGGCGGTCGGGGTGATGGCGTCCTCGACGAAGGTTTCCTTGCGCAGCAGGTCGTTGATGCCGACCTTGGCCTTGTCGCGCAGCAGGAAATTGCTGGTGGCGCTGCTCTGCGGGTCGAAATCGATCAGCACGACGCTCTTGCCCAGCGCCGCCAGCGCCAGCGCGAGGTTCACCGAGGTGGTCGTTTTGCCGACGCCGCCCTTCTGGTTGTAGACCGACAGGATGGTCGGCTGCCGTGTCTCTGGCGTGTCGAAGACGTCTTCGTGGCTGGTCATGTCCATTCCGCTTCGCCGTTTCTGCGGCTATCCCCCGCCCCGCACCCTTTGTCCTGGACCAGGGTTTCCCAGGGCTGGAGCGCGGGCGCACTATAAGCGCCGGGCGCGCCCAAGTCTCCCCACACGTTCGAGGGTTGCGGGCGGCCATCGGAGGGCGCTTGCCGCATTCCTGCACAACCGATGCGCAAAGTTTCGGGTCGCGCCAAAGGGCCGCTCAGGTCCACATGGTGACAAACAATCCCGAGGGAGGACAATAGGATGACCACCGAACTTCAGCACCTGATCGGCGGCAAGCTGGTTTCCGGAACGTCGGGGCGGTTCGCCGACGTCTACTCCCCGATGACCGGCGAAGTGCGCGCCCGCGTGCCGCTGGCGAGCGTGGAGGAGATGCGCGCCGCGGTCGAGAACGCCAAGCAGGCGCAGCGCGGCTGGGCCGCCACCAACCCGCAGCGCCGCGCCCGCGTGCTGATGCGCTTCCTCGACCTCGTCCAGCGCGACTATGACGAACTGGCGCTGCTGCTGTCGCTGGAGCACGGCAAGACCATCATCGACGCCAAGGGCGACATCCAGCGCGGGCTTGAGGTGGTGGAGTTCGCCTGCGGCATCCCGCACCTGCTGAAGGGCGAGTTCACCGACGGCGCCGGCCCCGGCATCGACATCTATTCGATGCGCCAGCCGCTGGGCGTCGTCGCCGGCATCACGCCGTTCAACTTCCCGGCCATGATCCCGATGTGGAAGTTCGCCCCGGCCATCGCCTGCGGCAACGCCTTCATCCTGAAGCCGTCGGAGCGCACGCCGGGCGTGCCGGTCAAGCTGGCCGAGCTGATGCTGGAGGCCGGCCTGCCGGCGGGCATCCTGAACGTCGTCCATGGCGACAAGGTGGCGGTGGACGCCATCCTCGACGACCGCGACATCAAGGCGGTGGGCTTCGTCGGCTCCACCCCGATCGCCGAATACATCTACAACCGCGGCTGCGCCAACGGTAAGCGGGTGCAGTGCTTCGGCGGCGCCAAGAACCATGCGCTGGTGATGCCGGACGCCGACCTCGACCAGGCGACCGACGCGCTGATCGGCGCCGGTTACGGTGCGGCCGGCGAGCGCTGCATGGCGATCTCCGTCGTCGTGCCGGTCGGCAAGAAGACCGCCGATGCCCTGATGGAGCGGCTGATCCCGCGGGTGGAAGGCCTGAAGGTCGGCCCCTCGACCGACAGCAGCGCCGATTTCGGCCCGCTGGTGACGCGCGAGCATCTGGAGCGCGTGAAGTCCTACGTCGATCTCGGCGTCAAGGAAGGCGCCAAGCTGGCGGTCGACGGCCGCGAGTTCACGCTGCAGGGCTACGAGAACGGCTATTACATGGGCGGCTGCCTGTTCGACGAGGTGAAGCCGGACATGCGCATCTACAAGGAGGAGATCTTCGGCCCGGTCCTCTCCGTCGTCCGCGCCGACTCCTATGAAGAGGCGCTGGCCCTGCCGAACGACCACGAGTACGGCAACGGCGTGGCGATCTTCACCCGCGACGGCGACGCCGCCCGCGACTTCGCCAGCCGCGTCGATGTCGGCATGGTCGGCATCAACGTTCCGATCCCGGTTCCGCTCGCCTACTACACCTTTGGCGGCTGGAAGCGTTCGGGCTTTGGCGACCTGAACCAGCACGGCCCCGACGCGGTGCGCTTCTACACCAAGACCAAGACCGTCACCTCTCGCTGGCCCTCGGGCGTCAAGGAAGGCGCCAGCTTCGTCATTCCGACCATGGATTGATGGGCTAGAATATCCCCTCTCCCCCCCGGGGAGAGGGTTAGGGTGAGGGGGACGCACAGCGAGGATTCTCGCGATGGCACGCAACGCATCCCCCTCACCCCGACCCTCTCCCCGGGGGGGAGAGGGGGAATCGCACGAGGTGACGCATGTCCTTTGAACTGACCGAAGACCAGGTCGCCATCCGCGACATGGCGTTGTCCTTCGCCCGCGACGAGCTGGCGCCCAACGCCGTCGAGTGGGACCAGAAGAAACATTTCCCCGTCGACACGCTCCGCGCCGCCGGTGAACTCGGCATGGGCGGCATCTATGTGTCGGAAGACCATGGCGGTTCCGCGCTCAGCCGCTTCGACGCCGTGGTGATCTTCGAGGCGCTGAGCCAGGGCTGCCCGACCATCGCCTCCTACATCTCCATCCACAACATGGTGGCGGGGATGGTGGACAATTTCGGCAGCGACGAGCAGAAGGCCCATTGGCTGCCGAAGCTCTGCACCATGGAATGGCTGGCGAGCTACTGCCTGACGGAGGCCAACGCCGGCTCCGACGCCGCGGCCTTGCGCACCAGGGCGGTGCGTGACGGTGACAGCTACATCCTGAACGGCGCCAAGCAGTTCATCTCCGGTGCCGGCAGCTCCGACCTCTACCTCGTCATGGCCCGCACCGGCGAGGACGGTCCCGGCGGCATCAGCGCCTTCCTGGTCCCCAAGGACACCCCCGGCCTCTCCTTCGGCGCCAACGAGCACAAGATGGGCTGGAACGCCCAGCCGACCCGCGCCGTCATCATGGAGGACGCCCGCGTCCCCGCCTCGGCCCTGCTGGGGCAGGAAGGGATGGGCTTCAAGTTCGCCATGAAGGGTCTGGACGGCGGCCGCATCAACATCGCCGCCTGCTCCATCGGCGGCGCCCAGGCCGCACTCGACAAGGCGCTGACCTACATGAGCGAGCGCAAGGCCTTCGGCCAGTCGCTCGACCGCTTCCAGGCGCTCCAGTTCCGCATCGCCGACATGGCGACGGAGCTTGAGGCCGCCCGCACCTTCGTCCACCGCGCCGCTTCGGCGCTGGATGCGAAGAGCAAGGACGCCACCCGCCTCTGCGCGATGGCGAAGCGCTTCGCCACCGACACCGGCTTCGAGGTGGCGAACAACGCCCTGCAGCTGTTCGGCGGCTACGGCTATCTGGCTGATTACGGCGTGGAAAAGATCGTCCGCGACCTGCGTGTCCACCAGATCCTGGAAGGCACCAACGAGATCATGCGCCTGATCGTCTCGCGCAGCGAGATCGGGCGGATGGCGTAACCAAACACGGAACCTCATCCCCTCTCCCCCCCGGGGAGAGGGTTAGGGTGAGGGGGTCGCGCGGCGGCCCTCCGACAAAAATCCACCCCTGTGCATCCCCCTCACCCCGACCCTCTCCCCAGGGGGGAGAGGGGGAAGCACCCAAAAAACCAAACCAACGGGAGACGCGACGATGGCGATGATCGGTTTCATCGGATTGGGCAACATGGGCGGCCCGATGGCCGCGAACCTCGTGAAGGCGGGGCATCAGGTGTCGGGCTTCGACCTGTCGCCGGCGGCGATCGACGCGGCCAAGGCGGCCGGCGTCACCATCGGCGACAGCCCTGCGGCCATCGCCGCCGCGGCGGAGGTGGTCATCACCATGCTGCCGGGCGGCCGCCACGTGCTGGGCGTCTATGACGGCGACACCGGCATCGTCGCCGCGGTGAAGCCGGGCACGCTGCTGATCGACTGCTCCACCATCGACGTCGACTCCGCCCGCAAGGCGCATGCGCTGGCCGCCGCCAAGGGTGCCGCCTCGCTCGACGCGCCGGTGTCGGGCGGCGTCGGCGGCGCTTCGGCCGGCACGCTGACCTTCATGGCCGGCGGCGAACCGGACGCCTTCGAACGCGCCCGCCCGATCCTGGAAGCCATGGGCAAGAAGATCGTCCATTGCGGCAGCGCCGGTGCCGGTCAGGCGGCGAAGATCTGCAACAACATGATCCTCGGCATCTCGATGATCGGCGTCTGCGAGGCCTTCGTCCTGGCGGAAAAGCTCGGCCTATCGCATCAGGCGCTGTTCGACGTGTCCTCGACCTCGTCGGGCCAGTGCTGGTCGCTGACCAGCTATTGCCCGGTCCCCGGCCCTGTGCCGGCCAGCCCGGCCAACCGCGATTACCAGCCCGGTTTCGCGGCGGCGCTGATGCTGAAGGACCTGAAGCTGGCCCAGGAAGCGGCGCAGAGCGCCGGGGCCCCCACCCCGTTGGGTGCCGCGGCGGCGCAGCTCTACGCCATGATGAACGCGCAAGGCGAAGGCGGCACCGACTTCTCCGGCATCATCCGCATGCTGCGCGGCGAAGGGTAAATCAGGTAGCGGTTGGGGGCAGGAACAGCGCCTGCTCCCGCCGCACCAGATCGGCGATGTAGTCGGCGGTCATCGAAATCCGCGCCAGCGAGCGCAGATCCTCGTGCACGATCAGCCAGAAGGACCGGGTGATCGTCACCTCTTCCGGCAACACCTGCACCAGATCCGGCTCGCCGGCCGCGATGAAGGCAGGCAGCATGCACAGGCCGGCTCCGGCCAGCGTCGCCTTCAACTGGGCGACGAGGCTACTGCTCTTGATGCGCGGCGCCACCTCCCCGATGGTCTCGACATAGTCCAGCTCGGGCGCGAAGATCAGGTCGTCGATATAGCCGATGAAGGAATGGCCGCGCAGGTCGGCGCGGCTGCGGATCGGTGGCCGGGCATCCAGATAGGCGGCGGTGCCATACAGCCCCAGCCGGTAATCGGTCAGTTTCCGCGCATAGAGCCGCCCTTCCTGCGGGCGCGACAGGCTGATGGCGATGTCGGCCTCGCGCTTGGACAGGCTGAAGACGCGCGGCATGGCGACCAGCTGCACCTCCAGCTCCGGATGCCGCTCACAGAGCGCCCCGATGCGCGGCGCCAGAAAACAGCTGCCGAAGCCGTCCGGCGCGCCGATCCGCACCGCCCCGGCCAGCGACAGGTCGCCGTCGGCGACCATCCCCTGCGCCAGAAGCGCCGCGCTCTCCATCACCTCGGCGGTCTGTTTCAGCCGCTCGCCCTGCGGCGTCAGGGTGAATCCGCTGGGACGGCGTTCGAACAGGGTGACGCGCAGCGCGTCCTCCAGCGCGGTGATGCGGCGGCTGACCGTGGTGTGATCGGCCCGCAGGCGCTGGGCCGCCGTGGTCAGCGTGCCGGCCCGGGCCACCGCCAGGAAAAAGCGCAGGTCGTTCCAGTTGAAATCGGCCATGTCGCCGGCGCCGCCGTCCATTCTCGTAAGGGAAACAGGGGCCGAACTGTCCCACCAACCCGCCCGCCTGACAAGAGCGCCAACCCGCCCCTGCGACAACGCCCCACACCGGGGCGCAACTCGCGCCCTGCCCCACCGCCGAAAGAGCCCGCCCGGAAGGAGTACCGCGTCTCCCGGGCACCGCCCCCATTTCGCGCGGACGAACAGGCGCGCTGATGCGTTTATCTGTTGAGAGACGCGAGCGCGACGATCGAAAGGACGGAGGATGCCGGGCGAGGGCCGGACGACGACCGGAAGCGGGACGGTGATGGCGGCGGCACTCGCCGCCCTGCTTGCCCTGTCCGTTGCAGAACCGGCCGCTGCGGAACCGCTGCTGTACGCGCCGGAGACCGCCAGCCCCCTGCCCTCCCCCGCTCCTCCGGAGCCGGTGGCCGCACCGCCGGCCGCCCCGGTCGCTGTTGCGGTGCAGGCGCCGAAGCGGCCGCAGACCGACGCCTTCGACTGCTGGATTCTCGACCCGAACCGGCTGGAGCGGGCGGCCGACCGCGGCCTGTGCAACGACGCCTTCGCCAGCGCGCCGGAAACCGCCTCTTTACCGGACGCCCCTCCCCCGCCGGCGGTCACGCCGCTGCGCAAGCCGAAGGCCCCCAAGCGTCATGCGCGCGGCTCCAGCCGCCGTTCCAGCCACAGCGAGGCCCACGAGATGACGGCCTCCGCCGCGCGGGCGTCCCGCAATGGCGGCGGCGTCGATTTCTTCGGCAATTTCCAGCGCGACTTCAGCGCGCTGACCGACCTGCTGAGCGGCGGCTCCTCCCCCGGCCGCAGCGGCAGCCGGGACGGCATCGCCTCCCACTCGTCCCACGACCATTAAAACGGATCAGGCCTCGCCGTCCGTACCGGGGCCGATGTCCTCCGCCTCGACGTCGATGGTGACGCCGGTGCGGCCGGATCGGCCATGGTCATGTTCCGGGTCGATGCCATGGTCGCGGCGCAGCTCGTCGCGGACCTCCGCCATGCGGGCGCGCAGCCGGGCATATTCGGCCAGCAGCTGCCGGCGCCGGTCGTTCGGCGTCACATCCTTCGGCGGGCGCAAGGACCGCTTGAAGTCGATCAGCTGGCGCCGGGTCACGTCGGGACGGATCAGCCCCTGCGCCTTCGCCCGCTCCAGCTCGTCCGGCGTCATGGTGACGATCTGGTAGGCGACGCTTTCCGCCCCCGGCAGCACCTCCAGTGACAGTCGGCCGGTGTCCACCGCCTCCGCCACCGCGCGGAACCGGAAGGCGGTCTCGACCGAAAACGGCATATCGCTCTCGATCATCGCCTCGAAGTCGCCATGCGGCAGGATTTCCTTGGCGCGGTTCAGATACCGGCCGATCGACAGGAATTCCTTGCGGCTGCGGTTCCAATGATAGCGGATCTCCTGCGCGAACTCCTGCCGGGTGTGGCAGGGCACGATGGCGTCGCTGATGTCGGACGCCCGGCGGTCCGCCTTGGACGGCGCCACCGCCGTCGCTGAGCGAACAGGAGTAGACGCTACCTCCGGCTTGGCCGCCGGCGGGGGAGCGGCCTTGCCCTGCTCCGCCACCTTCTTCATGAAGGACTTCACGTTGGCCATCTTCAGATCCCCAGCTCGTGCCGGATGAAGTACCAGGCGCCCAGGCATTCGTCTGCACCGTTCACCGCGCCGACATCGACGATCGAACAGCCGATGTCGTCGACCCGGTGCATGTCCTCGATGTCCGGCACCTCGTGCGGCACCAGCCGGCCGACCCGGCCCAGTTCCAGCTTCGCTTCACGCAAGCTGACCGACCGGCGCTTGACCCGGTTCAGCAGGAAGGCGGCCGGGCGGCCGTAATCGCGCAGGAACTCCATCCAGGGGATGACGCTCATCTTGTCGAAGCGCCCGACCCCGGTCGGCACCAGCACCAGATCGGCGCGCCGCAGCAGGATCTTGGTCGCCTCCGGATACAGCTCCACCGACGGCGGCGTGTCGATGAACACCACGTCGTAGCGGGCAGGGTCGATCTGGGCGAGCGCGGCGTCGATCTCGTCCAGCGTGCCCTCGTAATGGTCGATGGTCGCCACGTCATGCGGCCGGCGCAGCTCGTGCCATTGCCCCAGCGTGCGCTGCGGATCGAAATCCAGCGTCGCCACCCGCATGCCGTCCTTGGCCGCGGCGACGGCGGTGTTCTTGCAGCTGGTGGTCTTGCCGGTGCCGCCCTTCGGCGCGCTGTACACCACCCAGCGCGCCGGCTTCGGCGCGACTGCCTTTACCGACCCTGCGGCGCCCTGGGTCGCTTGCCTGCCGCTTGATTTACCTGACGATTTGCCCGCAGACTTCCTCGTGGCGACGGCGGTCGGATCGGCCATCTGTTTCCCCTGCATCGCGTGCCAGTCTACTTGATGGCCTTCTTATTAGCGGATCGGCGGTCGGCTCGAAAGGGCAAAGGCGATACCTGCGCCATGGAAATAGGCCATCCCTGTACCGTAAAAACCGTTACCGGTAACGCCTGTAACTCCGTTTCCGTTACCGGTAACGCTTCCGGTGCCCGCACACGCGCAACCTCTGTTGCCGGCACGAAACATTCTGTCACCACTTTCGGGATTTCCGTGCGGCCGTCGGGTCGCTAAAATGTTTCGTATCCATTGGTTTATGACAGCGTATTGCCTTCCCATCGGGTTTCGGGGGCGGCGAGAGGATTGGATCGGTGATGCGAGTATCAGGGGCGTTCGGCGGGACGGCGGTTCGACGCGACATGGCGCGGCACCGGACAACGTTGCGCCACAGCACGGCGCTGGCGGGTGCGGCCCGTTTCGCGATCGTCGCCGCGATCACCACCCTCTCTCTGGCCTTCCCTCTGGCCCTGGCCCACCCGGCCTTGGCCAATCCCGAAGGCGGCGTGGTCACCGACGGCGCCGCCACCATCCAGGCGACCTCTCCCAGCCGCCTCGACATCATCCAGTCGACCTCCAAGGCGGTGATCGACTGGCAGCGCTTCGGCATCCGTGAGGGCGAGCACACCAATTTCCAGCAGCCCGACGCCGGCTCCATCACCCTCAACCGCGTCACCGGCCCCGACCCGTCGGCGATCCTGGGGCGGCTGACCGCCAACGGGCAGGTCTGGCTGGTCAATCCCAACGGCATCCTGTTCGGACCGAACGCCCAGGTCGATGTCGGTGGGCTGCTCGCCACCACCCACGACATCCGCAACGACGACTTCATGGCCGGCCGCTATAAGTTCGAGGGCCGCGCCGGCTCCACCGCCACGGTGGAGAACGAGGGCACCATCACGGTGGCCGAGGCCGGGCTGGCGGCGCTGGTCGCCCCCGGCGTCGCCAACCGCGGCACCATCCAGGCCCGGCTGGGCGAGGTGACGCTGGCGTCCGGCAAGCGCTTCGTCGTCGACCTGTTCGGCGACCAGAAGATCAACATCGCGGTGGACGCCAAGACCGACGCGCGCCCCATCGGCGCCAACGGCAAGCCGGTCGACGCTCTGGTCAGCAACAGCGGCAAGATCTTCGCCGACGGCGGCCGGGTGCAGATGACGGCCAGCGCCGCCAAGGGGCTGGTCGACCGCGTCGTCAACATGTCCGGCACCGTGCAGGCCCGCCGGGTGGAGCAGCAGGGCGGCGACATCGTCCTGCTCGGCGACGGTGGCGAGGTCGAGGTCTCCGGCACGCTCGACGCCAGCGGCAACGGCAACTCTCAAAGTGGTCCGGGCCAAACCGGCGCCCCTCAAACTGGCGGTTCCGTCACCGTGTCCGGCAACCGCACCACGCTGGCGGCAACGGCGCGCGTCAACGCCTCTGGTCCCGCCGGGGGCGGGGAGGTGCTGATCGGCGGCGACGTGCAGGGCGGCAAGGCGTCCGCCGCCACGCTGGCCGGCTACAACATCCGCCCGGCGCGCAAGCCGGTGCCGCCCTCCACCGACACCGTGGTGGCCCCGGGCGCCACCATCACCGCCGACGCCACGCAGGCGGGCAAGGGCGGCAAGGTGGTGGTGTGGGCCGACAACGCCACCCGCTTCGACGGCGCCGTCTCCGCCCGTGGCGGCGCGGCCGGCGGCGACGGCGGCTTCGTCGAAACCTCCGGCAAACTGTCGCTGCATGTGCGGGGCAGGGTGGATGCGGGGGCAGGGCAGGGGAAGGGTGGCTCCTGGCTGCTCGACCCGACCAACATCATCGTGGCGGACACCGGCGGCACCATCACCGCCACCGAGATCCAGACCTCGCTGAACAGCGGAACCAGCGTCACGCTGCAGACCGACGTGAATGGGTCGGAAGCCGGCGACATCATTGTCAACCAACCCATCGTGAAGTCGTTCGGCGGCGATGCTTCGCTGACGTTGAATGCCTACCGGAACATCATCGTCAACAGCAGTATCCGGTCGGACGCCGGTGCGCTGAGCCTCATCCTGAACGCTGGACGCACCGGAAACCCGGACACGTATGAGGGTGCAGTTCAGATCGGCAAAGAAGGCGAAGCCATTTCGATTTCCACCCGCGGCGGCTCGTTTCTGGTGGGAGGCGGGATGGATCCGTCGACCCACCCGGCAACCGGACTGTCGATCGCCGGCTACGCGTCAGGCGTCAATTTCGTCAATGCCACGGTGGATACCGGTGCCGGCTCCATCACCGTCAATGGGCAAGGTGGACGCTATGATGATGGCGGAAACCACGGCATCGCGCTCCGCAACAGCCAGTTGCTGACCAGCAGCGGGGCCATCACGCTCACCGGCGCCGGTGGAACCAGCACCTGCTCGGAAGTGGGTTGCGATCCCGACCTGTACACCGGCGATAACCTCGGTGTTCTGCTCGACACGGCAACGGTACAGAGCTTGAGCGGCATCGTCACGGTCACGGGCGCCGCCGGACACAACGATCAGGAATGCTACTATGGCTGCTCATCGGGGAATTCCTTCGGCGTTCGACTGAAAGCGTCGACGCTCGAGAGCGACAATGGCGCCATCATCGTCGCCGGTGCGGGAGGAACCGACCGAAACGAGTTTGGCTCCGGTAACGAAGCAATCCTGGTCGAGGCGTCCTCTCAATTGATCGGGCTCGGCAACACGTCGATCACCCTGACGAGCGGCGGCGGGTGGAACGACGACATCGTGCTGGACTCATCGACGGTGTCCACCCAATCGGGAGCCATCCATGTCGACGCAGCGCGTGACCTGAAAGCGTCGACCCTGGCCCTGACCAGCGGAGGCACGACGATGCTCAAGGCAGGGAACAGCGTCTCGCTGATGTCCTCCACCATCATTTCCTCCGGAACTCCGGTGACCGTAAACAGCGGTGCGTCCTCCGGCGGTCCGATCTTGATTACCGGCGGTTCGATTACCACCAGTGGCGGCGCCATCACCCTGGGCGGCGGCAACGATCCGACGCAGGAGGCAGCCAAGGGCAATTCGGACAGCCCGGCCGGCGTGACGATCGAGAACGCCACGCTGGAGTCCGGCGGCGGCGCCATCTCCATCCGCGGCGAAGGGGCCGATTACGACAGCGAGGGCCATGGCGTCGCCATCACCGGGACCAGTGAGCTTCTCTCCGGCACCGGCAAGATCGCCATCCGCGGCAAGGCGGTGTCATTCTATGGCTGGAATGCCGGCGTGCTGATCGCCACCGGCGACGAAGGCAGCCCGATCATCCGCTCCGGCTCCACCGCCTCCGACGCCATCCTGATCGACGGCGACGCCACCCAGGTGGATGCCGATGAGGCCTGGGGCGTGAAAGTCCAAGGCACGGCGACGATCACCTCGTCCGGCGGCCTCGCCATCATCGGCAAGGGCGGCACGTCGGCCGTCAATTACGAGGTCGCCGGCATCGGCCTCGATGCCGAAACCGACGGCAGCATCCGCATCGCCGCGGGTGGCGGAGAGGCGAGCCTTCAGGGCACCGCCGGAACCGGCGAAAAGGCGACGGCGCTGTACAGCAACGGGGACGTGGTGGTCACCAGCTCCCCGCCGCCCCCTCCTCCTCCTCCTCCGCCTCCGCCGCCGCCACCTCCTCCCCCTCCGCCGCCGGTGACGCCGCCGGTTACACCACCGGTGACGCCACCGAACACGGATGACCCGACCACGCCAACGACCCCGACCACTCCAACCACGCCCCCGACGCCCACCACGCCGACCACCCCCGGCACCGACAGCGGAGACGGAACCGGCACACCGACCACCGGCGGAACCGGCACGACGGACACGACCTCGCCGTCGACCGGCCAGACCGCCACGACCGGCAGCACTTCCGTGCAGACGGTGCTGCAGACGGTGGCGCAGATTGCAGCCAACCCGACGGGGACGCCGGCCACCGGCTCAAGCTCGACGGCCACCGGCACCACGGCCGCCGCCACACCCGGCTCATCCCCCGGCTCCTCGACCACCGCGACCGCCCCCCAGACCTTCCTGGCGGCGCTGGAGCAGGGGACGGGTCAAGGGACAGGGCAGGGGACGGGTCAAGGGACAGGGCAGGGCGGCCAGACCTCCGACGGTACCCGGCCGGCCGGCAACGGCCCGACCTCTCCGCCGCCTCCGCCACCCGCGCCGGCGACGGTGGTGCTGCCGTCCGGACGCTCCGTCACCTTCTCGGCGGAGGCGACGCAGGCCTACGCCTCCGGCGCAACCCTGTCGCAGCCGGGGCCGCAGCTTCTCGCCGCGCCGCAGGTGCAGGCGGCGGCCGG
The DNA here is from genome assembly GCF_023806445.1 of Azospirillum sp. A1-3. Taxonomy (NCBI): domain Bacteria; kingdom Pseudomonadati; phylum Pseudomonadota; class Alphaproteobacteria; order Rhodospirillales; family Azospirillaceae; genus Azospirillum; species Azospirillum sp. A1-3. Next base: position 125,229 of record NZ_JAMSLU010000006.1, read on the forward strand.
TAGCCTCATCCAGGCGGCCGGCAGCGGCGGCATGGTCCAGGCGGTGACGAGCCTGTCGACCGGCAGCCTCTCACTGCCGGAACAGCGCGCGGTGCTGGCCAGCGTACCCGTCCCCGCCCTGATCGGCGGCCTGACCGCCAGCGGCGATCCGGTGGCGGTGCGTGTCGGCGGCATCCTGCAGAACAGCGCGTCCGGCCAGCCCGGCGGCTACGCCCAGGTGCGCGCCGCGGTGACCCAGGCCAACCTGCCGCCCCAGGTCGCCCGCACCTACCTCGCCATGGTGCAGCGGGTGGAGCGTGAACAGCGCACCCAGGCTTTCTCGGGCGCGCTGCGGCAGCTGGTGGCGAACCCGCGGGCGGCGGACATGTTCGGCCGGCCGACCGCCTCCTCGGCCCCGCCCAGCCTGCAGCAGGCGCGCGGCGGCCGCACCCGCGGCGGCAGCATGACCCTGCGCGGCATCGTCGCCGACAGCGCCAATCTTGCGGAGGCGCGGGTGAACGGCCGCTGGGTCTTCATCGACGAGAAGGGCCAGTTCCGCACCAGCATCCCGGTGGAGCCGGGGGCGACCGAAGCCACCCTAACCATGACCGACGAGGCCGGCAAGACGACCGAGCAGCGCATCGCCATCGACAGCACGGCCGCCGCCCCCGATCCCGCCGCCCCGCCGAAGCCGCGTAAGATCGCCCTGATGATCGCGGTCGACAGCTACCGCGACAATGCCATCCCGGCCCTGTCCACGCCCGGCGCCGACATCAAGGCGGTGGCGCAGGCGCTGAACGACCATCTCGGCTACGAGACGCGGACCTTGCGCAACCCGACCAAGGCGCAGATCGGCGAGGCTCTGCGCAAGCTCGGCCGCGAGGTTGGCGAACAGGATCAGGTGATGGTCTATTACGCCGGCCACGGTTACGAACTGGCGGAGACCGGCACCGGCTATTGGCTGCCGGCCGATGCGGAGACGACCAGCGCCCGCAACTGGGTGTCCAACAACGACATCGGCCGCTTCCTCAGCCGCATGCCGGCCAAGCATGTGATGGTGGTGTCGGACAGCTGCTATTCCGGCGCCTTCACCAAGGAGCAGAAGATCGACGCCAGCCGCCTCGCCAGCGAGCAGGAGATCCGGCAGCGCCGCTCCGTCATGGCCCTGTCGTCGGGCGGCGACGAGCCGGTCGCCGACGGCGAGGTGAATTCCCCCTTCGCGGTGGCGCTGAAGAAGCGGGTGATGGCCCTGCCGAAGGACAGCAACGGCTACGCGCTTTATCAGGAAGTCCGCCAGGACGTGACCAGCGAGGCGCCGCAGACCCCGCAATATGGCGTGATCCGCACCGCCGGCTACGACGAAGGCGGCGACTTCATCCTGGACCTGTCGGATCGCCGCATGAATTGAGGCGGGGATGGGGATGCTGCGAATGCCCCCTCCCCATCCCTCCCCCGCTTCGCGGGAGAGGGGGCAGGACGCTTGTCGACGTGACGTAAATGTCGAAGCAGCGGCAGTCCCCTCTCCCTCGAAGAGGGGGAGGGTTAGGGAGGGGGCAAACCGCCGCAACAACTCCTCCATTTTCCTCTGGCGTGTAGTTTCAGAAGAAACTATATGAGCGACAAATGGTCGCGCCCGGTGCCCAGGCCGGCCGCATCCCCCGGAACAGGGAGCAGCCCGCATGACGTCCCCCGCCTTCACCTACCAGTCCGGCTTCGGCAACGAATTCGCGACGGAGGCGCTGCCCGGCGCCTTGCCCGTCGGCCGCAACTCGCCGCAGCGCCCGCCCTACGGCCTCTATGCCGAACAGATCAGCGGCACCGCCTTTACAGCACCACGTGCCCACAACCGCCGCTCCTGGCTCTACCGCATCCGCCCGGCGGTCGTGCACGAACCCTTCCGCCCGCTGGAGTCCGGCTCCCTGACCAGCCGCTTCGACGAGGTGCCGGCCCCGCCGACCCAACTGCGCTGGAACCCGCCGGCGATGCCGGACACGCCGACAGACTTCGTCGCCGGCCTCACCACCATGGGCGGCAACGGCGGGCCGCAGGCGCAGACCGGCTGCGGCATCCACCTCTACACCGCCAACCGGTCGATGCAGGGCCGCTTCTTCTACGATGCTGACGGCGAGCTGCTGATCGTGCCGCAGCAGGGCCGCCTGCGCCTCTACACCGAGCTTGGCGTGCTGGAGGTCGAACCGCAGGAGATCGCCCTGATCCCCCGCGGCCTGCGCTTCCGGGTGGAACTGCTTGACGGCACCGCCCGCGGCTATGTCTGCGAGAATTTCGGCGCGCCCTTCCGCCTGCCGGACCTCGGCCCCATCGGCTCCAACGGGCTGGCCAACCCGCGCGACTTCCTGACGCCCGACGCGTGGTACGAGGATGTCGACGGTGACTTCGAACTGGTGGCGAAGTTCGACGGCGCCCTGTGGACCGCCCGCATCGACCATTCACCGCTGGACGTTGTGGCCTGGCACGGCAACCACGCCCCTTGCAAATACGACCTGCGCCGCTTCAACACCATCGGCTCGATCAGCTTCGACCATCCCGACCCGTCGATCTTCCTGGTGCTGCAATCGCCCAGCGACACCCCCGGCGTCGACAGCATCGACTTCGTCATTTTCCCGCCGCGCTGGCTGGTGCAGGAGGACACCTTCCGTCCGCCCTGGTTCCACCGCAACATCGCCAGCGAGTTCATGGGCCTGATCGTTGGGGTCTACGACGCGAAGGAGGAGGGCTTCCTGCCCGGCGGCGCCTCCCTGCACAACTGCATGAGCGGCCACGGCCCCGATGCGGAGACCTTCGCCAAGGCCACCGCCGCCGACACCGCCCGGCCGCAGCGGGTCGGCGACACCATGGCCTTCATGTTCGAAACGCGCGCCGTCATCCGCCCGACGCGGCACGCACTGGAAACTGCCGAGCTTCAGCACGATTATTACCGCTGCTGGCAGGGGCTGGCGAAGCGCTTCGACCCGAACCGGCCATAAGCCGGCCAGAAGTCAGGGAAGCCGCACCCGCCAGCCCCCATCATGCGACGTTTTGTCTCGACGGCGCGCGCGCAGCCTTTCAAACTGCTGCCGTGCCGTTCGGGCGCTTGGCAAGGGGAGGGGGCCGATGGCGGCCGACGTTGGTATTGGTGCGGAAAGCCGGTCGCTGCTCGACCGGATGATCGACCGCATGACGGTGCAGCGCGACGCGCTGGCCTGGGCGCAGCGCGCGGTCGCCGGGCGTGACGGCATGGTGCTGGAGGTTGGCCTGGGCAAGGGCCGCACCTTCGACCATCTGCGCCACCTGTTCCCGCCGCGCGACATCCTGGTGTTCGACATGTGGGTGCGCGTGCCGCCGGAGCTGACGCCGGACGAGGACCGCCTGTTCGTCGGCGATTTCCAGGAAACCATGCCGGCCGCCGCCGAGCGTTTCGGCCGCTGCGCCCGGCTGGCCCATGCCGATTTCGGCAGCACCGACCGCAACCATGACGCCAAACAGGCGGCGTGGCTGGCGCCGCTGATCGACGCGCTGATGCTGCCCGGCGGCGTCGTGCTGTCCGACCGTCCGCTGCAGCGCCCCAACTGGACCCCGCTGCCCCTGCCGCCCGACGATCGCTGGAGCTACTACGCCTGGAAGGTCGAAGGCTGAGCGGCCGGCAACGGAGAAAGCGGCAGCGGCAAAAGCACCGATGGAAAATGGACCGGCCCACGCCAATCTTCCGTCCTTCATCCCCCCGCGCGCGACCCCTGCGGCCCTGACCGGCCGCGACGCTGAAGGCCATTGATGGACCGCAACATATTTCAGTTCATTTGGAAGCACAGCGGACGCCAGCAGATCCTGCTCGCCCTGTTGACGGTCGCATCCTTCCCGGTGCTCTACGCCTCGCTTGAACTGCCGAAGATCATCATCAACCGGGCCTTGTCCGATCCCCAGCCGGTGCGCGAGATCCTCGGCGTGTCCATGGGGCCGGTGACCTATCTGCTGGTGCTGTGCTTCACCTTCCTGGCACTGGTGCTGGCCAACGGCGCCTTCAAGATGCGGATCAACACCTTCAAGGGCGTGGTCGGCGAACGGCAGGTTCGGCGCCTGCGCTTCCTGCTGCTGGACCGCATGCTGCGCTTCCCGCTGCCTCATTTCTCCAAGGTCAGCCAGGGAGAGCTGATCTCCACCATCTCGGCGGAAACCGAACCGCTGGCCGGCTTCATCGGCGATTCCTTCGCTCAACCGCTCTACCAGGGCGGCACGATGCTCACCATCCTGCTGTTCCTGTTCATCCAGCAACCGACCATCGGCCTCGTCTCGGTCGCGCTGATCCCGGTGCAGGCCTACATCATCCCCAAGCTTCAGATGAAGGTGAAGCTGCTGGGCAAGGAGCGGGTGCGCAAGGTCCGCCAGCTGTCCGAACGCATCGGCGAAAGCGTGGAGAACGTCCGCGAGGTCCGCGTCAACGGCACCGTCCGCTACGTGATGGCCGAGTTCTCCCAGTATCTCGGCAGCATCTACTGGATCAGGCTGGAGATCTACAAGCGCAAGTATTTCGTCAAGTTCCTGAACAATTTCATCAACCAGATTACCCCCTTCTTCCTGTTCTCCATCGGCGGTTATCTGGTTCTGCACGGGAACATGTCCATCGGCGCGCTGGTGGCGGCGCTCTCGGCCTTCAAGGACCTGACCGCCCCCTGGAAGGAGCTGCTCGACTATTACCAGAACATGATCGACGCCCAGATCAAGTACGAGCAGATCGCCGACCAGTTCTCGCCCCCCTTCCTGTTCGAGTGGACGACGCCGACGCCCGCCACGCCCCCCGACCTCAAGGCTCCCTTGCGGCTGGAGGCGGTGACCTGGGCCAACGAATATGGCGACCGCATGCTGCAGCGCCTGTCGCTGGAGGTGCCGCCGGGCTCCCTGATCGGCATCGCCGGCACCAACGCGCTGGCACTGCGCCGTCTGGCCGAGGTGCTGGTGCGGCTGTCGCCGCCGACCTCCGGCCGGATCACCATCGGCGACCAGTCGCTGGACGCCATTCCGCTGGAGCTGCTGGGCCGCCGCATGGCCTATGCCAGCCCGGAACCGCGCATGTTCACCGGCAGCATGATGCAGAACATCACCTACGGTCTGCGCCACCGCCCGCCGGCCGACGATCCGGACAGCATGTCGCCCGCCCGCCGGCGCGAGATCGTGGAGGCCGAGGCGTCGGGCAACTCCACCGACAGCATGGAGGGGATCTGGACCGACTTCGCCATGATCGGCGCCACCGACTGGACCAGCCTGCGCCCCTGGTTCATGCAATGCCTGGCGGCGACCGGCGGCGAGACCGCCGTCTACCAGCGCGGCCTGCGCGAGGTGTTCGACCCCGACGACTACCCCTTCGTCGCCCAGCCGCTGCTGCGCGCCCGCCACTGGCTGCGCGACGCCATCACCGAACGCGGGATGGACAAGCTGCTGGCCCGGTTCGAACGCGACTGCTTCAACCCCTACGCCAGCCTTGCCGAGAACATGCTGTTCGGCCTGCCGGACGGCAAGCGGCTGACGGTCGCCCGCATGGTCTGCAACCCGACCGTCCGCGAGCTGATGGAAACATACGGGCTGTGGGACTCCGCCGTCCGCATCGGCCGCCGCTTCGCCATGCGGGTGGTCGGCGTCTACCGCGACAGCGCCGACGGCGACGTCATGATCATGCGCTACCCGCACATTGACGACGCCCTGTTCGAAGAGCTGGTGGAGGCGGTCACCCGGCTGAAGCGCCGCTCCGAACGGCCGCAGCGCCGCCATCAAGAGGCGGACACCCTGCTGTTCGCCACGATGTTCCTGATGATCGTGCCCAAGCGCGACGGCATGGACTTCGTGCCCCCGGCGGAGCGCGAGGCGATCATGGCGATCCGCCGCAGCCTGCTGAACGAGATGCCGTACGAGCTGCGCGACAAGGTCGCCGTCTTCGATCCCGACCTCTACCACCCGCGCCTGAACGTGATGGACAACCTTCTGTTCGGCCGCATCACGACGGAGGATCCGCGCGCCATCACCCAGCTGCGGGTCCTGGTGGACGAGGCGCTGGAGCGGACCGACGCGCGCGCCTTCGTGCTGATCCTGGTGGCGCTGGGCGAGGTCGGCATCGGCGGCTCGCTGCTGCCGATCAGCGTGCGCCAGCGGGTGCAGCTGATCCGCGGCCTGATGAAGAAGCCCGACATCTTCGTCATCTATCAGGCGCTCAACAGCTACGATCCGGAGGAACGGCTGCGCATCTTCCTCGCCATGAAGGAGTTGCTGCCGACCATGACGCTGATCGTGCTGGAGGAGCGGATTTCCGACAACCCGGCCTTCGACGCGCTCTACGACCTGGAGGACGGCCGGCTGGTCCGGCGCGGCCAGAATGGCGCCGACCATGACGAGGACACCATGCCGGGCGAGACGGAGGAGACCGACGAGCCGGCCCTGCGCCTGCTGTCGCGCTCCCCCGTCTTCTCCGACCTGCCGGAAACGGTGCTGCGCCGCCTGCTGACGGCGTCGGAATGGCGCACGGTGGCGGCCGGCGATTTCATCTACCGCAGCGGCGAACCGTCGGAATTCACCTTCGTCCTGGCGGAAGGGGAGGCGGAGCTGGTGCGGCTGATGCCCGACAACCAGCCACCGCTGCACATCGCCTACATCAAGCCGCCCGAGGTGATCGGCGATCTGGAGCTGCTGGCCGGCGTGCGGCGTTTCTCCACCATCCGCGCCCGCACCGACCTGCGTCTGCTGCGGCTGGACGGGGCGAACATGCTGCGGCTGCTGTCGTCGGTGCCGGACCTGCCTCTGCGGGTGATCCAGCAGGTCGGCAAGCGCCTGACCAGCGAAGCCCCGGCCGTCCCGCCTCCGGCCACGCCACCTCCCGCTCCGCGGGCCGAGACAGCCGAAAACAGCCGATCCGAAACGGAAGCATAATGGAATGACCGCAATGGGGCAGGAGCGCCAGACATCCCCTCTCCCCCCCGGGGAGAGGGTTAGGGTGAGGGGGATGCATGGCGTGGCCATCCCGAGAATCCTCGCTGTGCGCCCCCCTCACCCCGACCCTCTCCCCGGGGGGGAGAGGGGGATAACGGCGAATTACGACTGGCCTCGGAAAATAGGCAGGAGAACGGCACGATGCTGACTGTCGAGGGCCTGACGATCCGCTTCCGCAACGCCCCCCGTCCGGTGGTCGACGGCGTCGGCTTCTCCATCGGCGCCGGCCAGAGCGTCGCGCTGGTCGGCGAGTCCGGATCGGGCAAGACGCTGACCTGCCGCAGCATCCTCGGCATCCTGCCGCGCGGGGCAACGGTCACCGGCGGCTCGATCCTGTTCGGCCAGGGTGCCGAGGCGGTCGATCTGCTGCGCCTGCCGGCGTCCCGCCTGCGCGACATCCGCGGCAGCCGCATCTCGATGATCTTCCAGGAACCGATGAGCGCGCTGTCGCCGCTCCACACCATCGGCGACCAGACGATCGAGGTGCTTCGGCTGCACGGCAACTGCAACCGGACCGGCGCGCGCGAGCGCTGCCTCGCCATGTTCGAGCGGGTGGGCTTCCCCGATCCGGTCCGCGCCTTCCGCTCCTATCCGTTCCAGCTGTCGGGGGGCCTGCGCCAGCGCGCGATGATCGCCATGGCGATGGTCGCCCGCCCGCAACTGCTGATCGCCGACGAGCCGACCACCGCGCTCGACGTCACCCTGCAGGCCCAGGTGCTGGCCCTCATCAAGGAGCTGCAGGGCGAGACCGGCATGGCGGTTCTGCTGGTCACCCACGATCTGGGGGTGGTCGCCAACATGGCCGACGCCGTGGTGGTGATGCGCGCCGGCCGGGTGATGGAATCGGGGGCTTGCGCCGACGTTCTCGGCCGGCCGCTGCACGGCTACACCCGCAAGCTGATGGCCGCCGCCCCCTGCATCCCCGCGATGACCTGCGCGCCGCCGGGCGAGGACGTGCGCGACGCCATCCTGGAATTCCACGGCGTCGCCAAGACCTACGAGCGCGGCAACATCCGCATCCGCGCGCTCGACGGCGTCGACCTGTCGGTCGGCCGCGGCGAGACGCTGGCCATCGTCGGCGAGTCAGGATCAGGCAAGACGACGCTGGCGCGGCTGGCCATGCTGGCGGAGCGGCCGGATCCGGGTGGCCGCCTGCTGTTCCGCGCCGCCGCCGGGCAGCCGCCGCTCGACCTCCTTTCCGCCACCGGGGCGGAGCTGACCGCCTACCGCCGCCGTGCCCAGATGGTTTTCCAGGATCCCTATGCCTCCCTCAGTCCCCGCATGAGCGTCGGCGAGATCATCGCGGAGCCGCTGGCCATCCACGGCGTCTGCGGCCGCGGCGAGGGGCGCGAGCGGGTGCGGGCGCTGATGGCGCAGGTCGGCCTCGACCCCGCCTGGGCCAACCGTTACCCCCACGCCTTCTCCGGCGGCCAGCGCCAGCGCATCGGCATCGCCCGCGCGCTCGCCCTCGACCCCCAATTGCTGATCTGCGACGAGCCGACCTCGGCGCTCGACGTGTCGGTGCAGGCGCAGGTGCTCGACCTGTTGGAATCGATCAAGCAGCGGTTGGGCCTCAGCCTGATGTTCATCTCGCACGATCTGGCGGTGGTGGCGCGGCTGGCCGACCGTGTCGCGGTGATGCGCGCCGGCCGGGTGATGGAGGAGGCGCCGCCGGCCCTGCTGTTCTCCGCCCCGCTGCACCCCTACACCCGCGCGCTGATCGCCGCCTCGCCGGAACCGGACGTCGACCGTCCGATCGACATCGCCACCGTGGCCTTGGGCGCCGGCCGCCCCGACCTGTGGCCCGAACCCTTCCGCCCCACCCCCGACGGCGCGCCACCTCCCCTGGTGGAAGCGGCGCCGGGGCATTTCGTGAGGCGGGCGGCATGAGCAAGCACTTTCCCAACGCTGGAGACTCTCATCCTCTCCCCCCCGGGGAGAGGGAGGGGCCCCGCCGCAAAGCGGCGGGGTGGGTGAGGGGGACGCGCGGCGGAATGCTTGCGAAAATCCTGCAACGCATCCCCCTCCTCACCCTCCTCCTCGCCACCCCCGCCGCCGCCTTCACCCCGCAGGAGCCGGCCCTTCTCCGCGACGAGGTCGTCTACGGCCTGATCCCCCCCGTGCGCCAGCGCATGCCGGAGGAGCCGCTGATCGTCGATCTGGAGGCGAAGGGCCGCGACCTCGGCCGCTCCGGCGGCTGGATCCGCACCTTCATCACCCAGCGGCGCAACAGCCGCATCGCCGTGCTCTACGGATATGCCCGGCTGGTCGGCTACACCGCCAAGCGGGAGATCGTGCCCGACATCCTGAAGGACGTGACGGTCCATGACGGTCGCGACTTCACCCTGACCCTGCGGGCCGGCCACCGCTGGTCCGACGGCGCCCCCTTCACCAGCGACGACATCCGCTATTGGTGGGAGGACATCGCCAACAACCCGATGCTGTCGCCCTCCGGCCCGCCGCGCTTCATGCTGGTGGACGGCAAGCCGCCGGAGGTCAGCTTCCCCGACGCGGTCACCGCCCGCTTCCGCTGGGAGGAGCCGAACCCCTATTTCCTTCCGGCGCTGGCCGCCGCCCGGCCGCCCTTCATCTACCGCCCGGCCCATTACCTGAAGCGCTTCCACGCCCGCTATACCAGCGATGCCGACCTCGCCCCGCTGATCGCCAAATACAAGGTCCGCAACTGGGCGGCCCTGCACAACGCCCGCGACGACATGTTCCGGATGGAGAACCCGGACGAGCCGACGCTGCAGCCCTGGATGGCGATCTCGAAGGGCACCGGCACCCATCTGCTGTTCCAGCGCAACCCCTATTACCACCGCTTCGACGCGCGCGGCATGCAGCTGCCCTACACCGACGGGCTGGACGTGACGGTGATGGCCGGCGGCTTGATCCCCGCCCAGGTCGCCACCGGCAAGGCCGACCTCCAGGCCGAAGGGCTGACCTTCTCCCAGGTCCCGGTCCTGGTGGCGGGGGAGCAGGCCGGCGACTACCGCACCCTGCTGTGGCCGGAAGGCAAGGCGGCGGAGATCGCGCTCTATCCCAACCTGAACTACAACGATCCGGTCTGGCGCGCCGTGCTGCGCGACGTCCGTTTCCGCCGCGCCCTGTCGATGGGCATCGACCGCCGCATCATCAACCGCTCGCTCTTCTTCGGGCTGGCGGAGGAAAGCGGCGTCGACGTGCTGCCGCGCAGCCCGCTCTACAAGCCGGAGCGCAACGGGCTGTGGACCGGCTACGACCCCAAGCAGGCAGCGGCCCTGCTGGACGAGATGGGGCTGAAGCGCCCGCGCGGCGCCGCCTACCGCCAGCTTCCCGATGGCCGGCCGCTGGAGGTGATCGTCGAGACCGCCGGCGAGAAGCCGGAGGTGGCCGACGCGCTGCAGATCATCGCCGAGACCTGGCGCGACATCGGCGTCCGGCTGCTGGTGCGCACGGTGGACCGCGACGTTCTGCGCAACCGGGTCTATGCCGGCCAGACGATGATGGCGGTGTGGGGCGGCTGGGACAACGGCATCCCCGACCCCGACAGCAGTCCGGAGGAGCTGGCGCCGATGACCCAGGAGAATTTCAGCTGGCCGAAATGGGGGCAGTATTACCAGACCTCCGGCAGCGCCGGCGAACCCATCGACATGCCGATCCCGCAGGAGCTGATGGAACTCGCCCGGCGCTGGCGCCACACCACCGACGAGACCGAACGGCGCGCCCTGTGGTCGGCGCTGCTCGACATCCATGCCGACCAGCTCTACGCCATCGGCGTGGTGTCGAAGACGCCGCAGCCCATCGCGGTCAGCAACCGCCTGCGCAACGTCCCGGACAAGGGGCTGTGGCTGTGGGATCCCGGCGCCTATCTTGGCGTCTACCGCCCCGACGAGTTCTATTTCGCCGACGCCCGCCCGGCCGATCCGGAGCCGGCCGGCAGCCACCGCGGGGGGGAGTGACCGCCCATGCTGCGCTTCATCCTGCATCGGCTTCTGGTGATGGTGCCGACGCTGCTCGTGGTGTCGATGCTGATCTTCATCGTCATCAACCTCCCCCCCGGCGACTATCTGTCCAACCAGATCGCCGAGCTGCGCGCCACCGGCCAGGAGGCCGGTCTGGCGAAGGCGGAGTTCCTGCGCCACGAATACGCCCTCGACCGCCCGCTGGCGGAGCAGTATCTGGTCTGGATCGGCGTCTGGCCGGGGCCGAACGGCTTCCACGGCCTGCTGCAGGGCGATCTCGGCTGGTCCTTCGAGTTCAACAAGCCGGTCGTCGAGGTGGTGGGGGAGACGCTGTGGTTCACCGTCATCCTCAACCTCGCCGCCGTGCTGTTCGTCTATCTGGTGTCCTTCCCGCTGGGGGCGCTGGCGGCGATCCGCGCCAACAGCTGGGTCGATTACCTCGCTGCCGCCGTCGGCTATATCGGGCTGGCGACGCCCAACTTCCTGCTGGCGCTGATCCTGCTCTATTACGGCCAGAAATGGCTGGGGCTTCCCATCGGCGGGCTGGTCGACGCCCGCTATGAGGATCAGGCGCTCAGCTGGGCCAAGATCGGTTCGGTGCTGGAACACCTGATCGTGCCGACCATCGTCATCGGCCTGTCCGGCACCGCCGCCATGGTGCGGCGCCTGCGCGCCAATTTGCTGGACGAGCTGGGCAAACCCTATGTCGTCACCGCCAAGGCCAAGGGCGTGCCGCCGCTGCGCCGGCTGACCCGCTATCCGCTGCGCATGGCGCTGAATCCCTTCGTCTCCGACATCGGCTCGCTGCTGCCGTCGCTGGTGTCGGGATCGGTGCTGATCTCCGTCGTGCTCAGCCTGCCGACCATCGGCCCGGCCCTGCTGGAGGCGCTGCGGGCGCAGGACATCTTCCTGTCCGGCTTCATCCTGATGTTCATCTCGCTGCTGGTGCTGGTCGGCATGCTGGTCTCCGACATTGCGCTCGCCCTGCTCGATCCCCGCATCCGCCTGGGCAAGGCGAGGAAGGCGCAATCGTGAAAGGCGGGGCCATGAAAGATGGGACCATGAAGGACGGGGCCACGAAAGGCGGCTGGGAGCATTACGTCGACAGCCGGCCCTATCCCGATCCGGAGTCGCCGGACGCCCCGACCACCCGTTTCGATCCGGGTGCCTCCACCGGGCGGCTGATGCTGCGCCGCTTCCTGCGCCACCGGCTGGCGGTGCTGGGAGCGCTGTTCCTGGGCCTGTCCTATCTCAGCCTGCCTTTCGTCGATTTCCTGGTGCCCTACGGCGCCAACGAGCGCGACGTGGAACATCTCTACGCCCCGCCGCAGGGCATCCACCTGTTCCACGAGGGCAGCTTCATTGGCCCCTTCGTCTACCCGACCGTCGGCCATCCCGACCTGAAGGACTATCGCTGGCGCTACGAGACCGACACCAGCCGGCCGATGCCGCTCCAGTTCTTCTGCTCCGGCGTGCCCTACCGCTTCCTCGGGCTGGTGGAACTGCGGACACGGCTGGTCTGCCCGCCGCCGGACGCCTCGCTGCATCTGCTCGGCACCGACCGGCTGGGTCGCGACATGCTGTCGCGGCTGGCCATCGGGGCGCAGTTGTCGCTGACCGTCGGGCTGCTCGGCATCGCCGTGTCCTTCGCCATCGGCATCACGCTGGGCGGCATGGCCGGCTATTTCGGCGGCTGGATCGACGCCGGGGTGCAGCGCCTGTCGGAGATCCTGAAATCCCTGCCGGAGCTGCCGCTGTGGCTGGCGTTGTCCGCCGCGGTGCCGGCGCAATGGAGCCCGGTGACGGTGTTCCTCTGCATCTCCGTCATCCTCGGCCTGCTCGACTGGCCGTCGCTGGCCCGCGCCGTGCGCTCCCGCTTCCTGGCCTTGCGCGAGGAGGATTTCGTCATGGCGGCGGAGCTGATGGGCGCCAGCCCGGCCCGCATCATCCGCCGCCACCTGCTGCCCAACTTCGCCAGCCACCTGCTGGCCAGCGCCACCCTGTCGATCCCGGCGATGATCCTGGGCGAAACGGCGCTCTCCTTCCTGGGGCTCGGCCTGCGCCCACCGGCGACCAGTTGGGGGGTGATGCTGAACGACGCCCAGAATCTTATGGCGGTGGAAACCTATCCTTGGGTGTCATTGCCGATGCTGCCGGTGATCCTGGTAGTCTTGTCCTTCAACTTCTTCGGCGACGGCCTGCGCGACGCCCTGGATCCCTATCATGGCGACTGACCTCTCAAATCGGCGGGCATCACGAAGCGTGAGCTTGGCCATAACTCATATATCACAGCGCATAGCTGGGTTGCCGCCTCCTGGCCGGAAGGCGGGTTGATGCGCGGCGCGATCCATGTGAGGGGTTCTATCCAGGCTGGAGCGCTGCTGCCGGTCCCTGGACCAGTCGCGCAACCACCGGGACCGAGCCGGTCCTCAGACGAGCACAGTGAATTGTTCTGCAACGGCTTTTCGGTTCCGACGCAGTGCTGAAGCGGAGTGTCCGAGCATGCACCAGCCCCTGGTCCCCCTTCGCTCCATCCATCCCGACCGCACCCCGCCGCGCATCCTGCTCTACAGCCACGACACCTTCGGGCTGGGCCATTTGCGGCGGTCGCGGACGATTGCCCAAGCCCTCGTGTCGGCCTTTCCCGATGCCTCGGCGCTGATCCTCACCGGCTCGCCGGTCGCCGGCCGCTTCGATTTTCCGGAGCGGGTCGACCATGTGCGCCTGCCCGGCGTGGTGAAGCTGCCGGACGGCGGCTACACCGCCCGAAACCTCGGCCTGCCGATCGAGGAGACCGCCGCCATCCGGGCGGAGATCATCCGCGCCACCGCCCGCGCCTTCCGCCCGACGCTGGCCATCGTCGACAAGGAGCCGACCGGCCTGCACGGCGAATTCCTGCCGGCGCTGGAGGAGATGCGGGCGACCGGCAACACCCGCGTGGTGCTGGGCCTGCGCGACGTGCTGGACGCGCCGGAAGCCCTGCAGCCGGAATGGGAGCGCAAGGAGGCGGTCGCCGCCATCGAACGCTATTACGACCAGCTCTGGATTTACGGCCTGCCGGAGGTCTACCGCCCGCTCGACGGTCTCGACCTGCCGGCGGAAATCGCCGCGCGGGTGCGCTATACCGGCTATCTGAAGCGCGAGCCGACCGAGGGCGGCGGTGCCGTCCAGGCCGCGGACTTGCCCATGGCGGCGCCTTATGTGCTGGTGACGCCCGGCGGCGGCGGCGACGGCGCGGCCCTGGTCGACTGGACCATCGCCGCCTACGAGGCCGATCCGGATCTCAGCCCCCGCGCCCTGATCGTCTACGGCCCCTTCCTGGAGGACGCCCGCCGCCAGGAGTTCGCCACCCGCATCCGCCGGCTGAAGGGCAGGGTGGAGACGATCAACTTCCATTCGCGCATGGAGGATCTCTATGCCGGGGCCATCGGCGTGGTGGCGATGGGCGGCTACAACACCTTCTGCGAGATCCTGTCCTTCGACAAGCCGTCGGTCCTGGCCCCGCGCACCCGCCCCCGGCTGGAACAGCGCATCCGTGCCGAAGCGGCGGAGGCGCTGGGCCTGCTGCGCACGCTGGACAGCGACCGCGACGGCACCGACCCGCTGGCGATGGCCGCCGCCATCCGCGCCCTGTCGAGCCAGCCGCCGCCCTCGGCCAGCCCGCTGCCCGGCCTGCTCGGCGGGCTGGACCGCATCGTCGGGCTGACCCGCGAGGTGCTGGAAGCGGACTCGGTGATCGCCCGCGCCACCCCCGTCACCCCGATCCGCCGGGCGGCGGAACGGATGTCCCGCGCGATGGCGGGCAAGCGCGCATGAATTCCAGATTGGGGAAGGACGGCCACCCGCCGTCCGGCGTGCCGACCCGTTCGCCGTTTTCGCCGTTAAAAATTGCCGTGGTGGTCAAGGGCTACCCCCGCCTGTCGGAGACCTTCATCGCGCAGGAGCTTCTGGCCCTGCAGCAGCGCGGCATCGAACTGGCGATCTGGTCGCTGCGCCACCCGACCGACAGCCGCCGCCACGCCCTGCACGACCGCATCACCGCACCCGTCCATTACCTGCCGGAATATCTGCGCGACGAGCCGGGCCGCGTCCTGCGTGCTCTCGGCCACCTGATCCTCCGCCACCCGGCCGGGCTGCTCCGCACGGCGGCGGGTTGGCTGCGCGACCTCAACCGCGACCGCACCGCCAACCGGGGCCGCCGCTTCGGACAAGCCCTCGTTCTCGCGGCGGAGCTGCCGGCCGACGTGCCCTTCCTCTACACCCATTTCCTGCACACCCCGGCCTCAGTCGGGCGTTATGCCGCCTCGATCCGTGGCATCGGCTGGGGCTTTTCCGCCCATGCCAAGGACATCTGGACCACGCCGGAGTGGGAGAAGCGCGAGAAGCTGGCAGACGCCCGCTTCGGCGCCACCTGCACCGCCGTCGGCGCCGCCCATCTGCGCGGCCTTGCCGCCGACCCCAACCGCATCGACCTCGTCTATCACGGTCTCGACCTCTCCCGCTTCCCCGCCCCACCGGACCGCACGGACGCCCCGGCCCGCGACGGCTCCACCCCTACCCTTGCGGTGGAGATCCTGTCGGTCGGCCGGCTGGTGGAGAAGAAGGGCTATGACCGGCTGCTCGACGCGCTGGCGACGCTGCCGGACGGGCTGCACTGGCGGCTGGTCCATATCGGCTCCGGCGACCTGAAACAGTCCCTGCGCGCCCAGGCCGAGCGGCTCGGCCTGTCCGACCGCATCGACTGGCGCGGCGCCCAGGATCAGGCGACGGTGATCCAGGCGCTGCGCCAGGCCGACCTGTTCGTTCTGACCAGCGTCGTGGCCGGCGACGGCGACCGCGACGGCCTGCCCAACGTGCTGATGGAGGCGGCGAGCCAGCGCCTCGCCATCCTCTCCACCGCCGTTTCCGCCATCCCCGAATTCATCACCGACGGCACCCACGGCCTGCTGACCGACGGCACCCCGCCCGCCATCGCCTCCGCGCTGGAACGGCTCGCCACCGACCCGGCGCTCCGCCTGCGGCTGGGCTGGGCCGCGCATGACCGCCTGCGCGCCGAATTCGGCATGACCGCCGGCATCGACCGCCTCGTCCGCCGCCTGGAGGAGGCCGCGGCGTGACCCCTCGCCGGATCGCCTTTTACGCTCCGCTGAAACCGGTCGACCACCCGATCCCCTCCGGCGACCGCCAAATGGCGCGGCTGATCCTGCGCGCTCTGGAGGCGACCGGCCCGGTGGAGGTGGCGAGCGGCCTGCGCGTCTATGACGGCACCGGCGACCCCGCCGCGCAAGCCCGCCTGTCCGCCGCCGCCGCCGCCGAGTGCGACCGCCTGCTGTCGCTCTACGCCGCCGAACCGGCCCGGCGCCCGGCGCTGTGGCTCAGCTACCATGTCTATTACAAGGCGCCCGACCTGATCGGCCCGGCCGTCGCCCGCGCCCTCGGCATTCCCTATGTCGTGGTGGAGGCGACCCGCGCCCGCAAGCGCCTGACCGGCCCCTGGTCCGCCTTTGCCGCTGCCGCCGAGTCCGCCATCGAGCAGGCCGCCCTCGTCCTCTGCGTCAGCGCCCGCGACCGTCACGCGGTGGAGGCCTATGGCCCGCCCAGCCAGCAGGTGGCGATGCTGCCCCCCTTCCTCGACCTCCCCACCGCCGTCGAGCGCGCCGAACTCGCCTTTCCGCCCCGCCTTTTGACCGTCGCCATGATGCGGCCGGGCGACAAGCTGGCCTCCTACCGTCTGCTCGCCGACTCCCTGTCCCGTCTCACCGCCCCGCCCTGGACGCTCGACATCGTCGGCGACGGCTCGGCGGCGGTGGAGGTCTCGGCCCTGTTCGCCCCCTTCGGCCAGCGCGTGCGTCTCCTCGGCGCCCGCCCGCCCGCCGATCTCGCCGCCCATTACCGCGCCGCCGACCTGCTGGTCTGGCCCGGCCTGAACGAGGCCTTCGGCATGGTCTATCTGGAGGCCCAGGCCCACGGCATCCCTGTGCTCGCCGTCGACAATGCCGGCACCGGAACCGTTATCCGCGACGGCATCGGCGGTCGCCTGACCGGCCCGACCGCGCAGGACTATGCCGCCGCCCTGTCCGCCCTGCTGGCCAATCCGCCGGCCCTGCGCACACTCGGCCAGCGCGCCCGCGCTCATGTCGAGGCCCACCACGCCCTGCCGGCGGCGGCGGAGCGTCTGCGCGGCCTGCTGACCGGACTGATGTCATGATCCGCCTCGCATTCCTGCGCCACGGCATCACCGCCTGGAACCGCGAGGGCCGCATCCAGGGCCGCACCGACATCCCCCTCGACCCGGAGGGCCGCGACCGCCTCGCCCGCCTGACCCTGCCCACGGACTGGCGCGACGCCACCCTGCACGCCAGCCCGCTGTCGCGCGCCGTCGAGACGGCCCGCCTCCTCGGCAACGACCGCACCGTCCACACCGACCGCCGCCTGATCGAGATGGACTGGGGCGCCTGGGAGGGCCGGCGCGGCCACGACCTCCGCGCCGACCCCGCCAGCGGCTACCGCGACCTGGAGCAGTGGGGCTGGGATTTCCGCCCCCCGGGCGGCGAAAGCCCCGCCGACGTCCGCGAGCGGTTGACGGCTTGGCTGAAGGAGTTGCTCCCTCTCCCAACCCAGGACCAATCCCCTCTCCCCCCCGGGGAGAGGGTTAGGGTGAGGGGGACGCACGGCGAGGATCTCTTCGGCTGCGCCGAACCCCCTCATCCCAACCTTCTCCCCGCCTTTCGGCAAAGCTTCGCTTCGCCTGTCGGCAACACAAGCAAAGCTTGTGTTGGGGGGGAGAAGGAGAGTCACCTCGTCGTCACCCACATCGGCGTCATCCGCGTCGCCCTGGCGCTCGCCTTGGGCTGGGACTTCCGCGGCCCGCTGCCGGTTCCGGTCAAGCGCGACCGCCTCTACGCCATGACGCTCGCCGCCGACGGCACGCTCCATCCCGCCGGCCCACGGGAGGGGCAACGCCTGTCATGAAGCTCCTGATCGCCGTCACCCATCTGCTCGGCACCGGCCATCTCAGCCGCGCCCTCGCCCTGGCCGAGGCCTTCGCCGCCCGTGGCTGGAGCGTCGACGTGGCCAGCGGCGGCCGTCCCGCCCCCCATCTCGGCAGCAGCGGCGCCACCCTGCACCAGCTGCCGCCGCTGGCGAGCGACGGCGCCGACTTCGCCACCCTGCTGGCCGCCGAAGGCCGCCCTGCCGATGCCGCCCTGTTCGCCTCGCGGCAGACGATGCTGACCGGTCTGCTCGACAGCCTCCGCCCCGACGTCCTCATCACCGAACTCTTCCCCTTCGGCCGCCGCGCGCTGGCCGCCGAGTTCGACGCCCTGCTGGAGCGTGCCCGCGCCCTGCCGCGCCCACCGCTGACCCTGGCGTCGGTTCGCGACATCCTGGCCCCGCCCTCCAAACCGAAGCGCGTCGCCGAGACCGAAGACCGCCTGCTGCGCTTCTACGACGGCGTTCTGGTCCATTCCGACCCCGCCCTGATCCCGCTGGAGGACAGCTGGCCGCTGACCCCGGCGATGCGTCCGCTGCTGCGCTACACCGGCTTCGTCGTCCCGCCGCCGCCCGTCCCCGACGACGGCACCGACGGCAATGCTGAGATCCTGGTCACCGCCGGCGGCGGCCCGGTCGGCCGCCCGGTCTTCGAGGCCGCCGCCCTTTGCGCCGCCTCCGGCGCTCTGCCGCAGCGCTGGCGCCTGCTGGTGGCGAAGGGCGACGCGGCGCTGGCCGACCGTTTGCGCGCCATGGCCCCGGCCGACCGCCTGCTGGTGGAGCCGGTGCGCCCCGACTTCCGCGCCCTGCTGGGCCGGGCATCCGCCACCGTCGGCCGCTGCGGCTACAACACCGCGCTGGATTGCCTGACCGCCGGCGTCCCCAGCGTCTTCTGCCCCTTCGAGGACGGCAAGGAGGTCGAACAGACCATCCGCGCCGCCATCCTGGCCCGCCAGCCCGGCATTGCCACCCTGCGCGAGGCCGACCTCACGCCCGACAGCCTCGCCCGCGCGTTGACCTCCGTGCTGGGCGCCCGCATCCCACCGCTCAGCCCCGCCTCGCTGGCCGGTGCGGCGCGTAGCGTGGAGATCGTCGAAACCCTGCTGGCGGAGAAGACGTCATGACCAACTGGACCGCGGTGGAAGACGAACTGGCGCGCTGGACCGATCTCGGCCACCGCTGTTCCCTCTGGCTGCGCGACGACGACGCAATCGCCGCCAGCCCGCAACTCGACCGGCTGCTGCATCGCTGCGCCCAGGCCGGCATCCCGCTCGGCCTCGCCGTCATCCCCGCCGACGCCGAACCCTCGCTCGCCGAAACGCTCGCCGGCCAGCCCCACGCGACCCCGCTGGTCCATGGCTGGTCCCACACCGACCACGCCACCCCCGGCGCCAAGAAGTGCGAGTTCGGCCCGGAGCGCCCCGCCGAAATCCGCCAAGCCGAGGCCGAACGCGGCCTG
Source organism: Azospirillum sp. A1-3 (assembly GCF_023806445.1). NCBI lineage: Bacteria > Pseudomonadati > Pseudomonadota > Alphaproteobacteria > Rhodospirillales > Azospirillaceae > Azospirillum > Azospirillum sp. A1-3. The sequence goes on from NZ_JAMSLU010000006.1 coordinate 144,567, forward strand.
TCGGTCTTGCGCGCCCTGTTCGGCGACCGCCTGCTACCGCTGTTCGTCCCGCCCTGGAACCGCATGGCCGCCGACATGCCGTCCCGCCTGTCCGCCGCCGGCTACCGCGCCGTCTCCGCCTTCGGCCCGGCGCCCGCCAGCCGGGACGGCATTACCTGGGTCAACACCCACCTCGACCTGATCGACTGGCACGGCACCCGCTCCGCCGTCCCGCTCGATGGGTTGCTGGACCTCCTCTGCCGCGAACTGCGCGACCGCCGCGAGGGCCGGCGTGATCCCACCGAGCCCATCGGTCTGCTGACCCACCACCTCGCCCACGACGCCGCGATCTGGGACCTGCTGGACCGCCTGCTCGACCGGCTGGCAGGGCATCCGGCGGTGGAGTGGCCGACTGTCTGGAGCCTGGGGTGACGGCAAGGCGGCAGGCAATGGCGTTAAAGACAAAGCGTCATTTTGCCTTTGCATCAATCCCTGCTTCCAGGACAATCGGCTCGATCGGATGGACCTTTTCGAAGCGACTGTGCGCTTGGCACTATGCAAGGGCAGCCAACGACAACCAACCAGTCAGTTTCAGAACGTTGACGTACCGTTTCCTCAGGTCCCAGAGAGCTTCCGACAAAGCGGTGTTGAGGCTGTAAAGCTCGATCACCCGTTCGCGGTCACCGTCGGCCATATCGAGATAACAGGCAAACCGCTCCAGGGAGAGAGCCTTGTCCAACTCCTCATAGGAATTCACTTTCCCCGCCTCCCCTTGCATTTCCCTCCGCACGCCCTAAACTAACACTCGTGCGCTCCGGTACCGTCTCTGCTCCTAGCGTCCGGCCGGAGTTATTTTCTAGGATTCATTTTTTCTTTTAAATTTCTGTTTTCCGGTACCTAATTTTCTGTGCGTTTCAAATAAAGATTAGATCAGAGCCGGCCTGAATTCAGGCCGGCTCTACGGATTTGTTATTACATTTCGGCGCTTTAGCAAAAAACTCTTGATCACACTCCTTATTTCAAGAGAAATGCTAAACACATCTCGACATGTCTTAGTGAGGTATCAAGGTGAGCGTCATTTTGCGGATAATGCCCAGCGCCATGAGCGATTTTATTTCTGAGTGATACAACATTTTTTTGACATGATGACTGTATTTGATTCGGCAGATAGTTATGATGAGCTAAGCTCACGAGATATGTTCCAAGACCAGGGGGGCGACCAGGAGGCAGTTGGACATTATGAAAATTGACGACCTCCGAAACGGCTGTTTCCATTCCGCGGAATGCATGAAGCATCTTCAGAAGACGACGACGTCTCAAGGGTGAAATAGAAGAACACCTCAAGAACTCATTGAATTCATCTTCAATAACTGTTTTTTTCCCTCCTAGTTTTTGAGAATTTCTGACAATTGCGAGCAATGTATTTGCTCTTTTGTTTGCGTTTTTGCTCATGATTAACACCCTAGGATAATAAATTTTTACTAATAGCTGATTTATACCTGGCAGAAATACTTTTCGATTTTTCAATTATCATATCGAATTTTTCCGCGTCATTGCTTTCTATTATTGCAAGCCCACAAAAAGCTGTCGCATGAACGAGCTTTTCATTGTCGATATCATGTATATCTGCTTTTGTTGGCACAATAAATCCAACATCGCTCTCCCCCTTTGGATACGGAACTCCTCTGTCAAGATTGTAGCTACTAATTAGATGAAGCTCTCCAAAATGAGAGAAGCTCTTCTTTAAGTTATTTTTCCGGGCGTTGCTTATAGAAATTGAAGACCCGTTCCAGCTCATTCTGTTCCTTGCGTAGTACTTCATGCCTTTTAAATAAATTAATTCAGAACCATACGGAATAACTTTTGAATCAACTCTACTATCCATCTTTTCTATCCGTGATAGTTTGCGAGCTAAGCGCGTTATTCTTATTGCATCGTCAAATTTTTTTACCGCTTCAAAATGAATATTTTCAGGAACTTTCTGCGAACGGCCCATTTCTCCTTTTTCATGGATGAAATCTCGGAGTTTTCGCTCACCAACATCGAAAAATCCACTGAAGTCATAATAAAAGCTCGACCAATCTCGCTCATCGTTAGGCTTCGTTAAGAGAATGCAGCGCGTGTTCGACGGGTAAGCCAAACGGGTTGCAATCAATCGCGCAGCCAAATGAATAGGATTGTCGCGCTCAGAGGAGCTCGGAACAAAGATTGCGCAAAGATTATCAGGCATACTGAGGAGAGTGTTTGGTCCTCTAAAAACAAATGGATGATCTGGATCATGCACTACAAAGAATTCCTTTCCTCCTACTTCAGAGAGAAATTTACGCCAATGACGATTGTCCAATTTTGTAAGCTCCCAAATGCCAAGCCAATCGGACTCTTCTATACAATAATGGGGAACATAGCGCAATAAGATCCATCCTAACCTGTATATCTGGTGCCTTGAAGTTATTTAACGAGCGCATATGCCTCGCGCATAGCCAACTGTGGCGCGCTAATGCCATGAGATTCCAACGAGCGGTTTAAATTCACAAAAATTTCTTGGTGCATCCTCCCAAAAAACGCAAAAAAGACGGCCCGCGCCTTTCGACGCGGACCGGCCTTTTTTCAGCGTCAACCGCCCGGCTTTACGCCGCGTGGTCGGTGATGTAGCCCGTGGCGGTGCCGAGGTTGGCGGTGCCGTGGGTCAGGTGCAGCAGGAAGTTCTCCGTGCCCTCGGTGACGTTGTCGCCGTTGATGTGGACGGAGACCGTCTTGCTGGTTTCACCCGGCTGGAAGGTCAGGCTGCCGTGGGCGGCGGTGTAGTCGCTGCCGGCCTTGGCGGTGCCGTCCTCGGTCGAGTAGTCAATGGTGGTGGCGGTGGTGACCGCCTTGGCCAGCTGAACGGTGAAGACCGCCTCGTCGCTGCCCGGCACCGAACCGGAGTGGCCGGAGCTGGACGCCAGACCCGCCTTGATGATGTTCATCTTGGTCGGATCGATGGTCTTGTAGTCCTTCTCCAGCAGGCCGCCGACGTCGCCCGATTCCGGGGTCCAGGCCCAATAGGTCCAGTTCATGCCCTGCTGGCCGGCCGGCAGGTCGCTCTTGCCGTCCAGGTTCCAGTCGCCGTTCATGTACTTGACGAAGGCGTTGGCCCAGGTCTGCTCGGCCGCGCTGTTCATCTGGCCGCCGAACTCGCCGATCAGGACCGGGGCGATGTTGTTCTTATAGATGAAGCCCCACATGCCGTCATACTGGGCCGGCAGGTTGTTGGGGAAGTTGCTGTCGGTCAGCCAGCTGAAGTTGCCGACGCTCTGGCCATAGGCGTGCGGCGAATAGACCAGCTTGTTCGGCACGTCGAACTCGATGGGATGGTTCTTCACGCCGGCCAGCGTGCTGCTCCACTCCGTGCCTTCGACCAGCAGCAGCCAATCCTTGTTGACGGTCTGGATGGAGTTGCCGATGCGCTCGGCCGCCGCGGCCCAGTCGGTGGCCTGGTTGCCGTCACCCCAGGTGGCGGTCACGCTCGGCTCGTTGTGCAGGTCGGCGCCGATCACCGCGTCGTTGCCGGCATAATGCTGGGCCAGCATCTTCCAGTCGGCGATCACCTTCGATTCCGGGTTGTTGGCGGTGTACCACAGCCCGTGCTCGTTGGTGCCGGCGCCGCCGTCGTTGCGGTGGTGGTCAAGGATCACCTTCATGCCGACCTTGCCGGCGTAATCGATGACCTTGTCATAGACCTGCAGGCGGGTCAGACCCTTCAGGTCCGGGTTCTTCGAGTAATCGATGCCGTTGGTGACGGCCTCGCTGTCGAACATGTCGTCGGCCCAGGTCAGGCGGATGACGTTGAAGCCCAGGCCCTTCATGCTGTCGATGTGGCCCTGGTAGCTGTCGGCCCACAGGCCGGCGGGCACATAGTTGTAGCCCTCGCCGCCGAACCAGTTCACGCCGGTCAGGCGGACGTTGTTGCCGCTTTCATCGACGATCTGGTTGCCGTTGGTGTGCAGGAAGCCGTTGATCGAGCCGCTGCTCTGCACCATGCCCGGATCGGACGTCGTGACGTTGCCGACCTTCAGCGACAGCGAGGCGTCGCCCGTCGAACCGCCCGTGGAGCCGGTCGAGCCGCCAGTGGACCCACCCGTGGAGCCACCCGTGCTGCCGCCCTTGCCCGCATCGGCGGAGCCGCCGGTCGAGCCGCCCGTGCTGCTGCCGGTGGCCGCGAAATGGCTGGCGTCCAGCTTGGCGGTCAAGGTGGCGTCCCAATAGAGGTCGCTGGTGGCGCCCAGTTCGGCGCCGTCCGCCGTGCGGTGGACCGACATGGCGGCATCGGTGGCCGCCACGGTCTTGCCGTCGACGCCGACGCTGTGGACATACAGGTTGCGGTCGCTGCCGCCGATGACGGCGTCGTTGTCGTACTTCACCTCGACCGCATGGGCGGTGCCCTGCGCCAGATCGGCGGTGAACGTGTAGTCCTTGGCGTCCGGGCTGCTGGCCGTGCCCTCGCCGATCGCCTTGCCGTCGACCAGCACGGTGAAGTGCGCGCCTTCGCCGCCCGCCGCATCGCCGGCGGCGTTCACGGTGATGACGTTCTGCGCGGATCCTGCGGCCGGAGCCGTGGTGGGGGCGGCCGGAACGGCAGCCACCGGGGCGGCGGGGGTCTTGAAGGTCAGCGCGCCGTCCCACCACATGGCTTCCTGGCCGGCCTGGGTCGGCGCCGGGGCGGCATCGTCATGGCGCTCATAGATGGCGTCGGTCGGCTTCAGCGTGTGGCCGTTCACCTCGATCGACTGAACATAGAGGTCGCGATTGGCGGCGTTCACGGTGTCGTTGTCGTAGACGACCTGGACCGTATGCGCGGTGTTCGCCGCAAGGTCGGCGGTGAAGCTGTATGCCTTCGACGAGGTGGCGGCCGCATTGGCCGAACCGACCTCCTGACCATCCACCAGCAGCTTGAAATGCGGCGCGACGCCATCCTGGGACTGGCCGTAGGCGTTGACGACGATCTTGCTCGGCGCGGTGGTCGTGCTCATGACTTCAATCCTATGTCCGTTGTGTTGAAGCCATGCTGGGGCTTGAATGGTTAACGAAACCTTTCCAAGTCCGGTTAACTTTTCTCGAAGCTTGTGGCAAATTTGGCTCAGCCGATCACAGGGTCGTTCAAGGGGCTGGAGTCAGGTCGGCAGACTATATCCCATCTTGGTCACAGGTTCTGCGATCCATCCCACAGTCTTCTTTTCATCACATCAGTATACACTTTGCTTCTACTCACTTTCTCAAGATGATCTCGAAAGACATAGACCAACGCCAACCCCACCAAACTCGCTTCTGCGCATCATTCTTCCAAAATACGCCCGAAACGGCACCAGATGATTGCCGATTATATTTATCCATTCGGACACTGGATTGACGGACATCCGGCGCGCCGGGCTACAGCGACAGGGGTAATTCCAATTCGAAAACGGCCTTTCGCGTCGGCAAAAAAGTTAACATCCGTGAGCGCGCAACGTCGCTTGACCGCTTCGTTAAGGGATTGCGTTAGAGATTATATTCCTTTTATACCCAAATCGTTCGAGTGGCGACGGTCACGTCCCCCTCCACCGGCCCATCCCCAATCCCGCCGCCGCTGACCTTCCGCTGCGAGACGCGCAGCCTCGCCGCGCCCGCATCCGCGCCCCCATCCGCGCCATTGAGGACCCGCACGGGCGGTTGGAAGAATTCCAATTCCGCCAGTCGCCTTGCTTTCCGACGGCGATGGCGACACCTTGTTCAGGCACGCGAACAGTCGACGGGCACCCCCAACCGGTTGCCCGCTCCGGCCGTTCCATTGCTGACCAGTCACCCCGCCGTCCCTCCAAGGTGGCCGCCGTCCCGTCGGCACACCGGACGGCCCAGCCAAAGAGGACGGCCCCCGCGGCCGGAACCACATGCGCCGTCATCGCCGCGCCAAGATCGTCGCCACCGTCGGACCGGCCAGCAACTCGCCCGAGATGCTGAAAACCCTGTTCCTGGCCGGCGTCGACACCTTCCGGCTGAACTTCAGCCACGGCACCCACGACGACCACGCCAAGGTCCACCGCGCCATCCGCGAGCTGGAGGCGGAGGTCGGCCGCCCCATCGGCATCCTTCAGGATCTCCAGGGCCCGAAGATCCGCGTCGGCACCATCCGCGACGGCAAGATCGCCGTCGCCACCGGCGAATCGATCCGCTTCGTCCTGCAGGGCAGCGACGGCGACAAGCGCTCCATCCCGCTGCCGCACCCGGAAATCTTCGCCGCCATCATGCCCGGCCACCATCTGCTGATCGACGACGGCCGCGTCCGCGTCGAGGTGACCGAGCTGGGCGACGACTGGATCGAGGCCCGCGTCGTCGTCGGCGGCACCATCTCCAACCGCAAGGGCGTCAACCTGCCGGGCACCGTGCTCGACCTGTCGCCGCTGACCTCCAAGGACCGCGCCGACCTCGCCTTTGGGCTGGAGCTGGGCGTCGATTGGGTCGCCATGTCCTTCGTGCAGAAGCCAGGCGACATCATCGAGGGCCGCGGCCTGATCGGCGACCGCGCCGGCATCATGGCGAAGATCGAGAAGCCGCAGGCGCTGGAGCGGATCGACGACATCATCCGCCTGTCGGACGCGGTGATGGTGGCGCGCGGCGACCTCGGCGTCGAAATCCCGCACGAGGACGTGCCCGGCCGCCAGAAGGAGCTGGTGCGCGCCTGCCGCCTCGCCGTGAAGCCGGTGATCGTCGCCACCCAGATGCTCGATTCGATGGTCTCCGCCCCGACCCCGACACGGGCCGAGGCGTCGGACGTGGCGACCGCCATCTATGACGGCGCCGACGCGGTGATGCTGTCGGCCGAATCGGCGTCCGGCCAGTATCCGGTCGAAGCGGTCACCATGATGGACCGCATCATCCGCTCCACCGAGCAGCACAAGCTCTATCACTCGCTGATCCAGGCGACCCATCCGGGGGAGGAGCACAGCCCGCCCCACGCAGTGGCCGCCGCCGCCGCCGATCTGGCCAACAGCCTGCATTCCTCGGCCATCGTCGCCTTCACCTCCAGCGGCACCACCGCGGCGCGCATCGCCCGCAAGCGGCCGGAGGTGCCGATCCTGGCGATCACCCCGGACAAGGCGGTGTCGCGCCGGCTCTGCCTGCTGTGGGGCGCCCACAGCGTGCTGTCCGACGACATCCGCACCTACGAGGAAATGGTCGACCGCGCCATCTCCACCGCGCGGGCGGAGGAGTTCGCCGGCCGGATCGGCACCATGGTCGTCGTCGCCGGCATCCCCTTCGCCCAGGCCGGCACCACCAACAACCTGCGCGTCATCCAGATGGACGGGAAGTCGTAAGGACCAAGGAGACTCTCCGCCCCCCGTTCCTTACCGGACGGGGGCCTCTCCTACCGTTCCATCTTCGTCGACAGCACGATCGACGACATCGTCCGCTCCACACCGGGCAGGCGGCCGATGCTGTCCAGCGCGGCGTCCATCGCGTCATGCGTCTCGGTGCCGACGGTGGCGCAGAGATCATACTGCCCGCTGATGCTGTGCAGCCGGATCACCTCCGGCATCTTGCGCAGGGCATGGACGGCGCGGTCGGCCAGCCGGGCGTTCACGCTGATCATCACCAGCGCCGACACCCCACGGCGCGGCGCGGGGTCGCCCAGCTTCACGGTATAGCCGGCGATCACCCCCTGCCGCTCCAGCCGGGCGATGCGATCCTGCACGGTCGAGCGCGACAGCCCCAGCGCGCGGCCGAGCGCCGCCGTGCTGGTGCGGGCGTTCACCGTCAACAGATCGATCAGCCGGCGGTCGATGTCGTCCATGGAGGTCCGTCGCAGCAGGGCAGGGCGGTTCAAGCCAAGTCCCCGCTGTGATAGCCGCCCCCCTTACGCGTCGCAACCCGCCTGATAGCGCTGCATGGCGGCGCGGATGTCGTCAGGGATCGGCACTGCGGCGAAATCGTCGAGCGAGGTGGTGACCACCGTCAGGCTGCCCGACAACCGCACCTGCCCCTCATGCTCGCCGTTGATCCGCAGCTTGAGGGAGCTGCGGCCCAGCCGTTCCAGCAGGACGCCCAGCGTCAGCGTGTCGCCCATGCGGCTGGGGATCACGAAATCGCATTCGGCATGCACGATCGGCAGGCCCAGCCGCCGCTGCAGGATCATCGTCGCATAGTCGATGTCCAGCCCCTGGGTGAACCAGTCCTCCACCGCGCCGTTGAACATGTCGAAATAGACCGGGAAATAGACGATGCCGGCCGGGTCGCAGTGGGAAAAGCGAATGGGCCGCTGCACCCGGAAACAGCCCGGCGGCAACGGCCGGTGGCTGGGGTGATCGTCGGCGCGGCGCGGCCGCTCGCTGTACTCGTGCATCTCTCAGTCAATCCTCGTTCCGCTCGGCGTCCGGACATATGGGGGTCCGGAGCCTCGCGGTCACCGCGTCTCATGCCGGCGGTAGACAGTTGTGGCTATTCCAAACAATCCGGGAAAAGCACCTTTCGTTCAACGGCTTCCTGCAGGAATACGGGAAAGCCGCAATTTTCGCACGGCTCGCTGTTGCGGAAATGCTGCACTGCAATCACGACCATCGTGCAAATCGGCCCACGGCAGGAGTAGCCACAATTTGTCGCAGATTCGGCGCTTTTAAGCGAAAACATCACACAAAGATCCCGCCGGTCCTCGCCATCCTCCGCCGGCATCCGGGTTCAGGCCCAAAACGGACATCAGACCCCAGGGGGACATCAATACCCCGGGGCACATCAGGCGAGGACACCGAACCGATGGCCACCTCATCCACCAAGATCGTCGTCAACGCCCTGGGCAAGGCCGCCGCCGGCGTGAACGCCCATTTCACCCTGCTGGTCGATGGCCAGAAGGTGGGTGAGGGCACCGCCGGCACGACGGCGAAGGATTTCGTCTTCACGCCCGTACTGACCACCGACACCGCGCACAAGGTGCAGATCCAGTACGACAACGATGCCGTCATCAACGGCCAGGACCGCAGCCTGACCGTCAACAGCATCAGCATCGGCGGCAAGACGGTCGCGCCGACCGCCGGCATCGTCAGCTACGACAAGGGCGCGCTCGACGGCCGTGACGTCGCCGCCGGCCAGTCGAACATGTGGTGGAACGGCACGCTGGTGGTGAACGCCGACAAGAGCTATTTCCCCGCCCCCGCCGCCACCCCCACCCCGGCGCCGGCGCCGGCCGCGACGGCGGGCAAGGACACCATCGTGGTGAACGCGTCGGGCACCGCGGCAGGCGGCGTCAACGCCCACTTCAAGGTGCTGGTCGACGGCAAGCAGATCGGCGAGGCCACCGCCGGCACCACCGCCAAGAATTTCACCTTCACCACCGATGCCGCCGACCATGTCGCGCACAAGGTGCAGGTCCAGTACGACAACGATGCCATGGTCAACGGCCAGGACCGCAGCCTGACCGTCAACAGCATCTCCATCAACGGCCACAGCTACGCCTCCACCAGCAGCGCCGTCACCTATGACAAGGGCGCGCTCGACGGCAAGGACGTGATCGCCGGCCAGAAGGGGATGTGGTGGAACGGCACGCTGGTGCTGAACGCCCCGGCCTCCGACTTCCCGGCCGGCAGCACGACCACCGCCCCCACCCCGACAACCCCGGCGCCGACCACCCCCACCACGCCCACCGCCCCGACCCCGACCACGCCGGCCCCCACCGGCCCGGCCTTCTACGTCGCCACCAACGGCAAGGACAGCTGGTCGGGCAAGCTGGCCGCTCCCAACGCCGCCGGCACCGACGGTCCCTTCGCCAGCCTCGCCAAGGCGCAGGCGGCGATGCGCGCCGATCCGAACATCGACACCACCTATATCCGCGGCGGCGACTACCATCAGAACGGGGTGTGGCTGAACAGCCAGGATTCCGGCGTTACCTTCGCCGGCTACGGCAACGAGAAGGCGGTGATCCACGGCAGTTCGACCGCCTCCGTGTCCTTCGGCCTGGGCGGCGCCAAGAACGTCACCATCGAGGGCCTGAGCTTCGCCGACGGCGTCACCACCGGCCATTACGTCTTCGCCGACAACGCCTCCGGCCTGACCTTCGCCAACAATGTGGTGAAGGGCGGCGGCTATGGCATCACCGTGCAGAACAGCGCCAACAGCAAGGTCGTCGGCAACCAGTTCGACAACACCGGCGCCGAGTCGATCTTCGTCAAGGCCGGCTCCAACGCCACGCTGGTCTCCGACAACCTGATCCGGCACCCGAACGCCGCCGACCGCGGCGACGCCGGCATCTGGATCAACGGCAGCTCCGACGTCAAGGTCACCCACAACCAGATCGAAAACTCGCCGGAGAAGGCCATCGCCGTCGGTTCGGTCCAGACCGACGGCAGCGACGCGGCCTATCGCGTGACCATCTCCTACAACAAGGTGATCAACGCCAACCTCGAGTCCAACGACGGCGGCGGCATCTACCTGATCAACCGCCAGCAGGATCTGGCCAATCACACCGTCGTCAACAACGACGTGTCCGGCACCACCGCGACCAACCCGACGGGGCAGGTGGCGAGCTGGGGCATCTATCTGGACGACTGGACCAGCGGCACCACGGTGAAGGGCAACGTCGTCCACGACAACATCGGCGGCGTCTTCCTGCATGGCGGCTGGAACAACACGGTCACGGAGAACGTGATCGCCGGCAACAGCGGCGCCCAGATCGGCCTGCAGCAGCCGGTCGCCTGGAGCGGCTGGAAGGGTCACGCGATGACCGGCAACGACATTTCCGGCAACGTCATCGACGTGCGCGAGGGCACCGCCGTCCATATCTACGGCCCGGCCAATGTCGGCAACCTCCACGACAACTTCTACAGCAGCCTGAACACCGCCGAGAAGGAGTTCGACGCCTGGCCGCAGGTGATGTCGAGCGGTGCCTGGGGCACTCTGGCGAACTGGCAGGCCGCCGGGTACGACAAGGGCTCGGTAACGCTGAACCCGGGTTTCGTCAATCCGGGTGCGGACGACTTCAGCCTGTCGTCGACCTCGCCGGTCTACGCCCATGGCTTCGACCACATCGCCTACGGCGACATCGGCCTGCTGGCCTGATCCACACTCACCAACGACGAGCGATCCCCTCTCCCCCCCGGGGAGAGGGTTAGGGTGAGGGGGTCGCGCGGCGAGGATCATCAAGAACCGCGCAGTCCCCATTCTCCATAAAATCCACACCATGCATCCCCCTCACCCCGACCCTCTCCCCGGGGGGGAGAGGGAGGTCGCCGGTCCTAGAACCTGCGACCGAGGGAGGCCTGGCTGGAACCTTGGGGTGAACCGGACGTTATCGCTTTCGAAAAGTCGCCCTATCCGACACCGGGCGTATCTTGAAGTGAAGACCAGTCACCCCAACCTGTCAGTCGTCATGCCGACCCCGCCTTCGAAAAAAGAAGGTGGGCGTCATCCCGAGAAAAACATCGGATGACCCGCCCGCGAAGCAGCTTCTGACGCAGAGTCCGAGGCAACTTCTGCAGGGGCGGCATGCCGCAGGTCTGCCCGGCATTCGGCCGGCGGCCAGCCAATATAAGAGGAAACCATGGATCGCCAGGAATTCTGGATGAAGGACCCGGAGCTGAAGGCCGCCTACGAGGCTCTCGGCCCCAATTTCCGCCGCGAGGTGGAGCAGGCGCAGGCGCGCCGCGGCCAGCGCACCCTGCAAGGCGCCGCCATCGCCTCGCGCGGCCGCTCCTCCCGTCCCCACCAGTCCCATTCGGGCAGCACCGCCCGCCGCTGACGCCATATTTTCGTGCACGAATGGCCTCTTCGGGCCAGATCTGCACGAGCGTGGCTGGACCTGCGGAAAAAAACGGACCTAAACTCGGCCCCCTGCCGTTTCATCCGTCCTTTTCCCCCGCTTCCGGCCCCAGTCGATGCCATCTGCCAATCGCCCGCACCACCCGCTGCCCAACCGGCTGCGCCGGCCCCACCATGTCTGGATGTCCCCCAGAAACTGGCGGCGGCGCCTGCTGTTCTGGTCCGGTGCCGGTGCGGTCGGGCTGGTCGCCGTCCTGTTCGCCGTTGCCGCGGATTATGCCCAGCAACTGTTCCGGCTGGCCGTCGGGGCGGTTCCCTGGCTGCCCTTCCTGCTGACTCCGCTGGGGCTGGCCTTTTCCGCCTGGGTCGCCCTTCGCGTGGTGCCGGGATCGCAGGGCAGCGGCATTCCCCAGGCCATCGCCGCTCGCCATGTCCAGGATCCGGCGGCCAAGCGCCGGCTGCTGTCGCCGCGCATCGCGGTGGGGAAGATCCTGCTGACCCTGGTCGGGCTGGCCTGCGGCGCCTCGATCGGGCGCGAGGGACCGACGGTGCAGGTCGGCGCCTCGATCATGCTGATGGCCGGTTCCATCGCCGGGCTGGGGCGGGAGCCGGGACTGATCCTGGCCGGCGGGGCGGCCGGTGTCGCCGCGGCCTTCAACACGCCGCTGGCCGGCATCGTCTTCGCCATCGAGGAGATGGCCCGCAGCTTTGAAAGGCGGACCAGCAGCCTCGTGCTGATCGCGGTGGTGGCGGCGGGTCTGGTCGCCGTCGGCCTGCTCGGCAACTACGCCTATTTCGGCCACACCGCCGCCTCGGCCAGCTGGCACGACTGGGAAGCGGTTCTGGCGACCGGCGTCGTCGGCGGTCTGGCCGGCGGCGGATTCAGCTCGCTGCTGCTGTTTCTGACGCGCTGGATCCGCTGCGGCCTGGGCGGGCGGCTGGCCCGCCACCCGCTGCTCATCGCGTTGGGCTGCGGCCTTGCCCTGGCGGCGATCGGCGCCGCCACCGGCGGCCTGACCTTCGGCACCGGCTATGAGCAGGCGCGTGCCGTCCTCGACGGGGTGGAGACGCTGCCCTGGTACTATGCCCCGGCAAAGCTGCTGGCGACCGTCCTGTCCGGCATCTGCGGCATTCCCGGCGGCATCTTCTCCCCCTCGCTGTCGGTCGGGGCCGGCATCGGCTCGATCATCGGCGGGCTGCTGCCGGACAGCTCGCTGGGCGCCATTGTCCTGCTGTCGATGGTGTCCTATTTCGCCGGCGTGGTGCAGGCCCCCCTGACCGCCGTCGTCATCGTGACGGAGATGAGCGCCTCGCCCGAGATGCTGCTGCCGCTGATGCTGAGCGCCGCGCTCGCCACCACCCTGTCGCGGCTGGTCTGCCCGCATTCGGTCTATCACGCCATGGCCGACGCCTTCCTGGCGGTGCTGAGGGCGGACGCGGCCGGCAAGCCGGCCCCGTCCAAAGCGGCGGCGATCCCCACTCCCTGAGCAGACCTCAGTAGGCGCCCCTCAATAGGCACTCGCCCTATCCAACCGCCCGATGTCCTCGGCATCCAACCGCAGATTGGCGGCGGCGATCAGGTCGCCCATCTGCTCCGGCTTCGACGCGCTGGCGATCGGAGCCGTCAGGCCGGGCCGGGCGATCAGCCAGGCGAGCGCCACCTGTGACGGCGTCGCCCCATGCCGCCCGGCGACCTCGTCCAGCGCCGCCAGGATGGCCCGGCCGCGGTCATTCAGATACTTCGACACCACCCCGCCGCCGCGCGCGCTCTTGCCGGCATCCTCGGCCGAGCGGTATTTGCCGGTCAGGAAGCCGGCGGCCAGCGAATAGTAGGTGATGACGCCCAGCCCATTCTCCCGGCAAATCCCTTCCAGTTCCGCCTCATAGCCTTCGCGGCTGTAGAGGTTGTATTCCGGCTGCAGGGTCTCGTAGCGGGGCAGGCCGGTGCGGACGCTGACTTCCAAAGCCTCGCGCAGGCGCGGCGCCGTCAGGTTGGAGGCGCCGATCGCCCGGACCTTGCCCTGGTCGATCAGCTCCTTGTAGGCGCCCAGCGTGTCCTCGAACGGGGTGTCGGGATCGTCCCAATGGGACTGGTAGAGGTCGATGCGGTCGGTCTGGAGCCGGCGCAGCGAATCCTCCACCGCCGTCCGGATCCAGGCCGGCGACAGGCCCTTCTTGCCCGGCCCCATCTCCGACCCGACCTTGGTCGCCAGGACGATGCGGTCGCGGTTGCCCCGGCTCTTCATCCATTTGCCGATGATGGTCTCGGACTCGCCGCCGGAGTTGCCGGGCGCCCAGGCCGAATAGACGTCGGCGGTGTCGACGAAGTTGAAGCCGGCATCGACGAAGGCGTCGAGCAGCCGGAAGGAGGTGGCCTCGTCGGCGGTCCAGCCGAACACGTTGCCGCCGAAGCAGAGCGGGGACACCGTCAGGCCACTGCGGCCCAGAGGACGTTGATTGGGCGGGCGTTGATCCATTGCACCGTCTCCTTTGAAGCTCAAGTCAGGCGGCGTGCCGCCCACGGAATTCGGTCAGGTAGAACAGCAGGCCGATGGCCGGAAAGGCGAAGCCGATCCAGGTCACCGGCGCCCAGCCGCCGACGGCGAAGGCATAGCCGGCCAGCGCCGATCCCGCCGCCCCGCCCAGGAAGAAGATCGCCATATAGATGGCGTTCATCCGGCTGCGAGTCTCCGCCCCCAGCGAATAGATGGCGCGCTGCCCCAGCACCATGTTCATCTGCACGCCCATGTCGAGCAGAAGCCCGGCCAGCACCAACAGCGCGATCGACCCTTCGCCGGCCCGCGCCACGAAGAAGGACAAGGCCGCCATCGCCAGCGCGAAGCCGGTGGCCGGCCGGGTCCAGCCACGGTCGGCGATCCGCCCGGCGATCGGCGCCACCAGCGCGCCCGCCGCCCCCGACAGGGCGAACAGCGCGATGCCCCGCTGGCTGAGATGGAAGGGCGCCCCCATCAGCAGCAGCGGGACGGAGGTCCAGTAAAGGCTGAAGGACGCGAACATCATGGTCTGGTACACCGTCCGCCGCTGCAGCACCGGTGTCCGCACCAGGAGCCGCCCCAGCGAGCCGAGCAGCGCGCCATAGCTGGACTGCCCCCTCGGCCGCCGCTGCGGCAGCACCCGCCACAGCAGCACGGCGAAGCCGACCATCACCACCGCCGACAGGCCGAACACCGCCCGCCAGCCCAGGCTGTCGGCGATCAGGCTCGACACCGGCCGGGCCAGCAGGATGCCGAGCAGCAGCCCGCTCATCACATTGCCCACCACCTGCCCGCGCGAGGCCTCCGGCGCCATGTGGGCGGCCAGCGGCACCAGCATCTGCACGGCGACGGAGGTGACGCCGATCAGGAAGGCCGCCGTCAGGAACAGCGACGCGCTGGGGGCGACCGCCGCCACCAGCAGCGCCACCACCGTGCTGCACAGGGTGACCACCACCAGCCGACGGTTCTCCAGCAAATCGCCCAGCGGCACCAGCAGCACCAGCCCGGCGCCATAGCCGACCTGGGTCAGGGTGACGACGAGGCTGGCGGTCTCGGGCGACAGCCCGACCGCCGGTCCGATCAGCCCGACCAGCGGCTGGGCATAATAGATGTTGGCGACCACCACGCCGCAGGCCAGCGCCATCAGCAGCACCAGCGAGCGGGACAAGGCAGGGTGGGCGGCGTCTTCGTGGGCATCCGTGGTGTGCGGAACAGCGGTGGGCGGCATCGCGCGGTCCTGTAGGGTCGTGACTGCTTGGAACTGGCACAAAACAGCGCGCAGCCTAAGTCGGCACCTGCGGCCCGCGCATCGGTCAATTGCGCCGCCCGGCCATGCGCCGCTCACCCCACCTCCGCGCACACCGCATAGAGCCAGTCGCGGAACGGCCCGAAGCCGGCATCCTCGCGGCGGGAGGCGCGATAAACCAGATACCAGGACAGGACCATCGGCACCGCCAGCCCGAACGGCGTGGCGAGCCGCCCGGCGGCGATGTCGTCCAGGATGTAGAGCCGCGGCGCCAGCGCCACCCCGACGCCGTCGATGGCCGCCTGCAAGGTCATGGCATAGCTGCCGAAGGACAGCCCCCTTATTCCCGAAGACGCCGACGGCTCGGCCACCCCGGCGGCGGCCAGCCAGCGCGGCCAGTCCTCCCCCCAATGCGACACATGCAGCAGGGTGGCGCCGGCCAGATCCGCCGGCCTGCGCAACTTCGCCGCCAGCCGCGGCGCGCAGACCGGCTGCAGGCTGGACGAGAACAACCGCTCCGCCTCATAGCCCGGCCACTGGCCGTCGCCCAGCAGGACGGCGCAGGTCCAGTCGTCGTTCATCGGCGCTCCCGCCCCGCCGGTGGCGATGCGCACCTCGATCTCCGGATGGGCGAGATGAAAGCTCGACAGGCGCGGGATCAGCCAGCGCACCGCCACCGTCGCCCCCATCCCCACCGTCAGCACCGGCCCGGCCCGCATCGCCGACACCTGCTCCACCCGCCGGGCGATGCCGTCGAACGCCTCGGTCAAGGTCGGCTGCAGCGCCCGGCCGCGTTCGGTCAGCACCAGCGCGTTGGCCCGCCGGTCGAACAGGCCGAAGCCCAGCCGTTCCTCCAACAGCTTCACCATCCGGCTGATCGCGGCCTGCGAGACATGCAGCTCCGCCGCCGCCGCGGTGAAGCTGCCATGGCGGGCGGCAGCCTCGAACGCGCGCAGGCCGTTCAGCGAGGGCAGTCGGCGCATGCGTCCATCCTTACTTGACCCCGATTTGTACCCCGAGTTTTCCTGGGCCTCAGCATCGAACAATGCCGTTTGCGGCGCAACCGCGCGCGTGCGAGTTTTTCAGCCTGATCTCCGACATTTGGGCTGATTCATGCTGACGCTTCCGCTGATGGTGGGGCTTGGCCTCACCGTTCTCGTGACCTCGTTTCTGTCGGGCCTGTTCGGCATGGCCGGCGGCATGGTGCTGATGGGCCTGCTGCTGATTCTGCTGCCGGTGCCGTCGGCGATGCTGCTGCATGGCGTGACCCAGTTCGCCTCCAACGGCTGGCGGGCGTGGCTGTGGCGGCGCCATGTGGTCTGGCCGATCATCCTGCGCTTCGCGTTGGGCGGATCCGTGGCCGGCCTGCTGTTCGCCTTGGTCGGCGCCGTGCCGGACCGTGCGGTGTCGCTGCTGATTCTGGGACTGACCCCCTTCCTGGCACTCGCCATCCCCGCCCGCTGGGCGCTGAACGCGCAGAAGCCGCTGCATGGCGTGCTGGGCGGTTTCCTCTGCATGGGCATCCAGCTGCTTGCCGGAATCTCCGGCCCCTTGCTCGACGCCTTCTTCATCCGCAGCGCCATGACCCGCCAGAGCGTGGTCGCCACCAAGGCCGCCATCCAGTCGGTCGGCCATCTGGTCAAGATCGCTTACTTCGCCCCGCTGGTGGCCGGCCATGCCGGCGAGACGGTGGAAGCGACGGTGATTCTGATGTCGATCGCCATGGCCCTGCTCGGCACGAATCTCTCCCGCCGCGTCTTGGACCGCATGAGCGACGCCCAATTCCGCCTGTGGAGCCGATATCTGGTGATGGGAACCGCCAGCGTCTATCTCGGCCAGGGTCTGTTCCTGTTGGCAGCCCATTGAAAAACACATTTTAAATCAACCTATTACCCTATTCCTTCTTTCCCATCCTTACTCCCTGGGGGCCAGATCCCGCTCCATTGCTGCCGATGAGCCCGCCCATCCATCCTTACGGCTTGGGGGCGGGCTTCCTTACATCCTGGGGGCGGGTAAGCCCTTGAGACTCCTTACCCGCCCCAGAATCTGACTGGCAGCTCCGCAGAATCCCGTCATCCTTACCTCTCGGGGGCCTGGATCCGGTATTGGGTGCCCCCAAGCCGTAAGGATCGCGCTTGTCCACCGACCCCCGAACAGCAAAAATGCCTGAACGCCCCCAGGCAGTAAGGATAGAGCAGCTCCGATAACACCGCTCCGCAGACTCGAGTCGGTCCGATTCGCAACATGGAAGCCTCCCGACCGGCTTGTCCGGCTGAGATTCGCAGATGGGAAGCCTTGGCAGATCCGGCACTTAGCGGGCGCTAGCCTCTCCCTTTCCCTTTTAAGAGGATTCGTCGGCGCGAATCCCTAGGGGAGTCCGCGAGTCGCATCGAATCTTCCTTACAGGGTGGGGGAAACAGCCTTACCGGGTGGGGGCGAGTCGCACACCCCCCGGGGCGTAAGGGTTCCGCCCCCAGGGTGTAAGGATGATCGGGATTCTGCGGCGCGACCCTTTCCTTACTTGTTTTTGGGGTAAGGATTGATTTAGCCTCGCTCGATTTCGCGGGAGGACGGCGATGGCGGGTACGGGGCGCAGGAAGGCGCGCGGTGCGGTGACGGAGGAGTCCGTCCCGTCGGACGCGGCTGCGCCCATGGCGTCCGGTTCGGCAAAGGCCGCCCCGAATCTCGTCGTGCTGGGTCCGGAGGATCTGGCCGGCGGCGCGGTGATCGACGGCGACGGTGCTGCGGCCACCCTGCCGGCGGTCGGCACCGAATCCGCTGCCCCGGTCGCCGGCCTGACCGCCCGCGTCGCCAGCGCCACCTTCGAGCGCGACGGCTACAAGCATCTGATCAAGGCGGCGGAAGCGGTCTACAGCTATCCCGCCAACGGCACGCGCCTGTCGCTGCCGGCGCAGAAGATGCTGAACTTCATGATCCATCTGGCCGGCAGCCAGAACTTCGCCAACAAGCTCTACCGCCTGCCCAAGCGCGTGGTGCGCGGCAACCACAAGGGCAATGAGCGCATCTTCGACGCCCTGAAGGAGATTTTCGACTCCAGCCTTGTGGTCATCGGCCCCTTCCGCGGCCGCCGGTCGCGTGCCGAACTGCGCATCCTCTCCAGCTATGTCCGGCCGGAGGAGGAAGAGGACAGCGACGCCGCCGACATCCATTTCCAGTTCACCGACGCCTTCCTGGAAATCCAGCGCTCGTCGCAGCTTTGGGCCAAGCTGTCCGGTCCGGCGATGGTCAAGGTCACCAGCACCTACGCGCTGAAGCTCTACGAGATCGGCATGCAGCGCTACCAGATGGACTATCCGTCGCTGGAACTGGACATCGACACGCTGCGCAAGCTGATGAACGTGCCGGAGGGCGCCTACAAGGATTTCGGCATCCTGCGCACCCGCACCATCGACCGCGCCATCTCCGAGGTGAACCAGCTCGCCCCCTTCCGCGTCAGCATGCCGGAAGACAAGATGAAGCGGAAAGGCCGCAAGATCGAGGCGGTGACCCTCGATTTCGACGCCAAGGACGAGGAGGAGGCGGCCGAGACCTATCTGGAGCGCGAACGCCACAGCGCCGGCCGCCGTGCCCGCCGAATCGGCAAGGTCGACACCGTCGCCCCCGCCGATCCGGTGGAATCCGGCCTCGCCGATCTCGGCCCGCTGCCCGACGCCGACGACGTGACCGCCCTGTGGGCCGCCGTCCTGCACGCCCTGAAGGGCAAGGTCCCCGCCCCGCTGCTGGCCGAACTGGAGCCGGAACGGGTGGAGGAAGCCCCCCAGGGTGGCCGCCGCCTCGTCCTGAAGGCCAAGAACGCCGCCGTCGCCGACACCGCCCGCATGAACCACTGGCCGAGCCTGAAATCGGCCCTGTCCTCGCTCACCGCCGGGATGATCGAGGACGTGGCCTTCGAGGTCGCGGCCCGCAAGCCGAAGGCGGTGAAGGCAGCCTCCCCCGAGGCGTAAGGATTGGGGGGCCGCAGGAGACGCGGATTGCCGGTCATCTGTGACGCCGGCTCGCCGATCGCTGCCCCTATTCGGCCGCCGCCGGCGGACGGCCGGACCGGCGGGGGCGGTAGCGGGCGGCGAACAGCAGCGGGTCGCGGCTGAAGGCACGGCAGACGATGCCGAGCATCGCCGGCACGGCGGTTGCGCCGGTGCGCCAGTTCGACCAGGTGTTGACATGCACCCCCACCAGATCGGCCGCCTCCTGGTTCGACAAGTCATGGCGATCCTGCCAGGCGATCAGTTCGGGCTGGCCGAAGGGGCGTTGCTGTTCGGCCAGCAGGGCGAGGTGCATGCTGTCGATGGCCAGATCCTCGTCGCCGTTCCACTCCACCGTGGTGGCGTCGATCAGGCGGGCGGAGGCGAAGACGGCGGGATCGCGCAGCTGGTGGAAATAGGGATGTCCGGACTCCAGCCAGCCGGTCAGGTCGACGCGGTCGGCGCGGCCGTCATCCCAGGTCAGCGCCAGGACGGCACCGGCGGCCGGCGCGACCGCGGCGAGCCGCGGGACCTTGCGGGGGCCTTGCGGCAGGACGGGCGGGATCATGGGCGCGCCTCCTTTCAGGCGAAGGGGATGTTGGGGTTCCAGGCGTTCCATTCGCTCACCAGCCGGTCCTTGTTGGCGGCGGCCCAGGTCTGGACCTCCTTGCGGATGGCGGTGGGCAGGTCGCCGGCGATGACCTCGAAGGTCTCGATCGAGACCAGCGCCTCGAAATCGGTATCCTTGACGTGGAAATGCGGGGGAAGGTGGTCGTTGCCGAAGATCCGGATGGTCGCCTTTCCGATTGTCGCCAGCTTACCCATCGTGCCCTCGTCGCTGATGAGTAAACCTACCCCAAATATTGGGTGTGTAAAACACAATATTTGTGTGAGACTGCAAAGAGCGGTAATTGGTCGCGCACGGGAATCGCTTGAAGACATTCATGTCTTTCCATGAATGAGAGCGCCGAGGTAATCGGTTGACCAAGCAGCCATTTTCCGACGCACCTTGAGGGAATTTCGATCCTGGGGGGCTTTGAGGAGGTTGATGGCCATCCGTTTGACCAGGGCCATATTCCTAGGGCCAAAGCGGCTGCGGACGCGGGCGTGATCGTCGCCGAACACCACGTCGAGCACCCAGTGCAGAGCGTTCTCGATGCCCCAGTGCCCGCGCACCACGGCACCGAATGCGGCGGCGTCGAGCGGGCGCGAACTGAGGTAATAGCGCCGCGACTGGCTGAGGGCGCCGTTGCACTCGACGCTGGCTTCAATCAGCGCCACCGCCGCCAACTGCGGCCAATCATGCCGGCCCTTCAGCCATGCCACATCGTGCAGCACGTAATGACGGCGCACTTCGATGCGCCCGTGGTCGCCGTCGGTGGTCTGCGCCACCACCAGTCCGAAGTCGCCGTGTAGCCGGCGCTCCTCGAAAGCACGCCGCACGCTGGCGTGCAGGCCACGCTGGTTGGCCTTGAGCGCCAGCACATAGTCTGCACCTTGTCCGACGATCTGCTCGGCCAACTCGCGCTGACAGCCGATGGCGTCGATGGTCACCAGACAGCCAGGCAGAGCCACCCGTTCGAGCAGGCGCGGCAACGCGGTGATCTCGTTCGATTTGTCGGCCACCGCTTCCTGCGCCAGAACCAGACGCTGCCGACTGGCCCAAGCCGAGACC
The DNA here is from genome assembly GCF_023806445.1 of Azospirillum sp. A1-3. Lineage (NCBI taxonomy): Bacteria > Pseudomonadati > Pseudomonadota > Alphaproteobacteria > Rhodospirillales > Azospirillaceae > Azospirillum > Azospirillum sp. A1-3. The sequence continues at coordinate 165,699 of NZ_JAMSLU010000006.1, forward strand.
ACATGCAGCGGGCGCGCTCCGGTGCGCCGGCTGCCCGAGCGCCGCATGGTCTTGCCATCCAGCGCGACGATCTCCGGGGCGCCGCCACACACCTCATCCACCCAAGCGGCGAAACACTCTTCGAACAGATCGGCGTCGAGCGCGTTGATCACGTCGTTGAGCGTGTCATGGCTGGGAACCCCGCGGGTGAACGGTGCGAAGCCGCGCAGAAAGCCGAGATGCTGACGTCCCCAGGCAGCCATCTCGACGAAATCGTCACAGCCGCTCAACGTGCCGCACAGCACCACCAGCAATACCTCGCGCAACGGATACACCACTTTGCACGCTTGGCGAGGGTCCTCCAGACCGCTCAGATGCCACAGAACTCCACGAACCGCTTCTTCTCCCTCCATCCAAACCTCCCTCCATGCGGAGGTTCCTATGAATCACAACCGCGTCACCACGGGAATCCTACAAGCGATTTCTTCAAGCGATTGCCCTGATTGGTCGCGCGGTGCATGCAGATTTTGCAAAAACGCGCCATAAGAGACAATTTTCCTATACCCTCTCCGCAACCCCATCCCTTCATCCTGCGGAGCGACGCCATGGCCCTCGACACCCGTACCCTGACCGACGACCACTTCCCCCTCTGGGCCGAAGAACCGCCGGTCCCGTCCGAAGGCTCGCTGGTCCCCGGCTCGCAATTCCATGAGGAGCAGTGGATCATGGCCGCCGGCATGCTGGCGCGCGGCAGCAGCTTCCTCTATGTCGCCCGCGCCATGGGGTGCAGCCGCACCACCCTGTGGCGGGCCTATTACGGATCCAAGGATTTCCGTCATAGGGTCTGGTGGGAACGGCAGGCGCTGAACCGCGAGGCCGACCTGCGCCTGTCGTCGCTGCGCAGTCTGGTTGTCGAGCAGATCGAACGGCTGGTCTCTTCCGGCGATCCGTCCACTGTCCGCTGGCTGGCCGACCGGCTCGGCATCCTCGACGGGCTCGGGGCCCAACCGGCTCAACGACCGGCGCAACAGCCGCAAACCCGGCAGCCGGTAGACGTCGTTCCTCCGCAGCCGTCCCTACCCGAAGATCCGTCCGCCGAGACCGTCCCCGAACTGGACGATGACGACAGCATCCCCGGCGCCATCCGTGAGCGCACCCCGCCCGATCCGCGCGCCGTCGCCGCCATCCTCGCCCGCCCGGAATCGACCGGGCCGAAGGGCGTCTATCCCTGGACCCTCAATCCCGACGATCCCTATCCCAATCTCGGCTCGGTGCAGGAACGTCGGGGCGGAAAGGCCGCCTTCGGCCGTCTGTAGGACGGGCGGCCCCGCCGGGATGAAACAGTCGCCGGAAAACGTTCCACGCTGTTCCACCCCCCAAGCGGTAAGGATCGGCGGAGAGCCCCCGCCGATCCCATCACTCTCAGCCCTGCTTGGCCTTCAGCGCCGCCAGACGGTCGGACAGGCTGGTCGGCGCGGTCTTGCCCGACGCGGCGGCCAGGGCGGCGGCGATGTTGGGGTCTTCCTTCTCCGGGGCCGAAGGGCGCAGCAGCTTGGCCTTGGCGTTGGCGGCCTCGGCGGCGGCCAGATCCTTGGCGGCGGTGTCCTGCATCGCCTTCAGCGCGACGGTCAGGCCACTGGTGGCGCCGGCGAGGCCGGCGGCCTGACGGGCTGCTTCGGCCTGGCGCTCGGCCATGGCGCGCTGCTGGTCGGCGCGGCCCATGTCGCGCTGGGCGCGGGTCAGGTCGGCACGGGCGGCCTTCAGCTTGGCGCCGGCCTCGGCATAGTTCTTTTCCAGCATCTCCAGGAACTCGCGCGCCTCGACCGCGTCGCGGACCTCGCGGTCGATGTCGGGAGCCATCTCCTCCAGCATGGCGACGATGGTCTCCAGGCTCTTTTCCAGGCCGGCCTTGCGCGACGGGTCGGTCTCGGCGTCGATCTGGCGCTGCAGATGCTCGGCGGCGGCCATGCGCTGGGCCGACAAGGCCTTGATCTCGTCGGCCTCGCGCTGCTCGCGGTCATGGATGGCGCGGGCTTCCGCCACCTGCCGGCCCAGCCCGTCGAGATGCTGCTCCATGGTCCGCAGCTCCGCCTCGGTCGCGGACTTCGGATCCCAGCGCACCAGCGCCTCCATGGCGCCCTGGACGGCCTGGTCGGTCTTGACACCCATAAGGTTGCGGATGAAGGCAAGCATGGCTGATTCCTGTCGAAGGAGGGTTGTTGGAGGCGCCCGCAAGAAAGCGCTGACGCTTCGCCTGCACAGATGGGGAGGGGACGATCCCGGAACCAGACCCCCATCCTTACCTCTCGGGGGCAGTTTTTATCCCGCCCCTATTACCCGGCCATGGCGGCGGCGTTGATCAACGCCACCCCCAGCTGGACGCCGACCAGCGCCGCGGCCGATGCGACGTTGCCCGATTCGATCTGGCCGCGCAGGTCGCGGATCAGCAGGGTCGCCACGGCGAAGGCGACCAGCTGGAGGATCAGCGCCACCACACCCCACAACAGGATGTCCAGCACGAAGGTGCTGGTCGCCAGCGTCGCCGCCAGCGGAATGGCCAGCGCCACGATGGACCCCGCCAGCGTCAGGCCGCCGGCGGCATTGCCTTCCGCAACCAGCCTGCGCTCGTCGAAGGGGGTGATGCGGGTGTAGACGGCGACGCCCGCCACCAGCAGCGCCAGCGTGACGGCGAGCTGGACCAGCAGCACCGGAAGGCCGGTGCCGAGCGCGGTCAGGATGGAACCGAAGGTGCTTTCCATGGGGCCGGCACTCTTGTCGTGTGGGTTAGGACAGGGAGAGGGAGGCGGGATTCACGTCGATGCCGGCGGAGATCTCGACCGAGGCGCGGCCGGACCGCTCCACCGCTTCCACCAGGATATATTCGGTGGCGGGCGCCGGGGACGCGGCGCCGGTGGCGGCACCGTACAGCATCGACTGGCTGACCACTGTCTCCGCCCCGCGCAGGGTCTGGCGCGCCTCGCTGAGGGTGAAGGGCTGGATGCGGCTGGCGCCCGGCTGCCAGACGCGGGGATAGAGCTTGCCGTCCTTGGTCTGGAACTCCGGCCAGCCGATCATCCCCTCCGCATCGTCCAGCCAGAATCCCCACTCGCCCTCGTCGGACGGGGTGACGCTGTCGATGGGGGTGAAATAGCGGCACTCGTCCGGCTGTCCGTCGGGGCCGAGGTGGATCTGGAAGAAGCCGCCGCCCGGCAGATGCAGGCGATAGACGGTCGCCGGGCCGGAGGTGACGGTGCCGACCGCCTCGATCGACACCAGCCGGTCGGTGCCGGTGTCCGGCGCCTTGACCTTGGTGGCGCTCTCCGCCAGCAGGAAGGGGGTGGGGTCGATGGTGACGGTCATGCCCAGCCGGAACAGCGACGGGCTGTAGGCCTTGCCGCTGAGCTTCTGGTTCACATAGTTGCCGAGCGTTCCGAACAGGGGCACGTCCGATCCTCCCTTGGAAACGGGACCGTTGGAAACTGGCCCCGATTTTGGTGGCGACTCCATCCGGCGCCGCGCCCGCCACAGCAGGAACAGCACCGCGACGCCGAGCAGCAGCAGACCCCACCACCAGAAGCCGTGCCCGCCGGATCCGCCACCGACGTCGCCTGGGGCCTGCGCCGCGCTGGCGCTGTCGACCGAACTGGCGGAGTCGGCGCGGGCCAGATCCGCCGGCACGTCGGGCGGCAGCTGTCCCGCCTCGCGCGGGGTTCCGGCCTGGGCGGCCATCGACTGGTCGAGCTGGTCCAGCTTGCCGCGCAGCTCCGCATTGTCGCGGGCCAGCCGGTCGGCCTCCTGCCGCCACTCGCGATAGCCGGGGTCGTCGGCATTGTTGTGGAAGAAGGCGGCATGGCCCGGCCGGGTCAGCGTGTCGAGCATGAACCACAGGAACAGCCCGTCCCAGATGCCGAAACGGCGCGGCGCGCTGTAGGTGTAGGGCGGCGGACTCCAGCCGTAACCGCCATAGGGATTGGCCGGCGCCGGCCGGGTGGACGGGGTGCGGTAGGAGGATCCGCCCGATCCCCATCCCCATCCCCATCCCGACCCGCTCGAGCCGTTGCTGCGGCCCTGGGTGGAGGCGGCGGGCGGCGGAGCGCTTGGCTGGGCCGGCGGCGTGCGGTCGGCGTCCTGCTTGGTCCGGTAGCGGTTCAGCGCGTCGGCCGAGCCCTGCTGGCTGAAGGCCTTGTCACCTGCCGACGTCGGCGGGGCGGCGACCGACGGGGCGCTGTTGCCCGGCCGGGCATAGCCGCCGCTGGAACTGGAGGAACCGCCGGAAAACCAGCCGCCGCCGCTTCCGGTGGAGGGCGTGCGCGGGGCGGAGGGGCGGGTGTAGCCGCCGCCGATGGACGGGGTGCGCGACGGCCGCGAATAGCCGCCCGACGACCGGCTGCTGGAGCCGGCACGGGCTTCGGCCTCCGCCGGCGCCAGGGTGATGGCTGCTGCGGTGGTGGCTATGGCGAGCGGAGTGGGGGCCGCGGGAGCAGTGAGGATTGCGCCGACGGGGACCGACAGCGGCTGCACCGTCATCAGAAGGGCGACGGCGGCGGCGCGCCACCGCTCCGTCCAGCGGTCCTGACGCCGGGTGGGCCTTTGGGGCTTCTCGGTTTGCGTCATCTTCCTCTCGCGCGTCATCTGGAGCCGGTTCAACCGGCCCTTCCGGCGATTCGTTGCGCGAGCGTAGGCAGATACGCCGCCGCGCTCAAGGATAACCGTCGCGGCCGGCTCTTATGTCGCCTGTCAGGAGACGGCGGTCACCGTCCGCTTGCCCCGTTCCGGTTCCGGCTGCGACGGGCGCAGGGTCGGCGGGCCGCCAGCGGCGGTGACGAGACGGTCGCTCGCGGCCTCCAGCCGCTCTTCCAGGTCGCGCATCGCCTCGGCGCGCGGTGTTCCGGGCATGATCGGCGGCAGGAATTCCACCACCACCGTGCCGGGATACTTCAGGAAGCTGTGGCGCGGCCAATAGAGTCCGGCGTTCAGCGCCATCGGCACGATGGGAATGCCCAGGCTATCGTAAAGCACGCCGACGCCGATGCGGTAGGGCCGGTAGGTGCCGGGGGCGACGCGGGTGCCCTGCGGGAAGATCACGATCGGGCGACCCTCGTCCCGCACCGGGCGGGAGTTGCGGATCAGCGACTTGATCGCCGCCCCGCCGGCGCCACGGTCGACCGGGATCATCTTCGCCTTGGCGGCGTACCAGCCCCAGATCGGGATCCACATCAGCTCGCGCTTCAGGATGATCGCCGGGTCCTTCACCAGCAGGTGGAGCTTCATCGTCTCCCACGCCGACTGGTGCTTGGCCGCCAGCAGGAAGGGGCCGTCGGGCAGGTTCTCGCGCCCGCGCACCTCGTAGCGGATGCCGACGAGCGTGCGCTCCAGCCAGCCGACCGTGCGCAGATACCATTTCACCACCGCGACCATCTGCGGACGCGGCAACAGCAGCATCCACAGCAGGGCGAAGCACATCAGCGCGGTCCAGAGATGGAACGCGATGTTGAAGGCGAGGGACCGGATCCAGATCATGGCCGGCAACTTGTCAGGTCTTCGCCGACTTCTCAAGTATTCCGCGTGGCCAGAGAGGGGACAGGGGGCATCGCGGCAGGTTGCGGGGCGGGGTGGACTCCGCCCCCGGCCGGGTGCATTGTCCCCGGCGTGGAGGGGTTGACGAGCTGTGGTGGGACCGTGATTCGTTTCGAGAATGTCGGCTTGCGGTACGGCACCGAGGCGGAGGTGCTGCGCGACATCAGCTTTACCCTTCAGCCTGGATCCTTCCATTTCCTGACCGGCGCCAGCGGGGCGGGCAAATCGTCGCTGCTGAAGCTGATGTATCTCGCTCACCGGCCGTCGCGCGGGCTGGTCACCCTGTTCGGCCGCGACATGGCGATGGTGACCCGCCGCGACCTGCCGGAACTGCGTCGCCAGATCGGCGTGGTGTTCCAGGATTTCGCGCTGCTCGACCATCTGTCGGCACTGGACAATGTGGCGCTGCCCTTGCGCATGGCCGGTACGCCGGAGGCCGACGTGGTCGCCCATTGCAGCGAGATCCTGCGCTGGGTCGGGCTGGGCAACCACCTGCACGCCAAGCCGTCGACCCTGTCGGGCGGGCAAAAGCAGCGGGTCGCCATCGCCCGGTCGGTCATCAACCGGCCGCGGCTGCTGCTGGCCGACGAACCCACGGGCAACGTCGACGACGGCATCGGCATGCGGCTGCTCTACCTGTTCGAGGAACTGTACAAGCTGGGGACCACCGTGGTGATCGCCACCCACAACGAGGCGCTGATCCGCCGTTTCGACCATCCGCACCTGCATCTCGACAGCGGCCGGCTGATGGTCGTGCCCTCGCGCGGCAGTCGGGTCCAAGAGGGCCGGGCGCATGAGGGCCGGGCGCAGGATGCGCGCGCCAATGACGTGCGGCCCAATGATGCGCGGTGGGAGTAGGGGAATGGCGCTTCGTCCTGTGCGACCCCGGTCCGATCTGCCGCTGGCGGTCGATCCCTCCTCGCGCTTTCTCGGCTGGATCACCGCGCTGATGGCGTTCCTTGCCGCTCTGGCGCTGGCCGGCGCCATGCTGGTTTCGGACATGGCGCAACGCTGGGACAGCGGGCTGGCCGGCGGGCTGACCGTGCAGGTGGCGCCGATGCCGGGCGCTCCCGTGGCGCCGCTGGACGAGCGGGCCGAGGCGGCGCTGACCGTGCTGCGCTCCACCCCCGGGATCGGATCGGCGACCCTTCTGAGCGGCGGCGAGATCGCCCGGCTGCTGGAGCCCTGGTTGGGGTCGGGGGCTTCGGACCCGCTGCTGCCGATGCCGCGGATGATCGACGTCGTCGCCGACGGACCGGTCGACATCGCGGGCCTGCGCCTGCGCCTGACCTCCGCCGCGCCGGGGGCGACGCTGGACGACCATGCGGTATGGCTGGCCGACCTGCGCTCCTTCGCCGGGGCGATCCGGCTGGCGGCGCTGGGCGTGGTGCTGATGATCGGCGCCGCGGCGGTGATGACCGTGGTCTTCGCGGTGCGCACCGGTCTTGCCATCCATCGGCCGGTGGTGGAGCTGCTGCATCTGATGGGCGCCACCGACCGCTATGTCTCCCGCCAGTTCGAGCGTCACGTGGTGTCCTTGAGCCTGCGTGGCGGCGGGATCGGTCTGCTGCTGGCCGGCGGTACCATGTATGGGCTGCACCGCGCCTCTCAAGGATTGCGGGCCAGCCTGCTGCCGGATTTGGTGCTGGAGCCCTGGCAATGGGTGGTTCTGCTGCTGGTCCCGGCGGCGCTGGCCCTGCTGGCGCTGGCGACCGCGCGCTGGACCGTGCTGCGCACGCTGGAGTCGATGCCGTGATGGGGTCGCGATGAGCCTCACCCACCGGCAGCGCGGCAGCGGAGTGATGGCGCGGGCGGTCGGTCATCTGTTGACCGGCGCGTTGGTGCTGGCGGTCGCCTGGCTGGCCGGGCTGTTCTGGTATGCCGCCGACGTGCCGCGCTCGCCCCCCGCCGGCGCCGATGCCCAACGGCGGACCGACGCCATCGTCGTGTTGACCGGCGGCAGCAACCGGCTGGTCACCGGGCTGGAGCTGCTGGCTGCCGGGCGGGCGAAGAAGCTGTTCGTGTCCGGCGTCTATGACGGGGTGGAGGTGCAGGAACTGCTGAAGCTCTCCCGTCATTCCCCGACCGAGATGGAATGCTGCATCACATTGGGCTATTCCGCCGACAGCACCATCGGCAACGCCTATGAGACGGCGGACTGGATGCGCGACCAGGGATTCCGGTCGCTACGGCTGGTGACGGCCAACTATCACATGCGCCGCAGCATGCTGGAACTGGCGATGGCGATGCCCGACGTGGAACTGGTCCCCCATCCCGTCGTCGCTCCCACCGTCCATCTGGACGATTGGTGGATGTGGCCCGGCACCGCGAACCTGCTGGTCAACGAATACAACAAACTGCTGGTGGTGAGCCTGCGCTGGATGGTCCGCAGTGTGGTCCGGGTTTGACCAAGGAATTCGGAGCGGCGCGCCGCAAAAGCGAATGAGAATGACTTGCAATTAGGAGCCAGCAGAGGTAGGGTCCGGTTCAGGGTTCACGCCCGGACATCGCCGACCGCAACGTCCGTCCAGCAAGAAAGACACGCCATGCACGACAGCGCCGTCTCCGCTCCGGCTTCCTTCATCGCCGCATCCCTGCCGGTGGTCGAATCCGCCCGCCTGATGTCGGGCAGCCGCGAGATCGTGATCCAGCACGCCGGGCAGAGCTACCGCCTGCGCGTGACCCGCGCCAACAAGCTGATCCTGACCAAATAAAAGACCTTCAACGAACCTTCCGGGAAGACGTCACCGAGAATGGGCGCCGGCCAATTGGTCCGGCGCCCATTTTCTTTTTTCTGATGACGTCTCACGCCCGGCCTTGTACCTCATAGCCGGCATCCTCAATGGCTTGGCGGATGGCGGTTTCTTCGGCGTTGCCTTCGACGGCAACCTGGCCGGCCTTCAAGTCGACCAGCGCGCGGTCCACGGCGGGAACGGCTTCCACGGCCTTGGTCACGGTCTGGGCGCAGTGGCCGCAGGTCATTCCGGAAACCTTCAATGTCAGCATGGGTCTTCTCCCTCGACGGTGTGACGATGCTCGATAGGAACAGGCTGCCCCTTCCAGCGATTGGAAGGTCAAGCGGCATTCCATTGGCCCGCTCAACCGCCGCCCATTGGGATCGTCTCGTGTCGCCGCTCCTGTCTATAAATAGAGACCATATCTCGAAAATGAGACTTTTTTGCCGCGTGCAGTCTCTAGTCTGAGACATTAAGCCCGGCCGGCGGTTTAGTGTGCAGTGCAAAAAGTCAGCGGTGTCAAAGGTTTCGCTTGCGACGACCATGCTCCCTGCCAGTGGCATGACCTTTGCTCATATCGATGCATGCACCCGTAGCCGGGTCCACCACGAGAGGCTGCGCCGGCTGTCTCAGCCGCAATGCCCGGAACCGACATCCAAGACGTCGGCCATCCGAAAAGAACCACCGAGGGAGCATCGTCCAAATGAGTTTCCTGATCTGCTTGGGAGCGCTCGCGTTCCTCATGCTGGTCGCCTACCGGGGCTTCAGCGTCATCCTCTTCGCGCCGGTGGCGGCGCTGGCGGCGGTGCTGCTGACCGACCCGTCCGCCGTGCCGCCGGTCTTCACCGGCCTGTTCATGGACAAGATGGTCGGCTTCGTGAAGCTGTACTTCCCGGTCTTCCTGTTGGGCGCGGTGTTCGGCAAGGTGATCGAGCTGTCCGGCTTCTCCAAGTCGATCGTCTCGGCCGTCATCAAGCTGGTCGGGCGCGAGCGGGCGGTGACCTCCATCGTCCTGGTCTGCCTGCTGCTGACCTATGGCGGCGTGTCGCTGTTCGTCGTGGTCTTCGCCGTCTATCCGTTCGCGGCGGAGATGTTCCGGCAGGGCGACATCCCCAAGCGCCTGATCCCCGGCGTGATCGCGCTGGGCGCCTTCACCGTCACGATGGACGCGCTGCCGGGCACGCCGCAAATCCAGAACATCATTCCCACCACCTTCTTCAAGACCGACGCCTATGCCGCCCCCTGGCTGGGCCTGATCGGCTCGGTCTTCATCCTGACGCTGGGCCTGCTCTATCTGGAATGGCGGGTGCGCTCTGCCATCGCGCGCGGCGAGGGTTATGGCAGCGGCCACACCAACGAGCCGGAGCCGGTGGCCTCCGAACTGCTGCCGAATCCGATCCTGGCGCTGTCGCCGCTGGTCGCCGTCGGCGTGCTGAACAAGCTGTTCACCATGGCGATCCCCAGCGTGTACGGTGCCACCAGCGAGGTGGCGCTGACCCCCGGCGCCAAGCCGCTGGTGACGCAGGTTTCCGCCGTCGCCGGCATCTGGGCGGTGGAAGGGGCGCTGCTCTGCGGCATCCTGCTGGTGCTGGCCTTCGCCTGGAAGCCGGTGTCCCAGCGCTTCGCCGAGGGCACGAAGGCCGCGATCGGCGGGTCGCTGCTGGCCTCGATGAACACGGCGTCGGAATACGGCTTCGGCGCGGTGATCGCAGCGCTGCCAGGCTTCCTGGTGATCCGCGACGCGCTGTCCGCCATCCCCAACCCGCTGGTGAACGAGGCGGTGACGGTCACCGCGCTGGCGGGCATCACAGGGTCGGCGTCCGGCGGCATGAGCATCGCGCTGGCGGCCATGGCCGACCAGTTCATCACCGCCGCCAATGCCGCCGGCATCCCGATGGAGGTGCTGCACCGCGTCGCCTCGATGGCCAGCGGCGGCATGGACACCTTGCCGCACAATGGTGCCGTCATCACCTTGCTGGGCGTCACCGGGCTGACGCACCGGCAGTCCTATGGCGACATCTTCGCCGTCACCTGCATCAAGACGCTGGCGGTCTTCTTCGTGATCGCCGTCTACTACCTGACCGGGATCGTCTGACGATGAACAAGCTCATTTCCCTGGAAGAGGCCGTCGCGCGCATTCCCGACGGCGCTTCCCTGCTGATCGGCGGCTTCATGGCCGTCGGTGGCCCTAACCGGCTGGTGGACGAACTGATCCGCCAGGGCAAGCGCGACCTGACCATCATCGCCAACGACACCGCCCGACCCAACAACGGCCTGGGCAAGCTGGTGGTGGAGAAGCTCGTGCGCCGTGTCGTCACCAGCCACATCGGCCTGAACCCTGAGACGCAGAAGCAGATGATCGCCGGCGACATCGAGGTGGAACTGGTGCCGCAGGGCACGCTGGCCGAGCGTATCCGCGCCGGCGGCGTCGGGCTGGGCGGCGTCCTGACCCCCACCGGCGTCGGCACCACGGTGGAGGAGGGCAAGCGCAAGGTCGAGATCGACGGCGTCACCTATCTGCTGGAAATGCCGATCAAGGCCGACTTCGCGCTGGTCGCCGCCAAGCAGGCCGACCACTACGGCAACCTGACCTACGCGCTGACCGCGCGCAACTTCAACCCGCTGATGGCGATGGCCGGCGCCACCGTCATCGCCGAGGCCGAGGACATCCTGCCCGTCGGTTGCATCCCGCCCGACGCGGTGATGACGCCGTCGGTCCTGGTCGACCACATCGTCACCTCCAAGCCGCGCTGATCGGGGAGTATCGAGCCATGGATGAAAAGACCCTGATCGCCAAGCGCGTCGCGCTGGAACTGAAGGACGGCGACCTCGTCAACCTGGGTATCGGCCTACCGACCCTGGTCGCCCGCTATGTCCCCGTCGGACGCCACGTGTTCTTCCAGTCGGAGAACGGGATCGTCGGCATGTCCGGCCCGATCACCGGCGCGGAGAACCACGACCTGACCGACGCCGGCGGCTCGCCCATCTCGGCCCTGCCGGGGGCGGCGTCCTTCGACAGCGCCCTCTCCTTCGGGCTGATCCGCGGCGGCCATCTGGACGTCACCGTGCTGGGCGGCCTGCAGGTGGACCGCGAGGGGCGGCTCGCCAACTGGATGGTGCCTGGCAAGATGGTGCCGGGCATGGGCGGGGCGATGGATCTGGTCACCGGCGCCCGCCGGGTGATCGTCGCGATGCAGCACAGCGCCAAGGGTGAGGCGAAAATCGTCGAACGCTGCGCCCTGCCGCTGACCTCGGTCCGTCGGGTCGACCTCGTGGTGACCGACCTCGCCGTCATCGAGCCGACCGACGTCGGGCTCGTCTTGAAGGAAACCGCCCCCGGTGTCACGGTGGAGCAGGTGATCGCCAACACCGGGTGCGAGTTGATCGTCGCCCCGGACCTCCGTTCCATGCCGATCGAAGGATAAAGAAGAATGACCAATCTGAAGGGGAAGGCCGCGCTCGTTACTGGGTCCACCAGCGGGATCGGCCTTGGGATCGCACGGCAGCTTGCGGGGCAGGGTGCCGACCTGATGCTGAACGGCTTCGGCGATGCCGGCTACATCGCCGAGCTGTGCCGGTCGCTGTCGACGGAATTCGGTGTGCGCGTCGCCCACAACGGCGCCGACATGTCCAGGCCCGCGGAGATCGAGGCGATGGTCGCCGCCACCGAGGCGGCCTATGGCCGGCTGGACGTGCTGGTCAACAATGCCGGCATCCAGCATGTGGCGCCGGTCGACGCCTTCCCGGTGGAACGCTGGGACGCGGTGATCGCCATCAACCTGTCGGCCGTTTTCCACGGCACCCGAGCCGCGTTGCCGGGCATGAAGGCGCGCGGCTGGGGCCGGGTCATCAACATCGCGTCGGTGCACGGGCTGGTGGCGTCGGTCAACAAGTCGGCCTATGTCGCCGCCAAACATGGCGTGATCGGCCTGACCAAGGTAACGGCGCTGGAACTGGCGGAGACCAACATCACCTGCAACGCCATCTGCCCGGGCTGGGTGCTGACGCCGCTGGTGCAGAAACAGATCGACGCGCTGGCTGCCTCGCGCAACCTGTCGGTGGAGGAGGCCGGGCGCGAGCTGCTGAGCGAGAAGCAGCCGTCCAAATCCTTCGTCACGCCGGAACAGCTGGGCGAATTGGCAGTGTTCCTGTGCTCGGAGGCTGCCGGCAACATGCGCGGTGCGGCCCTGACGATGGATGGCGGCTGGACCGCCCAATAAGACGGTCGGCGCAACACATTGGGGGCGGGTCGAAAGGCCTGTCCCCAAGAGGACCGGCTTTTTTTCAGGTGTCAGCTGTCGCTGGTGACCGGGACGATGTCGAAGGGGGTTGCGATGAAGGGGCGGCCCTGGCCATGACCGGCACGCGCATGGCCGCGTTCGGTCGCCGCCTGCCTGAAATAGCCGACCACGAACACGCGCAAGGCGTTGGCAAGCGACACGCCGGCCTGGGAAGAGCGACGACCCTGCTGCTCCATGCGATCACGGACGTCGTAGCAGAGTTCGTCCACCGTCAGATCCTCCCGACGGCAAATTTCTTCGAGCCCTTCCCAATAGGACGGCTCCAATCTGATTGCAACATCGCGCCCGGACAATTTGAGCGTGCGGGAAGTCAGTGAAGCGACGCCCGTAGATTGATCGACGCGAGATTTCCTGTTCCCTTCGCTCGACATGCTCTTAAGCCCTCGTGCTACCCGTGCGATTGCCCCCAACGCATGCACACTATAACGCGACCACAACCGGTTTTGGGAACAAAACTTTAGGCAGGTAAGGATTCCCCCTAGGGAACCCGTTCGGGGTCACCGGCCATGTCCTTAAGCAATGCCAGATCGTTGATGACGATAAACCCTTTGGCATATGTCACCACTCCGGCCTTTCGTAGGGCGCCGAGGCACTTGTTCACCATTTCACGGGTGACGCCCAACATGTTGGCCAGCGCTTCCTGCGACAGCGGCAGGGTCAGCCGCAGGCCGGTCGGAGTCTGTTGGCCGTAGCTGTCCGACAGCAGCAGCAGCCGGCGGGCAAGCCGGCGCGGCACGTCGTGGAAGACCGCGTCCTCGATGTTCTCCGATACCCAGCGCAGCCGGTCGCACAGCACGATCATCATGCGGGTGCACAGGCGCGGGTGGCGCTCCAGGAAGGGGATGAAGTCGGAGCGGTCGATCCGGTAAAGCTCGACCGGCCGCAGGGCGATCGCGGCGGCCGTGCGTTCCCGTCCGTCGATCAGGCCGATCTCGCCCAAGACATCGCCGGCTTCCAGGATGTTCAGCAGCATCGTCTTGCCGTCCGCCGAGGAGGTGCGGATGGCGATCTGCCCCTTCAACACGGCGAACAGGCTGTCGCCGGGGTCCCCCTTGTCGAAGATGATCTGGTCGGCATCGAAGCGGGCGATACGGCCCAGCGTCAGCATTTCCGCCATCTGCTCGGCATCGAGTTCCCCGAGCAGCCGGTTGCGCCTCAGCACCGCCGCAACATCCATCGGCGCGTTCATCCGTCCGTCCAGGCACAGTTTCGCACCGGGCTGGCGGTGATCGCCACCCCGACGCGATCACTCTAGCGGATACGCCCTTACATCGCGAGCGGAGCCGCGTCGCGCAGGGCACGTTCCCAAAGGACGGTGCGCTCGAAGTGGAAACGGGCCTCCGGTGCCGCATCGTCACCCGTCGGACGGCCCAGCCGCCGGGCCATGGTGCGCAGCATCGCCTTGGCATCCTCACGCTTCTGGTCGAACCGGCCCTGCGGCAGCCAACTGCGGAAAGCCGCCAATTCGGACGCCAGCAGGCCGATATCGCCACCCAGACGCAGCATTCGTCCATAACCGCGCTCGCGGTAGGGCAGTTCCTTGGCGATGGATTCCAGGCGCAGGGCCGTCTCGGCGGTCAGCACCCGGTCGGCGACCGCGTCGGACAGGGTGCGGCGGATGTTGACCATCGCCTCCGACAGGGAGGTGTAGCCCAGCTCGGCCGGGCCGTGGATCACCGCCACCTCGTCGTCATCCTCCAACCGGCCGTCGCGGAACGCCTCGAAGATGGCGCCGACGCCGACCATGCCGAAGGGATACAGCTCCGCCGCGCGCAGTGCCCCCATGCTGGAAGCGCCGAACACCGGGATGCCGGCATGGATGGCGTAGAGGATTTCCTTGTGCCAGACCGACGGCACGCTTTCGAAGAAACCGTCGATGATGCCGATGGCCGCCGGCTTTTCCGCGCACAACCGCAGAACGTCGCCCTGGGCGACCGGCGGCAGATAGGTGGCGTCCAATTCCAGCGCCGCGTCCTCGCGCGGCAGGGTGGGGCCGAGAAAGACATAGACGCCGCTCATGCCGCCTTCTCCATGGCGTGGGTGCCGAGTACGCGCAGGCCGCGTTCACCCAGCACGTAATCGGGGGATTCATCGGCACCCTCCAGCCCAGGCACGACGACGCGCACGACGGGGATACCAAATTCGAGCTTGGTCAGATCGACCGCCACCGCCTCCTCGATGCCGACGGCGCGTAGCCGGTTGAGCTGGTGGGCGAGGTCGGCCTCGATGGTGGGGGCGGTGCTGGTCGGACAATGGTGGAAGGAGCGCCGGCCGGCGCCGTCCACGATCATGGCCTTCCAGCGGGCGTGGTGGGCGGGGTCGAGGTGGCGTTCGTATTCGGCACGGGGCATGTCGTCGCGGGCGCCGGCGATGAAGGTCAGACGGCTCTGCGCCGCCTCGGTCAGGGCGCGGGACAGGGCGATCTCGCGCGCCGCATGGCAGCCCATGCCGGTGGCCGGGCGGATGGAATGCTGGGGCATTTCCTCACGCTCGACGATGCGGCAGAGGAAGGCGGGCAGGCCGACGTCGCTGGTGGTCTCCCACACGCCGACGGCGACGCCGGCGGCTTCGAACCGGTCGATCAGCGAACGGCAGACCGGATCGTCGATGCTGTCCAGGTCGATGCGGGTCGCCGCCTGGGAAGCCGGGTCCTGCAGGCGCCACAGGGTGGTCGCGTCGCGCTCCACCAGTTCGGTGACGGCGTGGCTGATCGCCTCCACCTTGTGGTTGCCCGACGCCAGCCCGTTGGAGCCGGCCAGGAAGGCGCCGTGGCCGGGGGCCATCGGCACGGTGAAATTCAGGTGGACCATCTCGAACGGAACCCATTTCGGGCCGCCGTTCAGCAGGTCTTGCCCCTCGATCCACAGGATGGGGCTGTTGGGATTGAAGCTGCCGGTCGACAGCCGGGGCAGGCGGTCGACGTCCACCACCGGGTGGGTCCAGCGCAACTCCTCGAAGCTGGCGAACTTCAGCGGCAGGGTGATCCGTTCGGCGTGATAGCTCTCGATCGACTCCATGACCCCCGAGGCCTTGGCGGCGGCGAGCGTCACCCCCTTGCCCTGCGACACCGAGATGGAGCGCGAGTTCGGCCGTGTCACCATAACCACCGGAATGCCGACGGCATCCAGTCCGGTGACGTTGGCGACCCGGGTGATCCCCATGATCGGCAGGAACGGGGCGACCCGTGCCAGGGTCTGTTCGGGCGCCATGACCCGGTGGGTGCCGACCGTGTGGGCCTTCACCGCATCCGAAACGGAGGCTTTGACATCGAGCAGATCGAAGGGCATCGCGGCTTGTCCGGGGCGGAGGAAAATCGAGAGGGCGCGTCCCGTTCCCGGGTCCGTGGCCGGTCAGCACCTGAAGCGGCGCTGGTGGCCACGGTCCGAAGAACTGGAACCGGGAACCCGATCAGGCGCCCGGGGCAATCATGGTGCGGGCGGCCTCGTGATCTGCAGTTTCGAAACCGGCGCGATCACCCGAGCGAATATGGGTACGGGCGGTGGCGATGGCAGTATCGGCAATTTCCGAAACGCCGTGTGCGGTCACGGCATACAGACGGCCATCGGCGCCACGGATCATCGACGCCTGCGAAATCGACATATTCATGAGAATGTCCTTCATGTGTGTGGCTGACGGACAAACTCTTCACATGCAAAGGAATATTCTGCTGTGAAAAATTTCACAGTGCTCGAAACGAGATCGGTGTAGAGGTCGCTGGAGACAATGTCATTCCGTCCAGCATTAGGAGCGGTCTATGCGACTTCACAGAAAATCTTTATCTGATGCATCGTATGGCACTGATCTGAGCAGCCTGATGGTATGGCCGTCGGTGGTCTCGCGGACCATTCCTCTCATGGATCGGCGCGCAAAATTGCGCTTGGAAATGGCGATCTGGAGTGGATTGGACGAAATTGCGAAAAAAGAAGAGCGACCTGTCCGCGATCTCTGTCAAGAGGTGGATACTTCCCGGCCGGCCACGATGCCGTTGACGAACGCGATCCGCAGTTATGTGCTGGATTATTTTCGGCAGGCCGAAGTCCGTCAATTGTCCAATAGAATTTAGTTGATAACTTTTTCACGGTTTTTGACCTCGAAATCTATTCTATTTAATATTCTAGAGCATCTGTCCGCGACGCGAATCAAGGACAGTGCTCTTGCATTTTTTTCTGCAGCTTCCAATGATTTTCTGGTCTCTTCTAAGCTATTGCGCATAATAAAGTTTATTTCTGCTTCAAGTGCTTCCGCCTTAGCCAAGTAGCCGAGCCTAGCCGATTCGGATGCCGACTGCCGGACGAGTGCGGCCCGTATTCTTGCCTGTTCCGGCGCGCCTGCTAGAAGATGTGTTTCAGCGAGCCAAAGATGTACCTGACTAATATAGGCATTGACCCGCCCCTGTTCGGCAATCGCCAACCCCCGCTGAAAGAGTGCAAGGCCTTCATTAACCCTACCGGTTAGCGCGTTTGCGTAGGCCACAGCTCCCATCAGAAATGGCTTATGCAGCTTCGAATGTATCGACTCGCACAGTTCAAGTGCTGATTCAAGGTATGGAATTGATTTTTTTGGGTGACCCAACAATAGGTAAGTCCAACCTAGGTGCTCATAGGCATAGAGCCGAGAAAAATTGTGATTGCTTGCATCTGCAGCATTGACGGCTTCAATGGCCATGCTGATCGCTTCGCTCTCGAAATCAATTTCAGCACAGTTTCTCGCAAGGTTGGCGCAAACTCCAACCTTTGCAACAACAGCAAGTCCAAACCTTTCATGGAGGCAGTTGTTAGGCAGCATTTTGTAGGCAGATCGAAGTAGATTCCGACCTTCCAAATAATGTCCTTTTTCTGCCAATACGCCGCCTAGACGCCCAAGAAGCTGTATCTGCGTCTTGCGATCAAAGCTCCCGTCATTAGCTGCCAATCCTTCACGACTATATTGAACAGCTTTATCTATATTGCCGTTCGACCACTCTACTGCGGCAAGCATGGACGACGCCCGCGCATAGCGTCGCGAATCTGCGAGATCAAGAGACAAGTTGCGAGATTCGTTAAGAAGTTGACCCGTATCCGTAAAGCCACGCGGCATCCGTGCGCGTGATAATGAAATAGAAGTATCAATCCGCCGTAGCCGATTGCGCGGCGTGTCCTGGCAGCGGTCAAGCGCAGTCAATGCGTTCCGGTAATGCCGGCTCGCATCCTCCAACCGGGAACGCAGTTCCGCCCGCACGCCGGCACGCCGGCCGAACAGGTGCGCGGCCGGCCAGTTTTCCGCCTTGAAGGCGTGGTGAGCCAGCAGGTCCAGGCGGTTGGGAAGGTCGGCGTCGCGGCGGTGGCGCAGCGCCTCCAGCACGCGGGCATGCAGCGCCCGGCGGTCGGACTTCGTCAGGGTGGCGTAGGCAACCTCCTGGATCAGCGCATGCTTGAAGGAATATTCCAGGTTGGGCAGCAGGCGGGTGCGCAGCACGAAGCCGGCGCGCTCCAGATAGGCCAGATAGTCGGACAGGATCGACATCGACAGGCCGGTCAGAGCCTGCAGAAGCCCGACGTCGAAGGTATTGCCGATCACGGCGGCGTTCATCAGCAGCCGGCGCCGTTCCAGCGTCATCAGGTCCATGCGCTCTGCCAGCAGCGCGTGCAGCGTACGCGGCAGCCTGTCGACCACCAGCGGGTCGATCAGCCGGTAGGAGCCCGGCGTGCCTTCGATGGCGTTGGACGTCTCCAGCGTGCGCAGAACCTCTTCCAGATAAAGCGGAACGCCCTGGCAGCGGGTGGCGACCTGGGCCTTCAACTCCACCAGCGACCAGTCCGGCCCCAGCCAATGGGCCAGGAAACTCTGCACCTGATCCGGCGACAGCATGCCCAATTCCATGCGCCGCCCACCCGGCCGGCCGTTCCAGCCCTGTTCGCGTGATTCCGGTCCCAGCGGCGGCGGTCGCCGGGTTGCGAGCAGCAGCAGGCGTGACCCGGACCCCGGTAGTGCTTCCGCCAGCCGATCCAGCAGCCGCACCATCACCGGCCGCGCCCAATGGGCATCCTCGACCAGGACCAGCAACGGCCGTCCCACGATCCCCTCGCCATCGGTCTCGGCGCCATCATGCGATGGGACCGTCGCCGCCAGCTCAAGCGTCGCCCCCACAAGCCCCTCGATGCCCAGCGACAGGCGCTGCGCCGCATCGAGGCCGCTCCACAGCGGGTTGAGCCCCGGCAGGCCGAACAGCGCCCGCACGGCATCGCCGGCCAGCGAACCGGACCGGCGGCCCGCAGCCTCGCACACCCAGCCGACGCCCTCCTCGCTGGCGCGGCCGGCCACCTGCTCCGCCAGGCTCAGCGCCACCGCCTCGAGGTCGTCGGGGTCGGCCAGCCGACGGATCGGCATCTGCGGCCATTGCAGCAGGGTCCAGCGCCGGCTGCGCGGATCGCGCAGAAACTCTCCCACCAGCCGCGACTTGCCGATTCCCGCCTCTCCCTGCAGCAGGAGCTGGGCCGGCGCCCCGGCCTCCACCGAATCGGTGATGGAGAACAGCGTCGCCACCTCCTGCTCGCGGCCGACATAGGGGGCGTCGGTGGCGGACAGCAGGTCGGTGGCGGTGCGGCGGACGGCGCGGGCTCCGTCGAGCAGGAAGGCCGGCATCGGCTCCACCTCGTCGGACAAACGCAGGCTTCCCATCGGGCGCGCCGTCACGCCGACCGGGATCAGATCCAGCGTGTCGCGGCTGAGCTGTGCAGTGTCGGCGGCGGCGCGCTGCTGCAGTTTGGCAGCCATATGCACGCATTCACCGATGGCACGGTAGTCGGACCACAGGCCGTTGGTCACCACATGGGTCACGGCGTCGCCGGAACTGATGCCGATGCGGATCTGGAAAAGCGGCTTTCCATGCTCGTCGCGGGTGGCGCTGAGGATGTCCTGGGCAGCCAGGCAGGCGCGCAGGGCGTGGTCCTCCTTGGCGCCGGGGGCGCCGAAGGTCGCCAGGAAACCATCGCCCAGCATCTGCGTCACCGTGCCTGCGAAACGCGGCACCGCCTCCGTCACGCGATCCAGAATGGAGAGGAGCAGGTCGTCCGCATCCTCCGGATCACGGCCGGCCACGATGGCGGAGGAGCGGACGATGTCGACGAACATCGCCGTTACCACCTTGCGCTCGCGCGGCTTGTCGCCCGGCAGGCGTGATGCCTCCTGCCAAGGACGACCTTCGTCCGTCGCTGTGCCCAACATGGTGTCCGCCATGTCCGCCCCCTTTGCGGAATTCGCGTTGGCATATTAGAGCATGCAATTCGAATTTTGCGAACATCCGAGCGATGTATCGCCCTAAGATTTTCGCGCGGGCGGAAGCCAACATATCGGTGTATGTAATTCGGGGCAAAAAGAAAGCGCCGCGACTTGCGCGGCGCCTTGATTGTTACTTGTGATGAATATCCGCTGTGCCTGACTCGGTCGCTGTTGACGCTGGCCGGGTCAAACTGGCTCAGCGGCGGACGGCGATATTCTCCACCTGGGACACGTCGCGCACGGCGCCGCGGTCGGCGCTGGTCGTCAGGGCGGCATAGGCGCGGAGCGCCGGGGAAACCACGCGGTCGCGGCTGGCCGGCTTCCAGGCATCCACACCCTTGGCGTTCATCGCATCGCGGCGACGCTGCATTTCCTGGTCATCGACGGCGAGGCGGATGATGCGGTTGGGGATGTCGATCTCGATGCGGTCGCCGTCCTGCACCAGTCCGATGGCGCCACCCTGCGCCGCTTCCGGCGAGACATGGCCGATCGACAGCCCCGACGTGCCGCCGGAGAAACGACCATCGGTGACCAGTGCGCAGGCCTTGCCCAACCCCTTCGACTTCAGGTAGCTGGTCGGGTACAGCATTTCCTGCATGCCGGGTCCGCCGCGCGGACCCTCGTAGCGGATGACCACCACCTCGCCCGCCTTGACCACGTCGCCCAGGATGCCGGCGACGGCGTCGTCCTGGCTCTCGAACACGCGGGCCGGCCCGGCGAAGACGAGGTTGGAGGCGTCGACGCCCGCCGTCTTCACGATGCAGCCGTTCTCCGCGATGTTGCCGTACAGCACGGCGAGGCCGCCGTCCTGGCTGAAGGCGTTCTCGGCCTTGCGGATCACGCCCTTCTCGCGGTCGAGGTCCAGCTCCGGCCAGCGGCGCTCCTGGCTGAAGGGCACGACGGTCGGGATGCCGCCGGGGGCGGCGCGGTACAGGGTGTGGACGGACTGGTCCTGGGTGCGCATCACGTCCCAGCGGTCCAGCGCGTCGCCCAGCGTCGGGGCATGGACGGTCGGCGCCTCGCGGTTCAGCAGGCCGGCGCGGTCCAGTTCGCCCAGGATGCCGAAGATGCCGCCGGCGCGGTGCACGTCCTCGATATGGACGTCGGCCACCGCCGGGGCGACCTTGCAGACGTTGGGGACGTGGCGCGACAGCCGGTCGATGTCGGCCATCGTGAAGTCGATGCCGCCTTCCTGCGCCGCGGCCAGGATGTGCAGGACGGTGTTGGTCGAACCGCCCATGGCGATGTCGAGCGTCATCGCGTTCTCGAACGCCGCCTTAGTGGCGATGCCGCGCGGCAGGGCGGTCGCATCCTCCTCCTGATACCAGCGGCGGCAGAGGTCGACCGCCATGCGGCCGGCGGCGAGGAACAGCTCCTTGCGGTCGGCGTGGGTCGCCAGGATGGTGCCGTTGCCGGGCAGGGACAGGCCCAGCGCCTCGGTCAGGCAGTTCATCGAATTGGCGGTGAACATGCCGGAGCAGGAGCCGCAGGTCGGGCAGGAGCCGCGCTCCATCTCCGCCGCCTCTTCATCGGAGACGGTCGGGTCGGCGGCGGCGACCATGGCGTCGATCAGGTCGACCGACTTGACCTTGCCGCGCCACTTGACCTTGCCGGCCTCCATCGGGCCGCCGGAGACGAAGACCGCCGGGATGTTCAGGCGCATCGCGGCCATCAGCATGCCGGGCGTGATCTTGTCGCAGTTCGAGATGCAGACCAGCGCATCGGCGCAGTGCGCGTTCGCCATGTACTCCACCGCGTCGGCGATCAACTCGCGTGAGGGCAGGCTGTACAGCATGCCGCCATGGCCCATGGCAATGCCGTCGTCCACCGCGATGGTGTTGAACTCCTTCGCCACGCCGCCGGCCTTCTCGATCTCGCGGGCGACCAGCTGACCCAGATCCTTCAGGTGGACGTGTCCGGGTACGAACTGGGTGAAGGAGTTGGCGATGGCGATGATCGGCTTGCCGAAATCGCCATCCTTCATGCCGGTCGCCCGCCACAGGCCGCGCGCGCCCGCCATGTTGCGGCCGTGGGTGGAGGTGCGGGAACGGTAGTGCGGCATGGATCGGTCCTCAGCTGGTCGATTCGGGCGAGTTGGCGAAAGGAATGGAACGAAACGGGTGGGCACCTTAGCAATCTCCTGTCGCGCGCGCCAGAGGCGCGATCCTGTCTCGGGCGCCGGAGGCGCGACGTCGGCGTGGCCCTGCCATGCGTGCCGCGAGGATTGCCGATGATAAGCAGGCTTATTAATTCACCCAAATCGATAAGCAAGCTTATGATGTGCCGATGTCCTCCGCTGCCGATACCCGCTCTGCAAACTCCCATTCGATGAGCCTGGGTGCCGTCCTGACCGATACGGCGCGCATGATGCGCGTCCGTTTCGACCAGCGCGCCCGCCATCTCGGGCTGACCCGCGCGCAATGGTCGGTGATCGCCACGCTGGCGCGGAACGAGGGGATCAAGCAGGCGGCGCTGGCCGATCTGATGGAGATTGAGCCGATCACGCTCTGCCGGCAGATCGACCGCATGGAGGAGGGCGGCTGGATCGAACGCCGCGCCGATCCGACCGACCGGCGCGCCCGCCTGCCGCATCTGACGCCGAAAGCGCATGCGGTGCTGGAGCAGGGCCGGGCGCTCGCCACCGGCATCTATGCGGAGGCGCTGGCCGGTCTTCCGTCCGACGCCGAGGCCAAGCTGGTCGAGATGCTGGCCCACATGCGCGCCAACCTGTCCGACCGCCGGGCGGCCGAGCCGCCCGAGAAGATGAGTGCCGAGAAGATCGCCGCCAAAGCCTGACGCATTCCTTTTTTCCTTCGGGACCCGACCGCAATGACCGCCGTGACCGACCGCGATACCGAAACCCGTCCTGCCGCTCAACCAGCCGCCAAACCCGTCCGCCGGACGCGCTGGCGCCGCTGGGTTCTGATGGCCGCTCTGCCGCTGCTGGTGGCGGTGGGCGGCGGCTATGAGTATGTCGTCGGCGGGCGCTATGTCTCGACAGACAATGCCTATGTCCAGCAGGACAAGGTGACGATCAGCCCGGACATCTCCGGCCGCATCGTCGAGGTGGCGGTGCGTGAGAGCCAGCCGGTTCATCGCGGCGACCTGCTGTTCCGCATCGATGACGAGCCTTATCGGCTGGCCCTTCAGCAGGCGGACGCGGCGCTGGCGTCGGCCCGGCTGAAGGTGGAGCAGTTGCGCGCCGACCTGGGCGAGGCGCAGGCCAAGCAGGCCGCGGCGGAGGAGAAGGTCGCCTTCGAGCAGCGCGAGTTCCAGCGCCAGCAGGATCTGCTGAAGACCGGCGTTGCCGCGCGCGCGACCTATGATTCCGTGCGCCATGACCTGATGGCGGCGCAGCAGGACCTGAACACGGAAAAGCAGGCGGTGGTCAGCGCCCGCGCCGCGCTGGGCGGCGATCCCGACATCCCCACCGACCGCCATCCGATGGTGCTGGAGGCGCTGGCGAAGAAGGCGTCCGCACAGCGCGACCTGGACCACACGGTGGTGACGGCGCCGGCCGATGGCGTGGTCAGCCAGACCGACCGTCTGCTCGTTGGGCAATACGCCTCTGTCGGGCTCTCGGCGGTCAGTCTGGTGATGAGTGGGTCGAGTTGGGTCGAGGCCAATTTCAAGGAAACCGACCTGACCCACATGGCCGTCGGCCAGACCGCGACCGTGGTGCTGGACGCCTATTCCGGCCGCACCCTGACCGCCCATGTCGAGAGCATCGGCGCCGGCACCGGATCGGAGTTCTCGGTCCTGCCCGCCCAGAACGCCACCGGCAACTGGGTGAAGGTGGTGCAGCGCGTGCCGGTCCGTCTGCGCATCGACGGGACGGATGGCGATCAGTCGGGGGCTGCCAACGTGCCGTTGCGCACCGGCCTGAGCGCTGAGGTGGAGGTCGACACCCATTACAGCCGGCCGCTGCCGGGCGTGATCGGCAGCGCGGTCGCGGCGATCCGGTAAGGCCTTCGCCCCCACCAACCGACAATCATCCGCAGGCACTCCATGGCCGCCAGCCAATCCCCTGCCGCCCCGCATGAGGTGAAGCATCGCGGCATGATCACCGTGTCGATCATGCTCGCCACCATCATGCAGGTGCTGGACACCACCATCGCCAACGTCGCCCTGCCCAGCATGCAGGGCAGCCTGGGGGCGGCGCAGGACACCATCACCTGGGTGCTGACCTCCTACATCGTGGCCGCGGCCATCGCCACGCCGGCCACCGGCTGGATGGCCGACCGGTTCGGGCGCAAGCGGTTGTTCCTGATCGCGGTGGCAGGCTTCACAGCGGCCTCGGTGCTGTGCGGGCTGGCCGGCAGCCTGACGCAGATGGTGGCCTTCCGGCTGGTGCAGGGCATCTTCGGCGCGGCGCTGGTGCCGCTGTCCCAATCGGTGCTGCTGGACATCAACCCGAAGGAGCGGCACGGGCAGGCGATGGCGCTGTGGGGCGCCGGCATCATGGTCGGCCCGATCGCCGGGCCGACGCTGGGCGGCTGGCTGACCGACAGCTTCAGCTGGCGCTGGGTCTTCTACATCAACCTGCCGGTCGGGCTGCTGGCCTTCTTCGGCATGCTGGTCTTCCTGCATGAGACCAAGGGCCGGCAGCGCGGCTTCGATTTCTTCGGCTTCGCCATGCTGGGGCTGGCGGTCGGCGCCTTCCAGATGCTGCTGGACCGCGGCGAGCAGCTGGACTGGTTCGGCGCGACCGAGATCTGGATCGAGACGGCGCTGGCCGCCTGCGCCTTCTGGATCTTCGCCGTCCACATCGCCACCGCCCACGGCAACACGAAGACCGAACCCTTTATCGACCCGGCGCTGCTGCGCGACCGCAACTTCGTCACCGGCCTGATCCTGATCTTCGTGATCGGCGTGATTCTGCTGGCGACCATGGCGCTGCTGCCGCCGATGCTGCAGAACCTGCTGGGCTACCCGACGGTCACCACCGGGCTGGTGCTGGCGCCGCGCGGCGTCGGCACGATGATCTCGATGCTGATGGTGGGACGGCTGGTGCGCAAGGTGGACGCGCGGCTGCTGATCCTGGCGGGCGTGCTGCTGACCAGCTGGTCGCTGTGGTACATGACCGGCTTCACCATCGTGATGGACCGCGAGCCGATCATCATCAGCGGCGTGGTGCAGGGGCTGGGTTTGGGGCTGGTCTTCGTGCCGCTCAGCACCATCGCCTTCGCCACGCTGGAGCCGCGGCTGCGCACCGACGCCGCCAGCCTGTTCAGTCTGGTCCGCAACCTGGGCAGCAGCGTCGGCATCTCGGTGGTGATGACCCTGCTGTCGCAGAACACCCAGGTCAACCATGCCAGCCTGTCCGCACACCTGACGCCGTTTTCCCAGGCGATGACGGAGCAGGTCACCGCCTCCCCCGAGGCGCTGGCGATGCTGAACGCCCAGGTCACGCAGCAGGCGGCGATGATCGCCTACATCGACGATTTCAAGCTGATGATGTACGTCGCGCTGCTGGTGATCCCGATGCTGCTGCTGCTCCGGCGGCCGAAGGCCGGGGCTCCGGCGCCGGAGGAGGCGGCGGTGATGGAGTAGGGGGGAGCCGGATCAAGCGGCCATGCGCGACATCGAGCGGCAGCTTTCGGCGCAGCGGCGGCACATCTCGGCGCACCGCTTCATCATGGAATCGTCGGCCATGCGGTCGCAGTCGTCGGCGCAGGCCGCACAGATCTCGGCACAGGCGCCGCAGGTGAGATGATGGAAGCGGGAGCCGCGGATCATGAAATCCGCGCTGGTGCGGCAGATGTCTACGCAGTCCAGCAGCAGGCGGATATGCCCGGCCTCCGCATGCGCGCCGCCTTTGGTCAGGCAGTGCGCGACGGTTTCCAGGCAGTTCGTGTGGCAGTCGGTGCAGTTGCGGATGCAGTCGTCCATCGACGGCGAGCCGGCCATGGGAAGTCCTCCGGAGAAGTTTACAGGATGTCCCTGACAACCGGCTCCGGAGCCGAAGGGTTCCGACGGTGAGGGGCGGGGTCAGCCGGCCGAGGCGCTCTTGCCGCCGTCCTTCTTCGGACCGCGCGGGGCCTTGGCGGGCGTCGCCTTGGCGGCGGTCTTTCCGCCTGCTGCCTTGGGGGCATCCTCGGCTTTCGCATTGGCGGAGGCCTGCTTTGCCTTCGTCGGCTTGGCGGGTTCGGATTTGACGCTCTCCGCCGGGGTACCCGCGACCTCCGACAGCGATTCGGCGGCGGCGCGGGTGCTCTTGCCGGCGGCCTTGGAGGTGGCCTTGGAGATGGGGGGCTTCTTGCGCGATCCGGCGGCCTTTTCGGTCGGCTCCAGGGCGCCGGCGCCTCGGATTTCCGCTTCCGCCTGGGTCCAATGGTCGGAATCGCGGCCGTGCGGGCGGCCTTCGCTCTCCCACAACTCGTGGGCGCGGCGTCGGATACGCTCCAGGATGTCGTCGGTATCGGCCATCGAGTCCCCCATGTGTTTGTCCGGCATTTGTCTGCCCGGCGGGTCTGCCATACCGTATTTTGTGGCAGCGACCCGCCAACGTTGCAAAGCCACTCGTGCGAGGCACCACGAAAGAGGCGGAGACTCCCGACTCCGCCGTTTCATGAGGGCAACACCGCAGGATCGGACTGGTTCCCAATCGTTCATTTCCGTGCCACAAGGCGCCCGCCGACCTGAACCGTGAGCGCAGCCCATCATGACGCCTGCACCCTCCGTCGCCCGCCTCTCCCTGCTCGACCGTGTCGCGGCGGCGCCCTGGTGGCTGCTGTGCCTGGGGTTGGCCGCAGCGATGGCGCTGTCGGTGTTGCTGGTCGGGTTCCGGCTGCCTTACTGGGTGCATTCGGATCAGGATCTGGTGCTGGCTTATCATGGGCTGCTGTTCGGCGACGGGTTGCCGCAGGAGTATTTCGACCATCCCGGCTACGGCTATTTCCTGGTGATCGACGTCTGGTACCGGCTGCTGCATGCGGTCGGGCTGCTGCCGGTCGCCAGCCTGTCGGCCTTGCCGCCGGGCAGCGACGTGATGGCGACGGAGGCGGTATGGCAGTCGCTGATCCAGGCCGGGCGGGCGCTGTCGATCCTGCTGACCGCCGCCTTTGCCGTCAGCTATGCCACGCTGCTGCACGGGCTGCTGGGCGACCGGCGGGTGGCGCTGCTGGCCGGGGTGTTGCTGGCCTTCGGCGTCGGGCTGACGGCGCAGGGGCGGCAGATGCGCACCGACCTGCTGTCGGCCGGCTTCGTCGTGCTGGGGCTGTTGCTGGTCCTGCGGGCGGTGCGGCCGGCGGACGGGCGTGGCTGCGGCGGCGCGTCGCTGCTGCAGCTGGCGCTCGGCGGGCTGCTGGTCGGGCTGGCCATGGTGACCAAGGTGCAGGCGGTGTTCCTGGCGATGGGGCTGCCGGTGGCGGCGATCCTGTTCGGGCGCAGGGCGGAGCCGGAGACCGCTCCGGGAGCGGCCTGGGGCGGGGCGGCTGTGGTCGGGTTGCTGGCGGTCGCGGCGGCGGTGCCGGCCTTCGGGCTGATCCAGGCCGGGCTGGCCGGCTGGGGGCGGGCGGTCTATCCCTACACCCCCGTTGGCGGAGGGCTGTCGGGCGGCGGGTATCAGAGCATCGTCGCCGGCTGGGTGCTGGTCGGCATCCTGGTCCACGCGGTGGTCCACCGGGTGCCGGCGGCACGCGCGGTGGCCGGGGCGGCGGCGGTGCTGCTGGGGCTGGCGACCGGGCTGCTGGCGCTCGACATCCGCTGGAACGAGCAGAACGCCATCGCCGTGGCGAACTTCGTCGAGCACATGTTCGTCTTCTCCTCCTGGCGGCACGGGGCGGAGCTGCAGGGGCAGGGCAACGTGGTGGGGCAGGGGACGCTGGCGCTTCTGCTGGCCGGCATCGGCCGCACGCTGGCGATCCGCACCATCGTCCTGCACCCCGACAACATCCCGCAGACCATCATCGTGGAGTGGTTCGCCCTGGCCGGGGCAGTGGTGCTGTGGCGGCGGGGGGAAAAGCTGGCCGCGGTGCAGGCGCTGTTCCTGCTGCTGGTGGCCTGGGGGCTGGAGGCGCTGTTCTCGCTGCGCGGTTTCCAGCGCGCCTATGCCGCCTACACCGATCCGCTGGCGATCCTGTCGGCCGCCTGGGTGCTGGCGCGGATGCCGGGGCTGCTGGATGGCAAGAAGCCGCGGCGCTGGATCCTGGGCGGGGTGGCGCTGGTGGTGATCGCAGCCCATGCCTGGCCGATCATCGAGACCCGGAAGCTGCCCAACCCGGTCACCCATTGCGAGTGGATCCCGATCTACATGCCCAAGGTGGCACCGTTTCCCTTCTGCCGTTAAGACCCTCCCAAGTTCCGCGCGCGGTCCAGCGCCTCGACCACGCCGGCGCTGTCGATGTCGGCGAAGTCGGGGCGGTGGTGGATCAGCACGCGCGGGCCGGTGCTGTGGATCGGGTCGGAGGCGTCGGAGAACACCACCACGGTGGGGCAGCCGACCGCGGCGATCAGATGGGTCGGGCCGGTGTCGTTGCCGACCGCTCCCCAGGCCCGGCGCGCCAGCCCGCCCAGTTCTGGCACGCTGGTGCGGTCGGTCAGGTCGACAGCCTGCGGGCAATACTCCGCGATGGAGCGGGCGAGGTCGCTCTCGATGCCGGTGCCGATCACCACCGGCACGATGCCGCGTTCGGCCAGTGCCGCCGCCACCTCGGCATAGCGGCGGACCGGCCAACGCTTGTCCGGCCGTCCGGGGGAGGAGCCGGGGACCAGCAACGCGAACCGCTCCGGCAGACCGAACTTGGAAATGTCGGCGTCGAGCCAGGACAGGTCGGGCGTCTCGTCCGGCACGATGCCGAAGGGGGCGAGCTGGCGGACATAGCGCTCGCGCACCGGCACCTTGCGCCGACCTTCATAGCGGTCGGGATGGGAGGCGCCACGGGCGGTGCCCGACCATTCCGGCCAGGGGCCGGGGAACAGCAGCCGGTGGTACAGATCGGTGCGCGTCTGCGCCTGGAGGTCGTAGACGCGGTCGAAGCGATGGGCGCGCAGGGTCCGGCGGATCGTCAGATAGGCCGACAGCGACCGCTCGCGCGGGTCCTCCAGCACCTCGTCGAACAGGCCGCTCATGCGGGCGAGCGGGGCGAGGGACGGCAGGGTCAGCAGCGTTATCCGGTCGCCTGCATGGTGGCGGCGGATGGCGGCGAAGGTGGTCTGGGCCAGGAAGAAGTCGCCGAAGGCGCCCAGCTTGATGACCAGGATGCGGAGCGGGCGCTTGCTCATCGTGTCTTGTCCCCGATACGGGCCCCGATACGGGTTGCCAGCCGCAGCATCAGCGCGGCGGAAAGGAAGCCTGCCATCCACCAGGGCTGCCAGATGCCGTAGGCGGTGCTGCCCATCGCCATCGCCGTGGCGAACAGGGCGAGCGCGAAGGGCTGGTCGCGCCGCTCCAGCCGGGCGGTGGCGGCCAGCAGCATCAGCAGCACGGCCAGGGCCAGCGCCGCCCCGACCGCCCCGGTTTCCAGCCAGACCTGCAGGAAGGCGTTGTGGGGATGCAGCGGCAGCAGGCTGTCGCCGATCGGCGAGAAGTCCGACACCGCCCCTTCCGGCGGCAGGGAGCGCGAGGCGTCGATGCCCTGGCCGAACACCGGCGTGCGCAGCGCGCGGTCCGCCGCATGGCCCCAGATCTCCACCCGGTGCTGGGCCGAGCGGAAGAGCAGGCCGGAATGGTCGAGGTCGAGCGGGCCGGAGAACAGCAGGGCGGCCGGCAGCACCAGCAGGAAGGCGGCGGTCACCGCGGCGGCGAACAACCGGCGGGTCCAGAGGGCGGACGCACGGGCGGCGGCCAGCGTGACCAGCCCGGCGGCGATGCCCAGCATGGCCGAACGGCTGGTCAGCGGCAGGCAGGCCAGCGCATAGCCGACCGGCACCAGCAGGGCCAGCGTCCGCCGCCCGAAGCGGTCGACCGCCAGGGCGGCCGGCCAGACCAGCAGGCAGAGCAGCGCCGCCGTCCGCTTCGGCACATTGCCGTTCAGCAGGTTGGGCAGCTGGTCGTCGGGCACGCTGTTCCACCAGCGGTTCAGCGGGAAGTCCAGCGCCGCCTCCACCGCGAACAGCAGCCCGCCGGCCAGCCCACCGGCCAGGAACAGCCCGCCCAGCCGCCGCGCGTCGGCCGCCGGCAGCCCGGCGATCCAGGCGCCGCCGGCCAGGGCGCCGAGCGCGATGTAGCCGATCTCCAGCACCGTCTCCAGCGCGCGGTCCGACGGGCTCCACAGGCTGGAGACCAGCGCCAGCAGGAGGAAGGCCGCCACCGCGGCGACCGGCGGGGTCAGCCGCAGGATGCGTCCGAAACTTCCACGCCGGGCCAGTCCGGTCAGCGACAGCACGAGGACCAGGATGGCCCAGACCGGCAGCCCGCGCGGCGCGAGCGCGGCCAGCGGCCCCAGCACCAGGGCGGCAGCCCCGGCCAGACCCCGCAACGCGGCGTCGACCCCGCTGCCGGCTGGGGGCGGGGCGGGTGACGGTGGGGCGGGGGGCGACGCGGTGGCGTCCAGGGACTCGACGGGCATGAACTCGACGCGGATCAGCGGAAACCGGCGGGGACTTAACCGCACTCCCGCCGCGAAAGCAACGGCGCGCGGTCCTTGGCGGCGGGGCGCCGGGCTGGAGGTTTGGAACAGCGTGAAACAGGGTTGCGGGTGCTGTTCCATTGTTTCATCCGACGGCGGGGTGGCCGGCGGGCCGCGCCGGATGGGACTTTTGAAACACCGTGAAACAGGATTCCGGGTGCTGTTCCACTGTTACATCGGGAGTGAAGCCGTTGGTGACCGGCGTGAAGCCGTTGGTGTCGAACGCAGATCGGGCGGGCGGCATCCGGCGGGGCATGGCGGTCCCTTCCTGGTGGTGGCAGGATGACATTCCTATCACGGATGCGGGGGGATGGGAAAAGGGTGGGTGAAAATCGGGCGGTGCAGTGGGTTTCCCGAAACTGCGTCCTGCTGGAAAGTCGTTAGGAATTGCGCTGTTTAGATGGTGGAGCCCGGGTGGAGGTTCGCCGGCTTTGCCGAATCCTGTTCTCTGTGCAATTTTCGTGGGTCAGAAAAGACGGTACCCGTCACCATCCTGCAGTCAGGGGTCAGCCGATGTCTTCCACAGAGCCGAATATTCGCTGTCAATGCCCCGACGGTCATCTGGCTGCCGGAAACAACCACTTCGACAACAAAAATTACGACCAGGCGATTTCAGCGTTCTTTCAGCATATCGCCCAGCATCCGGGATGCGCGGAGGCGATTTTCAACCTGGCGGCTTTGTTCGAAGACATCAATGATCCCGAAAAGGCGGCAAGTCATTTTCTTGAGGTCGCCAAACAGCATCCTGCGCATCTGCCGTCCTGGCAACGGGGGCTGATGGCCCTTGCGAAAGCCCGCCAAGCCGACGCCTTCGCCGACGCGCTCGTTTCCTTCATCAAGGCTTGCGAGGAGCAGGGCCTGTTCTGGAAATGGCCTTACTACATGCTCCAGCATGCCTGCGACCATCATATGGCGCGGGAAGACCGGGAGGCCGCCTTCGCCTTCTTCAACGCCACGATCGCGCGGTCGCAGCAATATGCCCGCCTGCATATGTGCTGGTTCATCTTTCTTTTCGGCGGCTATTTCCTGCGCATCGGGGATGTGAAGAACGGCGTGAACTGCATGAAGTTCGCCTCCAAGGAGCTTCGTTTCCTTGTTCATGCATGCTTCGGTGACGAATTCGGCGACCGTGTCGCGTCGGTTCCGGACGAGATGCTGCGCCGCTTTGATGAGAGCATCGATTTCCCGGATCGCGAGACGCCGGACGTCGCGGGCAGCCGGTGTGTCGTGCTCAGCGCTTGCGACGCGGTGTATTTCAAGCGCTTCGGGTTGCTCATGGCGCTTTCGGTCGATCTCTTCTCCCAGGAGAAGCGCATCGTCCATTTCCATGTCGTCGATGCCGACGAGGCGTGCGACGCGCTGGTATCCAGGCTGCGGGCGCTGATGCGCAAGACCCACATCGGTTACAGCCGCCAGCCGGATTTCCAGGATCTCCCGCGGGAGGACCGGATCACCTATTTCACATGTTCGCGTTTCATGGTTGCCGACCGTGTGATGCAGCGCTACCGGCTTCCGCTTCTGATCGCCGACGTCGACGGTGTTTTCGTCGACGATCCCGTTCTTTTCACCGACCAGCTTTCCGAGGAGGCGCCGCTCGCCCTGCTCTACAGCCCGGAGCGGCTTGACGCCCTGTACAATGCCGTGGGAGGCGGGCTGGTCGGTCTTTACCCGACGCAGCGGACGGCGGCGCTCCTCGACCTCGTCAAGCGATACATGCTCTACTGGTATGAACGCAGACAGATGGTGTGGTTCTTCGACCAGCTGACCTGGGTCCATGCGGTCGAGGACGCGAAACGGCGGGGGTGGAACCTGCCGGTGACCCGCCTGGTCATGGACCGTGGCAGGATCGCCTTGGGTGCCGCCAAATTCTTCCAGGTCTTCGAGGAGAAGAAGGAAAGCGGCTTCGACCAGAAACTTTCGCAGTTCCTCGACGAGATCGGATCACGCTGGGCATCCGGCACGATCTCCCCGGAAGAGGCGAAGTCCCGATACAAGTCCTTCTTCGGACTCGAAGACATGTAAGGGGGTGTCGAAGGTTATGGAGCGCAGCGGGGGGCAGGGGGCCGGTGTCCCTTGACGCGATGGTGTTGTCCCTAGGCTGCGTTCAGCGTCGGGATTTCGTCCAGTTCCTTGGCAAGTTCCCGGCCATAGCGATCGAGGTCGTAACGGGCTTGCAAGTTCAGCCACAGTTCCGGACCGTTTCCGCAGAGCTTGCCGAGACGCAGTGCCATGGCTGGGGTCACCGGAGCCTCTTCCGAGAGGATGCGGTGGAGCATCTGACGTGACACGCGGAGATGGGCGGCGAAACTGCTCACCGAGATACCCAGCGACGGCAGAATATCCTCGCGCAGCAGGGCGCCGGGATGAAGCGGGGGGAGGCCGCGCTTGAGAGGGGTATCGGTCATCAGTGATAATCCTCCAGATCAACCGCAATGGCGTCCGGTGCTTCCCAGGCGAAAGTGATGCGGTAATTCGCCGTCACCCGCACCGTCCAGCGTTCCTCGCCTTCCAGGCCATGGAAGTGAAAGCCTGGAAGGTTGAGGTCGTCCGGCTTGCTCGCGGCATCAAGCGCCAGAAGGATGCGGCCAAGCCGGGCGATGTTTGCAGCACCCTGAACGGGAATCTTATCGGACTTGCCGGTCTCGAAATAGCGTTTGAGCGCCTTGTTCCGGATGCTGCGGATCATGGCTGTAAACTAACGATTTACAGCGGTGCGGTCAAGCAGCCTGTAAATCGTTGGTTTACGTGTCGGAACAAGGACCGGCCATTTCGGATCCCTTTCACGCCAGCAGGTCGGAGTGCTGGTTGCGCCTGATCCACATCGCGGCGTAGCCGCACAGGGGGACGATCTTCAGCCCCTCGGCGCGGGCGGTCTCGACCACGCCTTCCATCAGGCGGCCGGCGGCGCCGGTGCCGCGCAATGAGGGCGGGGCCTCGACATAGGAAATCACCAGGGTCCGGCCGTTGCGGCGGTAGTCGGCGAAAACCGTCTGGTTGCCGACCGCCAGTTCGAACCGGTTCATGGCGCGGTTGTCGGTGACCGCCTGTCCCATCCTGTGCGCTCCGTCGGTTGTGGGGGCTTCCCCCTTAACAATGGGATGCGGGGAAGAGGACGTCAGTCCCCCCTTTGCGCGGAGGCCCTTTCACTCTCCTCGCCAGCCGCAGGCGGACAGGGCGTCCCGCATATGCTCCGGCGCCGGGGCGACGGCGCTGACGGGGGCATATTCGAAGGCCATGCGGAAGGCGACGGAGCGGGCCAGCAGGTGAAGGTTGCCGGGCGGCCGGCGCTCGGGGCCGTAGAAGGGTTCTCCCACCAGCGGGCAGCCGATGGCGGCGCAATGGACGCGGATCTGGTGGGTGCGGCCGGTGCGCGGGCGCAGTTCCAGCCAGGAGCGGCCGTCGGCACTGGTGCCGAGAACCCGGTATTCGGTGACCGCCGGCTGGCCGGCCGGATCGGGCAGGATGGTCCAGGACGAGCGCGACGCCCCCAACGAGGATTTGGGTTCGATCTTCTTGAGCAGGGGCAGGTCGATGACGCCGGAGTCCGCGTCCGGGATGCCCTCGGCCACCGCCCAATAGGTCTTCTCGACATGGCCGGCGGCGAACATCTGGCCGAAACGCTTCAGCGCCCAGGGGGTGCGGCCCAGGATCAGGCAGCCGGCGGTGTCGCGGTCCAGCCGGTGGGCGAGTTTCGGCGGTTCGCCGATCCGGTCATCGCCGTCAGCCTCGGCGAGATGGGGCAGGTACAGCTCCAGATGGTCGGTGATGCGGCCCGCCTTGTGGACGGCCAGACCGGCCGGCTTGTCGATGACGAAGCACTCCGTGTCCCGATGCAGGACGCGGGCATGCAACTGGTCCGCGGTCAGCGAGGGCCCGGTCAGCGAGGGCGGGGGCGGCAAGATGGAGGTACGCGAGTCGGAGGTCATGGCCGGCACCATGGCCGCCTGCGGGCCGCTTGCGCAAGTATTCGCGCAAGATCCGCAATCAAGCGTCATACGGAAAGTTCGATAGCCAAAGCATGGCGGCGGATTGCCAGCGGCACGGTGTCGCGCCCGTGGTTTGCGGCGCTTTTCCAAGCGTTACTGCCTATGAAAAAGGTCCGGGCCGGCTTCGGACCTTGCGGATAAAGATCGGCTTGAACGAGGACATTCGGCCGGTTTTCTTTTGATTTCGGCCGCCGGGACTAGCCTTTTGCCCGGTCTCGGAAGGTTTGTTGCGCAGTCGCGGAAGGCGTGGCAGAAAGCCCGGGACCACGGCCCGTGCTTCCGCAGGCTTCGCTTGCGGTTGGGCGGTCCCGTGGCACGATGGATTTGATTTCGCCTCAACCACAAGAGACGTCCAATGCGGAAACCCGTGCGCAAGGTGGTGTTCCCGGTCGCCGGTCTCGGCACGCGCTTCCTGCCGGCCACCAAGGCCATCCCGAAAGAGATGCTGCCCCTGGTCGACCGCCCCCTGCTGCAGCATGCCGTCGAAGAGGCGCGCGCCGCCGGCATCGAGGATTTCGTTTTCGTCACCGGCCGTTCCAAGCGCGCCATCGAAGACCATTTCGACGCCGACACCGAACTGAACCGCACGCTTGAAGAGCGCGGCAAGCTGGACGCGCTGGAAGAGGTCCGCCACAGCGAGATCGCTCCCGGCCGCTGCTTCTACACCCGCCAGCAGGTTCCGCTCGGCCTCGGCCACGCTGTGTGGTGCGCCCGCGCCCTGATCGGCAACGACCCGTTCGCCATCGTGCTGCCCGACGACTTCGTCCAGGGCAAGACCCCCTGCCTGAAGCAGATGGTCGAGGCGTACGAGGAGGTCGGCGGCAACATCGTCGCCGTCGTCGACGTGCCGCGCGAAAAGACCAGCAGCTACGGCATCCTCGACGTCGAGAAGGACGACGGCCGTCTGGCCACGGTCCGCGGTCTCGTCGAGAAGCCGAAGCCGGAAGACGCGCCGTCGACCCTGTCGATCATCGGCCGCTACATCCTGCAGCCGGAAATCTTCGACCATCTGGAAAAGCAGCAGCGCGGCGCCGGCAACGAGATCCAGCTGACCGACGCGATGGCCAAGCTGATCGGCAACCAGCCGTTCCACGGCCTGCGCTTCGAAGGCACCCGCTACGACTGCGGCGACAAGGTCGGCTTCATCGAGGCGACTCTCGCCCACGCGCTGAACCGGCCGGACATGGCCGACAAGGTGCGTGCCATGCTGCGCAAATATTGCTGACCGACGGGCAGCACGCATGACGCGGTGCCCGCCCCCGTCCCCTGATCCGGACGGCGGCGGGCGCGTGCGTTTGGGCTGTGCCCGGAATGCTGCGTCATGAATAAGGAGCCGGCCGGGCGAAATGGCCGGCCATGAGGAACGCCCCGCGGTGAAAATTCACCTGGGCATCCCAGAGACATACAGGATTCCTTTTTAAGGATATGAGGGGGACGCGATGCGCATAGCGATGATCGGCACGGGCTATGTCGGCCTGGTCTCCGGCGCCTGCTTTTCGGAATTCGGCGTGCACGTCACTTGCGTCGACAAGGACGCCGGCAAGATCGAGCGGCTGAAGCGCGGCGAAATTCCGATCTACGAGCCCGGCCTGGACGATCTGGTCGCCCGCAACGTCGCCGCCGGCCGCCTGTCCTTCACCATGGATTTGAAGGAGGCGATGCAGGGCGTCGACGCCGTGTTCATCGCGGTGGGCACCCCGTCGCGCCGCGGCGACGGCCATGCCGACCTGTCCTATGTCTTCGGCGCCGCCGAGGAGATCGCCCAGCATCTCGACCACTACACGGTGGTGGTGACCAAGTCGACCGTTCCGGTCGGGACGGGCCGCGAGGTCGAGGCGATCATCCGCCGGGTGCGCCCCGACGCCGAGTTCGACATTGCCTCCAACCCGGAATTCCTGCGCGAAGGCTCGGCCATCGGCGACTTCATGCGGCCCGACCGCGTCGTCATCGGCGCCACGTCGGACCGCGCGGGCGACGTGATGCGCCGGCTCTACCGGCCGCTCTACCTGATCGAGACGCCGATCGTCGTGACCTCGCTGGAGACGGCGGAGCTGACGAAATACGCCGCCAACACCTTCCTGGCCGCCAAGATCACCTTCATCAACGAGATCGCCGATCTGTGCGAGAAGGTCGGCGCCAACGTCCATGACGTGGCGCGCGGCATCGGGCTGGACGGCCGCATCGGCAAGAAGTTCCTGCACCCCGGTCCGGGTTACGGCGGGTCCTGCTTCCCGAAGGACACGCTGGCGCTGGTCCGCACCGCCCAGCAGGTCGGCAGCCCGCTGCGCATCATCGAGACGGTGGTGGACATCAACGACAAGCGCAAGAAGCAGATGGCGGAGCGCATCATCGCCGCCTGCGGCGGTTCGGTGGACGGCAAGACCGTCGCCGTGCTGGGCGTCGCCTTCAAGCCGAACACCGACGACATGCGCGACAGCCCGTCGCTGGACATCATCCCGGCGCTGCAGGCGGCGGGCGCCCATGTGCGCGCCTTCGATCCGGCGGCGATGCACGAGGCGGAAAAGCTGCTTCCCGGCGTGGAATGGGCCAAGAACGCCTACGGCACCTTGGAAGGGGCCGATTGCGTCGCTATTCTCACGGAGTGGAACGAATTCCGCGCGCTCGACCTGCGTCGGGTCAAGTCGATGCTGAAGCGGCCGGTGATGATCGACCTGCGCAACATCTACAACCCCGAGGACATGGCGAAGGCCGGCTTCACCTACAGCTCCATCGGACGGCCGTCGCCGGCCGGTGGAATGGACCGCGGTTAAGGTCCAAAGACGGCGTCCAACAGAGGACTAACGAGACGATGAGCGAAGCCCATACCTTCCACCCCACGGTGCTGCGCGAGTACGACATCCGCGGCATCGTCGGCAAGACGCTGACTCCCGCCGACGCCCGCGCGGTCGGCCGCTCCTTCGGCACCGTGGTGGTGCGCAAGGGCGGCAAGACGGTCTGCGTCGGCTATGACGGCCGTCTGTCCTCGCCGGACCTGGAGGAGGCGCTGGTCGACGGGCTGGTTTCCACCGGCCTGCACGTCCTGCGCATCGGGCTCGGCCCCACGCCGATGCTGTATTTCGCCACCCGCGACCGCGACGCGGCGGCCGGCATCATGATCACCGGCTCGCACAACCCGCCGGACTACAACGGCATCAAGATGATGCTGGGCAAGGGTCCGGTCTATGGCCAGCAGATCCTGGAACTCGGCACCATGGCGGCCAAGGCCGACTGGGAGCAGGGCCAGGGCTCGTCGGAGAAGATCGACGTCCAGGACGAGTATGTCGCCCGCCTGCTGAAGGACTATGACGGCACCCGCGACCTGAAGATTGCCTGGGACGCCGGCAACGGCGCGTCGGGCGAGATCCTGCGCCGGCTGACCGCCAAGCTGCCGGGCAAGCATGTCCTGCTGTTCGACAAGATCGACGGCAACTTCCCCAACCACCACCCGGACCCGACGGTCGAGGCCAATCTGGTCGACCTGAAGAAGGCGGTGGCGGAGCATGGCTGCGACATCGGCATCGGCTTCGACGGCGACGGCGACCGCATCGGCGCCATCGACCACAAGGGCCGCGTGGTGTGGGGCGACCAGCTGGTCGCGCTCTATGCCGCCGACGTGCTGAAGAGCCATCCGGGCGCCACCATCATCGCCGACGTCAAGGCCAGCCAGGTCCTGTTCGACGAGATCGCCAAGCATGGCGGCAACCCGCTGATGTGGAAGACCGGCCACTCTCTGCTGAAGGCCAAGATGGCGGAGACCGGCTCGCCGCTGGCCGGCGAGATGTCGGG
Organism: Azospirillum sp. A1-3; assembly: GCF_023806445.1. NCBI lineage: Bacteria > Pseudomonadati > Pseudomonadota > Alphaproteobacteria > Rhodospirillales > Azospirillaceae > Azospirillum > Azospirillum sp. A1-3. Next base: position 203,891 of record NZ_JAMSLU010000006.1, read on the forward strand.
CCACATCTTCTTCGCCGACAAGTGGTACGGCTTCGACGACGCGCTGTATTGCGGCGTGCGTCTGGTCGGGCTGGTCAGCAAGCTGAACACCACGCTGGCGGACCTGCGCGACGGCCTGCCGGACATGGTCAACACGCCGGAGACCCGCTTCCAGATCGACGAGGAACGCAAGTTCGCCGTGGTCGAGGAGGTCAAGGGCCGGGTCAAGGCGTCGGGCGCCAAGGTCAACGACATCGACGGCGTCCGCGTGACGACCGACGACGGCTGGTGGCTGCTGCGCGCGTCCAACACCCAGGACGTGCTGGTGGCCCGCGCCGAGTCCTACAGCCAGGAAGGGCTGGAGCGGCTGAAGGGCGCACTGATCGAGCAGCTGGTGGCGTCGGGGCTGAGCGCGCCGTCGTTTGAAGGCGGCGGATCGCACTGAGGTTTGGGGGTGGGGGAGTTCGGGCTTCGGCTGGCGAATGCCCCCTCCCTAACCCTCCCCTGCTTCGCGGGAGAGGGAACTGCCGCCGCTTCGCATAAGGCACCCTCTCCCGCGCAAGCGGAGGAGGGTCGGGGAGGGGGCAACACGTCCCCCTCACCTGAAACTCGCCAAATGCCTCCGGAACCGCGCCAAGCTCCACGCGAAGAACAGCGCGCCGATCCCCGCCGTCGCCGCGAATCTCGGCCACACCACGTCGAAGCCCGCCCCGCGGAACAGGATCGCTTGGGCGAAGGCGACGAAATGGGTCGAGGGTGACAACTGCATCGCCGTCTGCAGCCATTCCGGTTCGCTTTCCAGCGGGGTGAAGCCGCCGGACAGCATGTCCATCGGCAGCACGATCAGGATGAACAGCAAGCCCAGCTGCGGCATCGAGCGCGCCACCGTGCCGAGAAAGATGCCGAGCGCCGTCGCGAAGAACAGGTAGAGCGCCGTCCCGGCCAGGAACAGCGGGACCGAGCCGGCCAGCGGCACCGACAGCAGGCCGCGCAGCACCACACAGAGCGCCACCAGCGTCAGGCCCAGGATCACCGCTCCATTCGCCAGCACCTTGGCGGCCATGATCTCTGCCGGGCGGACCGGCATCACCAGCAGATGTTCCAGGGTGCCGTGTTCGCGCTCGCGGATCAGGGCGGCGCCGGCCAGCAGCACCGCCAGCATGGTGACGTTGCTGACCACCGCCATGGTGCCGGTGAACCACTTCGTATCGAGCGCCTCGTTGTAGGCGACGCGGATCTGAAGGCTGACCGGGGCGGCGGTGCCCTCGGCCTCGCGGCGGACGAAGCGGCCGACCTCGTCATCGACGATGCCCTGGATGGTGCCGGAGCCGATGCCGGCCTGCATCATGGCGGTGGCGTCGATCAGCAGCTGGATCGTCGGGCTGCGGCCGGCCAGCACGTCGGCCTGAAAATCGGGCGGAATGTCGAGCACGAAGGTGTAGCGGGCGGAATCCATCGCCGGATCGACCTCGGCATGGCCGATCATCACCGGGGTCTGGAACTCTGGTTGGTGAAAGCTGGAGACCAGCCGCTGCGACAGGGTGGAGCGGTCCTCATCCACGATGGCGATGGCGGCGTTGCGCAGGTCGTGCGAGATGCCGGTCGCCTCGCTGTAGACGGAGAAGGTGAAGGAATAGACGACGAAGCCCAGCATGAAGACGTCGCGCAGAAGGCTGATCCATTCCTTGCGGGCGAGCGTCAGGCTGTTGCGGAGGAAGCGCATCATGGTTCAGCGCTCCTGTTTCGGCAGGAAGGCGACGCCCAGCGCCAGGAAGACGGGCACGAAGGCGGCGGTCGCCAGGATGAAGGGGAGAAGCTCCGGCAGGGCGAGGCCCTTGGTGAAGGCGCCGACGGAGATCTTCAGGAAGTGGGTGGTGGGGAACAGCGTGCCGAACAGCCACGCCCCGCCTTCCAGCGTGGAGACCGGTTGCAGCATGCCGGAGAATTGGGTGGCCGGCAGCATGGTGACGATGGCGGTGCCGAACACCGCCGCCGTCTGCGTCGCGGTGAAGACGGAGATCAGCAGCCCCAGCGCCGTGGTCGCCACCACATAGACCAGCCCGCCGAGCAGGAGGCCGATCAGGCTGCCCTTCACCGGCACGCCGAACAGGGTCACGGCCATGGCGACCATCAGCAGCAGGTTGAAGGTGGCCAGCCCGATATAGGGCAGCTGCTTGCCCAGCAGGAACTCCAGCCGGGTCACCGGGGTGACGTAGAGGTTGGTGATGGAGCCCAGTTCCTTTTCGCGCACCACGCCGAGGGCGGCCAGGATGGCGGGGATGAAGACCAGCATCAGGCCGATGGTGCTGGGCACCATGGCGTCCAGGCTGCGGAAGGCTTGGTTGTACCGGTAACGCATCTCCAGAGTGGCGGCGGGGGCGGGCAGGGTGACGCCGGAGGCGGTGGCGGCATCTTCGATGAAGCGCTGGTGCAGGCCGGCGACATAGCCCTGGATCGTCTCCGCCCGGAAGGGCATGGCGCCGTCGATGCGCACCGCCACCTCCGGGATGCGGCCACGGCGGAGATCGCGGCCGAAGCCCTCGGGGATCTCGATGGTCAGCGACGCCTCGCCCCGCTGCAGGCGGAGCGCGAGGTCGTGGGCGTCGATGGCGGGCGGGGTGGCGCGGAAGCTGCGGGAGCCGTCGAACTGTTCGATATAGGCGCGGCTCTCAGGGGAACGGTCGTGGTCGAGGACGGCAAAGGTCAGGTTCTCGACATCCATGGTGATGCCGAAGCCGAAGACCAGCATCAGCAGGACGGTACCGAGCAGGGCGACGGTCAGGCGGACGGGGTCGCGACGGAGTTCGAGGGTTTCGCGCCACGCGTAGGCGAGCAGGCGGCGGCGGGAGAGGGGGGAGTTTGCGGTGCTGTATCCCCTCTCCCCCCCGGGGAGAGGGTTAGGGTGAGGGGGTGGCGTGGCGGGATTTTCTCGGGAATCCTCGCTGCGCGTCCCCCTCACCCCGACCCTCTCCCCGGGGGGGAGAGGGGGATTGGGCGGGGTGTCGAGTTGAGCATCCCCCTCCGCCTGTTCCATAAATCCGATGAAGGCATCGTCCAGGCTGTCGGCCTGCTGTTGGCGGCGCAGCTCGTCGGGGGGGCCGGCGGCGATGACGCGGCCGGCGTTCATGAAGGCCACCCGGTCGCAACGCGCCGCCTCGTTCATGAAATGGGTGGAGACGAAGATCGTCACCCCCTGGTCGCGCGACAGAGCGATCAGGTCGCGCCAGAACTGGTCGCGCGCCACCGGATCGACGCCGGAGGTCGGCTCGTCGAGGATCAGCAACTCCGGACCGTGCAGGATGGCGACGGCCAGCGACAGCCGCTGCCGTACGCCGAGCGGCAGGCGGTCGGCCACCGCGTCGATGTAGGGGGACAGGCCGAAACGCTCGACCAGCGCCGCCAGCCGGGGTTCGGCGTCGGTCAGGTCGAACAGCCGGGCGTGCAGGTCGAGGTTCTGGCGCACCGTCAGCTCGCCATAGAGCGAGAAGGCCTGCGCCATGTAGCCGACGCGGCGGCGGCTCTCCAGATCGGTGGCGTCCACCGGTTTGCCGAACAGCCGCGCCTCTCCCGCCGTGGCGGGCAGCAGGCCGGTCAGCATCTTCATGGTGGTGGTCTTGCCGCAGCCGTTGGAGCCGAGAAAGCCGAAGATCTCGCCGCGGCCGATGCGGAAGCTGATGTCCGACACCGCGGTGAAATCGCCGAAGCGGCGGGTCAGGCCGATCGCCTCGATGGCCGGTTCGGCGCCGACGGGCTCGGGCGGGCGGGGCGGGACGGTCAGGCGCTCGTGGCCGCGTTTGGCCTCGTCCGGCAGCAGGGCGACGAAGGCCTCCTCCAGATCGGCGGCACCGGTCCGCTCCTTCAGTGCGGCGGGGGTGTCGTGGGCGAGCAGTCGGCCGGCATTCATCATGACGACTTGGTCGAAGCGCTCGGCCTCGTCCATGTAGGAGGTGGCGACCAGCACGGTCATGCCGGCGCGGCCGGCGCGGATGCGGGCGATCAGATCCCAGAACTGCCGGCGGGAGAGCGGATCGACGCCGGTCGTCGGCTCGTCGAGGATCAGCAGGTCGGGGTCGTGCAGCAGGGCGCAGCACAGGCCGAGCTTCTGCTTCATGCCGCCCGACAGCTTGCCGGCCGGGCGGTCGGGAAAAGGGGCGAGGCCGGTGGACTCCAGCAGGTCGGCGATGCGGCGCTGGCGCTCGGTGGCGTTCAGGCCGAAGAGGCGGCCGAAGAACTGAAGGTTTTCTGCGACGCTGAGGTCTGCGTAGAGGTTGCGGCCGAGCCCTTGCGGCATATAGGCGATGCGCGGCTGGAGGGCGGCGCGGCCACGGCGGTCGGAAACGTCGGTGCCGAGGACGTGGACGTTGCCCTGCTGGATTTTCTTGGCGGTGGAGATCAGGCCGAGCAGGGTCGATTTGCCGACGCCGTCCGGGCCGATCACCGCGACGCTGGCTCCGGCAGGGATGTCGAGAGAGGCGTCCTCCAGCGCCACCGTCCCGCCATAGCGGTGCCGCACGCCGGACAGCGAGACGGCTGGGGTGGGAGTCATGATAATGCCCTCTCCCGCCCCGGGAGAGGGAGGGGACCCGCCGAAGGCGGGGAGGGTGAGGGGTGATCCAAGCATCCCGAACCGCATGGCTTCGTGCCCGACCCCTCACCCTTCCCACCGCTTCGCGGCGGGCCCCTTCCCTCTCCCGGGACGGGAGAGGGAGTCATTCTGGCGAAATCATGCTGTGCGTCCCCCTCACCCCGACCCTCTCCCCGGGGGGGAGAGGGAGAGATCGGTGGGGGGGAGGCCGCTTCCCGCGTCAGCTTCGATTCCAGCCAGTCGGGCCAGACCGCCGTGTCGTCCAGCTTCACATAGGCCATGCCGGTCAGGCCGGTCTTCACCCGCTCGATGTAGCGGGTCACCAGCGCTTCCGGGACGCGGGCCTTGACGCGGAACATCATGCGGTCGCGTTCGGACTTGGTCTCCACCTGCTTGGGCGTGAACTGGGCACGCGGGGCGACGAAGGTGACCATGGCGGGGATCGCGATGTCGGGAACGGCGTCCAGCAGGATGCGGGCCTCGGCGCCGAGCGCCAAGTTGCCCGCCGTGTCGGTCGGCAGGAAGAAGGTCATGTAGACATTCGACAGGTCGAGCAGCGTCGCCGCCTTGCCGCCGGCGGCCAGCACCTCGCCGGGTTCGGCCAGACGGTAGAGGACGCGGGATTTGCGCGGCGCCTTCAGCACGCCGTCGGCGACCAGGGTGGTCAGGCGGTCGACATCGCCGGCCGCGGCGGTGATCGCCTCGTCGGCGCTGGCGAGGTGGCTCTTGGCGGCGTCGAGCGCGGCGTCGGCGGTGCGGCGGCTGTTGCGGGCCTGATCGACGCGCTGTTCGGAGACATGGCCCTTGCCGAACAGGACCAGCGCCCGCTCCATCTCCTTGGCGGCGAAATCGGCTTCGCTGGCGCGCTGGGCGACGAGGGCGGCGGCTTCGTCGCGGGCGCGGCGGGCCTGGCGCAGCTGGGCCTCGGCGGAGCGGAGCTGCGCTTCCAGGTCGCGGGTGTCGAGCGTGGCGATGATGGCGCCGGCCTCCACCAGATCGCCCTCCTGCACCGGGATGGTCAGGACGCGGGCGGCATATTTGGTGGCGACGTCGATTTCGTTCGCCTCGATCCGGCCATTGCCGGAGGCGAAGCCGGCGGGTAGCCGGTTGCCCTGCATCGCCCGCCAGCCATAGGCGGCACCGGCGCCGAGCAGCGCCAGCACGACCACGGCGATGAGGATGCGCTTGACGGTCATGGCTGCGCTCCCTTGCCGGCTTTGTCATCCTTGTCCAGCGCGCCCATAACGCCGGCCAGGATGCGTTCGCGCGTTGCGTCGTCGGGGGCGGCGTCCAGCGTGCGGCGCAGCGCCAGCAGCGCTTCGGCATAGTGGTTGTGCCAGTCGAGGCCGGCGGCGAGGTCGGCGGGGGCGAGGCGGGGGTGACGGTCGGCCGGCACCAGCGGGCGCGGCGCGGCGAGGTCGACGCGGTCGTCCAGCGCGGGCTGGGCGATGCGCTCCGCCGACCAGCCCTTGTCGATCAGTGCCTGCCGGATGGAGGCGCGGGCGGGCTCCTCGCCATGGACCAGGAACAGGCCGTGGCCGACGCCGTGGCGGGCCTCCACCCAATCCAGCAGGGTGGTGCGGTCGGCATGGCCGGAATAAACGTCGATCGAGTGGACCTTCGCCTTCACCGCGATTTCCTCGCCATGGATGCGGACGCGGGGGGTGCCCTCCTGCAGCAGGCGGCCCAGCGTGCCGGGGGCCTGATAGCCGACCAGAAGAACGGTATCCTGCGGACGCCACAGGCGGTTCTTCAGGTGGTGGCGGATGCGGCCGGCATCGCACATGCCGCTGGCCGCCATGATGATGGCGCCGCCGGAGAGGGTGTTGAGGCGCTGGCTTTCCGGCACGCTGCGGACATGGTGGAAATTGGCGCGGGTGAAGGGGTCGCCGTCGGTCTCCAGATCGTCGAGATGGCGGCGGAAGACGCCGGTGACCGCGTCGGCCAGCGGCGAGTCGAGGAAGACGTCCACCGCCGGCAGCTGTCCGCCGTCGAACAGGCAGTCGAGGTCGTAGAGCAGTTCTTGCGTGCGCTCCACCGCGAAGACCGGGATCAGCAGGACGCCGCCGGCCGCCAGAGCCGTCGAGACTTCGGCGCGCAACACCGCCTGCCGTCCGGCCTCGTCCAGGTCGGCGCGGTCGCGGTCGCCATAGGTGGTCTCCAGCACCATCCAGTCCGGCCGCTCCGGTCCCTCGGCGTCGGCGTGGAAGCTCTTGCCGCCGGGGCCGATGTCGCCGGAGAACAGGATGCGGGTGGGTTCGCCAGCACCAGTGTCAAAGCCGCTTATGGCTTCGATCTCGACGGAGGAGGAACCAAGGATGTGGCCGGCCTGCCAGAAGCGGGCGCGCAGGCCGGGGAGGATCTCGGTCCAGCGGTCGTATTCGACACGGCGGAGCCGGCGCAGGCTGCGGATGGCGTCGTCCTGGGTGTAGATCGGCTGGACGGCGGCCCGGCCGCGCTGGCGGTTGCGGCGGTTCAGCCGCTCCACCTCGCCCTCCTGGATATAGCCGCTGTCGGGCAGCATGTATTCCAGCAGGTCCACCGTGCCGCCGGTGGCGTAGACGCGGCCACGGAAGCCGAGGCGGGTCAGCTTCGGCAGCAGGCCGGAATGGTCGATGTGGGCGTGGGTCAGCAGCACGGCGGCGATCGAGGACGGATCGAAGGGGAAGGGGCGGTAGTTCAGCTCCCGGATCGTCTTGGTGCCCTGGAACATGCCGCAATCGATCAGCACGTCGCCGTTCGGCGTGGACAGGCGGAAGCAGGAGCCGGTCACCGTGCCGGCGGCACCATGGAAGGTCAGCGACAGGGACATTGGTTGGCTCCTTGGCTGGTCGTCACCCCACCACCCGCACCCCGTTGTCGTCGGCGGCATAGGCCTGGGCGAAGGTGAAGTCGGCGTTTGTGCTGGCGTGGATGCGGTACAGCGGCTCGCCCCGGCGCACCGGGTCGCCCACTTTGCGCAGCAGGTCGATGCCGGCGCCCTTGTCGGTCGGCGCACCGGCCAGCCGGGCGATGCGGGCGAGGCGGTAGCAGTCGAGCGACGATACCACCCCGTCGGCGGGGGAGGCGACCTCGGCGACCAGCGAGCCCAGCGTCGCCACGGCGGGCGGCGGACCCTGCATGGCGATGATCCGTTCCATCGAGGCCAAGGCGGCGCCGGATTCCAGCAGGTCGCGCGCCCGGCGGTTGCCGCTGCCGCCGCGGACGGCGGGGTCGAATTCCAGGATGCGGCCGGCCAGCAGCAGGGCGCGCTCCTTCAGGTCGGCTGGGCCGGCGGGGTCATTGTGCAGCACGGCCATCACGTCGCGCGCCTCCAGCACCGGGCCGATGCCGCGCCCGACCGGCTGCGAGCCGTCGGTGATCGCCACCTCCAGCGTCAGGCCGAGCCGGTCGCCGACATGCTCGAACAGCTTGCGCAGGCGCACCGCATCGCCGGCGCTGCGGATCTTGGCGCTGGGGCCGACGGGGATGTCGATCAGCAGATGGGTGGAACCGGCCGCCACCTTCTTCGACAGGATGGAGGCGACCAGCTGTTCGCGGGTGTCGATGGCGAGCGGCCGTTCGACCGAGATCAGGATGTCGTCGGCCGGCGACAGCCGGACATGGCCGCCCCAGACCAGACAGCCCTTGGCCTCGCGCACCATGGCCTGCATGCGCTCCATCGGCACGTCGACGTTGGCCAGCACCTCCATGGTGTCGGCGGTGCCGGCGGGCGAGGTGATGGCGCGCGACGAGGTCTTCGGAATCGGCAGGCCGTGGGCGGCGACGATCGGCACCACGATCATCGAGGTGCGGTTGCCGGGGATGCCGCCGATGCAGTGCTTGTCGGCGATGGCGCCCGCGATACCGTTGGGGCCATCCCAATGCAGCCGGGTGCCGGCGGCGACCATGGCGCGGGTCAGGCCCAGCACCTCCGCCGTCGTCATGAAGCTGGCGCAGGCGATCAGGAAGGCGGCGATCTCGATCTTGGAATAACGCTGGTCGGTGACGTCGCGGATGATGGCGGCCAGCTGGTCGTCGGTCAGGGCGGCGCCGCCGACCTTGGCGCGCACCAGCTCGAAACTCTCCGGCGGGGTCGGCGGGACGAGATGGACGGCGGAGCCCTCCGCAAGGCCGAGCTGGCCGAAGGCGGGGTCGGACAGGCCGATTTCGTCGGGGGCGACGATGGCGGGGTCGTCGACGATGTTCAGCACCGCCAGCAGGGAGCGGCCGTCGTTCCGCACCTCCACCCGCCCAAGCCCGAGGAAATCCTCGACATGGTACCGGGTGCAGCGGCGGTTGAGGAAGGCGACATTCTCCCGGACGGTGTCGATCGCCAGATGTCGAAGCGTCAGCATACGCACAGTCTACGCCCGGCCCCGCCGCTTAGCGACGCCGAGCCTGCGCGGCTGCCATGCCGGGCCTTACGCGCCGCGGTTGATCCGGATCATTGGCGGGGCGGAGGGGGTGTGGTTTGGGGGGCAACCGCCCCCCTCACGTGCTCTCCCGCGCGATGAAGGTCAGGCCGAGGTCGAGGCGGTGCTGCGGCGGGTCCTTGCCGTCCATCAGGTCGAGCAGCATGGCGGCGGCGTGGCGGCCGATGGCGTAGCGCGGCGTGGCGACGGTGGTCAGGGTCGGGGTGGTCCAGGCCGACGCCGGCAGGTCGTTGAAGCCGGCGACGGCGAGCTGGTCGGGCACGCGGATGCCGCGCCGCTGGCACTGGAACAGGGCGCCCTGGGCCAGGTCGTCGTTGCAGAAGAAGACGGCGTCGCAGTCGCTGTTCTCCGCCATCAGCCGGTCGATCATCGCCGCGCCGAGGTGGATGGAGGACGGGTCGGGCAGGCGCCAGACGCGCTTTTCGTCATACAGCCCGGCTTCCTCCAGCGCATGGCGGTAGCCGTCGAGCCGCGCCAGCGTGCGGGGGTCGAGCTGCACGGCGACGAAGCCGATGCGGCGGTAGCCGCGCTCCAGCAGGTGGGTGGTCATCAGCCGGCCGCCCTCCTCCTGCGAACAGCCGACGCTGAGGCTGTCGGGATCGTCCAGCAGCTCCATCATGTGGACGGTCGGGCTGGAGAGGGCCGACAGGTAGGTGCGGGTGACCTCGGTATGGTCGGTGCCGGTCAGCAGGATGCCGTCGGGCTGGAACTGCAGGTAGGTGCGGATCAGCCGCTCCTCCTCCACCGGGGAATAGTGGGTGACGCCGATCAGGGCGCGGTAGCCGCGCGGCAGCAGCATGTCGTGGATGCCGGCCAGCGTTTCGACGAAGACCATGTTGGTCATCGACGGGATCAGCACCGCCACCGTCATCGACCGCGCCGAGGCCAGCGCGCTCGCGGCCTGATTCGGCACGTAGCCCATCGACTGGGCGGTGTCGAGGATGCGCTGGCGAAGCTCCGGCGCCACCAGTTCCGGCCGCTTGAAGGCGCGCGACACGGTGATGGCGCTGATGCCCACCCGCTCCGCCACGTCCGCCATGGTGGCGCGGCCGGTGCGCGAGGAGCGCGGCTTGCGCGTCTTGACCGCCGAGGATGCTGGCCGATCACCGCCACGGGTCGTCACAGGGCTTCGTCCTTTCAATTCCGGCGATCCGAGTCCGACCGGCGCGACGGAAGGTCGCGCGGGCTCGCCGGTCACCGATGTGTATCATTCTCGGCAACAGCCGCATGCCATGCAGAGCTTGAGCCTGCAACCCGCGGCCATCCCCGATCAGTTTGTCCGCAACTCAAACAAAACTCTTTACGCGCGTCAAGGTTAGCGCTAACAGTATCAGCAACTCGTCTCGGCGTCATCCGTGCAGTCCGGCCTCCATGGTCGTAGACCTCTCAGTGACCCGCGAATGATAGCGCTAACATAACCTTGTCAGTGCGTGGCCCGCCGCGACCCTGGTCGCGGACGCCGTCCCGCACCGGTATTCGGGAACATGAGCCTCATGAACGGTCCCCCCATCGCGCCGTCCCCCGGCATGACCGCCCCTCAGACCGAACCTCCGTCCGGGGATGCTGCCGGCGCCGAACCGCTGATCGTCGTGGTGATGGGCGTGGCCGGCTGCGGCAAGTCCAGCGTCGGCCAGACCCTGGCCCTGGCCCTGGGCCATGAATTCATCGAGGGTGACGCCCACCACCCGCCTGCCAACATCGAGAAGATGTCGGCCGGCATCCCGCTGACCGACGCCGACCGCGACGGCTGGCTGGGCACGCTGGCCGGTTTCATCGCCGATGCCGACCGCGAGGGCAGGGGGCTGGTCGTCGCCTGTTCGGCGCTGAAGCGGCGCTATCGCGACCGGCTGCGCGGCGACTGCAAACGGGTGGTGTTCCTGCATCTGCACGGCGACAAGGCGCTGATCGCCTCGCGCATGGGGGCGCGGACCGCCCATTTCATGCCGATGGCCCTGGTCGACAGCCAGTTCGCCGACCTGGAGATGCCGGCGGCCGACGAACCGGTGCTGTCCTACGAGGTGACGCTGCCGGCCGAGGCCATCGTCGCCGATGCGCATGCCCGCCTGACCGGCGGTGATTGTTTTGGGAGGAACGCATGAAGCGCGTTGCTGATCTGCTGGAGCGGGTCACCGAATGGATCATGGCGCTGATGCTGGCGGTCATGGTCGGTCTCGTCTTCGGCAACGTCGTCCTGCGCTATGTCTTCAACAGCGGCATCGTCGCGGCGGAAGAGATCGCGCGGCTGATGTTCGTCTGGCTGGTGTTCCTGGGCGCCACCGTGGCGCTGCGCCACCAGCGGCATCTGGGGCTGGAGATCCTGCAGAGCCGCCTGCCGGCCAAGGTCCGCCGGGCCTGCGCGGTGATCGCGCATCTGATGATGCTGTACGCCCTGTGGCTGTTCGTGCAGGGAAGCTGGATCCAGTTGCTGATCGGGATGGAGACCTTCTCCACCGTCCTGCGCTTCCCCATGGCCTTCTATGCGGCGGCGGGCTTCTTCCCGGCCATCGCCATGGCGCTGACCGTGCTGGCGAACCTGTGGCGGATCGTCACCAACCAGCCGGGCGCCCGCGTCCCCGGCGACCCCGACACCATGCTGGACCATCCGGAATCGCACGGCCCCGCCGTGGCGCCGCCGGCACCCGGCCACGGCAGCCCTGCCGTCGCCAAGCACTGAGCCCAGACCAGAAGACTTCCTGCGGACGGAGACGCCGCCATGACGCTCACCATTTTCCTGGGCTCGCTGTTCGGCTTCATGCTGCTCGGCATGCCCATCGCCTTCGCGCTGATGCTGACCGGCGTCGCGCTGATGGTCCACCTCGACTTCTTCGACGCCCAGCTGGTCGCCCAGAACATGCTGAGCGGCGCCGACAATTATCCGCTGATGGCGGTGCCCTTCTTCATCCTGGCCGGCGAGCTGATGAACGCCGGCGGCATCTCCCAGCGCATCATCAACCTGGCGGTCAGCCTGGTCGGCCACATCAAGGGCGGGCTGGGATACGTCACCATCGGCGCCTCGGTGATGCTGGCCAGCCTGTCCGGCTCGGCCATCGCCGACACCGCCGCGCTGGCGACCCTGCTGATCCCGATGATGCGCGACCACGGCTATCCGGTGCCGCGTTCGGCCGGTCTGATCGCGTCGGGCGGCATCATCGCCCCGATCATCCCGCCCAGCATGCCCTTCATCATCTTCGGCGTGACCACCAACACCTCGATCAGCGCGCTGTTCATGGGCGGCATCGTCCCTGGCCTGCTGATGGGCATCGGTCTGGTCTGCGCGTGGGTCTTCGTCTGCCGCGACATGACGGTGAAGCTGCAGCCGAAGGCGAGCGGGCGGGAGCGGCTGAAGGCGCTGGGCGACGGCGTGTGGGCGCTGGCCCTGCCGGTCATCATCATCGGTGGCCTGCGCGGCGGCATCTTCACGCCGACAGAGGCCGCGGTGGTCGCCGCCGTCTATTCGCTGTTCGTCGCGCTGTTCGTCTACCGTCAGGTCACGCTGCCGCAGCTGGTCCCGCTGCTGGTCCAGGCGGCGCGCACCACCAGCACCGTCATGTTCCTGTGCGCCGCCGCGCTGGTGTCGTCCTACATGGTGACGCTGGCCGACCTGCCGCAGCAGATGACGGAGCTGCTGGCCCCGCTGATGAGCCATCCCAAGCTGCTGATGCTGGCCATCGCCTTCCTGCTGCTGGCCGTCGGCACGGTGATGGACCTGACGCCGACCATCCTGGTTCTGGGTCCGGTGCTGACCCCGCTGGCGATCAAGGCCGGCATCGACCCGACCTATTTCGGCGTGATGTTCGTCCTGATCGGCACGCTGGGCCTGATCCATCCGCCGGTCTGCACGGTGCTGAACGTGGTGTGCGGCGTCGCCCGCATCTCGCTGGAAAGCGCCACCAAGGGCATCTGGCCCTTCCTGCTCACCTACATCGTCCTGCTCGGCCTGCTGATCGCCGTGCCGGAGATCGTCACCATGCCGCTGCACCTGTTCCACTGACGCCTATCAAGACCAATCAGAACGAAACACCAGACCTCAAGGGAGTTCGACACCCATGTTCCGCAAACTGCTGCTCGCCACCGGCATCGCCGCCGCCCTGCTCGCCCCGATCACGGCCTCCGCCCAGGACGTGAAGACCCGCATCATCCGCTTCGGCTATGGCCTGTCGGAGAGCAGCAACCAGGGCCGGGCGGTGAAGTATTTCGCCGAGGAACTGTCCAAGCGCAGCGGCGGCAAGCTCAAGCTGAAGGGCTTCGGCGACGCCAGCCTGGGCAGCGACATCCAGATGCAGAACGCCCTGATCGGCGGCGCGCAGGAGATGATGGTCGGCTCCACCGCCACGCTGGTCGGCATCGTCAAGGATTTCGGCGTCTACGACCTGCCCTTCCTGTTCAACAACGAGAAGGAAGCCGACGCCGTCCTGGACGGCACGTTCGGCGAGAAGCTGCTGAAGTCGCTGAACGACAAGGGGCTGGTCGGGCTGGTCTATTGGGAGAACGGTTTCCGCAACCTGACCAACAGCAAGCGCCCGATCACCAAGGTCGAGGACATGGGCGGCATCAAGCTGCGCGTGATGCAGAACCCGGTCTACATCGACATGTTCAACCGCTTCGGCGCCAACGCGGTGCCGCTGGCTTTCTCCGAGCTGTTCACCGCGCTGGAGACCGGCACGGTCGACGGCCAGGAGAACCCGGTCACCACCATCCAGTCGTCCAAGTTCTATGAAGTCCAGAAGTACCTGACCATTTCCCGCCACGTCTACAGCCCGTGGATCATGCTGGCCAGCAAGCGCTGGTACGACGGCCTGTCGGCGGACGAGAAGAAGATCCTGAACGAGGCCGCCGTCGCCTCGCGCGATTTCGAGCGCAAGGACAGCCGCGAGGCCTCGGCCCAGAGCGTGGCCTACCTGAAGGAAAAGGGCATGCAGATCAACGAGCTGAGCCCGGCCGAGCTGGACCGCATGCGCGAGATGGTCAAGCCCGCCTTCGACAAGTACGCCGCCGACGGCGGTGCCGACGTGCTGAAGGACCTGCAGGCCGCCATCACCGCCGCCCGGAAGTAATCACGGGCGATGCCTGCCGACGTTGTGAGGGGGGCGGACCGGGACGACCGGTCCGCCCCTTTTTCTTTATGCCGCGGAGTGAAGGTTGTATGTGCCCGAAAGATTTCGGCGCAGGTCCTAAAGTATGAATTTTCAGACTAAGGTATGAGCGCTTGCCATCCTTTGAAAGTTTCCCTCTTCATCTGTTGGGGCGGCAGATATATTAGCAATTAATTTACTTGAATTTAACAGAACTGCGCGACAGTCGGTCGGGGGTGTCGGACCCTTGTCCGGGTATGTCGTGGGGATCATCGATGTTCAAGAAGTTGCCTTTGGTGACCAAACTGGTTTTGGCGATCGGCGTGGTTCTGCTGGTCGGGCTGGGGATCGGCACGGTCGTGATCTCCGCCAAGAGCGGGGCCGATACCGACGCCTTGTCCTTCAAGGTCGGGGACGAACTCGGCAAATACCATGCCGAAACCGTCGAGCGGCGCCTGAACGACGCCATGAACATCAGCCGCCTGATGCGGACCACTCTGCTGAGCCTGAAACGCAGCGGCGTCGCCGACCGCGCCAAGCTGAACGACTGGCTGAAAAGCCTGTTGGAGAGCAATCCCACCCTGATCGGCGTGTGGGTCGGCATGGAGCCGAACGCGCTGGACGGCAAGGACTCCGACTTCGTCAACAGCGCCGGCAGCGACGCCAGCGGCCGCTTCATTTCCTATTGGAACCGCGGCAGCGGCAAGGTCCAGTTGGAGGCGCTGACCGCCTATGACGATCCCGGCCCCGACGGCCTCTATTACCAGCAGGCCAAGCGCACCGGTAAGGAGGTGATCGTCGAACCCTACAGCTATGTGGTGGCCGGCAAGACCATCCTGATGGTGTCGCTGGTGGTTCCGATCATGGAAGGCGGCAAGTTCGTCGGCGTCGCCGGCGTCGACATCGCCACCGACGAGATCTGGAATGAGCTGAAGACGGCGAAGCCTTTCGGGACGGGGTCGGTCTTCCTGATCTCCAACGGCGGCCTGTGGGCCGGCTACAGCAACGCCGACCATATGGGCAAGTCGATCCTGCAGACCAACGAACGGCTGAAGGAGGCGTTGCCCGCCATCCGCGACGGCAAGACCTTCGCCCATTTCTCGGTGTCGGCCAGCCTGAAGACCGAGGTCAAGCAGCTGTTCCGGCCGGTCGACATCGGCGATACCGGCACTCCCTGGTCGGTGCTGATCAATCTGCCCATGAATCAGGTCGAGGTGCCGAAGGTCGAGCTGCGCAACTTCATCGCCATCGGCGCCGTGCTGCTGACCGCCGGCCTGCTGCTGGCGCTGTGGCTGTCGACCCGGACCATCGTCGGCACGCCGCTGCGCCGGATCATCGCGACGGTGGAGGCGTTGACCGCCGGCCGGCAGGACGTGGAGGTGCGCGACCGCGACCGCGCCGACGAGATCGGGTCGATCAACAAGGCGCTGCAGCTGTTCAAGGAGAATGCCGGCCGCGTCGCCGAGATGGAGGAGCAGCGCCGCCGGGACGAGGCGCAGGCCGCCGAACGGCGCAGGCAGGATCTGGCCCGCATGGCCGACCGGTTCGAGGGCACGGTCGGCGGCGTGGTCGCCAGCGTGACCGAGCAGGCGGAGCTGATCCGCACCGATTCGGAAGGGCTGTCGGCCATCGCCGAGCAGACCAACGCGCAGGCCTCCGCCGTCGCCAGTGCCGCCGATGTCGCCAGCAGCAACGTGCAGACGGTGGCCGCCGCGGCGGAGGAGTTGGCCCACTCCATCGAGGAGATCAACCAGCGCATCGCCGCCTCGTCGCGCATGGCGAACGACGCGGTGGGCGAGGTCGAGAAGACCAACGGCACCGTTGCCGGCTTGGCCGAAGCGGCGCAGAAGATCGGCGACGTGGTGAACCTGATCCAGTCCATCGCCGGCCAGACCAACCTGCTGGCGCTGAACGCCACCATCGAGGCGGCGCGGGCGGGGGAGGCCGGCAAGGGCTTCGCCGTCGTCGCGCAGGAGGTGAAGAACCTCGCCAGCCAGACCGCCAAGGCGACGGAGGAGATCGCCGCCCAGATCGCCGAGATCCAGTCGGTCAGCGGCAGTGCCGTCGGCGCCATCCAGGCCATCGGCCGCACCATCGTCGGCATCAGCGAGACGGTCACCGCCGTCGCCGCCGCGGCGGAGGAGCAGGGGGCGGCGACCCGCGAGATCAGCCGCAACGTCCAGCAGGCCGCCGCCGGCACCCGCGAGGTGTCGACCAACATCGAGGGCGTCACCCGCGCCGCCAGCGAGACCGGCAGCATGGCCTCCCAGGCGCGGGCGGCGGCAGACACGCTGTCGCACCAGTCGGCGCAGCTGCGGACCGAAGTGCAGCGCTTCGTGGCGACGATCCGCGAGGGGTGAGGGGTGTCGGGGGTGTCGGCTGACGATGCCCCCTCCCCATCCCTCCCCCACTTCGGTGTGGGAGGGATGGGGAGGGGGCACCCGGCGGCCTGAGTTCACCTCAACAGTCGAAAAACACAGTCTCCCCCTCGCCCTGCACGCGGATGTCGAAGCGGTAGACGACTCCGCCCGGCACTTCGGCGCGCTGGGCGATCAGGGTGTCGCGGCGGTCGGCGGGGACGGTCGTCAGCACCGGGTCCGCGGCGTTCGCCGCCGTCTCGTCGGAGAAGTGCAGGCGGGTGAAGGCGTGACTCAACATGCCGCGGGCGAACACCGTCACCGCGATGTGCGGGGCGTGGCCGGTCTCGCAGACGCCGGGCTTTACCGTGTCGAAGAAGTAATAGCCCGCGTCGTTGGTGCCGCAGCGGCCGAAGCCTGCCGCACTGGGGGCGTGCTTGCCGTCGGCGCCGGCCTGCCAGATCTCCACCACGCAGTCGCGGATCGGTGCGCCCTCGCCGTCATACACCACGCCTTCGATGCGGATGTGCTCGCCGGGCATGTCGCGGGTGGCCAGCCGGTTGGTCGCCAGCGGACGGCGGCCGTAGAGTTCCGGCGTCCAGGCATAGGCGAAATAGGGGCCGACGGTCTGGGACGGGGTTTGTTTCAGCATCGTGGTCATCTCGGGTCAGCCCTCCATCGGCGTGGCCTGGCGTCCGCGCAGGACAATGTCGAATTCATAGCCGAGCGCCCACACCGGCTCGGTCACGTCGATGGAGAAGCGGGAGACCAGCAGCTCGCGCGCGCCTTCCGGTACCCCGTTGTAGATGGGGTCGAGCGGCAGCAAGGGATCGCCGGGGAAATACATCTGGGTGACCAGTCGGGTCAGGAAGGACGGCCCGAACAGCGAGAAATGGATGTGGGCCGGGCGCCACGCATTGTGGTGGTTGCCCCAGGGATAGGCGCCGGGCTTGATGGTGGTGAAGCGGTAGCGGCCCTGATCGTCGGTGATGCAGCGGCCGGCCCCGAAGAAGTTGGGGTCGAGCGGCGCGTCGTGCTGGTCCCAACGGTGGACGTAGCGGCCGCAGGCGTTGGCCTGCCAGATCTCCAGCAGCGTGTACGGCACCGGCCGGCCGCTCTCGTCCAGCACGCGGCCGGTGACGATCATGCGCTCGCCGATCGGCTCGCCGTTGACGCGGCCGTTCTTCGTCAGGTCGTTGTCGAGCGGATCGACGCTGTCATGGCCGAACACCGGGCCGCTGCGCACCGACAGGCACTGCTTCATCGGGATCAGCGGCTTGGACGGCGAGCGCAGCACCGTCGATTTGTAGAGCGGCGACAGGTAGGGCGGGTGTTGCGCCCAATCGCGGGGGCTGAAGTCACCCTCCGACTCCTGAACGGCGGTGTCCATCTTGGGGGTCCCTCCTTGGGAGCGGTCAGCTTTGCCGACCTTGTGTTTGCTTATGGTTGTCCAGCACGCGGTCGATGAAATGGGAGGCGGAGCCGGTGTAGTTCAGCGGGTCGAACAGGCGGTCGAGGGTGTCGGCGCCCAGCGCCTGGACCACTTCGGCATCCTCGGCCAGCACGTCGCGCAGGGGGCGGGCGGAGGAGGATGCGCGGCGGCTGGCGTCGGCCACGCGGGAATGGGCGGCCATGCGACCCATGCGGTCGCCGAGAGCCATGGTCACCGCCTCCGCCAGGATCAGGCCGCGGGTCAGGTCCAGGTTGGTCCGCATGCGCTCGGCATCGATGGTCAGGCCGGCGATGGTCTCGCGGGCGTGGCGGGCGGCGCCGGCGACGAGGCGGCAGAGGTCGGGCAGGGCCTGCCACTCGGCATGCCAGCCGCCGAGGCCGCGTTCGTGCTCCTGCACCTGGGCGGCCAGCAGTCCGCCGACCAGGGCCGGGGCGCGGATGGCGGTGGAGAGCAGGACGGCGCAGGACACCGGGTTGCGCTTGTGCGGCATGGTGGAGGAGCCGCCGCGGCCGGGGGCGCTCGGCTCGAAGGCTTCGGCGACCTCCATCTGCATCATCAGCGAGATGTCGCGGCCGAGCGTGCCCAGCGTGCCGGCGAGGATGCCGAGGGATGACGCCAGTTCGGTGATGCGGTCGCGGCTGGCGTGCCAAGGCAGGGCGGGCAGGGGCAGGTCGAGGTCGCGGGCCAGGGCCTCCGCCACCGCAGGGCCGGCGTCACCCAATGCGGCAAGCGTGCCGGCGGCGCCGCCGAATTGCAGGGCGAAGCGGTTGCGGGCGGCGGCGATGCGCTGACGGTCGCGGTCCAATGCGTCGAGCCAGCCGGCGGCCTTCAGGCCGAAGGTGGTCGGCAGGGCGTGCTGCAACCATGTGCGGGCGACCATCGGGGTGGCGCGGTGGCGGTCGGCGAGGTCGGCCAAGCCGTCGGCAAGGGCGGCCAGATTGGCGTCGAGGCCGTCGAGGAAGCGGCGCAGTTGAAGCATCAGGCCGCTGTCCATCGCGTCCTGGCTGGTGGCGCCCCAATGGACGTAGCGCGACGCCTCCTCGTCGGCGGCCTTCACCGCGCGGGTCAGGTGCTTCACCATCGGGATGGCGGTGTTGCCGGCCAGTGCCGCCTCCGCCCCCAGCGCGGTCAGGTCGTAGAGGTCGGCCCGGCAGGCTGCCTCGATGGCCGGAACGGCGTGCGAGGGGATGACGCCGACCGCCGCCTCCGCCCGCGCCAGCGCCGCCTCGAAATCCAGCATGCCCTGCAGCCGGGCTGCCGGGGAGAAGGCGTCGGCCGCCACGTCGCTGGTGAAGAGCGGGTCGAGCAGCGGGTCGGCATGGTGGATGGCGGTCATGGCTTTTTACCCTTTCCGGGCGTCCTCTTCATCCATCTCGGCATAGACGGCACGGGCGAGCGCGATCGCGTGGTTTCCGGCGGGGACACCGGCATAGACGGCGGCCTGCATCAGGATTTCCTTCACCTCGTCGCGGGTGACGCCGGTGTTGCGGGTGGCGCGGATGTGCAGCTTCAGTTCGCCGTCCTTGCCCAGCGCCGCCAGCATGCCGATGGTCAGCATGCTGCGCGTCCGGATGTCCAGGCCCGGCCGGGTCCAGATCTGGCCCCAGGCGGTCTTGGTGATGAACTCCTGGAAATCGGCGTCGAACTCGGTGGCGCGCTCCAGCGAGCGGTCGACATGGGCGTCGCCCAGGACCGAACGGCGCACCGCCATGCCGCGGTCGTACAGATCCCTGTCCTTCATATCCGGGTCGTCCATCAGAGGTCCCTCAGGAAGCCGTCGATCAGGGCGGCCAGCTCCGCCGGCTTTTCGACGCCGGGGATGTGGGCGGCGCCGGGCAGCAGCTCGAAGCGGGCGCCGGGGATGCCGGAAGCCAGTTCGCGGGCGGAATCGGGCGGGGTGGCGACGTCATGCTCGCCGCAGATCACCAGGGTGGGGGCGGTGATGGCGGCGTTGGCGGCACGCAGGTCGGCGTCGCGGATCGCCATCGAACAGCCGACATAGCCGTCCTCGGTGGTGCGGGCGACCATGGCGGTGTAGCCGCGGATCTGGTCGGGGCGGCTGTCGCGGAAACCTTGCGTGAACCAGCGGGCCATCACCCCGTCGGAAATCGCGGTCATCCCACGGGCGCGGATGGCGGCGATGCGGTCGGTCCAGACCGATTGCGGGCCGATGACGCCGGCGGTGTCGCACAGGATCAGGCCGTGGATTCGGCCGGGCGCCTTGACGGCGAGGCGCTGCGCCATCATGCCGCCGATCGACAGGCCGCAGACATGGGCGCGCTCGATGCCCAGCGCGTCGAGCAGGCCGGCGGCGTCGTCGGCGAGGATGTCCATGCTGTAGCCGGCATCCTCGGTGACCGGCGTCACCTGGGTCAGGCCGTGGCCGCGCATGTCGTAGCGCAGGATGCGGTAGCGATGCGACAGGTGCGGCACCACGGCGTCCCAGATGTGGAAGCTGGTGCCGATGGAGTTGGCGAACAGCAGCACCGGCGCGTCGGCCGGGCCGGTCAGGTCGTAGTGCTGGGTGATGCCGGCGGCTTCGATGAAGGGCATGGGGGCTTCCGCTGCACTGTTCTGGATCGGTGACGTGCTCTTGCCCCCTCCCTAACCCTCCCCCGCTTCGCGGGAGAGGGAACTCCGCCGCTCTTGCGCTTAACTCCCTCTCCCACCGAAGGTGGGGGAGGGTCGGGGAGGGGGCATTCGAAGCCTGAGGCTACACCCGCTCGATCATCACCGCGATGCCCTGGCCGACGCCGATGCACATGGTGCAGAGCGCCGTCCGGCCGCCGGACTGTTCGAGCTGGTGGAGCGCGGTGGTCGCCAGACGGGCGCCGCTCATGCCGAGCGGATGGCCGAGCGCGATGGCGCCGCCTTGCGGGTTCACATGGGCGGCGTCGTCGGGCAGGCCAAGCTCCCGCAGCACGGCAAGACCCTGGGCGGCGAAGGCCTCGTTCAGTTCGATCAAGTCGATGTCGGCGATGCTGCGGCCGAGCCGCTCCAGCAGCTTGCGGGTGGCGGGGACCGGGCCGATGCCCATGATGCGCGGCGGGACGCCGGCGGTGGCGCCGCCGAGGATGCGGGCGCGCGGGGTCAGGCCATGGCGCTTCACCGCCGCTTCGGAGGCGATCAGCAGGGCGGCGGCACCGTCGTTGACGCCGGACGCGTTGCCGGCGGTCACCGTGCCGCCGGGGCGGACGATCGGCTTCAGGGCCGACAACGCCTCGATGGTGGTGGCGCGGGGGTGTTCGTCGGTGGTCACTATTGTCTCGCCCTTACGGGTCTTGATGGTGACGGGGACGATCTCGCGGGCCATGCTGCCGTCGGCGATGGCGCGGGCGGCGCGCTCCTGGCTGCGCAGCGCGAAGGCGTCCTGGTCAGCGCGGGCGATCTTCCAGTCGTCGGCGACGTTTTCCGCCGTCTCCGGCATCGAGTCGGTGCCATAGGCCGCCTTCATCGCCGGGTTGACGAAGCGCCAGCCGATGGTGGTGTCGAAGATCTCCGCCTGCCGGGAGAAGGGGGTGTCGGCCTTGCCCATGACGAAGGGGGCGCGGCTCATGCTCTCGACCCCGCCGGCGATCATCAGATCGGCCTCGCCCGCCTTGATGGCGCGGGCGGCGGTGGCGAGTGCGTCGAGGCCGGAGCCGCAGAGCCGGTTCATCGTCGTTCCCGGCACCGCGTCAGGCAGGCCGGCCAGCAATGCTGCCATGCGGGCGACGTTGCGGTTGTCCTCGCCGGCCTGGTTGGCACAGCCATAGATGACGTCGTCCACCGCGGCCCAGTCGACCGAGGGATTCCGCTGCATCAGGGCGCGGATCGGCACGGCGCCGAGATCGTCGGTGCGTACCGACGACAGGGATCCTGCATAGCGACCGATGGGGGTGCGGATGGCGTCGCAGATGTAAGCGTCACGCATGGTCTTATCCTTCTCCGCCGCCGGACTGCCCATGGGCGGCGGCGGTGCGGGCCTGGAGGTCGCGGAGCGCCGTCAGGGTTCCGGCGTCCGGGATTTCGGTGGTCTTCAGGTCGGGCGAGATCTTCAGGTCCCAGCCGGTGGCGGCCTTCACCTGCTCCACTGTCACGCCGGGATGGATGCCGGTCAGGGTCAGCTCCTTGCTCACCGGATCGGGGGTGAGGATGCCGAGGTCGGTGATGACCGCCGTCGGCCCGGCGCCGGGGATGCCGGCCTTGGCCCGCGCCTCAAAGCCGTCGAGGTAACCGGCGGAGGTGACGAAGGGCAGCTTGGCGACGAAGGCCTTCGGGTTCTGCTTCAGGACGATGAAGACCTCCTTGGCCTGGGAGGCGATCTCCGGCGCACCGCCGGCACCGGGCAGCCGCACCTTGGGCGTGTCGTAGGGGCCAATGACGGTGGTGTTGATGTTGGCGAAGCGGTCGACCTGTGCGGCCCCGAGGAAGCCGACGTCGATCCGCCCGCCCTGCAGCCAATAGCGGAAGATCTCCGGGGTGCCGACCACGGTGTCGGCGGTCAGAGCGAGGTCGCCGTCGCCGATCGACAGCGGCAGCACCGTCGGCTTGGCGCCGATCGGGCCGGATTCATAGATCAGCACCACCTCGGGCGCATGGGTCAGCCGGGCGAGGTTTGCGGCAGTGGAGGGCAGGCCGATGCCGACGAAGCAGACGGTGCCGTCCTTCAGCAGGCGGCTGGCCGCCACCGTCATGATCTCGGTCGCGGTGAAGTCGAGAGGGGCTGCACTCATCACGCGGCCTCCTTCATGCTTTCGGCCAGCACGCGGCGGAAGCCGGCGAAATCGTCGGTGTCCAGCACATGGCGCTGCATCCAGGCGCGGAAGTCGTCGCGCGAGCGGGCGATGGGGTCCCACGCCTTGTAGAAGCGGTTGTCGCGCTCCGAATAGCCCTGCGCGTAGGACGGATAGGCGCCGCCGGGGACGGGGCAGACGGCGGAGAGCGCCCAGGCCGGCAGCACGCAGGCGTTCGGCGGAGCCTCCAGATCGTCGACGACCTCCTCCACCGTGACGATGGAGCGCTTGGCGGCCAGGACCGCCTCCTTCTGGACGCCGAGAATGCCCCAGAGCAGGACGTTGCCGCGGCGGTCGGCCTTCTGGGCGTGGATCACCGTCACATCCGGGCGGACGGAGGGGATGGCGGCCAGCGTCTCGCCGGTGAAGGGGCATTCGATGAAGCGGATGTTCGGGTTGACCTTCGGCAGGTCGGAGCCGGTGTAGCCGCGCAGCAGGGCGAAGGGCAGGTTGGAAGCGCCGGCGACATAGGCGTTCGCCATGCCGGCGTGGCTGTGCTCCTCGATCTCCAGCCGGTGCGGCCAGCCCTGTTCGACCGCGTCGCGGAAGCGATGGAGGGAGCCGACGCCGGGATTGCCGCCCCAGGAGAAGATCAGCTTCGCGGCGCAGCCCATGCCGATCATCTGGTCATAGATCAGGTCCGGTGTCATGCGCACCAGCGTCAGGTCGCGCCGGCCCTGCCGGATGATCTCGTGCCCGGCGGCATGGGGAATCAGGTGGGTGAATCCTTCCAGGGCGACGGTGTCGCCGTCTTGCACGAGGCTCGCCACCGCCTCGCGCAGGGGCGTGATCTTCGCCATATGACCTCCCGAATGTGCGAAAATCGCACGAACAATCATCTTTACGCACAGAGTGGCGACGGCGACGGCTTGGTGTCAAGGTCGAAAACGGCAAATAGAGGGCGTTTATCGCCCATATTGCGCCGCAACATGAGCTTTGTGCGGTGATTTGCATGGCATTTTCACTGAAAACCGTTTTTTATCAGCGTATTAGACGGAAAGCTGATTTTGTGCGATTATAGAACGTTATATCAAATATCGCACTTGACGGTTCGTCCATCCCTCAGTACGGTTGGCACAACAGTCAATGACCGGGACCCAGCGATTGGGAGTTCCGGCGCCAGCATATGGTCACATGTGGGAGGGACAATGACGAGGACTCTGCGCAACGCGCTGCTGGGTGCGGCGTTCGGTCTGGCGCTGGCGGCCGGTCCGGCCGGCGCCGCCACCATCAAGGTCGGCGTCGTGGCGCCCTTCTCCGGGCCGTTCGGCGTGGTCGGCAAGAGCTTCAAGGAAGCGATCGAGGTCTATCAGGCCGAACATGGCAAGACCGTCGGCAACGACACGGTGGAGTTCATCTACAAGGACCTCGACCAGCCGAACCCGTCGCAAAGCAAGGCGCTGTCGCAGGAACTGATCGTCAAGGACAAGGTGTCCTTCCTCGCCGGCTATTTCTTCACGCCGGACGCGCTGGCCGTCGCCCCGCTGATCGACGAGGCGAACATCCCCTGCGTGATCTTCAACGCCGCCACCTCCGCCATCACGGAGAAGTCGCCGCGCTATGTCCGCACCTCCTTCACCCTGTGGCAGAACACGGTGCCGCTGGCCGAATACATGGCCAAGCAGGGCATCAAGAAGGCGGTGTCGGCGGTCAGTGACTATGGCCCCGGCATCGATGGCGAGGCCGCCTTCAAGACCACCTTCGAGAAGAATGGCGGCACGGTGGTGGACACCATCCGCATGCCGCTGAAGTCCAACGACTTCGCGCCCTTCATGCAGCGGATCAAGGATTCCGGCGCCGAGGCCGTCTATGCCTTCCTGCCGGCCGGGCCGGCGACGCTGGCCTTCGCCAAGGCCTTCAACGACACCGGGCTGCGGGCTGCGGGCATCAAGTTCTTCGGCCCCGGCGACCTGACCCAGGAACCGGACCTGCCGGCGCTGGGCGACGCGGCGTTGGGCATCACCACCAGCTTCAACTACAGCCGCGCCCATGATTCGGCGATGAACAAGGCCTTCGTCGCCAAGCACAAAGAGATGTTCGGCTCGGTCGACAGCGTCACCTTCACCTCGGTCGGCGCCTATGACGGCACGCACGTCATCTATCAGATGCTCAAGAACGCTGGCGGCAAGATCGACGGCGCCAAGATGGTGGAGTCGGTGAAGGGCATGAGCTGGGAAAGCCCGCGCGGGCCGCTGACCATCGACCCGGACAGCCGCCACGTCACCCAGACGATCTATCTGCGCACGGTGGAGAAGGTCGACGGCAAATTGGAGAACGTCGAGAAGCAGGCGTTCCCGAAGCAGCCGGACTATGGGTACAAGTTGGCGAAGTGAGGGGGGATCTTTGAAGCTGGCGTGGTGGTGAGGGTGCCCCCTCTCCAACCCTCCCCCGCCTTTGGCGGGAGAGGGTGCCTTATGCGGAGCGGCGGTAGTCCCCTCCACCGCTGAAAGCGGGGGAGGGTTAGGGAGGGGGCACCGGAAACAGCGCAGACGGACGCACATCATGGAAACCATGTTCGGGATCGCCGTCGACGGGGTCGCCTACGGCATGATCCTCTTCATCATCTCCGTCGGGCTGTCGGTGACGCTGGGGCTGATGCGGGTGGTCAATCTGGCGCATGGCGCCTTCGCCATGGTCGGCGGCTATGTCGCGTCCTATGCGGCGCAGGAGGCAGGCCTGCCCTATGCGGCCGCGCTGGTGGTGGCGGTGGCGCTGACGGTGCTGGCGACGCTGCCGCTGGAACGGCTGCTGTATCGCCGCATCTACGGCTCGGCCAACGAGCTGGCGCAGGTGCTGCTGACCATCGGGCTGACCTTCGTCATCGTCGCCGGTATCAATTACCTGTTCGGCCCGACGCTGAAGCGCATTCCGCTGCCGGAACTGCTGACCGGCACGGTGGAACTGGGTCCGAAGGCGATCCCGACCCACCGCGCCTTCGTGATCGCCGCCGGGGCGGCGACCCTGCTGGGGCTGTGGTGGCTGCTGGAGCGCACCGATTTCGGCATCCGGCTGCGCGCGGCGGTCGACGATCCCGCCATGGCGGCGGCGCTGGGCATCCGGACCGAGCGGCTCTATCTGGCGACCTTCGCGCTCGGCACCGGGCTGGCGGCGCTGGGTGGGGTGTTGGGGGCGGAACTGCTGCCGCTGGAGCCCTATTACGCCATCCGCTACATCGTGCTGTTCCTGGCGGTGGTGGCGGTCGGCGGCGCCGGCAGCATCTTCGGATCGGCGGCGGCGGCGCTGGCGCTGGGCATTGTCGACACCGCCGGCAAATACCTGATCCCGAGTTTCGGCGAGTTCTTCTTCTACGCCGCGCTGATCCTGATCCTGTTCCGCTGGCCCCACGGCTTCTTCAAAGGGAGGACGGCATGACGAGCGTCGCCGAGCGAGACGAGAACGGCGACAGCAAGGGCGGCAGCATGACCCGACGCACCCCGCTGGGCACTCCCTTGGCGGCCCGCCGCGATCTCGGCTGGATCGGCATTCCGCTGGTCGCGGCGGTCGGACTTGCCGCCTTCTGGCTGCTGCCGGACGATCTGGCGCTGCTGACCCGCATCGCCGCCTCGGCCCTGTTCGTGCTGTCGCTCGACCTCGTGCTCGGCTATGGCGGGATCGCCACGCTGGGGCAGGCGGCGATGTTCGGCACCGGCGCCTATGCCGCTGGCATCGTCGCGGTCAACTGGAACAACGACCCCTTCGTCATGCTGGCGGCCGGCGGGCTGGCCGGCGGGCTGATCGCGCTGGCGACCGGTGCCTTGATCCTGCATGCGCGCGGGCTGACCCTGCTGATGCTGACCATCGCGGTCGGGCAGATCGTGCAGGAGGTCGCCAACAAGGCGCGCGACTGGACCGGCGGCAGCGACGGGCTGTCGGGCATCGACCCGGCGCCGGTGCTGGGGATGTTCCGCTTCGACATGTATGGCCGCACCTCCTACCTGTTCGCGCTGGCGGTGCTGGTGGTCGGGCTGCTGGTTGCGCGGCGGATCGTGCGCTCGCCCTTCGGGCTGGCCTGCCGTGGGGTTAGTGAGGATCCCCTGCGGATCTCCGCCATCGGCGGGTCGCCGAAATCCTATCTGGTGGTGCTCTATGGCGTGGCCGGGGTGTTCGCCGGTGTGGCGGGCGCGCTGACCGCGGTGACCAGCGGCATCGTCGGGCTGGACAGCGCCGGCTTCCCCTGGTCGGCGGAGGCGCTGGTGATGCTGGTGCTGGGCGGCACCGGGCGGCTCTATGGCGCGGTGATCGGCACGGCGGCCTTCATGGGCATCCACCATATCCTGGCCGCCAGCGACCCCTTCCACTGGATGGGCTTCATCGGCCTGTTCCTGATCGGCATCGTCCTGTTCCTGCCCGGCGGCATCGCCTCGGGGGTGGAGCGGCTGGGCGGGCTGCTGCGGGGCCCATCGCAAAACAATGGTGAGGACCGGGCATGACGGCACTGTTGGAAGTCGAGGGGCTGTCCAAGAATTTCGGCGGCCTCCAAGTGTCGTCAGACATTTCCATGACGCTGAATGCCGGCGACCGCTGCGCCCTGATCGGGCCGAACGGGGCGGGGAAAACCACCTTCGTGAACCTCGTCACCGGGGTGATCCCGCCCAGTGCCGGTACCATCCGGCTGGACGGCCGTGACATCACGAAGCTGTCGGCGGCGGAGCGGGTGCGGCTGGGGCTGATCCGCAGCTTTCAGGTGGCGCGGCTGTTCAAGTCGATGACGGTGCGCGAGCATCTGGAGCTGGCGGTGCTGCAGCGCGACCGCCGCACCTTCCGCCTGTTCGCCAACGTCGCCAAGGCGGCCGGGCTGGCCGATGAGGTGGCGGGGCTGCTCGACACCATGGGGCTGACCCATGTGGCGCACACGGCGGTGGGCTCGCTGGCCTATGGGCAGCAGCGGCTGCTGGAGATCGCGCTGGCGCTGGCGATGAAGCCGAAGGTGCTGATCCTCGACGAGCCGGCGGCCGGCGTGCCGCATTCGGAGAGCCAGCGCATCCTCGACGCCATCGACCGGCTGCCCAAGGATCTGGCGGTGCTGATGATCGAGCACGACATGGATTTGGTTTTTCGCTTCGCCAGAACCATCGTCGTGCTGGCGCAGGGGCGGTTGCTGTGCAGCGGCACCGCCAAGGAGATCGTCGCCGACCCGCGCGTGCGCGAGGTCTATCTGGGGAGCCGCGCCGATGCCCACTGAAGCTGTCGGAGCGTTTGAGGTGGCGGATCTGCGCGCCGGCTACGGCAAGACGCTGATCCTCGACGGCGTGTCGCTCAGCGTTCCGGCGGGCGGGCGGCTGGCGCTGCTCGGCCGCAACGGGGTGGGAAAGACGACGACGCTGGCGACGCTGGTCGGCCAGACCACCCGCCATGGCGGCAGCATCCGGCTGGACGGGGTGGAACTGGGGGGAATGAGCAGTTCGGCGCGGGCGGCGGCGGGGCTCGGCTATGTGCCGCAGACGCGCGACATCTTCAAATCGCTGACGGTGGAGGAGAACCTCGTCACCGGGCTGAAGGGGCGTCCGCGCTCGGCGCTGGAAGAGGCGTACGAACTGTTCCCGCGGCTGGGCGAGCGGCGGCGCAACGGCGGCGACGAGCTGTCGGGCGGCGAGCAGCAGATGCTGTCGGTCGCCCGCGCGCTGCTCGGCAAGCCGACGGTGCTGCTACTCGACGAACCTCTGGAAGGGCTGGCGCCGGTGATCTGCGACACACTGATGGCGGCGCTGTCGAAGCTCGACATGACCATCCTGCTGGTGGAGCAGCAGGTCGACCGCGCGCTGGACTTCGCCGACCGCGTGGTCTTCCTCGACCGCGGCCGGGTGGTGCATGCCGGGCCGGCGGCGCAGGCGAAGGCCGATCCGGCGCTGCTGGAACGGCATCTGGGCGTGGCGCTGGCGACGTAGGGGATGGTGAAATCTCCCTCTCCCCCCCGGGGAGAGGGGATCTTGGGGGCTTGGGGGGCTTGGTGCGCGTTACCGGAACGGCGGGGCGTAGAGCAGCCCGCCCTCGGTCCAGGGCTTGTTCAGGCCGGGGTCCATGCCGTAGGGGGTGCCGAGGTTGCGGTCGAAGATCTCGCCGTAGTTTCCGACCTGCGCCAGCACCTGCAGGGCCCAGTCGTCGGGCAGGCCCAGCGTGCGGGCGACGGTGCCGGCGTGGCCCAGCATGCGGTGCAGTTCGGGGTCGTCGGGGATGCGGCCGGCCTGCACGTCGGCGGCGGTGACGCCCTTGGCGTCGGCCAGCACGATGGCGTGGAGGACCCAGCGGGTGATGTCGTACCAGTTGCGGTCGCCGCGCGCGATGTAGGGCGTCAGCGGCTCGCGCGAGATCACGTCGGGGTAGATGGTGATGCCCATCCCCGCCTGGCGGTAGCCGGCCAGCGAGGTGATCAGGACCGTGCGGTCGGTGGTCAGCAGGTCGCATTCATGGGCGAGGAAGGCCTGCAACGCCTCGTCCAGCGTCTGGAAGGTGCGGATCGTCCAGGGCAGGTCGGACTTGCGGATATAGTCCTCAAGGTTGCGGACCGTGGTGGTGGCGGTCTTGACGCAAACCGTCCGCGGCCCCAGCCGGTCGAGCGGCGGCGGCGCGCCGTCTGCGTGGATGGCGAAGCCCTGGCCGTCATGCAGAAGCGGCATCAGGAATTCGATGTCGTGCGACAGGTCGCGGCTGAAGGTCCAGGTCGTGGTGGTCAGCGCCACGTCGACCTCGTGCTTCTCCACCGCCTGGAATTCCTGCGGCTTTTCCGGCAGGCGGACGACGCGGATCGCCTGGGCGTTGCCCAGGGTCGCCGCGGCGAAGACCCGGCAGACATCGACCAGGAAACCGTCGAGATGCCCCTGCGGGTCGGAGAAGGAGATGCCGCTGACGCCGCTGCGCAGGCCGCAGATCAGGAAGCCGCGGCTGTGGATGCGCTCCAGTGTCTCGCCGTCGTCGGCCTGGGCCGGTGGAGCCAGCGCCGGCGAGGCCGACACGATCGCCAGCAGCAGAAGCAACACCAGCCGCATCCCGACACCCATCCCCCGGTCCGTCCCCTGGCCCGTCCCAGTCCCCGCCATTGTGCGGCGGGCGGGGTCAGGCCGCCTGCCCGGCGCGCAGCGTGCCGAGCAGACTATGCAGCGAAGCGGCTTCCTCGGCCAGCGTGTTCGCCGTCTCGGTCAGCGAGGCGGCGATGTCGCCGGTGCGCGCCGCCTGGGCACCGACGCCGTCGATCAGCGCCGCCACCTCGCCCGTGTTGCCGGCGATCACGCCGACGCGGTTGCGGATGTCGGTGGAGGAGTCGGTTTGGCGGGCCACCGCCTCGCCGATCAGGTCCTGCACCTCGTTGATGCGCTCGACCGAGCCGGAGATGCGGGCGAAGGTGCCGACGGTGTTCTGGATGCTGCCGTTGATGGCGCCGACCGAACTGGCGATCTGCACCGTGGCATTGGCGGTCTCCTCCGCCAGCTTCTTCACCTCCGCCGCCACCACGGCGAAGCCACGGCCCGCGACGCCGGCCGCCGCCGCCTCGATGGTGGCGTTCAGCGCCAGGAGCTTGGTCTGGTGGGCGATGCCGGTGATGACGTCGACGATGCGGCGGATCTGCTCGGTGTTCTCGCCCAGCTGGCCGACCACCTCGCGGGCGGCGGTCAGCTCGTCCAGCGTGGCGCCGACCACGCCGGCCGCCTCGGTCGCAAGGCTGGAGACGGTGCCGATGGTGTCCATCAGCGTGCCGGCGCTGTCGTTGCAGGTGGTGGCGTTGCGGTTGCTCTCGGCGACGAAGCTGCCGGCGCTGACCGTGCTGTCGATGGTGCCGGCCGATTCCCGGCGCAGCGCGTCGGCCAGCTCGCGCAGCTGGCCCGATTGGGTGGCGACGCCCGACGCCACCTGATGCACGTCCTCCATCAACTGGCGGGCGAGCGCGGCGGAGCGCATCTGCTCAGTCACGTCGGTCCAGGACAGGGTCTTGCCCAGCACGTTGCCCTGGTCGTCGAAGACGGTGTCGACATGGGCCTCCACCGTCGTCTCGTCCACCGTCAGGGTGCGGCGCGGGATCGGCGGGCGGGTCGGGTCGGTGCAGTCGGCGGTGAAGTCCGGCCCCTGGGCCAGCAGGTCGGGACCGGCGGGGTCGATGCCGTGCGCCTCGCAGAAGGTCCGGGCGGCGGGGTTGACGAACCCTACTTGGCCGTCGGTGCGGAGCAGGGCGGTGGGCACCGGGCTGCTGTCGACCATCCGCTTCATCAGCAGCACCTGCTCCACGCTGCCGCGCAGGTGGCGCAGCGCCGTCGCCATCACTGCCAACTCGTCGCGGCCGGTACGGGGGATCTCGATGGAGAGGTCGCCGGCGGCGATCTGCTCCATGGCGCGGGCGAACTTGCGCAGGTTGGCGAAGACGGCGACGCGCAGCAGCAGGGCGGCGGCGATGGCGACGGCCAGTGCGAAGGCGCCGACCATCTTGAGCGCGTCGTTGCGCAGAGCCTCCGTCGCGCCGACGAACTCCGACACGTCGCGGGAGATCTCCGCCGTCGCCCAGGGCAGCCCGCCGTCGCCGCCGAGCGACACGGTGGTGGTGGAGAGTTGCGCGTGGGCCGACGGCTCGCCGCCCTTGGCCTCGAACAGCACGCCGCCCCTGCCGTCGGTGAAGCGGATGTCGGCGTCGAGAACGGCGCCCAGGCTGGAAAGGGCGGGCAGGGGATCGGTCACCACCTCGAGGAAGCCCAGGACGCGGAAGCCGCCGATGGGGACGATCATGCTGAACAGTGGCCGGCCCTGGCCGTCGCGCCACAGCAGGCTGGCCGGGCGGCGCTTGTCGGCGATGTCGCGCGACTTCAGCGCCTCGAACAGCGGGGCGACGGTGGCGACGCTGTCCTGCTCCCCGCCGGTGGCAGCGATCCGGGTCATGTCGGCGTCATAGACGGCGACCGAGATCAGCCGCACCTCGCGGTCGACCACCACGGGCCGCGCGTTGATGTTCTTCAGCGCCAGCATCGTCTTGGCCGGGTCCTTCTGGTTGATGCTGTCGACCAGGAAAGAATCGCGGCTCCATTCGTTGGCGTGGTTCTGGAGCCACTCCGTGTAGTTCTTGCGGATGCGGTCGTTGGCCAGCACCCGCAGGGTCGCCGCCGCGCTGCTGTTGAAGGTTTCGAGCGCGAAGCCGGTGTAGCGTTGCGACACCCAGGCCTGACTGGCGATCAGCGCCGCCACCAGCACGCCCACCACCGACACCATGGCGCGGCGCAAGGTCCAGAAGCGGTGGCGCGCGCCGCCGTCGTCCAGGGTGCCGCCCGTTTTCGTCACGCCTGCTTTCGTCGAGATCGCCGTCATGCCCAAACCCCCCGCCGCCACAAAAACGGTTCCACGGATTGCTACGCGCACATCGTCGCAGGGCTCTTTGAACGGTTTAGCGTCTAATTGTGAACAGCTCGTGTCTTTTGGTTTGCATTTGAGACAAGCGGGAATGCCGGTGGAAAGACGTCAGACGGCTTTCGTGAGCAGACGGGCGGTCTATGACTTTCCTATGGGGGAATGCTGCAAGACGAAAAGCAACCGTGTGTGGCGGGTTGACTTCGGAAGAGGCCGGTTGCCTGCTTCGGTGCATAAAGAATGGGCCACGGGAACGCGCGAAAAATTTTTCGCGATTTCCGTGGCCCAGGTTGCCGAGCGCGTGGCCGCCGCAAGACTGAAGCGACGGGGGAGTTTGCTCGGGGTTCGGTGGCTGTAGCCCTCTCCCGCCCCGCTCTCCCTCTCCCCCCCGGGGAGAGGGGATCCAGGGGGAGAGGGCGTGTTTACCCGTCCTGCGTCACGTCGCCGGCGAAGAGGTAGCCGGTGCCGTGGACGGTGACGATCAGCCTTGGGTCGGCGGGGTCGGGTTCGATCAGGCGGCGCAGGCGGCGGACGAGGCTGTCGATGGTGCGGTCGGTGGCGTCGGTCTTGCGCCGGGTCGTCGCCGTCAGCAAATAGTCGCGGTTCATCACCCGGCCGGGGTTGCAGACGAAGGTCGACAGCAGTTCGAACTCCGCGCCGGTCAGCCGCACCGGGTTGCCCTGCGGGTCGGTCAGGCGCATGCGGTCCAGCCACAGCGTCCAACCGGAGAAGCAGCGCTTGCGGTCGTCGCGCTGGTCGCCCGGCGCCTTCAGCCGGCGCAGCAGGTTCCGCACCCGGGCCAGGATCTCGCGCGGTTCGAAGGGCTTCGCGATGTAGTCGTCGGCCCCCATCTCAAGCCCGATGATGCGGTCCAGCTTCTCCGCCCGGCTGCTGACCAGGATGATGCCGATCTCCGACACCGCGCGCAGTTCGCGGGTCAGGGTCAGCCCATCCTGGCGCGGCAGCCGGATGTCGAGCAGCACAAGGTCCACCGCCGTCGCCGCCAGCAGATCCTTCAACTCCTCCGCACTTCGGGCCAGCAGGACGTCGAAGCCCTCGTCCGTCAGGTAGGACTTCAGCGTCTCGCGCGTCACCGCGTCGTCGTCGGTGATGGCAATGGTCGCCGGCATGGCCCTCTTATCCGCCTCTCCGCGCCCCCTATCGGGGATGCCGCCTCAATGTTCACCTCAATGTTCCAGGATCTGGCCCAGGAACTGGCGGGTGCGCTCGCTTTTCGGGTTCTCGAAGAATTCGGCCGGCGACCCGCTCTCGATGATCGAGCCTTCGGCCATGAAGACAATAGAGTCCGCGACCTGCCGGGCGAAGCCCATTTCGTGGGTGACGCAGACCATGGTCATGCCCTCGCCCGCCAGTTCGGTCATCACGTCCAGCACCTCTTTGACCATTTCGGGGTCGAGGGCGGAGGTCGGCTCGTCGAACAGCATGATTTCGGGCCGCATGCACAGGGCGCGGGCGATGGCGACGCGCTGCTGCTGGCCGCCCGACAGCTGACCGGGGAACTTGTGCGCCTGATCGGGGATGCGCACCCGCTTCAGGTACATCATGGCGATTTCCTCGATCTCGGACTTCGCCATGCCGCGGACCCAGATCGGGGCCAGCGTCAGGTTCTGCAGAACGGTCAGGTGCGGGAACAGGTTGAAGTTCTGGAAGACCATGCCGACCTTGCGGCGGATCTTCTCCACCGCCTTGACGTCGTCGGTCAGCTCGATGCCGTCGACGATGATGTGGCCGGTCTGGTGCGCCTCAAGCCGGTTGATGCAGCGGATCATCGTCGACTTGCCCGAGCCGGAGGGTCCGCAGACGACGACCTTCTCGCCCTTGCCGATGCTGATGCTGACGTCGCGAAGCGCGTGGTAGCTGTTGTACCACTTGCCGACCTTGCGGAGTTCGATGATGGCGTTCTCGGTCATTGCTCGGTCTCCAGAGCCGGTCAGCGGCGGTTGTAGCGGTTGGCCAGACGCTCCAGCCACTGGCTGTAGCGCGACATGCTGAAGCAGAAGATCCAGAACATCAGCCCAGCGAAGACATAGACCTCGGCAAAATAGGGGCGCCATTCGGGGTCGGTCGTCGCCACGGTGGCGGCGGTCAGCAGGTCGTACAGGCCGACGATGGTGACCAGCGAGGTGTCCTTGAAGGCGCTGATGAACTGGTTGACGATGGGCGGAATGACGATGCGCAGAGCCTGCGGCAGGACGATCAGCACCGTCTTCTGCCAGTAGGACAGGCCCAGCGCGTCGGCGGCCTCGTACTGGCCCTTGGGGATCGCCTGCAACCCGCCGCGCACCGCCTCGGCCAGATAGGCGGCGGTGAACAGCGTCATGCCGGCCAGGGCGCGCAGCAGCTTGTCCACCGTGACGCCTTCCGGCAGGAACAGCGGGAACATCACCGACGCCATGAACAGCACGCTGACCAGCGGCACGCCGCGCATTGTCTCGATGAAGCCGACGCAGAAGGTGCGGATGGCGGGCAGCGACGACTGGCGGCCCAGCGCCAGCAGGATCGACAGCGGGAAGGCGATGGCGATGGAGAAGACCGACAGCATCAGCGTGATCGGCAGGCCGCCCCAGCGGTCGTTCGGCACATAGCTGAGACCGGCGACGCCGCCCCACATCAGGACGCCCATGCCGACCAGCGTCAGCGCCCAGGCGACCGCCAGCCAGGGCCGCCAGAAGGCGCGCACGCCGCTGGCGCCCAGCATCGCTACGAACAGCGCGCAGGCCAGGAAGGGGCGCCACTGCTCGTCATAGGGGTAGGTGCCGAAGAAGATCAGCCGGTGCTTGACCACGATCACCGACCAGCAGGCGCCGGCCGCCTCGCGGCAGGCCTCCGACGAACCGGACCAGCTGGCGTTCAGCAGCAGCCAGTTCGCCATCGGCGGCACCACCAGCCACAGGAGGCCGAGGCAGGCGAGGGTCAGGACGGTGTTCAGCGGCGTGTTGAACAGATTGTCCTTGGCCCAGCCGAAGGGCTTCAGCGCCGTCATGCCGTTGGCCTGCGGCGGGGCGGAGGCCTGGGTCGGCTCCTCCTCGTAGGAGGCGGCCCAGCGGGCGGGGGCGACGGGACCGGTGGGAATCGGGGCCTGATCGGCCGGGGAGTGATTGCTCATCGGGTCCCTCATCGCGTCACCAGGGCCACACGGCGGTTGTACCAGTTCATGAAGCCGGAGATCGCAAGGCTGATGATGAGATAGACGAGCATCATCATCGCCACCGCCTCCACCACCTGACCGGTCTGGTTGGCCGAGGTGTTGGAGACGCTGACCAGATCCGGATAGCCGATGGCGACGGCCAGCGAGCTGTTCTTGGTCAGGTTCAGGTACTGGCTGGTCAGCGGCGGCACGATGACGCGCAGCGCCTGCGGCAGGATGACGAGGCGCAGGATCTTGCCCGGCGACAGGCCCAGCGCCAGCCCGGCCTCGGTCTGGCCATGCGGCACGGCGAGGATGCCGGAGCGCACGATCTCGGCGATGAAGCCGGCGGTGTAGACCGACAGGCCGATCAGCAGCGCGGTGAATTCCGGGGTGACCGACCCGCCGCCTTCGAAGTTGAAGCCGGAGAGCACCGGCACGTCGAAGGCCAGCGGCGCGCCGGTGGCGACGAACACCAGGGCCGGCGGCAGCAGCACGGCGGCGATGGCGGCCGGCAGGGTGGGGAAGGGCTTGCCCGTGGTCTCGCGGTGGCGGCGGCCGTAGCGGACGACGGCGATGGCGGCGGCAATGCCGGCGATCAGCGCCAGCAGGGCCCAGCCATGACCGGCATGTTCCACCAGCACCGGGAACTTCATGCCGCGGTTGCTGAGGAAGATGCCCGGCACGATCTCCAGCGCCTCGCGCGGGCTGGGGAGCCGGTTCATGATGGTGTACCAGACCACCAGCTGCAGCAGCAGCGGCACGTTGCGGATCGTCTCGACATACAGGGTGGCGAAGCGGTTCACCATCCAGTTGGAGGACAGCCGCGCGATGCCGATCAGCACGCCCAGCACGGTCGCCAGCACGACACCGGCGGCCGACACCGCCAGCGTGTTCAGCAGCCCGACGACCAGCGCCTTCAGATAGGTGTCGGACGCGGAATAGGACAGCAGGCTCTCGCCGATCTCGAAGCCGGCTTCGCGGTGCAGGAAGCCGAAGCCGGTGGCGACGCCGCGGGTGGCGAGGTTGGTCAGCGTGTTGGAAACGAGATACCAGGCGACGGCGAGGGCGCAGGCCAGGAACAATGCCTGATACAGCCACCCCCGCACGCGCGCGGAATTCAGCGCCTGGACCGGGTTTGTCATGGTGTTGCTCCGTGCGGGGGGAGAACCTCCCTCTCCCCCCGGGGAGAGGGGCGGGGTGAGGGGGATGCATTGCGTGGCTATCCCGAAGGTCCCGCCGCGCTTCCCCCTCACCCTAACCCTCTCCCCGGGGGGGAGAGGGGACTCAGCCTTACTTCATCGGCGGGGCGTACATCATGCCGCCTTCGGTGTAGAGGGCGTTCTGGCCGCGCGGCATCTTCAGCTTGGAGCCGGCGCCGACGTTGCGCTCGAAGCTCTGGGCGTAGTTGCCGACCTGCTTGATGATGTTGAAGGCCCAGTTCTCCTCGACGCCCAGCGCCTTGCCGTTGCCGGCGGTGACGCCCAGCAGGCGCTTCACGTCCGGATCGGGGGAGGTCATGGCGGCGTCGACGGTCTCCGACGTCAGGCCCTTCTCCTCGGCCTGGACCATGGCGTAGAAGGCCCAGGTGACCAGGTTCATCCACTCCTCGTCACCCTGGCGGACGGCGGGGGACAGCGGCTCCTTCGAGATCAGCTCGGGCAGGATGACGTAGTCGTTGGGGTTCTGCACCTCGGCGGCGCGGATGGCGGCCAACTGCGAGGCGTCGGAGGTCAGGGCGTCGCAGCGGCCGGCGAAGAAGGCCTTGTTCAGCTCTTCGTTCTTCTCGATGACGACCGGCTTGAAGGTCATCTTGTTGGCGCGGAAGTAATCCGACACGTTCTGTTCGGTGGTGGTGCCGGGCAGGACGCAGACGGTGGCGCCGTTCAGCTGCTTGGCGCTCTTCAGGCCCAGCTTGGCCGAGACCATGAAGCCCTGGCCGTCGAAATAGTTGGTCGGGCCGAAGTTGAGGCCGTTGGCGGTGTCGCGGGTCAGGGTGCGGGTGGTGTTGCGGGCGAGGATGTCGATCTCGCCGGACTGGAGCGCCGGCAGGCGCTGCTGCGCCGACAGCGGGGTGTACTTCACCTTTTCGGCATCGCCGAACATGGCGGCGGCAACGGCGCGGCACATGTCGACGTCAAGGCCCGACCACTTGCCCTTGTCGTCGGGCGAGGAGAAGCCGTACAGGCCCAGGTTGACGCCGCACTGGACATAGCCCTTCTGCTTCACGCCGTCGAAGGTGGCGCCGGCCTGGGCCGTACCGGAGAGGGCAAGGGCGGAGACGGACAGGGTGGCCGCGATGGCGAGCGCGCTCAGACGGGTCTTCACGGGGCGGGGCTCCTTCAGCCTTATTCGTTTCGAGGGCGCCGGGGCAGGGGAGGTCCCGGCCGCCGCGCAAGGTCACAATCGCTCCGTGGATTGAACAAAGTGCCCGCCCGGCTTGAACGGATGTGGCGGAATTGTGAACAGCTTTGGACAAACCGGCCGCCCGACCAGCGAACCCCGCGGCCGGGCCTCGCCCTTGGATGGTCACGCCTTCGGCCCGATATTTCACGTGCGCAGGTTGCCCGCCGGCCTTACAAGCGATGAGTGCCGGTGATATGCCAGTGCGGGGAATTGGGGGAAGTGACGTCGATGGGGTCCGAGCGGCCGGTCTGGCAATTGTTCACGCGCTTCTCGCTGCTGCTGCGCGGCCCGGTGGCGCGCTATGGCATGGCCTTGCTGACCTTCGCCACCGCCCTGCTGCTGCGCCGGCTGGTCGACAACACTCTGCCGTCCGGCTTTCCCTATCTCACCTTCTTCCCGGCGGTGATCCTGACCGCCTTCATGGCCGGGCTGTGGCCGGGGGTGGTGACGGCGGTGCTGTCGGGGCTGGCCGCCTGGTATTTCTTCATCCCGCCCTTCGACAGTTTCGGGCTGGATGGATCGGTCGGGCTGGCGCTGGCCTTCTATGCTGTGGTGGTTGCGGTGGACATCGCGCTGATCCACGGCATGCAGGTGACGCTGGCCCGCCTGCAGGAGGAGCGCGGCCGCACCGCCTCCCTGCTGGAGGCGCAGACCACCATGTTCCACGAGCTGCAGCACCGCGTCGCCAACAACATGCAGTTCGTCTCCGCCCTGCTGGATTTGCAGCGGCGGACCGTCGGCCATACGCCGGAAGGGGCGCTGGCGGCGCTGGAGGAGGCGGGGCGGCGGCTGCACACCATGGCGCAGGTGCACCGGCGCCTGCACGACCCGCGCTCCAGCGACGATTTCGGCAGCCATGTCGAGGGGCTGTGCCGAGACATGCTGAAGGCGGCCGGTGTCCCCGGTATCGACTGCCGCGTGGCGGTGCGGGCGGCGCCGCAGTCGCCTGAACGGCTGCTGGCGCTGGCCATGCTGATCGTGGAGGCGCTGACCAACAGCCTGAAGCACGCCTTCGCCGAGAATGGCGGGACCGTGACCATCGAACTGAACTCGGTGCCGGGCCAGCCGGACCAACTGCATCTGCTGGTGATGGACGACGGCATCGGCCTGCCGGACGGCTTCGACGTGCAGCGCCTCCCCAGCCTGGGCTGGAAGATCATTCAAAGCCTGGCCGCCCAGCTGTCCGGCGAGTTGAGCTATGGCGCGACCGGCGGCAGCGGCACGCGGATCGAGTTGCGCTTTCCGGCCTGACCGGGACTATCCGTCGTGGCTTTTCCATCGCCAGACGATGAACTATCTGTGATCCTGCCGGTTGCTGCGGGGACCGGGCCGACGACAGCGGGAGGGGGACTTATGGCGACGCTGAAGGAATTCGAGGACGCGCTGAAGGCGGCGGGCAACACGGCCGCGCTGGAGATCCTTGAGTCCCTGAGGGCGCGCGACCGCTCGCAGCGCTCCGTCCGGCCGGCCCGGCGCCTGACCGGGCGCAAGATGACGCCGGAGCTGGCCGCCGAGATCCTGCACCTGCACGAGACCACCAACATGACCCAGCAGGAGATCGCCTTCCAGCTGGGCGTGAACCAGGGCCGGGTGAACGAGGTCATCAAGCGCCGCAAATGGCTGACCGACAACCCCGAGGCTCCGGAGGCCCAGGCCCGCGACAAGGCCAAGCAGCGCGCCAAGGAAGGCGTCGGCGTCGCCCCGCGCCGGCCGTCCCGGAAGAAGAAGGAAAAGGTGGAGGCGGCGCCCGAAGCCGCACAGCCGGCGGCCGAGGTGGTGGCCGAACCGGTGACGGCGCCGGAGCCGGTCGTGCCGGAACCCGTCGCCCAGGAATCGGCCGCGCAGGAACCCGTTGCCCAGCCGGCGCCGGAACCGGCGGCCGAACCGCCGATGGCCGCGCCGGAATTGCCGGTGGAGCAGCCCGAAGCGGCAGCCGAAACGCCGGCCGAACCGGCAGCCGAACTGCCACCCGACGTGGCGAAGGAAAAGGCGAAGGGGAAGGCGCGCAAGCGGGGCAAGGACAAGGAACCGCCGGCGCAGCTTCTGTTCAAGGATCTGCTATAGCCCGATGAAGGGCTGCATCAGCCGGCCCATCAGGCCGGTGAAGCGCAGCGGCGCGTCCGTCGCGATCAGGCAGATGCAGTCGCGGTGGCTGTCGGCGATGGGTTGGTGGTTGGTGTCGCCATCGACCTCCGCCAGATCGCCGGGGCCGTAGCGGCCGAGTTCGTCGGCGAAATGGCCGCTTAGCACCACGGTCAGCTCCAGCCCGCCATGGCCGTGGTGGGGCAGGGCGGTGCCGGGGGCGATGCGCAGAAGCTGGGCCGCGCCGCCCGACGACGTGCGCGGCAGCAGCTCCACCCGCCGCACGCCGGGAGCCAGCCGCTGCCAGGACAGGGTCTCCAGCGAGGGCACATAAGCGCGCAGCGGACCCGGAAGGGACGCGGTGGCCGGGCCGGCGGGGCGGCTGCATCGCGGCCGTATCCGCATGGCCTTGCAGGGGTTGCCCGGCGCCTCCTCCTGTTCCAGGCGGTCGAGGGTGGCGGCCAGCGACAGGCTTTCCAGCGGGGCCGGCGGCAGATCCTCCAGCAGGGCGCCGCCCAACGCCTCCACCTCCGCCAGGGTGGCGCGGCAGTCCGGGCAATGGGCGAGGTGGACGGCGACGGCAAGCGACAGCCCTTCTCCCAGGCTGCCCGCGCCATAGGCCACCAGCAGGGCGTCGCTGGGATGGTGATTCGGCAGGAAAAGCTGGCGGGCGGCGGGTTGTCGGGCGGTCATCGGTCGTCGTCTCCCAGCGCCTTGCGGATCTTGGCCATGGCCAGACGCAGGCGCGATTTCACGGTGCCCAAGGGAACGTCCAGCCGTTCGGCGATGGCCGGGTGGGCGAGGTCGGCGAAGAAGGACAACTGCACCACCTCCGCCTGTTCCGGCGTCAGCGAGGCCAGCGCGCCGCGCAGGCGGCGAGCGCGGCGGTCGCCGTCCAGCATCTCGTCGGCGCGGGGGCGGTCGTCCTCATGCTCCAGCAGCTCGTCGTCCGACACCTCTGGATGGCGTTCGCGGCGCAGCATGTCGATGCGCAGGTTGCGGGCGATGGTGAAGACCCAGGTCGCCGCCTCCGCCTTCGCCGGGTCGTAGAGCGAGGCCTTGCGCCACACCGACAGCATGGTGTCCTGCGCCAGATCCTCCGCCCGCTGCGCCGGCATCCCCAGCTTCAGCATGTAGGCCTTCACCCGCGGGGCGAAGTGGGCGAACAGCCGGGCGAAGGCCGCCCGGTCGCCCGCCGCCACCGCCACCAGATCGGCCGACTGGTCCGCCGCCAGCCTTGCGGTGGCGGGATCGGCCACCGCCGGTTTGGCCGACACGCGGGCCGCCTGTCCGATCCTTTTGGGATCCGGCGTCCGGTCGGCTCCGGCGGCATGCGTCAGAAGGGAGGCCAATTGGGCGATCATGGCCAGGATACGCCGCAGCCTGTGCTTCGGATCACCGCCGATCCTGTCTTTTCGGGGCTGGCGGGAAAGCGTGGGCGTGGCGATGATCCAACGGCCATTTGCCGCCGTATCCCGATCACAAGCCGGACCTACCCATTTCGGGTTAGGCTCCGGGTCCACGCACCGACAAGCCCTCCGACAAGATCCGCCAAGGACCGCCCCATGCCGCTTTCCCCGCCCGACCACACTTCGCCGGCTCCGCTCGACATCGCGGTGGTCGGCTCTGGCATCGCCGGGCTGTCGGCGGCCTGGCTGCTGTCGAAGGCGCACCGCGTCACCCTCTATGAGAAGGAGGACCGGCCGGGCGGCCATGCCAACACGGTGGACGTGGCGGCGGAGGCCGGGGGCGCCGGCCCGGTCGATACCGGCTTCATCGTCTACAACGAGCCCTGCTATCCCAATCTGGTCGCCCTGTTCGACCATCTGGGCGTGCCGACGCGGGCGACGGACATGAGCTTTGCCGCCTCGCTGGACGGCGGGCGGGTGGAGTATGCCGGCACGCCCGCCGCCCTGTTCGCGCAGAAACGCAACCTGCTGCGCCCGCGCTTCTGGCGGATGATCGCCGACATTCTGCGCTTCTACCGCGAAGCGCCGGGCCTTCTGGTCGATCCCGCGGCGGAGACGCTGACGCTGGGCGACGTGCTGGACCGCGGCGGCTATTCCGACGCCTTCATCCGCGACCATCTGCTGCCGATGGCCGCCGCCATCTGGTCCAGCCCGGCGGAGTCGATGCGCGGCCATCCCGCCGCCGCCTTCATCCGCTTCTGCGACAACCACGGCCTTCTGAAGCTCAAGGGCCGGCCGGTCTGGCGCACGGTGGAGGGCGGCAGCCGCAGCTATGTCGGCCGCATCCTCGCCGACATGCCCGGCGCCCTGCGCCTGAACTGCGCGGTGGAGGGCATCGTCCGCGAGGAGGGCCGCGTCCTGCTGCGCGACCGCCGCGGCGAGGTGCGCGCCCACGACCATGTCGTGCTCGCCACCCATGCCGATCAGGCGCTGGCCCTGCTGGAGGATGCCGGCGGGGAGGAGCGCCGGCTGCTGGGCGCCTTCGGCTACGAGCGCAACCTCGCCATCCTGCACGGCGACCCCGCCCTGATGCCGAAGCGCCGCGCGGTGTGGTCGAGCTGGAACTATCTGGCCGAGCGGGGGGATGGCGGGCAGGACGCCCTGTGCGTGACCTACTGGATGAACCGGCTGCAGGACTTCCTGCCGCGCGAGCGCGACCTGTTCGTCACGCTGAACCCCATCCGCCCGCCGCGCGACGGCAGCATCCTGCGCAGCGTGCTCTACGACCACCCGATCTTCGGGATGGAGGCGCTGGCGGCGCAGCGGCAGCTGTGGAGCCTGCAGGGCCGACGGCGGACCTGGTTCGCCGGGTCCTATTTCGGCGCCGGCTTCCACGAGGACGGGGCGCAGGCCGGGCTGGCGGTGGCGGAGGCGCTGGGCGGCGTGCGCCGGCCCTGGACGGTGGCGAACCCGTCGGGCCGCATCCATGTCGGGTCGGCGCCGGCAATCCGTGGCGCAGAGCTGGAGACCGCGTGATGGAGGCGCCCCGCTTCGCCTCCGGCCTCTATGTCGGCACGGTGATGCACCACCGGGTGAAGCCGGTGCGGCACCGCCTGTCCTACCGGGTGTTCAGCCTGCTGGCCGATCTGGACGAGCTTCCCCGGCTGGACCGCGAAATGCGGCTGTTCGCCCACAACCGCTTCGGGCTGATCGGGTTCCAGGACCGCGATTTCGGGCCATTGGGAGAGTCCCCTCTCCCCCCTGGGGAGAGGGTTAGGGTGAGGGGGGAGCGCGGAGAGGATTCTCGGGATAGTCACGCAGTGCATCCCCCTCACCCCGACCCTCTCCCCGCCTTTCGGCGAAGCGAAGCTTCGCCTGTCGGCAACACAAGCGGAGCTTGTGTTGGGGGGGAGAGGGAGATTCGGGGGCTCAAGGCTTGGGCCGAAGACCAGCTTGCCGCTGCCGGGATCGAGGGTGGTGGGCCGATCCGCCTGCTGTGCTTTCCGCGGGTGCTGGGCTTCGTCTTCAATCCGCTCTGCGTCTGGTTCTGCCACCGCCGGGACGGGACGCTCGCCGCCATCATCCATGAGGTGTCCAACACCTTCGGCCAGCGCCACGCCTATCTGATCCCGGCGGCGCCCGGACCGGACGGGCTGGTGCGCCAGCAGTGCGACAAGCGCTTCTACGTCTCGCCCTTCATGGACATGGAGACCGCCTATCACTTCCGCATCCGCCCACCCAAGGGCGAAGCGGGGGAGCCGATGGCGGTGTCCATCCGCCAGACCGACACCGGGGGGCCGGTGTTGCATGCGTCGCTGACATTGAGGCGGGTGGAGCTGACCGACGGCGCCATCCTGCGCGCCTGGGCCCGCCACCCGCTGATGACCGCCAAGGTGGTCGCCGGCATCCATTGGGAGGCGCTGCACCTGTGGCGCAAGGGGCTGGCGATCCGCCCACGCCCGCCGGCCCCGGCGCAGCCGGTGACCGTCGTGAAAAATATCGTCGTTCCTGACCGTTTCCGAGAAGGCCATTCATGACCGACATCGCTACCGACATCGCTGCGACCGCGCCTCGACGTCACCCCCGGTGGCTGCGGCTGGTGACCGGACGCGACCTGTGGACCGGCGCCCTGATGAGGATGGCCGGCGGCATCCGCCGGGGCGAGCTGAGCTTGCGCCTGCCCGACGGGCGGACGATGTGCGTCGGCGATCCGGCCGAGGGGCCGCGGGCTGACCTGACGCTGCTCGACGATGCGGCGGCGCGGCGGCTGATGCTGGGCGGCGCGGTCGGCATGGCCGAGGCTTATGGCGACGGGCTGTGGCGCAGCGGCGATTTGCCGGCGCTGATCGAACTGGCGATCCGCAACGAGGCGGCGATCGGTGGCGGGGCCAAAAAGGGAGGTTTCAGGGGCACGGTCGCGGCGGCGGCGGCCAACCGGCTGTTCCACCGCAGCCGCGCCAACTCCCGCCGTGGCAGCCGCCGCAACATCGCCTTCCATTACGACCTGGGCAACGACTTCTACCGGCTGTGGCTCGATCCCGGCATGACCTATTCCTCCGCTCTGTACGAGCGGGACGGGCAGAGCCTGGAGGACGCGCAGGAGGCCAAGATCGCCCGCGTCGCCGAGCTGCTGCAACTCCGCCCCGGCGACCGGGTGCTGGAGATCGGCTGCGGCTGGGGCGGGATGGCGGAGCATATGGCCGGCCGCCGCGGCGCGTCGGTCGTCGGGCTGACCCTGTCGGCGGAGCAGTTGGCCTTCGCCCACGCGCGGCTGGAGCGGGCCGGGCTAGCCGGGGAGGTCGACCTGCGGCTGATGGATTACCGCGACGCCGGCGGCAGCTTCGACCGCATCGTCTCCATCGAGATGATCGAGGCGGTGGGGGAGGAGCATTGGCCGCGCTATTTCGCCGCCCTGCGCGACCGGCTGGTGCCCGGCGGGGCGGCGGTGGTGCAGGCGATCACCATCGACGACGCGCGCTTCCCGCGCTACCGCCGCGGCTGCGACTTCATCCAGCGCCACATCTTCCCCGGCGGCATGCTGCCCTGCCCGTCGGCCCTGCGCGCCGAGGCGGAGCGGGCCGGGCTGGTGGTGGAGCATGTCGAGACGTTCGGCGACTCCTATGCCCGGACCTGCGCGGAGTGGCGGCGGCGCTTCCTGGAGGCCGGGCCGCAGGTGGCGGAGATGGGCTTCGACGACCGGTTCCGCCGGCTGTGGGACTATTACCTCGCCTATTGCGAGGCCGGGTTCCGCGCCGGGACCATCGATGTCGGGCTCTGGCGCTTTCGCAAGCCGTAAGCGGAGGACCCCTTGCGATGAAGATCGGGGCGATGAAGATCGGGGCGATGAAGATCGGGGATTTCGCCGGCAACACGCCCGAATTGCGGATCGAGCGCTATTTCGCCGGGCGCACCCATGCCTGGGGGGTGTTCGAGGACCGGTTCGGCACGTTGCGCCGCAGCTTC
Organism: Azospirillum sp. A1-3; assembly: GCF_023806445.1. NCBI lineage: Bacteria > Pseudomonadati > Pseudomonadota > Alphaproteobacteria > Rhodospirillales > Azospirillaceae > Azospirillum > Azospirillum sp. A1-3. The sequence goes on from NZ_JAMSLU010000006.1 coordinate 248,853, forward strand.
ACCGTCGCCATCGACGGGCAGTGGGACGGGCGGGAACTGGTGCTGGACGAACGCTTCCTCTATGCCGACGGCGAGACCGACCGCCGGGTCTGGCGCATCGTCAGGACGGCCGAAGGAGCTTATGAGGGGCGGGCCGACGACGTGATCGGCACGGCGGTGGGGCGGTCAGCCGGCAACGCGCTGAACTGGAGCTACGAGATGGCGCTGAAGGTGGGCGGCGACCGCTGGCGCGTGCGGTTCGACGACTGGATGTGGCTGCAGCCGGGCGATGCGCTGATCAACCGCGCCAACGTCTATCGCTGGGGACTGTGGATCGGCACGGTCAGCCTGTTCTTCCTGCCCGAAGGCCGGACGGTCCAGCCCGGCGCCGTCAACGCGGCGGTGCAGCCCCCAGCCGCCGCCGAATGAGGCGGAGCGGGGCGCCCAGCAGCGGCAGGCGCAGATAGACATGCTCGCCGGAATCCCAATGGTCGATGTGCTCGGCCACCCGGCCGTCGGGGGCTTGCCGCACCTCGCTGGTGCCGATCACGTCCATCCGGCCGATGCCGGTCACCGTCGCCTCGAAGCGCCAGCGCAGGATCGCCAGATCGGGTGCGAACAGCCGGTGGGTGACGGTGAAGCGCAGATCGCGGCAGCCATTCAGGGTATGGAGCAGCGCCGCCCGCACCGCGTCCCGGCCATGGGCGTCGTTGAAGGGGTCGCGGAACCGTACCTCCGGCACGGTCAGCGCCGGCAGCCGGTCCAGCGTCTCGACGCTGAGGGTCTCGAAGAAATCGACCCAGGCATCCAGTCCGTGTTGTCGGGAATCGTCCGTCATGTTCCGGTCGCCTTGCGCACCAGCGGGAAGTAAAGCCGATAGGGCAGGCAGCGCGCCAGCTTCAGCTTGCGGGTGAAGCGCTTGGGGAAGGTGATTTCGAAGCCTTCGCCCTCCATCTCGTCGGCCAACTGGCGGGCGGCGTCCTCCACCGGCATCAGGTCCGGCATGGGGAAGGGGTTGCGGGCGGTCAGCGGCGTATCGATGAAGCCGGGGCAGACCAGTTGCAGCCTGATCCCGGCGCGGTCGCAGTCGGGCTTCAGCGATTCGCACAGGTTGATGAGCGCCGCCTTGGTCGGGCCATAGGCCGCCGCCGTCGGCAGGCCGCGGTATCCGGCGACGGAGGCGACCACCGCCACCTGTCCGCGCCCGCGCGCCCGCATCCGCGGCAGCAGAGCCTCCAGCCCATGAACCACGCCCATATAGTTGACCTCCATCAGCCGGCGGGCGGTGTCGGCGGAGAAATCCTCCAAGGACATCGGGACGTGGGTGCCGGCGTTCAGAACCGCCCGGTCGATGGGACCGAACCAGCGCTCGATGGCGGCGACGGTAGCGGTGGTGGCGACGCGGTCGGTGACGTCCAGCGGGAACAGGCGCATGCGGTCCGGGCTGTGCTGCACCGTTGACGTCAGATCCTCGACCGAGCGGGCGGAGAGCGCCACCCGCGCCCCGCCGTCGGCGAGATGGATCGCCAGCGCCCGGCCGATGCCGCTGCTGGCGCCGGTGATCCAGGTGATGCCGGGCCGTTTGCCGTTCGACCCGCTCTCCGCCTCACCGCCAGTGCCATCCATGACGCGCTCCGCACAAAGTCCCGGCGGCGATACGCGGCCGGGGTTCCGACGGATCACCAGATGCGGCGGGCCAGTTCGTCGCCGCGCTCCGACAGGTCGCGCATCAGGGCGCGGGCCTCGGCCTCGCCGGTCCAGCGGGCGACGGCCGCGATGCCGTCGGGACTGTCCGAGGCGCCGTCGCGGCCACCCTCCGCATCATCCGGCAGGCCGAACACCTGTCCCGCCCGCGCCTCCACCACGGCGAAGCGGCCGTCGCAGGCCACCAGCCGGAAGCTGCCCTTTTCCTCCACAACCGAAACCTGGGTCATCGGCACTCTCCTTGGCGCTGTCTCAACGGCCGGTTCAACCGGCGGGAGCGGCGGAAGGTTGCAGGGCGCCGAGATTCTCCACGACAGCAGGGCTCAGCGATGGTATTGAGACTTATTCGCACTTGGTAGCGGATGCAGCGGCGATGGCCGTTCCGGTGCCCGAGACTGTTCGCAAGACCAGCGAAACCACGGACTTAGGGCGGCGAATTCCCACAAAAATGCAAGTTTCCCCGCCGGCAGCGGTCGATTTTCAGTGCGAGTGCGACTCATTCGCATTATAACCGCATCGGGCTATCCGCTCCGGAGCATAGCGCCGGAGTGCCAAAGGGATTTTTGGTTTTTGATTTTCGCAGCGCGCGTGCCGGACACGCGCCGAGGGGGAGTTGGACCGCCATGCCGACATCGTTTCGCCACCGTCCTGCGCTGGCCGCCGCACTTGCCGGTGCCGGGGCTCTGATGGCCGGCGCTGCCGCCCGTGCGCAGGAGGCCGCCGCGCCCGCCGCCGCCGGGGCGGTGCCGGACGGAGCGATGCAAGGGGCGGCGCAGGCCGCTCCGGACGCGGCGGCTGCCGCTCTCGCCTCGCTGCCGCACGACCTGTCGCCCTGGGGCATGTTCGTCACCGCCAGCCCGGTGGTGCAGGCGGTGATGGTGGGTCTGGCGCTCGCCTCGGTCGTCACCTGGACCATCGCCATCGCCAAGACGGTGGAACTATCGTCGGCCAAGCGCAAGGCGCGCGCGGCGCTGGCGATGCTGGAGGAGGCGCGCTCGCTGTCGCAGGCGGCGGAGCGGGTCGGCTTCAGCCAGGGCACCGCGGCGGCGCTGGTCCGTGCCGTGGTCGCCGAGACCCACCTGTCGGCCGACGCGCCGTCGCGCGACGGACTGATGGACCGTGCCGCCTCGCGGCTGGAGCGGATCGAGTCGGCCGCCGGCCGGCGCATGGCGCGCGGCACCGGGATCCTCGCCACCATCGGCTCGACCGGCCCCTTCATCGGCCTGTTCGGCACGGTGTGGGGCATCATGACCAGCTTCATCGGCATTTCGAAGGCGCAGACCACCAACCTCGCCGTGGTGGCGCCGGGCATCGCCGAGGCGCTGCTGGCCACCGCCATCGGGCTGGTCGCCGCCATCCCGGCGGTGGTTGTCTACAACGCCTGCAGCCGCGCCATCGGCGGGCACAAGGCGCAGCTGACCGACGCGTCGGCGGCGGTGCTGCGCCTGCTGAGCCGCGACATCGACCGCCATGCGCTGCCGCGTCCCCACAGCAACTCCCGCGCGGCGGAGTGACGGCGATGGGTGCGCGCCTCGGCTCCAGCGGCAGCGACGACGATCTGACCGAAACCCATGAGATCAACGTCACGCCCTTCATCGACGTCGTCCTCGTCCTGCTGATCATCTTCATGGTCGCGGCCCCGCTGGCGACGGTGGATGTGCCGGTCGATCTGCCGGCCTCCACCGCCACGCCGACGCCGCGGCCGGACAAGCCGCTGTTCCTGACCATCCAGGCCGACAAGACGTTGTCGCTGGGCGACACCACGACGACCAGGGAAGCCCTGGGCGCGGCGCTGGACGCCGCCACCCATGGCGACAAGACCCAGCGCGTCTTCCTGCGCGCCGACAAGACCGTGGATTACGGCGCCCTGACCGAGGTGATGAACAGCCTGCGCGCCGCCGGTTACCTGAAGATCGGCCTCGTCGGGCTGGAAGCGGCGCCGGCGCCATGAGTGCGGCCTTCGACCAGGAAGCGGTGGGGGGCTGGTCCGCCGACGGGGCGGAGCGTCCGGAGCGCGGGGCTTTCCGCTGGGGCGGCAGCCTGATGCTGGCCTTGGGCGTCCATGCCGCGGCCGGCGTGGCGATGGTGGCGTGGCATGTGCCGATCACGCCGTCGGAGGTCGAGCCGCCGGCCGTGCTGCTGGAACTGGCGCCGCTGCCGGTGGCGCCGCCGGAGCCGGCGCCGGCCATCGACATTCCCCTGCCGGAACCGATGCCGGAGTCGGTGATCGAACCGGAACGCGAACCGCCGCCGCCCGAACCGGTGGTCGAGGAACCGCCGCCGGAACCACCCCCTGTGGTCGAGCCGGAGGTGGTGCTTCCCAAACCGCCGCCTGAACTGCCGAAGCCCATACCCAAACCGGACAGGCCCAAACCGGACAGGCCCAAACCGGAAAAACCCAAACTGGAGAAGCCGAAGCCTCCGCGCCCGGTGGCTCAGCCGGTGCAGCCGGTCCCGGTGGCCGCTCCGCCCGCGCCCACTCCGGCTCCCGCACCGGCGGCGACGGCCCCGTCGGCTGCGCCCAGCCGGGCGGTGCCGAGCTGGCAGGGGCGGCTGCTGAGCCATCTGGAACGGCACAAGCGCTATCCGCGCGCCGCCCAGACCCGCCGGCAGGAAGGGGTCACCCAGGTCCGCTTCACCATCGACCGCGACGGCAACGTGCTGTCGGTCCGGCTCGACCGCAGTTCCGGCGTACCGTCGCTGGACGAGGAGACGGTGGAGATGGTCCGCCGCGCCTCCCCCCTGCCGGCCCCGCCGGAGGAGATGGCGAAGGACCGCATCGAGCTGGTGGTCCCGGTCCAGTTCTTCATCCGCTGAGGCGGCCCTCAGTCCAGCGTCGGTTCCGCCCGCTGGCCGACGCGGCGCTGGGAATCGACGGCGGCGCGCAGGCGGTCGCGGGCCGCGCCCCGGCTGGAGCCGGCATTGGAGCCGGTGGTGGCCGCCGGGCGCAGGCCATTCAGGGCGGCCAGGAAATTGGTGCCGGCGCGGCCTTTCTGTTCGCGGCCCTTCGGTTCGGAAACACGCCAGGCGGGCAGTGCCGGAATCTCCTGCGTGATCTCCTCCCGGTCGATGGCGCTGTCCGGCGTCGCGGCGGCCTTCGCCTGGGCGCGGGTCTGCTGGGCTTCCACCCGCGCGCGGGCGACTATGCGTTCGCGCAGGTCCACATCCAGTGTGCGGAAGACGCGCGACGCCTCGGTCAGTTCGCGTTCCCGGCCGCTGTCCAAGGTGCGCTTCAGGGCGTTCGCCAGCAGACGGCATTCCAGGACACCGGGCACCCGCTCGCGCTCCACCGCACGGGCGAGGACGCCGACGGCTTCAAGGGTTTCGCGGTCGAGGGTGCCCTGAGGCATGGTGCGGCCTGATCCGAAAGGGGTAGGGTCGACACTATCGGCGGGCAAGCGTCCGTATTCAAGCCGCTTGTTAACCTTTTGTGCGACGCACCGGATTTGCCGTCCCGCCCTTATCGTCCCGCCGTCTCTTCCGGCCGGTCCTGCTCAACCGCACCGCGGCGCTGCAGCCATTCGGCGACCATCCAGCACAGCGCCGCCCAGGCGGCGCCGACGCTCCAGCCCGCCAGCACGTCGGTTGGCCAATGGACGCCGAGATAGACGCGGCTCGCCCCGATGATGAGAGTCAGCACCATCGCCCAGCTCAGCAGATAGGCCTTGGTCCGTCGGCCCTCGACGAACTGGGTCAGCAGGGCGCCCAGCGTCAGGTAGACGACGGCCGACTGCATGGCGTGGCCGCTGGGGAAGCTGGCGGAGATTACTTGGTCGCCATGCGGCACCAGATCGGGGCGGGCGCGGTCGAACAGCCTCTTCAGCACGGTGCTGAGCGTCCCGCCGCCGGCGACGGCGACCAGCACCAGCAGGGCCGCCGCCCGCTTGTGGAGGAGCAGCAGGAAGCCCAGCGTCGCGACGGTGAGAATGGCGAGGATGGTGGTGCTGCCGAGCGAGGTGATGTCTCGCGCCATCCGCGCCAGCCACCAGGGGCCGCCGGGCAGGTCGGGGTTCAGCGGATCGCGCAGCGCCAGCAGGATGTGCCTGTCGAAGGCGGTGGTTTCGCCCTCCATCACCTCGCCGGCCAGTTCGACGAAGCCGAACAGCAGGGCGGCGATGGCCGACAAGCCGATCAGAACGCCGGGCTGATAGCGGTTCAGCCTGTCCCGCAACGTCGCCCGGATGCCGTCCCCGGCCCCGTCACTCGTCCTCACCGGCATCCTCCATCCCCTTTGCCCGTTCAGGCGGGAGAGAGCAGCCGCACCGGTGAGCCGGCCGTCCAGGCCAGGATGTCCTCCAGGGCGTCGCGGTAGAACACCGCGTAATTCTCCCGCGTCACGTAGCCGAGATGGGGCGTCAGCACGGTATTGGGAAGGTCAAGCCAAAGGCTGTCTTTCGGCAGAGGCTCGATGGGGAAGACGTCGATGCCGGCGCCGCCGATATGGCCGTGGCGCAGCGCATGGACCAGCGCCGCCTCGTCCACCAGCCCGGCGCGCGAGGTGTTGACGAGGAAGGCGGTCGGCTTCATCGCGCCGATCTCGTCCGCCCCCACCACGCCGCGGGTGCGCTCGCTCAGCACCAGATGGACGCTGACCACGTCGGAGGTCGCGAACAGGTCGCGCTTTTCCACGCGGGTCACGCCGGCCTCGGCGGCGCGCTCGTCGGTCAGGTTGGGGCTCCAGGCCACCACCTCCATGCCGAAGGCCTGTCCCACCTTGGCGACCTTGCTGCCGAGCTTGCCCAAGCCCACCAGACCAAGCCGCTTGGCCCCGAGATCGCCGGTCAATCCGGTCTGCCAGCGGCCTTCGCGCAGGGCGCGCTCCTCGGCCGGGATGCGCTTGGCCAGCGCCAGGATCAGGCCCCAGGTCAGTTCCGCCGTCGGCGCGCCGACCATGCGGGTGCCGCTGACCGGGATGCCGCGGGCGGCACAGGCCTTCAGGTCGATGGCGTTGTTGCGGGCGCCGGTGGTGACCAGCAGCTTCAGGTTCGGAAGCCGGTCGATCAGAGATGCGGGGAACGGCGTGCGTTCCCGCATGATGACTAGCACGTCGAAAGGCTCCAGCGCCGCCGCCACCGCGTCCGGGTCGCCGAGCGGCTGCTCGAAGACCGTCAGGTCGCTGCCCGGCGGCAACTGCGACCAGTCGGCGAGGTCGCGGGCGACCCCCTGGTAATCGTCGAGGACGGCGACGCGCATGGAGCCCGCTCCCGCTTACTTGGTGAAGTAGGGCGCCAGGTTGGCGCGGATGCGGTCGAGGATCGGCACGGCGGTGGCCGGCACCTCGAACGGGCGGCCGGTGATGGTCTCGCCGGCTTCGATGTAGAGGCGGGCGGCTTCCAGAACCACGTCGCCGGGGATCTCCGGGATGTCCTGGGTGTAGGGATCGCAGCGGGCGACGACCCAGTTGCGGACGAAATCCTTGTCGAAGCTCTCCGGCTTCCCGCCGGTCTCGAACCGCTCCTGATAGCTGCCGGCGAACCAGTAGCGCGAGCTGTCGGGGGTGTGGATCTCGTCGGCCAGCAGGATGTTGCCGTCCTCGTCGAAGCCGAACTCGTACTTGGTGTCGACCAGGATCAGGCCGCGCTCCGCCGCCATCTTCTGGCCGCGGGCGAACAGCGCCAGCGCCTTGTCCGACACCTCGTCCCACTGGGCGCGGGTCAGCAGGTTGCGGCCCACGATCTCGGCCGCGGTCAGCTCCTCGTCATGGCCGGCGTCGAAGGCCTTGGTGGTCGGCGTGATGATAGGGGTTTCCAGCCTCTGGTTCTGGCGCAGCCCGTCGGGGAAGATGTGGCCGTACATCTCGCGCCGGCCCTGCTTGTACATCGACCAGATCGAGGTGCCGGTGGTGCCGGCCATGTAATCGCGGACCACGACCTCGACCGGCATGATGGTCAGCCGCTTCGCCACCACCACGTTGGGATCGGGGTATTCCAGCACGTGGTTGGCGCAGATGTCCTTCGTCGCCACGAACCAGAAGCGGGCGGTCTGGGTCAGCACCTGTCCCTTGAAGGGGATGGCGGTCAGGATGCGGTCGAAGGCCGACAGACGGTCGGTGGTGATCAGGATCCGCCTGCCGTCCGGAAGGTCGTAGTTTTCACGCACCTTGCCGCGGTAATGATTGGGCAGCTCCGGGATGAAGGCGTCGCGAAGAACGTTGGTCAGGTGCGGGGCGAGCAGGGCGGTGTCAACCATGGGATCCTGGTCCGGATGCAGGGGCGGATGCGAGAGGCGCGCATGATACCCGAAACCCCTGCCGGAGCCAGGACGCTAAATTGAGAGGGAGGATCGCTGTCCGATGCATGACGGGAGCATCACAATGCCCGCAGCCGGGACCGCAACGGGGGGCGCCGGCGACTATGTCCTGGCGCCCGGAGTCGTCCGCGTCTGGTTCGCCGATTTGGCGGGGTTGTCGGAGCAGAAGGCGGCGATGCGCGCCCTGCTGTCGGACGACGAGGTGGAGCGCGCCGACCGCTTCATGATGGAACGGCTGACCGAGCGCTTCATCCTGCGGCGCGGGCTGCTGCGGCTGCTGCTGGGGCGCTGCACCGGGCGCGATCCGGCCGGGCTGGTCTTCGATTACGGCACGCACGGCAAGCCGGCGCTGGCCGGCGGTCCGGCCTTCAACCTCAGCGACAGCGAGGATTCGCTGGCCATCGCCGTGGCGGCGGAGGGGCGGATCGGCGTCGACATCGAGCGGTTGCGCCCGATTGAAAGCGCCGACGGCATCGCCGACCGCTTCTTTCACGCCACCGAGCGTGCTGCCTTGCAGGCGCTGGGTCCGGAGCAGCGGGACGAGGGCTTCCTGCTGGCCTGGACCCGGAAGGAAGCCTTCATCAAGGCGGCCGGGGTCGGGCTGTCGATGCCGCTCGACCAGTTCGCGGTGGAGGTGACGCCCGGTGCGCCGCCGACGCTGCTGGAGATCGACGGGCGGCTGCGCGGGGATGTCGGCGTGCCGGCCGACTGGAGCCTGTTCGACCGCCGGGTGCTGCCGGGCACCATCGCCGCCATCGCGGCGCATGGGACCGGTTGGACGGTGGAGACGCGGGTGATGGATGCGGGGTTCGTGGGGTAGGAAAACGCCCTCTCCCGCCCCGGGAGAGGGAGGGGACCCACCGAAGGCGGGGAGGGTGAGGGGTGACCCAAGCATCCCGAACCGCACGGCTCCTTGCGCTGCCCCTCACCCTTCCCATGCTCCGCATGGGCCCCTTCCCTCTCCCGGGGCGGGAGAGGGAATTTACTCTCCCCCGGCCAACGTCCCGGTCAGGCGGTTGCGGATGGCGGAGACGGCGCATTCCAGGGGGCGGTCGTCGTCGGGCTTGGGGGCCTTGTCCATCACGTCGGGGCACATGTCCTGCGCCAGCCACACCTGCGGCTTCGGCGGGACCGGGGCGTTGGAATCGCAGGTGGCGGGGTCGGGGTGGGTTTCTTCGGTGCTGCCGTGGGTCGGCTTGACCTCCAGGTTCGGCGAGACGCCGAAGCAGTCCACCAGCGCCCCCGACGGGCGGTAGTAGCGGGCGGTGGTCAGGCGGATGCCGGTGTCGACGCTGAGCGAGGAAATCGTCTGCACCGACCCCTTGCCGTAGGAGCGGGAGCCGAACAGCAGCGCCCGGTGATGGTCCTGCAGGGCGCCGGCCACGATCTCCGACGCCGACGCCGAACCGCTGTTGATCAGCACCACCACCGGCAGGCCGGCCAGCAGGTCGCCGGGGGTGCCGCGGTAGTTGCGGGATTCCTCCGGATCGCGGCCGCGGACGGAGACGATGTCCACCGTCTCCAGGAAGCGGTCGGCCACCTGCACCGCCTGCTCCAGCAGGCCGCCGGGGTTGTTGCGCAGGTCGATGACGGCGCCGGTCAGCCGGCCCTTCGCCTGACGGCGCATGGTCTCGATCGCCGCGTCCAGCGCCGTGGAGGTCGACTGGTTGAAGGTGGCGATGCGGACATAGGCGACTTTGCCCTCCAACCGGTAGCGCACCGGCTGGATCTTCACGATGGCGCGGGTCAGCGAGACGCGGGTGTTGGCCTCGGTCGAGGGCGGGCGGCGGATCGACAGGGCGACGGAGCTGCCGACGGGGCCGCGCATGCGGGCGACGGCGTCGTGCAGGTTCAGCCCCTTCACCGCCATGTCGTCGATGCGGGCGATCAGGTCGCCGCTGCGCAGACCGGCGCGGGCGGCGGGCGAGCCGTCGATGGGGGAGACGACCTTGATCAGGCCGCTTTCCTCGTCCATCGTCACCTCGATGCCGAGACCGCCGAACTCGCCCTGCGTCTGTTCGCGCAGATAGCGGTAGCGCTCGGCGTCGAGGAAGCTGGAATAGGGATCGAGCGAACCCAGCATGCTGTCCAGCGCCGCCTCGGTCAGCATGCGGTCGCTGGCCTTCGGGTTCTCCGCCTTCTTCTTCTTCAGCCCGTCCTCGGCCTTGTCGATCAGCACCTGCGGATCATAGGCCTTCACATGCTCCGTCAGGACGCGGCGCATGGCGTCGGAGAAGAGGACGTAATTGCGGTCGGCGGTGGACAGCGAGCCATAGCCGCGGATCTTCGCGAAATCCGTCCGGTAGCGGTCGAGAGCCGCCACGGTGTCGGCACGGCTGGTGGGGGCCACGGCGCAGGCGGGCCCGATCGCCACCATCATCAGCAGCAAGGCAGCCAGCAGCTTCGCCATCCTTGGACCCTCTTGACTGGCCGATCCGGCCGGCGGTCTTACGCGCATCGTTCACTTATACCAGTGTTTCGCCGGTTGCCGCGACCCTAGCACGTCGTCCGCCCATTCTCAAAATCCATCCCGATTTCGGCAAGAGGGTCATGCCCGAGGTGGATCGGCCGAACCGCGCAAGAGGGCGGACTCCAGAGATAGGGTGCGCAAACGGCGATGTCGCGCGCCCCGAGGGAGCGCGCGACCTATCCGAACGAATGAACGCTTTCGGAGTTGGCGGGCGTCAGTAGGCGCCGCTGCCCTTCACCACGACCCGCACCGTGCGCAGCATGATGCCGATGTCGGCCCAGAAGTTCCAGCCGACGACATAGGCGGTGTCGAGCTGGACGCGGCGCACGTAATCGACGTCGCTGCGGCCGCTGACCTGCCACAGCCCGGTCAGGCCGGGGCGGCAGCGGGTGTAGAAGGGGAAGCAGGCGTGATAGTAGGACACCTCGTCGTCGATGATCGGGCGGGGGCCGACCAGGCTCATGTCACCGCGCAGGACGTTGATGAGCTGCGGCAGCTCGTCCAGGCTCGATTTGCGCAGGAAACGGCCGACCGGGGTGATGCGGGGGTCGTTGCGCAGCTTGCGCGTCGCCAGCCATTCGGCGCGCGCCGTCTCGTCGGTGGCGAGCAGCCGTTCCAGCACCTCGGCCGAGTTGACCACCATGGAGCGGAATTTCAGGCAGGTGAAGGGGCGCCCGTCGGCGCCGATGCGCCGGTGGCCGAACACCGCCGGGCCGCCGTCGCGCGCCACCATCCAGGCAAGCACGAGCATCAACGGCCCGAAAAGGGCAAGCAGACCCAGCGCGCCGACAATGTCGAACGCGCGTTTCACGCGGTGCCTGTGCAAGGGTGGGCAACCGGGAAGCCGGTCCATCGCCTGCATCGCCGACCGGGTCCCGGCCATCCGGCCGGGGTCCAGACGGGGAGCGCCCAGAAGGGCGATGTTGGACAACGCCATTATATTCTCTCGTCGCTGATCGTCTCGGGTCAGAGCATAGGACCATCCGAGAGAGGCAACGGCCAGCGCGCGAAAGGGGTCCCGCCAAAGGGACGGTACGATTGGAAAGGGTGAGTTAGCCCGCCGGTACGGGTCAGCAGATCCGGGGAAGCTGTTCCCCGGTCAGCCAATCCACAATCCGGCGGCCGCCGAAGCGGGTCTCCATCTGAACGAAGCGGTGGGGGTCTTCCACCACACATCCGATGCGGGCGGCGTCCCGTCCCAACGGATGGTCGCGCATGACGGAGAGCAGACGGTCGCACTCCTCCTCGGCGCAGATCGCGATCAGCTTACCTTCGTTGGCGGCGTAAAGCGGGTCCAACCCCAACAATTCGCAAGCCGCCGCGACCTGCGCCCGCAGCGGAATGTCCGATTCGCGCAGCCGCATGCCGACGCCGGACTGGTGGGCGATCTCGTTCAGCGTCGTCGCCAGCCCGCCGCGGGTGGGGTCGCGCAGCACATGCACGTCCGGCACCGCCGCCACCATCGCCGCGACCAGCCCGTTCAGCGCCGCGCTGTCGGACAGGATCGCCGTCTCGAAGCCCAGATTGTCGCGGGTCGACATGATGGCGACGCCATGGTCGCCCATGGTGCCGCTGACCAGGATGACGTCGCCCGGCCGCGCCCGGTCGCCCGACGGGGCGACGCCCGGCGGCACCATGCCGATGCCGGTGGTGGTGATGAAGATGCCGTCGCCCTTGCCGCGCTCCACCACCTTGGTGTCGCCCGACACGATGGCAACCCCGGCCTCGCGCGCCGCGGCGGCCATGCTGTCGACCACCCGCTTCAGGTCGGCGAGCGGGAAGCCCTCTTCGATGATGAAGCCGGCGGTCAGGTGCAGCGGCACGGCGCCGGCCATGGCGACATCGTTCACCGTGCCGTGGACCGCCAGCGATCCGATGTCGCCGCCGGGGAAGAACAGCGGCGAGACGACGAAGCCGTCGGTCGTCATCACCATGCGCCCGCCCGGCACGTCGAAGGCGGCCTGGTCGTTGCCCTGGTCGAGATACGGGTTGGCGAAGGCGGCGGCGAACAGCTCGCGCACCAGCTGCGCCATCGCCTTGCCGCCCGACCCGTGGGTCATGTCCACCGCCCCGCGGGCGATGTCGAGCTTGCGGGTGAAGAGGCGGCGATCGGTCATGGCGGGGGTCCGGGTGGTCGGCGGGGGTGTGTGGGAGGCGCTGGATTCGCGTCAGGCCGCGGCGTCGGCGACTTCGGCCAGCAGAGCGAGCGTTCGCTCGGCCTCCTCGGCATCCAGGCGGGACAGGGCGTAGCCGACATGGACGATCACGTAATCGCCGATGGTGACGTCCTCCACCAGCTCAAGCGAGCAGGTCGAGGTGACGCCGCCCAGGCTGACGGTGGCGCGGTCGTCGGGCAGCAGGGCGGTGACCAGGGCGGGGACGGCGAGGCACATGGCGGCGATCCTTCGGTCAGATAGCGACGGTATGGGCGGCGGCGGAAGCGGTGTGGGCGGCGCGGGCCTCCGCCAGACCGTCGGCGATCCAGTCGTACCACTCCTCCAGCCCCTGGCCGGTGGTGGCCGACAGCTGGATCACCGCCAGCGACGGGTTCAGGCGCTGGGCGTAGCCGATCATGCGCTCCACGTCGAAGGTCAGGTGCGGCAGCAGGTCGATCTTGTTGACCACCAGCAGGTCGGCGCGGACGAACATGTCCGGGTATTTCAGAGGCTTGTCCTCGCCCTCCGTCACCGACAGCACGACGACGCGGTGGGTCTCGCCCAGGTCGAAGCCGGCGGGGCAGACCAGATTGCCGACATTCTCGACGAACAGCACGCCGTCCTCGGCGAACTGGCCGTCGGCCGCCAGCTTGTCGGCGGCCTGCGCCACCATGGAGGCGTCGAGATGGCAGCCCTTGCCGGTGTTGACCTGCACCGCCGGGGTGCCGGTGGCGCGGATGCGGTCGGCGTCGAAGCTGGTCTGCTGGTCGCCCTCGATCACCGCGACCGGGAAGCGGCCCTTCAGGTCGGTCAGGCTGCGGGTCAGCAGGGTGGTCTTGCCCGATCCGGGGCTGGACATCAGGTTCAGCACGAACACGCCGCGCTCGGCGAAGCGGCGGCGGTTGACGGCGGCCAGACCGTCGTTCTTCGCCAGGATGTCGCGTTCGATGGTGACCAGCCGCGGCTGGTTCAGCGCGGCGCCGCCGTCGATGGCATCGGCTCGGTCGGGGCGGTGGTGGTCGTGGGTGTGATGATGGTGGCCATGATCGTGGTCGTTATGGCTGTGGCGGAACACCGTGCCGTCGGGGGCGACATGCTCGTGGGTGTCGTCATGGTGGTGATGGGCGTGGTGATGCGCCTCGCCGTGGTGGTGGCGGTAGATTTTGCCGTCGGGGCCGATGTGCTCATGCTCGGCATCGGCGGCCTTGCCGTCGATCCCCTTGCCATCGATCCGGGTCTCGCCCTCGCCGCATCCGCAAACCGTGCACATCACGCGCTCTCCCGCTCTTCCATCCGCAATCCGTCCGCCCTGCCCATCATCGGTCTGCCCGCAGGCTTCGGCAAGCGCTCGTCATTCGTGTACTTCTATGCCGCAGGCGACGCAGGGGTCCAGCATCGCGACCAGCAGCCGCGCCCGGTCCACCGCGTCGTCGCGGTCGCGCACCTCGGCCCCCGCCAAGCCGCGCGCCAGCGGGCCGTCGGCGGCGAAGTTCCAGTCGGTCGGCGCCACCATGCGGGCCTCGGCCAGCCGGCCGTCGCCGTCCAGCCGCAGCCAGTGGGCCAGCCGCCCGCGCGCCGTCTCCGCCACGCCGCAGCCTTCGCCAGGACGCGACGATCCGGCGGTGGCGGGATCGGCGGGGCGAAGGTCCGCGATGGCCGCCTCCATCCGCCGCGGCAGCTCTTCCAGATCGGCGAGCCGCGCCGCGAACAGCCGGGCGAGCCCGTCGCCGAAGCGTTCCGTTACCGAGACGACCAGCGGATGGTCGACCTGCCGTTCCAGCGGGCCGGTCAGGGCAGGGGCATCCTTGTACCGGGGGGTGGCGGCGAAGGACGGGTTGCCGGATAGCGCCGTCGCGTACCAGAGGGGCGACCGCTCAGCCAGCAGGGGTGTGCCGCAGGCGCCCCAGCCGGCCAGATCGGGCGACAGCAGCCGGGAGGCCAGCCGCGCCGCGTCGCTGCCGCCGCCTGCCGCCCAGCGGGCGAGGTCGTCGGCATCCTGAGGCGGCGGGCCGGCGAAAACGGTCGTCCCCAGCCAGCCGGTTATCCGCACAAGGATATCCTGCAGGGCCGCCGTGTCCGGCCGCAGAACGCCGCCGCCGGGCCGCAGCCCGTCCCTGGCGGGGTAAAGCGTCGGCATGATCGCCGACACCGCCGCCCGCAGATCGCGCAGGGCCGCCGGCCGCGGCGGGGCGCCGAGGCGCGCCGGCCATTCAACCACAGCCTGCCAGCCATGGCTGTCCAGCGCCTCCGCATCGGTCAGCAGGGCGCGGGCGGTCTCGTGGGGAGTGGCGTCGATGCCCAACGCCGCCTCGCAGGCGCGGGCGACGGCCAGCCCCTGGGCGCTGCCGCACAGGCTGAACAGCAGGGGCGCCAGCCGCACAGCCTCCTCCGCCTTGCGTCCGACCAATGCTGCGACGGCGCGCGGGCGGCGGGTGGCGACCTCGGCCCGGCGGATGGCTTTGCCATCATTCCCGCCATCTAGCCACAGCCGGACGGATACCGAACCCTCTCCGGGAAGCGTGGCGGTGGACATCGAGGATTCCTGTGGCAACGGGCAGCGCATCGTGACGGATCGGGGGTGCAACTCATTGACCTGCGTCAAACGACGTAGATCCGGCGGGGCGGAACCGCCGTCTCGGCCATGGCCGGGCTGATGCTTTCTGCTACACTTCGCCCCGACAGCGCGACACGACATCAGAGGATGCTGGTCAATGAAACGTTTCTCCCTCGCCTCGGCCGCGCTGCTGGCCGGGCTGGTGCTGCCCGCGGTCGCCGACGCCCACACCTTCGGCGCCCATGACGCCGGCTTCGCCCATGGCTTCCTGCACCCGGCCGGCGGCTGGGACCATCTGCTGGCGATGGTCGCGGTCGGGCTGTGGGCGGCGCAGCGCGGCGGTGCCGCCCTGTGGGCGCTGCCGGCAGCCTTCGTCACCGCCATGATCGGCGGCGGCCTGCTGGGCATGAGCGGCATCGCGCTGCCGGCGGTGGAACTGGGGATCGCCGGGTCGGTGATCGCGCTGGGCGTCCTGGTCGCCGCGCAGTCGCGCCTGTCGCTGCCGCTGTCGATGGCGTTGGTGGCGCTGTTCGCCGTCTTCCACGGCCATGCCCATGGCGCCGAGATGCCGGAGGCGGCACAGCCGCTGCTCTACGGCCTTGGCTTCGTGCTGGCGACCGCGCTGCTGCACGGCGCCGGCGTCGCCGCGGCCCTGTCGCTGCGCGGCGCCGCCGGGGCGGCATTGGCCCTGCGCGGGCTGGGTGCGGCGATTGGTTTGGGCGGCGTGGCGCTGGCCGCGCTGGCCTGATCCGGAGCCTTGCGACCCCAAGTTCATGGCGAAGGCCGGGCGGGAGACCGTCCGGCCTTTTTGCTGCGTATTCAGCCGCCGCCCCACGCGGGACCGCGACATTTTTCCACTTGCGCCGGGAGACAAGGTTGCGCCGCCGCGTGTTCACGCGCTATAGGGCAGGCCTTCCCCGCCCGCATCTCCTCAACTGAAAATCGACGGACAGACCGTGGACTCGCTGATTCCGGAATTGATCGCGCTTGCCCAGGTGGTGTTCATCGACCTGGTGCTGGCCGGTGACAACGCCATCGTCGTCGGCATGGCCGCCGCCGGGGTGGCGCGGGAGAAACGCGCCCGCGTGATCTTCTGGGGCATCGCCGCCGCGGTGGTCCTGCGCATCGGCTTCGCGCTGGCGGCGACCCGGCTGATGGACATCATCGGGCTGACGCTGGCCGGCGGATTGCTGCTGCTGTGGGTGTGCTGGAAGCTGTTCCGCGAGCTGCGCAGCCAGCGCGAGGAGGCGGAGGCCGCCGCCCTGATGGCCGAGGAGGGCGACGACGCTGTCCCCACCCCCGCCGGGGGTGGCAAGTCGGTGGGCGCCGCCATCCGGCAGGTCATCATCGCCGACGTGTCGATGTCGCTCGACAATGTGCTGGCGGTGGCGGGTGCGGCGCGCGAGCATCTGTGGGTGCTGGCCATCGGCCTTCTGCTGTCGGTGGCGCTGATGGGCGCCGCGGCGACGGTGATCGCGCGGCTGCTGAACCGCTTCCACTGGATCGCCTATCTGGGGCTGGTGGTCATCGTCTATGTCGCCGTCCGCATGATCTGGCAGGGCAGTATGGAGGTCATGGCCTTCGCCCAGCATGTGGGCTGAACCTGTGAACTGACCGGGTGGGGTCTTGGCCGGCGCGGTCGGAACAATCGGCGTCTCCTGGTGTTGCAAGCCGGCAGCCCCCACAGGAGACGCCCGGCATGACCCATCACAACGACGCCATTCCGTCCGCCGCTCCGTCCGATGCGGCCGCCACACCCACCACAGCCACATCGCCCCAGGGCCGCCGGCCGGAAGAGATCGAGCACGAGATCGAATCGATCCGCGCCCGCATGGACTCGGTGATCGACGAGATCGAGTTCCGACTGTCGCCCGGCCAGATGTCCGGCGGCGTGGTGCAGGTGGTGCGCGACGTGATCCAGGGCGGCGGCGACGGGCTGTCCGGCCGCATCGCCCGCGCGGTGCGCGCCAACCCGATCCCGGTGGCGCTGATGGGCGTCGGCGCCCTCTGGCTTGCCGTGGCGGTCGCCCGCACGCCGGAATCGACCACGGAGTTCGACGATTACGATCCCCATGGCCGCCATCTCGATCCGCGCAGCCGGCATCTGCTGACCGACCTGATCGCCGCCTGCCGCGACGGCTCGGAAGCCTTCCGCCGCGCCGACATGACCATCGCCGATACGGCCCTGTCCGCCCGGCTGGAGGATCTGGCCGACCAGCTCGACCGCAGCGCCATGGCGCTGGACGCCGAACTGCGCACCGGCGGCGGCTGGATCGAGACCGCCGGTGACGGCACGCGCGTCTGGTCGCCCATGCATGGACTGGCGGAGGCCAGCGCCCGCAGCGTGATGGCCGGGGCCGGCGGGCCCGGGGCGCGCGGCGACCTGCTGGCCCGGCTGGAAGGCGGGCTGGACGGCACGCTGTCGCTGTTCCGCGATGCCCTGCACGATGCGCCGGACGATCATCTGCAGGTCGTCATCGGCGCCCAGTTCCACGCCATCGAAACGGCGCGCCATCGCGTCGGCGCGTTGCGCGAAGCCGTGGTCTGAGGAGGGCGGGGCATGCTGGGGCTGAGCCGACGCCATTACTACGAGCACCGGAACCGTGCGGGCGGACGCGCCGCGAATGACGGCAGCGGCAAGGGGGGCGGGGACGGCCGCGGCCGGTCGGCGGACACCCCGTCGGACATCCCCAAGAAGGGTTGGAAGGACATCCTGCTGCGGGTGTGGGACGAGCAGAGCAAGGACAATGTGTCGATGCTGGCGGCCGGCGTCGCCTATTACGCTCTGCTCGCCATCTTCCCCGCCGTCGCGGCGCTGGTGTCGATCTACGGCCTCGTCGCCGATCCGTCGATGATCGAGACCCAGCTGAACCAGCTGGGCAGCCTGCTGCCGCCGGAAGCGCTGTCGATCGTCAGCGACCAGGCGCGCAAGGTGGCGACCGCCCCGTCGCAGGGGTTGGGCTTCGGGCTGATCTTCGGTCTGCTGCTGACGCTGTGGAGCGCCTCGCGCGGCACCAATTCGATGGTGACGGCTCTCAACATCGCCTATGGCGAGAAGGAGACGCGCGGCTTCCTCAAGTTGGCGATGCTGTCGATGGGGCTGACGGTGGCGGGCCTGCTGTTCGTCATCCTCGCCATTGCGCTGATCGTCGCCGTCCCGGCCGCCATCAACATCATCGGGTTGAAGGACACGCCGATCGGCTGGATCGCCAGCCTCGCCCGCTGGCCGATCCTGGCGGTGACGATCATGCTGGCGCTGGCCGTCTTCTACCGCTACGCCCCCGACCGCCGCGAGCCGCAATGGCGCTGGGTCACCTGGGGGTCGGCGGTGGCGACCGTGGTCTGGCTGCTGGGGTCGTTGGGCTTTTCCGTCTATGTGTCGAACTTCGGCAGCTACAACGAGACCTACGGCTCGGTCGGCGCCGTCGTGATCCTGCTGCTGTGGTTCAACCTGACCTCCTATGTCGTGCTGATGGGGGCGGAGCTGAACGCGGAGATCGAGCACCAGACCGCCCGCGACACCACCGACCGCGACGGCCACGCCTCCCGCCCGATGGGCCGGCGTGACGCCTATGTCGCCGACACGGTGGGCGAGCGGAAGGCCGGCTGACTGAATTCATGTATCATTTGACGGCGGCGTTCAGGGACTCGAAGGTTCCGGCGAAATACGACACGTTGTGCCATGGCCGCTTGCTCAGGGCTTCGGCAAGCTCCCGCGCCTGCTGCGCATCGCGGCCGAACAACACGATCCGCGTATTGAAGTCATCGAGGGGCATGGGAGCCCCCTGGACCTTCGCAGCAGTCTCGGCTGTGAGATTGTGCGCACGCGGCAGACTGCCTTTGCCGAAGTCTTCAGCCGACCGCGCGTCGAGGAAGACCGCGGTCTGATCGTTCTTGAAGATCCGCAGGACCCCTTCGAGGTCGATTTCGGTCGGGCCGCCGAGCGCTCGCCAGACCGGCATGCCGAGCTGATAGCGGCGCACGTTCGTGAAGCCAGCATCGAGCAGTTGGGCGGCCATGCGCCGGCTGGCTTGGCAATGAGGCCCATTGCAGTAGAGAACCAAAGCCTTGCTCTTGTCGCCGTCCACCAGCTTCTCGACCCCGGCAACCGCTTCCGATGCAGGGCCTTTGAGAGTGTTCGCTCCGGGAATATGCCAGTTCACGAATTCGGCATGGGGACGGGTATCCAGGATGGTTGCACCCCCTTGCGAAACGATGCGGCGCATGTCCTCGGTGCTGATCTCCTGTGTCTTCTGGTCGGTCTCTCCAATGACCGCCTGATAGATGGTCATATCGCGAGCGAAAGCAGGGCCTGAAAGGAGCGTTGCCGCAACGGCTACCGAGGCGAGGAAACGAACGTTGTTCATGACCAAGCTCCATCCACGGAAGGTGTGCGACAGAATTCAACGCAACATCGCCAAACCGGCGTCATGGCGGGTTTGGCGATGGGCACTTCGCTATCCGAGAAATGGCGGAGTATAGCCCCGGCCGCCGAGCCTTGTACCGATCCCACTCAGCTTAGTCCGGATAATTCGCGGCCTTGCGGCGCCGGCCGTTCGCACCCGCCGAGATATCCCTTGGCCAAAATCCTTCTTGGCAGGGCGGCAACCGCGCGCTATGGTCGCCGCTATGCGACAGACGCTTTCCATCACGTCCATTGGACGTTCCCGATATTTTGGCCGCTGGTTTCGTTCGGCGGCCTAGGAACGCGCATCTGTCGCTCACTCCCGAAGCCGCCCGGACCGACCCGCGGCGGCTTTCGTGTTTGTGACCCCGGCCCTTGATGGGCCTCACATCCTGAAAATCCGAGCACGGGCGACCCGGGCGGCTTCATCACCAGCCGAGAGAGGTTGTCATGTTCGATTTCGATGTCGTCACCGGCCCCACCCAGCCGCCCCACTGCCCGATCGCCGAAGACTCCGCCGCATCGGAGGCCGCCGAGTCGTCCCCGCAGCCGGCAGCCCTGGCCGCAGCGGCCGGAAGCACCCGGTCGGAGTCGCTGCCGGACAAGGGGGAAAAGCCGCGGTCCTGAGCCGGATGGGGCCGCCGACCGTGGCGTACAGGTCCCGCATCCGGACTTTCGACCAAAAAAATCACGAATCCTGCCTATGTTCCGCCGGCTGTTGTCGTATACTCCCTTAGGGCAGACGTGTCCGGGTTACGGCTCAGCCGGCCGTACCCTCTGTTTTGTGGCTTGGTGCTCCTCAACCGGCGTTCGGATCGGGTTTTCGGACTTGTTTTCGGGTGTGGGGATCGGATCGGAAGAAGGATGACTGATCATGGCGGATGATGCTCTCTCAAGCGTCAACTCCCTGGTGTCCAGCCTCAACGCCTCGATCAACAATGCGGTCGAGGCGATCAAGAAGTCGCAGAGCAATCAGGCGGTCGGCGACGTCAAGGAGTTCTCCAAGACGGTGAAGAAGTCGGCGCTGACCACCGCGGGCGGCGCCACCGACATTGGCGTGATTTCCAAGAACACCACCCGCCTGAATGTCGCCAGCACGCTGGCCCCGAATGACAAGGTCGATTTCTACAAGTTCAAGGTCGTCACCAAGGGCGAGCTGACCATGGGGCAGGTCGGCGACGACGGTGTGCATGTCCAGCTGATGAACCGGCTTGGCCGGGTGATGGCCGACAGCGATCCGAAGGCCGGCGACAATTATACCGCCTTTAAGAAGCTGCAGGCCGGCAATCTGTCGGTCGACAAGGGCGACTACACCCTGCGCGTCACCCGCGACAAGGGGCAGTCGGACAAGGACCCCAAGAACTACGCCATGCAGCTGGTCATGGGCAATTACAGCCAGGACTACGACACCGTGGCCAAGCAGCCGGCCAAGGGTGATACCGGCCTGACGCTCACCACCGGTCAGCAGGCGACGCTCGACGGGCTGAATCAGGCCATCGGCAGCATGAACTCGATCCCCACCGGCCAGACCGGCACACAGAAACTGATGGGCAGCTTCAGCCTGTTCGTGTGAAGCCGGGCTGTCGGCTGTGCTATGACCGGGCGGAGCCGATCCGTTCCGGAGCAGACCCTTGCAGTCCAAAAACCCGTCCATCACGCGCCTGACCCCCGACGACCATCGCCGCGTTCCCTGGAAGAATGGCGGCGGCGTCACCACCGAACTGGCGGTGGAACCGGCTGCCGACGGGCGATTCGTCTGGCGCGTCAGCATCGCCGACGTGGTCGAATCCGGCCCCTTTTCCGCCTTTCCCGGCTATGACCGGCTGATCGCGGTGGTGGAGGGCGACGGCATGCGCCTGTCGGTCGATGGCGCCCAGCCGGTCGAACGCCGCCGCCTGGACCCCGCCTTCGCCTTTCCCGGCGAGGCGCCGGTCTGGTGCGAGCCGACCGCCGGCCCGATTCGCGACGTGAATCTGATGCTCGACCGCGCGTCGGCCACCGGCGCGCTGACCCTGCTGGCGGGAGGTCCTGCCCATCGCGCCGCCGGCGACGTGCTGCTGGTCCATGCGCTGGCCGGCACGCTGACGGTCAACCCGGACGGCGGCGATGCGCTGACGGTTCCCGCCGGCCACAGCCTGCTTCTGCGCGACACGGCCGCGCTGGTGGAGGCACCGGACGGGGCGGAGGGCGTCTGCGCGGAGGTGCGGCGGCGCTAAGCCTTCGCCGCCCGGATCAGATCCGCGTACCAGCGCGCCGAGTCCTTCGGCGTGCGGGCGAGGGTCTGGAAATCGACGTGGACGATGCCGAAGCGCTGGCCATAGCCGCTGCCCCATTCGAAATTGTCCAGCAGCGACCAGACGAAATAGCCGCGCACGTCGGCGCCCTGGGCCATCGCGTCGCGCATCGCGGCGTTGTAGATGGTCAGGTAGTTGATGCGGTGCGGATCGTGGACCCTGCCGTCGGGGCTGACGGTGTCGCTGCCGCCGCAGCCGTTCTCCGTCACCACGATGGGCAGGCGGTAGCGGCGCTGGATCGTCAGCAACTCGTCGCGGAAGGCGTCGGGGAAGATCGCCCAGCCGACGCCGTGAGTCGGCGAATCGGGCGGTGCGTCGCCCCAGCCATAGCCCCAGGTCCGGGCCGGCTCGGCCTTGGCGAAGATCGGGCCGTAATGGTTCAGCCCGAACCAGTCCGCCGGCCGGGCGATGCGCGCCATGTCGCCGGGCTGGACATAGGGTTCGATGGCGGCGGCGGTCTGCGGCGGATAGTGGCCGAGGATCTGCGGATCGCAGAAGACCAGATTCCAATGCTCGTCCAGCAGGGCGGCGGCGGCGCGGTTTTCCGGCGTGTCGGTCTCGGGGATCACGACCTGCCGGTTGTGGATGGCGCCGATGGAGGCCCCCGGCACCATGTCGCGCAGCACGTCTACCCCGGCGCCATGGGCGAGGTTGACATGGTGGATGGCGCGCAGATGCTGGGCCCGGTCGACGATTCCCGGCGCCGCCCAGGGGATGGCGTAGCCGAACAGGGTGAAGACCGAGAATTCGTTGAAGGTGATCCAGCGCTTCACCCGGTCGCCGTAGCGTCGGGCGCAGAGCGCGGCATAGTCGGCGTACCAGCCGGCGCAGTCGCGGGCCGACCAGCCGCCCAGATCCTGCAGGGCCTGCGGCAGGTCCCAATGGTAGAGGCACAGCCAGGGCTCTATCCCGGACTCCAGCAGCCGGTCGATCAGCCGGTCGTAGAAGTCCAGCCCGGCGTCGTTCACCGCGCCCTTGCCGCGCGGCATCACCCTGGGCCAGGAGATCGAGAAGCGGTAGGCGTCGACGCCCAGCCCCTTCATCAACGCCACATCCTCCGGCATGCGGTGGTAGTGGTCGCAGGCGATGTCGCCGGTGTCGCCGTTCACCACCCCGCCCTGGGTGCGGCAGCGGACGTCCCAGATGCTGGCGCCGCGCCCGTCCTCGGCCGCCGCCCCCTCGATCTGGTAGGCGGAGGTGGAAACGCCCCAGACGAAACCCGGTGGGTAAGAAAAGGTCCGGTCGGTCATGGTCAGGCTGCGATCTGGTTGATGCTGCGGCAGCGGGCCTCGAAGGCGTCGGAGATGAATTCGGGGCGCTTGTAATAGCCCTTGATCCAGCTCGCCAGCAGACAGAGTTCCTCCAGCTTCACCAGCTCGTCCAGCGTTCCTTCGGGAAAGCGGATGGCGAAGCTTTCGGAGATGTATTCCAGAACCTGTTCGACCTGATCGATCGACAGCTGGATATCGGTCTCCAGGGTCGCATTGCGGGTCAGCAGAGCCTCGTCGACCCCATATTCGTCGCGGATCAGCTTCACGATCCAGCGGAACATGTGCATCCAGTTGGATACACCCTCGATCGACTTGCTCATCGCGACGCTCGGCTTTGGGTTGCGCGAAAGGGGTAGGCAACAGCGACTGTACGCACCGATCGTTAAAGAATAAAGCAGTCAGCATCGGGGTCTCCCGCCGGGCGCGGCAAAAAACCGCGCGGGATTTGCCACCTCCGCGGGCAAGAGACCGACGGTTCCGTAACGTCCGATGCCACTCCGTGCCGATTCCCCCCAAATCGACCGCAATTCGCGTCCAAGTGATAGCCTGCCGTGATCAGGGGCGGGGCAGTCCGCGCACCGCCACGCTCACCTCCGTCGCAACAAGTCCTTGCTGGCGAGCAGCGAACCGCCGGCGATCAGGGCGCAGGACACCCAGATGATGCCGGAGTTGGGGGCAAGGCCGAACAGGACCAGCAGCAGGGTCGACAGCAGCGGCGCCAGATAGGACAGCGCCCCCAGCGCCCGGATGTCGCCGTGGCGCACGCCGTAGTCCCAGACGAAGAAGGCCGCCCCCACCGGTCCCAGCCCCAGCAGCAGCATCGCTCCCCAGCCGGCGGCGGTCTCCGGCCAGACGGTGCGTTCCAGCGCCAGATGGCAGAGCAGCGACAGGATCGCGGTGACGAGGCAGAAGGCGCTGACCGCGTCGGTCGGCGCCTCGCCGATCTGGCCCAGCCGGCGGCGAAGCACCGAATAGCCGGCCCAGGTGACGGCGCTGCCGAGAGCGGCGGCATAGCCCGGCAGATGCGCCGGGTCGATCGAGAATCCGCCCATGGAGTTGCCAGTCCCGCCGCGCGCGATCAGCAGAACCGTGCCCGCCAGCCCGGCCAGCGCGCCGCCGACATGCCAGGAGCGCAGCCGCTCCCCCGGCAGCAGGGCGGAGAACAGCACGATCAGCAGCGGCCACAGGTAGTTGATCAGGTTGGCCTCCACCGGCGGCGCCGCCTGCAGGGCCATGAAATAGAGGAAGTGAAAGCCGAACAGCCCGCCGACTCCCAGCGCCCAGGCCGCCAGCGGCTGGCGGAAATAGCGCAAGGGATTGTCGCCGCGCGAGGCGGTCCAGCCGCTGCCGACCAGGAAGGCCAGAAGGAAGGAGGTCGCCACCAGCTGGAACGGCGGCACCATGGAGGCCAGCGTCGCCAGCGGGGCCAGCGTCGCCCACAGCAGGATGGCGGTGAAGCCGACCAGCGTGGCGCGGTTGACGGATCGGCGGTCAGGCACGGTGGCGGAGGGCGTGGCGGAGACGGTCATGATGCGTGTCGGTCGGTTGGCGCGGGGGAGGCGACCATAGCCGGCCGGCGGACGGCTGTCTTGACCGGACCTCCGCCGCGCATTGACCGAAGCTCCGGCCTCACGCGGCGGCCTTATGCCGTCAGGGGCAGCGCCTCGTTGCGGGCAAAGGCGGTCATCACCATCGCTTCCGCTGCCTCGGCCGCCAGCGGGCGCGAGATCAGATAGCCCTGCAGGCAGTCGCAGCCGGCCTCCGCCAGCCAATGCCGCTGCTCGGCGGTCTCCACCCCCTCCGCCACGGTGGACAACAACAGCCGTTGGGCGAGCGCGATGACGGTGGAGGCGATGTCGGGGGCGTGCGGCAGGTCGTTGACGAAGCTGCGGTCGATCTTCAGCACATCCACCGGCAGCTGGCGCAGATAGGCCAGCGAGGAATAGCCGGTGCCGAAATCGTCGATGGCGATGCGCACCCCCAACGCCCGCAGCCGGTTCAGTGTCGGCAGATGGTGGCGCACGTCCTTCATGATGACGGTCTCGGTGATCTCCAGCTCCAGCAGGTGGGGCGGGGTGCCGTGGCGCTGCAGCACCTGCTCGACCAGCCGGGCGAAGCCGGGATCGGCGAGTTGGCGGGCGGAGACGTTGACCGCCACCGGCACCGGGCCATGGTCCAGCGCCCAGCGGGTCGCGGTGCGGCAGGCCTCCTCCAGCACCCAGCGGCCGATCTCGATGATGAGGCCGGTGTCCTCGGCCACCGGGATGAAGTCGGCGGGGGAGATCGCCGCCCCCTCGTGCCGCCAGCGGATCAGCGCCTCGAAGCCGGTCAGCCGGCCGCTCGCCGCCTCGATCTTCGGCTGATAGACCAACTCGAAGGCCCGCGCCGCCACCGCCTCGCGCAGGCCGGATTCCAGCCGCAGCCGGGTCTCGGCGCGGTCGGTCATGTCGCGGGTGTAGAAGACGAAGCGGTCGCCGCCCGCCGTCTTGGCCGCCTGCATCGCCGAATCGGCCATCCGCATCAGGCCGGTGCTGTCGGGCGATTCGCCGTTGCCCGGCAGGGGATGGACGGCGATGCCGATGCTGGCGGTGAGGTGGACGCGATGCTCCCCCACCTCGCGCAGGGAGGACAGGCCGTCGAGCAGCCGTTGCGCCACCATCGCCGCCTCGTCGCGGTCGGCGACGCGCTCCAGCACCACCAGGAACTCGTCGCCGCCCAGTCGGCCGACGGTGTCGCAGCGGCGCACGCTGGCGCCCAGCCGCTCCGCCACCCGGCAGAGCAGCAGGTCGCCGACGCCATGCCCGAGGCTGTCGTTGACCCGCTTGAAGCGGTCGAGGTCGACATACAGCACGGCCAGCCGGCCGGCGTCCGGTTCGCGTGCGCGGTTCGCCAGTTCGATGGCGTGGTCCAGCCGGTCGAGCAGCAGCGCCCGGTTCGCCAGCCCGGTCAGCGGGCAGCGCGTCGCCAGCCGCCGCAACTCGTCATGCTCGCGCTCCAGCAGGGTGAGGGTGTGGTTGAAGCGGGCGATGACGAAGCCAAGCTCGTCGTCGGCATGGCCGCGCGGCACGGTCAGCGGCTGGCCATAGGGTTTTTCCGGGTCGATCCGCGCCACCGCCCGGCCGATCTGCAGCAGCGGGCGGGTCAGCAGCCGGTGGAACACCGCCGCCATCGCCAGCCCGATCAGCAGGTTGCGCAGGGTCCCCGCCAACAACGCCGCCGAGACATAGGCGAGAAATCCCGACGCCGCCCGCCCGGTGTCGATGCCGACGATCAGCGTGCCGATGCGGGGGCTGTCCGCGACCTTCGGCGTGCTCGCCGGGGTCGTCAGGTCATGGGTCACCACCGGCCGGTCGATGAACAGCAGCGTCGTCGCCGCGCGCTCCAGCAGGCTCGTCGGTCTGGACAGGCGCTCGCGGCGGGC
Organism: Azospirillum sp. A1-3; assembly: GCF_023806445.1. Lineage (NCBI taxonomy): Bacteria > Pseudomonadati > Pseudomonadota > Alphaproteobacteria > Rhodospirillales > Azospirillaceae > Azospirillum > Azospirillum sp. A1-3. Next base: position 275,356 of record NZ_JAMSLU010000006.1, read on the forward strand.
GAGCAGGGTGCCGTCGCCCAGCCGGATCTCCGCCCAGGCGGCGTTGGCGCGAACCATGCCCTGCAGTACCTGACCGGCCAGCTCCGCGTCGATCAGCCAAGCGGCGCTGGCGGCCGGCCCCTCCACCAGGGCGACGGTGTCCGCCACCTGGGCCAGGGCCATGGTGCGCTCACGGCTGGCGGTCCAGGCGAATTCGGCCGCGGTGATGGTCAGGCCGATGACGAAGGCGGCGAGAACCGCGTGAATCGCCTGCTTCAGCGTCAGGCTGCGCAGGACTGGGATCGCCATCGCACCGTTCCTCGGCCGCATGTTTCGCACCGCCGCCCCGGTCGGGGGTAAGCCTTTCGGCAGAGGCGGCAAGCCGAAGCATTAGTGGTGCGGGCGATGACCGGGGCGCGGCGGTTCCGTGAAATTTTTGTAACCGGGGACGGGCTCTATTGCTGAGAATGCATATTGCTGCATAGGTCCATTCCTGCGGCGCATGGCTACCATTCAGCATTGGTAATACCAGTTCGTGTGCGCCGCAGCATATCTTGGCCCTGCCCATTCTCGGGGCGTTTCCTCCCTAAACTTCAGGGCCGCGCGATTGCGCGGCCCTTTTTCTTTGAGCGGGAGGAAAGGGGTGAATCAGAGTCTGCAGACTTTGGGCCCTATCATAGACCATTCTCGGCCGTCATTCCCGCGAAGGCGGGAATCCAGCTTTTTCAGTGGCTTAGGTGCAGAGCTTCCTGGTTCCCCGCCTTCGCGGGGATGACGAACGATAACCGCGCGAAGAATCCTGCAGACTCTCAGACCCGGCGGGCGAGCGCCAGCAGGCCGCCGGCGCCGATCATCAGGCCGCCGGTCAGACGGTTCAGCGACTTGGCCGCCGACACGGTGGTCAGCTTCGCCGCCAGCCGGTCTCCGCCGGTGGCATAGGCCATGATCCAGCCGAACTCGATCACCACCATGGTGGCGACCAGCGCCATCAGCTGCGGCGCCAGCGGCGCGGCGGCGTCGATGAACTGCGGGAACAGGGCGCCCATGAACACCAGCGCCTTCGGATTGCTGAAGGCGACCAGCGCGCCGCGCAGGAACAGGCGGACGGGCGTGCCTTCCCCCGATGCGGCTGCGGCGGCGTCACGCTCGCCGGGCTGCTCGACCGGCGCCAGCCATGCGGCGATGCCGAGCCAGGTCAGATAGGCGACGCCGGCCCAGCGCACGATCTCGAAGGCCAGGACGGAGGTGGAGAGCAGGGCGCCCAGCCCGAAGGCCGACAGCGCCGCCATCACCGCCAGCGCCGCGCACATGCCGGCGCCACCCCAGGCGGCACGCCGGGCGCCGAAGCGCAGGCCGAGGCTCATCGCCAGCAGCATGTTCGGCCCCGGCGTCGCCGAGATCACGAAGGCGGTGGCGAAGAAGAAGGCGAGGGTCTGCCACATCATGATTTGCGGGCCTCAAGAACGGGGATACCGGGGGGTGGGCAACAATCGGCCGCACCACAGCAGCACGCGCCCGGCTCCGCCGCAAGCGGCTCCGGCGAAACACAGCCATGCTCGGCGGCGAGATGGCCGGCCGTTCCGGCTCACGGTCCTGCTCAGGGCGCCGCCGCCCGCACCTGCCAAGCCCGGAAGGCGAGGTTCGCCGAATCCTGGTCCGGCCGCTTGTAGGAGGCGAAGCGGCGGTCGTGAATGCGGCGCTGCGCCTCGCGCCACACCCCGTTCCAGTCGATGGCGCCGTCCGCCAGCAGCCGGTTTTCGATGATGCCCAGCAGGGCTTCGTTGACGGTCGACACGCCGATGTTCTGCGTCGCCAGCACCAGCGCGTCGGGCGCCCGTTCCAGCGTGGCGCGCAATCGCGTGTGCCCGCCGCAGGACCCCCAGAAGACCAGCGCCGTGGCCGGCGCGATCTCCGTCATGGTGGAGTCCTCGTGATAGCTGTGGCCGCGATGGATGACGACGGACGGCGTCAGCCCTTCGCGCGCCATCCAGTCCCAGGCGGCGGCACGGCCGGCGTCGCTGGCACCGGGCTCGTCGGCGACGATGACGATCCGGCGCCCATGGCGGTCCGGGCTGACGGCGACGGTGAAGCCGGACTGGCTGTGGAGCGCCCAGCCCTGGGCACGGTGCTGCCGCAGGAAGCCGCGGAAGGAGGCCCGCCCGTCGGGGTCGTCGTAGAAGGTCATCCGCTGGACGTTGATGCCGTTGCGGAACAGGCGCTGCCCGGTCAGGACGGGCAGGGCGGCCGGCGGATGGCGCTGGAGGAAGCGTTCGGCCTCGAAAGCCGGGGTGGCCGGGCGGCCCGACAGGCGCATCGCATGCAGGCTGCCGGCAAGTCCGGCCATGATCCGGGCCGGCGTTTCGTCGGTCCCGCGGTACCAGGCCGCCAACTCGTCCTCCAGGGCGGCGCGGACGGCGCGGTTGTCCAGGTCCATGGCATCGGCCAGCGCGCCGATCACCATGGCGGCGTCGGCTCCGGGAACCGGCGCGTCCTGGGCCGGCAGCAGAGCCCGCAGGCTCTCGCGCATCAGCTCCCGCGCGATGGCGGGATTGGTGCCGAACAGGCTGGCCGCCCGGCCGCCGCCAACCGTCGCCACGAAGAAGTCGGCCCACAGCGGCCGTGTCCGCTCTCCGCGCACGAAGTCGAGAAGGCTCCGCCGCTCCTGCTTGAGCTGGATTTGCAGGATGTTGACCAGCCCGTCGAGCGAGGAGGTGTAGAGCTGCGGCCCGATCCGCGCGATCAGCCCGAACAGATCCTCCGCCGACAGCGCCATGGCGATGCGGAAGCGGTCGGCCGGCGGATCGTCCACCATGTCGTCCGGCAGCGCGCCGATCTTCGGCGCCATCGCGACCGGATCGCGTGCAAGCGAGGCGGCCAGCGCCTTCGCCGCCTGGATCTCCAGCGCCCGCAGGTCGGGCTTGCCCAGGCGTTTGCGCAGTTCGTGCCGCGTTTCGTAGAAGGGCAGTCCGGTGTCGAGCGCCCGCGACAGCAGCGCGAGGTCCAGGGCGAGGGCGACGATCTCCGCGCCGCCGGGACGGCCGATCATCTGGTCCGCGGCTCCGACCGCGTCGAAGGGCGCCAGCGCCGCCGCCCCGCGCAGCGCGGCCAGCGCCGCCTCGCCGGGGAACAGGCTGGAACAGCGGAAGGCGTCCGCCGGCGACCGGCGGGCCAGTTCGGCGAATGCCTCGTCCCCGCCGGACAGGGCATCGAGGACGGCCTGGCCCGCCGGTTCATGATCGGCGCAGGTGCCGGGAGCGTCGGCGGGGCGGCCAGCAGGAGCCTGTTGTGCTGGTGTCTGCCCGGTTGGAGTCTGCCCGACAGGGGCATGCAGCTTCGGCGGAGCGGGTACGGTCAGCCCGGCGGACTGCAGCGGAGGAGGCAGGGTCTGGGCCGCCGCCATGACGGTCCAGCCGGCCGCCAGTGCCGCGCCGGCCAACCATGACAGCCGGCCTGTCCATCGGGACGGAACCGGTGCGGCGGTATGGCCGGGGAGCGAGCGGGCGGAAGGCACGTCTATGGCTGCTCGGAACATGGATGGGGACGGGGAGGGACGGGAAGGCACCGCCTTGCGGACTACCTCTTAAGGCGTAAGCTATGCAGGCAATCGGCGGTTTGTCACCTCCCTATCGGGGCGAAGCTCCGAACCGCCGCGGGGTGCCGCCGGACCGCAAGTCCGGTGGGCGGCGTGGAGTACCCCGCCCTGCCCAATCGCGACTGCCGGAATAGCCCGGCGGGGCATGGACAGGAAACGTTCGCACACCAATCCTCAATCCTTCGTCCGGCGCGGCTCTTTGTCCGGCGCGACAGGCCGGACACCGGTGGCGAGAAGGAGGGTGCGTATGCGTGCATACCGTCTCTTGGCCCATAGCCGTGCCTGCCTCCTCGCCTCCCTGCTTGTCGTCGCTCCTTTATGCCTGTGCTTATCCGCGGTTCCGGCCGCGGCGCAGACGCCGGTGGACCTGGAACTGGTCCTGGCGGTGGACGTGTCCGGCAGCGTCGACCCGGACGAGGCGAAGCTGCAGCGCAACGGCTATGTCCAGGCCCTGCTGAACCCGAAGGTGCAGGCGGCGATCCGCGGCGGACCCTTCGGCCGGATCGGCGCCACCTATGTGGAATGGTCGGGTGAAAGCTATCAGCACATCGTCGTCGCCTGGACCGAGCTGAGCGATCCGGCCAGCGTCGAGCGCTTCGCGGCGATGGTGGCGGAGGCGCCGATGACGACGGAGCAATGGACTTCGATCAGCGCCGCCATCGACTTCGTCGTTCCGCTGTTCGACAACAACGGGTTCGAGGGCATGCGGCGGGTCATCGACATTTCCGGGGACGGCGAGAACAACCGCGGCCGCCCGGTGGAGGAGGCGCGCGACGCCGCGGTCGCCCGCGGCATCACCATCAACGGGCTGCCGATCCTGAACGACCGGCCCAACCCCTGGGGCGGCGCGGCGCCGAACGACCTGGAGGGCTATTACCGCGACCATGTCATCGGTGGCCCCGGCGCCTTCCTGGTGCCCGCCCGCGACTTCGACGCCTTCGCCGACGCCATTCTCAGCAAACTGCTGCTGGAGGTGTCGGGCGTCCAGCCGGACGGTCTGGACTTCGCGGCACGCTGAGCGGGGGAGTCAGTTCACCGCCCGGTCGATGGCGCGGCCGGCCTTTTCCGCCGGACCCGGCGGGTCGATGGCGTCCTTGACGCTCTGGCCGGCGTTGTCGATGGACTCGCCGGCCCGCTCGGCCGGACCGTCCTTGTGGCAGGCGGCCACGGCGACCAGCGGCAGGACCAGGACGGCGGTGCGCAACAGCGTCAGCATGACGGTCTCCTTCTTGTGGCGCGCGGCGTCCGGTGACGGGCGGCGCGCTGCAGTGCGATAGGGAACGGGAGGACCGGGCTCTGGGTTCGCGTGGCTAGCCGATTGCACCGCTGACGCTTCCGCTTGGGCTTGGGAGCCTCCATTTCAGCTACTCCCCATGTTCGAATCTCCCTCTCCCCCCCGGGGAGAGGGTCGGGGTGAGGGGGACGCACTGCGTGGATTATGTGCGAGCGGAGAGTGCGCGATTCTTGAAGATCCTCGCCACGCGACCCCCTCACCCTAACCCTCTCCCGGGGGGGAGAGGGGATCCTGGGCAGGGTAAGCGGCTGCCCCGCATTTTGTGTTCTACGGTCAACTGCCCGCCGCGCCCGCCGTGCCACTCTGCCTGCCGTGATGAGACGGGCGGGAGGCCGGCATGGCTGGGTACCATTGCGATCTGGGGCGGCAGCGCCACCGTTTCGACGATCTGAAGGCGGTGATGGCCTGCGCCTCGCCGCGGCGGTCGGGCGACGAACTGGCGGGCATCGCCGCCGACAGCGACGAACGGCGGGTGGCGGCGCGCATGGTGCTGGCCGACCTGCCGCTGAAAACCTTCCTGAACGAGGTTCTGGTCGCTTACGAGACCGACGAGGTGACGCGCCTCATCATCGACCGCCATGACGCCGAGGCCTTCCGGCCGGTGGCGCACATGACGGTCGGGCAGTTCCGCGACTGGCTGCTGTCCTATGATGCCGACACCGCGGCGCTGACGGCGCTCGCCCCCGGCCTGACGCCGGAGATGGTGGCGGCGGTGTCCAAGCTGATGCGCAACCATGATCTGGTCTGCGTCGCCGCCAAATGCTCGGTCGTCACCCGTTTCCGCACCACGGTCGGGCTGCCGGGGCGGCTGTCGAGCCGGCTGCAGCCCAACCATCCGACCGACGATCCGACCGGCATCGCCGCCTCGACGCTCGACGGGCTGCTCTACGGCATCGGCGACGCGGTGATCGGCATCAACCCGGCGACCGACAATGTGCCGGCCTGCATCGCGCTGCTGGAGATGCTGGACGCCGTGCGCACCCGCTTCGACATCCCGGTGCAGTCCTGCGTGCTGGCCCATGTCACCACCACGATGCAGGCGATGGAGCGCGGGGCGCCGGTCGATCTGGTGTTCCAGTCGATTGCCGGCACCGAGAAAGCCAATACCGGCTTCGGCGTCAGCCTGTCCTTGCTGGCCGAAGCGCAGGAGGCGGCCAAGGCGCTGAAGCGCGGCACCATCGGCGACAATGTCATGTATTTCGAGACGGGGCAGGGGTCCGCCCTGTCGGCCGACGCCCATTTCGGCGTCGACCAGCAGACGGTGGAAACCCGCGCCTATGCCGTCGCCCGCGCCTTCGACCCGCTGCTGGTCAACACGGTGGTCGGCTTCATCGGCCCCGAATATCTCTACGACGCCAAGCAGATCACGCGGGCCGGGCTGGAAGACCATTTCTGCGCCAAGCTGCTGGGCGTGCCGATGGGCTGCGACGTCTGCTACACCAACCATGCCGAGGCCGACCAGGACGACATGGACGTCCTGATGACGATGCTGGCGACCGCGGGCGTCAATTTCCTGATCGCGGTGCCCGGCGCCGACGACGTCATGCTGAATTACCAGAGCCTGTCCTATCACGACGTGCTCGGGCTGCGGCATCTGCTGAAACGCCCGCCGGCGCCGGAGTTCGAAGCGTGGCTGGACAAGGCCGGCTGGCTCGACGAGCAGCGCCGCCTGCCGCCCTGGCCCGACCAGAGCTTGGTCGTCTCCGCCCTGCTGGGGAGTGCGGCCTGATGAGCGAGACCCCGAAAGATCCGTGGGCGCGCTTCCGCAGCGCCACCCGCGCCCGCATCGCGCTCGGCCGCAGCGGCGACGCGCTGCCGACCAAGGCGCTGCTGGAGTTCCAGCTTGCCCATGCCCGCGCCCGCGACGCCGTCCATAGTGCTGTCGATTTCGACCGGCTGGCCGCCGACCTGTCACCGCTGGAGACGATCCGCGTCCACAGCGCCGCACCCGACCGGCCGACCTATCTGCGCCGTCCCGATCTCGGCCGCCGGCTCGATCCGGCCAGCGCCGCCGGGTTGCCGGCGGGAGAGTGGGATCTGCTGTTCGTGATCGCCGACGGGCTGTCGGCCGCCGCGGTGCAGGTGAATGCCGCGCCGCTGGTCCATGCCTGCGTGGCGTGGCTGGGGCCTCTGCGCATCGGGCCGGTGGTGCTGGCCGAACAGGCGCGGGTGGCGCTGGGCGACGAGGTGGCGGCGGCCATGGGGGCCCGGCTGGTGGCGCTGCTGGTCGGCGAGCGGCCCGGCCTGTCGGCCGCGGAGTCGCTGGGCGCCTATCTGACCTGGGACCCGAAGCCCGGCCGTGCCGATTCCGAACGCAACTGCATTTCGAACATCCATGCCGGTGGCCTGTCGATCCAGACGGCCGCCGACAAGCTGTGCTGGCTCGCCACCGAGGCGGCGCGGCTGAAGCTGACGGGGGTCGCCCTGAAGGAGGACGCCCCGTCCCTTGCCGGTCCGGACAACGACAAAAACCAACTGACCGACCGGTCGTGAGAGAGCGCCGCCATCAATTCCAACGCCTTGAACAGGGGCAGGAGACAACATGTCTGGGAACACGAAACCTGAATTGAGCAAGAGCCTGAGCGGGCTCCATCTGTGGGGGATCGCCGTCGGGCTGGTGATCTCCGGCGAATATTTCGGCTGGAGCTACGGCTGGGCGGCGGCGGGGACGCTGGGCTTCCTCGTCACCACGATCCTGATCGCGGCGATGTACACCACCTTCATCTTCAGCTTCACCGAGCTGACCACCGCCATCCCCCATGCCGGCGGTCCCTTCGCCTACAGCTACCGCGCCTTCGGACCGACCGGCGGCTTCGTCGCCGGCTTCGCCACGCTGATCGAGTTCGTCTTCGCGCCGCCGGCCATCGCGCTCGCCATCGGTGCCTATCTGAACGTGCAATTTCCGGGGCTCGATCCGAAGACTGCGGCGGTCGGCGCCTACATCGTCTTCATGGGGCTGAACATCGCCGGCGTGTCCATCGCCGCCACCTTCGAGCTGTTCGTCACCATCCTGGCGATCATCGAACTGGTGGTGTTCATGGGCGTCGTCTATCCCGGCTTCTCCTGGGCCAACTTCACCGCCAACGGCTGGGCGGGGTCGCCCAGCTTCAGCATGGACGCCTTCGGCGGCATCTTTGCCGCGATCCCCTTCGCCATCTGGTTCTTCCTGGCGATCGAGGGGGCGGCGATGGCGGCGGAGGAGACCAAGGATCCCAAGCGCACCGTGCCGCGCGCCTATATCGGCGGCATCCTGACGCTGGTGGTGCTGGCCTTCGGCACCATGATCTTCGCCGGCGGCGTCGGCGACTGGAACGCGCTGTCGAACATCAACGACCCGCTGCCGCAGGCGATGAAGGCGGTGGTCGGTGAATCGAGCGGCTGGCTGCACATGCTGGTGTGGATCGGCCTGTTCGGGCTGATCGCCTCCTTCCACGGCATCATCATGGGCTATTCGCGCCAGATCTTCGCGCTGTCCCGCGCCGGCTTCCTGCCGCCGGTGCTGGCCCGCCTGCACCCGACCCGCAAGACCCCGCATTGGGCGATCCTGGCCGGCGGTGTGATCGGCATCGCCGCCATCTATTCCGACGAGCTGATCAAGATCGGTGGCCAGCCGCTGACCGCCAACATCGTGACCATGTCGGTGTTCGGCGCCATCGTCATGTACATCATGAGCATGGCGGCGCTGTTCCACCTGCGCACCACCGAACCGGCGCTGGAGCGGCCGTACCGCGCGCCCTTCTATCCGGTGTTCCCGGCGATCTCGCTTGTGCTGGCGGTGCTGGCCCTGGTGACGATGGTCTACTACAACGCGCTGGTCTTCGGGCTGTTCGTGGCGCTGTTCGCGCTGGGCTACCTGTTCCACGTCGCCACCGCCGGCATGCGGGTGAAGGCCGGCGGGGCTTCGGGGCTGGGGCATATGGATGCCTTCACCGAGGCGCGGTCGATGGTGGATTGAGAAGGGGTGGATTGAGGGGGTGGGGGTGCCTTGCGGGTGCCCCCTCCCTCCCGCTCTGGCGAGCGGGTCCCTCCCTCCCCCGCCTTCGGCGGTAGAGGGTAGATTTGCAGTGCGGCGGCAGTCCCCTCTCCCGCGGAACGCGGGGGAGGGTTAGGGAAGGGGCACCCGCAGCCGGCGCCCCTTCCGTTTTCACTCCCCGTCGTGGCTTTGGATGAAGCTGCGGATTTCCGGCAGGATCGCTTCGCGCCAGCGGCGGCCGTTGAAGATGCCGTAGTGGCCGACGCCCTTCTGGAAATGCGTCTTGCGCATCTCGTCCGGCAGCGACGAGCACAGGCGCTGGGCCGCGATGGTCTGGCCGGGGGCGGAGATGTCGTCCAGCTCGCCTTCCACCGTCATCACCGCGGTCTTGCGAACCGCCGCCGGCTCCACCTTGCGGCCGCGCGACATCATGGTGCCGTTGGGCAGGGCGTGCTTCTGGAACACCGTCTCGATGGTCTGCAGGTAAAATTCCGCCGACAGGTCCATCACCGACAGATATTCGTCGTAGAAGCGGCGGTGCTGCTCGGCCGAATCGCCGTCGCCGCGGACGAGGTGGCGGAACAGGCCGACATGCTCGTTGATGTGGCGGTCGAGGTTCATCGACATGAAGCCCGACAGCTGGATGAATCCCGGATAGACGCGGCGGAAGGCGCCCGGATAATAAACCGGGACCGTGGTGATGACGCTGCGCTCGAACCACTTCAGCGGGCGTTCCATCGCCAGCTTGACCGGCACCGTCGGGTTGGCCATCGGGTCGATCGGGCCGCCCATCAGGGTCATGCTGCGCGCCTGCACCGGCTCGTCCGCCGCCGCCATCAGCGACACCGCCGCCATCACCGGCACCGCCGGCTGGCACACCGCGATGACGTGGGTGTTCGGCCCCAGGAAGCGGATCAGCTCCGCCACCGTGTCGATGTAGTCGTCCAGGTCGAAGCGGCCGGCCGCCATCGGCACCAGCCGCACGTCGATCCAGTCCGTGATGTAGACGTCATGGTCGCGCATCAGCGCTTCGACCGTGCCGCGCAGCAGCGTGGCGTGGTGCCCCGACATCGGGGCGACCAGCAGCACCTTGGGCTGGCGCGGCGTGCCTTCCGGCTTGGCGAAGTTCAGCAGCTTGCAGAAGGGGGACTGCCAGACGAAACGCTCGGTAACCGGCACCGTCTGCCCATCGACCACCGTCTCCGCCAGACCGAACGCCGGCTTGCCGAAGCGGCGGGTCGTCCGCTCCACCAGCTCGGCCCCGGCGGCGACCGCCCGGCCAAGCTTGGTGTAGGACAACGGCATCAGCGGGTTCTGGAAGGTGTGCTGGGCGGCTTCGGCCCAGAAACGCATCGGCCGCATGGCGGCGTGTTGCATGTCGTACAGATGGTACAGCAAATCAGATCCTCACGTCACGGCTGCCCCCGGTCGGCCAGGGTCGGTTATACCTTCGATCAGCGTATTGATCGTATTACCAACCATATCCTTCGTCAGGGGTGGCGTATAGGTCAAGAGCTTCTTCGCATTTGCAAAGCTCTGTTGTTGAAAGAACATTGCACTGCACAAAAAATTATCAACCGCAACGATTCCGCTATGACCCCGGAGCGCGACTCCGTTGGTCATACTGACGTTTAGGAACAGCTGTTGACGTTCAGGGGACGGCGAGCACCGCGCGGACCGGCAGATGGTCCGATGCCCGACGGGTGAGGATGGTGCGAACCACCTCGAAAGCGGGGATTTGCAAGCCTCCCGTCACATAGATGCGGTCGAGCCGCAGGGTCGGCATGCGGGCGTGGAAGCTGCGCGGATTGGCGACGTCGGCGAAGGAGGAGGCGAGCTGGCGCAGCCGGGGGGAACTGGGCGTCCATTCGTTCAGGTCGCCCATGAACAGCGTGGGCAGCTTCGGCTGGCTTTCCACCCGCGACACAATGTCACCGACCTGTTTGGCCCGTTCCCAGGGGTCGAGGCCGAGATGGGCGACGATCACCCGCACCGGGCGGCCCTGCACCTCCACCACCGCGTCGATGGCGCCGCGCGGCTCGCGCTTGCCGACGGACAGGTCCATCGTCTCCATCGACCGCACCGGCAGGCGGGTCAGCAGGCAGTTGCCGTAATGGGCGCGCTCGCTGTGCTTGGTCGGGCCGGCATAGGCCGTCAGCCCGGTGTGCCGTTCGAGGAAGGCGAACTGGTCCATCCCCGATTCGCCGCGATGGTGCCAGCCGACCTCCTGCAGGCCGATCAGGTCGACGTCGAGGTCGCGGATCACCTGCGCGATGCGGTCGGGGGCGAATCGGGCGTCGAGCCCGACGCAGCTGTGGATGTTCCAGGTGGCGACGCTGAGCGCGGCCATGCCGTCCGGAATGGGGTTGCTGCGGCGGTCGGCACGGCGGGGACGGCGGGCGCGGGCGGCGCGCAACGCGGCGGCGATGCGCTGGACACGGTCACGGCTGAAACGGATCACGGTTCCAAATTCCTTCCCTTTGGCCTTTCGTCCGACCTGTCGTCTGGCCGGTCCTGCTTGCTCTTGCCCGGACCGTTGGCCCGGCCGGAACGGCCGAGAAGGCGGCTGGTCACCCAGCCCAGCCCGATCGCCACCGCCGCCATCCCCGCCAGCAGCGCGATGTCGCCGGCCCCGGGATTGGTGATGGTGCGCTCAAGCTGGTGCCCGAGCAGATTGAAGGCAAGGATGCCGGGCGCAAGACCGACCATGGTGCCGATCACATAATCGCCGAAGCGCAGCTTCGACGCGCCGGCGGCGAGGTTCACCACCGTATAGGGTGCCACCGGCACGGCGCGCACGCCGGCCACCGCGGCGATGCCGCTGTCGGCCAGCTTTTCGTTGATGCGGGCGATCAGCGGTCCGCCATGGCGGTCCAGCAGGTCGCGCCCCGCCATCCGCCCGGTCCAGAACATCGCCACCGCCGAGGCGACCGCCCCGGCCATCGCGGTGGGAAAGCCCCACCACGGCCCCATGACGATGGCGGTGGCGGCGATCATCACGGTCAGTGGGAACATGACATAGCCGCCGGCGACATAGGCCAGCATCAGCCACAGCGGCGCCAGCGGACTCTCGCCCAGGCTATGGAAGACGGTCAGCACGGCGTCCAGCGTCGCCCACTCGCTGAGCGCGGTGTAGCGCCACATGCCCCACAGCCCCAGCAGGGCCAGGACGCCGGCCAGCATCAGCCAGTGGCGGGTGCGCGGGATGCGAGACGGCAGAACCCGGCGGACGATGTCCACCGCGCCGACCGGATGTTCGGGATCGAAGACACGGGCGTCGGCGACCGCGGCGGCCAGCCCGTCGGGTTCGGGGTCGTGCAGCGGTTCCAGCGTCCGCCCGATCGGCTTGCGCAGCGACTCAATGGCGGCGGTGAGCGAGCCAAGCCGCCGGTGCGCCGCCGCGACCGCCGCCGCCGTGGATCCCAGATGCTCGGCGATCAGGTCGTCGCGGGTGTGCCGGATGGCGCGGCGGGTCTCCGCATGCTCCGGCCCAGGCCCGGCTTCCAGCGCAAGGTCGCACTCGGTGTCGAGGCCCATCGAGCGGTTGTTGAGGTTGGCCGAGCCGATTCGCAGCAGACGGTCGTCCACCACCATCACCTTGGCATGGACGGTGATGCAGGCGCCGCCGTCGGTCAGCGCGGCGAACAGGCGGAAGCGGCCGTGGCGGTCGGCCTCGCGCAGCTCGCGGGTCAGCCGGGCGCGGGCGCCGAGCATGACGGTGTTCTCCAGCCAGCTGGTGGTGCGCACCGGGTTGACGACGATCACCTCCGGCCCGTCCGGTTCCGCCAGCCGCGCCTTCAGCGCCTCGGCCACCGCGGTGGAGGCGAAATACTGGCTTTCCAGATAGATGACGTCACGCGCCTGGGCGATGGCCTCCAGATGGAGCGCTTCCACCTCGCGCACCGCCTCGCGCCCGTTGTAGGCGGGATCGGTGCGGGCGATGCCGACGCGCACGCCGCGCAGCATCGGCTCGAATCCGGGCGGCCAGGGGTCGGCGGCCAGCGGGTGGCGGCGGGCCGGCCGGCCGGGCGAGTGGGCGGGGGGCGCCAGCGTCTCGCCGGTGGCGCGCGCCCAGCGGTCGCGGAACATCTCCCCCAGCGCGCGGGCGGCGTCGCCGTCCACCGCCATCATCACGTCGTGGAACGGCTCGTAGGGCTTGCCGTCGGGCTGGCGCCGCCGCGGGTCATGGGCATGGTGGGCGCGGGTGTCCCAGCGGTTGGCGGTGACGTCCAGCCCGCCGCAGAAGGCGACCTGATCGTCGATCACCAGCATCTTCTGATGATGGCAGGCGCCGGTCGGATGGTCGCTGTCCAGCCGGTATTGCAGGCGCCGGTGGGTCAGCCAGTTGCGCAGCATGAAGGGGTGCGACCAGCGGGCGAGGTCGAACAGCTCGGCATAGTCCCATTTCAGCACATGGATGTGCAGGTCTGGCCGCGTCGTCGCCAGCCAGTTCAGCAGCGTGCCCAGCCGGTCGGGCCGGCGCGGGCGGCGGGTCTGCGGCATCAGCCGGATGCGGGCGTCGAAATCCCAGGCGGTCATGTAGATGCTGCGCCGGGCGCGCCGCATGGCCGCCTTGGCCAGCGCGAAATAATCCTCCGCATCGACGATGACGCCCAGCCTCGCGGTGTCCTCCACCCGCCAGCAGGTCCGCCCCGGCTCCAGGATCGGCCGCAGCACGCCGGTGGCCCCGGTGGGGGCGGGCGGCGATCCGGCTGACGGGATTGGCTGGGGCGAATGGGCGTACATGGCGTCCGATCGGCTGCGTGTCCTGGGTCATAACATGTGGGAAGGCCTTTCCTTCCCCGCCCTTCGCCATTTGGTGAAAGCCGGTGGGAATTGCAGCCACCCGAACCGCGCCGGTGGTCGAAAAATCAACCGTGTCAGGAGAATTGCAGGGCCGCGTGAATGAAGCGTCGCGGCATCAATCCGACGATGACGACGTGAGCCCCATGACGGTGAGGGATGCCGGCACTGAGGGGGACGTTTATCGTCCCCACACCAATGACAACCCTGTTTCGGCCGTCATCCCCGCGCAGGCGGGGATCCAGGGAACTCCGCAGTTAAGCGGATGAAACGACTGGATTCCCGCCTTCGCGGGAATGACGGCCGACAGGCGCCTTCCGAGATCTCTATCAGCGGAACCGCAGTCAGACCGGGAAGCTGACGCTGGCGGTGGTGCCGGCGGCGTCGCTGTCGGTGGACAGCGTGTCGCCGAGCTGGCCGGCGAGCGCCTCGGCCAGCATCATCCCGTCTTCGGACGTGGTGTCGAACCCGGCGGGCAGGGCGCGGCCGTTGTCTTCCACCGTCAGACGGGCACGGCCGCTGTCGTCCTGCTGGCGCACGGTGATGCGGATCCAGCCGTCGTCGGGGAAGGCATGGTGCAGGCAGTTCGTCACCAGCTCCGCGATGATGAGGCCGAGCGGCATCGCCTCGTACAGGCCGATCTGGATCGGGTCGGAATCGACGGTCACCGGCACGCGCGACAGGGCGCCGGGCGTGCCTTCCCGCACCGCCTCGCACAGCGCGGTGACGTAGCGGCCGAGGTCGACATGGGTGCCGGCGCCGCTCTCGTGCAGCTGACGATAGAGAATCGCCAATGCCTCGATGCGGACCATGGTCTGCTCGTAGGCGGCGCGGGCGTCGGGGTCGCGGATGCGGCCGGCCTGCAGCTTCAGCAGGCTGATGACCAGCTGCAGGCTGTTCTTGGCGCGGTGCTGCAGTTCCCGCAGCTCCGCTTCCAACTCCTGGATGCGCGCCGTCAGCCGGTCGGCCAAGGGCATGGCGCCGGCCTCGCCGCCAGACACGCCGCCAGACACACCGGACGCGACGCCGTCGCCGGTCTGGTCCGGAGGAGAATAGGCGGTCTGCGACCGCGGAAGCATCGGCATGGGAACGGGCTCGGCTCGATCGTCATGGATAGGCATCGTCGAAAACATTCGTCAATCTAAGCGCTTGTCCCGTCGACCCCACCGGTTCTGAGGGAGTAATCCGCCGCGCCTAGCCGGTATGATGGATGTGCCGTAACGGCTGCGCCGCAAGTCGCCATATGCACGCAATGATCCTCAAAAGAAAGATTGTGTCTCTCGATTGCACTGACAAGAGTGGCGCGATGACGATGCGAAAGACAGTGTTGTGGAGCCTGCTGCTGGTGGCCCTGGCCGGCGGCTGCGCCGCCGTGGTCGGTGCCGGCGGAGGGGAGCCCGAATCGGTCAAGGCCGTCGCCGTTCCGCTCGACCGCGGACGGTCGGGCAAGCTGGCGGTCGGGCCGCTGCGCTTCCTGGGTGGGCTGGACATCGCCGGGGGCGACCGGGTCGGCGGGCTGTCCGGGCTGTGGGTGGACCCGGCCGGCGACCGCTTCGTCGCCATCGGCGACACCGGGCTGGTTGTCGATGGCCGGCTGCAAACCGATGCCGGGGGGCGGCTGACCGGCCTGTCCGATGTCCATGCCCGACCGCTGACGGTGGAGGAGGGAACCTCCCACAGCAAGCGCCGCACCGATGCGGAGGATCTGACGCGGCTGCCCGACGGCGGCTGGCTGGTCTCGCTGGAACGTGACCACCGTATCCTGCGCTATATGGGTGGCAGCCGCGGGCCGGAGGGCACGCCGACGCCCATTCCACTGCCGCCGGGCATGGACAGCGCGCCGGAAAATGGCGGGCTGGAGGCGCTGACCCGCCTTCCCGACGGACGGCTGCTCGCCATGGAGGAGGGGAAGGACGACGGCCGCCGGGAACGCCGCGCCTGGATCACGCGATCGGGCTTGGCAGGAGACGGCGTTCCGCGCAGCGCCGCCGACTGGCAGCCCTTCATCTATCTCGCCGCCCCGCGTTACCGCCCGACCAGCGTCGCCCCGCTGCCGGACGGCGGCGCGCTGGTGCTGGAACGCTGGGTGTCGCTGCTGGGCGGCTGGTCGTCGCGGCTGGTCCGCGTGGCGCCGGGCCAGCTGACCGCCGGAAAGGTGGTGGAGGGCGAAGAGCTTGGGCGCCTGGAGGCGCCGCTGGTGAACGACAATTTCGAAGGCATCGCCACCCGGCCGGGGCCGGCGGGGGAAACGCTGGTCTATCTGATCTCCGACAACAATTTCAGCTCGCTCCAGCGCACCTACCTGCTGCTGTTCGCCCTTCCCGGCCCGTCCTCGTAACCGCAGTCCGACCAAAGTCGGACGGGGCTGGCGCCGCTGGGTATTTGACAGGGCGGCGGCCCTGCGGCTAGCTGGGCGGAAATGGTTGCAGGGAAAACAATCATGATGGCGAGCGAAAAGGCGGGGGCCGTTCCGGCACCGACGGTGCCGAGCGCCGGGCGGGCGGCGCTGCTGACCCTGCTGGCGATGCTGGCCTTCGCCGCGAACTCCATCCTATGCCGGCTGGCGCTGACCCAGACCGACATCGACCCGGCCGGCTTCACGCTGGTGCGCATCGCGTCCGGGGCCGCCAGCCTGTGGCTGATCGCCCGCGCCACCGGCCATGCGAAAGCGGGAGCCGGCAGCTGGCGCGGGGCGGCGGCGCTGCTGGCCTATGCCGCCGCCTTCTCCTTCGCCTATCTGACCATGACGGCGGGGACCGGGGCGCTGCTGCTGTTCGGGGCGGTGCAGGCCACCATGATCCTGGTCGGGCTTTACCGCGGCGAAAGGCTGGTGCCTCTGCAATGGGGCGGGCTGGCGCTGGCGCTCGGCGGGCTGGCGCTGCTGCTGGCGCCCGGCCTGTCGGCGCCGGACCCGTTGGGGGCGCTGCTGATGATGGCGGCCGGAGCGGCCTGGGGCGTTTATTCCCTGCTGGGGCGCACCAGCCGCGATCCCATCGCCACCACCGCCGGCAACTTCCTGCGCGCCGCGCCGATGGCGGCGGTCCTGGCCCTGCTGGCGGCGCTGGCCGGTCCGCTGTTTGGCGGAGGCGTGCGCTGGGACCAGGGAGGGCTGGTCTATGCGGTGCTGTCGGGGGCGCTGGCGTCGGGCGTCGGTTATTCCATCTGGTATGCGGCGCTGCCCGCCCTGACCGCCGCTCGCGCCGCCTCGGTCCAGCTGAGCGTCCCGGTCATCACCGCACTGGTTGCAGTGCTGGCGCTGGGCGAGCGGATCACCCCGGTTCTGGCGCTGTCGTCGGTCGCCGTGCTGGGCGGCATCGCCCTGGTCATCGTCGGCAAGGCGCGGCGGGTCTAGGGAGAGATTCTTATGCCGGGGCGGCCTGCACCTGTTCCAGAGGCCGCAGATCGTCCGGATGGGTGCGCAGCCGCGACTGCGGGAACAGCACGGTGGCGGTGGTGCCGCGCCCCAGCACGCTGGACAGCACGAAGCGGCCGTCCTGCAACTCCACCAGCGACTTGACCAGCGGCAGCCCCAGCCCGGTCCCGGCATAGCGGCGGGTGTGGGAGTTGTCGACCTGATGGAAGGGTTCCATCACCTGTTCCAGCTCAACGGCGGGGATGCCGATGCCGGTGTCGCTGACCCGCAGGCGCAGGCTGCGCGCCGCCCTGTCGGCCTCCACCGCGATCCGCCCACCCGGCGGGGTGAACTTCACCGCGTTGGACAGCAGGTTCAGCAGGATCTGCCGCACCGCGCGGGCGTCGGCATGGAGGATGGGCAGGGTGGCGGGCAGCGCCGCCGTCAGGGTCACGCCCTTTTCCACCGCCAGCGGCTCCATCTGGCGCAGGCATTCGCCGATCAGGTCGCCGACCGCCAGATCCTCCTGGTGCAGCACGTATTTGCCCGATTCGATCTTGGTGGTGTCGAGGATGTCGTTGATCAGGCTCAGCAGATGCTGGCCGGACCGGCGGATGTCGCCGACATATTCGGTCTGCTTGCCCGACATCGCGCCGAAGATGCCGCTTTCCAGCGCCTCGGCGAAGCCGATCACCGCATTCAGCGGCGTGCGCAGCTCGTGGCTCATGTTGGCCAGGAACTGGGTCTTCGCCCGGTTGGCGGCGTCGGAGACCTGCTTGGCGGCGATCAGCTCCGCCTCGATCCTGTGGCGGGCGGCGATGTCCTGGATCAGCCTCTGCTGGCTGTCGCGCAGCGCCTGCTCGCTGTTCTGGAGGTCGGCGATGGCCCGTTCCCGCCGCTCCGCCTCGCGCAGCAGGGCCAGCGTCATCGCCGCCAGCACCAGCGTCCCGGCGAGGTCGGCCGCCGCCAGCGTCATCGCCTTCGACCACCAGGGAGCCAGCACTGCGTCCTGCGACGAGGACACCGTCACCACCAGCGGCATCTCGGCGGAGGCGCGGTGGCTGAGGATGCGGCGCGGTCCGTCGACGGTGCCGTCCAGCATCGCGGTCCCCGCCCGCGCCTCCTTCAGCAGATCGGTGAACAGCGGCAGGAATTGGGCGGAGCGGCCGATGAAGCCGTCATGGTCGGGGAAACGGGCGATCACCGTCCCGTCGGAGTGATAGAGCGTCACCACCGCGTCGCCGGCCAGTGGAAGCGACTGGTAGAAGCCGCGGAAGGCCATCGGTTCCAGCACGGCGACCACCACGCCGGCGAAGCTGCCGTCTGGCGAATCCAGCCGCCGGCTCATGCTGAAGAACCAAGAGCCGGAGGTGCGGCCGCGCACGGGATTGCCGACGAAAACCCCGCCGTCGGGGACCAGCCGGTCGCGGTGGGCCATCAGGTAATCGCGGTCCGACAGGTCGACGTTCGCCGGCTCCAGCGTCTCGGTGTCGTGGATCAGCCTGCCGTCGGCGGATACCACCAGGATGGCGCGGACCAGTGGCGACAGCGCGGCCTGACGGCGCAGAAGGGCGTGGATGTCGGCATCGCCGCGGGTCCAGCTGTCGGACCTGACGGCCAGCACCTCCACGGCGCCGGCAAGAATCTTCGACACGCCGGACAGGGTGTCGCTCGCCTGGCGTTCCAGCACCAGCGCCATCGACGCCGTGTCCTCCCGCGCCCGGGAGATGGTCTGGTCACGCTGGTGCAGCAGGTCGTAGCCGACCATGGCGTTGAGGCCAAGGATCAGCGCCACACCGAATGCGCCCATTCCCCCTTTGAGACGCGAGATCAAGCAAAGCCCCGCCGTGTCCGGTCATGGATCGACCGATCCTACACCGTGCGCCGGGCAGCCGGAAGTCGCCTTTTCGTGGAATGGGGTGGGGCGATGTTCGCCTACAGGCGGACGGACGTGCTGGAATAGCGCTCCGCGGTCGAATGGGTCATGGAGTTCAGCACCGCTGCCGTGCCCAGTGCGATCACCGCCGCGGCGGCGAAGCCGAGGATCATTGCCTTCATGTGGTCTCTCCCAAACAGGCGTCCGAAATCATTCGCATAAAAGCAAAGCCGCCGGTGCCGCGCAATCCGCGCTTTCCCGGAGTGCGGAGCCCCAAACCCCCAGTGCCGGACCTCAGATCTCTTCCGGATCGACCACCGTCAGCGAGATAACGTCCGAATCGATCAGCACCTTGCCCGCATGCTCGAAATTCACCGTGATGCGGTTGCGGATGGCCGACTGCACCTGTCCCAGCCCCCAGTCGGGCTGGTCCGGGTGGCGCACCCAGGCGCCGGGCACCAGCGAATCGTCCATGTCGCGTCCCATCCATGCCGCTATTCTACATAGGAAATGCGACCGCCTGTGCGGCGGCGCCCGGAGAGTATAGAGTCTCCGGCACCGCGCCGTCGCCGTTCCTTTTTTCCCGGAGTTCGCCCTGTGACCGAATCGTCCTCCCGCCCCGTCAGCGTCGACATCCGCGTGCTGGAACTGCTGGCGTCGAAGCTCTGCCATGATCTGGTCAGCCCGGTCGGCGCCATCCGCAACGGCCTGGAACTGATCGAGGAGATGCAGGAGGACGAGGAGGGCGGTTCAGCAGTCGGCGGATTCCTGGGCGAGGCGGTAAAGCTGATCGACCATTCCTCCGGCCAGGCCGACCGCCGGTTGCGGGTGTTCCGGCTGGCCTATGGGGTCGCCGGGCGTGACCAGAAGGGATTCGGCGACGCCCGCGCCGCCGCCGCCGGCTATGTCGAGGGCGGGCGCACCCGGCTCGACTGGCCGGAGCGGGTTCCCCACGACATGACCGCCCAGCGCCGCGGCGTGGTGAAGCTGGTGCTGAATCTGGTGATGCTGGCGGATGAGGCGCTGACGCATGGCGGGCTGGTCTCCGTCGCCGCCGACGGCGACGAGACCGCCGGCCGCATCACCGTGACCGCCGCCGGGCGGCCGGGAACGCTCAACCCGGAGGCTGCGGCGGCGCTGGCCGGCACGGCGGGGGCCGAGGCGCTGACCCCGCGCACCATCCACGCCTATCTCGCCGGCCGGCTGGCCGAGAGCGACGGCTTCCGCATCGCCGTCGCCACCGAAAGCAGCGAGCGGCTGGTCTTCACCGCGGAATGGTGAGGCACTCCGCCGCTCTGACAGCCGCCTTTACAGCTGCTTGAAGATCCGCGGCTCCAGCACGACCTGCTCCACCCCGCCGGTGGTCTGGTGAGCGGTCGTGCGCAGCGTGACCGCCAGATTGTGGCGCGCGGCCTCCGCCAGCGCGGCGTTGAGGCGTTCCACGGCTTCGCGCACGGATTGGGCGAGTTCGGCGTCGGTCATCGATCCTCCCTGTGACAATGAAACCCCGATCCTACCGGTGGAAGCTCCGGGAGGACTCCCTATCGGAAGAGGTAAGGTTCTCTTAATCAGTGTTTGACAGGCTCCCACCCTACCTGGACTGGAGCGCAACCGGCGGCCGGCAAAGCCGTCCGTTCGAGCCGCAGGCCGGCGCGGACCATAAACATTGGGCCTGGGGAATGCGACATGGATGATCTGCTGTCCGAATTTCTGACGGAAACCAACGAAAACCTCTCGGTGCTCGACGTCGAGTTGGTCCGGTTGGAGCAGAACCCCAACAATCCGGAACTGCTGTCGAACATCTTCCGGCTCGTTCACACCATCAAGGGCACTTGCGGCTTCCTCGGCCTGCCCCGCCTGGAGAAGGTGGCGCACGCGTCCGAGAACGTGCTGGGCAAGTTCCGCGATGGCGAACTGACGATCAACCCGGAAGCGGTGTCGCTGATCCTGCAGGCTCTGGACACCATCAAGAGCCTGCTGGCGGTCCTGGAAGCGACCGAGGCGGAACCGCCGGGCGACGACCTGCCGCTGATCGAGCGGCTGAACCTGTGCGCCGAAGGCAAGCTGGGCGGTCCCGCCCCGGCCGCCGCCGCGCCGCCGCCGCCTCCGACCGCCCCCGCGGTCGCCGCGTCGGAGTCCCGTCCGGTGACCCTGGACGAGCTTGAGGCGCTGTGGAACTCCACCCCCGGCCCGAACGACATTCCCGCCCCGGCCGCCGCTCCCGCCGCCGGCACCGCGGTCGCCACCCGCGCGCCCGAGCCGGCCGAGGAGCCGGCCCCGTCGCAGGACCTCGTCGTGCCCGACGCCGAGCCGGCCGCCGCCAAGATGCCGGCCCCGGTCGCCCCGATGGCGAGCGGCGGCGGTTCGGCCGGCGGTGCCGCCGATGCGGGCGCCGAGGCCGCGACCAAGGAATCGGCGGTCGCCGCGCAGACCATCCGCGTGAACGTCGACCTGCTCGAAAACCTGATGACCATGGTGTCGGAGCTGGTGCTGACCCGCAACCAGCTGCTCCAGATCCTGCGGTCGCAGAAGGAGAGCGAGTTCGCCGCCCCGCTGCAGCGCCTGAACCATGTGACGTCGGAGCTGCAGGAAGGCGTCATGAAGACGCGCATGCAGCCGATCGGCAACGCCTGGGCCAAGCTGCCGCGTCTGGTGCGCGATCTGGCGCACGAACTGAACAAGAAGATCGACCTCCAGATGCTCGGCGCCGACACCGAGCTGGACCGCCAGGTGCTGGAGCTGATCAAGGACCCGCTGACCCACATGGTGCGCAACAGCGCCGACCATGGGCTGGAGATCCCGGCGGAGCGCCTGAAGGCCGGCAAGTCGGAGACCGGGCGCATCACGCTGAACGCCTATCACGAAGGCGGCCACATCATCATCGAGATTCAGGACGACGGTAAGGGCCTTGCCATCGACCGGATCAAGCAGAAGGCGATCCAGAACGGGATGGCGTCGGAAGGCGAGCTGGCCTCGATGACCGACCAGCAGATCATCCAGTTCATCATGAAGCCGGGCTTCTCCACCGCCGCCAAGGTCACCAACGTGTCGGGCCGCGGCGTCGGCATGGACGTGGTGAAGACCAACATCGAGAAGATCGGCGGCACGATCGAGATCAAGTCGGCCCAGGGCAAGGGCTCGACCTTCGTCATCAAGATCCCGCTGACCCTGGCCATCGTCTCGGCCCTGATCGTGGAATGCGCCGGCGAACGCTTCGCCATTCCGCAGATCAGCGTGGTCGAGCTGGTGCGCGCCGCGTCGGACAGCGAGCACACCATCGAACGGCTGAAGGGCACGCCGGTGCTGCGCCTGCGCAACCGCCTGCTGCCGCTGGTGTCGCTGCAGCAGCTGCTGCGGCTGGACGACAGCGAGGGCGCCGCCAAGACGGAGGACGAGACCTTCATCGTCGTCACCCAGGTCGGCACCTACACCTTCGGCATCATGGTCGACCGCGTGTTCGACACCGAGGAAATCGTGGTGAAGCCGGTGGCGCCGATCCTGCGCCACATCGAGATGTTCTCGGGCAACACGATCCTGGGCGACGGCTCGGTCATCATGATCCTGGACCCCAACGGCATCGCGTCGGCCACCGGCGAGATGGCGATGGGCGAGGCCGCGGGGAAGGAGACCACCGCGGTCCAGACCCAGCGCCAGGAGGACAAGATGGCGCTCCTGCTGTTCCGCGCCGGCGAGGGCGCGCCCAAGGCGGTGCCGCTGTCGCTGGTCGCCCGCCTGGAGGACGTCGATCTCGCCACGGTCGAGCTGTCGAACGGCCTGCCGGTGGTCCAGTACCGCGGCAAGCTGATGCCGCTGGTGCCGATCAACCCGAACTTCGTCATCGCCAACGAAGGCCGCCAGCCGGTCCTGGTCTTCGCCGACGGCGACCGCTCGATGGGGCTGATCGTCGACGAGATCGTCGACATCGTCGAGGAGAAGCTGAACGTCCAGCTGGCCGCGGAGCGTCCCGGCCTGATGGGTTCGGCCATCATCGCCGGCAAGGCGACCGAGGTGATCGACGCCGGCTTCTTCCTGACCCAGGCCTACAAGGACTGGTTCGGCTCCTCCGCCCAGGAGGGGTTCGAGGAGGAGAAGCTGCAGCGCGTGCTGCTGGTGGACGACAGCCCCTTCTTCCGCAACCTGCTGACGCCGCTGCTGTCGGTCGCCGGTTACGACGTGACGGCGGTGGAGAATGCCGGCGACGCGCTGGCTCTCTGCGAGGCGGGCGAGGACTTCGACGTCATCGTCTCCGACATCGAGATGCCGGGCATGAGCGGCTTCGACTTCGCCGAGGCGGTGCGCCACGGCAGCCGCTGGCAGCGTGTGCCGATGGTCGCGCTGTCCAGCCACGCCAGCGCCCGCGACCTCGACCG
Source organism: Azospirillum sp. A1-3 (assembly GCF_023806445.1). Classification (NCBI taxonomy): domain Bacteria; kingdom Pseudomonadati; phylum Pseudomonadota; class Alphaproteobacteria; order Rhodospirillales; family Azospirillaceae; genus Azospirillum; species Azospirillum sp. A1-3. The sequence continues at coordinate 298,595 of NZ_JAMSLU010000006.1, forward strand.
CGGCCGGATCGCCGGTTTCAACGACTATGTCGCCAAGTTCGACCGTGACGCGCTGCTCTTCGCGCTGCAGCAGACGCTGACCGAACAGAAAGGTGCCGCATGAGCAACGCCAAGCTGCCGTCCACCGTCCGGAAGTCCAGGGGCGACGACATCGTCGTCTCCGGCAACCAGGACTTTGTGACCATGACGATCGCCGACCAGATGTTCGGCATCCCGGTCCTTCAGGTGCAGGACGTGCTGGGCCATCAGCGGATCACCCGCATCCCGCTGGCCCCGCCGGAGGTCGCCGGATCGCTGAACCTGCGCGGCCGCATCGTCACCGCTATCGACGTCCGCCTGCGGCTCGGCCTGACCGGCCGGCCGAAGGACAAGCCGGGCATGTCGATCGTCGTCGACCTGCGCGGCGAGCTGTACAGCCTGATGGTCGATTCGGTCGGCGAGGTGCTGAGCCTGACCAAGGAGGACTTCGAACGCAACCCGGCGACGCTGGATCCGCGCTGGCGGGAGGTCTCGACCGGAATTTATAGGCTGAACGGCCAGTTGATGGTTGTGCTGGACGTGCCCCGTCTGCTCAACTTCACAACCATCGAGACGGCCTGACGGCTCGCGGCGCTCTTCGCGATGGAGAGCGCCGCTCCGGCCCGGCCGGCTTTTGCCGACGAACAGATGACCTGAGGCCCTGCCGCAATGAAATCCTGCCTGGTGGTCGATGACAGCCGCGTGGTCCGCAAGGTCGCGCGCAAGATCCTGGAAGAGCTGAACTTCGCCTGCAGCGAGGCGGAAGACGGCAGGCAGGCGATGGAAGCCTGCGCGGCGCAGATGCCCGACGCCATCCTGCTGGACTGGAACATGCCGGTGATGACCGGGATCGAGTTCCTGCGCCGGCTGCGCAAGATGAGCGGGGGCGAGCAGCCCAAGGTGGTGTTCTGCACGACCGAGAACGACCTCGCCCACATCCAGGAGGCGCTGTCCGCCGGGGCCAACGAGTACATCATGAAGCCCTTCGACAGCGACATCATCCAGACCAAGTTCGCGCAGGTCGGCCTTCTCTGATCCTGGCCGCATTCCAGGCCCGGGTGCCGGAAGAAGCCGCCCGGGAAAAAGCCGCGTTGACTATGTCGAGTTGAAAGGCGAATCGCCGTTATGTCGGACAGTTTTGGCAGAGGCCCCCTCACCACCGCGCGACCGGCCAACCCGGATCCCGTCCGGGTCATGGTGGTGGACGACTCCGCCGTCATCCGTGGCCTGCTGACCCGCGCGCTGGAAGGGGACCCGGACATCCGCGTCGTCACCTCCGTCGGCGACGGACAGATGGCGGTCAATTCGCTGCAGCGCAATTCCATCGATGTCATCGTGCTGGACATCGAAATGCCGGTGATGGACGGGCTGACCGCCATCCCGAAGCTGCTGGCGGTGGCGCCGCAGGTGAAGATCATCATGGCCTCCACGCTGACCTTGCGCGGGGCCGACGTTTCGATGCGCTGCCTGTCGGCCGGTGCCGCCGATTACATCCCGAAGCCGACCTCCACCCGCGAGATCGGCGGGGCGGAGGATTTCAAGCGCGAGCTGGTCGCCAAGGTCAAGGCGCTGGGCGCCGCCGCCCGGCGTGCCGGGTCGCGAAGCCGCGGCGAGATCCGCCCGCTGACCCCGGCGGCTCCGGTCGGACTGCTGAAGCGCGAGGTCGGGCCGATCACCACCCGCCCGGCCCCGGCCGGCATCGCGGTGAAGCCGGATGTGATCGCCATCGGCAGCTCCACTGGCGGCCCGCAGGCCCTGTTCGAGGTGCTGTCGCACCTGAAGACCGGTATCAGCCAGCCGATCCTGATCACCCAGCACATGCCGGCGACCTTCACCACCATCCTGGCCGAGCACATCAGCCGCCAGTGCGGGATCGACGCGCGCGAGGCCAAGGACGGCGAGCCGGTCGTGCAGAACCGCTGCTATATCGCGCCCGGCGACTTCCACATGCTGGTGGCGCAGCGCGGCGGCACCAACGTGATCGCGCTGAGCAAGGACCCGCCCGAGAATTTCTGCCGCCCGGCGGTCGATCCGATGATGCGGTCGATCCTGAAGGCCTTCGGCGGACGCAAGATCCTGGCCTGCATCCTGACCGGCATGGGGCAGGACGGGCTGAAGGGCTGCACCGACGTGGTCAACGGCGGCGGCACCCTGATCGCCCAGGACGAGGCGTCGAGCGTGGTCTGGGGCATGCCCGGTGCGGTGGCGCAAGCCGGCATCTGCAACGCCATCCTGCCGCTCAAGGAAATCGGTCCCCACATCCGCAAGCTCGCTTCGAGGGCAGCATGAGAGTCGAAGATTTCGACATGTTCTCCACGCTGCTCAAGCAGCGTTCCGGCCTGGTCCTCACCCGCGACAAGGCATACCTGCTCGAATCCCGGCTGATGCCGGTGGCGCGCAAGTGGAACATGAAGGGGCTGGAGGAACTGGCGACCACCGTCCGCACCCGCAAGGACGAGGCGCTGCTGCGCGACATCACGGAAGCGATGACGACCAACGAGTCGTCCTTCTTCCGCGACCAGAAGCCCTTCGACCAGTTCAGGCAGCTGGTGCTGCCGAAGCTGATGGAGGCGCGGGCGGCCAAGCGCAGCTTGCGCATCTGGTCGGCCGCCTGTTCGTCGGGACAGGAAGCCTATTCGCTGTCGATGATCCTGAATGACGAGGCGGCGAAGCTGGCCGGCTGGCGCATCGAGATCATCGGCACCGACATCTCGGCGGAAATGGTGGAGCGGGCGAAGGCCGGTATCTACACCCAGTTCGAGGTGCAGCGCGGCCTGCCGATCACCATGCTGGTGAAGCATTTCAAGCAGAACGGCGACAAGTGGCAGATCAGCCAGCAACTGCGCCAGATGGCGTCGTTCCGTGAATGGAACCTGCTGGGCGACCTGTCGCCGCTGGGCCAGTTCGACATCGTCTTCTGCCGCAATGTGCTGATCTATTTCGATCAGCCGACGAAGGCGAAGGTGCTGGAATCGATTTCCCGCCAAATGCCGCAGGACGGCGTGCTGTATCTGGGCGGCGCGGAAACGGTGCTGGGCATCACCGACAAGTTCAAGCCGGTGGAAGGCCAGCGCGGCCTCTACAGCATGGGCGGCTTCTCCGCCGCCGGCGCCAAGGTGGCGTAAGGCTTTCCGCAGGTGCGACGGGGGCGGGAAAGCCGCCCCCATTCGAACGAAAAAACGGCGTCAGGCCGACGGCGTGATCGACTTGATCGGGCCGCGCGGGTTGCCGGACATTTCCGCGATCTTGCGGTCCTGCGTCTCGATGAAGGTGCGGATGGAGTTCTCGCGGTCGAACTGGTCGATGTCGGCGGTCGGCACCTTGCGGTTCGAGGTGCGCGCTCCGTCCTGGTAGATCACATCGAAGAGCGCGAAGGCGTTTTCGACGGGTTGCTTCTTCTGACGGGCCATGGCCTGTCCTCCGTATGGTCGCGGTCGGCCGCGCTTGCGGTCGCCCGGTCAGGCATTGTTGGTGTCGGTCTTGGTACCGGTCTCGGTCGAGACGGCGTCATCCTGCACGTCCGCATCGTCCTGCCCGGTCAACTCGGGATCAGTCTGGTCGCTGTCGGTCTGGTCGCCGGCGCGGCGGGCGGCGACGCCTTCCTCGCGGCGTTGCAGCCGTTCCGCCTTCTTCTGTTCCTTGGCCCGGTTGCGCTCGGCCCGCTGCTGGTTGTAATTCGGTTTGAAAGCCATAGCGGTTCTCCTCTGGGCAGAGCCCTGCGTCTGGGCAACAGCGACTTGTGCAACACGGAAAAAGGGCACCGGTTTCCCGATGCCCCTTTTTCCGCAGGTCGGCGGTCAGGCGGTCAGACCGCCTTCAGATTTTCCGCCGAGGTCTTGCCACGCTTCGGATCGCGCTGCTCCTCGTAGGAAATCTTCTGGCCATCGACCAGGCTGCGCAGCCCGGCGCGTTCGACAGCGGAGATGTGAACGAACACATCCGGGCCGCCGCTTTCCGGCTGAATGAAACCGAAGCCCTTGGTGCTGTTGAACCATTTGACGGTGCCGACGGGCATGTCTGTCTCCCATAACGCGAAGGGCGCCGCACCACCGGTGCGGCGCATCAGACTGGGTGTGGGAATGGCGGCCCCCAAATGCCCGCTAAGGCATGATCGCGATGGCGAAAAAAGGGGGGCTGAGCGTGGGAGCGTTTGAACGCCCCGCAGTCCGAAGCAGAATGACCCATCAGACATGGGAACGCCCGGTCCCCCTTTCAAGGCGAAAGAAGGCCGGGCGTTCGATGGGCGGACGAAAAGAAATGCGGGCTTGCCGTCAGCCGGCGGCCTGCTGCTGCGGCACGCGCGGCGGCGGCGGGGGATTGCCCTCGGCGACTTCCTCGTGCGGGTCGCGCAGCACATAGCCGCGGCCCCACACCGTTTCGATGTAGTTGTCGCCCTGGGTGGCGGCAGCCAGCTTCTTGCGCAACTTGCAGACGAAGACGTCGATGATCTTCAGTTCCGGCTCGTCCATCCCGCCATAGAGATGGTTCAAGAACATTTCCTTGGTCAGCGTCGTGCCCTTGCGCAGGCTCAACAACTCCAGGATGCCGTATTCCTTGCCGGTCAGGTGTAGCGGCGACTGGTCGACCTCCACCGTGCGGGTGTCGAGATTGACGGTCAGGCGGCCGGTGCGGATGATGCTGTCGGAATGCCCCTTCGACCGGCGGACGATGGCCTGGATGCGGGCGATCAACTCGCGCTTGTCGAACGGCTTGGTCAGGTAATCGTCGGCGCCGAAACCCAGCCCCTTGATCTTGTTGTCCATCTCGGTCAGGCCGGACAGGATCAGGATCGGGGTGGTGACGCGCGCGGCGCGCAGGCGGCGAAGAACTTCGTACCCGTCGATGTCCGGCAGCATCAGATCAAGAATGATGATGTCGTAGTCATAGAGTTTGCCGATCTCCAGCCCGTCTTCACCCAGGTCGGTAGAGTCGACGATGAATCCTTCCGTGTTCAGCATCAGCTCGATGCTTTTGGCGACGGAGGAATCGTCTTCAACCAGCAGAACCCTCATGGCGATATCCCGACGTTTGATGGCGCGCTTTCGCTACCCGACTCTGGTAATGGTCCCCGATCCTTGATGATCGATTTCAACCATCCCGTTTACACAAGTTAACAGACGATTCAGCTTAACGCCAGCGCCAAGCGCTTACACAACGTTAATCCTTCCATCGCAAGATGCGATCATGGTGGTTAACGTCGCCTCCGTCCACAGAACTACCACTTAATAGGAGCGCGTTCCGTCTTGGGAACGCCGGTATCCGATCCATGCCGTTCGATATCGATCAGTTGATCCGCGACATCGACCAGATTCCCGACTGCAGCCGTTACGGCCGCGTCACCGCCGTGTCCGGCCTGATGGTCGAGGTCGGCGGGATCGAAAAGGAATTGTCGGTCGGTGGCCGCTGCATCGTCGAGACGCGCGACCGCCGCCGCATTCCGTGCGAGGTCGTCGGCTTCCGTCAGGGGCGGGCGCTCGCCATGCCCTTCGGCGCGCTCGACGGGGTGGGGCTGGGCTGCCGCGCGCTGGTGGCCGGCGATCAGGCGATGATCTACCCGACCGACGCCTGGCTCGGCCGTGTCGTCAATGCGCTGGGCGAGCCGGTGGACGGCAAGGGGCCGCTGCCCAAGGGGCCGCAGGGCACGCCGATCCGCAACAACCCGCCCAACGCCCATTCCCGCGCCCGCGTGGGGGGCAAGCTGGACCTGGGCATCCGCGCCATCAACGCCTTCCTCACCTGCTGCCGCGGCCAGCGTATGGGCATCTTCGCCGGATCGGGCGTTGGCAAATCGTCGGTCATGTCGATGCTGGCGCGTTTTTCGGCCGCCGAGGTCGCGGTGATCGGCCTGATCGGCGAGCGCGGACGCGAATTGCAGGAGTTCATCACCGAGGATCTGGGCGAGGAGGGTCTCGCCCGCAGCGTCGTCGTCTGCGCCACCTCCGACGAGGCGCCGCTGATGCGCAAGCAGGCGGCCTACATGACTCTGGCGGTGGCCGAGCATTTCCGCGACCAGGGTCGCGACGTGCTGTGCATGATGGACAGCGTCACCCGCTTCGCCATGGCCCAGCGCGAGATCGGCCTGTCCGCCGGCGAACCGCCGACGACCAAGGGCTATCCGCCGACCGTCTTCGCCGAGCTGCCGCGCCTGCTGGAGCGCGCCGGGCCGGGGGTGGTCGGGTCGGGCACCATCACCGGCCTGTTCACCGTGCTGGTCGACGGCGACGACCACAACGAACCGATCGCCGACGCCGTGCGCGGCATCCTGGACGGCCACATCGTGATGGAACGCAAGATCGGCGAGCGCGGGCGCTATCCCGCCATCAACATCCTGCGCAGCGTGTCGCGCACCATGCCCGGCTGCAACACGGCGAACGAGAACGAACTGGTCGGCTATGCCCGCCGCCTTCTGTCCTCCTACGACAATATGGAGGAGATGATCCGGCTGGGCGCCTACCGCCGCGGCACCGACCCGCAGGTGGACGAGGCGATCCACTACCAGCCGGCACTGGAAGCCTTCCTGAAGCAGGGCAAGCGCGAGGCCACCGATCTGGAGACCAGCTACGCCATGCTCGCTGAAATCTTTGGGGTGCAGTGGCCGCAATGAGCCTGAAAACGATCATCCGCCTGCAGAAGCTGCAACTGGACGAGAAGCGTCGCGTCCTGGCGGAACTCCACACGCTGGCCGACCGGCTGCGCAACGAGATCGAGAAGGTGAAGCAGGAGATCGCGCACGAACAGGAAACGGTGCGCGACGACTTCTCCGTCTCCTTCACCTATTCCAACTTCGCCCAGGCGGCGTTGGAGCGCGGCCGCAAGCTGGGCGAATCCTTGGGCCAAGTGGAGGCGCAGATCAACATCGCCACCGACGAGATGGCCGAGGCCTTCCAGGAACTGAAGCGCTACGAACTGGCGGAGGAGGAGCGGCTGAAGCGCGAGCGCGACAAGCAGAAGCGCAAGGAGGCCGCGATGCTGGACGAAACCGCGCTGGTCGGGTTCAGGCGTCGGCAGGCGGAGGAGGAGGCGGCTGGGGGGTGAGGTTTGGGGGGTGTGGGTGTCGGCTGACGATGCCCCCACCCCAACCCTCCCCCGCTGGGCGGGGGAGGGGCAAGTGCTGATGCGGGACAGTGGCGGCAGTCCCTCCCCCGCCCAGCTCTCGCACAAAGCTTCGCTTTGTGCTGACGCGGCAGGCGGACCGTAGGTCCGCTGAGAGCGGGGGAGGCTAGGTGGGGGCAATCGAAGCCGACACCCCAGCCAAATCCCTCAAACCGTCACCGAAACCAGTCCGCCCGGCGATCCGCCAGAGCGCCCGCCGGTCGCGGCCGGAGTGAACCCGCCGGTCGCCGGCGCCGCTGCATTGCTGGCCCCCGCCGTCGTCCCGCCGCCTGAAGCACTCGCGAAGGATACGCCGATCGACGTGCCGGCCGACCCGGAGCCGCTCGCCGCCGGGGTATAGCCACTGCCCGACGAAGTCCCCGTTCCACCGGTGCTACCGTCCGCCGATCCGCTCGACCCCGCCTTCGTCGCGGCCGATTTCCGCTCGTCCTCCTGCGCCAAGCGGCTGGCGGTGCGGCGGTATTCCTCGACCACGCGCTGGGAGGGGATCTGGTCCTGGGTTTCGCCGGTGTCGAAATCACGGAAATACAGCACAGCCACCCGCGCGCCCTGGTCATAGCGCAGGAAGGGGCTGATATAGCCGGGGCCGGAAGCCTTGTCCGTCCCGCCCTCGGCGGTGCTGCCGGTGCTCTCGGCGGGAGGCGATGCCGAAGCGGATCCCGACTCCGTCGGCTGGAAAGCCGTCGGGCGGATTGCCGTCGTGCTGGAAACGCCACGGATCTCCATCGGTGCCTCCCGCGCTTCTTGCCCGCTTTCCAGGCGTTGCCGTTGAGACAGCCCCCGGCCGGGTGCCGTCCCGCGTCGTTCTCCCAGCCGTCCCCGCTACGCGACCCGATCCGGGTCAGACCGTGATATTGAGGTTCTGGCCGCGGGTTGGGGTGGTGTTGCCGCCGCTGGAACCGCTCTGGACCGTCTGCGCCTCCTGCTGGCGGCGGGTGCGCTCGGTCTGGTCTTCCTGCGCGGTTTCGACGGGGGAGGTGGACCGCTGCGCCGCGGCCGGGCCGCTGCTGAGCGGGGTGACGTAGGGCTGCTGCTGATAGCCGCCGATACCGCCAATGCTGCTGACGCCCATGATCGTTCCTCCGGTCGCTGACGCGACGCCTCCTAAACCAACTAGGCAAATTTTGCCCGATCGGAAGGGTTAGTGCCAGCGAAATCGCGCGCTTGGACAGCCTTTGTCGAGAATGTCAACGATCAAAGTGACTTGGGGGCAAACGGTCACAACTCTTCTTCCGTGACCGACTCCACTCCGGCAACCGGGAGAGCGGACTCCGCCGGCGACTCGGCGTTGCGCCACAGGGCGGCTTCGACCGCGAGCGTCCAGAAGCTTTCGGCCGCCTTGCTCTGGCGGGCGCGCGGGCGGACCAGCCGGATCTGCACCGGAACGGTCCAGCGCTCGTCGCCGGCCGGCACCCCGGCGCGAACCAGGGTGCCGCGCGCCAGATCCTCGGCGATCAGACTCTCCGGCAGCCAAGCCACCCCGCGCCCGTCGCGCGCCAGCGTGCGCAGAACCGCCGCGAGGTGGGAGGTGAAGACGGTGTCGAGCGCCGCGGGCAGCGGCTGCGCCGCCCGCACCGCCTCCAGGATGCGGCCCATGCCGGATTCGCGGCTGTAGGACAGGTGGGGCAGCGGCGCGCTTTCGCCGCTTTCACTGTTTTCCCTGGCAGCCAGCAGATGGCGCGGCCGACCGGCGGCATCGGGGGCGGTCACCGCCAGCAGCCGGTCGCCGCCGACGACGACGGAGCGGAAGGACTCCGCATCCAGCCGGCCGGCCGCCGCCGGGTGGGCGTGGCAGAGCAGGAACTGCGCCTGTCCGGCCAGCATCAGCCGCTCGCAGGCCTCCATGCTGTCGGACGACAGGGTGATGGCGCCCAGCCTTGCCCGCGCCTCCAGCGCCCGCAGCCAGGAGGGGAAGAAGGTCAGCGACAGCGCGTGGGTGGCGGCGAAGCGCAGGGTCGCGGCCTCCGACTGGGCGGCGAGCCGGGCCTCCTCGCGGCCCTGCAGCAGGCGGCGCACGGTCTCGTCGGCGAAGGGGCGGAAGCGGCGCCCGGCCTCCGTCAGAGTCACCGGCTGGGTACTGCGGTCGAACAGCGGGGTGCCGGCCCAGTCCTCCAGCGCGCGGATGCGGCGGCTGAAGGCCGGCTGGGTCAGGTGGCGCGCGTCGGCGGCGCGGGAGAAATTGCCGCAATCCACCAGCGCCAGGAAATCGTCGAGCCAGGAGAGTTCCATCGCCCAATCTTCGTCACGTCTGCCGGCCTCCGGCCACCCTATGCCGAACCCGCATGATGCGTTCCGACCTTGGCATTGGCCCGGCGGCCCGCACCATCCCTACAGTGCTGCCATCGAACGCGCCACCACGCTGCAAGGGGAACCGCCATGCGCATCGTCGAAATCCGCGAGCAGACCGCCGGCATCAAGTCCGACATCGCCAACGCCTTCATCGATTTCAGCCAGATGACCTGCAGCGTCGTCGCGGTGGTCACCGACGTGGTGCGCGACGGCAAGCCGGTGATCGGCTACGGATTCAATTCCAACGGCCGCTATGCCGCGGGCGGTCTGCTGCGCGAGCGCTTCATTCCCCGGCTGATGTCGGCGGCGCCCGACAGCCTGCTGGACGACAGCGGCGAGAACCTGGACCCGTTCCGCATCTGGGCGCGGCTGATGACCAACGAGAAGCCGGGCGGCCATGGCGAGCGTTCCGTCGCCGTCGGCACCATCGACATGGCGGTGTGGGATGCCGTGGCGAAGATCGCCGGCGTGCCGCTCTACCGCCTGTTGGCCGACCGCTTCCGCGGCGGGGTGGCCGACGACAGCGTCTGGGTCTATGCGGCCGGCGGCTATTACTATCCCGGCAAGGATGTGAGGGCGCTGCAGGACGAGATGCGCAGCTACCGCGACCGCGGATACAAGGTCGTGAAGATGAAGATCGGCGGTGCCCCGCTGGCGGAGGATCTGCGGCGCATCGACGCGGTGCTGGAGGTGGTCGGGTCGGGCGAGAACCTGTGCGTCGATGCCAATGGCCGCTTCGACCTCGACACCGCCATCACGTACGCGGAGGCGCTGAAGCCCTATGGCCTGTTCTGGTACGAGGAGGCCGGGGATCCGCTGGACTATGCGCTGCAGGCCGAACTCGCCAACCACTATGACCGGCCGATGGCGACGGGAGAGAACCTGTTCTCCCACCAGGACGCCCGCAACCTGATCCGCCATGGCGGCATGCGGGCCGACCGCGACTGGCTGCAGTTCGACTGCGCGCTGAGCTATGGTCTGGTGGAGTATCTGCGCACGCTGGACATGCTGAAGGACAATGGCTGGTCCAGCCGCCGGGTGGTGCCGCATGGCGGGCACCAGATGTCGCTGAACATCGCCGCCGGCCTGCATTTGGGCGGCAATGAATCCTATCCCGATGTCTTCAAGCCTTTCTGCGGTTTCGCCGACGGTATCGCAGTCGAGGATGGCCGGGTGCGCCTGCCGGACCTGCCCGGCGTCGGCTTCGAAGCGAAGTCGGAACTGTTCGCGAGGATGAGCGGGCTGCTGGAAACCCGGTAACGCTGCTCAAGTTCAAGACCGGAACCTGTTCCTTTGGGAGACGGGCCATCAATCTTTGAATCGGCCATTGACCGAGTGCTCTACTGTGTCAATCTGTTGGTGGTCGCAACGTTTCAGAAAGGAGGTGATCCAATGTCTCATGGAGCCAGTCCGGTCGTCGCCGCATTGTTCGGTCTCGCCACTCTCCTGACGGCGGGGATCGCCAACGCGGACTGTTCGTCCAGCCACAGCGCGAGCGCCTCGCCGCCGCCGGCCTCCAGCACCGTCGGGTCGGCCGGCACACCGGCGCCGAGCAGCACGCGCGGCGGGTGACAGCCGAACGCTGACGACCGGGAACATCCATGCATGGAAACGGGCCGTCCCTCACCGGGGCGGCCCGTTTTCCTTTCCGTTCGGTAACGGAATGAAATCCGGTTGTGGGTCGATCTATCCGAAAAATACCACAGTGTCGGGATTCATTGCTTTTTCGCACTGTGGAACCCCATGTATTGGAATTTTTAATACTTACCTGCCACCATCGCGCGTGAAACCCCCGATACGGGTTCGGGGCGTGTTGGGAGGGCACAATGGATCATTCGACCGGTCATCACCATGGCTGCTGCCAGGGCGAACACAGCTCGCGCCGCGGGTTCCTGAAGCTGGCGACGCTGGGTGCCGGCGTGACGCTGATGGCGCCGATGATGATGAGCCGCCCGGCCCTGGCCGGCAGCGTCGACACGCTTCTACTGTCTTGCATGGACTATCGCCTGATGGGCCATGTCGCCAGCTACATGAACGCCCGCAACATGCAGGCGAACTACGACCACGTCATCCTGGCCGGCGCCAGCCTGGGCGCCCTGACCGAGAAGAAGCCCGCCTGGGGCGAGGCCTTCTGGGACCATGTCGCGGTCGCCAAGGACCTGCACCACATCAAGCGCGTGATCGTCATGGATCACCGCGACTGCGGCGCCTACAAGGTCTTCCTCGGCATGGACCTGTCGCCCGATCCGGCCAAGGAGGCCGAGGTGCATGGCCAGTACCTGACCAAGCTGAAGGCGATGGTCAAGGAACGCCACCCGGACCTTGAGGTCGAGCTGCTGCTGATGGGCCTGGACGGCAACGTCGAGAAGCTGGCGGCGTAAGCGGAAAAAGCCTGACCACATCCCCCTCTCCCCCGCTCTCGCGCAAACTTTGTTTGCGCTGACGCGACAGGCGGACCTCCGGTCCGCCGAAAGCGGGGAGAGGGTCGGGGTGAGGGGGATGCAAGGCGAGGATTCTCGGGATGGCACGCTGTGCGACCCCCTCACCCTAACCCTCTCCCCGGGGGGGAGAGGGGATCCTCATCATCGTCTCCCCCTCACATATCCAGCCCCAGATCCAAATTCGGGGCGCTGTGGGTCAGCCAGCCGCAGGAGATCATGTCGACGCCGGTCTCGGCGATGGCGCGGACGGTGGCGAGCGTGACGTTGCCCGATGCCTCCGTCAGCAGGCGGCCGTCGACCATCCGCACGGCGCGGCGCAACGTGTCCGGGTCCATATTGTCGAGCAGAACGACATCAACCGGCAGGCCGAGCAGTTCGTCCAGCTGGTCGAGCGTGTCGACCTCCACCTCCACCTTCACCATGTGGCCGATGGCGGCGCGGACGCGCTCCACCGCCGGGCGCACACCGCCGGCGACGGCGATGTGGTTGTCCTTGATGAGGACGGCATCATCCAGCCCGAAGCGGTGGTTGAAGCCGCCGCCCAGCTTCACCGCGTGCTTTTCCAGAACGCGCAAGCCCGGGGTGGTCTTGCGGGTGCAGACGATGCGGGCCTTGGTGCCGTCCACCTCGCGCACCAGGGCGCGGGTGGCGGTGGCGATGCCGGACAGCCGGCCCATCAGGTTCAGCGCCGTGCGCTCCGCCGTCAGCAGGGCGCGGGCCTTGCCAGTCAGGCTGGCGATGGTGCCGCCGGGCGCAACGTCGTCGCCGTCGGCGCGCTCCACCGTCACCGAAATGGCGGGGTCGAGCAGGCGAAAGGCGATCAGCGCCGCTTCCAGACCGGCGACGCGGCCGTCCTTGCGGGCGGCGATGCGGGCGGTCGCCACCGCGTCGGCCGGGATGATGCTGTCGGTGGTGATGTCGCCGGCCCGGCCCAGATCCTCTGCCAGGGCGGCGCGGACGATGGGCTCGACGGTCAGAGGATGCAGCATGCGGCGTCTCCGGACAGGGGACCGGCGGTGCCGGCCAGATCGCTGAGGGTCAGGGTGCGGGTGCCAGCCCCATCACCATGGGCGGGGTTGGGGAGGGGATGGTCGCTACGGCAATGGGCGCCGCGGCTTTCTTCCCGCGCCAGCGCGGCATGGACGACCAGCCTGCCGACCAGCAGCCGGTTGCGCGCCTCGCCCCATTGGCGGACGATTTCCGGCGGGGCTTTGGCGTCTTCGTGGGCGTCGTCATCCTCGCAGCGGAGCATGTCCAAGGCCGCCGCCAGCCGGTCGAGCTTGCGCCGGGTGGCCAGCAGGCCCAGGCCGTCGCGCACCAGCCCGGCGCCGTCATAAAGCGCGCTGCGCGCCTCCGCCCCGATGGCTTCGAGCAGGATACAGCTGACATCGGCGGCGACCGCCGGCGGGCGGGGCAGGGCGAAGGGCGGGAGTGGCGCCAGCGGGCGCTCCGCCACGTCGCGGGCGACACGGGCGCCGAACACCAGCGCCTCCAGCAGGGAATTGCTTGCCAGACGGTTGGCGCCGTGGACGCCGGTGCAGGCGACCTCGCCGCAGGCCCACAGCCCCTCCAGGCTGGTGCGGCCGTCGGCGTCGGTGACCACCCCGCCCATGTGGTAGTGGGCGGCGGGCGCCACCGGCATCGGCTTGGCGAAGGGATCCAGCCCATGCTCGGCGCAGAGAGCCATGACGGTGGGGAAGCCGTCGGGTTTGGCGGCCAGCGCCGGGCGTAGGTCGAGGAACACCGGCTCCCCCGCCGCGACGCGCCGGCCGATCGCGCGGGCGACCACGTCGCGTGGCGCCAACTCCGCCAGCGGATGCTCGTCGGGCATGAAGCGATGGCCGGCGTGATCGAGCAGGATGGCGCCGGCTCCCCGCAACGCTTCGGTCAGCAGCGGCACCGGGTCGGCATCGACGGCGAGCGCCGTGGGGTGGAACTGCACGAACTCCAGGTCGGCCAGCCGGGCGCCCGCCCGCGCAGCGATGGCGAGGCCGTCGCCGGTGGCCTCCGCCGGGTTGGTGGTGCGGGCGAAGGTGGCGCCGATGCCGCCGGTCGCCAGGATCACGCGCGGGGCGCGGTGCAGCACCCAACCTTCGGGATGGCAGGCCAGCAGGCCGCAGACCCGGCCGTTGCGGAGGACGAGATCGACGGCGAAGGCATCGGTCTCCACCCGCACCGACGGGGTGGCGCGCAGCCGCTCGGCCAGGGCGGTGACCAGCGTGCGGCCGGTGGCGTCGCCGCCGGCATGGACGATGCGCGCCGCGCCATGGGCGGCTTCCCGGCCCAGCAGCGGCGAGCCGTCGGCGGCGCGGTCGAAGGGCAGGCCGTCATCGAGCAGGCGGCGGACCAGGGCGGCGCCGTCGCGGGTCAGCAGGGCCGCCATCGCCGCATCGACCAGCCCGGCCCCGGCGGCGACGGTATCGGCGGCATGGTCTTCCGGCCGGTCACCGGGGCCGACGGCGGCGGCGATCCCGCCCTGGGCATAGAGGCTGGAGCCGCCGGGCAGGCCGGCGGTCTTGGTGATGAGGGTGACGGCGCGTGGGGCGAGCTGCAGGGCGGCGGTCATTCCGGCGAGGCCGGAGCCGACGACGATCACCTCGGCATCGCGGACATCGTAAGGCGTGCTGGAGGTCATAAAAGAACTCCTCACAAGTTCCTTCTCCCCCCTGGGGAGAAGGTTAGGATGAGGGGGTTCGGCGAAGCCGAAGAGATCCTCGCAGTGCACCCCCCTCACCCCGACCCTCTCCCCGGGGGGAGAGGGGGATTTGGGGTCGCTTAATTCACTTCGGCTTCACTGCCAGCATGCGCTCCACGGAGCGGCGGGCGCGGGCGGCCAGCGCGTCGGGGATTTCGACGCGCGGTTCCAGGGTCTGCAGCGACTCCAGGATGCCCGACAGCGTCACCGTCTTCATGTGCGGGCACAGGTTGCAGGGCCGCACGAACTCCGTCTCGGGAGAGGCGGCGGCAACGTTGTCGCTCATCGAGCATTCGGTGACCATCAGCACCCGCGGCGGCTTCTCTGAACCGACGAAGTCGATCATGCGGGCGGTGGAGCCGACGAAATCGGCCGCGTCCAGCACGTCGGGGGGGCATTCGGGGTGGGCGATCACGGTCAGCCGGTCGAAACGGCGGCGGAAATCCTCGATCTCGGCGCCGGTGAAGCGCTCATGCACTTCGCAATGGCCCTTCCAGGCGATGATCTCGACCTTGGTCTGGGTGGCGACGTATTTCGCGAGATACTCGTCGGGCAGGAAGATCACCCGGTCGACGCCCAGCGATTCCACCACCTCCACCGCGTTGCCGGAGGTGCAGCAGATGTCGACCTCCGCCTTCACCTCGGCGGAGGTGTTGACGTAGGCGACCACCGGCACGCCGGGATGCGCCTCGCGCAGCAGACGCACGTCTGCAGCGGTGATGCTGTCGGCCAGCGAACAGCCGGCGTTGCGGCTGGGGATCAGCACCGTCTTGGCCGGGTTCAGCAGCTTCGCCGTCTCCGCCATGAAATGGACGCCGGCCAGCACGATGACGTCGGCGTCGGTCTGCGTCGCCTTGGCGGCCAGCGCCAGGCTGTCGCCGACGATATCGGCCACGCCGTGGAAGATCTCCGGCGTCTGGTAGTTGTGGGCCAGGATGACGGCGTTGCGCTCTCGCTTCAGCTCGTTGATGGCGTGGACCAGCGGCGCGTGGAAGGGCCATTCGATGGCCGGCACGACGCGCTTCATCCGGTCATAGATCGGTGCGGTCGCCGCGGCGACGGCAGGGGTATAGGCGAGTTCGGCGACCTCGGGCATCATGTGCTCCGCTATATGCTCGTTCTGAGCAAAACCATATGTGCTCGACAGGAGCATATCAAGCGGAAAAGATCGGACGGAAACAATCCGGCTTGGGCGGCGTTGTGGGTGGCGTGGGCGGAGCCGGCAGCGCGGCTTCGCTCCGGTCAGCGCTGTCCGGAGTTTAGCCGATGAAAGCCTTCCTTGCCGCGCTCGTCGCCATCCTGGTCCTGGCGGGCGGCGCCTGGGCGATCCTGCCCAGCCTGTTCGCCCGCAGTGCCGACGAGACCTTCGCCTCGGTGGGCGCGCGGGTGGGGGAGGAGGCGTCGGTCGAGCACCGCAACTTTTCCGGCCGCCCGCAAACCGATCGCCAGCAGGCTGACACTCCGGAGAAATGATCCGGCGGACGGGGAAAAGGGATGACCCCGGCCGGGTAGCCCCGACCGGGTAAGGCAACCTTTGCCCGCGCCGGGCGTTATTCCGGTTCAGGCCAGTCGCAACCTCGCGGCGGCCTTCGCTGAGTGGTCCGGAGCGGCTTGCGGGAGTGTGATGACGGTTCATGATCCGGAAAGCGGCGCGGATGGTTTGCGCGCCGACGTCTACCGGCTGCTGGCGCTGACGCTGTCGGCCCCGCCGGGCGCCGACCTGCTGGCGCTGCTGGGCGGCCTTACCGGCGATGCGACGCCGATCGGCCGTGCCTTTGACGATCTGGCCGCCCGCGCCCGCGCCACCGATCCCAAAGCGGCGGAGCGCGAGTTCAACGCGCTGTTCATCGGCGTCGTCCAGGGCGAACTGGTCCCCTACGCCTCCTTCTACCGCACGGGCTTCCTGACCGACCGGCCGCTGTCGGCCCTGCGCGCCGACCTGCAGGCGCTGGGGCTGGAGCGCGCG
Source organism: Azospirillum sp. A1-3 (assembly GCF_023806445.1). Taxonomy (NCBI): domain Bacteria; kingdom Pseudomonadati; phylum Pseudomonadota; class Alphaproteobacteria; order Rhodospirillales; family Azospirillaceae; genus Azospirillum; species Azospirillum sp. A1-3. Next base: position 315,117 of record NZ_JAMSLU010000006.1, read on the forward strand.
CCCGACGTGTCGGAGCCGGAGGACCACATCGCCGCGCTCTGCGACGTGATGGCGGTGCTGATCCGTGAGGGGGCCGACCCGGCGGTGCAGCGCCACATGCTGGACAGCCATCTGCTGCCCTGGGCCGATCGCTTCTTCCAGGATCTGGAAGGGGCGGAGGCGGCCGGCCTCTACCGCCCGGTCGGCACCATCGGCCGCCTGTTCCTGGAGATCGAACAGGAAGCACTCAACCGACAGACCGACCAGTTGGAGGAGGCCGACGCATGAAGACGCCGCCGCAAGAGCCGCCGCGCAATCCCCTGCAACGCCGCGACATCCTGAAGACGCTGGGCCTCGGCGCGGCCGGTGCCGCCGCGGCGGCCGTATTGCCGGCGGGGGGCGAGGCGCAGGCGATGGAATCGCCGCAGGAGCAGGTGAAGACCCGCTACCGCGAAACCGAACACGTCAAGCGCTTCTACGCGCTGAACCGCCTGTAGGCGATCCGGAGGGTGTCCATGCTGGTCAAACGCAGCTCGGCGAAAACGACAGGCAACAAGCGCTCCGGTCTGGTCGCCGCGCTGGCCGACAGTCTGGAGTCGGGCGTCAGCCGCCGCGGCTTCCTGCGCCGCTCCGGCCTTGCCGCGGGCGGCATCGCCGCCGTCGGGGCGCTGCCGGGCGCGATGATCCGCAAGGCGGAGGCCGGTCCCATTCTGCCGAATGTCGAGGTGGTGACGCGCAAGAACGTCTGCACCCATTGCTCCGTCGGCTGCACGGTGATCGCGGAGGTGCAGAACGGCGTCTGGGTCGGGCAGGAGCCGGGCTGGGAAAGCCCGATCAACCAGGGCACCCACTGCGCCAAGGGCGCGTCGGTGCGCGAACTGACCAAGGGCACCCGCCGGGTCAAATACCCCCTCAAGCTGGTCGACGGCGTGTGGCAGCGGATCACCTGGGACCAGGCGATCGAGGAGATCGGCAACCAGCTGATGGAGATTCGGCAGGCGTCGGGGCCGGACGCGGTGTTCTGGCTGGGCTCGGCGAAATTCTCCAACGAGGGCGCCTATCTCTACCGCAAGCTGGCGGCCTTCTGGGGCACCAACAACGTCGATCATCAGGCGCGCATCTGCCATTCCACCACGGTCGCCGGCGTGGCGAACACGTGGGGCTACGGCGCCATGACCAACAGCTACAACGACATCCAGAACTCCAAGGCGCTGGTGATCGTCGGCGGCAACCCGGCGGAGGCGCACCCGGTGTCGATGCAGCACATGCTGCGCGGCAAGGAGCACAACCGCGCCCCCTTCATCGTCATCGACCCGCGCTTCACCCGCACCGCGGCGCACGCCACCGAATATGTCCGCATCCGTCCCGGCACCGACATCCCCATCGCCTGGGGTCTGCTGTGGCACATCTTCGAAAACGGCTGGGAGGACAAGGAGTATATCCGCCAGCGCGTCTACGGCATGGACGAGGTCCGTGCCGAGGTGAAGAAATGGACGCCTGAGGAGGTGGAGCGGGTGACCGGCGTCCCCGGCCCCCAGCTGCGCCGGGTGGCGGAGGCGCTGGCGAAGAACAAGCCCAGCACGGTGATCTGGTGCATGGGCGTCACCCAGCACACGGTCGGCACCGCCAACGTCCGCGCGCTGTCGATCCTGCAGCTGGCGCTGGGCAACATCGGCGTGGCCGGCGGCGGCGCCAACATCTATCGCGGCCACTGCAACGTGCAGGGCGCCACCGACTTCGGCCTCGACGTCAGCACGCTGCCCTCCTATTACGGGCTGGCCGAAGGGGCGTGGAAGCATTTCTCCCGCGCCTGGGACGTCGAATACGACTTTATGAAGAGCCGGTTCGCCTCCAAGGAACTGATGGAGGCCAAAGGCATCCCGACCACGCGCTGGTTCGACGCGGTGCTGGCCAAGCCGGGCGAGATCGACCAGCCCAGCCCCTTGCGCGCCATGATGTGCTTCGGCCATGGCGGCAACACCGTCACCCGCATGCCGGACATGGTGAAGGGGCTGGAGAAGCTGAGCCTGCTGGTCATCGCCGACCCGCACCCGACCACCTTCGCCGCGATCAAGGAACGGCGCAACGGCACCTACATCCTGCCGGCCTGCAGCCAGTTCGAGACCGACGGGTCGCGCACCTGCTCCAACCGCTCGATGCAGTGGGGGGAGAAGGTGGTGGAGCCGATCTTCGAATCGAAGGACGACTACACCATCATGTACCTGCTGGCGCGCAAGCTGGGCTTCGCCGACGAGATGTTCAAGCACATCACGGTGGAGAACACCCGGCCGGTGCCGGAGGACATCCTGCGCGAGATGAACCGCAGCTGCCTGTCGATCGGCGCCACCGGACAATCGCCGGAACGGCTGAAGATGCACATGAAGCATCAGGCCGATTTCGACAAGATCACCATGCGGGCCTCCTCCGGCCCCTGCGCCGGCGATTACTACGGCCTGCCCTGGCCGGTCTGGGGCCATCCGGAGATCAAGCATCCGGGATCGGCGGTGCTCTACGACACCTCCAAGCATGTGATGGACGGCGGCGGCGTCTTCCGCGCCCGCTTCGGCGTGGAGCGCAACGGCGTCTCGCTGCTGGCCGACGGCTCCTATTCCAAGGGATCGGAGATCGAGGACGGCTATCCCGAATTCACCATGGCCGTGCTGAAGAAGCTGGGCTGGGACAAGGACCTGACGCCGGAGGAGACGCGCGTCATCCAGGCCATCGGCGGCGGCGGGGCCGAGGTGGACAATGTCAGCTGGCAGACCGACCTGTCGATGGGCATCATCCGCGTGGCGCTGAAGCATGGCTGCGTGCCGCACGGCAACGCCAAGGCGCGCGCCGTCGCCTGGAACCTGCCCGACCCGGTGCCGATCCACCGCGAGCCGATCTATTCCCCGCGTCCGGAACTGGTGAAGGCCTATCCGGCCATCGAGGACCGGCGCGACTTCCGTCTGGTCCAGCTTGCCCGCTCGCTTCAGTTCAAGGTGGCGGACAGCGATCTGCGCCAGCGTTTCCCGATGATCCTGACCTCCGGCCGGCTGGTCGAATACGAGGGCGGCGGCGAGGAAACCCGGTCCAACCCCTGGCTGGCCGAGCTGCAGCAGTCGATGTTCGCGGAGATCAACACCAAGGACGCCGAAGGGCTGGGCATCCGGGACGGCGCCTGGGTGTGGATCCATGGGCCGGAGGACGGCAGCAAGGCCAAGGTCAAGGCGCTGGTCACCGACCGCGTCGGCAGCGGCACCGTGTTCCTGCCCTTCCACTTCTCCGGTTTCTGGCGGGGCGACAGCTTGCGCGGCAACTACCCGCCCAACACCGACCCGATCGTGCTGGGCGAGCCGGCCAACGGGGTGACGACCTACGGCTACGACCCCGTCACCTTCATGCAGGAAACCAAGGTCACCCTCTGCCGGGTCGAGCCGGCATGACGTGCAGGAGCTGATGAGACATGGCCCGGATGAAGTTCCTGTGCGATTCGGAACGCTGCATCGAATGCAACGCCTGCGTCACCGCCTGCAAGAACGAGCATGAGGTGCCGTGGGGCATCAACCGCCGCCGTCTGGTCACGCTGAACGACGGCAAGCCGGGCGAGCGGTCGATCTCCATGGCCTGCATGCATTGCAACGACCCGCCCTGCGCCGCGGTGTGCCCGGTCGACTGTTTCCTGCAGACCGAAGACGGGGTGGTGCTGCACAGCAAGGATCTGTGCATCGGCTGCGGCTACTGCTTCTACGCCTGTCCGTTCGGCGCGCCGCAATACCCGCGCACCACCGATTTCGGCAGCCGCGGCAAGATGGACAAGTGCACCTTCTGCGCCGGCGGTCCCGAACCGGACGGCAGCGTCGAGGAGTACCAGAAATACGGCGCCAACCGGCTGGCCGAGGGCAAGCTGCCGCTCTGCGCGGAGATGTGCTCCACCCGCGCGCTGATGGCCGGCGACGGCGCGATCCTGGCGGACATCTATCAGGAACGGTCGGTGCGCCGCGGCTACGGCTCTGGTGCACCGGGCTGGTCCACCGCCTACGGCCGCAACGACCGCGGCTCCCCCTTCGCGCCCGGCGGGCCGAGCACGGGAGGGGCGTGAGCGTCGCGCCGGTTGCCCCCTCCCCATCCCTCCCCCGCTCTCAGCGGACCTATGGTCCGCCTGTCGCGTCAGCACAAAGCATAGCTTTGTGCGAGAGCTCCGCGGGAGAGGGGGCAGGAGCTTTGTCGGCGTCCAGCGGCAGTTCCCTCTCCCTCGAAGAGGGGGAGGGTTAGGGAGGGGGCAATCGGCGCCCCCACAAGAACGACCATACCGGGAGATCCAACCCATGCGCCCCCTGCACGCCCTGCTGCTGATCGCCCTGTTGGCCGTTGCTGGTCTGGCCGCTCCGACTTTCGCACAAGCGCAGCTCTATCAGGCGCCCGGCCCCAACTCGCCGACCACCAAGGAGCAGGTGCCGCTCTACGTCCCGCAGGACGACAAGGTCGTCGGCCGCGTCAGCATCCCGGACGAGAAGCTGGCGGTGCTGGTCCAGCCGGAAGGGCGGGAGTGGCGGGAGTGGCGCACCCGCACGCTGCGGCTGGCCATCGGCGGGCTGGCCATCGGCATGACGGTGGTGCTGGCGATCTTCTTCCTCTATCGCGGCACCATCCGCATCCATGGCGGCAAGGCGGGGCGGCTGGTGCTGCGCTTCAACGGACTGGACCGCTTCGCCCACTGGACGACGGCGGTCAGCTTCCTGACGATGGCGCTGACCGGCGTGATCCTGACCTTCGGCCGGCCGCTGCTGATCCCGCTGATCGGCCATCAGGCCTTCACGCCGCTGGCGGAATATTCCAAGTCGATCCACAACTTCGTCAGCGTGCCCTTCGTCGTCGGGCTGCTGATGATCGTCGCGCTTTGGCTGCGCGACAATATTCCGGAGAAGGCCGACTGGGTTTGGATCAAGACGGCCGGCGGGCTCTTCTCCAAGGCCGGCGGCCACCATCCGGAAGCCGGGCGATTCAACGCCGGGCAGAAGCTGGTGTTTTGGAGCATCGTGCTGGGCGGCTCGGGCATGGCGGCCACCGGCTACCTGCTGATGGTGCCCTTCGCCGTCACCGGGATCGGCGGGATGCAGACCATCCACGTCATCCACGGGCTGCTGGCGGCGGCGCTGATCGCCGCGGTGATCGGTCACATCTACATCGGCACCATCGGCATGGAGGGCGCCTTCGACGCCATGGGCTCCGGCGACGTCGACGAGAACTGGGCGATGGAGCATCACCGCCGCTGGTACCAGGAGCAGCTGCGCAAGGGCTATGTCGAAGGGCGCCAGCCGGCGGAGTGAGCGGTTTCGCGCCCCTCATCGGGTGGCCCATTGGGTGGTGGGCGAACAATCCCACCCCCGCACCGTCTCCTTCCATAGTACAATTTACCCCCTCCCTCTCAGAGTGGCTGAATGGCCCCCGACAAACGCGTTGGACCGGAGACCTGACCGGTTCACCACACTGAGAGGAACGGCCCAAATGCTCCACCAGGCTCTCGAAACGCTCCAGAAGCAGATCGCGCTCCGCCCCCGCTACGACAACTTTATCGGCGGCCAGTGGGTTGCGCCGGTGGACGGCCAATACTTCACCAACCTGACGCCGATTACCGGCAAGCCGCTGTGCGAGGTCGCCCGTTCCCAGGCCGCCGACGTGGAGCTGGCGCTGGACGCCGCCCACAAGGCCAAGGACGCCTGGGGCCGCACCTCGCCGACCGAGCGCTCGAACATCCTGCTGAAGATCGCCGACCGCATGGAAGAGCGGCTGGAGATCATCGCGCTGGCCGAGACGCTGGACAACGGCAAGCCGATCCGCGAGACCCGCGCCGCCGACGTTCCGCTCGCCATCGACCATTTCCGCTACTATGCCGGCTGCATCCGCGCCCAGGAAGGCTCGATCGCCGAGATCGACCACACCACCTACGCCTATCACTTCCATGAGCCGCTGGGCGTCGTCGGCCAGATTATTCCCTGGAACTTCCCACTGCTGATGGCCGCCTGGAAGCTGGCCCCGGCGCTGGCCGCCGGCAACTGCATCGTGCTGAAGCCGGCCGAGCAGACCCCGATGGCGATCATGGTCCTGATGGAGATGATCGGCGATCTGCTGCCGCCGGGCGTCATCAACGTCGTCAACGGCTTCGGCATCGAGGCCGGCAAGCCGCTCGCCACCAACAAGCGCATCTCCAAGATCGCCTTCACCGGCGAGACCTCGACCGGCCGCCTGATCCTGCAGTACGCGTCGGAGAACATCATCCCGTCGACCGTCGAGCTGGGCGGCAAGTCGCCGAACATCTTCTTCGAAGACGTGATGGCCTCGGACGACGAGTTCCTGGACAAGGCGCTGGAAGGCTTCGCGATGTTCGCGCTGAACCAGGGCGAAGTCTGCACCTGCCCGAGCCGCGTGCTGATCCAGAAGTCGATCTATGACCGCTTCATCAAGCTGGCGGTCGAGCGCGTCGCCAAGATCGCCCAGGGCCATCCGCTGGACGGCGGCACGATGATCGGCGCCCAGGCGTCGCAGGAGCAGATGGAGAAGATCCTCTCCTACATCGAGATCGGCAAGGCCGAGGGCGCCAAGGTGCTGATCGGCGGCGAGCGCGCCCATCTGGGCGGCGAGTTGGAAGGCGGCTACTACGTCCAGCCGACCATCCTGGAAGGCCACAACAAGATGCGCATCTTCCAGGAGGAGATCTTCGGCCCGGTCGTCGCCGTGACGACCTTCGAGACCGAGGAAGAGGCGCTGGCCATCGCCAACGACAGCGAGTTCGGCCTGGGCGCCGGCGTGTGGACCCGTGACGGTAACCGCGCCTTCCGCATGGGCCGCGGTATCCAGGCCGGCCGCGTGTGGACCAACTGCTACCACCTGTACCCGGCGCACGCCGCCTTCGGTGGTTACAAGAAGTCCGGCATCGGCCGCGAGACGCACAAGATGATGCTCGACCACTACCAGCAGACCAAGAACCTGCTGGTCAGCTACAGCCCGAAAGCGCTCGGCTTCTTCTGAGCCCTGCTCCTCCCTATCGGGCGAACCTGGGCCGGGGGCGCGTCCCCCGGCCTTTTTTCTTTCCAAGCGTGGTTTCGTGATAAGGGAACGTTCCATGCCGACAGCCCCCGTCCTGACCGACCGCGTCACCGCTACCCCCGAAGCCGTCGCCCTGCTGGACCGCCTTGCCGCGAAGCACGGGCCGCTGATGCTGCATCTGTCGGGCGGCTGCTGCGACGGGTCGGCGCCGCTCTGCCTGCCGAAGGGGGAGTTCCGCATGGGCGGGCGCGACATCTGCATCGGCAAGATTGGCGACACGCCTTTCTGCATGTCCGACGACACTTTCCAATGGTGGCGCAACACCCAGGTCATCCTGGACGTTATCCAGGCGCGCGGCGGCGGCTTTTCGATCGAGGCGCCGGACGGTGTCCGCTTCACCGCCAGGGCCCGCCTGTTCACCGACGAGGAATTGGCCGGCTTGCCCGATCCGCAGCCGGCAGAGAGTATCTAGGCCGAGCATCTTCAGGAGCCGCCCCGCATCATGTCCTCCTTCACCGGTCCGCGGATTGGTCTTGCCCGCCGCCATCCCTGGAGTACCCTTGCCGGATCGCATCCGCGCACGGAGAGGGAGGCGCAGGCGGCATCGATGTCCACACGGGAGATCTCCGCAGACGGCCCCTCCGACGGCCCGGTGAAGCCCGCGTCCGGCGACGGCATGCCGCGCGCCGTGACCCATGCCGAACGGCCCGACGAGGCGGCGCGGGATCTGCGCGCCGGGCTGGGCGAGGTGCCGCTGGAGCTGGTGGTGGTGTTCTGCGCCCCCAGCTATGACCGACACGCCCTAGCCGATGCCCTGGCGCGGGAGTTCGGCATGGTGCCGGTCATCGGCTGCACCACGGCGGGGGAGATCGGTCCCGGCGGCTACACCACCAACGCCCTGGTGGCGGTCGGCTTCCCGAGCGAGGATTTCTGCGTCGTCACCGCGCTGGTCGATCATGTCGACCGTTTCGAGATCGCCGACAGCACCGCCATCGCGCGCTCGCTGATGTCGCGCCGCGACCGGGCGATGGCGAGCCGGCCGGTGCCGTTGGGCGAGGATGCCCGCAGCTTCGCCATGCTGCTGATCGACGGCCTGTCGATGAGCGAGGAGACGGTGGTCAGCGCGCTGCACAACGCGCTGATCGACATCCCGCTGTTCGGCGCCTCGGCCGGCGACGACCTGCATTTCGAACGCACCTTCGTCCTGCACGAGGGCGCCTTCCACCCCAATGCCGCAGTGGTGGCGCTGTTCACCACCAACCGGCCCTTCACCGTCTTCCGCACCCAGCATTTCGTCAGCTCCGACCGCAAGATGGTGGTGACCGGCGCCGACCCGCAGCATCGCATCGTCCATGAGATCAATGCCGAGCCGGCCGGCCGCGAATACGCCCGGCTGGTCGGTCTGGAGGGCGAGCCGCTGACCCCGATGATCTTCGCCGCCCATCCGGTCGTCGTGCGGGTCGGCGGCCAGTACCATGTCCGCTCCATCCAGAAGGTGAACGACGACGAGAGCCTGACCTTCTTCTGCGCCATCGACGAGGGCATCGTCCTGACGGTGGCCGAGGGGGTCGATCCGGTTTCCAACTTCGATGGGCTGATCGCGGGCATCGAGGCGGAGGTCGGCGCCCCCGACCTGATCCTCGGCTGCGACTGCATCCTGCGCCGGCTGGAGATGGAGCAGCGGCAATTGAACGCCGTCATGGCGGAACGGCTGGCGCGCAACCGGGTTGTCGGATTCTGCGCCTACGGCGAACAGGTGAACGGCATGCACGTCAACCAGACCTTCACGGGCGTCGCCATCGGAGGGCGCTAAGCCATGGCCGGCATCCCCACCCGCAACTGGACGCTCGACCCCGCCGACCGCATCGCCGGGCTGGAGCGCGAGAACGCCAAGCTTCAGCGCATCAACAAGGTGCTGATGGACCGTGTCGAACGGTCGATGGACTTCCAGGGCGGCGCCTTCTCGCTGTTCCAGACCGCCATCGTGCTGGAGCAGAAGATCCGCGAACGCACGCTGGAACTGGAACGCGCCCTGCACAAGCTGGAGGACAGCAACCGCGACCTCGCCCGCGCCAAGGAACTGGCGGACACCATGCGCACCCGCCTGTTCGAGGCGATCGAGTCGGTGAACGAGGGCTTCGCTCTGTTCGACTCGTCCGACCGGCTGGTGCTGTGCAATCGGAAATACCTGTCCTACTGGCCGTCGGTGGCGGGCCGCATCCAGGCCGGCATCCGCTTCAACGATCTGGTGGCGATGGTCGCCGCCGCCGGCGCGGTCAGCGAACCGCCGCCCGACGTCTGGCTGCGCGAGCGGATGGAGCACCGCCACGACCTGAAGGGCGTGTTCCTCAATCGGCTGTCCGACGGCCGCTGGATCCAGGTGAACGAGCGGCGCACCCGCGACGGCGGCATCGTCGGCGTCTACACCGACATCACCGTCATCAAGCATGAGGAGGAGCGGCGGCGCGAATCCGAGCAGGCGGAGAAATCCGCGCTGATGACGCTGAACGACCAGCTTCAGCAGGCCAAATCCCAAGCCGATCAGGCCAACCTGTCCAAGACCCGCTTCATCGCCGCCGCCAGCCACGACCTGTTGCAGCCCCTGAACGCCGCCCGCCTGTTCGTCTCGGCCCTGGCCGACCTGGAGCAGCCGGCCGCCAATGCGGAGTTGGTGGACAACATCGACCTGGCTCTGGCGTCGGTGGAGGATCTGCTGTCGGCGCTGCTGGACATCTCCAAGCTCGATGCCGGGGCGGTGACGCCGGAGGTGACGGACTTCCCGTTGCGCGGCATCCTGGCGCCGCTCGCCACCGAATATGCCGCGGTGGCGGCGGAGCGGGGCATCGACCTGAAGGTGGTGGGATCGGGGGCGGTGGTGCGCAGCGACATGCGGCTGCTGCGCCGGATCGTGCAGAATTTCCTGTCCAACGCGCTGCGCTATGTCCAGGGCGGCCGGGTGGTGGTCGGCTGCCGCCGGACCGGCGACGGCATCCGCATCGAGGTGTGGGACAACGGCCCCGGCATCCCGCGCGACAAGATCACCGAGATCTTCCAGGAGTTCCGCCGCCTCGACACCCCCGTCACCAAGGGGCGCGACCGCGGCATGGGGCTTGGCCTCGCCATCGTCGACCGTGTCGCCCGCATGCTGGGCCATCCCATCACCGTGCGGTCGGAGCCGGGCCGGGGATCGGTCTTCGCCGTCATGGTGCCGCGGGGGACGGAGCGGCGCGCCGTGCGTCCGGCCAGCGTCGCCGCCCGGCCGATGACCAACCGGCTGGCCGGCACCTCCGTGCTGGTGCTGGACAACGAGCCGGCGGTGGTGGCGGGGATGGAGGCGCTGCTGCGCGGCTGGGCCTGCGACGTGGTGTCGGCCACCAACGGCGACGAGGCGCTGGCCCTGCTCTCCGGCATGCCGCAGCCGCCGGATCTGCTGATCGCCGACTATCACCTCGACGACGGGGCGCTGGGCGTCAACGAGGTGGCGCGGCTGCGCGCCGCCTGCGGCCGTATCCTGCCGGCCGTGATCGTCACCGCCAACCGCACGCCCGAACTGGCGGACGAGGCCAAGGCGGCCGGTTGTCTGGTGCTGAACAAGCCGGTGAAGCCGGCGCAGCTGCGCGCGGTGATGTCCGGGCTGGTGGGGTAGGGCGGAGCCTGATGATTTACCGGTAACGCCTTACCGGTTCGGCTGTTGTCGGTTCTTATGACCGACCCGGCTGCGTTGCGCGACAAGGCGCTCGAAATCCACCGGCTGCTGTGCACCGTCTACGGCTGCCCGGTCGCCTATTTCCACAGCCTCGACCCGCTGAGCGAGCTGGTGTCGTCGCTGCTGTCGCATCGCACCCGCAACGCCGCCTCCGGCGCCGCCTTCAAGGCGCTGCGGCGGCGCTGGCCCGATTGGGAGGCGGTGCGCGACGCACCGGTCGCGGAGGTGGAGGCGACCATCGCCGGCGTCACATGGCCGGAGCAGAAGGCCCCGCGAATCCAGGCCATCCTGCGCCGCATCACCGAGCGGGTCGGCAGCCTGTCGCTCGACCTGCTGTCCGGCATGACGGTGCCGGAGGCGCGCGTATGGCTGGAGGAATTGCCGGGGGTGGGGCCGAAGACCAGCGCGGCGGTGCTCAGCTTCTCCACCCTGCGGCAGGCGGCGCTGCCGGTGGACAGCCATCACCACCGCGTCGCCGTCCGCACCGGCCTGATCCCCGCCAACGTCGCCGTCGGTCCGTCGCATGCGGTGCTGTCGGCGCAATTGCCGGAGGATTGGGACGCCCAGCAGGTCTACGACAACCACGAGGTCATGATGCTGCACGGCCAGCGCTGCTGCTACTATCAGGCGCCGGCCTGCGACCGCTGCGTGCTGCTGCGCCTGTGCCCGACCGGACAGGCCCTGCGCCCGCCGGAGGATGAGCGGGAGAGGGCTTGAGGGTGGACGACCGGGCGGTGGGGATGCCGGATTGACCTGATCCTGCTATAATGTACCGTCATCGGGTACATGTTGCCGAAAGAGAGGTCGTCATGGGCTACGCTGAGCTGATCAAGAAGCTGCAGGCTTTGCCCGAAGACAAGCAGGCCGAAGTTTTCGATTTCGTCGAATTCCTGGCTGCCCGCTTCGCTGCTTCCAAGGATGCAGGAAGGGACGAATGGTCCGGAAATCAATTCGCCGAGTTCAGCATGGAACAAGCGATGCGGGGGATGGAAGATGACCCCGTTACCTACAGTCGTGGCGATCTGCGGGAAGTCTGGCGATGAAACGGGCTGGTCAGATTGCGTTGGTGCCTTTCCCGTTCACGGATCTGAACGGGAGCAAGCTGCGGCCGGTATTGCTGATCCGACAAGCATCGTCCCAGTTCGATGATTGGCTTGTCTGTATGGTTTCATCACAGATACGGCAAGCTGAACCCGATCTTGATGAAATTCTTACTCCCGAAGATCCCGATTTCAATAACACAGGTCTGAAGGTGACCAGCGTAATGCGGTTAGGTCGGCTCGCTGTGATCGATGGAGCGCTGTTGAGCGGTCGGATTGGGGAGATTGGCACCGAGCGATTGGTTCGCCTACGCCATCGACTGGCCGCATGGTTGACCGATGCGCCGAAATCTCCGGACTGATGGCGCCTCACCCCATTCGTTTTGTGCATTGCAACACGCAGCCATTCCCAGAATGCAGGGCCGTTCACCGGCAGCTGAGCGCATATAAGATTGTGAGAGCGACGAAGACGCCGCTCCAATCTTCATAAGACGAGGCCTGAGGTGATACACAAGATTCTGGACGCGATCGATGCCATCGTCGCGGAAAAACGTCAGAACGGTCAGCTCGAGGATTGGCTCAAGAGCGGTGCCGCCCGGCGTTTCTGCGAGAAGATTTCGTCCGAGCGCAAGCACTATTATCCAGCATTGCTTCTCTACTTGGAGCGCAATGGCGGGCAGCATGTCTGACCGGCACAGGTAACGGGAACGGGCCGCGGAATTTCGCGGCCCGCCCGTTTTCGAGGGATCCTATTCGGCCGCCAGCGGCCTCGGCATCATGCTGCCGGTCTGCTGGAAGCGGGTGTGCCAGGCGAAAGCTTCCTCCAGCAGATGCGGGGTGTGGCCGCCGCGCTGGAGCGCCCGGCGCTGATAGTCCATTGCCAACTCGCGGTAGCTGGGATGGACGCAGTTGCGGATGATGGTCTCCGCCCGCTCACGCGGAGCCAGCCCGCGCAGGTCGGCCAGCCCGACCTCCGTCACCAGAACGTCCACGTCATGCTCGTTGTGGTCGACATGGGTCACCATCGGCACGACGCTGGAAATGGCGCCGCCCTTGGCCAGCGACTTGGTGACGAAGATGGCGAGGTGGCTGTTGCGGGCGAAGTCGCCGGAGCCGCCGATGCCGTTCATCATCTGCGTGCCGTTGACGTGGGTGGAGTTGACGTTGCCGTAGATGTCGCACTCCAGCGCCGTGTTGATGCCGATGACGCCCAGGCGGCGGATGACCTCCGGATGGTTGGAGATCTCCTGCGGGCGCAGCAGCAGCCGGCCCTTGTAGGAGCCGATCTTCGGCAGCACTTCGGCATATTTCCCGGCGCTGAGCGTGATTGAGGAGCCCGAGGCGAAGTTCAGCTTGCCGGCGTCGAACAGCTCGAAGGTGCTGTCCTGCAGGACCTCGCTGTACATGGTCAGGTCGTGGAACGGCCCGTCGATCAGCCCGTGCAGCACCGCGTTGGCGATGGTGCCGATGCCGGCCTGCAGCGGCGCCAGCGAGCGGCCCATGCGGCCCTGCTTCACTTCGCGGCCCAGGAACTCGATCAGGTGGCCGGCGATGGCGTTGGTCTCGTCATCTGGCGGCAGGATGTTGGCGGAGCTGTCCTGCTTGCGCGTCACCACGATGGCCGCGATCCGCGACGGGTCGATCGGGATATAGGGCAGGCCGGCGCGGCTTTCCGCCGTGACCACCGGGATCGGCTCGCGGAAGGGGCGGCGGGTCGGGATGTAGACGTCGTGCATCCCCTCCAGATCCAGCGGCTGGGTCAGGTTCAGCTCGATGATGATCTTCTCGGCCAGGATGGCGAAGGTCGCCGAGTTGCCGATCGAGGTGGTCGGCACGATGCCGCCATTCTCGGTGATGGCGCAGGCCTCGATCACCGCGACGTCGACCGGACCCATCTGGCGGGACCGCAGCAGTTCCACCGTTTCCGACAGGTGCTGATCGACGAACATCACCTCGCCGCGGTTGATCGCCTTGCGCAACACCGGGTCGGCCTGGAAGGGCAGGCGGCGCGACAGCACCCCCGCCTCGGTCAGGATCCGGTCGACGTCGTTGCCCAGCGAGGCGCCGGTCATCAGCGTGATCTTCAGCTTTTCCGACGCGGCGCGCTCGGCCAGCGCCAGCGGCACCGCCTTGGCGTCACCGGCGCGGGTGAAGCCGCTCATGCCCACGGTCATGCCGTCCTTGATGAGGAAGGCGGCCTCTTCCGCCGGAACCACCTTGCCCCACAGGGATTTCAGGCGGATGCGATCTCGGTACATCGGGCGTTCCTTTTATGAGTGCTTTTCAGCGAATGGCGAACGATCCGTGCCATAGCGGTCGTCTTTCTTATTTGAAAATAATCAATAGGGATGGGCTGTCGGGGGCTGCAATTGTTCGTCCGGAATATCAGGCCATTTGGAAGTGAATGGATGGGCGAATATCGGATGATCGGTGCGAAATATGGGCGTGGTCTTTGGTAAGTGTCGGTGTGATTTGGTGAAACTCAGTTTCGCGTTCTGGTATTTGTGCCGGGCGACCGGTCCCGTGTCTGTGCACAGCTGTGCCTGTACGCGCCGGGGAGGAGGGCGTAGCATCGGCCCGTCGATCCAACGGCAAGGAGCCCGTCGGCGTGGCATCCCCGCATCGGCCGACCGTCAGCACCCGCAGTTACGACGGGCATGAACGGCGGCACGCCCATGACCATCACCAGATCGTGCTGCCCGTCGCCGGGACCCTCGACATGGAGGTCGGCGGGGCCTGCGGACGGGTGGGTGACGGGCGCGGGGTTCTGGTGGCCGACGGCGTGCCGCACAGCTTCCGCAGCGGCGGGACCAACCGCTTCGTCGTGCTGGACGTGCCGTCCGCCGGTTTGGTGCCGGAGGCGGCGGTGCGCGCCTGTGACGCCTTCTTCGCCATCGACGGCGCGCTGGACGGGCTGGTGCGTTATCTGGCGGCGGAGGCGGCCGACAAGCCGCTCGACCCGGTGCTGGCCCATCACTCGGCCGGGCTGCTGCTGCGCGCCCTGGAAGCCCGGCAGCCGCCGGCGTTGCTATCGGACGAACCCATCGACCGCGCCCTGGCCCTGATGGCGGAGCGTTGTGCCGAGCCGCTGACGGTGGCGGAGTTGGCCGAGGCGGCCGGTCTGGCGCCCAGCCGGTTCCATGAACGCTTCCGTGCGCGGACCGGTAGCACCCCCGCCGCGATGCTGGCGGAGCTGCGGCTGGACCGGGCGGAGGCGTTGCTGCGGGACGGCCGATTGCCGCTGGCCGAGGTGGCGCTGGCGGTTGGCTTCTCCGACCAGAGCGCCCTGACTCGCAGCCTGCGCCGCCGCCGCGGCATCACCCCGGGGGCGGTGCGGAAGTCTAGATAGAGCGGGCCGCCTCGACGATCACCGCCGCGACGGCTTCCGGGCGCGACAGGTGCGGGGCATGGCCGCTGTCGACCTCCACCGTCCGGGCACCGATGCGCGACGCGGTGGCGCGCAGGAAGTCCGGCGGCAGCATGCGGTCATTGGTGGCGACGACATACCAGGCGGGCTTGGTCTTCCAGGCGGCGGCGGTGACCTTGGTCGCGAAGCAGCCCGCCGCCACCGGCCCCTGGGTCGCGGCCAGCAGGGCGGCATCCTCCGCCGGCAAATCCTGGGCGAAGTTGCGGGCCATGCCTTCCGGCTTCAGGGTCAGGAAACGGTCCTTGTCCACCGAGACGCCGGACAGGCCGGCCGAGGGCGGGAAGGGCTTCAGCGTGTCGTTCGGCGACTGCCCGGCGTCGGGGGCGAAGGCGGCGACGTAGACCAGGGACTTCACCCGCTCCTGGTCGCCGATCTGGGTGATGACGGCGCCGCCCCAGGAATGGCCGACCAGCACCACCGGCCCCTTGGTCCGGTCGATGGCGCGTTGGACATGGGCGACATCGTCGTCGAGCGAGACCAGCGGGTTCTGCACCGCGACCGCCGCGAAGCCTTCCGCCTGCAGGCGAGGAATCACCCGGCCCCAGGAGGAGCCGTCGGCGAAGGCGCCATGGACGAGGATGATGGTGGGTGTGGAACTCATGGAAGGGCGCTCCCCCTGGCGGTCGGATCGGCCAGTCAGAGCATGGCGGCGGCGCGGCGTCCAGCCGGCGCGGGGAGCTTTTCCTCAGGGTGGAAAAGGGTTTGCCGGTTATTCCGCCGGCTGCTGGTTCGTCCGCCGGCCGAAAGTGGCGACGCGATAGACGTACCAGAGGGCGATGCCGGCGGCGACGATGTTGGAGATCGGGTTTAGCCAACCGGCGACCTGCTGATAGCGGTCCTCCAGCAGATAGCCGGCGCTGGCAAGAAAGGTCGTCCAGATCGCCGTGCCGACGGTGGTGTAGAGCAGAAAGGACCCCAGCGGCATCTCCGACACCCCGGCCGGAATCGAGATCAGCGTGCGCACTGCGGGGATCATCCGGCCGATCAGCACCGAGCGCCCGCCATGCTCACGGAAGCGGCTGGCGGCCTGATCGACCTCCTCCGGTGCGATGGTCAGCCAGCGGCCGTGGCGCCCGGCCCATTGCTTCAGCCGGCGGCAGCCGACCCAGCGGCCGATCAGATACCAGAACAGCGCCCCCAGCAAGGCGCCGGCCGTGCCCGAGACGATGACCATCACCAGCCCCAACTCGCCGCGCGCGGCGGTGAAGCCGGCCAGCGGCAGGATCAGCTCCGACGGGATGGGGGGAAACAGGTTCTCCGCGAACATCAGCAGAGCGACGCCGACATAGCCGGTGTGCTCCACCATAGTGACGATCCAATCGAACACGTCCGTTCTCCCACGCTTGGCGCCCACTCCCACCGTCGGACCAACACCGGGAAGGGCGGATTGGTTGCATGGAAGGGCTCGCACCGGCCGCCGGCTCTGCTTATGTTTGCAGGTGTAACGATTGACTGGGCGGAGGAGGGGGAAGGCGCAGATGGCGGCGATCAAGCTCGACCGGCATGAGAAGGGCATCCTGACGGCCCTGCAGGAGAACGCCCGCCTGACCATGCAGGAGCTGGGCGATACGGTCGGCCTGTCGGCCTCGCCCTGCTGGCGCCGGGTTCGGTCGATGGAGGACATCGGCGTCATCCGCCGCTACACGGTGCAGCTCGACCCGCGCAAGCTGGGGCTTGGCGAGTGCGTGTTCGCCCATGTCACGCTGGAACGCCACAAGGAGAATGCGGTCGAACAGTTCGAGACCGCCATCGCCGACATGCCGGAGGTGCTGGAATGCTTCGCCGTCACCGGCGACGCCGATTACCTGCTGCGCATCGTCGTGCCGACGACGGAGGATTACGGCCGCTTCCTCAGCGAACGCATCTTCTCCATCCCCGCGGTGTCGCACGTCAAATCGAGCGTCACCCTGAAGGAGGTGAAGTTCGAGACCCGGCTGCCGCTCGACCATCTGGAGTGAGGCGCGATTCGCCCTCTCCCGCCTCTCGCACAAACTTTGTTTGTGCTGACGGCGTCAGGCGGATCAAAGATCCGCTGAGAGCCCCGGGAGAGGGAGGGGACCCACGAAGTGGGGAGGGTCAGGGGGAGTCCAAGAATCCTAAACTGCGTAGCTTCGTGCCTAACCCCTCACCCTTCCCACCGCTGCGCGGCGGGCCCCTTCCCTCTCCCGGGGCGGGAGAGGGAGTCGATGCGATTTCCTAACCTCCGGTCGAACTCAGGCACCCGTCAGCCGCAATTCCGCCGCCAAGGCCGGCGCCAGATCGCCGCCGCCGGTCATCGTCACACGCTCCAGGCCCAGCCAGCCGGCCAGACGGCGCAGTTCCGCCGCCAGGGGCGGGGCCACGCTGCCATGGCTGGCGTGGGGTTCGGTGTGGGCGGCCTGGACCAGCAGGGTGGAGGCCTTGCGGTCGGATTTCAGGTCGACGCGGGCGGCGATGCGCTCGTCCATCAGGAAGGGCAGGACGTAATAGCCGTGCTCCCGCTTGTGGGCGGGGGTGTAGATTTCCAGCCGGATGCGGGCGCCGAACAGCCGTTCGGTGCGCTGCCGCTCCCAGATCAGCGAATCGAAGGGGGAGAGCAGGGCGCGGGCCGGGGCCTTGCGAGGAATGCGCAGGTCGGGGGTGACGTAGGCGGTGCGCTCCCAGCCCTCCACCGTCACCGGCAGCAGGTCGCCGGCCTCCACCAGTTCGGCGATGCGCAGGCGGGCGTCGGCGACGTCCAGCCGATGATAGTCGCGCAGGTCACGTTCGGTCGCCACGCCATGGGCGCGGGCGGCGATGCGCAGAAGGGCGCGCTGGGCCTCGGCCTCCTCCGGGGTGGGGGTGTCTAGGACGGCGGCGGGCAGCACCCGCTCCGGCAGGTCGTAGAGCCGCTCGAAGCCGCGGCGGCCGGCGGTGGTGACCAGACCGGCCCAGAACAGGAACTCCACGGCCCGCTTGCCGTCGCTCCACCCCCACCAGCCGCCGGCCCCGCGCCCGGCCTCGGACAGTTCCGAGGCGCCCAGCGGCCCGCGCGCCGCCACCTCGGCCAGGACGGAGTCGATGTAGGGGCGGCGTTCGGCGGCGAAGCGCGCCAACTCGCTGTAGGTGCCCTCGCCACGTTCGGCCCGCGCCATGCGCCAGCGGAACAGCGGCTGCTGCTCCACCGGGATCAGCGACGCCTCGTGGCCCCAATATTCGAACAGCGCCCGCCGCTTGCCGCCATAGGCCAGCCGGTCGAGCAGCGCCGCCTCGTACGGCCCCAGCCGCGAGAACAGCGGCAGGTAATGCGAGCGCACCAGCACGTTGACGGAATCGATCTGCACCAGCCCCAGCCGCCCGATCAGGCGCCGGGCATGTCGGGCCTCAACCGGATCGGCGTCGGAGGTCGTGTTGGGGAAGCCTTGGGCCGCGATGGCGATGCGGCGGGCCTCGCGCAGGGACAGGCTGTCGGGACGGGGCATGGACCTGAAAGGAAAGCGGGCGGGATGCCAGCTTGCGAATGCGTTTGATTTTCGTCAAGGCGGCGTGGGGGCGTGGGGCGCAGGCTGACGGTCAATCCTGCACTGCAGCACCCGTCTTTTTGCGGAGTTCCCCTTCATGTCCTCCCCCAGTCTTGCCGGCCGCGACGACGGCCCCGCCATCCCGATCCTGTTCCAATATGGCTTCCGCTTCTTCTTCCTGTTCAGCGGCGTGGCCGCCGTCGGGCTGCTCGGCGCCTGGCTGGGCGTTCTGGTGACCGGGGAATGGCCCGAGCATGCGGTCGGCGCCAGCGCCTGGCATGCGCATGAGATGCTGTTCGGCACGGTGGTGGCCGCCGTCGCCGGCTTCCTGCTGACCGCGGTGCCGAGCTGGACCGGAACCAAGGCGGTGTCCGGCGCGCCGCTGATGGCGCTCGCGGCATTGTGGATCGCCGGCCGCGTCGCCGTCTTCCCCTGGACCGGCATGCCGGAGCCGGTGGCGGCGGTGATCGACATCGCCTTCCTGCCGGGGCTGGGGCTGGCGCTCGGCCGGCCGCTGGTGGCGGCGGGCAAGTGGCGGAACAGCGCCTTCCTGATCCTGATCGGGTTGCTGACGGCGGCCAACCTGCTGATCCATCTCGATTGGCTGGAGATTCTGGACGGCGGGACGGATGCCGGCTTCGCGCTGGGCCTCGGCGTGGTGCTGATGATGGTGACGGTGATCGGCGGGCGCATCCTGCCGGCCTTCACCCGCAACGGGCTGGGCAAGGCGGGACTGGGCGTGCGGTCCTGGCCGATGGTGGAGCGTCCGGTGCTGGTGCTGACGCTGGTGCTGATCCCGGCGGCGATGGTGGCGCCGGAGTCCGTTGTCACCGGGCTGATCGCGCTCGCCGCCGCGGTGGCCCATGCGGTGCGGCTGGCCGGCTGGCAGGGCTGGAAGGCCTGGCGCTCGCCGATCCTGTGGATCCTGCATGTCGGTTATCTGTGGGTGCCGGTGGCGCTGGGCTTGCGCGGGCTGCATGCCCTGGCCGGGCTGCCGGCGGCGGCGGGAACCCATGCGATGACGATCGGCGCCTTCGCCACCCTGATCCTGGCGGTGATGAGCCGCGCCTCGCTCGGCCACACCGGGCGGCCGCTGGTGGTGTCGCGGCTGACGGTTGCCGCCTATGTGCTGCTGACGGTCGCGGCGGTCGCCCGCACCGCCTCGCCGCTGCTGCCGGTGGAGTGGGTGTGGTCGGCGCTGCAATGCTCCGGCTATGCCTGGGTCGCGGCCTTCACCCTGTATCTCGTCGCCTACGCCCCGGTCCTGATGTCGCCGCGGGTCGACGGGCGGCCGGGCTGATTGGCATTGGCTGATCGGGGTCGGCCGATGGGCGGTCAGGCGGCGCCGCGGAAGTAACGGTCGATGGCGTCCGTCATCTCGACCTCGCGGAAGGGCTTGGTCAGGACCGGCCGGTCCTGATGGCTCCGCGGCAGGCCGGCGGCGCCATGGCCTGTGGTGAAGACGAAGGGGATGCCCTGGGCGCTCAGCGCGTCGGCGACGCTGTCGACGCGCTCCCCGCGCAGGGTGACGTCCAGCAGGGCGGCGTCGATGCCGCCCTTGGCGATCAGCTCCAGCGCCTCCGCCACCGTGCCGGCGGGACCGACGACGCCGACATTCTGGACTTCCAGCGAATCCTCGATGGCCATGGCCACCAGCGGCTCGTCCTCGACGAGCAGGATGCGCAAGGGCTTCGATCGGTCGGCTTCCATGGACAGGCGGCTCGCTGATGGTCGGGGCTGTTGTCGGCCGTCAGATGGGGGTCTTAATCCCATATGGCAACCGGCGTGAGCTTTTCCGTTCAGCCCTCCGCTTGTCCAGCCCGACCTTGGTCATCGCCCATAGGGCCATCCGCAAGCTATGGCTGGACTATCACCCCAGATCATCAAGCGCCTGTTGGAGGGACGGATAGAGTGCCTCCACCAGCGACCCGTCCGGCCGCACCGGCGACGGCAGGGTGTCGGCCCCTTCCAGCGCCCGGAAAAGCGGCAGGCCGCCGACCTCGACGAAGCCGCCGCGCTCGCCATACTGGCCGACGATCCAGTCCTTGACCGTCGGGTCGCCGTCCAGCGCGTTGTTGTGCGAAATCAGCGCATGGGTGCCGTCGTCCGACCGGCGGTACCAGGCCCGGCAGCCGTCGCCGAGATCCATCGGCGTGAAGCCGGCCTCGGTCATGGCCTTCCGCACCGCCGGTCGCACCCGGTCGGCCCGCAATCCGGCCAGCAATCCGGTATGTGGCCCGGTATGTGGCCCAGTCCATTGATCGAGATCGTCCGCTAGGTCGCTCATGTCGCCTCTCTGGTCTTGGTCCTGAGGAGACAACGCGCCAGGAGGACTTTTGTGCCACGCCGACCTGTCCGAATGTGGAGGGAGCGGCTGCCTGTTGGTGGCGTTGCGGCCACCACCTATCCGTTCAGACGTTTAGCGGCTGGCGGGTGCGGAGCGCAGCGAGCGAGCGGTCCAGCAGGTCGCGCAGCCGCTGTTCCTGCTCCAGGACGGTGGCGGCCGGGGCGTGCTCCAACTCCTTCGCCAGACGGCCGAGGGCGGCGGCGCCGAGATTCAGCGAGGTGCCCTTCAGCGTGTGGGCGGTGCGGTTGTGCGGCTCCCCGGCGCGGGCCTGGGCGACCATGCTGTCGATGGTCTTCTGCCCGTTGTCGGTGAAGCCGGCGACGGAGGCGGTCCAGTCGTCGGCCGTCAGCACCTCCAGCAGCAGGGACACCTGTTCCTCATCCAGCAGGTCGTCGTCGGGAATGGCAGGCTGGTCGATCATGGCGGGCTCCGGAGCGGCGGGCGCGGGGGCGGCGGACACAGCCGCGCCGTTGCCCAGCACCGACGCCATTTCGGCAAAGAGCAGGGCGGGGCGCAAGGGCTTGGTGACGAAACCGTTCATCCCCGCCGACAGGCATTCCGGCCGCGAACTGCCCGACGCATGGGCGGTCAGCGCCAGGATGGGGACGCTTCCCTGAGGGTCGGGCAGTTCGCGCACGCGGCGGGTGGCGGTCAGCCCGTCCATGCCCGGCATCTGGATGTCCATCAGCACGAGGTCGAACGGCTGGTCGCGCACCATGCGCACCGCCTCCCCGCCGCTGGCGGCAAGCGCCACGCTGTGGCCGGCGCGCTCCAGGATGCCGCGGACGATGTCGCGGTTGACCTCGATGTCGTCGACCGCCAGCACGCGGAGCGTCGGCAAGGCTGCGGCGCGCGCCGCCTCGCCGACGCTGGCGCCGTGGCCGGGCTCGACGCGGCGCAGGGCCGACGGGTCGCCGGGACGGGCGACGACGGTGAAGCGGAAGACGCTGCCGCGGCCGGGGGCGGTGTCCACCGCGATGCTGCCGCCCATCAGCAGGCAGAGGTCGCGGCAGATCGCCAGCCCCAGGCCGGTGCCTCCATAGCGCCGGGTGATGGAGCTGTCGGCCTGGGTGAAGCGGTCGAACAGGGTCGGCACCGAGCCCGGCGCGATGCCGATGCCGGTGTCCTCCACCTCGAACTCCAGATGGAAGGAGTCGGGATGACCATAAGCGATGAGGTCGGCGGGGGTGCGGTCCAGCCGGCGCACCCGCACGGCGACATGGCCCTCCTCGGTGAATTTCACCGCGTTGCCGACCAGATTGAACAGGATCTGGCGCAGGCGGGCCGGATCGGTGACGATCACCTCCGGCACCGACGGCATCAGCCGGGCCGACAGCTCCAGCCCCTTGTCGGTGGCGTTCGGGCGCAGCACCTCCAGAACCCCGTCGATCAGCTGGGGCAGGGCGCAGTCCGCCTCCTCCAGGTCGATGCGGCGGGCCTCCAGCTTCGACAGGTCGAGGATGTCGTCCAGCAGCCGCAGCAGCGTTTCGGCCGAGCGGCGGGCGACGTCGGCCAGCCGCTTCTCCTCCGTCGGCAGCGAGGCGTCGGCCAGCAGGGTCAGGTTGCCCAGCACGCCGTTCATCGGGGTGCGCAGCTCGTGGCTGACGGTCGCCAGGAACTCGGTCTTCGACCGGCTGGCGGCCTCCGCCTTCTCCTTGGCCTGGAGCAACTGCTCGGCCGCCTGACGCGGCTCGGTCACGTCGATGCACAGCCACAGCTTGCCGATGGCGGTGCCGGCGGCCCCGGCGCCTTTGCGCACCGGCACATTGTGCCAGCTGACGATGCGCCCGTCGGTCAGCGTCATCTCGCGCCGCTCGTCGCCGTCCACCGCCGACAGCAGGGTATGGTCGGTGTCGCGCGGGGCGTTGCCGGCATTGGCCAGCGTCTCGTCCAGCCGGTGGCCGACCGGCGCCACGGTGATCGCGAACAGGCCGGAGAAGGCCGGGTTGGCGTAGGCGATGCGCCCGTCGCCGCCGACGAACAGCACGCCGAAATCCATCGCCGACAGCAGAGCGGACAGGCGGGCACGTTCCTGCTCCACGTCGCGGGCCAGCGCCTCCTGCTCGTCGAGCGCGACGGTCAGCTGGTCGACGCGCTCCTTGATGGCGTGGGACATGGTGTTGAAGGCCGCACCCAGCCGGCCGATGTCGTCGCTCCCCTCCGCCAGTTCGGGCGGGCTGTAGTCGCCGGCCGCCACCCGTTCGCTGGCCCGTGCCAGCGCCGCCAGATGACGGGTCAGCCACAGGCCCAGCAGGGTCAGCAGCCCGGCAGACAGCAGGATTTCCGACAGGGCGATGGCGATGCCCTGGGTCAGCAGGTCACGCCGTGCCTCGACGATGTGCAGCAGGTCGAGACCGAACTGCACCGCGCCCAGCTTCTGCCCGGCCAGCGACACCGGCACCGCCACGTCGTAGCGGGCGATGCCGTCCTTGGTGTCCAGCGTCAGGGCCGGGTCGGGATTGGGCAGCGCGCGGTTTTCCGGCCAGCCGCTGATCGCCACCAGCCGACCGTTGCTGTCGCTGACGGCGAGGTAGAGGACGCCGCCGGTGGAGCGGCTTTCGTCCAGCACCGCCTGCAGCGTCGCATAGTCGCGCTGGGCCAGCGGCGCCACCAGCGCGGCGTTCAGCACCGGCGCCACCTGCCCCGCATGCAGCCTTGCCTGTTCGGCGAGGCTGCCGTAGAGCAGCCGCACGCTGTTGGCGACCAGCAGGGTCAGCATGATCGCCTCGACCGCCATGGCGGCGACCAGCATGCGCCCGCGCAGGGTCTTCCAGGGCGCCAGACGGGTCAGGATCATTTTCCGGCCTTCAGAACGCTCCGGACCTCGTCGGACAGCGGTTCCATCGATTCCAGCTCCTCATCGGTGACCATGCGGTAGCCGTCGAGCTGGTTGGCGTCGAAATACGCCTTGCCCTCCGCCGTCTCGCCGAAGGCGAACAGCGCCTTGCGCAAAGGGTCCGCCAAGTCCGCCTGCCTGCCGTTCAGCATATAGACGCGGCCGGCCATCGGGCGGCTTTCGGCGATGGTGGAGAGCTGGGCCTGAACCTCCGGCGCCAGCTTGGCTCGGTTGGCCAGCGACATGAAGCCGGCCGACGCATCGCCGGCCAGGATCAACTGGGCCACGCTGTCGGCGGCGCTGACGTAGCGAAGCTGGATGTTGGGCAGCTTCTGTTCGGCCAGCCAATGCTGGCCCCACAGCGTCACCAGCGACGACGGGCTGAGGCCCAGGACGGTGGTGCCGGCAAGCGACGCCGCCGTCTGGTACGGTCCCTTGGCAGCCGTCACCGCCACGGCGCGGAAATCGGCCTTGTAGGTCAGCAGCGGCAGATAGGCGGCGTCCTTGCGCAGCAGTTCCGCCTGATGGCCGGTGGTGACGGCGATGTCGTATTCCTGTTCGACCGCCCGGCGGGCGAAGGCGGTGAAGTCGGGTGCCGTCACGATCTCCACCGGCCGGCCCAGCGCCGCCTCCACCGCGCGGCGGACGGGCTGGTACTGTTCGATGATGACGCGGGCGCTGGTGTGCGGGGCGATGCCGATGCGGAACGCCTGCTCCGCCGCCACGGCCGGAGCGGGAGTTGCCAGCCCGCACAGCAGGGCGGAACAGAGCGCGGCAAGGCCGGGCAACAGACGCTTTGTCATGGATCTCGGATCCCTACGTTGTGCAGGCGTGAAATGCCGGCGCATGAACGGACAGCATTCGTTACGGCGAAGGCCCGACCAGTGGCCTAGGACAAAAGATATAACATTCGATAAATGCCGCAGGTAGGGACAAGAGCGCGCAGGGCGGCCTCTTTCGCGCATGTCCCGGCCGGTTGCCCGCGATGCGAAAAGCTTGTGGAACTTTGGCCATTCCTGCTCGCATCATTCTGCCGGCCCTGCGCAACTTTGAAACGGGAGTGTGGAAGGATTCGGCGGGCGTCCAAGAAAGATCACGCTTTGGTTGCGGGGCGGTCCGCTATGTGTCGGGCGTGCCTCCTCGCCGCAAAGGACCTCCGCCGTGCCGGAACGAGCCCTCGACCCGCAGTCAGCGATCTGCAGCGCCATCCGTCTGCTGCGCGACCACAGCCGCGGCTGCGCCAGCATCGAAACCCGGCGCCTGCTGATCCACACCGAACGCTGGCTGGTCTGGATGCTCCGCTGCGAAGAGGGCGAGGACCTGCCGGTGCCGGTGGAGCTGGCGGGGTGAGACGGCACAAACGAAAACAGGCCCCTCCCGGTCGGGAGGGGCCTGTTTCGTCTTGCGGTGCCCGACGGCGCGTCAGGTCGTGCTGCGCAGCTGCTCCGCCCGGCTGGAGCGGGACGCGGCGTAATGGTCCTTGGCCAGCAGGGTGTAGACCGCCGGCAGGACGAACAGCGTGAACAGCGTGCCGATCAGCATGCCGGACACGATCACCAGACCGATGGAGAAGCGGCTGGCCGCACCGGCGCCCGCCGCGGTCAGCAGCGGCAGCAGGCCGACCACCATCGCCGCGGTGGTCATCAGGATCGGGCGCAGGCGGACGCGGGCGGCGTGCTCGATCGCGGTGCGGCGGTCCACGCCTTCGTTGATCTGCATCTCGCGGGCGAACTCCACCAGCAGGATGCCGTGCTTGGAGATCAGGCCGATCAGAGTCACCAGACCGACCTGGGTATAGATGTTCATGGTGGCGGCGCCGAAGAACAGCGGCAGCAGCGCGCCGCAGATCGACATCGGCACCGACACCAGGATCACCAGCGGGTCGCGCAGCGATTCGAACTGCGCGGCCAGCACCAGATAGATCACGATCAGCGCGAAGGCGAAGGTGACCATCAACTGGCTGCCCTCCGTCACGAACTGGCGCGATTCAGACAGGTAGGCGTGGTTGAAGCCGGCCGGCAGCTGGGTGCGCGCCTGCGCCTCCAGGAAATCGACGACCTGCCCCATGGAGACGCCCGGCATCGGCACGGCGGAGAAGGTGGCCGAGGGCAGCTGGTTGTACTTGTTCAGCGCGTTCGGCTCCACCGCCGTATCCACCGACACCACGGTGGACAGCGGGATCTGGGCGCCCGATCCGGAGGTGACGTAGTAGTTGGTCAGCGATTCCGGTGTCAGGCGGTCGGCCCGCGGCACCTGCGGAATCACCTCGTAGGAACGGCCGTTCAGGTTGAAGCGGTTGACGTAGTTGCCGCCGACCAGCACCGCCAGCGTGTCGCCAACCGCCTTCATCGAAAGGCCGAGGTCGGCCGCCTTGGCGCGGTCGATCTTCAGCCGGACGACCGGGCTGTCATATTTCAGGTCGGTGTCGGTGACGATGAACATGCCGCTTTTCATGGCGGCGTCGTTGATCCGCTCGATGGCGTCGAAGATGGTGCGGTAATCGCCGGGGCTGGAGATCACCATCTGCACCGGCAGGCCGCCGGTGGAACCGGGCAGGGCCGGCGGCGACACCAGGAACACGTTGATGCCCGTCACCTTGCTCAGCTCGGCCTGGGCCAGCGGCTGCAGTTCCTTGGCCGACCGCGCGCGCTCGCCCCACGGCTTCAGGATCATGCCGGCGAAGCCCTGGTTCAGGGTCGGCATGCCGGTCAGGACGAAGCGGGTGTCGGTCTCCGGGAAGCTGGCGAAGGTATCGTCGATCTGCTTTCCGAAGCTGTCGATATAGTCGAGGTTGGCATATTGCGGCGCCTTGGAGATGCCGAACAGGATGCCCTGGTCCTCTTCCGGCGCCAGTTCCGACATGGTGTTGGCGAACAGGTAGCCGACCGACAGCAGGATGCCCAGCGCGAACAGCAGGGTCGCGGCGCGATAGTCCAGCATGCCGTCGAGCCGCCGCTCGTACCAGCCGGCCAGCCGTTCGAACTGGCGGTCGAGGAAGGCGGCGAAGCGGCCCTGGCTTCCGCCCTCCTTGAGGATGACGGAGCACATCATCGGCGACAGCGTCAGCGCCACGATGCCCGACACGATCACCGACGCGGCGAGCGTGAAGGCGAATTCGCGGAACAGCGCGCCGGTCAGTCCGCCCAGCAGGCCGATGGGGGCATAGACCGCCGCCAGCGTGATGGTCATGGAGATGACCGGCCCGATGATCTCGCGCGCGCCGATCAGCGATGCCGCGACCGCCGACTTGCCGTGTTCTATGTGCCGGTGGATGTTCTCCACCACCACGATGGCGTCGTCTACCACAAGGCCGATGGCGAGCACCATCGCCAGCAGCGTCAGCAGGTTCAGCGAGAATCCCAGCGCCAGCATGAAGGTGGCGGCGCCGATGATCGACAGCGGGATCGTCACCACCGGGATCAGCACCGACCGGAGGGATCCGAGGAACAGGAAGATGACGACAATGACGATGGCCACCGCTTCGAGCAGCGTCTTCACCACCTCGTCGATGGACGCCTGGATGAAGCGGGTGCTGTCATAGACGATTTCCATCTTCATGCCGGGCGGCAGGTTGCGCCGCAGCTCCGGTTCCATCTTGCGGATGTCTTCGACGATGTTCAGCGGGTTGCCGGTGGGGGTGCTGTCGACGCCGATGAAGATCGCCTGCTGCCCGTTCATCGCCACGCTGGCGTCGAAGCTCTTGGAGCTGAGTTCGACGGTGGCGATGTCGCGCATCCGCACCAGCGCCCCGTCCTTGGCCTTAACCACCATGTCTCGGAACTGCTCAACATCGGTTAGGCCGGTGTTGGCGGTGACGTTGGAGATGACGAAGACGCCCTTGGTCTGGCCGGGAGCCGACTGGTAGTTGTTGGCGGCGACGGCAGCCGAGACGTCGGCCGGCGAGATGTTGCGCGCCGCCATCTTGGCCGGATCCAGCCAAAGCCGCATGGCGAAGGTCTGGCCGCCCAGGATCTTGGCCTGCGCCACCCCGTTCACGGTGGACAGCACCGGCTGCACCACGCGCGTCAGATAGTCGGAGATCGCCGCCCCCGACAAATCGGGGCTGGAGAAGCCCATATAAAGGATGGAGGTCGTCTCGCCGGTCGATTTCAGGATGACCGGGTCGTTGGCCTCGCGCGGCAGCTGGTATTTGACCTGCTGCACCTTCGCCATCACGTCGGTCATCGCGACGTTGGGATCGAAGTTCAGCCGGACATAGGCGGTGACGACGCTCTGCCCCTGGGTGGAGGAGGAGGTCAGGTAGTCGAGACCCTCCGCCGTCGCCACCGCCTGTTCGATGGGCGTCGCGATGAAGCCCTGCATCAGCTCCGGCGAGGCGCCGGGATAGCTGGTGGTGACGGTGATGACCGTGTTCTGCAGCTGCGGATACTGCCGGATCGGCAGCTCCAGCATCGAGCGGATGCCGACCAGCAGGATCAGCAGGCTGACCACGACGGACAGAACGGGCCGGCGGATGAAGATGTCGGTGAAACTGCCCATGGCATCGGCCTCAGTTCTGCGGCAGGGTCTGCGGCGGCGTGAGCGGATTGCTCTGCGCCTCGACGACCGCGGCGCCGTTGTCCAGCTTCAGCTGGCCGGACACCACGACGCGGTCGCCGGGGTTCAGGCCGCTGCGGATCTCGACCCGGTTGGCGAGGCGGTCGCCGGTCTTCACCGCCTTGCGCTCCACCACCATCTGCTCCTTGCCGTCCTGGCCCTGCTTCTTCACGGCGACGAAGACGGAATCGCCGTAGACCGTGTAGTCGACCGCGGTTTCCGGCACGGTCAGCGTGTCGGGCTGCGGCGGCAGGACGACACGGACACTGGCAAACATGCCCGGCCGCAGCTGGCGCTCGCGGTT
Source organism: Azospirillum sp. A1-3 (assembly GCF_023806445.1). Classification (NCBI taxonomy): domain Bacteria; kingdom Pseudomonadati; phylum Pseudomonadota; class Alphaproteobacteria; order Rhodospirillales; family Azospirillaceae; genus Azospirillum; species Azospirillum sp. A1-3. The sequence goes on from NZ_JAMSLU010000006.1 coordinate 343,821, forward strand.
GTCCATGGTCGCCTGCACCTTCACCGCGCGGGTGTCGGCGCTGACCTGCGGTTCGATGGTGGTGATCTTCGCCTCGAAATCGCGGCCGGGCAGGGCATCGACGTTGATCAGCACACCCTGGCCGACCGACAGCTTCGGCAGCGCCTGCTCCGGCAGGGTGAAGTTGATGTAGAGCTGCGACAGGTCGGTCAGGGTGACGATGGTGGCGCCGGGATTGACGTAGTCGCCGACATTGACCTGCCGGATGCCGAGGTCGCCGTCGAACGGTGCCTTGATCAGCTTCTGGCCGATCAGCGCCGTCGTGCGCTTCATGTTCGCGTTGATCTCGTCGAGCTGGGCCTGATACTGGTCGACGTTGCTCTGCGGCGTGGCCTGGCTGCGGCGCAGGTCGCGGTAGCGCTCCAGGTTCAGTTCGGCCAGACGCGCCTGGGCGCGCTGGGCCAGCAAATCGGCCTGTTCGGTGGCGTCGTTCAGCTGCACCAGCGGGTCGCCGACCTTGACGCGGGAGCCTGATTCGAAGGGGATGCGCTCCACCCGGCCGGCGACCTCGGGGGCCACCGTGACCTGACGCGCCGCCTGCAGCGTGCCGATGGCCGGCAGGTATTTCGGGATCGTCTGCACCGTCGCGTCCGCCAGAGCCACCGGGGTGGGCGGCGGCTTGTTGTTGGCGAAGAAGTCGGCGATGGCCTTGGCGCGGAAGCTGTTGAAGCCGTACAGCGCAGCCCCCAGCAACCCGAGGATCACCAGCGTGATGACGATGCGCAGGGTCAGCCGCCCGCGCGTCACCGGCTTGCGCGGCGGGGGAGGGGGAGGCGTCCCGCGGCCAGGCTCGGACGCCGGGTGCCCGAATGACGTCTCGGTCTTTGGCGAATGGTCCAGGGTCACGTTCGGCTACTCCGGTCTCTCGGGTGTGGGGTCGTCATTGTTGGAGCCGCACTCGCGGGCGGCGATGATGTCGTCGCGCAGGCCGAGGCCGCGCAGGATGAACCAGACGGTCTGGCGGGCAAGCTCGGGACGGCCGCAGGGATAGGGCACCACCGTCCCGCCGGACAGGCAGACGGTCGCCATCATTCCGCACAGATGTTCGGCGAGCCAGAGCCCGTTCTCCGCATCGATCGGCCCCGGCGCAAGGTCGCCGCAGGCGACAGCGGCGGCGATGGAGGCGGCGAAACAGGGCATGAAGCGGCTGCGGATGCCCTCATAGACCTGCCGCATGAACTCGCCGTCCTCCAGCAGGCTGATGATCGACAGACGGTGGCGCGCCCGTTCGTTGGGATCGGACGGCACCTCGACCACGAAGTAGTTCACCAGCCCCTGGATCATCTGCACCAGCGTGCCGGTGCCCGGTGGCAGGGCCACCAGCCGTTCATATTCCGGGTCGCCGTCGATGCAGCTGAGGAAGATCGCCTCGTACAGCGAGGCCTTGGACGGGAAATGCTTGAAGATCAGCGCCTCCGACACGCCGGCAGCCTGCGCGATCTCCCGTGTGGTGGTCGCGGCGAAGCCCTTGCGCGCGAACAGCGGCAAGGCGGCGTCGAGGATCGCCCGCTTCCGGGCGCTGCTGTCGAGGCGTGGTGCCATTGGGGGGCATTAAATCAGTAGCTTGTGATAAGTGAGTGCTTACTCACCTTTGCGGGCGGAGGTATAGCTTGGGTGCGACATTCTGTCCACAGCGGAATGCCGGCCTCGTGAAGTCGCGAAACAGGTGAAATAGGTAAGTGATTAAAGTAAATCATGTGTTTCTAATATAAAGTATTCTAATACTCTGCCGGATAAATTGCTTTTTGTGAACCAGATCGCGCACTTCATATAGATATCGGAAATACTTGAAAGCAGTTCCAAAATCATGGATCGAATTATAGAAAATGTATGGGTGCTGTGAAGAGAAGTTCAAAACCAGAATGATGTAGGATTATTATTCTAATTTTCATTGTTGCGATACTTTTTACGGGACGAAGTGCCTGATTAAGTCACCTTCGCTGGTGAGGCTGTACTCTTTTTTTCGGAGCAGTCGCCCAATCACCGCGCACGGAATGGGGGCTTAGCCATAGCCGCAATCTCCGTTGAGAGCTGCATATCCCGGTATCACGATCAAAGAGTTCCACAGGCGGCGATGAATTTTCGCTGCCGGAAAGGAAGACTTATCTTTGCAATGGGAGGATTTGAAAATGACCGCCCGCACAACGAACTACACCTTTGACTACAAGGCGACATCCGACTCGGCGCCAGAATCTATCCGGGCAACATTCGAATATTGCCAGGATTTCACCGGAGACGGCTTGGATGACGTGAAGGTTTCGTTCAGTGTCTTGAACGATCTGAAAGCGGACCTTGTCGGCGTGGCGTTCAGCGTCAACAAAGATGCGGTTTCCGGGCTCTCCATCAGCCAGATCACCGCCAATGGCGCCGCCGGGCCTTACGCCGCGCTGATCGACGCCAACCGGATCTCCGACAATCCCGGCATGACCGACCCCGGTTTCAGCACCACCGGCGGAACATCGGAGGAGCCGTACGACATCGGCATCAAGTTCGGCAGCCTGGGCGCGAACGATGGCGTCGTGCAGAACGCCAGCTTCGTGATCAGCGGCACGACCGCCCTTGACGCCGAAGCGCTGTTCGACAGCAGCGACTGGTGGCTGCGGCTCCAGTCCACCGGAACGGGCGGGGGCAGCGCCAAGATCCAGGACGATCCGAACCATCCGATCGACCTGCTGCCGTGTGTCGATGAGCCGCCGCCGCCCGAGCACGCCTTGGCGCAGTCGCCTGGCTTCTGGAAGAACCACCTCGACCTCTTCCAGCAGGAAACCCACCTCGATCCGAACACGCGCTACGAAACCGTGTTCGGCGTGGACGTGAAGGGTTCGACCAAGGTGCCTTACTATTCCTCCGACCCGACCCTGTCGGAAGCCCTCTCGGCGCAGGGCGGCGGGGAGGCGGCGCTGCTGCGGTCCTCCACGGCGGCTCTCGCCAATTCCATGAGCGATGACCTCAACTATTACATGAACGCCGATCAACTCCATGAAGCCGCTACACTGGTCGGCACGAACTTCGACACGGTGTGGAATACGCTGGATAAGATCGACGTCAACGACGACCTGCACATTTCGACAGACGAGGTGATCGGCGCCGTGCGCGACGTCTATCTCAGCACCCCGGTGTCGTATGGCGGCATCCAGACGTTCAACCAGTTCGCCTGGACCGATGTCGGCCTCGTGTCGTCGGCGTTCGATACCATGAACAACATGACCCACCTGGACGCTACCCTGTTCGCGGCCTGATGGGCAACTGACGACCATGTGGACCGAATGGAGTGACGCCTCCTCGGTCCACACGGCCGCATGCGCGGCGTCACGTTCCCGCATCCCGATCTTTCGTCATTTTTTGAAGCTGTTGGGACGGACGAATGGTTTTCCGCACCCGCACACTCGCCTTACAGTCAAGCCATCGACCTGACCGGAAGGAGCGTGCGCGCGATGGAGCCCATCCTGTGGGAATGGATCAACGCCCTGGCGCGGTGGCTGCACGTCATCACCGCCATCGCCTGGATCGGATCGTCCTTCTACTTCATCCATCTCGACGCCTCGCTGCGCAAGCGGACGGGGGCGCCGGCCGGGACGGCGGGCGACGCCTGGCAAATCCACGGCGGCGGCTTCTACCACATGACCAAATACATGGTCGCCCCGCCGCAGTTGCCGGAGGATCTCACCTGGTTCAAGTGGGAATCCTACGCGACGTGGCTCAGTGGCTTCTTCCTGATGTGCGTGCTGTATTACCGCGGCGCCGACCTGTTCCTGATCGATCAGGACGTGATGGCGCTCAGCCATTGGCAGGCGGTGGCGATCAGCGTCGGCGCGCTGGTGGCGGGCTGGGTCGCCTATGACCTGATGTGCAAGTCGCCGCTGGGCCGCAATGACGGGGCGCTCGCGATTGCCGGGTTCGTGATGCTGGTGGCGACGGCCTGGGCGATGACCAAGCTGTTCAGCGGGCGCGGCGCCATGCTGCAGGTCGGTGCGCTGATGGCGACGATGATGGCCTGCAACGTCTTCATGCTGATCATCCCCAACCAGCGCAAGACGGTGGCCGCCATGCTGCGCGGCGATACGCCGGACCCGTCGCTGGGAAAGAAGGCCAAGCAGCGGTCGCTGCACAACAACTACCTGACCCTGCCGGTCGTCTTCCTGATGCTGTCCAACCATTATCCGCTGGTCAGCTCCACCCGCTACAACTGGGTGATGGTGGCGCTGGTGCTGGTGGTCGGCACGGCGATCCGCCACTTCTTCAACAGCCGCCATGCCGGCAAGCCGACGCCCTGGTGGACCTGGGGGGTGGCTGCCGCCGGCATGCTGGCCTGTGCGTGGCTCAGCACCATGGGGCCGGCGACTGGCGGCACCGCGGCGGCGTCGCCGGTCAAGGTCGGCTTCAATCAGGTCGAGGAGATCGTCTCCACCCGCTGCAGCATGTGCCACGCCGCCCAGCCGGTGTGGGAGGGCATCGCCAGCCCGCCGCGCGGCGTCGTGCTGGAGGGTGACGGCATCCGCCGCCATGCCGAACAGATCCGCCTCCAGGCCGGCTTCAGCAGCGCCATGCCCCCCGCCAACGTCACCGGAATCACGCCCCAGGAACGCGCGGTGTTGGCGGCGTGGTCGGGGGACATTAAGTAACCCTCCCTCACAGTACTCCATTGAACCGGACCCCATGCCCGACCAGACCATCGCTTCCGCCATCCGTGGGCGCCTGCTCAGCTTCCATCGCGCGCCCGCCGGGCCGGGGGATTTCGATTGCCTGACCTATCATGAAGACGGGCTGCTGCTGGTCGGGGCTGACGGGCGGATTCTGGAGGTCGGGGATTGGGCCGATCTGCGCGACCGGGTTCCGGAGGGGGTGGCGGTCGACGACCACAGCGGCAAGCTGGTGCTGCCGGGTTTCATCGACACCCACATCCATTTTCCGCAGACCCAGGTGATTGCCTCCTACGGCGCCCAGCTGCTCGACTGGCTGGAGAAATACACCTTCATCGAGGAACAGCGCTTCGCCGATCCGGCCCACGCCGCCGTCAACGCCGCCTTCTTCATGGATGAGCTGCTGCGCAACGGCACGACGACCGCTGTGGTCTACGGCTCGGTCCATCCGCAGTCGGTCGACGCCCTGTTCGCCGAGGCCGAGGCGCGCGGCGCCGGGATGATCGCCGGCAAGGTGATGATGGACCGCCACGCGCCCGCCGCCCTGACCGACACCGCCGACGGCAGCTATCGCGACGGCAAGGATCTGATCGGCCGCTGGCACGGGCATGGGCGGCAGCGCTATGCGGTGACCCCGCGCTTCGCCATCACCTCGACCGAAGCGCAGTTGGAGGCGGCCGGCGCGCTGCTGCGCGAGCATCCCGGCGTTCATATGCAGACCCATCTGTCGGAGAACACCGACGAGATCGCCGAGGTGCGCCGCCTGTTCCCCGGCGCCCGCGACTACACCGACGTCTATGACCGCTTCGGGCTGCTGGGGCCGACTTCGCTGTTCGGCCACTGCATCCATCTGTCGGAGACGGAGATGGAACGGCTGTCGGAAAGCGGCTCGGTCGCCGTCTTCTGCCCGACCAGCAACCTGTTCATCGGCAGCGGCCTGTTCGACCTCGACGCCTTGTCGAAGCCGGATCGGCCGGTGCGCACCGCCATCGCCACCGATGTCGGCGGCGGCACCAGCTATTCCATGCTGCGCACGGCGGCGGAGGCCTACAAGGTGCTGCAGCTGCGGCGCCAGAACCTGCCGGCGCTCGCAGCATTGCACTGGATGACCCGCGGCAATGCCGAGGCGCTGGGCATGGCCGACGAGATCGGCAGCCTGGAGCCCGGCCGCTGGGCCGACCTCGTCGTGCTCGACCCCGCCGCCACCCCGGCTATGCGACATCGCATGAAGGCGGTGGACGGGGATCTGGAGGAAGAGCTGTTCATCCAGGTGACGCTGGGCGACGACCGTTCGGTGGCCGCCACCTACCTGCGCGGGCGCAATTCGCACCTGCGGCAATCGGGCGCTTGACCCAAGCCCCTAGTCCTTGTAGGAGTTCCCCCGTCATTGGGGAGTAGCCACCCGCCGGCAGCGATCTGGCGGGGTTCGCGTCAACAGACTTGGACGGTTCCGGCCTCCGGCCGCTACCGCCATGGCGCGCACGGCGGCCGAAGGGCCGACCCGGCGAGACCAGTGGATCGGGCATCTCCGCGGCCAGCCGGAGTCCGTCCGATTCCACTGTGTTGTCTGGCCCGGGAATAGCCATGATCGCCACGTCCCTTGCGCTTGCCTTCAGCCTTTCGATGGATAGCTTCGCCGCCGCTCTCGGCCGCGGGGCCTGCTCGCGCCGGTCCGGCCTGCCCGAGGCGGTGCGCGTGGGCGCGGCCTTCGGCGTCTGCCAGTTCGCCATGCCGCTGGTCGGCTGGGGCATCGGCATCGCCTTTGCCAGCCTTGTGGAAACGGTCGATCACTGGATCGCCTTCGGCTTGCTGCTGGCGGTCGGCGGCGCGATGCTGCGCAATGCCATCATGGACAGCGATGACGAGGGCGAGGAGGATTGCGGCCCGGTGCGCAGCGTGCGGGCCGAATGGCTGGCCCTGCTGACCACTGCCGTCGCCACCAGCATCGACGCCGCCGCCGTCGGCGCCGGTCTGGCGCTGGTCGATGTCGACATGGTGACGACCTCGGCGTTGATCGGCGCGGTGACCTTCGCGGTGGCCTTTGGCGGCGTGCTGATCGGCAAGGCCGCCGGCAATCATTTGGGCCGCTGGGCGGAAATGGCCGGCGGCGTGGTGCTGATCGGCCTGGGCGCCAAGATCCTGCTGGAGCATACGCTGGGGTGAAGTTCTGCGGCGATCGCAGATCGTCAGCCAACACCAAGCCTCTGGAATAAAGTTACTTTTTCGGTCGTCATTCCCGCGACGGCGGGAATCCAGCCGATTCAGCCGCTTCATTGCGGAGCTTCCTGGATCCCCGCCTTCGCGCACTGCTGTCCGGGATTTTCAGGGCTCCGCCAGGGGCAGACTAAGTTGACGGTCTGGCGGTCTTTTTTGCGGTGGCCGTGGTCTTGTCGGACAATGATTGGTGGTGTCGAAAGGTTCGAAGAGTGCAACCTTGAGCCTGATCTTCAGGGCCTTCGCACCGCCGACATGGTTTTTGGCGTAGGTGTTCTGGAACAGCCGCAACAAGCAGAAGGCAATCAATGCCGTGTAGATCTGAATTCTGACGGCATTCTCCGAGCGACCGAAGAATGTCTTCAGCTTCAGGTTCTGTTTGATCCACTTGAAAAACAACTCAATCTGCCAACGCTCCTTATAAAGGTCGGCGATCTCCTGAGCAGTCCGGTCAAGATCATTGGTGATCAGATGGAGTGGCTCCTTATCCGGACGCGCCACCACCACTTCACGAAGTTCGGCGTCGTAGAGTGGGTTGGTCGCGCCGCCACGCGGCTTTTTGTGGCCGACCTTCACCCGGCGGTCCGCCACGATGTTGTCGCCAACCGCCTCCACGGTTCGCTCTACACGGCGGTGTGCATTGGCCTTCAGCCGGGTCACGAACAGCGCCTGCGCCATGGTGATCTCATGCCACCAGCGGTAATCCGTGTATCCCTTGTCAAAGACATAGGTGGCCCCGGCAGCGAACGGCAGGCGTCGCGCCATCTTGATTTCGCTGAGCTTGGGCGTTTCCACGGCAAAATGCACCGGCGTGGCTGTCCGCGGATCGTAGACCAGATGGAGCTTCAGGCCACGGCAGCGCGAATCGGCTTCGGCCCAGTTGAAGCGGCGGTCCCGCAACATGATCGCAGAGCCGTCGATCAGCCGCACCAACTCCCGGCTTTCCTGACGCGCCGATCGGGCCAAGCCGCCCATGACCTGTTCGGCAATCTCCCGGAACACCGCCGCAGGCCGGGCCGCCGAGGCATCGCTGAGCGTGCTCTTGCTAACCGGCCGCAGCCCGGTGTGGTAAAGCCCTGCCGGTTGGGCCGCCAACCCCTCCGCAATCTCGCGAAGGCTCTTCAGCCCGGCGAACTGGGCGAAAAGCATCGCCTTCAGGTGCCGCTGGCACGTCCAGCCCTTGTCACCACTCCCAACCCCATGATTGCCACGGTGCCGCGCCACAATCCCGTTCACCACACGACGGTCCAGAGGTTCCACAAGGCGCAAAAATCCGCTAGCTTGGAACGGCACGGCAGACCTCAAAATCTATGTTTGGCGACTGCGATTTTGGGCCAGAACTCTGGCTTTGTCTGCCGTGCAGCTTCAATCCATCCAAAAATCCCGGACAGCAGTGCGCCTTCGCGGGGATGACGGCCAAGAAAAGCGCTGATGCGCATCAAGAGCCGGGGCGGCGCATCGCCCCGGCTCTTTACGTCTTTACTCCGCCGCGATGGTCTCGCGCGCGGGTTCCTCGGCAGGCACCGTGCGGATCAGGTGGTCGAAGGCGGCCAGTGCGGCCTTGGCACCCTCGCCCATGGCGATGACGATCTGCTTGAACGGCACCGTCGTCGCGTCGCCGGCGGCGAAGACGCCGGGCAGGGAGGTCTGGCCGCGGTTGTCGACCTCGATCTCGCCGCGCGGGGTCAGCGCCAGCGTGCCCTTCAACCATTCGGTGTTCGGCACCAGACCGATCTGCACGAAGATGCCTTCCAGATCGACCCGCTTCAGCTCACCGCTGTTGCGGTCCTTGTAGGACAGGCCGACGACCTTGTTGCCGTCGCCATGCACCTCGGTGGTCTGGGCCGAGAGGATGACGGTGACGTTGGGCAGGCTGTTCAGCTTGCGCTGCAGCACCGCGTCGGCGCGCAGCTGGCTGTCGAACTCGATCAGCGTGACGTGCGAGACGATGCCGGCGAGGTCGATCGCCGCCTCGACGCCGGAGTTGCCGCCGCCGATCACCGCCACGCGCTTGCCCTTGAACAGCGGGCCGTCGCAGTGCGGGCAATAGGCGACACCCTTGTTGCGGTATTCCGCCTCCCCCGGGACATTCATCGAGCGCCAGCGGGCGCCGGTCGACAGCACCACCGTGCGCGACTTCAGCGAGGCGCCGCTGGCCAGCTTCACCTCGATCAGCCCGCCTTCCTGCGTGGCCGGTACCAGGGCGGTGGCGGTCTGCAGGTTCATCACGTCGACCTCATAGTCCTTGACGTGCTGTTCCAGCGCCGCGGCCAGCTTCGGCCCCTCGGTGTGCGAGACCGAGATGAAGTTCTCGATCGCCATGGTGTCGAGCACCTGACCGCCGAACCGCTCGGCCGCCACGCCGGTGCGGATGCCCTTGCGGGCGGCGTAGATGGCGGCCGCGGCGCCGGCGGGCCCGCCACCGATCACCAGCACCTCGAACGGGGCCTTGGCCTTGATCTTCTCGGCGGCGCGGGCGACGGCGCCGGTGTCGAGCTTGGCGACGATCTGCGCCACGTCCATCCGGCCTTGGGCGAAGGGTTCGCCGTTCAGGAAGACGGTGGGGACGGCCATCACCTGACGCTGCTCGACCTCCTGCTGGAACAGCGCGCCGTCGATGGCGACATGCTTGATCCGCGGGTTCAACGCGCTCATCAGGTTCAGGGCCTGGACCACGTCCGGGCAGTTCTGGCAGGACAGCGAGAAATAGGTCTCGAAGCGGAAATCGCCGTCGAGATTGCGGATCTGCTCCAGCAGTTCCTCCGACTCCTTCGACGGATGGCCGCCGACCTGGAGCAGCGCCAGGACCAGCGAGTTGAACTCGTGACCCATCGGCAGGCCGGCGAAGGTGACGCCGATGTCGGTGCCGTCGCGCTTGATGGCGAAGGAGGGCCGGCGGGCGTCGGCGCCGTTGCGGTCCAGCGTGATCTTGTCGGACAGCGAGGCGATGTCTTCCAGCAGGCCGAGCATCTCCTGCGACTTCGCCCCGCCGTCCAGCGACGCCACCAGCGTGATCGGGTTGGTGATGCGCTCCAGATAGGCCTTCAACTGCGTCTTCAGATTGGCGTCCAGCATGGCTTTCGTTCCCAACGTCTCGTGTCCGGGGCGGATCGCCTGCGCGGAATCGCGGCGGTCCGGGCGGAGAAATGGTGGCCCGAGTCAAAAGAGCCGGTCGGGCGGGCGGTCTGGTTTTGAAACAGTGAAGAGTTTGAAACGTCATCGTCCTCCCCGCGCAGGCGGGGATCCAGGCTTGGAAAAGGCTGCGACAAAAAGCGCCTGGGTGCCCGCCTTCGCGGGGATGGGGAAACCGATGACGGACCCTGATGGCGGGGAGGCTTTGAAAGCCGGCCCGCAAAAACTCGCCCTGTGGCCTGTCGGCCTCAAGGGTACCGCAACACATGTCCGCCGGAGCGGGGTGGGAGCCGGCCGAAGCCGGCCCCCGATCCTTAGGATTTCCCTTGCGGGAGAACCTTAGATCTTGCCGACGAGGTCGAGCGACGGGGCGAGGGTCTTCTCGCCTTCCTGCCACTTGGCCGGGCAGACCTCGCCCGGGTGGGCGGCGACGTACTGGACGGCCTTGATCTTGCGCAGCAGCTCCTTGGCGTCACGGCCGACGCCGCCGGCGGTGATCTCGACGATCTGGATCTTGCCGTCCGGGTCGACGACGAAGGTGCCGCGGTCGGCCAGACCGACTTCCTCGATCAGGACCTCGAAGTTGCGGCTGATCGCCAGCGTCGGGTCGCCGATCATGGTGTAGTTGATCTTGCCGATGGCCGGCGAGGTGTCGTGCCAGGCCTTGTGGCAGAAGTGGGTGTCGGTCGAGACGCTGTAGATCTCGACGCCCAGCTTCTGGAATTCGGCGTAGTTGTCGGCCAAGTCTTCCAGCTCCGTCGGGCAGACGAAGGTGAAATCGGCCGGATAGAAGAACACGACCGACCACTTGCCCTTCAGGTCGGCGTCGGTCACGTCGATGAACTTGCCGTTCTTAAAAGCGGTCGCCTTGAAGGGCTTAATCTCGCTGTTGATCAAGGACATTTGTGTTCTCCGATGAGGTGCGATGAATGGTTGTCGCCTCGATCTCCGGCCGGGGGCCGTGACATGCCCGACTTAGTGCGGCGCACCGGGTCGAACAAGAGGGCCTGCCTTGTGGCCAGGGGTCGGGGCGATGTTCCCGTGTCCCGTTGACCCGAGGAGGAATACGGGAAATCTGTTATCAAGAGAAGTAGAAAATACCAATTGGATTGATCGATAAAACCGATTACATAATCGGGCATGAAACCGCTCCCCACCTTGCGCCAGCTCCGCTATCTCGTCGCCGTCGTCGACCGCTGCCATTTCGGGCAGGCGGCGGAGGCCTGCCTCGTCAGCCAGTCGACGCTGAGCGCCGGTTTGCAGGAGCTTGAGGATCTGCTGGGCGCTACGCTGGTGGAGCGCACGCGCCGTTCCGTGCTGCCGACCCCGCTCGGCCGCGAAATCGCCGAACGGGCGCGGCAATTGCTGAAGGGGGCGGAGGAGCTGGTGGACATCACCCGCTCGGCGGCCGATCCGATGTCGGGCGCGCTGCATCTGGGCGTGATCCCGACCATCGGCCCCTTCCTGATCCCCCGCGTGATGCCGGCCCTGCGCGAGGCCTTCCCGCGCCTGCGGCTCTATCTGCGCGAGGATCAGACGGCGCGGCTGCTGGAACAGCTGAACGCCGGCAAGCTGGACGCGGCGCTGCTGGCCTTGCCCTATCCGATGGGCGATCTGGAGACGGAGGACATTGCGGAGGACCGCTTCTCCTTCGTCTGCCCCACCGGCCACCGGCTGAGCGCCGGCGATCCGGCCGAGCCGGTGACGGTCCCGTCGGAGGATCTGCTGCTGCTGGAGGACGGCCACTGCCTGCGCGACCATGCCATGGCCGCCTGCGCGCTGGACGCGACGCCGCACAACACCGCCTTCGAGGGCACCAGCCTGCACACGCTGGTGCAGATGGTGGCGAACGGGCTGGGGGTGACGCTGCTGCCGCAGATGGCGGTCGATTCGGGCATCCTGCGCGGGCTGGATCTGGCGGTGCGCCCGCTGGCCGGCGGCCGGCCGGGGCGGCGGATCGCGCTGGCCTGGCGCCGCACCTCGGGCCGGAAGGAGACCTTCCAGCGCCTGGCCGAAGCGCTGCGGGCGGAGATGACGCGGAAGGACGGCTGAGGGCGACGGCTGGGGAACCGGCCGCGCTCAAAGTATCGCTTGGTCCGGCGGGCGCGAGATGGTTTAAACGGGACGGTTTTTCGCCCGTTCACTCCGCTTTCGGGACACCCTGCGTCATGTCCACCGCCAGCACCGATACCACCTCCGCTCCTGGCCCCCTGTTCGACCGCGTCGCCATCATCGGCATCGGTCTGATCGGCTCCTCCCTGGCACGGGCGTTGGCGGAGTATGGGATCGCGCGGCAGGTCGTCTGCGCCGACCGCAGCGCCGAGGCCTGCGCCAAGGCGCTGGAACTGGGCATCGTGGCGGAGGCCTCCACCGATCCGGCCGAGGCGCTCGCCGGTGCCGATCTGGTGATTCTGTCGACTCCGGTCGGCAGCTACGCCGCGGTCGCCGAGGCCATCGGGCCGCTTTTGCAGCGCGGGACCATCGTCACCGATGTCGGCTCGGTCAAGCAGGCGGCCCTGCGCGACATCGGGCCGCACCTGCCCGACGGCGTCCATCTGATCCCCGGCCACCCGGTGGCGGGCACCGAGCATTCCGGGCCGGAGGCCGGCTTCGCCACCCTGTTCCAGGGCCGCTGGTGCATCCTGACTCCGCCGACCGGGGCCGACCGCGACGCGCTGGAGCGGGTGACGGAGCTGTGGCGCCGCGTCGGCTCCACCGTGGAGATCATGGAGGCCAGCCACCATGACCGCGTGCTGGCCATCACCTCGCACCTGCCGCACCTGATCGCCTACACCATCGTCGGCACCGCGTCGGACCTGGAGGAAGACACCAAGTCCGAGGTCATCAAGTTTTCCGCCGGCGGCTTCCGCGACTTCACCCGCATCGCCGCCAGCGATCCGGTGATGTGGCGCGACGTGTTCCTGAACAACCGCGAGGCGGTGCTGGAAATTCTCCAGCGCTTCACCGAGGACCTGACGGCGCTGCAGCGCGCCATCCGCTGGGGCGAGGGGCAGCAGCTGCAGGACCACTTCACCAAGACGCGGGCCGTGCGCCGCGGGATCATCGACGCCAAGCAGGCGTAAAGGGGCGGGCGGGCCGGCTGTTTTTCACTCCATCGGCAAGCCCACGTAATTCTCCGCCAGCGCCGTCATGGCGGCGCGGGAATGGACCAGATAGTCCAGCTCGGCCAGATGCACGCGCTGCTCGAAGGGCGACTCCGCGTCATTCCGGTGCAGCATGGTGGTCATGGACCAGGAGAAGCGCTCCGCCTTCCAGATCCGCCGCAGGCAGGTGGCGCTGTAGCCGTCCAGCCCTTCGGTCGTGCCGGATTTGTAGTAGGCGGTCAGGGCGCGCGACAGCACCAGCACATCGGCGACCGCGAGGTTCAGGCCCTTGGCGCCGGTCGGCGGCACGATGTGGGCGGCGTCGCCGGCGATGAACAGCCGGCCATGCCGCATGGGATCGCAGACGAAGCTGCGCATGGCGATGATGCCCTTCTGGAAGACCGGCCCCTCCGTCAGCGTCCAGCCATTCCCGTCCTCCAACCGGCGGTGCAGTTCGGACCAGATGCGGTCGTCGGACCAATTGGCGATGTCATCCTTGGGATCGACCTGGATGTAGAGCCGCTGCACCTCCGGCGAGCGGGTGCTGAGCAGGGCGAAGCCGCGCTCGTGGTTGGCGTAGATCAGTTCGGGGTGTGACGGCGGCGCCTCGGTCAGGATGCCGAGCCAGCCGAAGGGATAGACCATCTGGTATTCGGTGCGCGCGGCGGCCGGGATCGCCTGCCGGCTCGGCCCGTGGAAGCCGTCGCAGCCGGCGACGAAATCGCAGCGCAGTTCCTCCAGCGGGCTGTCCGCGCCGCGGCTGAACTGCACACGCGGCGCCTTGCTCTCCAGGTCGTGGAACTGCACGTCGGACACGCCGAACAGGATGGTGCCGCCATCCTCCAGCCGGGCGGAGACGAGGTCGCGGATCACCTCGTGCTGGGCATAGACGGTGACGCGCTTGCCGCCGGTCAGCTCCGCCATGTCGATGTGGTGGCTGCGGCGGTCGAAGCGCAGCGTGATGCCGGAATGGAAATGGGCCTCGCGCATCATGCGGTCGCCCAGCCCCATGTCGTTCATCAGGTCGACCACCCATTGCTCCAGCACGCCGGCACGGATGGTGCCCTCGATCTCCTCGCGGCTGCGGTGCTCCAGGATCACCGACTCGATGCCCTGGCGGTGCAGCAGATGGGACAGGAACAGACCGGCCGGGCCGGCGCCGATGATGGCGACCTGGGTGCGGCCGACCTGGGTATCGGCCGAATTGGTGGGGTGCATGTCTCTCGCCCTCCTTGGGGACCTGGGGCAGGTGCGCTGTTGCTGATTGTTGAGCTGACCAATCATTTGCACTCATGCTATTCCCGGAGGCGGAGGGCCGGACATAGACGAACCGGCGAAAGACTTGTACTTTTCATCGCAAGCCTGCCGGAGCCCGTGCGATGTCCGCCCACGCTGCCCATTCCGGCCACAGCGCCGAACCCATTCCCCGCTATTGGCTGTACGGCGAACCGCCGGCGATGCCGGAGCTGCGCTTCGTCCATATCGAGACGATTCCGGAGCGGATGCGCTTGTACAATTGGGAGGTCCGCCCCCACCGCCACGACGGGCTGAGCCATACGCTGCTGGTCACGGACGGCGGTGGGCGGCTGACCGCCGACGGGGTGGAGGTGGCCTTCCGGGCCCCGGCGCTGATCACCGTGCCGGCGCAGGTGGTGCATGGCTTCCGCTTCGATCCCGGCACCGACGGCCATGTGCTGACCATGTCGGAGGGGTTTCTGGCCGGTGTGCTGGCCGCCGCACCGGAGGCGGAACTGCGCGAGGCACCGGCCCTGCCGCAGGCTTGGGACCTGAATGCCGGGTCGGACGAGGCGGCTTCGCTCGACCGCTGTTTCGCCGAAATCAGGCGGGAGTTCCGCGCCCACCACGTCGGTCGGGCCAGCGCGATTTCGGCGCAGGTGATGCTGCTGCTGGTCGCCACCGCGCGGCTGGCGGCCGACCGGCGGCGCGATGAGGCCGGGCGGAGCGGGCAGGGGGTATCGGCCGACCTGCGGCTGCTCGCCCGGCTGCGGCCGATGATCGACGAGCGCTTCAGCCGGCATTGGCCGGTGGAGCGCTATGCCGCCGCGCTCGGCGTCACGCCCGGCCGGCTGAACGCCGCCTGCCGCCGAGTCACCGGCCTGTCGACCCTGCAGCTGGTCCATGCCCGGCTGATGCTGGAGGCCCGCCGTTCGCTGATCTACACCAGCCACGGCATGGCGGAGATCGGCTATGCCCTGGGCTTCGAGGACCCGGCCTATTTCTCGCGCTTCTTCACCAAGCGCGAAGGGCGGTCGCCGCAGGCCTTCCGCCGGGCGCATGGCGATGGTGGAACGGGAAGCAGCCTTGACGGCAACGGCCTTGACCGGACCGGGGGCGGCTCACCACAGTAACAGCCTTGTTTGCGGGAAAGGGTGATGGCGATGGACAGCCTGGACGTCACGATGCGCGAGGCGGCCGAAACGGTCGAACAGTCGCTGTGGTGCAGCCTGCGCGCCGACGCCGCCCGGGTGGCGGAGGAGGAAAGCGGCCTCGCCCCCTATCTCTATGACGCGGTGCTGGCGCGCGACGGCTTCGGCCCGGCGCTGGCCGCCCTGCTGGTGCGCAAGCTGGCCGACCGCGCCATGCCGGAAGACCGGCTGGCCGCCGTGGTGCGCGACGCCATGGAGTCCGACCCGGCCATCGTCGAGGCCGCCGCCGCCGATCTCGCCGCCATCCTGGCGCGCGACCCGGCGGCCGACGGCTGCCTGACGCCCTTCCTCTATTTCAAGGGCTACCATGCCCTGCAATGGCACCGCGTCGCCCACTGGCTGTGGCGGGGCGGCCGGCACGACCTCGCCCATTTCCTGCAAAGCCGGGTGTCGGAGGCCTTCGCCGTCGACATCCACCCGGCGGTGCCGGTCGGGCGCGGCGTGTTCATCGACCACGGCACCGGCGTGGTGATCGGCGAGACGGCGGTGATCGGCAACGACGTGTCGATCCTGCAGAACGTCACGTTGGGCGGCACCGGCAAGGAGCATGGCGACCGCCACCCCAAGGTGCGCGACGGCGTGCTGCTGTCGGCCGGGGCCAAGGTGCTGGGCAACATCACCATCGGCGCCCACGCCAAGGTCGGCGCCGGCAGCGTGGTGCTGAAGGACGTCCCCGGCTGCGCCACCGTGGCCGGCGTGCCCGCCAAGGTCGTCGGCTGGTGCCGCGACGAGCCGGCGCCGGCGCTCACCATGGACCAGAGCTTGCAGCAGGGCGATTACAGCATCTGAGCCGCCTTTGCGCTGTCCCTCCGCTGTCACCGGAAATCCGCCATCGCAATGACTACATGGAAGGCGGACGGTAACAGGGCACGAGGGCCGTGAGGGTGCTGCTGGCATTTCTGTTGACGCTGGTCCTGCTGCTGGCCGGGCCGGTGTTCCTGCTTGCCTCTGGCGCGGTGCCGACGGCCGTCGACTGGAGCCGCATCGACCGTAGCCCGGTGGGCCTCGCCCCCGACGCGGCGACGACGCCGGAGGCGGTGGTGCAGGTCTATGCCGCCCGCGTGCTGTCCTGGCGCGGCGCCTTCGGCGTGCATCCCTGGTTCGCCGTGAAGCCGGCCGGCGCCCGCAGCTATACGGTTTACGAGGTGATCGGCTGGCGCGCCTACCGCGGCCTGTCCGTGGTCTCCGTCAGCAACCGCGACCCCGACGGCCGCTGGTTCGGCGCCCAGCCCATCCTGCTGGGCGAGCTGCGCGGCCCCGCCGCCGAAGCCGTCATCCCCAAGATCGCCGAGGCCGCCGCCAGCTACCCCTATGCCGGCGAGTACCGCGTCTGGCCCGGCCCAAACAGCAACACCTTCGCCGCCTGGGTCGCCCGCGCCGTGCCGGAACTCCGGCTCGACCTGCCATCGACCGCGCTGGGCAAGGATTACCTGGGGCGTGGGGTGTTCGCACGGGCGCCGAGCGGCACCGGCTGGCAGATCAGCCTGTTCGGCGTCGCCGGCCTGCTGCTGGCGCTCGAGGAGGGGCTGGAGGTGAATTTTCTGGGGCTGACGGTGGGAATCGACCCGCTGGATCTTGCAGTGAAACTGCCGGGGATCGGACGGGTGGGGTGGATTAAGTCGGAGCCACTTTGAGAAGAGCGGAAGAACTCGTGGGGAGTTTGGAAGAGTATGGTCAGTTGGATTGACCGGAGCACACCATCCAAACCCTGAACTTAGAAGGGAAGATGGTGCCCAGGGACGGAGTCGAACCGCCGACACGGGGATTTTCAGTTGCAAACAGCGCAGGTTAAGCTGTTGATTTTGCACGAATGCGCCGAGGTATGTGCTAGCGGTGTGCTAGGTTAGGTAATTTTAGGTAAGATTTCCTATCACCCATTGCGTATTTGCCTTGCGGTGCATAGTGCTTTGCCTCAACAAGATCAAGCACGAATGCAGATTCAGCGTTTCTGCAAAGCGCGCTAACGACATAATCTTCTAAGTTCCAGCTAAGCCCTTCCCTTGCGCAGCGCTAACTGAGTGGGAACCGGTACTTGATGTGATCTGCCTCGGCATCTGCCTCTTCCATCAGAAGTTTTGCCCAGCTGAAGCCGTCTCCTATGTCGTACAGCGCCAATGTCTTAGCTTCATGTAGCGTGTTGTTTACCCAAGCGAGGAATGGCTCGTACACATGGTCGATAAGTAGCATCTCGCGACTCCCGTATACTTTAGGCGGTGCGGGGCCTATTCGCGGTATGTCGCGGCAAAGGGTGCAGATCCACCCATCGGAGGTTTGCGCAGCCACAGCATCGAATTCCGCAATTTCATCCCAACGGTCGTTACGGTCCGCTGGGTTTCTTACCGTTACAACGAGGCTGTCTCGCACTGCTGTGGTGACGAGCAAACTCGATGCAGCCAACTCCCACTCTCTGTCGCTAATCTGACGAAGGGGGATGAGAAAGCGATATTGGTGACTCACGTACCATGACCGGAATGTGTTCAAGCCGGGATTTTGGGAGCAGGTATTATCCATGTTTGGTCCCTATCATCCTAACAGCGTTAGCGAGTGTGCCATTCACAATGTATTCCAGCATGGACATTGGGCGCATCAAGCGGACCATCCGCGCCTTGTCGACCGTTAAGCGCCAGTCTGAAGCAGTTTACGGCAGCGGTGGTCAAACAGACAGGCCACTTCCTCCTCGCTCGTTGTAGGCGAGATCCATCAGACCTTATGCCGCCACGAAATGGCTTTCCCAATAAACCTGCTTTGCGCATAGAAGGTGTCATCTGTACGGGCAGGTACCCGATTAAGCAACAGAGACCTGCGGCGCTCCCAAAGAACCCCGGCGACACCCCGATTGTAAGGCTTCAGACCGGGACTTCCAATGTGTAAGGGGTGCCCCATCGCAACTGCTATTGGCGACGTGCGGTCAACCCAAGCTACCACACGATGATTCTTCCAGAGAAATCGAAGGAAGGACGGCTTCACGGGCTTAGATCTACGCTGCCTCAATGCGGTGTCCTCCTCAAACTGCCATTCAATCCAGTTTCAGCTAACGTAAGCACAGAAAAGGACAATTGAGGGCATAACTTTAAGGCGGCCATACATTATACGCGTCGTCGACTTTTTGGTTGTTTAGCAGAGTTGCCAAAAACCTAGTCGGCTGCTCCGAAGCCAACCTAGAAACGTGCGCCCACAGGTTATTCACAACCTCCTGTGAAGGGGGAAGCCAGATCTCTTCGTACGCCATGACTTTGATAGGCATGTTGGGATGTAGCTGGTGCACCAGCTCCCCACCGCGGAATAGCTCCCCGTGCTTGATGAAAAAATCTGACCAAAGAGGCATACTGCCTGACACCAGCCATAGGAAAGCCCGCAGGTTTACATCTCTCGTAGAATGCCAGCCAGCCTCCCTGAGACTCGCGTCCAATGCCTCGCGTTCAGCAAGGGCCTCCCGTAACAGCTGAAATAGATCGCATCCGCTGTCCATAATGTTACACCAATTGCTGTTTTCTGATGGCTGACGTTGCTTATCAGTTTGCCGATAAGCGGAGCCGACGATTCTGGCGACAAGCTAAGGGGATGACCCGTGAGTAAGGAAGTGTTTAAGTGCTGGGCAATGGAATTCTCATCCCGTGAGTGCCCCACCACGGTCGAAGTCGACAAAGCTCAGATAAGTCAACAGATCGGCGCAAGGGCAGCTGCCTCCATCTACGCAGAACAGCTTTTTAGAACATATGGAGAGCACGTCGTCAAAACGTTGGAAGTCCATGTCGATGATGATTGCGAATACCCTCCATCGCTCATCTACCTACAGGCAAATCGCGAAGGTAAGATACGATATATTGATGTCGGCGTGATCGATAGCGCTGGAAGCGAGTGGGGGTACCGCGTGACAGTAGATGGCCCACCAAGCGCTTTTTTCGCAGGGAAAAGCCTCAGGTAACCGGTATTTCGCCAACTCATTTTCAGGATTGCACTTCACCAACTGTGAAGCCGGTCATCCGCCAAGGCGTAGGTTGGGCTACAAGCATGAATGACTATCACGTTCCGCAACTGCTGAAACAATCCTCCTACGGTTACTGGATCAGCAATTGCGGAGCAATCTCGAATGTGGAGGAGAGGCACGGCCATATTAGTGCACTACTAGATCATGACGAGTTCATCGATCTCAGCCCAACCCAGCCTTACCGGATGTGGTATGAGGCAGCCTTACTTCGCGGCTGGGTGCGGATAATCGCACCATCGGTCGATAGGCAGCAATTTCGCTTTCAGTTCCGTGAGCTTTCACCCGCCACACGCACTTCGTTACTCTGGCTTATCAATAGCTTGGCGCGATATCGCGAGTACATACTCGAAGCGTCCATACCTAGAGTGTTCCATTCACCTCACGAAACATCGAGCTTTATCGCCCAGTGTTGTGCCCCAATAGATGAGTTAAGCACTACATCGTGGACCGGTATGCAGTCTGAACATGCAGTGCAGACGGAGACGGAAAAATGAAGGAGCACGACGTTGTCCGACTGGTCCGCTCTGTTCGGCAGGATGATGTTGTCGTCGCTCGTGGTACAATAGGTACCATCGTCTCATGCTGCCTAGAGAACGGGTGCCCTGATGTCTACTTGGTGGAGCTAAGTAATCATGACCCCATCAGCTTGCTGAAGGTAGTGACCGCGGACACAGGGCTTCTGTGCTGCGATTCCCCGAAGCCGAATACGGTGCCATAGCCAAGATATCTTCATTCAAGGAATTGTGCATTTCGAGCTAAAAGGTCAAACAAATCTGAATATTCATGAGGCCGTAAGATTGAGTGAGGCAATGCTGACGCCAATTACCAGCCGGCCGCCATCGAAGGTTCGGCGCAGATGGTCGTTGAGGCGCGCGATTTCCGCCGCACGCCCCAGCGCCTTGTCGGTCATTGCGCGGCCTTTCCGGCTTTGGTTGTCGTCGGCTTCTTCAGCACCCGCTGACGGCTCGCAACCGCGCCGGCAATCGCCTTGTCGAGTTCCCCAGCCGCGATGGCCTGACGGACCTGTTCCAGCACCGGCACCAGACGGTCTATCGTGCCCACGGCGATGACCGACTTGCCGGGCTTGAGTTCGAGCGGCTTGTTGCCATAGTGGATGTGGAGGTGAATCGTTCCCGCCTCGTCCTTCCACCACCAGGGCCGGAACCGCACCGGCACGTCGCGGCGTTCCTTCGTGCCGTCGACCTCAACCCACCGGCCGACCCGGCGGATGAACACCTCGCCTTTAATCGTCGCCGTCGCGGCCTCGATCTGAAGTGCCAGTGCGTCGAGCAGCTTGCGACGGGCAATCCCTTCTGGGCTGGCTTCGCGCTGCTTACCGATGTTCGTGAGGGTTAGGCTGTCCAGGATGCTCATTTGCGTTCTCCATACGTTCAATTTCTGTATGGTAACGCCCCGGCGCCATGGCTCAACCTATGAGTGAGCCGTGGCTAACGCCTTTAATCGATCTGCCACCCACCGGTGCTGCCAAGGCAGCGGGAGATAAATATCCGTATAACGGATACGCTCATGGAGAACTGCTATGGAAATTGAAGATATCGATGACCTTTTTCCCTTTCCCAGTCCTGGGGATCGGGCAATGACTGAAGAGGAAATGAATGCTCTGCGTCTACGCATGCAGGCGTGCATTCAAAGAGCTCGGGCTCCGCATAGCGGCGCGCGGCATCTGTGCCCGAACCTTATCCAGCTACAACGGTAGCATGAGGATCAGACCTTACTGGCACAGCGCCAGCAGCACGGCATTTCGGTGCTGCGGCCAAAGCACGGGCGCGCATGTCATCCCACAGGGCATCAAGGAGTCTTTCCAAAAGACCGTATTGCTCGTGGTAGCGCGGATCAGCGGCCAGTCGGTCGACGAGCAATTCCAGCCGCGCAGCCAACCCCATCAAGGCCATCATGTTAGGTTGGCGCTGCCTTGCTTCCATGGAGGTGAAGTAACTTGGTGATGCGCCCAACCAGTCTCGGCTGAATTGCGCCTTCGTGTTACAAATGCCAACATGAGCGAGGATATTGTATGCATTCTGTAAAATCATCTCATCGCCTTAATCAATATCTATAATGGAAGCTGCTGCGCCAGCAGCATCTTATTTATTCACTCCATGCCTTCGCGGCAGTGAGCTTTGCATCCGATCTTGACTTTTGTGCAGCAGCCATTGTCGCCAGCGTTTCAGCGCGGATTTGCTCGATCTCTAACCGCGCCTGCTCCGCCTCATACTCCGTTTTGCGGAGTTCTGCTCGATCCTTCCGCAGTTCGAGTTCTTCGCGTTCCACTTCGGGGTCGCCAAAGATCAGCGCGATGGTCTGCTGCTCCCGTCGGTGTTGGCGCTCACGCGCCTGACGTATCCGCTTCTCCCGGTTCAGGTCGTGTAGGCTTGTTCGAGGCTTCCGCGCGTCGCCCAGACGTATCTTTGATTGATGGTCTTCGGCTGGATCATAGATTCCTAACTCATATGCACGCATTTTTGCATTTCTCCAATGTTGCATTTATACTTATCTGGCAAAGTAATGACAAAGGTGCCCATATCGGCGTTACTCCAATAGTACTGCTTGCACATCGGACTCATCAAATTTCTTCCCACGGCGTTCAACAAGAGGTCTATTA
Source organism: Azospirillum sp. A1-3 (assembly GCF_023806445.1). Lineage (NCBI taxonomy): Bacteria > Pseudomonadati > Pseudomonadota > Alphaproteobacteria > Rhodospirillales > Azospirillaceae > Azospirillum > Azospirillum sp. A1-3. The sequence goes on from NZ_JAMSLU010000006.1 coordinate 366,005, forward strand.
GATATGAGCAATTCATCAATATCCCGATTTCCACTTTTTAGGTTTATTTCTCGCCGATTCCTTATGTTTTCGATGTAGTAACTCGAATAGAGTTCGCGAATAAACTCGGTATTGCTGTTGCTCATGATCCAGTGCACGCCACGGGAAGTCATCTCGCGACAAACCTCGGCAAGCCTAACGTGATCGTTAGCGCGAAACTGCTGATCAGTGTACCGGTTAAATTCAGAATGCCCGCCAAGCTTGTAGTAAGGTGGATCTAGGTATACGAAGTCACCCTCCTGTACATCTTGAAGCGAAATTTTGAAATCACCGTGTCGCAAATCAACATTATTTAAAAACTCAGCGACAGCTTGCAAATTAGCTGGGTCAAAATATCGCCTGTCGTAATTCCCATAAGGAACGTTAAATTGTCCCCTCTGATTCACTCGGAAGAGTCCGCGGAAGCACGTTTTATTCAAGTAGATAAAATTGGCAGCTTTCTGTGCACGCGGCAAGGCTCTAGGGCATTGCGCTCGCAGATCAAGAAAGAACTCCTTAGTGTTAGGCATTTCCATCAGTGCTTCCGCAACTGCATTCCAGTCTTCTTTAATGGCCTGATATGTGTCAATAAGCCATGTATTCGCATCGGATATCATCGCACACTCTGGCTGGAGCGTAAAAAGTACGCTGCCGCCGCCAACAAATGGCTCGTAATACTTACCGTATTTCACGGGAAAGTAACGTATGAGGTTTGAAGCGATGCCTTGCTTGCCGCCCGCCCATTTCACGAATGGGTTGAGTTTAATCTTCTTTTCCATGCGGTCATGATACTTTTCCACCTGTTTCAGTCAAGAGCAAACTCTCCGCTTAGGGGCTGAGGTTACTATAGAACGGAACGCAAACATATCAAGGTGATAGCTTCACGCTTTCAGTAATTCATTGATAGCTCTCAAGCAATTTTCCTCTACTGCCATCTATATGATTTGGGTGTCATCGTCATGATGAATGCTGATCTGGAGCGGATGCTAAGCCCCAGCTCTGGTCGTTGACACGATTGATCTGGTTCACTCTCGGAGTAACTTTCTAACCGGCACTATTCAACCCAGTGGTTTAATTACCTATTACGGTGGGACGGACGCTCGATATCGATACCGGCGTAATGTCGAACTAACGCCACGTTCGGGCCGTCCATCACCTACTGACTCCACCAGGCACATGCACACAGTGTTTATCTTGTCGGTCCTGCTAACTACTGTTCTCCGCAGGAACTTTCTTTCATCAAAAAAGAGAGAGTTTGGTCGATCATGCTTCAATTTTGAGGCATGTTAGGATATCAATGAGCTCTAAAGAGGAGCTCATTAATGAAGATCGCAGAAACCATTGTCCTGATCAACAAAGGCCCTTTTGCTAAGTCGAAGCAGTGGGCGGATATCAGGCATAAAATTCACACTGCCATCGCACAGGCCGAATGGCCCGTAAATTCCGGTTCATTTACTATCTATCCGGAGAGCGGAAAACGGTCCGGCCAAGGCAACGGTGTGGTTCCAATCAAAGCTAAACCGATGAAGATCCTTAGGGATGATGGTTGGACGCTGGAATATCCGTGGGAGGTAGCCGCCAAAGCCGGGGTGGCTGGAAAAAGCCGTAAGGGTTCGAGTCCTGGTGACATCGATGCTGCCAAGCAGTTTGACGATGGTTTGGTTGTTGTTGAATGGGAGACTGGGAATGTCAGCTCGTCCCATCGGGCCATCAATAAAATGGCGCTCGGCCTTCAAAAGAAAAAATGTGTGGCCGGCGTCCTCGTAATCCCTAACATGACGTTAGCTAAATTCCTAACTGACAGGATCGGCAACATTGAAGAAATTCGGCCGTACTTCTCTTTGTGGGAAAACCTCGCGGTGAATGAAGGCGTCCTAGAGGTCGTTGTTATCGAACAAGACAGCGTCAGTATGGAAGTGCCTCGCATTCCGAAGGGAAGGGACGGTAGGGCGGCAGAAGGACAACTTGCCGCCCTAATTAAAAAAAGCTAATCCTCGATATGGTCGCTATTGGAGTGGTGTGCGATCTCACGATCTAGCAAACGCTCCTTGATCTGCTGAGAAAAGTCAAGCTCGCTGCCCAGCCAATATCTGTTTTTCTTTTCACAAACTGCGAAGGTGGTGCCGGAACCGCCAAATGGATCAAGCACCACCTCGCCCTCAACAGTGCTCATCTCAACAACACGATCTAACAGCTTTGTGGAGAGTGCATTAGCTGGCCTATCCTTCGATTTGAATTTCCAATGCCGAACCGGCGGGATGTCTGTCCAAACATCCTTAAGGTTCACGCCAAGAGGATTCATAGCATGTCGATGCCCACCGTAATCCTTGATTTCCCCTCCGCAATGCCGGCAGACTTCGATTGGCGTACGAATTTTTCGGAACGTCTTAGGTTTTCCTTTCGTGAAGTATAGAAGTGAGTAATGAGCTGGATACAAACGTCCCGCGATAGGAAGAGAAGATTTAATTTCAACAGTTATATCGTGACGGAATACCATACCCTGTTCCATCAGATATGCGCCAAGGAGAATATTCCAGCGCGGCAGGTTATAGACAAACAATGCCCCACCAGGCTTCAGGATACGCATGCACTCATTGAGCCATGACCTGCACCAGCTGACATACTCTGCATCGGGCAGTTTATCATTGGACTTCTTTCCGTATTTCTTATCTAGATTAAACGGGGGATCAGCAAACACAGTATCAATTGTCGCAGATTTCACTCGCGGCAAGAAGTCCATGCAATCTCCGTCAAACAGCGCACCATATGGCGACTGAAAATACGGAGCTTCTGCACCCTCCATGAACTTTTCAACCTCGAATGCAGGTATGCATTGCGTAGGGGCTTTGCATCCAACCGGCGCCACTGAGGTGTCGCCCTGTTCAAAAAGATCTAAAGTCCGCGGCTTCACTGGATCATCCATCCTGTTCGCGTTTTGATCCGACCTTTAGCAGCAAAAGCATTCTAGGTCTAGGCCCTACTTGTGGCGGACGGAAAGTAGGTGATGCTCTCTGGAAAATCCACCTCATCGTCGCTAGAAGCAAATAGCACCTACCTGGAAGCACGCAGCAGTAGAACGAACCTAAGACAATCTACATTTTCTTATGTTCCTATTGGAAGTCGCATATTTCCTCAGCCTCTTTCAGGTCTTGAGCGAGGCCGCGCCCGAAAACATAATGTCTTGTGCGCAACGACTACGCATAATGAGGTTATGATGAAACAGGCGCGGGTGCTGACGGACGCGGAACAGAAGCGGTTGCTGGCCGTGGTCGCGCAGGGGCGGCACGCTGCCCGCAATCGGATGGCCGTCATGCTGTCCTACCTCGCGGGTCTGCGGGTCGGTGAGATCGCGGCTTTGACCTGGGGCGACGTGCTGGACGGCAATGGTGCTGTGCGTGAACAGGTCCGCCTCAGCGCGGAGATGACCAAGGGCGGTCATGCGCGGGTAGCGTTCGTCAATGACCGGCTGCGGAAGGAGATCGAACGCTACCGCAGCGTCGTGGGCGAGGGAGCGAAACCGGAACGGCCCCTGTTGCTGACGCAGAAGCGGACGGCATTCAGCGCCAATACCCTGTGCCAGTTGATGGCGCAGCTTTACGAGCAGGCGGGGCTCGATGGTGCGACCTCACACAGTGGACGGCGGTGGTTCATCACACGTCTCGCCCACAGTGGCATCAGCCCGAAGGTTATCATGACGCTGGCCGGTCACAAGCACCTGACCACGACCCAACGCTATATTGAGGTTAACGACGAACTGATGCGGGCGGCGGTTGATGTGCTCTGATTGTACGATGCCGCTGGTAGCATGCATATCTCCATGTAATAGATATGGCATAGGCCCCTTTTAAGTGTGCCGTAGTGGTGTTAGCTACCCTGAAGGGCAATAGACAACAAATTTTGCTTTTATTGAATATAGATATAATATTGATTCTAAGGTATCATATACATTATAAATAAAAGTAATAAGGGTTGACGAGGCCCGTGCTGTAGATGCGACAAGAAATTTTCTGAGTTTCGACCACATTCGGGGGTGGTGTGGTTTGTTATTACAAGCCCCGTTCTGTCGTATGTCGTATCTACATAATGCCCCATGGCGCTCGTCACGCCATGGGGCTTTTTATTTGAATTATCGTAGGGACATATTATGCGGATTTATTATGTAGATTCATGCGCAGGTAGCGGAAAAACAACAGCGGCGATCAAGTCGATTGCCCATGGGGTTGAAAGGCTTCAAAGCCGCTTTGTTATCGCTCAGCCCACCCGTCAACTCATTGCATCCACACTTGAACGGGCACGGCAGATGGCACCGAGCGTGCGGTGGCGAGCCATCACTGCGGACCAGCATCCTGGAGAGGTAGCAAGCGAGTTTCGCAAAGCACTACAGGCAAGAGACGTCGATTGCATCCTGGTGACTCACAAATGCATCTTGGATAATCCCGATCTCCGGGGCAAGGTCGATTGGAGCCTTGTTATCGACGAAGTCCCACAGGTCGATTTTAGCTTTCAGAAGAACCTCAGCATTACGTGGGATTGGTGGACCGAGCATTTTGACGTTGAGGCGAATTCATCTTGTGACGCGCTTCTTGATGTCATGATCAAACCGGGTCATTCCAGCATCGTTGACCAATGGGCGCGCAATGAAGAGCAAGATGATATTGTGGCTGTGGTTCAGCCGTTCTTCAACGCATTGATCAACCCTCATTGGAACCTTGCCCTGACCAGAGCTGATTGGATGAGCGCCGGTTGGCAGGGGCGAGCCCAGCTTCATGCTCATGGCTGGCTCCAACCCAGCGTGCTTGAGGGCTGGGGCGATCTGACCATCATGGGCGCGAACCTCACCAACAGTCTGCTCTATCTGGTGTGGAAGAGCCAAGGCGTCGATTTTCTACCGCACCCGATGATCCAACCCGCTTTTCCTCGTCACGATGACACGACGGGTAGTCGGGTGCGAGTAAAGTATTTCACAGAGGGTATCTGGAGCAAGACACTGCGCGACAAATGCGGTGGGTTGCAGTCTATATGCAATAGACTCAAAGATCATGTCGATGGTCGGCACATTTGGTCGGCAAATGGCGACGTTCAGGATTGGCAATGGACTATTCCGTTGGGGTGTCGTATTCCGCCTGTGAGCCATGGACTCAACGACTATCGCGATTTTGATAAAGCCGTATTTGTTGCCGCGCTCAACGACATGACCAGTCACTTTGCGTGGGCTGAGAAGACGTTCGGCATTGACCCAATGGAACTGAGTCGTGCCAAGGCGCAAGAGGCTGCCTACCAGATGATCATGCGAACCGCATTGCGCGACCGTGACAGTGATGTGCCGGTCAGCGTGATCGTGCCGGATCGACGCACCGCAGATTACATCTGTGGCCTTCTCCCTGGCAGTCGTTTGGATTTTCTCGACCTCGGTATTCCGGAACTCGGGCCAAGCCAGCGAGGCCGTCCAACCAAGGTGGTTGTTCAAAGTAACGCAGAACGCAATGCGGCTCATCAGAAACGAAAGAAGCAGTTAAAAGCGACTGTCGCAGCATTGCGGGATTTGCAGGAACGAATGATCCATGATGGGTTCGCATCTAACGAAAATACCTTATATAAGGACTATTCGTTAGAAGCCGATCTGGTGAATAAAACATGCTATCCGGTAACGCTGTCGTTTGAGCTTGCGACGACTTCAAAATCAATAGTGAATCATACCTTCAATAGCTGGGATGTGGTTCGCAATGAACTACGACGGTGTCATGAGGTGGTGTTTGCGAGCAAAGCCAACAACTGGCTCATCTCGGGGGCGACGTTCGATCCCGATGCATCACCGGACACCACGAAGGGAGCGGCGAATGTCGTCCAGATGCAATTGCTTCAGCTCGATTTTGATGACAGCCCATTGGACCCGGAACGCGTCCATCGAATTTTCCAAGACGTGAGGCACCTACTGTTCAACTCCTATTCCAATGGACGTGACGGGCTGTGGCGTTACCGTATGGTTGTTCCATTGAACTGCCCGGTGGGTTCGGAGGCATATAAGGCGATCTGGGATATATGTGCTGATAGAGTCAGAAATATTGGCTACTCGGTTGGGACGAAGTTGGGGGAGAGCGGTATCAACAGCGGACTTGATATTAGCAAACGCACTCCATCGAGTTGGTTTTATTTGCCATGTCAGGCCAAGGATCAATCGAAGAGCTTTTGGATCGATCATTGGGATGGCGTGCCGATGCTCGATCCCTTGGAGTGGTTGGATCGCGTTGTGATTGATGCCCCCGAATACCAAGAGGTCGCGGCGGTAAAGAACCACAACCCAGACTTGCGTAGACTATTAGAGCGGTTGGTTCACCGAGAGACAGTCGAGGACGCCGACCACCGGCGTGAAGAATGCCGGAAGCGCGCCTATGAAGCCGCCCTGGAGGATTGGCGAGCCACCACCGCTGGAGAAGGCAACGCGGGCTTTTGGCGCTTTGCTCGTCGCCTTGCTCAAGCAGGATACGACCACGCTGAAATCGCTCAGTTGCTCGACGCGCACCATGGTGAATCGCAGAGCAACCGCCAGGACCGAAAGAGGCAAATCAGGAGTATCATGATTTCAATCAAGAGCGGCGGTACCCAGCGTTGATTATTTTGTGAAAAGAGTGCGGACAAACCAACCCTGGAGCCTTTCCAGGGTTGGAGTCTGTAGTGTTATTCTGAGAATAATCAGCGATCTACATCATTCTGATCGTCAGACGACAGTTGCTCTCCTGGCATCAGTTTCCGCAGCGTCATCTTTCGTCGTTCCAGTTCACCCTTGCGGTCCGTCTCCTTGAAGATAGAGTGAACTGCCTTGACCACCGCCATCACGTCGTAGGGTACGATCGCATGGTTGACGTCGGTATGGAGAACATGCCGGTTCGCCAGCAGCAACCCCATCACGGTCGCGTAAACGTTGTGGTGTTTCACCATCACCATCCCCAGTCCATCCAGCTTGCGCCCCCAACCAGTATCGTTGCCCCGCACCATCCCCACCGTCAGACGATCCGCCAGTGGGCTGTGCAGGGGAAGCGGCGTGCTGGGGTCCAGGGAGGAAAGGTCCTGAAGGGTGTGACGCTGAAAGTTGAAACGCTCGGCATCGAGCCGCAGCCCCAACACGGCCTGTCCCGCTCCCCTCGCGAAGGACGTGAACGGCGTCGCCGCGTCGAAGGTAATTTCCATGGTCGGTAGAATCTCTTGTAGCGCCTGTTTCAGCGCCGTCAGCACCACCGCCATGCGCGGGCTTTCCACCCCAAGAAAGTGAAGCCATGCCGTGCTGGAGGTCAACCGTCCCTCCTCCAGCATGATCAGGATGCGGCGGATCACGCCGTAGAGGTCGAGCTTGAGCACGCCGCCCACGGCCCAGCCCTCGAAAGGAAAGCTCTTTACGGCGTCGTACCACTGGTCTGCTTCCTTCGGTGTCCGCCCCTGAAGAACATTCAGCAGCCGCAGCGGCGATGACCGATCCCGGTGTTTGACGATGAACGTTAGGTTCTGAACCGTTGTGTTCAGGCATTCCTTGAACGTCGTGAATCCTGATTGCGGCACGTCGATGGCCTTGAGCGGCACATCGAGGGTCATGCCGACATCGCCCCAGCATTCCTGCCAGCGTAAGAAACGCAGCCGGGTTTCATCGGTAAGCGCCAGATTGCCATTGTTGTTAATCAGCGAAAAGCCGCCGCTGTCGACGATCACCACGCTATCGGACGCACGAACCGAGCGGTCCAGCATTGTGGGCGGCGGCTGGCCGTCGAAGGTCGCCGCGCTGGCCAGCGTCGCTTTGATGGTGAACAGCGGGTTCGGGCGGCGCAGAAAGTTCAGATCCTGCGGCTTCACCCCCTGGGGCAATCGATCCGTCTTGATCGCGCGAGGAATCGCCAACTTGGCGTAATCGGGCTGAACCGCCGGCGCGAAAATCGCGTATTTGTTTTGTTCCATGCTGAGGTCCATGGATCGCTCCACCACTGAGGAGGAGCCGAGTTGCGTCAGCTCCTCCCTGCGCTGATTGAAAGGGGTCAGTCCGTGAGGCCGGGCGCGTCAGCTTCGTCGTCAGCCGTCGGTGTGGCAGAACGCTTGAGTGGATACCGGTGCAGGAGCTTGTCGCTGCGCTCCTTACCCTTCATCAGGGGAATGCCGACCGTATGCTCAGCCCCTTCCGTGTTGAACTTCAGCATCAGCAAGCCTTCGGGGTCGAGTTCGAACTCCGCGTCGCATGTCAACGTGATCAACTGAAGGGACCGGGCCAGACCGATGAAGTCGTCGGCGTGAATCTCCACTGTGACGACTCTTTTGCTGGTCGGGCTGTGAATTTCCGCCGCTTCCCGCTTGGTGAATTTGGTGCCGACCCCAACCGCGACCGCTTCATCGCCGAATGTCAGGCGAACCCGGTCGGTGCGTTGCCGCTCGACATCCTTGACGAACGCCTCATGGATGAGGTTGCTGACGCTGGTCCGAGGTAGCGCGCCTGAGACAGTAGGGTTGAAACGGTCATGGTCGATTGCCCAAGGCTCTTGCCAGTGGTCGCCACGACTGGCCGCCCGCAACAAGACGTTGAAGGTCGGGTCTTCTCCCTCCTTCGCCACGTCGGTGGTGAAGTGAAGACGGAAATGCCCGGTCTTTGGCGGGTTGGGTTCGCTTGTGGTCGGCGCCACCGCCATGGTGAAGCCGGCGGCCCGGCGCGCATCCAGGATGTTCTTTTCTGCCATGCGGATGCTGCCGTTCCGGATTTGCCCTTGCCACCCCGTAGATCCAGGCTGAAACCACAAGTCCACGGTGCGAGGCTGACCGACGAGGGGTGAGCGCAACACCATCTCGATCACCACGCACCCCGCCGTCATTAGAGGATTGCTGACGAGAAGCGTTTCATCAGCCAGCAGGTAGAATTGGCGGCGTGCCATCTGCATCGGTGTATCGGCCGTGCTGGGATCATCGCTGCGCCTAACCGGCAGAGGAGACGGGTAGGTCTTGATCATCTGTCCCAGGATCAGCACTTCGCGAAACGTTGCAATCTCTGGCGGGATAACCACCACTTCTCGGGCATAAAACGCTTCCAAGCGGTCACGGGATACCAGCCAATTGGCCGCAGCGCCAATGGCGTCGATATCGATCGTCTCCAGTGCTTTCGTCGTCAGCCGGGCTGCCAGAGCTTTGGGGTCGAGAGCAATTTCCGGAGCCATATTGACGTCAGCACCCGACACGGGTTTGGGTCGCCCTTCCTCGGCCAGCCTCTTCAGGCCACCCCGTTCGCGGATGATGCTGATGATGTCGGCGAAGCTCGCGGCGTCACAGGTCGGCAACCAACCCTCACCCTTAACCGCATTGATTGCAGCAATCGCCGCGCTAATCGCCGGTCCGTAATCCTTCAGCACGTTGTAGGCATGGCGCTTGGTTTGCTGGTCCTGGCTCTTGGTATCGAGTAGCAGCATGCCGACGATCAGGTTGCCTGTTGCATACATCGACCCCTTGTCCAATGCCACCATGCCGCGTTCCTTGGCATAGCTCTCGTAAGCCTTCTTCTTTTCCTCTTCCGTGCCCTCCTGAAGCATATCACTCAGGGTCAGAGCCGCGAGCTTGGCGTCGGCAAGATAGGAACGCCGATCCTTATGTTGACGCGCAGCCTTCTCGGCCTCGTTGTCGTTCACACGGGCGAGGTTATTGATGCTTTCGCCGATCCTCCGAGCGGCTTCAGCCTGAAGAGGAACCGCTGCGTGGCTGGCGGAGCGTGTTTCGAACGACGCCGGCAGCGGCGTGCGAGGCTCGAACAGAGTCGCGATATCAGGGGGCAGCGATTCGGCGGCCGGGACCGCATTGTTGTTCGTCTCGTCGGCCACAGCATCGGCGGCCGTGGTTTCCGACTTGTTTCCAGAGTTATCGAGGTTAGTGTGAGTCATAAGGCATGCTCCTTGCGTCGCACCGAATGCAGTGCGGTAATTCGCCGGCCGAATACAATCGACCGTCAAACGAACTGTTCGTTTGGAGCGTTCAGGTGGAATCGAACCACCCCGAAGAACCATCAACGCCGACGAATTGGGCAAGGAAGCCCGAACTCGATTGCCATCCGGAGAGTTTGATCTTCGTGACGGCGAGATCTAGTTTAGCAGAACATTGCAAGCTTTCAAGCGCTATTTCTTAAGAAAAAAATCAAGATTCAGCCTTGTAGCCCTCTAATGCCAAAGAGCTGTCTGTTATTCTGAGAATAACGTTCTTGTCTCACGATTGGTTATTCTGCTCTTGGCGGGGATAGGGGCAGGGGTGGCGGCTTGCCAAAGCGCGCCAGTTGGCCCTGACGGTTTCTGCTACCAACGTAGCGCGTGGGGCTCAGGCAGCAGCCAGCGCGCTTTAACCACAGGCCAGGAGCTATTCGGCAACGCACGATGCCTCAAATAGAAACCATCAGCTTCCACTCGGGCCGCAGATGATCCTTCATCAGCTCCAGCTTCACGTCGGCGTAGAAGCGATGGATCATGTCGCTACTTGTGCCGGTGTTGCGCGCTAGGATGAAGATGTCCACGCCGGCAATGAGCTGCTGGCTGATGTAGAAGTGGCGGAACGAATACGACGTGCGACGGACACCGCGATGGTCGGTCAGCAGGTTGCATGCCTTCAGCAGTTCGGCGAGGCTCTTCTTCACGCTGTCGAGCCGATTCCCGGCCGTCGTGGCGAAGACCGGCTCAGCGTCGAGCGGATCGCGCTTCATGGCTCGAACCCAGAGCATCCACAAGGTGTCGAACCAGGGCAGGGCGGCTTCCTGGGGAACGAAGGTGCGAGCCTTGCCCTTGCCACGGACCCGAAGGCGGATGTCGCGGTCACGGAGCGGCTTGTCGCGCCCCTCCCGGTAGCCCAGCACATCCCCCCAGTTCAGCCCCTTCAATTCCGTCGGCCGGCAGCCGGTGAATGCGGCGATCATCATGTAGGCATGCAGGATAGCCCGATCCCGCCGAACGTGCTCATTGAGCTTCGGATCGCTCATACGGGCCATTGAAGTTTCGACCAGCCGACCAAACTCGTCGGCGCTGAAGCTGGGACGGGGCACATCAGGCGCTTTCACCACCTCGACCTCGGGCATGGCCGCCTGCTTGATGTAGCCCTGCTTGGCAGCGAATCGGAGAAGCGTGCGAAGGAGCACCGCCTCGTTACGCTGGCGGGAGAGGGTAGGGGGATCGCGCTTGGTAATGGGGCGGCGGATTTGGCGGCCAGCGCGCTCGTAGGTGATGAACGCGATATCCCGGCCCGGTCCCTTGCTCCAGTAATCCTTGCGCCACTCTGTGTAGGCGTCGATGTCGCGGTCGGTGATGCTGTCCATCGCCCGGTCGCCGAAATAGCCCACCATGTAGCGCCGGATGATGCCGGGAAACTTCTCCCCCTGCTCCTTCTTACGCTCGCCGCGCTCGACCTCACGCTCGATCTTGGCGATGAACTCCTCGGCCATGTCGCCGAAGGTCTTTGCCGTGGCGTTCAGACCGTTTTCGGTGCGGTAGAGGGCTTCATAGTAGACCTTGCGCGCCCGCTGATTCGCCTCGGCTTCGTCCGTAGTGTCGAGTGACTTCCTAATCTGGCCCTGGCCGCGGATCGAGAACCGAACCCACCACTTGCTGCTGCCGGTGCGCTGGAAAAGCTGGAACGGCTCTGACATTGCCCTCTCCTGACGACATCAACCTATAGGTTGTATTGTAGCGTCGTCACTGTCGCTTGTGGGCGAATTTAGCACAGCAGTTAGCACAGCCGGCAGGGGCGATTTTCAGGAGGTGATTCGGGCGTGGAAATCGTCGCCCAGAGGGGTTCACACTGCTGATTTGACTGTGCTGCGATTGTGCTAGCACAGCGAAAATCGGAATTTCTAAGGTGAGGAAAATCAATGACTTAGCAGGAGAGGAAAGTTGTCCTCTGCGACTGTGCTGGGTCTGTGTTAGGTAAGTTGGCTTTACCTATCTCACCATTAACCCCTTGATCTACAAGAGGAAAATGGTGCCCAGGGACGGAGTCGAACCGCCGACACGGGGATTTTCAGTTGGAGCGCTCCTAAGTGCGAGCAACATCTTAGGAGCGCCCCGATTCGGAAAACCACCCATAGGCTCCCAACTGGACCATTAGGAGGGAAAGGCGCTTACTGGGCAGGCCTCAGCTGTGGGCATCGGCTGCATGCAGTGCGGAAGATATGTCCTGCAGGATCAGATTGACCTCATCGCAGGGGTCACAGGCAAGCGCGAGTGCGGAAGCAACTTCCAGGATCAGGCCATGGTGATCCGGCCACTTTTCTCTGTCCAAACGTGATTGTTTCTCCAGAGCAGCAAGAGCAACTTCACGGGATGGTCTCATACGCCCCAGCAAAGCTTCTATGACCGCTGACACATTATCGTCCATGGTCACTCCAATCATGGAGGCACGGGATAGAGTATAGCGCTTCAACAATGCTCTTCTTTCATCGTTGAGACCCCCGCCAGCCGCGGCAATAGCCATCAAGACTCTCAGTCCGCGCTTTGCTTCTTCTTTAAGCGCTCCCGGCATAGCGTCAATCGCAGTCTGCTTAAGAGCAGCGATCCAGTTTCGCGGGTTTTCAACAATCTCACCCGTATCCAGGTCAAATATCTCGATGATTTCGTCCACGCGGAACTGACGCGGCGCGCGCGCATACTCGCAAACACCGTCGATGTAGAGCACATCTTGCCTTTCGACTAGTGAGTGAGCCCGAACAGTCCGCTCATACTGTTCATCGTTGCTTCCAGACATTGTCAGTGTCCAGCGCGGGGTCATCCCATGGCGCTTGGGCAAGCGAGTTTCTTTTACAAGCTCTTGATCTGGGATAACCCCATCACGTAATAAAGAAACAAAGCCGCGCTGCGTCGCTTCATTGCGTTCAGTGGAAGTTATCTTTCCATCTTGGTAATAGTCGATCCTGAAAGCTACAAAACCAGACCTCACATTGCTTCCGTCCAGCACATCTGGTGTTGCAGAATCGATCTTAATCACTCTCTGCATTACCTGAAGGGCATCGCTCCAGACCATCTGCCTTGCAGCTGGCGGGTCAAAGAACCTTGCTCCCGCTGAAAACTGATACTGCGGTGGCTCGCCTTGAGTCCAACGTGCGCCGCCCTTGCGTTGAGTGAACTGAATATCAAGCGGCTCACGAAAGGCGGAAGAAACGGGGAATGCCCATCCGCGTATCGTTTCCCCCGGCCCTGAAAACTCAATCTCGAAGTTATCTGTACGGCTACGCTTCGCCATATGCGCCTTTCCTCCAAGCGTGAACAACTGCTGAGAGTATGCGTGCGCATTGTGGATGTCACGGCTCTCGCTGCCGCTAAGCTGAATAAGCCTCTTCGACCAGTGGTTCGACAATATGGGCCACTGACATTTTTTCTTTTAATATCAACTGCTTGTAAAGCGCCTCTCGAATAGATTTCGAAATCCCTCCGACAGCGGTTGACCGGCCATTCACGTTGGGCTTCCATGCGCGAGAACGCAGGGAGAACGGCTTGGGCACCAAACGTTTCGAATGTGTGGGAGATTTCCATCGACACGGGGTTCCAATCGCCGTGCTGTGCCGATCCTGCTGGAAATATGCAGAGGTCGACACGGCGCCGCTCATCTTGCGCCCCAAGACGTTCAACAGGCACCCATCTGCCCTGCCATGGCGGTGCTCGCGATGCGGGGCAACCGGACGCAATATCGTGGTGGGTTACGACGCTCGCATGAACAGCCACAAGGCAGTGCCATGAACACAACCGCGATGCGCTTCTATGGGGTGAAGGGCTTCCCAGAGGAAGCGGACGCCCCAACCGCTGTCCTTCAGGTGCGCGCCCGCTCGCCAGAGCGAGCAATCGAGTTGGCGGCAGCCCGCCCAATCGTGGCCGGCATGCGATTGGAAGCCGTCGAAGTAGGCGGTGCCCTGCCGGTGGAAGGAGTCATTTACGAAGGCCCATGGCCGTGGCCCGGCCAGACGAAATAGGCAGTCGGGAACGACCGGCCGACCGCTGTCGCCCTACCGTGATTACAACGTAAGGGTTGATGCTTATGCTCCTGAGAAAGCCGTGCCGTAGTCGCAGGGGATTCAGGAGATGGGTTTAACTAGATTAGTTAGAGCCAGCTAAGTCAAACTACTATCCTGAGTTCCTAAAGTAATCGTAACAACAAATTGATATTTTCATGTGCCGGTTACACGATGAGGAAACGCATATGACTGACGATTTTGATGAAGAAGAGCTACCAGTTAGCAGCCTAGGCAAGCGCTTGGCGGCGGGGGTAAGAAATCTCTGGTCTGAAGTACAGAGAATTACAAAAGTTCAAAATGCCCAAGCCGCTGAGATTGCTGCAATACAAGCACAAATAAGAGAAATGGAGCGAGAGCTTCATGGCCTCAGAGTATCGCGTGGCAAGGCAGTGGCAGCGAAGCAGCGGCTTGAGGCGGAAGTGCAGCAAATGAAAAGAATGGTTCAATGAAATTGTCTTAATATTATCTGTGCTGCTTAGGGTCCGGGCCAGCTATCTCCGCCGGCCCGGACCTGATCTTGTTAACGCGGGCTGGACGGGTCTTTCGCCAGCGAAGCCGCCGCGCCCAGCACGGCCAGACCGATGCCCAGCCACCCCTGACCGGAAGCTGCGCCCTGGGCGGCAGCATCGGCAAGGCTGGCCGCCGCCGTCACCCAAGGGGACGAGGCAATCAGCCCGACGCCGCCCAGGATGCTGGCGAGACCGGCATAGGTGCTGGGTTCCTTCAGGCGCTGCATGTTGATGGTCTTCATGATCGTGCCCCTCCTTCGGGCATCAAAAATGCCGCTCGGCGGAATGCCGGCGGCAGAGCGGTGGATCAGCGGTGCGGACGGGGGCCGCCGGGCTACTTCAGCTCCAGCCGGAAGAAGCGATGGTTACCGATCACGACCACCGGCTTCTTGCCTCCCGACCAAGCCGGGGTCACTCCGGCGGTGTGGTAGTGGTCAGCGCCGTTGGTGACGTCCACCAGCCGGCCGGACAGCAGCGAGTCGGCAAGCTCCAGCGCCGCGCGATAGCTCGAGTCGCGGTCGGTCACCGCCAGCAGCTTGGTCCGGTTGGGATCGTCTGCCAGCCAGCACGAAAACTGATAAGGCTTCAGACACACCGCCGCCGGGGAATTGCCCCACCAGCGCGGGTTGCGCGCCCGGTTCTGGATGACACAAGCAACGGCCGCCATGCCGTTGCGGCCTTCGCCGCGCGCTTCACCCCAAAGGGTGCGGGCGATCACCTCACGCGACGTCATGGCAGGGAGCGGGGGAGACTGGGTCATGGTCGAATTCCTCTACTGACGGGACGGAGGGCCAAGCCGGAGGAAACCGGCGGACATGCCGCCGTTGGCGGCGAGAAGGAGGCGGGCGAGCGTGAGGCGGGCAAGGGCTTCATCGCCGCCGCACTCTGCCAGCACGCGCGCGGCGAGCTGCTGCGCGGCATCAGGCGGCAGAGGCATGGTCCACCTCGACTTCTGAGAGGGGGCGCGGGGCCATGGCGCGTAGCGCTGCCACGTCGATGCCGAAGGCCCCGAGTTGATCGACCAGGGCGGAGATAATCCGGCTCTTCTCTTCGTCGCGATGCTCCAGCCCCACGACCTGGGCTTCCAGCAGCTCCACCTTGCGAGCGAGCGAGGCATTCAGTTCGCGCAGCCGCTCTTCGCGGCGAGTCGCACCGCCTCGCATCGTGGCGTAGGCATCGGCCAGCGGCCGGGCGGCCCGCGGCAGCGCCTGCACCACGGTGATGAGGACGAGCACGACGGCAGCCAGGGCGGCGAGGAAAGCGACGCCCAGCACCAGTTCCAGCGCCACCACAGCAGCGCCGCCGCGCTCCAGCAGGTCGAGGAAGCGCTCAAGCTGCCCGGCTAACTGATCGATGGGAGGCGGGTCGGTGGCCGCCACCGCAGCACCGCAGGTCACCAGCACGGAGCCGGCGTAGGTAATAGCTCGAAGAATGGTCACAATGCCCTCCGCGCATGAAAAAGGCGCCTCGCGGGCGCCGGTTCGGTTAGGGGTGGAGTGTTGTCAAAGGGCCAGCCGAAGCTGCAGGCCTCTGACTAGACGGTCAGCAGGACAGCGAGCGCGGCGCCGACACTGGCGCCGGTCAGGAACTCACCCCATTCGGTCGCCCGGGTCAGGCGCCAGGGGAGTGCCGGGAGCTTGGTCCCGAGCAGGTACGCTAGCGGCATGGCAAGGCCAGTCAGCGGCAGACAGAGCGCCGACGGGTGGTCGGGGATCAGCGGCAAGGAGATGAGCGCCATGCGGGCGATACCGACAGCGGCCAGATAGCCCAGCTTCTCAGACAGCGGCAGGCAGGCGGTCCAACTGGCCGGATAGTCAGTAGGTGCTTCGGTGAGGTTCTGACCGGCACCGTGCGGCAGCAGCAGGCCGAGATAGGCCATGGCACCGGTCAGCACCGCCGTCCAACCCGCAGCGGGGGCTGTGGAGATGGCTGAAACGACGGCACCGACCGGCAGCGCCCAAGAGAGCACACGCGCTCCGGTGGTGCCAAGCCAGGAATGTCCCTGACCTCGCTCGCGAAAGGCGCAGGCCAGGAATAGCGCAGAGAGTGCGACAAAATGCCAGTGGGTGGCAATCCAGCTGCCTACCGACAGCCAGTCAATGAGAGGCATTGCATCCTCCGGAATGAGAAAAGGCGCCTCACTGGGCGCCGGTTCGATCTGAGTTGGAATGTTGTCGCGCCAGATTACTGAACGGGCCAGCCGGCGGTAATGTCGACAGCCAGCACCGCGGCGGCGTCCTTGGCCGCGTCAATAGCATCGTGCAGTTCGCCCTCGCGGTCGAAGCACGCCTGCACATGGTCAGCGACAGCATCGGCGATAGCGATGATCTGGGCACCGCTCAGTTCCACCCACCCGTTGACCGCCTTCCAGCGGAACGTCATGTCCGGGTCGGCTTGCGCCTGGGCGCGCTTACCCAGGATCAGCGTCTTGGAGCGATCATCCGTCGCGACCGGAATGCCATTGACGATGGTGCCCGCAACTTCCACCTCCCAGCGCTTGGCCGTAGCGGCGGCTTTCCGTTCGGCCTTCGCGACGGTCAGGCGAGCCGCCAATTCCTCGTCCGTCAGCTCCACCACCAGCGGCGTCTCGACCACCACACGCCGGTCGGCATCGGGCAGCCGGCTCACCTCCCCAGACAGACGCTGTGTCGCCGGATCGTAGGTCGCCGCAGCTCGCTCCACCGGCCAGAAGCCGTAGCCGTGCAGACCGAGCGTTTCGTCTGTCCAAGACAGGTCTGCGAGGTCGGCATCAGACAAGGTGCCGCGCAGCTCAGACGGCAGTGGGCCGGGGGCACCGACGATGGCGAGCCGAGCCAAGTCGATTTTGCAATAAAGATTGCTCATTCGATCACCAGGGGAATGTCTTGACCAACAGTGGTGAAGATCTTGGCGTCACTGCCAAGGGCAATTACCGCGATTCCGGGTTGTGGCATTCGGCTGACATAGTAAGAGCCGCCGCCCCCGTAACTGCCAAGCGGATAATTTGTCACGCTCGGCCCAGTGTAAGGCAGGGCACCAAATGGAATTAGGTTCAGTCCCGACGTGCCACGACGACCGCTATTCCCGACCGTCATGCCGCCGATGCCACCGTAGCCGCCCCCGCCCCCATGACCGCCATACCCACCCCCACCCGGCCCTCCAGGAGAAGCTGGTATTACGCCTTTGATGGTTGCGTTAGAGAACCACGACCCGCTCGGCGCCGCCGCGCCGCCCCAGCCCCCGCCAGATGCAGCCCAGACCATGTCCCCGATCATTACTAGTGTTGCGCCCCCTCCGGTACCACCTGTGCCGTAGTTGGCTCCGTTCGACGTCCCGCCATCACCACCGCGTCCCCATGCGCCGGTGATCCCGGAATACGTTGGCGCAGACATCCCCGCTCGATTGTCCCAGTCGCCACTCAACCCGGCTGGGCCTACCCCAAGGGTCAGGGTCGTGCCGGGATCTAGTAAATAGTCAAACGCAACTGGAGCCGCGTCACCACCAATACCGTCCCCCATCTGGCCTTGCCCTCCGCCTCCTATGCCACCGCCGGCACCGATAAGAAGAAAGGAGACGCGGCGCTGGATAGTGCCGCTTGCCACGACGGGCACCCCCACCGCCTTGCGCCCAGCTTTGCCGCTTGCGCCTACCACGCGTCCGACCGCCATGATCAAGCCGCCTTCTGCATGAGCAGGCCGTCTCCGGAGATGGCCCAACCCGCGGCCAGGGCGACAGACGCGCCGACATAAAGGCGGGTCTTTCCGACGCCACTGCCCGGCGGGAGGTACAGCGGGTTGCTTTCGGAGATGCTGGCGCCCTTGAGTTTGAAGACGACTTCCGCCGGGGCGTCGGTCGTGCTCACCGTGTCAGCTGCCACCGCCGCCGTGGCGATCAGGCGCTTGGTGGTGCCGCCGTCCAACGAGCGGTAGAGGTACAGCACCGTTGCGGAACAGGTGGCGCGGGGCAGCGCCCACAAAGCGACGAGTTGTGCCCCGTCCGTCTCGACGGTTGCCGGCAGCACAAGCTCTACGGCGTTGGCATCCGGGGTGTCGCTGAGGGTCGTGTTGGCCCCCGTCACGACGGCGCTGACGCCGAAGGACAGTTGCGGGAAGATGGCGTTGTTGCTGGCAGACATGTCACGGCCTCACATTGCAAGGGTATAGGAGTGGATGGTCGCCAGCGTGACCTCGCTGGACCCGGAGGAAACCGCCGCCGCCGGCAGGGTCACGAAGACGTCCCTCGTGCCGACTCCCCAGGCGACCAAGCCCCCACCGTTGGAGCTGTCGAGGACGGTGTCGCGCGACAGCGAACCAGGGGAGCCGGCGGTATAGGTGCCGATGCCGACCTCCCAGGCCGTCCCGTCGGCAATGCAGTAATAGACCTGCGCGCCTGAGGCGAACGCCTGGGCGAAGGTCTGGAACCCGGCCACCGCACCGGACAAAGCGACGGCTCCGGTGCCGGTGGTGATGGTGGTCTGTTTGACCCTGTCTTTTACCAAGGGCATTGTTACAGCCTTTCCGTGATCGAGAATGCGGCGGACCAATACCGCCCGTAGTCGCGCTTTGGTCGTTGAAGGTCTTGAGCCAGCCCCCAGATCGACACGTCGCCGGGGTTGGGGTCGCTGGCGTCGAAGATCACCAGGATGTCGTCGGTGTTTGAGCAGGTGCGCTGCAGCTCGCGCAGGTGCCGGCGCTCATCGGCAAGCGGGACGATGCCGAGGCTGAAGCTGGTCGCCCGCGGGTTGGCACGGCGGTCGACGAAGGTCTGTCCGCCTCGGCCCACGGTCTGCGTGCTGGTTGGCGCTCGCCCCCAGTCCACCCCGAGCGCCGGACCATATTCCGGGGTCCACAGCGGCCCCACGAACAGCCGCCCGCCCCGCGTCTCCGCGACCGATGGATCCGACAGATACAGGCGCAGCGACCGGGTGGTGATCGGCGCCGGCAGAGTGTGGATCAGGTAGCCAAAGCGCGGATCGACCAGAGCCGGCACATCGCCACTGTCGTAGCGGTCAGTCCCGCCGGACACATCCGATGCCGTGACTCGGCACCGGCCGGCCTCCCAGCTGTGGCTGGACCCCATCAGCGCCACGCAATCCAGCGTGACCGGCGCCGGCCAGACAAGGTTGACCCAGGCGGCGGAGGTCAGTCCGGCTGACCAGCGCCGGGCCGGATGCGGATCGGCGAGCAGCGTCACGGGCTTGGTGCCGACCTGCCCCGAGGCAGACAGCACGGCGGTGTCGGCATGGTTGATGTAGCCGATCTTGAAGACGGTGTTCATGTCAGGCCACCAGCACGGTGATTTCGGATCTCGCGTCCTCGGCGTCTTCGGACAGCGCGGCGATGACAGCCAAAGCGCCCCCTTTGAGGCGCCAGCGGGGATAGTCGATGTGAACAATGTCGCCGAGGTCGCGCGCGAAGGCCTGGGTGCCGAGCTGCAGGCGATAGAAGCCGCGCGGCGCCTGCCACATGGCTTCGAGTTCCTGCGCCAGCTGAAGGGCATCGGCACGGTCGCGGAAACACCCCTCCACCGGCTCAGGATCGCTGGGCTTCCGGTAGAGATCCTTGGCGATGATGTTCGCCCACTCGGCAAGCCGCCGCTCTTCCTTCAGCCACTTTCTCCGTTCCTCCGTCACCACGCCCGCGATGTCGGAGTCCTGCGTTGTCCAGTTGCGGTCGTACGCCACCCGCCACCGCCAGGGCGGCGGTGTCACCTCGCTCGGCAGCTCCAGCGCAGTGGCGGAGATGATGTCCGCCTCTTCATAGGCCGCCACCGCCGGGCCGGCAGGAAGCCGGAACGATCCCAGCCCGAACAGGCCGCGCCGGCTGAAGCCGCCCCATCCGACGCAGCCGCGCAGCAACTGCTCCACCACATCAGCGCATGTCGAGCTGTCGTCAGGACCGGCGTAGAAGCCGATCGGCCGGTGGAACTGCCAGGGCGCGGCAGACAGAGGGGCGACCCGTGCCGCCGGCACGTCGGCGCGGTCCAGCAGCACATGCCCGACGATCTGCGCCGTGGTCTCCAGAAAGGCACCGCCGATCACCGCGCCCTTCACATCGCAGGTGACGGCCCCCTTCTCGCCGTCGTTCAGGTATTCGACCCGGAACAGCCCCTCCGCCACACAGGTGATGTAGCTCTGCGCCGGTACGGTTGCGGCACGCAGAGCTGCGGCGGTCGGGTAGTCCGGCCCCTTGTTCAGCGCAGCACCGCGCACATAAACGGCGGAGATGTCGCTGACCGGCCCGCCATGGGCCATGAACAGCAGCTCGGCCGGAATGACGAAGGCCGGGGTGATGTTGTTCGGCCACCCCAGTGCCACCGGCAGCCGCTTGCCTTCCAGATCGGACGTGCCCTCCAGACCGCCTGTGCCGGCGAAGGTCCGGCTTTCGAGCGCGACTTCCAGCAGGAACTCCCAGCCGCGCAGCTGGACGATCAGACGCTCATCCGTTTCGTACCAGCCGGAGGCGGTGCCATCGAACAGCGTGACGAAGTCGGCAATGCGCGACCCGGCCGCGCCGGCGCGGATCACCACCGGCCGTCCGGCGACGTCGAAGTCGTGCACCAGGTCATCATAGGTGCGCTCGACATTGACCAGCTCGGCCTCGCCATAGGAGACCGCGACGGTGCCCCCCAGCAGGTCGGAGAGCAGCGAGCGCTCCACCCGCAGGGGAGAGAACAGGGTGCCGGGCCAGAGCGTGTTCTCCGGGGTCTCGCCAAAGCCTGTTTCGAAATCCTCGGTGGCGGCGTAGAGCGTGAGGATGTCAGCCGACACCGTTACCGCCGGCACGACTGCCAGCGGAGCCTCGCTAAGCGATTGTCCGAGCATGGCGCTACCTCGGGATTTGGCGGATTGTCAGTTCGATGGTGTAGACGAGCCGGTGCCGGCCGCTGGTCAGCAGCTCAATCGGCAGCTCGCCGTAGGCATAGACGGTGCCGGTCCCGCCGAAGGAGGCCCTGGCGGCATGGACCCGGCCGGCTATGGCGGACAGCATGCTGGCGCCTATGGACGCGCCGCTGACACCCCGCCGGGCACCAGCCGCTGCTGAGGCAGTCAGCGCGGCGACAGCTGACCCTATGACGGCCGCACGACGGCCGGCGGTGCCCGACGATGTTGACGTAGCCGATACGGCTCCAGATACCCCCGCTCTCAGACCAGCGAGACCTGTGCTGACCGATGTGCCTGCAAGAGAGGCAACGGCAGCACCGACCCGAGCAGCGACAGCCCAGACAGTGCCGCCTGCGGCTTGGATGGCGCTGCCACCTCGCATCGCGCCAGCGACCGCCCAAAACGTTGCGGTCGCCGCAGGCGCCCCGGAGGCGGAGGCAGACCGCCCAGCCGTTGCATCGACTGATCCAGCCCCCACGGTTGGGCCGGAGGCTCCCGCCACCAGGGCCGCCGCGCCATTCGCGGCGGAGGTGCTGGTCACGGTTCCAACGCCGCCCCCCACCCGCGCCGCCATCGCCGCACCGCCCGTGCTGGCCGTGGCGGCGGCCATGCTGGGCTGCACCCGGCCGGCGACCGCCGCAGCTGCCGAACTTGCTGTGGCGGAGGCCATCGCCGCCGCCGTCCACCCTGCGGCACCGGTCGATGTCGATAGACCGCCGGCAACTGCGGAGACACCCGCACGCCGGCTGGCGGTTCCTACACCGCTAAACGCAGCGGCCACACTGCCGCTGATCCCAGCGACGCGGGCTGCAGCAGCGGAGAAGGTCCCGGCACCGGCGAGCCTCCCCACGCCACCTGCCGCTCTGGAACCAGTGGCAAGAGAGGCGGCGGAGGCGGAGAGTGTCGCCACCCGGTTCGCGACCACCCCCGCCGCGCCACTGACCGCCGCCGTTGCCAGCACCGCACCGCTGATCTCATGGGAGGTGCCGCCGCCGACGGCAGCGAGCGGCCCAGCCCCGACCGGCGATATGCCAAGCATCAGGTCAGCGACTGGCTCAGGTTGCCCGCGGCGAACTTCAGCTCATCGGCGGCGGCGATTGTTTTCGCTGCGGGCAGCGTGCCGTACCAGAGCATGTTGCCGCCGGTTGCGGCGTCGAAGATGGCGTAGTCGGTGATGTTCCCCCAAGACGCCGAGGCCGGTCCGAAGACGATTGCTGCGGCATTGGCGGACGCGCCGTTGCTCGCCGCCGACATGGCGGCGGTGATGGCCTGCCGGGCATAGCCGGTGCTGGCGGTGCTGACTTCGGTTCCGGGCGTCGTGACCGTCGACGCCGTGGTCAGGGCCGCCACGTAAACCGTGGCCGGCATCGTGTAAGCCGTTTTCCCGTTGGCGTGGTCGAGCAGCTTGTTGCGCAGGTAATTGGACATCGGCATCGGTTATTTTCCCTTCGTTGCGTACTTCGGCGCGGACTGTCCGAGCCGGATTTCCTGAGACTGTTTGTCGATGCGCCGCCGCAGCTCAGCGTTCTCTTCACGCAGCGTGCTGATCTGCTTTTCCATCATGTCGACGACGGTGCTGGCGATGGCGCGGGCATCCTGGCGTGCTTCCTCACGGAACTTGCGCAGCTCGGACACCACGTCACCTGAGCCACCCCCAGCAGAGGCGCGGGGCGGGCGAAGGGTGACGACGTTCGCCGAGAAGCGGTCGTTGGCCGCCGATGCCCAAGACTGGGCGAGGGCCATGCTCTCGGCATGCGGATAGACCCGCTCGCCGCCAGCCATCTGGATCAGCTCCGGCCCGCGCTCCCCCACCCAGGCAAGGCCAGGAGGGGCGGAGTCGGTGCCGATGGCGAAGCCGTTAATGCGCCACGCCTGACCCATTTGAGTGAGGACTTGGCGGGCAATCGCCTTGACCGAGTCAGGCTGCTGCGTGATCCAGGCCTGCCACCCGCCGGCGCCGAAGTCACCGGCGTACCCGGTCTTCAGCGCCAGCTGCATGTTGGTGGAGACGGATTCACTCGCACCCCAATTGCGTGCCGAGAGGGTCGCCAGCGGCGCCAAGGCCGCCAGCATCGCCGTCTTGCTCTGCTCGGCCACCGCGGCGAGGTCAGTGAGCGCCCCGTACTGCTTCTGCCCCATCGCCGCAGCGTCGACGCGGGCCTTCTGCATCTCCTTCAGCGTGTTGTTGGCGGTGACGAGCGTCTGTTCAGCGGTGTCCACGCCCAAGGCCGTGGTGTCTCCGAACTCCGCCAAGACGGAGCGGACCCAGTCATAGTCCGTGCGGTCGGTGGGGCCGAAGTAATCCCGCGCGAGCTGGACCAAGCTCGGCCCGAGAGAGAGAAGGTCCTGCTTGGCCGCGTCCCGCTCGTCGTCGCTCTTGGTCCGGTCCTTGTAGGTCGCGTAATCGATGCCGAACTGCCGACGCGCCTCTTTCAGGCGGTCGATGTCGCTCAGCGGTGAGTTGTCGTTGAGCGCCAGGGCATCGAAGGCGGCCCGGAACTGTCTGGCCGACTGCGCAATCTTCACCGCGCCGTTGGTCAGCTCCGAGATGTAGTCCTGCTGCGCGCCGATCTGCTGGTCATAGGCGGCCAGCAGATCGGCTTGTGCCAGATCGAAGGCCTTGGTCGCCCGCTCTGCCGCCTGCACCTGCTGGAGCAGCGTTGTGTCGCGACCGGCAGCCTTGGCCTGCGCCAACTCCACCGCCTGCTGTTGGTCCAGCGCGACCAGTCCCGACATCCGGTCGTTGCCAAGGACGGCATACATCCGGCTTCGCAGATCGGCATTGTAGGCGGCGCGCTCTGCCGCCGCCGTGGCGGTGTCGGTCGCTTGTGCGGCCTGCTGCATCACCGTCGAGAGGTTCGTGATGCTGTCGCCGAAGGTCGCCACTACATCCGCCCGCTGGGTGTCGTCCAGGGTCTTCAGCAGCTTGGTCAGCTGGGTGGTGAACAGGGTGGTTGCGTTGGCCGGGTCCAGCCCCACCGCAGCCCATGACCGCTGATTGACGTCCCGCGACTTGATCAGCTCATTGATCTGGTTGATGTAGCCGCGATCCTGCGCCTCGTTGAGTTGTTGCAGATAGCTGGCCTGGGCATCCGCCTTGATGCGGGCGCGAGTCTCCGCCTCGATCTGGTTCACATAGGTGACCAGCTCCGGATTGAGCTGCTGCACCGCCTCGCGGATGGCATCGAACCGGCCGGTCAGGCTGGCCATGTCCTGCTCGGTCTGGGTCCACTCCACCGGGTTCTTCAGCGCGTCCAGATAGGCGGTGATCTGGCCGGTGGCGAGGTTGACATACTCCGCCCCCAGGTCGAGCGACTTGGCCCGGGCCAGCTCGTCCAGCATCGGCTTCAGCGATTCGGCTGTGGCCTCGCGTGCCGCTTTGGTGACGCTGTTGAGCGAGCGGTCCAGCTCCGCCAGGGCAGTGGTTCCGGCATCGATGCTGGCACCCAGCGCAATGTCCTTGGCCGCATCCTCATAGGTCGCGGCCTTGGTGCGCTGGATGGCCTTGGTGACGCTGGCCCCGCCGCCCTGAAGCCCACCCTCTTCCAGCAGCGTGTAACGCAGCAGGTTGCCCAAGGCGTCTTCCCCGGTACCGAACTCATGGTACGGCACAGAGCCGGCGACATAGAGACCCTTGGCCGCCGTGCGGCCGATGCCGAAATCCTTGGTCAGCGTGCCGCCGCCGGATGCAGCCGCGCTGAAGATCGTGCTGAAGGCAGCGCCAAGGTTCTGGGCGTCTTCGATCTTGCCGTCATTGTCGACCAGGAAGTTGCCGGCAGAGGCGCTCTTGCCGCCGGCATTGATGGTGATGTCGGCGGACGCTGTTGGCCCCACCGTCGGCTTTTGCGTGCCGATGGCGGCCATGACGGCAGCAATCACTGCCGCAGCGGCAATGCCAATTGGACCGCCAGCAGACCCCGCTCCAAAGATGGCCTCATAAGCAAGCGCAGACCCCGCCCCGAGACCAGCACCAGACAGCGCGCCTACGGCCTTGGAGCCGGTGGCATTGCCGATCAGTGAGCCGCCAAAACCGCCCAGAGCGCCAAACGGCAGGCCCGCGCCGATGTCACCCAGCGTACTGGACAGCGCCGTTCCTGCCGAGTTCTGGGCATAGAGCGTCCCCACCTGGGTCACCGGGGCCGCACCGCCGCCGCTCATCAGCGGATAGGCGGTGGACAGCCCCATGGAGTGCCCCACCGACGATTCAGCCAGCCACGTCCCGGCATTGGCAAAGCTTGTCGCCGTGGCCCCGGTGAGGCCGTTGTAGAGTGATGACCCAGTGCTGATCAGGTTAGCCGTGCTGGTCAACCCACCGCTCTGAGTGGCGGCAGTCCCAGCTGTCGTCGGCGCCTGGATGCCGAACAGTGACGGAACCGATCCCACAATCTGGGTGACAATGGGCAGCACCACTGCGTTCTCAAGCGCTGCCACGGCAATGCGCTTGAAGATCGACTTGAAGAAGTCGACGGCACTGGTCGCCTTGTCGGGATCGGTCAGGCGGTCATAGAGATTTTCCGAAATGCTGCCGGCGATTTCCTTGGAGGTCGCCTTCACGTCGTTCGCGTACTGGGTCAGAGCCTGGGTGTCGGCAATCTGTTCCTGAAGCTTCACCCATTCCGCGATCTGATCGGAGGTCGCGGACTTCGCCATGTCCTGCGCCTGCTGCTGAATTTGCAGCGAGCGCAGGGCGCGATTGCGGATCGGCTCAGCCTGCCCCATCAGGGCCAGTTCCTGTTGGGCATACTCCAGCCCTTGCCGGGCGTTCCGCAGGGTCTCTTCCCCCTGTGTCCGCCTTTGCGCCTCCACCCCGCGCTTGGACATGGTGTCATAGGCGCCGGCCAGAGTGCGCAGGGTCTTCGCCAGCTCCGCCGCGCCCTCTTCCTCCGCCACCTGGGCAGCGGCCAGAAGGCCGGAAGTCTGGGTGGCGACCTGCGCTTGCCGTTCCGCTTCGGCCTGTGCTGCCGCACCCTGCTTGGCGGCAACGGCGACCTTCTCTTGTGCCGTCACCTGACGCTCAAGATCGACCACCGACTTCGCGGCATCGGCGGCGGCGGCGGAAGCCGTGTTCAGCAGGTTCTGCCGGGTCAGTTCGGCGACGCTGACGGCGGCATTGCCGGCCGCTGCCGCCTGGGCATCGTTGGCCGCCTTCTGGCGCAGGGCCGCCGCCTCGCTCTGGGCATAAGCCGCAGCCAGCTGGACGTTGCCCTGGGTGGTCAGCGACATGCTGTGCAGTTCGTCGCCATAGGCGGTCGACAGCTGCAACAGCGCTTCCTTGCGGCGCAGGATGCGGATGTCTTCAGCATCCTGCCCGGAAAGCTTCTTCTCGCGGATTTCGTCTTCGGCGCGCATCGACGCCATTTCGAGCGTGCGGGCGGCCTGACTGCCGCCCATCGCCTTCGCCAGACGCTCATAAGCGGCGGTCTGCTCGTCCACATACTGGACGGCTTTTTCATCCGACTTGCCGCCAGCACTGGCGGCGCCGGCCGACGTGCCAGCCATGCGAACGGGGGTCTTGGACAGCTCCGTCACCACCCGGCCGCGGGCGGCCTTCAGCTGCTCTTCGATCTTCGCAAGCTGGGCGTCGAGGTCGCTTCCATCCGTGGTGCCGGTGATGAGGCTCCACAGGTTGAGATTCAGATAACTTTCGCCGTCCTTTTTAGCCGCGTCGCGCATGGCGATGCTCTTGCGGATCTCGGCTGCTCGCGCCTCAAGGTCGGCAACCTGTTCCTTCGGCGTGCTGCTGACGGCATTCGCCATGCGAACCACCGCCCCGGACACGTTGGCAATGGTGTCCATGACCGGCCGGCTCTGCGCCACCGCATCCATGAAGGCATTCCAGCCGATGCCCAGGTCGCGGAAGGCCTGTTCAGCGGGCGACATGGATTGCTGCCGCAGGCCGTCGAAGCGACGGTGCAGGGCCTCCAAGGCGATGCCCAGCACCTGGGCCTGCTGCCCATGCTCCGCCATCGCGCGGACCGCCTTCAGCTCGTCCGACGTCAGGAAGCCGATTTCGTCCTGAAGCTTCTTGATGGCGGGATAGCCCTCGGTCGCAAGCGAACCGAGCTGCTTCACCATCTCGTCCACCGACTTGCCCATGCCGGCAGCCATGTCGTTGCCGATGCCGGCAATCTCCCTGCCCATGGTGGCGGACAGGCCGCGGGTGGTGGCGATCACCTTGGCGGCAGCGTCCGACTCGTCCTTGCCGGCACCGCCGGCATACAAGGCCTTGCTCAGATCGCGCAGCTGTGCCGCGGTGGATTGCGCCTCCGTCCCATAGGCCTTGGTGGTGACCGACAGGCTGCGCAGCTGCCCTTCAATTGAAACGGCGCGCGAGGTCACCAGCGCCAGCCCGGCCGCCAGCGTCGCACCCGCGGCAATGGTCAACCCGATAGGCGACAGCATCAGCGCCAGGGCGCGGCTGAGACCGCCCACGGCACCCGTGGCCTGCGGACCCTGCTGCATCAGGACAAGGAAGGGGCTTTGGCCGCCGGCCAGCTGCACGGCGGCATCCTGGATCTGATAGGTCAGGTTGGTGATTTCATGGGCGGCCAGCTTGGTCTTGCCCGCGGACTGATCCAGCAGCCCGTGCTGTTCGCGAAGCGCTTTGCTCAGGTTGCGGTGCTGCGTCTCACTCAGGGTGACGCCCTGCACCCCGCCGGACAGAGCCTTGTCCAGCAGCGCCTGACCGTCCGTCACCTTGCGTTCGGCGGCGGCGGTCTTGTCGAGGGAATCGACCAGGGCGCGCAAGGCATCCGCTTCCTTGCGGGCGGCGATGGCCGCCGGATCGTAGGCATCCCGCGCGGCCTTCAGCAGCGCGTTGGCCCGCTCGCGCGACACCCCCATTTCATCGACGGCACGCTTCAGCAGGGCTTCGTCATCGGCCAGCTTGCGCGTGGCGCGGGACACCGGGTCGATCCGGTTTTCCAGCGCTTCGAACGAACGGCGGAGCCGGTCCACCGGGGCATTGTCATTGCCAACCCCCTTGATGGTGACGCCCAGGTCTTCCAGCTTCTTCCGAACGGCGTCGAGGTTGTCCGCCTCGACGCCGATCCGGACGCTGACCTTCTTCTGTGCTGCCACGGCTACCGCCCGAGAATGTTGGAGAGGTTGGAGGCGAGTTGGGCTTCGGCCGCACGGGTGGCGGCACTGATGTCCAGCAGCTTCCGGCCGCGCACCTTGCGCACCAGCAGGAAGAGCGGGATGGAGGTGGCGCGGCCGGCACCGCCGCGGGCAAGCCGGTCACCGCGGGCCTTGCCATCGGCGACCAGCAGCGCCCGCGCCCCATTCCCGATGGGGATGAAGCGCAGGTCTCCGCCGAAGTGATATTCAGCCGACGATACGTTCGACCATTTTGCCGGCATCGGGCTGGCCCGCCGGCTGTCTGGCCGCTGGTCGCTCTTATCGAATCCCAGCTCCTTCGCGGCGGGCAGTGGGATCGCCAGCCATTTCGAGCCGCGCGCGGTGATGGTTTCACTGCTGTCGAAGGCATCGTGCAGCCGGGTGGCCTTGGAATAGACCAGACCGGCCGGCCGCAGGGTGCGCCGGCCGGTCTTCGGGTACAGCTCCAGCCGCCACGCCTTTTCCAGCCCGGTGCCCAGCCCGGCCGCACGGGTCTGCCGGCGCAACTCCGTCTGAAGCGCTTCAGACGCGGACCGCACCGCCGTCCGCGCGGCGTCGGCAATCTCATCGAAGCCGGCGTTCACCAGCTCCTTCAGATCGCCTGTGATGCGACCGACGATCACGACGGCTCCAGCGCCAGCAGTTCGGCTTCGGCCGCTGTCATGATCGCGAAGGCGTCGATCATGATGGCGGCCTGATCGCCAACACCACCGGCATCCGGCAGATGGCCGGAGACCGGCATAACGCCAGCCGCCATGCCGCCGATGCGGCCGGGCTGGGGCCGGTAAGCCCGCCAGAGCTGGACCATGTCGAAATGATCCTCGCTCAGCTCAAGGCGGGGGTTTCGGCGGAAGTGTTCTCCGAAGAGGACCCAGCCGGCATCGCCGGCAAGCTCTTCGACGCCGTCTTGGTAGGCTTCCGGCTGGAGGCTGACCGCGACGGCGATGCGAAGTTTTTTTCCTGATCCTTCGACGGGCGCATCAGGCTCATGATCTTGAAGCCCACCGTGCGCAGCTCGGCTTCGTCCAGATGAGACAGCGTTTCATCGGTGGTGATGTCGCGGCGGCGGACGAAGGGGGCGTCGGTGCCATCCGCAGCCTTCACTTCCTCCCATCCCAGCAGGAAGTGCCGGCACGCCACGATGGGGGCGACCGACAGCCAGAACTCGCGGTCACCCTCCATGGCGGCATAGCGGCCACCGGCCGCCCGGGCCAGCCGGGTGATGGCCTCCAGCCCGTCCAGCGCGTCGGGGTCGACATCGCCCTGGGCGGCGGCTTCGACGGAATCGACCAGTTCCAGCAGGCTGTCGAGGTTGTAGGGGTTCACCTCGCGCAGGTCTTCGCGCAGGGCCTTGTACAGCTCGGCATCGCCGGGATAGGTGGCACCGGCCGCCCGCAGGTCGCGGCGAAAGGCGGCCCGCTGGAAATGGCTGGGCACCCTCAGACGATAGACCGGCTGCGGTGCGGCGTCGATTTCAGCCTGCACCTGATCGATCAGGCGGTCGAAGCCGGCGATCAGCTCCGGCTTGTCGGCTGCCTCGCGCAGCTTGGTCAGGGCGGCGAGCTGATCGAGGCGGGGGGTGAACGGAATCACGTCCTTGGTCGAGACGGGAAGCATGGGAGACAATCCTCTGTCGGTGAGGGATGGGGTACGGGCGGTGCCGACATCACCGCCCGCTGGCGCGCGACGGCGCCCCGCCGGCCGAAGCCGACTGGTTGCCCGGTGCCGGCCGGGGTCGCGGGGTCAGTAGAGGCAGAGGAAGGAGCCGGCATCCTGACCGGTGCAGGCGAACTGATGCGTGTTCGTCATCAGGCCGTTGCGGTCGCCCGGCTGAAGGTTGGTGTAGAAGGCTGCCGGCATGGTGACGCCGATCCGGTTGCCGGCGGTAATCCCGTAGCAAGCATGGATGATCTGCTGGGTGCCGGCGCGCAGGGCCGCCATGCTGTCGCGGGTGGCGACCAGGGTTTCCAGCGGATCGCACGACCCGGTCATGTTGCGGCTGGTGATGATGCTGGGGTCGAAGCCTTCGGCCGCATTGGGGTTGTCCGGGTTCGTCATCTGGTTGCCGAACTCGATCGACATCGACGACATGGCCGAAACGACACGATTAACCAGCGCCTTGCCGCCCTTCCAGACCGGCGGGCGGGTGGCGTCATAGACAAGCCCGGTCGGCACGTTAGCGTCGACCTTGCCGGCGAACATGCCGGTCAGGGTGAAACTGATACGGCCGATGTTGCCGCTCTGGAGCTTCAGCGTCGCGTTGGCGCGGGCGCCCACCACCTTGTAGAGCAAGCCGTCCATGTAGAGGTACAGGGTCAGCGACGGGATGTTGGTAGACGCCGGCTTGTAGAGCACGTTCACCGGCACCTGATAGTTGGTGGCGGCGGACAGTGCCGTGCCGAACAGGTCGGTCAGGGTTGCCACCTTGCCGGCGGTGTAGTCGGCAATGAAGCTGGTCGCCCCACCCGCCGGGTTGCCGGTCAGCAGCAGCGGCATGCCGCGATAGGTCTGGGCCGTGCCGCTCGCCCCCGCCGACAGCGTCAGGCTGGTGGTGGTGCCAGCGGTGGCGGCTTCGGCGGCAGCCGGGACGGCGGCGGCGGTGATCACTTCCGCCCAGCCGGCCGCCTTCATCAGATCGCCCCACTCCGGCGGGGTGCCGGGCACGCCCGACCCCTTCAGCAGGACGTCGCAGGTGATCTGCACCGTCATGCCCCCGGTGATCGGCCCGCGGCCGTCGAGGCTGCCGGTCACTTCGTTGGTCTGAACGGTGTTCGGGTTGAAGCTGATCTGCGGATTTTCGACCAAGACCGCATCGGTGGACGCGGCGGGATTGGCGTCCGTCCCTTCAGTGGTTTCGATCTTCGCCAGCAGGGCGGCATTGCGGGTGCGCAGGGCCATGGTGGGAACTCCTTACTCGGCCGTCGGCGCGGACTGGGCCGGCGCATCAGCGGCGGGCCGGCGGCCCTTGGTGGCGGGGACCGGAACCGCGGCAGCGGCGGCGGTGGCAGAGGCTTCGGCCGCCGCGCGCTCTTCCTCGGTCAGATTGACGAGCTGATCGCCGTCGCGAAGCTCGAAGCTGTGGGCAGGCGTCGGCACCACCGCCGCCGCCCGATGGGCCGGGATGTCCATGGATGTTCTCCGGGTGGATGGGAAAAGGGTCAGGGAGCCAGGGCGTAGGGGTCGCCGGGCTTGGTCCAGAACTCGACGGTGAAGGCGAAGAAGATGTCCCCTAGGCCACCGACGCCTTCACCGTCGGCTTCATCCTGATCGGCTTCGGTCAGGTTGGTGTCGACGGCGAGGCCACCCAAAGTCGGGTCAGCCTCGACAACGCGCAGGATAGCGGCCCCCAAGTCGACACCCTGCCGGTGCAACTCGGCATCCGACGCATTGGCCTTCAGGAAACCGGTGACGGCGATCCGCTCGACATTGCGGGTCACCGCGGCACTTTCCTGATCGGACGACACCGGCGACGCCTTCATCACCAGTGCCGGCAGCTTGCCATCGGGAACCTGTTTACGAAGCCCGCGATAGACGGTGATGGACCCCGGCAGATTGGCCGCCACCACCATGCCCAGGCGAGCTTCGAAGGCGGCCAGAACCTGTTCGCGAATCGCTGTCGGCATCACTTCAGCTCCAGCCGCCACAGCAGCCGGTCCGCGTCCGGCTGGGTGGCCTTGTCGATGACGAAGACGTCCGCCCCGACGGTCAGCGTGCCTTCGATCTCCATCACCGCCACTTCGGACGCCCGCACTTCGGCGATGCGGGCCGGGGTGGTCACGCCGCTGCCGCCGGACCGCCAGTCGCGGTCGCCCGCGGACAGGACGGCAACGCAGGCCACTGGGGTGCCCCCCAGGGCGCCTGATGGCGGCGTGTAGATGGCCGGACGGCCCCAAACCTGAGCCACCGGGCCGTGAAGGAGTGCATCAAGGTCGACGATCATCGGACGGTCTCCCGATGCGCGACGGGCGGCCCTGGGGCCGCCCGTCGCGCGTGGTCGAGGTGATGCCGGATCAGCCCAGCAGGTCGGGCTTGGGGTCGGACCCCACACCGGTGCCGGTTTCGGTGCCGGCGTCGGCATCCGGATCGGCACTGGTCCGCTTGGCGATACCGGGGCCGGCTTCGGCCTCCGGCACCGCGTCCGGATCGGCCCCGGCCCGCTTGGCGACACCGCGCCTGATCAGCTCCGCCGCTTCGGCGTCCGGCAGGGTCACCGTCTGGCCCGGCAGCACGGTGACCTGATCCTTCTTCACCATCGCCACGATGGTGTTGACGGCGACGATCTTCATCAGAGCACCTGCGCGGCCAGAGAGGCGTTGACGTTGGTCGGCACCATCAGCGGTGCCGACTGGGTCAGCAGCTGGCGGATGGCCGGGTCCTTCTCCACCCAGCTCTTGGAGAAGTACGGCATCGCCTGCAATCCGGCTTCATCGTCGCGGATCGCCCCGAAGGCGCGCACGCCCTCGACGCCGATACCGGTCAGCACCACGGTGCCGGCCGGCCACATGGAGTGTTCGGCGCCCTGCTCGTCCTCATACCAGGACGAATAGGTGAAGATGTTGAAGCCGTCGACCTGCCCCATGAACTGGCCGCCTTCGACCGGGGACGTCATCGCCCCGGTGTTGAGGCTGGCCGCCTGATCCTTCCATTGCTTCAGCTTGTCGTTGATGGCGGGGTCCTTGCGGAACACCTTCCAGACATCGACGCCCATGATCACGTCGGTGGGCATCGACCCCGACTTCTGAAGGACGAGCAAGGCCCAGTCCTGAAGGTTGTCGAGGATGGCCGCCGCCGACTGGCCCCACCGGGCGGTGCCCGACAGCGTCACCGTCAGCGAGCTGTCACGGCCGAAATTGACCACGCACGCCGGATACAGCTCGCCCACCACCGTGACGCTGCCGGTGGTCAGCGCCGACGTCGCCATCCATTCGAAGCGGCGGGTCAGCATGTCGATCTGGTCTTCCAGATCCTCCACCAGCAGCAGACGCATGCGGTCAGCCGGCGACAGAGCGGCACCGCCGATGGTCTCGCCAACCGCGCGCTTCAGGGCACGGCCCGGATTGAACGGGCGGCGGTCCTTGGTATAGGCCGGCTTGAAGGTGTTTGTGGTGTAGCCCTGCGACGCCACCACCTTACCGGCCACCATCGGCGACACGAAGGGGGCGAGACGGCGGCGGCGGGTGATCAGGTCGAAGGCGATTTCCTCGGTCTGCGACCGGGTTTCGCTGGTGAAGTAGCGGTCCAGCAAGAAGGACGGCGGCGTCTTGACCTGACGCACGACACCGGCCAGCACCGCGGTGGAGAAGGTATCGACCATGGGAGATGCCCTTTCTTAGGACAGGGGCTTGACGATCAGGATGCCGACATCCCGCAGCGGGGCGAAGGCGGTGGCGTAGCTGTGGCCGGTGCCATAGGTCAACGCGCCATCGGCGAAGCTGCCGCCCATGTAGGCGACGGTGGCGGTGTCGGCGGCACTGGCGTCGGTGGCTTCGGCCAGGATCAGGTCCGGGGTCTGGCTGCCATCGGCGGCGGCGGCCAGACTGAGCACATACTTGTCGGACGCGGTGATCTTGCCGAGCACGGCCCCGCGCGGCAGGGTCTGGCCCGACGCCAGGGTGATTCCCTTGGCCGGGTACGGGCCTTCGACCTGCAAGCGGTCGGGGCTGAAGGTTTCGCTGGTGAAGCTGGCGGGCATGGACGGCGCTCCTTTACTTCGCGGGCGTGCCGTTGTGGGCAGCGTGCAGGTTCATGATGGCGGCCACTTCGGCCGAAACGTCGTCACCCCCGGCGGACGCGCCGCCGTCCGGGGTGATCGGCGGGTTACCCAGCACCGCCATGGCGGCGGCGAGCGGGTTGGATGGCGTCTGGGCGGACGATGCGGACGACGGAGCCGCAGCGGCCGGAGCGGTTTCCAGCACGGCAATCGCCTGCTGCGCCGTCAGGTCGGTGCCGAAGGCCAGCGTGGCGGCCATCTCCACCCGGCCAGCGGCGGCCGGCGACGCGAAGATCGCGGCGCAACGCTCGCGCTCCTTCCGACGGACCGTGCGGGCCTGCTTGTCCTCTTCGCCGTCGGTCTCGTCCTCGTCCTCATCCGCCGGCTTGCTGTCGCCGGAAGCCTGGGACTGCGGGCCGCCGGGCTGGGCCGGCGGGATGGTGGCACCCGACGCGGGCTTCGTACCGGGGGGCACCGTCGGGCCGGCGGCAGCGCCGGGGCGGAGGTGCGAAAAGCTGAACGGAATCTTCATGGCGGGGTCAGGCTCCCTGTGCGGTGGTCAGATGGGTGAGAAGGGCTTGGAAGGCGTCGTCCGGCGGCAGCACCGCATCGGCAAAGCCCTGCTCGACGGCGGCAGCCGTGCCGGTCGGGCCGTCCCAGGTGGCGGCTTCGCTCGCCAGCACGGCGGTAAGGTCGAGAGAGGCGCCCGCGGCAGCGCGGCCACGGGCGACGGAGGCGGCGAACAGCTGGCGGATGGCTTCGCTCTCCGCCAGCCAGCGGTCGCGGACATCGTCAGCCAGCGGCTGGAAGGCGTTGCCCTCCGCCTTGTGCTTTCCGGCGGCGATGATCGTCGGCTTCCAGCCGGCTTCCGACAGCGCCGCCGACACGTCCCAGTGGATGGAAATCACGCCGATGGAGCCAAGCCCGCCCGTGCGCGGCACGCTGACGGTGTCGGCAATGCCGGCGGCAAGCCAATAGGCGGCGGAATAGGCGTAATCGTCGAGGATGGCGACCACCAGCTTGCCGCTGTCGCCCTTGGCCTGGGCTGCCCAATCGACCAGATCGGCCACGCCGGAGACGAAGCCGCCGCCGCTCTTGCACCACAGCGCCACCGCCCGCACCTGCGGATCGGCGAAGGCCATGCTGAGTTGAAGCTTCAGGACGTTGCAGCCGGTGGCGTAGCTCCAGCCGATCCAGTCGAGGCGCGGCACGATCAGGCCGCAGACCGGGACGATGGCGACACCGCCGACCAGCTGATAGGGCCGGCTGCGCTCGTCCAGCTCCGACAGATGCAAAGCACCAGGCGCCGGGCGCTGAAGCCCGGACGAGGTCGAGGCGGGGGCCGCACCAACGAGCTGGGGCAGCAGCGCCGATGCGGACGTGACGAAGGCCGGGGCCAGCAGCGCCGGCCCCGACACGAACAGGAAGGGGTCCATGATCAATCCTCGCGGGACTGGCGGTTGCGGTCGGACGGTTCCGGACCGTCATGCAGAATCACCTGCGTCGGGGCCTCCCAGGGCACCGGCAGGCCAAGCTTGCGCAGGAACTCCGCTTCGCTGGCGCGCTGTTCAGCCACCTCGCGCCAGTCCTTGCCCTGTTCGGCACATTCGTCTTCCAGGGTGGAGACGCCGATCTTCATCCGCATCTCAGCGGCGGCGACTTCCTTGACCGGGTCCACCCAGCCGCGCCCGACACCGATCCAGCGGCACCGGCCATAGGCGTAGCGGTTGCCGTAGAAGTCCGGGGCCTCCACCTCGCCCAGGCTGACCGCCTCTTCCAGCCAGAGATGGAAGACCGGGGTTGCCCAATAGGTCGCCAGCCACGCCCGGCGACCCAGGAAATAGCGCCATGCCTCCAGCATGGCGGCCCGCGCGCTGCTGTAGTTCGTCTGGCTGAAGTCCTTCATCAGCAGCTCATAGGGGATGTTCATCCCCGCCGCGATGTGGCGCAGCACCGACTTGGTGAAGGCGTCGAAGGCGGTCGCCGGCCGGGCCGGGGTGAAGGGCTGCATCTCGTCGCCGGGGAACAGCGGGATGACGGACCCCGCCTTCAGCCGGACGGCGTGTTCCGCCCGCTTGTCCATGTATTCGTCAACCCCGCCGAACAGGTCTTCCAGATCCTTGGCGGTGGAGCTGGTCTTGATGAAGGCGGCGATCATCGCGTTGACGATGGCCGCCTTCAGCTCCGATTCCGTGTAGTGCTGGTACATCTTGAACTGCGCCAGCACGGGCGACAGCAGCGGCTTGCCGCGGGTCTGGCCGGTGCGCTCGCGGTCATGAATGTGAATGACCTGCTTGCGCCCCCAGGGCGTCATCGCCGGCACCCGCGTCCACTGGTTTATGTCGGGCGCCCAGCTGAACCAGTCGCCAGGGTGGGCGTTCCTGATCCAGTAGCCGGTGGGCGCGCCGTTGCGGTCGATTTCGATGCCGCCACGCAGGGTGGGGCCGTCCATCCGGCCATCCGGATTGGACAGGCGGTCCGCCTCGATCACCTGCATGCAGGTCGCATACTTCCGATCCCGCGACGGCAGCCACAGCGGCACGGCAAGGCCTTCGCCGTTCAGCAGACCGGCCCGCGTGACCTGGGCGGTCATGCCGGCAAAGGTCAGGGTGCGGGCGGCGTCGCAATCGGTGGTCTCCGCCCATTCGCGGAACTTGGCTTCGACGATGCCGCTCCACTCGTCCGCCCAGGCCTTGTCCCGGCCCAGCGCCCGGTAATCGGGCGTGCTCGACAGCCGCAGGCCGGTGCCGACGACGTTGTCGAGGATCGACTGAATGCCGGACGAGGCGATGCCGTTGTTCCGCCACAGGTCGCGCGAGCGCGCCACCAGGGTGGACAGTTCCGGCAGCAGCTCCGCGTCGGCGGAGGTGGCGCCGACCTGCCAGGACGCCAGCTCGCGCGACATCAGCGACGCGCCGTCATAAGCGGTATCGACGGCAGTACGGCGGGCCGGGCGCATCGGCTGGCCGTGCTGGTCGAGGATGGTCACGGACGGAACGGGGGGCATGGCCGGGCGCTCAGAAGCTGATCAGCAGGGCACGGCGGGGCCGGCCGGAGGCAGCGGCGATCTGTTCCTTCAGCTCCGCGATGTAGCGGCGCAGATCGGGGGCGGTGGAGGTCGAAAACTCGACGGTTCGCCCGTCGCCGCTGGTGACGCGCACCGGGCGCCCACCGGTCAGCAGGGCATGCAAGGCGGTGTCCGCCTCGGACAAGCGGGTCCGAAGCGTCTCGATGTCAGTCATGGTGGGAACCCTCACGACAGATAGGGATCGTCGGCGGTGGTGGCTTTGGGCAGGGTGATGCGGGGGCCGCCGGCCCCCTTCATCGCCCGGCGCAGAGGTGCCGGCAGAACGACCGACGCGGCGCGGGGCGCTTCATCGGATGGGGAGACGGATGGTGCAGCCGGGGCAACGACGGGCGGTTCCGCTGCCGCGACCAGCGGCAGGTTGAACAGGTCGCGGTCCGCCACCGGAGCGGCGGCCCGGTGGGCGGCGAGCGCCTGCCACTGATCGGAGGTCATGGTGTCGCAGCCCAAGTAGTAGGCGAGCGCCCGGCAGCCGACGGCGATATCCAGCTCTTCGTTCGCGCCGTGCTGTTCCCACCACTGGTGCGGACGCCCATTGCGGGTGCCCTTGCGCAGGGTCTCCGCCGTCATCTGCTTCAGCAGGCCCAGGTCGGCGTCCTCATTGACGTACAGGGCGCCGGGACGGATGACGCCATCCGGACCGGGGCCGCGGAGCATGCGGCGCAGGGCGGCATAGTGCTGTGACTTCAGCGGCCATGTGCCAATCGGCCACAGCAGGCAACCGCCCTTGACCCGCTGGCCGCGCCAGTCGATGTCGACCTTCTTCGGCGTGCCGACCGGCGGCAGCAGCCATGCCTGGGCGCGACCATCACCACCGCGCCCATCGCAGGCGAACACGCCCTGCCGGCGACGCGCCCACAGATAGACCCGGTGCGACAGATAGCCGGTGTCGACGCCGAAGGCCTCAATCGGCCACGTCGCGCCGCGGGCGTCCGGATAGCGGCGGGACTGGACCGCTTCCAGGCGCTTCCACACCTCGTCCCCTTCCGGGTCGCCGGGAATGGTGCCGCCGTCGATGCGCCAGAAGGTCGGCACGCCGGGCAGGCCTTGGCCGCAGGCGTAGACGCCCCATTGCAGGCGATCCGCCTGCACGTCGCAGAAGCCGGTGACCACCAGCGCTCCCGGCGGCAGCTGCCGGTGCGGATAGGACAAGCGACGCTCCAGCAGCTTTTCGGCCTCCGGCGCGTCGCCCTTCTCCTTCCACGGCTCGCCCAGCGTCTGCTGGGTGAAGACCTTCAGCCCGGCCGGCCCCTTGCGCTTGGCGTCCTGGAACTCTTTCACGATCCCGTCCCAGCTGTTGAACGGGCTATAGGCCTGCCAGATGGCGAAGCCGGGTTCCCGGCCGGCGGAGCCGCGGGCGCGCCAGCGGGCGAGGTCTTCCGGCTCGAACACCTTGGGCGGCGGCAGATCGTCCTCGCTGCCCGGATGGCACTTCAGCCAGACGCCGCGGGCCAGCATCTCCGTCTTGTGGTGATGCTCGATCACCCCGCCGCACCCCGCCGACAGGCAGACGAAATGGGCGTTGAACGGCGGCGTGTCGCTCTCCCACTTCAGGTTCTCCCAGCGCAGCAGCTGGTACGCACCGCAATGGGGACACGGCACATAGTAGCGGCGCTGGTCGCTGGCCTCGAACTTGGCCG
This sequence comes from Azospirillum sp. A1-3, assembly GCF_023806445.1. NCBI lineage: Bacteria > Pseudomonadati > Pseudomonadota > Alphaproteobacteria > Rhodospirillales > Azospirillaceae > Azospirillum > Azospirillum sp. A1-3. The sequence goes on from NZ_JAMSLU010000006.1 coordinate 404,938, forward strand.
TGATGCGGCAAGCGCCGTCGATGCCGGGGGTGGAGCAATAGAAAATCTTCGCGCCGCGCGTCTCGCGCCACGCCTTGGTGCGGGCGAAGGCCAGATCGACCGGGTCGCCGCGCCCGTCGACATCCCACGGGTATTCCGACACCTCTTCCAGCACGACGACGCGATAGCTCATCATTTGGAGCGGCTGCGACGACGACGCATGGCCGATGACGGCAAAGCCGCCGGCAAAGCGCAGCATGCCCTGGGTGGAGCTGTCGGCATCCCGCGACCGCTGGGGGCGGACGCGGTCGCGCAGGGCCGGGGTGACGTCGATGGTGGTGCCGAGCTTCAGCTTGGCATACTTGTCCATCTCGCCCAGGCTGGGCAGCAGGATCAGGATCGGCGACGGCTCGCCATGGATGACGGAGCCGACAAGGTTCAAGCCGGCTTCGGAAAAGGCAACCTGCGCCGACTTCATCGACGCGACTTCGGTGCAGGGGTGTGACAGGCTGAGAACGTCCTGCACCTCGCGCAGGTAGGGGACGCGGTCGCCGTTCCACCGGCCAGGATAGGGGCTTCCGCTCTCCGCGCTGACATAGCGTTCCGTCTCTGCCCACTGGGTGACGGTGAGGCGCGGCGGCGGCGTGATTCCGCGCGCGAAAGACCCCAGCACCACGGCGTGGGCATCGCCCAGCGCGGGGAACCGGTCACTCAGGCTTGCCATCGGTCCGCATCAGGCCGAAATCGGCCAGGGTGGTTTCGATCTGGCGCTTCCACTTTTCCAGCATCTGCCGGTCAGCGTCCTGAATTGCGCCAAGCGCCGTCCGATAGTCGGCAACGCCGACAAGTCGGTTCGCCAGATCGGGCGCACGCTCGTCCAGCAGGCGCATCAATGCCGGCCCCAGATCGAAGCCGGCATTGGCGGCGGCGTCCCGCTCCACCAGCTGCCCCTGTGACTTTGCGTTTTCCAGCTCCGCCCGGTCCGCATCGGCGCGGGTCTTGCGGATGCGCTCGTTCGCCAGCGTGGTTTCGACGCTGGCGGCGATGCTGGTGGGGAGACCGGGCCGCGGAGCCGCTTCGGCCGGGTCGGCATCGGCCGGAGCGGGCGCAGGGGTGCGGCGTTTGGCCGGGTCCAGTGCGGCAGCACGGACGGACCGCACCTGGGCGACCGACACCAGCGGCCGGCCGGGCACGCCATAATCGGCCAGCAGCCCCTGGGACACGTAGCGGCTGACGGTGGACTTGTTCACGCCCACGGCGGCAGCGGCTTCGGTGACGCCGACAAGGTCGTCAGGACGCTCGTTGCTCACGTTGCACGCCCTGTTGCAACGCCTGCAACGGCGTTGCCGCAAACTTGACCCCCACCGACTGGCCCGCGCGGACGCCTCGGCCACCCGTATTCCATCGGATGGCCGGAAGGACCCGCAAGGGGGGTGGTGGGGGTGGGGGCACCTACCCCGGCCAGCCCCGACCGGCGGGTGGCAGCCTCCGGACGCGGTTCCCCGCCGCCCAGGGGGCAGCGGAGGGGCACCGTCGGGTGCCGGAGGGAGGGGGTGCGGGTGTCTATCATTGGGGGTAAAACGCAGTACGCCCGGCGCGGGGGATTACCCTGGCCGGGCGTACTACCTCAATCTAGCGGAGAGGCTATCAAAATCCCCCCGGTGTCCGTCAAGAGGGATCTTTCGGAACATCCAGACGGAATGTTGCGGCGTAGCCTGCCAGAGCAGACAGGACCGCATCGCGCGTGCGGTCCTTGCGAACGCCCAGGTCACGATCCAGCGCGTCGGGCGACGCTTCCCCCATCAGCACCTTGACCGTGACGACGTCGAGGTACAACGCGTCATGCCGGCCCCGCAGCAGACCCGCCTTGCCCGCCGCCCGCACCGCCGCCCGCCACTCCGCCACGCGCCGGGCCGGAGCCGACACCACCCACGACACCGTGCCGCCGGACGGAGCCAGCGGCGGGCTGGTGCGATTGCCGCCATCGACCACCAGCCGCGACGGATCAATCGCCCGCAGCCCCGACGCCGTCCCGATCTCCGTCGCCAGCCCGCGTCCGATGTCCACGGCAGCAGCAAGCTGCGCCACGTCCATCCGCCCACGGGCGTACATCAGCGCCACCCACCCCCGGCCGCAGACGAGCCCCGGCACCGCCGGGTCACCCCGCTTCGGCAGGTCCCGAAGCCGCCCGGTGACCAGCGCGTCACCGTCGTCCTCACCCCTGCCCGGTATCACCGCTCCGCCATCCATGCCCGAATGCTCCCTATTGCTCCCCGCCCGGCGGGAATGCTCCCTCTCTGAACCCCTTGGAAACTCTCACTTTAGGGAGGATAGGGAGGATAGGGAGCAATGTTCGGAGGTCTGCCATATGCGCCCGCACGCACCCGCGCACACACGCACGCACATATGTGAGACCCCCGAAAAATGCTCCCTTCGCTCCCTATGCTCCCTAAACCCAGCATTTCCGCGCCTTTCCCCAGGGGAGCTATGCCCGCGATTGCTCCCTTGGGGGTCGATTGCTCCCTGTCCCGTCAGAATTCGGGGGGCGGGGCCTCGACGTGCTGGGGCAGCCCGTCCAGCAGGCACAGCCCCACATACTCGTTCACGCCGCAACTCTTGACTGTGCGGAAGCCACGATCCTTCATTTTCCGTCCGAACCCGTTTTGTTTGAGAGGTTCTTGCGCATTTCTTTCACACCACTTGGTGTAGGCGTCGTACAACGCCGTGGCCGTGACACGCCGCCCCTGCAAGGCCGCCGTCTCCGCCTCAAGGAAGTCGCCTAGCGGGTCCTGATCGCGCCGGTACTCTTCCACCGCCGCCATGATCTTCTCAGGCGGGTCCAGCCCCTCTTCCAGCCACAGCCACAGCCCGTCCAGCAGCCAATTCAAGACCCCGTCCTTCTCCGCGACCAGCTTGTCGAGGATGTGCGGGTCGCGCTCGTCCGGGGTGATGAAGACTTCGAACGGCACTAGGATCACGCGGCGCCAGATGCCCACGTCCTGTCCCCTGATGATCGGCCGATGGTTGGTGACCATGATTGGCGTGAACTCCGGCCGAAACTCGAAGGGGTCCTTGTTGAGCTTGCGCGTCTCCATCGGTTCGCCGCCGGTCACCTCTTTGACCAGACCTTCCGAAAGGGCCTCGCCCTTGTCCGGCTCGTTCATCAGCACCAGCCGCACGCCTGGAAGCTTGGCGATGGACGGCTTCGGCCCGTCCGCCTTCTTGTCCTTCCCGTCGAGGAAGACGCCCACCGGGATGGTGGCGGCATAGTCCCCGAAAATCTTGCGGATGAGGTCTACCAGCTTTGACTTGCCGTTCTTGCCGGTGCCGTAGAAGATGACAAATATCTGTTCGGACGTGTCGCCGGTCAGACAGTACCCGAGAAGTTTCTGCACGAACTTCCGCACCTCTGCATCCGGCAGGATGCGGTTGATGAACCGGTCGAACTGCGGACATTTCGCCTCATGGTTGAATGCCGCACCGGCAAGCCGGGTGATGAGGTTCGCCTTGCGGAAGCCGCCCAGGTGCATCTGGGCGCAGCTCTCCGGCTTCTGGCGCAGGTCCAGCGTGCCGTTGTCCACCGTCAGCAACCACGGGTGCGCGTCCATCGCCCGCATCGGCTTCGACAGGTAGGGCTTGGCCTGTTCGAGCGCGCCCTTCACCTTCGGGGTGTCGCCGCTCTTGACCGCGAACGCCTCGAACGCCTTCAGGCCGCGTTCCCAGTCCTTGATGCGCTCCAGACGCAGCTTGCCCTGGACGTTCGGGTCAGTCTCTTCGGTCTCGGTCGGAGGGGCCGGTGGCGGCCCCAGGTCGCGCAGCTCTTTCACTTCGTCCCGCAGCTTCTCCACCATACGGTGGCACAGCTTCGTCGCCGCCGCCTCGCCCAGCTCGTAGCCGAAGCGCTTGCCGTCCCACACAGCCCAGCCGTTCTGATCGACGAAGACAAGGTCACGGCCGAACCGCTGAATCAGCCGCTCCCCGTTGCCCTTGTCGGACTTATCGTAAGTTGCAAGCTCTCGGTCGGGCGGCGGTTCCCCGTCGTCATCGTCCGGCGGCTGGGCGACACCGCTGCCGCCCGTTCCGGCATCGACCACGACAGCGCCGTCGATCTGCTGTCGCAGGTCTTCCAGCGTGTCGGGCAAGTCCACCGGCACGATCTTCGCTCCGTCATCGGGCATCGCGCACCTGAAAGCCTCTGGCACGCCCATCGGGCGCCCAATCTGTGAGGGGGGCGGGGGGAGGCGCGGAGGGGTGCGAGCGGGTCATGAACCCACCTCCCCGGCGTCTGCCGTGAATTTGTCCGTCTGGTTTCCCCAGACGTCGAAGCCCGGCCAGGACTGGCGGGCGAATAGCTCGCACGCGGGACCGCTGGGAATCAGCCGGCGTGCCATGGCATATTGCTCGTCCGGCTTCCGGCTGTGCTCGCGCGTCACCGCGTCCAGAGCTTCGCCACCGTCCAGCAGGATGCCGCGTTCCGACGTGCAGCCCGGCCCATAGGGCGGGTCTCCGATAGCCCACAGCGTGACATGCTCGGTCGAGACCCGGACGACATAGCCGGGGCCGAAGGCCAGCTTGCCGGAGGGGGTGCGCTTCACCCACGGGAAGCCGGTGACGTACCGGAAGCCCCAGGCCTCCCCCACGGCGATGGCCTGGGGCAGCATGGCCCAGGTGCCCCACATCCACAGCAGGCAGCCGCGCGGGTTGGCGAGCTGCTGCACCGGCAGTGCCTTGATGGCGTCCACCGGCATGCAGGCGTAGTGCGCCACCGGGTTCTTGCCCTCGCCCTTGGCGGAGCGGTTGTAGAAGCGCCACGGCGGGTCAGCCATGATCAGGCGGTACGACGCAGGCGCGAGGCTTCCCCACTGCCATGATGCAGGCTTGCCCGACAGCAAGGACGCCCGAGAGGGAGCATCGCCACCAATCGCAGGCAGATCGAACAGGAGGGGGGCGGGGGAGGTGGTCTTGGTCACGCGACGGCCCTCGTTCGGTCTTGGTCGAATTTCGCCGCAAGCTGATCAGCCGCAGCCACCCGCCGGGCGATGCCTGCGGCGAACAGTTCGGAATCGGCGATCAGCACGACCAGCAGGTCGAAGGCATCCGACCACAAGGCGGTGCAATCGCGGCGGCGATCACGGTGCCCCAGCAGCCGGCGACACCAACGGTAGACGTCCGGCGCACGACGCGCGGTCATGGTCATGTAGCGGAAGGCCAGCAGGCGGGCGGCTGCGTCATCCATGACCGCCCCCATTCCGCGCCCGGCGGGGTGGGAAGCGCACCGTCACGCGGCCATCACCACCCAGCGCCCGCGCCACCCGGCCGCGCAGCTCGTCCGACGCGGCATCCGCGCCGATCACGATCACGTCTCGCACCGTCTCCGGCAGCGCCAGATGCAGCAGCGCCGACACCGGCCCGCCGATCCACACCGGCACGCCCGGATAGGCGTTGCGGGTCTGAAGCCCAATCACGGCCCCGGTGGTGAGGTGCAGCCGCTCGCCCGACAGCTTGCCCAGGCGCACCGCCGCACCCTGCCACGCGCCGATCAGGCGGCGGGACGGCAGCACCTCCCCCGTGCTGGGATCGGCGATGGTCGCCATGCGGCCATCCGCCGACAGGAAGGTCGCCAGCACGGCGCGCACTTCGGGCTTGCCGTCCCGGTCGGGCCATCGCGCCATGCCGGCCAGCAGGGCGGGCCACCGGCCGATGCACCCCGGCTCCGACCCGTCTGGGCCATGCAGGTATTCCACCTCCCCAAAGCCGAACCACGGCCCGGCGGTCGCCGGGTCCACGCCGTTGGCAGCGAGGAAGGCGGCGGCGGGCGTATCGGTCAGCGACGCGGCGCGGGCATTCCACACCGCCCGCCCAGCGGCCATCTGCACGCCCACGGCGGCAGGCGAAGGAGCACTGCCACGGCGGCGACGCTGGGGCTGATAGCGCCGCTGTTGCCGCTCCGGAGGCTCGGGCACGTCGCGCGGGTGGTTCCGGCCGGCAGCGATGCCGCCATCGATGATCTTCTCTAGGTGCGCCGGGTCCCACCCGCCTTTGCGCGGGTCAATGCTCCACCCCAGCGCCGCCGCCATCAGGTGCTGGCGCACCAAATCTTCCGGCAGGGCATTGGTGGCGACCAGCCCGCCCAACTTGAAGGCGGCTTCGTTCAACGCGTTGTTCTGATTGCCCGGCCCGGTCTGCCGAACGCGCTTGGTTTCGTCATCCAGCGCGGCGCGGGCATAGGCGGAGATGCGTTCGGCCTTGGCCGAAGGCGCGCGTGCGGCAGCCTTCGGCACCGGCTGACCGATCCGCTTGGCGAGGAAGGCCGGCAGCTCGCGCCCGTCGAGGCGCAGGCGCAGCCACTCAAGGTCTTCCGGCTCGCCCATCAACAGCCGAATCACCCACTCCGGGGCGGGGGCGATGGGGGTAGAGTCCGGACTGCCGACCCAGGCATACCGCCCGCCGTTAGGGTGGATCGACGGGGCGGCGAGGATGTAGCCGCCGCTTGACCGGGTGTCGAGACCCGGACCCAGGCGCGACCGCGCGCTGTTCTTCACCGGGCGGCCCGGCCAGCGGAACAGCCAGTGCCGGCCGCCGCTGGGGGTGTTCTGCCCCAGCGTTTCCGGCAGGGCCTCCCCGAACAGCCCTTCAAGGATCTGCAACGTCTCGAAGCCGTTCTCCGCCGGCTTGTCGCCGTCCGCTTCCTTGATGTCGGCATCCAGCACCCAGAAGCCGGACTGTTCACCGGCCGCCAGCCCGACGTTTGCCTTCGGCCAGCGTTTCCAGAATTGCCGGACCCACCATTGGCCCGCGGCCGCCTGATTCACGCCGTTTTCGAAGAATCCTTCTTCCTTGCAGGGCACTTTGGATCGGGCGGAGCAAGGGAACACCGCCCAGCCGCGGGCGGCATAGGCCGCCGCCGCCTCGAACAGTTCCGGTCCGGCAACTTCGGTCATGGCCGAACCTCCCCGGACGTCAGATCGTGGACATGCGCCCAAAGGCAGGCATCGGCGATGGACAGGGCCAGCGAGAAGAAGCCCCACGAACTGTGGGACTGGCCCGCACGGCTGATCGTCGCCCGCCGGTCGCCCGCGGCGGTCTCCAACCGGTAGCCGGCCGGGACCATGACCAGGGCAGCGCCGACCAGCGTGACCGGCGGCAGCAGCCCAAAAGCGGCGTCGCTGATCTGCCGTCGCAAGCCCGCATGCTGATCGGCGTTGAGAACAATCCGGCCGCTTGCGCGCAGGCACAGGATGGCGGAGTGCAGCGCCTCGCATTCCGTGCGGAGGCTGGTGGCGTCCTGGGCCAGCCTCCGCAGGTCGCTCAGATAGGACACGCTGGTCATGGCCATGGCTCCCACCGGATCAGGACACCACGGAACTCCGTCAGGTCCGGATGGGCATCCGCCCAGAAGCCGCAGAGGTCAGCCCAGTCGCTGAAGCCGTCATAATGGGCGAACTGGTTCAGGCCGGGCGTGTCGGTGACGATCTGTGAAAGACCGCTATCCTCCCCGCCGACAATCACCGAGGGCTGGCGACCCAGAAGGAGGGTGACGGGGACACAGGCTGTGCAGATCGTGCGCCCCAGCAGGCGGCAAGACACGGTTCGCATGCCGACATAGAGTTGAAGCTCTTCGCCCGGCCGGGCATGGCGTTTGCGAGGCGCCCGGATGGTCTGGCGCTTCATCCCCGACAGCAGCGGGCCGGGTTCCAGGCCAGCGACGATCCGGTCGGCAAACCGCTTGTTGAAGCTGTAGGCGACCATCGGTCAGCCCTCCGCCCGCTCGCCCGCCCGCAGGCGGTAGGACACGGCAGCGATGCCGAACACGCACCCGCGCACGGCATCGTCCATCGGCTTTGTCGGCTGCCAATCCTCCGGTTCCAGCGGCCAGGAGTCGGACGGCTGGCCCGGCGGGAAATCGTCCCGGCGGTGATAGCCGGCATGGGACAGGTATTCGCCGCCGGCCGCGTCCAGCGTGCCGGGCGACAGTTCGTCATCGGCAGCAGCGCCATCGTCCACCGCCTTCCGTGCGGCGGCCAGCTCGCGCACCACGATGGACAGAGCATCGATGTCGGACGGGGTCAGCCCCTCCGGCAGCGTCAGCACCGGCCGCGCCTGAACCTTCGGCAGGCCCGGCAGCGACCGGATACCGATGCCCGACACCCAGGTGTGGCCCTGCGGGTCCAACTCCGGCTTGTAGCCGTGGCGGGACAGGCTCCGGCCGAAGTTTGCCCGCGTCAGGGGACGCAGGCGCTTGCTGTCGCAGAAAAGAGCGTAGGCGTTGAACAGATCGCGGACACGAACGGAGGCTTCGCGTCCCTCGCATGCACTGCGGAGGAACGCGTTCAACGTGGCGGACATGGGTCAATCCTCCAGAGCTTGGGCCACTCTCGCGGCGTGGGTTGCGGGCGCGAACAGCGGCATGTCATCGACACCGCGTTGCGCCGGATCGGGGCGCCGGCTGGCGCAGAAAGGGGCGTTGAAGTTGGCGAGGGCCACGGCCAGGGCGTGGTTGTCGAGACCGCCGGCCAGCCACGCGGCGGCGACTTGGGCCAGCCCGCGCGCGGCGCTATCGACATCCGGCACGGCGGCGATCGCTTTAACCAGGCCGTCGCGGTCGGCGTCCTGGGGACGGCCGATCAGCACCCGGCCGCAAGCCAGCGACAGGGCGATGCCGGGGGCGAGGTCGCGGGAGCCGGCCGGGGCGGTCATGCAGGCACCTCTTGGGCTGCATGGTCCGGACGGCAGGCTTCCAGATGGCCGGCGAGAGCCGACACCATGCTGTCGGTCTCAGCCCAGCCGGACGCCCAGCCCCAGCCGCTGATGGTGTCGGGCAGATAGGGGTTGTCGGACAGCGGGCAGCGGGCAAGGCAGGCGGCAGAGCCTTCCCCCCAGGCCGTAAGGAATCGCACGTCGGTCGGATGCTCCATCCGGCCGGACAGCATCAGGGCAGCGCCCCCAGTGGTCAGCAGCGCGGTCATCACGCCACCTCGACGGCGCGGGGGCCAGCCGGGATGGAGGCGGTCACGTCGCGTTCCAGGGCGTCGAGCACGCCGCGCAGGACGGCCAGCTCACGCAGCACGTCGCGGCCTTCCTCCACCGTGATTTGCCGGCCGCCGTCACTCTTGGGGCAGCGCGCCTGCCGGACGGCTTCGGCCACGTCGCCAAGCTCGACCATGGCTTCGGCAAGCCGCGCCATCGGGTCACCCGGCACCGCGGTGCCGTCGGCCGCACGGCGCAGCTCTGCCCTGTAGGCGGTCAGGATCGGCGGGGCCTCGCCACGGCCAATCATGGCCCGATCCAGGCGCAGGGCCTGGAACAGGGGAATACGGTGTGCGTCGTCATCAGGGTCCGACCACATACGGACGAGACGTGCGCTCTTGCTGGTAACGGCCTCGACCTGGGCGTCACCCAGGGAGGCATGGACGAGAAACACCGCGTCTTCCAAGGACAGCGGATCACGGCGCTTGGTCATTGTCCGACACTCTCTTGGGGATTGAACAAGACTGTATGAATTCGCGGGTTCATAGTTCGGCCATGCCCGAAGCTACTCACCGGACGCAGAACGGAATTCCGCAACAGCCAGCCCTCCAGCCCGAGGTGGGCAGGTTGCTGAGGCGTGCTGCGTCCGGCGGTTTGCGTTGTTCCAGTCATGCAGCGACTGCTTTCCGATTTGACGTCGACGGAGGCGGTTCGAAGAACCACGCATCGTCCCAGGGCAGTCCGGCCGATTTCACGCGGGCGCGGATGCGGGTCATTTCACTCAGCGACGGCTCGGCTTCATCACGCTCCCATCGACTTACTGTTGCCTGGGTGGTTCCAGCCGCCCGCGCCAATTCGGCCTGCGTGAGCTGGAGAATTTCGCATCGGATGCGGCGAATGGCGTTCATGAGCCGCGACTATATGCACATACGTATAAAGGGGCAAGGGGTTATCCCAATGATTATGCCACCTCGTATTTGCCATGTGATACGCAAGCGAATATGCCGTTCCTCATGAACCCGCTCGCCCAACGCATCAAGCAGCTCCGCAAGTCGCGCGGGCTGAATCAGGCTGAGTTCGCCGAACTGCTCGGCGTTACCCAGCCAACCGTGAGCCGTTGGGAGCTAGGCAAGAGCGAGCCTGAGTTCGATCAGATCGTCGCCTTGGCCGATCTGGCGGGCGAAACGCCGCAGCAGTTCGCATTTGGGCAGCAGGTCAACGAAGAGTTAACCTTGCAGCTCGTATTCGTGGTCGGCGCAGTGCAAGCCGGTCATTGGGTGGAAGCAGTGGAGTGGAATCGCGACGAGTGGTATTCGGTTTCCCTACCGCCACACCCCCAATATCCCGACATAAAGCGTTTCGGTCTCGAGGTGCGCGGCCCATCTATGAACCGCGTCTTTCCTGAAGGCTCCGTTGTGGAGTGCCTCCGCTTTGAGGATCTGGGCGAAGAGCCGCAGCCGAATGACTATGTAGTTGTTGAGCGCCATCGCGCTGATGGCTGCATCGAAGCTACGGTCAAGAAACTCGTTGTTATGGATGACGAGCCGTGGCTTGTGCCTGAGTCAGACCACCCAGCGTTCCAACGGCCTATTAAGCTCCGCAACGGCCACGAAGATGATGTGGAGACAGTGGTTATCGCTGGCCTCGTCATTGGCTCGTACCGTCCGTTCCTGCGCAGGCGTTAACTCTTCTAGTCGCTTATCTCGACTTTCCACGGCACCTCAGGTTGAGACCGGTGCGGCAATCAGACGCACTAACTGCGTCCAGGCGTCTCCTTTCGCCTGCATAATCGCGCATGAATGCCGGGGTTTCATACAGGCCTGCATTTTTCTCTTTGTCGCCCCTTATGCGTATGTGTATATATGTGCCGCGCTTGGTCGTGAGCACCGGTTGATAGCCGCGACTTGGCGTTCCTCCCAACCTGCCCCGGCGCGGCTGAGACGCGGCCCGCCGGGGAGTTTTTCAGGGATACGCGATATGAAGCACCGTCACACGATGCGCAGCCCCTCCACCCTGCATGCCACCGCCCGCGCTATGGGCCGCAAGATTGCCGATCTGGGCGGCTCCGGCGATGCAGTGACGGAAGCCGACCTGCTGACCGACTTCAGCGCCAGCGACATCAAGCTCCACATCGAAGCTGCCCGCGACTATGCCCGCGACCTGTTGGGCATGAAGCAAGCCGCCTGATCGTTTTCCGCGCTGGGGCACGTTCAAGGCCCCAGCGCGGCGACGGCGACCCGAGTGGATGCACTGCGTCCCCTCCGGCCGCCGCCGCAGTAGGTAGCGGGCGCGGCTGGCGCAATCCGGCCATACGAGTGCCCCAGCGTGAGACCCCCGGTTTCGGCGGAAGTGCCGGGGGTCGCCGGGACCACACCCCGAGACTTCGACCATGACCGACACCACCGCTTCGGTGGACGGCGGAGCTTTGCCCGCCGTGCCCCAGACGCACGCCCCCGATCTTGAAGCGATCTACCGCCTGTGGATCGACATCATCCGCGAGGCGCGCATGCTGGGTGGCCGCGACGCCGCCCGCCGGCTGTGGCGATCATCACCCCTGCCGCCGCTGGACGCGCACAGCAAGGGCAAGGACACGCTCGACTGGGTCGAGTCCTTCCTCTCCGACAGCACGGAACCGGCCCCCGGTGCCCGCCTGAAGGCGGAGGCCCTGTGGACCGCCTATGTCGCGTGGTGTCAGCCCCGCGGCCTGGAGCCGATCACCCGCGCCGGTCTGCTGCGCCAACTCGCCCGGCACGGCCTGCGGCGCCAGAAGGCGAGCTGCATCCACTTCCTGAACCTGCGCCTGCGGGTCCAGTGATGGCAAAGGCCAAGGTTTCCAACGCGCGTACGCACGTTCCGCAGGATGCGCCAGGATCGGCCTCCGGCCCATCCGCCGCAGATCGGCACCCGAACGAGTGCCGAGAGTGCGGACGGCCCTTCCGACCCATCGACCTTCAGCAGGAATTCTGCTGCGCCGTGTGCCGCCGGGCATGGCGGTCACGCGCCATGACGCGCGGCGCGAAGCTCTACGAAGCGGTGATGACGTGGCGCGTCCTGCGCCAGCCCGGCGGCTTCGCCCACGTCACCGCCCTTGTCTCCGCCTTCCTCGACGAAGACCGCACCGCCGGCCGGCGGTGGCGGCCCCGCACCTTCAACCCCAAGACCGGCCGCCGCGAACGGCGGAAGTGAGGAACCATGACCGTCATCGGCCACTGCTATGACTGCGGGGAACACACCCGCATCGACCGTGCCACGCGCCTGTGCGACGGCTGCACCGAACAGGCGGAGATGCTCGCCGCTCTCCCTTCGCGCGAAGACACCATCGCCTTGATCGGTCGCCACCTCTTTCCGAAGGGAGGCGACCACCATGCCTTTTGAGCTTCTGCCCGCTCTGACCGTCACCGCGATCCTCGCCAGCTCTGCCGGCGGGTTCGTGTGGTTCCTCTCTGCATGCCGGCGGGCGTCATGAGCAAGTTGCAAGCAACCCTCTGGGACCGCGAGCGCCTGCACAAGGATGACGCTGTCGAGTTGACGGTGCAAAGCCTGCTGGCCCATGGCTGCGACCACGCGCACTGGGGAATCGCCTGGAGCGGTGGCAAGGACAGCTCCGCCACACTGACCCTGCTGGTGCACCTGCTGGACACCGGGCGCATCCCCCGGCCGCGCTCCCTCACGGTCTTCTATGCCGACACCCGTCAGGAACTGCCGCCGCTCGCCATCGCCGCCCAGCGGATCATGGATCAGTTGCGGGCGCGCGGGATCGCGGTGCGCGTGGTCACGGCCCCGTTGGAAAAGCGCTTCCTCGTCTACATCTTGGGGCGCGGGGTGCCGCCGCCGAACAACAACACGCTCCGCTGGTGCACCCGTCAGATCAAGGTGGACCCGATGACAGCGGCCATCGAACAGCAGATCAACGCTGTCGACGGCACCTTCCTGATGATCACCGGGGTGCGCCTGGGCGAGAGTGCCGCCCGCGACCAGCGCATCGCCCTGTCCTGCGGCAAGGACGGCGGCGAATGCGGCCAGGGCTGGTACCAGCAGGTGTTGCCGGCGGCCAAGGGCATCCGGGGACGGATCGCCACGCTGGCCCCACTGCTGCACTGGCGGGTCTGCCACGTCTGGGAATGGCTGATGTTCGACGCCCATGCCGCCGGCTGGGCCACGGCGGACATTGCCGACGCCTACGGCGGGGACGAGGCGGAGGAAATCAACGCCCGTACCGGCTGCACCGGCTGCCCGCTGGCGCAGAAGGAGCTGGCGCTGGAGTCCATCCTGAAGTCACCGAAGTGGGCGTACCTGTCACCCCTGCGCGGCCTGAAGCCGCTGTACCGCGAGCTGCGCTTGCCGCGGCACCGGCTGAAGAAGACCGGGCTGAATGCGGATGGCACCATCGCCACGGCAAAGAACCGGCAGCGCATGGGGCCGCTGACCTTTGAAGCCCGGCTGATGGGTCTAGACCGCATCCTGTCGATCCAGGCGGCCGTGAACGAAGCCGCCGTGCAGATCGGCCGCCCCGCCATCGACATGCTGAACGCAGAGGAAGAAGCCCGCATTCGCGAGCTGATCGCCGCCGGCACATGGCCGAACGGCTGGGATGGGGACGAGCCGACCGGAGACATCCCTCAGGACATGATCTATGGCGACGGGGCGGTGCAGCCCCTGCTGGTGAGGTGAGGCATGACTGCCGCCAAAGCGCGCCCGTCCGAGTTGCCCGGCTGGCCCCGCCTGCTGTCGCGTGAGCTGGCGGCGGCCTACATCGGCCAGTCGCCGAACGTGCTGGATCGGCTGGGCATCACCTTTCACAAGGTCGGCTCCCGGCGGATGTACGACCGGACCGATCTGGACCGCTGGGTGGACGACTTGGCGGGCCACCGGCAGGATGGGGAACCTCAATCCTGGATGGAGCGAATTTCCCAATGCGGAACGTGAAGCGGGTCACCGCCAAGGGGCGGGCCTACTACTATCACCGGGGCACCGGCATGCGCCTGCCGGGTGAACCGGGCAGTGCTGAGTTCGAAGCCGAATACCGGCGGCTGGAAGGCATCGCCGTCGAGAACAGCGACGCGGCTGCCCCGGTGATCTGCAAGACGCTGGGCGCGCTGCTGATCGCCTATCGGGGCAGCCCGACCTTTGCCGAGAAAGCCGACTCGACCAAGGCCGACTATCACGAAGCCATGGATTGGCTGAAGCCTCTGCACGACATGCCGCTGGATCGGATCGACACTCCCACCATGACCCGGTTGCGCGATCAGGCGTACAAGACGCGCAAGCGGTGGTTCGCGAACCACCTGCTGCGCTTCATGTCGGCACTGTTCAACTGGGGCCGCCCATACGGCTACATGGACGCGAACCCCTGCGAGAAAGTTCCGAAGATCCGGAAGCCGCGCGGCGAACGCGTGGTCAACCGCCCGTGGACCAACGAAGAGTTCGCCACGGTCATGGCGGCAATGCCGCCGGAGCTGCGCGTTGCTGTGGCGCTGGGGGCGCATGCCGGCTTGCGCGAGGGCGACGCCATCCGCCTGACATGGTCTGCCTACCGTGGCGGCGTGATCGAGTCGCGACAGGCGAAGACCGACGACCCGATCTGGGTGCCGGTGCATTCGGAGCTGAAGACGATTCTCGACGAAGCCCGTGCCCGCCTGCCGGCCCTGTCGGCGAAGCTGGCGGCGAAGAACCGCCCGGTGCCCATGACCATTGTGGTTGGGCAGCGTGGCGAACCGTTCACCGAGTCCGGCTTCCGCGCGCGGTTCTTCAAGGTGATTCGGCAGCTCGTCGCCGAAGGCAAGGTGCAGCCGGGCCTGACCTTCCACGGCCTGCGGCACACGGCAGCGACCAAGCTCGCGGATGCCGGCTGCGACACCCGCGACATCATGGCGATCACCGGCCACAAGACCGAAGCGATGGTCGCCCGCTACACCCGGTCGGCAGACCAGAAGCGGCGCGCGACGGCGGCGATCATGAAGCTGGAAGGGGTAGGGAAGAAGGCGTGACCAGAGCCAGAACAGCGGTGGAAAACCGTTTGGAAAACTCTGGAAAACTCGGTCAGAAGAGCTGACCAAACCGCACCAACCAACCCGTTGATTTTAAAAGAGGGAAGGTGGTGCCCAGGGACGGAGTCGAACCGCCGACACGGGGATTTTCAGTCCCCTGCTCTACCAACTGAGCTACCTGGGCATCTCGGCGCCGCTTGGTGGGTGACCGTTTCGGTCGGTGCGGCGCGTCGTGTGGGGCGCTTTTTAGAGGGGTTCGGACGGGCTGTCCAGAGGAAAATTCAAAAAAATTTAGACCCGTCTCACGCCTCCTCATCGGGGTCGGATCCGCCGGGCGCGGCGGGGGGTTCCGGGCTCTCGATGCGGTAGACGCCGCCCAGCCAGCGCGACAGATCCACGTCGGCGCAGCGCTTGGAACAGAAGGGGCGGGTGGCCGGTTCGCTCGGGCGGCCGCAGATCGGGCAGTTGGTGCCCGCCTTGGCGCCGGCATGGGTGTGGGAGCGCTGCGGGGCGCCGGGGGATTGGGGGTTGGACAAGGATGGCCTCCGTAACGGACGATAGCGGTCAGGGCCGCAGCAGGGCTGCCAGCGGCGTGCCGCGGCGGGCGCGGGTCAGTTCGACCAGGCCCAGTTTGGACATGCCGTAAACTTGGGTCTGCACCGGGTCGCTTTCCACCGCCTGCGACAGGGCGGCCAACACGCGCTCGGCATCGCCGCGGCTGCGCATGTTGACGAAATCCACCACCACGATGCCGCCGACATTGCGCAGGCGAAGCTGGCGGGCAATCTCCGCCGCGGCGTCGAGGTTGACGTCCAGCGGGTTGCCGCGCTCCCCGGCATTGACGTCGACCACCGTCAGCGCCTCCGTCCGCTCGATCACCAGCGAACCGCCGAGCGGCAGCGGCACCCGGACATCCAGAAGCTCCGCAATCGCAGTGTCGAGGTCGCGCAGGTCGAACAGGTGCTGGGCGTCCTTATGGGCGCTTAGGCGCGGCAGCAGGTCGGGGGCGTGGCGGTCGCACCAGTCGCGCAAGGCCGACAGCAGCGGCCCGTCGCCCATTCTGATCCCGCCGGCCGGGGCCGGGTCGTCGACCAGGATGGCGGCGGGGGCAGCGGCTCCCTGCTCGATCAGGGCGCGGGTGGGGGCGTCGGGGCCGGGATGCAGCAGGCGGAGGGCGGAGCCGGCGCGGGCGTCGTCGCGGATGGCGCGCCATTGCAGATGCAGCGCCTCCGATTCGGCGGCCAGAAGATCGTCGGAGACCTGGGCGGCGCCGGCCCGCACGATCCAGCCGGCGCCGGTGGCGAGCTGTTCGATGCGGCGGGCCAGGGCTGCGCGCTCAGGGCCGGTGCCGAGGCGCTTCGACACCGCGATGTCGCGGCCAAGCGGGGCGTGCACCAGGAAACGGCCGGGCAGGGTGATGTCCATCGTCAGCGACGGACCCTTGGCCCCGACTGCGTCGGCCTTCACCTGCACCAGCACCGGCTGGCCGGTGCGCAGCAGTGCGCCGATGGGCGCCGGCTTGGCGCCGGGGCGATGGGAGCGGGACTGCGGAGAGTCGTCGTCGAGGATTGGACGGCGCACGTCGGCAGCCGGCAGCAGGCCGGACAGGCCATTTCCTAGATCGACGAAGGCGCCGTTCAGGCCGGTGGCGATTCGCTCCACCCGGCCGAGGATGATGGCGCCCAGCAACGACGGGCGGTCGGCATGGTCGATGTGCAGGTCGGTCAGACGGCCGTCGGCCAGCACCGCCGCCCGCGTCAGCGGGCCGTCGCGGTCGACCAGCAGCTCAAGCCTGCTCATTGCTCGGGAGGTGTCGGGGGAGGAAGCGGGAAGCCGGCGCCATGCAGCATGCCGGCGACTTCGTGCAGGGACAGCCCGACGACATTGCTGTAGGAGCCGCCGATCCAGCGCACCAGCGCCCCGGCCCGGCCCTGGATGGCATAGCCGCCGGCCTTGCCCTTCCATTCGCCGGACGCGATGTAGGCGTCGGTCTCCGCCCGGTCGAGCACCTTGAAGGTGACGTCGGTGCGGACCAGCCGGTCGATTCGGTGGTGGCCTTCAGGTCCGGGGATCAGCAGCACGATGCCGCCGATCACCCGGTGCCGCCGGCCGGACAGCAGGGACAGGCAGCGTCGCGCCTCCTCCTCCCGTTCGGCCTTGGGCAGGATGCGGCGGCCGCAGGCGACCACGGTGTCGGCGGCGAGAATCCACGAATCGGGATGGCGCGCGGCGACGCACGACGCCTTTTCCGCCGCCAGACGCATGGCGTGCTGGGGCGGGAGTTCGTCGCGCAGCGGCGTTTCGTCGAGATCGGCGGGATCGACCGCGTCGGGCACGATGCCGATCTGGCGCAAAAGGTCGAGCCGGCGGGGCGAGGCCGAAGCCAGCACCAGCCGGGGCGCCTTGGACGGGATCGTCACGGGGAACCGCGATGCAGCAAGGATGCTACTTGAACCGGAAGGTGATGCGGCCCTTGGTCAGGTCGTACGGCGTCATTTCCACATTGACGCGGTCGCCCGCCAGGACGCGAATCCGGTTCTTACGCATCTTGCCGGAGGTGTGCGCCAGAACCTCGTGATCGTTGTCGAGCTTCACCCGGAACATCGCGTTCGGAAGCAATTCGACGACGGTCCCGGAAAACTCGATCAGATCTTCCTTTGCCATAGGCCCTTATGTCCGTCCTAATAGTTTCGCGGCAATAACTGACCTTCCAAGGCCGCCGGGTCAAGGGGGATTCCCACCACCGGTGCGTTCGGCCGCAGCCATCCGCGCGGGGCAGCCCCGCGTTGTGTGGCGAAAATACCCTGTAACCCCTGCCGCGTCAGACCGCCTGATAGGGGTTGAGCGGCGATGCGCCGCCTTCTTCCAAGCGGCGCGGCTGTTCCAGCGCCTTGCCGATCGCCGCGAACATCTCGCGCTGGTCGATCTCCATGCGGCGGGTCAGGCGGCCCACCGTTTCGGCCGCAGTGAGTGCGCGGCCGGTGGAGCGGTCGTGGAACAGGTTGTGATTCGCCTTCGCCGCGCTGGGCAACAGGTCGGCGGCGACGGCGCCGGGGCTCGATTCGGCGGCGCGAATCAGCTTCGCCGCCCCGCCGGAGCCCAGAACATAGGCCATGCGGCTCTCCGATTCGCTGGCCGGGCGGCCCAGCCGCTTCTCCAGCGCCTCGCGTCCCTCGGCCAGATAGCGGGCGGCCATGCCGGCCGACAGGTCGACATCGTGGCGCAGCTCCAGGATCTGGCGGCGGATCGCCGGATCCTTGACGCTGGACACGCCGTTGCGGACCTGGATGTGCGAGGCCAGCTCACCCTGACCATAGGCGGCGCCATGGCGGCGGAACAGGTCGAGCCACGTCGATTCGAGGAACTGGAACGGGCCGGCGGCGGAGCTGCGGCTGTTCCTGGCGCCGGGGTCCAGCCCGCTTTCCTGGGTGGCCTGGGCCAGGATCGCGGTGAAGCTGTGGCCCGACAGCCCGGCGACCTGCTGCGAGGCGACCAGCACCCGCGTGGCGGTCGGATCGTCGGAGTTCACCGCCTTCACCGTCTCCGCCACCTTCTTCGAGCTTGGAGTCGGGCCTTGCGCCACCGCCGGCCCCACCACCGGCGCCGCCGGCTTCAGTCCGGGCAGGGGCGCGCGTGGCGCAGCGGCCCCGCCGTCCGCCGACGCGGAGTTCGCCAGCATGACAGGCGCCTCCGAATTGACGGCGGGTGGCTTGACGGCGGGGAGCGGCACGACCGTACCGTCGGCCAAGCGGATTGGAGTAACCGGCTTGGCCGCCGGAAAGGGGACCTGGGTGCCGTCGGTCAGCAGGATCGGGGCCGGCGGCTTGGCGGCCGGCAGGGGCGGTGCCTTCTGACCGCCATGGAGCCTGCCGTTGGCGGGACGGCCGACGGGCGCGGCCTCGGTGCCGGGCCGATTGGTCTGGACCAGCGCGTCACGGAAGGACGACTCGCCGCCGGCGCCATCGGCTGGCGACGGGGGGCTGTCGGGCTTGCGCTCCGGAACGGGGGCGAGAGGGGGCTGCGCAACCTTCATGACACACACTTCGCTGCAGACCGGCCGAGCCTGCCGGGAGAGGTGCAGCCACTATAGCACCGACTCGTCAGCTGTGCGCGATCAACTGCGGACGCGGGGGCTCATCCTGTCCATCGTCGGGCGGTCCGCTGCCAGCCGGTCCGCTGCCACCCGGGCCATTGTCCGCGTGCCCGACGCGAACCCAGCGGCCGATCGCGGCCAGCAGCTTGGTTTTCTCAAGCGGCTTGGCCAGATGGGCGTTCATGCCCGCCTGCAGGCAGCGTTCGACCTCCACCTGCAGGACGCCGGCCGACAGGGCCAGGATCGGGATGCGGCCGACCGGTCCGGGCAGGGCACGGATGCGGCGGGTGGCCTCCAGCCCGTCCATCACCGGCATCTGCACGTCCATCAGCACGAGGTCGTAGGTCTGTTCCTGCACCGCGGCGACCGCGGCGGCACCGTCTTCCACGGCATCGACATGGTGGCCGGCCTTGGTCAGCATGGTCACCGCCAGATCGCGGTTCATCGCCAGATCCTCGGCCAGCAGGATGCGGGCGCCGGGGCTGCCGGGCTCGCTGCCGGCAAGGGGGGCGCCATCGCGCTGGACCGCGGCGCTGCCGGCGGGCAGCAGCGGCAGCGAGAACCAGAAGGTGCTGCCGCTGCCGGGCCGGCTTTCCATGCCGATCTCGCCGCCCATCAGCTCCACCAGCCGGCGGCAGATGGCCAGCCCCAGCCCGGTGCCGCCGCGCCCGCGTTCCAACTGGGTGAAGCGCTGGAACAGGTCGCGCTGCCGTTCGGGCGCGATGCCGATCCCGGTGTCGGTGACGGTAAAGGTGCAGATGCGGCCGCCGCCGGGCTTGCCGGCCGTCCGGCTGCCATCATCGTCGATCGCCTTGACCGTCAGCCGGACCGAGCCGCGGTCGGTGAACTTCACCGCGTTGCTCAGCAGGTTCAGCAGGATCTGGCGCAGCCGGTCGGGGTCGCCCATGACGAAGCCGCGGGCGGTGGCGGAAATGCTGGTCTGCAGCTCCAGCCCCTTCTGTTCGGCAGCCAGGCGGACGATGGCGACGCAGCGGTCGGCCAGATCGTCCAGCCGGAAGGGCACGCTGACCAGATCGAGCCGCCCCGCCTCCAGCTTCGACAGGTCGAGCACGTCGTTGATGACGGTCAGCAGCGACCGCCCGGCGTCGCGCACCTGCGAGGCGTAGCGCCGCTGTTCGGCCGTCAGCGGGGTTTCCAGCAGCATCTCCGCGAATCCGATCACGCCGTTCATCGGCGTGCGGATCTCGTGGCTCATGGTGGCGAGGAATTCCTCCTTGGCGCGGCTGCCGGCCCGCGCCTCCTCCATGGCGGAGCGCAGCTCCTGCTCGCGCTGCTTCAGGCGGCGCGACATGTTGTTGAAGGCGTGGGAGACGACGCGGAATTCATGCGGCGCCCGCTCCGCCTCGATCACGGTGCCGCCGCCGCCGTCGCCGATGCGGGTGGCCGCGCTGCCCAATTCCCACACCCAGCGCAGGACGGAGGCGCGCAGCAGGACCCACAGCGCGGTGACGCTGACCAGCGCTGCGATGCCCAGCAGCCCCAGGCTCTGCCAAAGGTCGCGCCGCGCCTCTGCGATGATCGGGCTGGTCGGCATGCCGACGGCGAAGATCGTGTCGGTTTCGTCGGAATGGCGGAAGGCCCACAGCCGGTCGCGCCCGTCGGCGCTTTCTGAATCCAGGAAGCCGTCCCGTTCCTTCAGCATCTGCTGGACATGGCGCATATGGCCGACATTGCGGTTCAGCCAGCCTTCCGGATCGGGCTGGCGGGCGACGATCACGCCGTTGCGGTCCAGCACCATCACGCGGGCGTCGGGCTGCTTCAGCACCTTCACCAGATCGGTCAGCCAGGTCAGGTCGACGGCGACGCCCATCACGCGGACGATCCGGCCATTCTCGATGATCGGGCTGGCGACGATGATCAGCGGCTTCAGCGAGCGCTTGCCGATGATGAAATCGCTGACCACCCAGCTTTTGGTGTCGAGGACGCGCTGGAAATATTCGCGTTCGCGCAGCGAGATGCCGGCGCCCGGGCCGGTGGTGTCGCAGATGATGTTGCCGTCGGCGTCGGTCAGCCAGACGCCGGTGGTCCAGCGGTGCTGGCGCGGCATCGGCGCCAGGGTGGCGACGCAGCCGTCGGTGTCGGTCGGCGTGGCGTTGCGGATCGCCGGCACCAGCGACAGCACGCCCAGCAGGTTGCGCGCCTCGCCGATCAGGTCATGCTGGCGCTGCACCCCGTCGTCGGCCAGATGCAGGGCCAGTTCGCGCGCGGCGCCGATGTGGTCGTCGAGCTGCTGGTCGGCGAGATAGAGCGCGCCAACCAGCGGCAGCGCCAGCGAGGCCAGCACCACGCCCATCAGGCGCGCGCGCAGGCTGCGCGGGCTGAAGACGCGGAGAAGGCGGGGCATCAGACCGGCGGGCATGGATGGACGGCTCTCCGCGCGAAAATTCGTCGACGCTCCTGAGCCTATGGCGGCACTCGGCGCGTTGCGATGACACAGCTCAATAACATTGGCGGGGATGCACTGTGAACTGCCCGCAGCGCAAAAAGTTGCAGAATGCCAAAATTATTACCGACCATGCCGTGTGGCGGCCTGCGGCAGAAGACGTAAACGCGGCCGGTGGGGACCTGCCGCTAGAGTGCGATCGTTTCAGACGGACTCGTCTGAAACGTGAATCGCACGGAAAATCAAACGGCTAGATCGGATCGCGTAAAATCGGAATCGATTTGGAGCGTGAATCCGATCGCCAACCATAAAGCTACAGCGCCGTGCGTTTCATATTAAACGCACGGCGCTGTAGAGTTCATCTGATGCTTCAATAAGCATCAGATGAACTCTAGACCGTCGGGCCGCGGGTCAGGGGGAAGCGCTGTTTAACCTTGTCCAGCAGGCCGTCGCGGACCTGCCGGTAGGCTTCCAGCATGGCATCGCGGGTGCCGTCGACCAGGGTGGGGTCGAAGGTGTTCCAGAACTCCACGTCGCAGGCCATGGTGCGCGTCATCTCGATGGCGCGGTGCTGGGCCTCGGGCGACAGCGAGACGATCAGGTCGAAGTTGGTGTCTTCCAGATCCTCGAAGGTGCGGCAGCGGTGCTTGGACAGGTCGATGCCGATCTCCTCCATCACCGCGACGGCGAAGGGATCGACCTCGTCGCCCTCACGGACGCCGACCGAGTCCACATAGACGCGGGTGCCGTGGTAATGGCGCATCATCGCCGCCGCCATCGGCGAACGGATCATGTTGTAGGTACAGGCGAACAATACGCTCGTGACCGGCAGGGATGTGAGGACCGGGGTCGCCGCCATGGCCATGCGCCGCCCGTGCCCGTCAGCCGCGAATGTGCAGAACGCAGATCAGCGTGAACAGCCGGCGCGCGGTCTGCAGGTCCATCTCCACCTTGCCGGCCAGACGTTCGCGCAGCATCTCGGACCCCTCGTTGTGCAGGCCGCGGCGGCCCATGTCGATGGCCTCGATCTGCGAGGGCGTCGACCGCTTGATGGCGGCGTAATAGCTCTCGCAGATCAGGAAATAGTCCCGCACGATCGAGCGGAAGCCGGTGATCGGCAGCATCAGCCGGTCGAGCACGCTGTCGTCCTCGCGCCGGATGTCGAAGACCAGCCGGTTGTCCTCGATCGACAGGTGCAGGTGGTACGGCCCGTCCTCCGCGAAGTCGCAGGGGCAGAACTCGTTGTCCTCCAGCAGGTCGAAGATGGCGACGGCGCGCTCATGCTCGACCTCCGGCTTGTGGCGGACGACACTCCGCTCGTCGAGCGTCACATGGGTGATGCGCCGCTTGCTCTTCGTCGTCACGCCCCGCCTCCCCCCGCTGTCTTCGGTCTTTGTAGATCTTAGTCTTTATAGCCCGGCAGCCGCTGCGCGACGGAACGCGCGTGCGCCTCCAGCCCCTCGGCCATCGCCAGCGTCACCGCCGCCGGGCCGATGGCCCGCAGGCTGTCGGCGTCGCAGGCGACGAAGGTCGTCCGCTTCATGAAGTCCAGCACGTTGAGGCCGGAGGAGAAGCGGGCGCTGCGCGCCGTCGGCAGCACATGGTTGGGACCTGCGACGTAATCGCCGATGGCCTCCGGCGTGTAGCGGCCGAGGAAGATGGCGCCGGCATTGCGGATCTTCGCCGCCAGCGCGTCCGGATCCTCCACCGCCAACTCCAGATGCTCCGGCGCCAGCCGGTCGACCAGGGCGGGAGCATCGGCCATCAGGTCGCCGACCAGCACGATGGCGCCATGCTCCCGCCAGCTCTCGCCGGCGATTCCCGTGCGCGGCAGCGTCTCCAGATGCTTCTCCACCGCCGCGGCGACCGCGTCGGCGAAGGCGGCATCGTCGGTGATCAGGATCGACTGGGCCGAGGTGTCGTGCTCCGCCTGCGACAGCAGGTCCATGGCGATCCAGGCCGGATCGTTCCTGCCATCGGCGACCACCAGGATTTCCGACGGGCCGGCTATGCTGTCGATGCCGACGAGGCCGTAGACCTGCCGCTTGGCGGCGGCGACGAAGGCGTTGCCGGGACCGACGATCTTGTCGACCGGCCGGATCGTCGCCGTGCCGTGGGCCAGCGCCGCGACCGCCTGGGCGCCGCCGATGCGGTAGATCTCATCGACGCCGCAGCGCTTGGCGGCGGCCAGCACCAGCGGGTTGATCGCCCCGTCCGGCGTCGGCACCACCATGACGACGCGCTCCACCCCGGCGACCTTGGCCGGCAGGGCGTTCATCAGCACCGAGGACGGGTAGGAGGCGGTGCCGCCCGGCACATAGAGGCCGACGGCGCCGACCGCCGTCCAGCGCGCGCCCAGCCGCACCCCGGCGGCGTCGCGGTAGTCGGTGACCTCCGGGATCTGGCGGCGGTGGAACTCCTCGATCCGCGCGGCGGCGAGGTCCAGCGCCTCCAGCGTCTCGGCCGAGCATTTGGCCGTGGCGGCGTCGATCTCGTCCTGGCCGATGCGCAGAGTTTCCGGCGTCAGGGTCTGGCGGTCCCAGCGGGCGGTGTAGTCGATCAGGGCCGCGTCGCCGCGCGTGCGCACCTGCTCGATCACGCCGGCGACCAGGGTCTGGACATCCTCGCTGGCCTCGCGCTTGGCGTGCAGCAGAGCCTCGAACCCGGCGGCGAAGTCCGCGTCGCGAATATCAAGCCTGACGGGCATTCACCGCCTCCCGGAACTTGTCGATCCACTGAGAAATCTCGGCCGTCCGCGTCTTGAAGGCGGCGCGGTTGACGATCAGGCGCGAGGTGACGTCGGCGATATGCTCCACCTCCACCAGCCCGTTGGCCTTCAGCGTCGAGCCGGTGGAGACCAGATCGACGATGCGGCGGCACAGGCCCAGCGTCGGCGCCAGCTCCATCGCGCCGTTCAGCTTGACGCATTCGGCCTGGACGCCGCGGGCGGCAAAGTGGCGCTTGGTCACTTCCGGGTATTTGGTGGCGACGCGCACATGGCTCCAGCGCGACGGATCGTCGCCCTCCATCATCTCCACCGGTTCGGCGACCGACAGCCGGCAGGCGCCGATGCCGAGATCGAGCGGGGCATAGATTTCCGGATAGTCGAATTCCATCAGCACGTCGTTGCCCGCCACGCCCAGATGGGCGGCACCGAAGGCGACGAAGGTCGCCACGTCGAAGGAGCGGACACGGATGATGCTGAGGTTCGGCACATTGGTGGCGAAGCGCAGAAGCCGGCTCTTGTCGTCGTCGAAGGCCGGCTCCGGATGGATGCCGGCATGGGACAGCAGCGGGCGCAGTTCCTTCAGGATGCGGCCCTTGGGCAGGGCCAGCACCAGCTGGTCGTCAACCGGTGTGGCCGTCATCGCGGCGGCAGTCACCCCTTGGGCGCTGGGATCGGCGGACAAAACACTCTCCTCGCATCGCTCGCCGGGGCGATGTGCATGCCCCGGATGAACCATCGACGCGATAGATAGCACATTCCACGCGCCCGTCACCTGTCGCTGTCGCGTCTGCGAGATTTTACACGAAAGTTATGTCCAACGACGTATTTCACACAAATTAGAAAATGAGTTTGACTAAACCCCATCGAAAGGGTAGATAAAAATCCATGGACGCCCCACCCGGGCATCCCGCGGCAATTTGACTTCTGCAGCTTGCGCCGCGTCACCAAACGCTAAAGCGCCACGATACCGGTCGTGGACCTCTTCAAGAAGGAGAGACCGGAATGACCTCGCGAGTTTCCGCTCCCCCATCCGTGCTTCGGACCGCGCCCCCGGCCTGCATGATGCGTTCGGGCCTGTGTTGCCGCTGACCTGCGGCACAACAACACAGCGCCCATCCCGCATACCCGCCAGTCCCGAACGCCAGAGCCGAACATCGTTGCGCCGCCGCCCCGCCATGCCGAGGGCCAGCCGCGCCGAGGGGAGTCCTTCGCCATGTCCCACGCCAACGCCTACGCCATCGAAGTCCAGGGCCGCTCCGCCGGCATCGTCGTCGCCGAACGCGGCGGCTTCACCTTCTTCGTGTCCGATTGGGCTTTCCGCGATCTCGACCGCCGCGTCTTCCGCAATGTCGGACAGGCCCAGCGCGCCGCCCACCAGCATTACAGCCGGCTGCCCGACACCCGCCGCCGCTGACGACCCGCCGATCCAACGATTCCGAGGAAAGTCCCGATGAAACGCATCCTGATGTCGGTGGCGGTCGCCGCCGGCCTGCTGACCTCCGCCGCCTCCGCCGTCGCCGCTCCGCTGAAGCTCGGCGTTTCGGCCGGTCCCTACGGCGAGATCCTGGACTTCACCGCCAAGCTGGCCGCCAAGGAGGGCATCGAGGCACAGGTGATCGAGTTCACCGATTGGAACATGCCCAATGCCGCACTCCAGGCCGGCGACATCGACGCCAACAACTTCCAGCACCAGCCCTTCCTGGACAATCAGGTGAAGCAGCGCAACTACGACATCGTCTCCGTCGCCAAAAGCGTCGTGGTGCCGATGGGCGTCTACAGCAGCAAGGTGAAGGCGCTGGCCGATCTGAAGCCGGGCGCGTCGGTGTCGATCCCCAACGACCCCACCAACGGTGCCCGTGCCCTGTTCCTGCTGGCCAGGGCCGGCGTGATCGGGCTGAAGGAGGGGGCCGGGCTGAACACCACCATCGCCGACATCGTCAACCCGAAGGGCATCAAGCTGGTGGAACTGGATGCGGCCCAGCTTCCGCGCTCGCTCGACGACGTGGATGCGTCGGTCATCACCCTCAACTATGCCGTGCTGGCCGGACTGGAACCGAAGAAGGCGTTGGTGCTGGAGGATGACCAGTCCAAGTGGAACCTGGTGTGGGCGGTCCGCAAGGATCGCATGGAAGACCCGACGATCAAGCGCTTCATTGCGCTGTATCGTTCGCCCGAAGTGCGGCAGTTTATCGAAACGCGCTTCAACGGTTCCATCATTCCGACTTGGTGAAGGGGCTGGGGGGACGCAGGACGTCCCCCTTTGTCGAATAAATGATGATAACGCTAACAAACATTCATAAGACTTACGCCGCGCGCGGCGGCGGGGCTTCGGTCCAGGCGCTCGCCGACGTCGACATCACGGTCGGCCGCGGCGAGATCTTCGGTATCATCGGCCGGTCCGGCGCCGGGAAATCCACGCTGCTGCGCACGGTCAACCTGCTGGAAAGCCCGACATCGGGCAGCGTCATGGTCGACGGGGTGGAGATGACCACCCTGTCCGCGGCGGAGCTGCGGCAGGCCCGCCATTCCATCGGCATGATCTTCCAGCACTTCAACCTGCTGTCCTCGCGCACCGTCTTCGACAATGTGGCGCTGCCGCTGGAACTGGCCGGCACTCCGCGGGCGGAAATACGCAAGGCGGTGGAGCCGCTGCTCGACCTCGTCGGGCTGGCCGACAAGCGCGACCGCTACCCGGCGGAGCTGTCGGGCGGGCAGAAGCAGCGCGTCGGCATCGCCCGCGCTCTCGCCAGCAAGCCGAAGGTGCTGCTGTCGGACGAGGCGACCTCGGCGCTCGACCCGGAGACTACGACGCAGATCCTGCATCTGCTGGCCGACATCAACCGGCGGCTGGGCCTGACCATCGTCCTCATCACCCACGAGATCGCCGTCATCAAGGAGATCTGCCACAAGGTGGCGGTGATGGAGGGCGGCCGGGTGATCGAACAGGGTCCGGTCTTCGACATCTTCGCCCATCCGAAGCACCCGACCACCCGCAGCTTCGTCGATCCCGTCATCAACCGCGGCATCCCCGACAGCCTGCGCGACCGGCTGTCGCCGCAGCCCGGCCCCGGCAGCAACCCCGTGCTGCGCATCACCTTCACCGGCGAGAAGGCGACCACCCCGGTCATCAGCGCCATCAGCCGCCGGCTGGAGTTGGACCTCAACATCTGGCACGGCCAGATCGACGAGATTCAGGGCGCGCCCTTCGGCACGCTGGTGGTGGAGGCGCTGGGCGATCAGGCCAAGGTCGAGGCCGCCATGGCGCTGGTGAAAGAGAACAATCTGGGTGTCGAGGTGTTGGGCCATGCTCTCCCCGCAAATCATTGACCTGCTGATCAAGGGGCTGCTCGACACGCTGCACATGGTGGCGGTGTCGGGCGCCATCGGGACGCTGATCGGGCTGCCGATCGGCGTGCTGCTGGCCGTCACCGGCCGGGGCGAACTGCTGCAGAACTTCGCCTTCAACAAGGTGATGGGGGCGGTGGTCAACATGACCCGCTCCACCCCCTTCATCATCCTGGTGGTGGCGATCATCCCCTTCACCCGGCTGATCGCCGGCACCTCCATCGGCACCAATGCCGCCATCGTGCCGCTGACCGTCGCCGCCGCCCCCTTCATCGCCCGCGTGGTCGAGAATGCGGTGCGCGAGGTGGATCGCGGTCTGGTCGAGGCGGCGCAGGCGATGGGCGCCACGCCGTTCCAGATCATCCGCAAGGTGCTGCTGCCGGAAGCCCTGCCGGGCATCGTCGCCGGCCTGACCCTGTCGGCGGTCAGCCTCGTCGGCTATTCGGCCATGGTGGGCGCGGTCGGCGGCGGCGGACTGGGCGACCTCGGCATCCGCTATGGCTACCAGCGATTCCTGCCGGAGGTGATGCTGGCGGTGGTGATCGTGCTGATCGTGCTGGTGCAGATCCTTCAATCGACGGGGGACTGGATCGCCCGCCGCGTCAACAAACGTAATCTGAAATCCTGATCCCCAGAAACCTGACCCCCAAAAACCTGACCCCAAAAACCTGACCCCAAAAACCTGACCCGAGAAATCCAAGGAGTGTTCGAGATGCTGCGCTTCCGTTCGCTGGCTTCCCTGTTGGCCGGTGCCGCCACCCTGGCCGTCGCCTTCGGTGCATCCGCCGAAACCATCAAGGTCGGCGTCACCGCCGGTCCGCACGCCCAGATCCTGGAGGCGGTGAAGCCCATCGCCGCCAAGGACGGGCTCGACATCCAGATCCTGGAATTCACCGACTACGTCATCCCGAACCAGGCGCTGGCCGGCGGCGATCTGGACGCCAACAGCTTCCAGCACCAGCCCTATCTGGACAACCAGGTGAAGGACCGCGGTTTCGATCTGGTCAGCGTCGGCAAGACGGTGGTCTACCCGATCGGCATCTATTCCAAGAAGGTCAAGAGCCTGGACGAGCTGCAGCCCGGCGCCAAGGTCGCCATCCCCAACGACCCGACCAACGGCGGCCGCGTCCTGCTGCTGCTGCAGGCCAAGGGCCTGATCAAGCTGAAGGACGGCGGCACCCTGAAGGCCTCGCCGATCGACATCGTCGAGAACCCGAAGAAGCTGGAGATCGTCGAGTTGGACGCCGCCCAGCTGCCGCGCTCGCTGGATGACGTGACCGTCGCCGCCATCAACACCAACTTCGCGCTGGAGGCCGGCATCGACCCGGTCAAGGACGCCATCGCCCGCGAGGCGGCGGACAGCCCCTATGCCAACGTCATCGCCGTCCGCAAGGCCGACAAGGACAAGCCCTGGGTCGCCAAGCTGGTGAAGGCTTACCAGAGCCCGGAGGTGAAGGAGTTCATCCTCACCAAGTTCAAGAACGCCGTGGTTCCGGCATTCTGAGAGCGTTGAGGGCACGTCCGGCGGCGCCCAGCGCGTCGCCGAGCGTTTCTCCCGGTCGCGGCGCGAACAGCCGCATCGACGGATACCAGGGCCGGCAGCCGGTGCCGAGCGCCGTCCAGTCCCCCGCCGGCCCGATCCGCCAAACCGGCAATCCCAGCGCACCGGCCATTTCCGCCACCGACGTTCCGGCGGAGATCACCAGATCCAGCGCCGCCGTCAGGGCCGCCGCGCCGTCGAGGTCGTTTTTCAGATCCAGCGGCGGGCGGTGGATCGTGATGCCGAAGCGGTGTTCGGCGTCGGCGAGTTCGGCCTCGCAGTCGTCGTATTGAAGGTTGACCAGCCACAGGCCGGGCAGGGTGAGGATCGGCGCCCAGTCGGACAGCGGGGCGTAGTTGGCGTCGCGCGATGGGTTGCGCAGGCTGCTGCGCCAGCAGAGGCCGATGGTCAATGTGGAGTTGCAATTCAACCATTGCCCCCTCCCCATCCCTCCCCCGCCTTCGGCGGGAGAGGGGGTAGAATGCTCGTCAGGGTGCGTTAATTGCGAAGCGGCGGCAGTCCCCTCTCCCGCGGAACGCGGGGGAGGGTTAGGGAGGGGGCAATCGCTGCCGAACTGATCCACCCACCCCCGCCACCGCTCCACCACCGCCCCGTCCGCCCGCAGCCATCCACCCTGCGCCGGAAAGCCGCCCAACCCCCAGCCCAGCAACAACGGCAGCGACCCTGCCGGGGCGTGGCAGTCGGCGTCCACCGGATCGTCCGTCGCCGCGCGCACCACCGCCTGGGGGAAGGAGCGTGCGAACAGCGCCACCAGCCGCGGCTCGCATTCCAAGATCACCCGGCCGGCACGCGCGATCAGGTCGGGGTAGCAGGCGCTGAACATCAGCTCGTCGCCCACCCCCTGCTCGCGCCAGACCAGCACGGTCTTTCCGGCCGGATCGCCGCCGTCCCAGGCGGGAATGCGGAAGCGGCGGTCGGGCAAGGCCTGCCCGGCGGCGAAACGGGCCTCCAGCCCGGTCCAGCCGTCGGTGATCTCCCCGCGCGCCAGCGCCGCATAACCGCGGTTGAAGGTGGCGAGCGTCAGGGTCGGGTCGTCCTCCACCGCCCGGCGATAGGCCGCGTCCGCCTCGGCTGGACGGCCGGCGGCGTGCAGGGCGTTGCCGAGATTGTAGCGCCAGTCCGCCCGCGCCGGCTCCAGCGCCAGGGCGCGGCCCCAGCCCTTCAGCGCGGCGTCGAGCCGGCTCTGCCGTTGCCGCAGGTCGGCCAGCCCGGCCCAGCCGGCGCCGGTGCCGGGAGCGAACAGGATCACCCGCCACCAGGCCAGCCCGGCGGCGTTGCCGCCGCCGGCCCGTTCCAGCGCCAGGGCGAGGTTGCCAAGCGTGCCGATGTCGCCCGGCCGGCCCTGGAGCGCCAGCCGCAGATGCGCCACTGCGTCGGCCGGACGGTCAAGCGCCAGGGCGGCCAGCCCCATGTTGCTGACCGCCGCCGGATCGCCGGGTCGCAGGCGCAAGGCCCGGCCGGCGGCACGCTCCGCCTCGGCGGCATGGTTGGGGTCACGCAAGGCCTCGGCCGACAGGGCGGTCCAGGCCTCCGCCAGTGCCGGGTCGAGGGCGAGTGCCCGCTGGAAGAAGGGCAGGCCGTCGCCCCCCGCCCCCTGCCGCGCCAGCCCGGCATTGGCCCACAGCCCGGCATGGAAGGGGGCGAGGCGCCGCGCCGCGTCGGTCGCCTCCGCCGCCTCAAGCGCCGCGCCGCGGGACAGGCGCAGGGCGCCGAGATTTCCCAGCGCTTCGACGTCGTCGGGGGCGAGCGTGGTGGCGGCCAGCCAGTCGGCCTCGGCGTCGGCCAGGGCGCCCATCTCCTGATGGGCCAGCGCGCGGCGCTTGTGGCGGTCGGCGGTCGGCTCCACCGCGATGGCGCGGGTCAGCAGGGTGGCGGCGATGTCGGGACGCCCGGCCTGATGACCGAGCAGCGCGTAGCCCTCCAGCGCCGCCGGCACCTCTCCACCCTGGTCGAGGATGTGCTGATAGGCCTTCTCCGCCTCGGGCCAGCGGCCGGCCTCGTGGAGAGTGCGCGCTTCGGCAAGCCACGCGTCGATGGGCAAGGCAGGGACCAGCCGGCGCAGTTCCGCAGCCATGCGGGCCAGAAGGTCGGCCAACCCCTCGCCGGGGCGCGTGCTCCACAGCCGCATCGACGGGAACCAGGGCCGCACGCCGCTGCCCAGTGCCGTCCAGTCGCCGGCCGGGCCGAAGCGCCAGACCGGCACGCCCAGCGCGCCCGCCATCTCGCCGACCGAACTCGCAACCGTCACCACGAGGTCGAGGTTGGCGATCAGCGCGGCGACGCCCTCCAGATCGTTCTTCAGGTCGGTTCCGGGCCAGCGGTGGATGCGCAGGTCCAGTTTGGCCTCGACTGCGGCGATTTCCGCCTCGCGCCCGTCATATTGCAGGGTGATCGGGATCAGGCCGGGCAGGGTCAGCAGCGGCGCCCACTCGGCGAGCGCGGTGTAGGACGCCTTGCGCTCGCCCAGCATGTTCTGGCTGCCCCAGCAGATGCCGACGCGCAGACCCGGCCCCAGTGCCGCCAGCCGGTCGGCCCACTCCGCGGCGCGCGCCGGGTCGGGCGCCAGCCAGGACGGCCGGGCGGGAAAATCAGCTAGGGCCGGGCGCAGCAGCCGGGGCAGCGTTCCCATCGGCAGATGGGCGTCGGCACCGGTGGTTGCATCGGCGGAGTTGGCGGTCTCCGCCCGCACCGTGACGCCGGGCAGGGCGCGGCCGACCAGCCCGGTCAGGCGGGCATCGACCTCCACCACCAGCGCCGCCGGACCCAGCTTTGCGGCGAGGTCGGGCAGGGCGGTGCCGAACATCAGCTCGTCGCCCAGCCCCTGTTCGCGCCAGACCAGAACGCGCCGGCCGGTCGCGCCATCCCAGCCCGGCAGGGCGATGCTGCGCCCGGCCGACACCCGGCGGGAGGCGAAGCGCGCCTCATACTCGTCCCACCCCTCCGCCAGCCGGCCGCGGCCGAGCAGCCGCAGGGCGAGGTTCCAGCGGGCCAGAGCGAAGCCCGGCGCATGGACGAGAGCGTTGCGATAGAGCGCCTCCGCCTCCCCGCCGCGCCCCTGCGCCTCGCGCAGCAGGGCGAGATTCACCATCGTCTCGGCATCGCCGGGGGCGAGGCGCAGCGCTTCCAGATGCACACCCTCGGCCTCGCCGGTGCGGCCGGTCTCCTTCAGCACGACGCCGAGGTTGGTCAGGGCGGTGGCATGGCCGGGGTCGAGCTGCAGGGCGTGGCGTAGCGCCGTTTCCGCCTCGCCATAGTCATCCTGCGCCCGCAGCAGCGTGCCGAGATTGGCCCAGGCCTCGGCATAGCCGGCGTCGAGGTCCAACGCGCGGCGGTAGTGGGCGGCGGCCTCCGCCAGCCGGTCCTGATCCTGCAGGGCACTGCCCAGGCTGTTGTGTGCCTCCGCATAAGCCTCGCGCAGGGCGAGCGCCCGGCGGTATTCCGCCTCCGCCTCCGCCAGCCGGCCCAGCGCGTGGAGGGCGAGGCCGAGATTGGCATGCTGCTCCGCCATCTTCGGGCGCCGGGCAATGGCCTGCCCGATCAGCCGGACCGCCTCCGCATCCTGCCCGCGCTGGTGGTGCAGCACGCCCAGCAGGTGCAGCGCGTCGGCGTTGCTGCCGTCGGCCGCCAGCATGGCGCGATAGCCGCGCTCCGCCCCGTCCAGGTCGCCGGCGCGGTGGTGGGCCAGCGCCTCGCGCAGGAGGGCGGCCAGTCTGGTGGAGACGGCTCTGGCGGGGGCTGCGGGTGGCGGCATGAGCGAGGGGCGCCAAGGGAAGGAACGGGCCATTTCGATAGCATGATTCGGCCGGGCGGCGCGCAGGCAAAATCCCGGAGGCAAATAAGGGGACTGGCATGCCAATCTTCATTCTGTATACTTGCGAATAATTCAGCCCGAACCCGGCTTTGTCGGTCGATCTCCATCCAAAAGGCGTATATCTTGAGTAAGACTGCAATCATCGTCGACGACAGCAAGCTTTCGCGCATGCATGTGCGCGCCATGGTCTTGCGCAACAAGCCCGATTGGTCGGTGGTCGAGGCGGCGAACGGTGACGAACTCTTCAAGACGTTGCAGGACACGCCGGTCGATGTTGCGATCATCGACTACAACATGCCCGGCGACAACGGCGTGGACACCGCGGCGAAGCTGCGCCAGAGCCACCCCGACGTCCACATCGCCATCATCACCGCCAACGCCCAGGACGCAGTGGTGTCCGGCATCCGCGCGGTCGGCGCCGCCTTCATGCCCAAGCCGCTGGAGGAGGAACAGGTCGCCCGCTTCCTGAACTCCACCGCCCTGCCGCCGCGCCGGCCCACCCAGGCTCCTCAGGAGTGACCGCAGCCCCCATGCTGAGCGAGCTGGAGCGCGACGCGCTGGCCGAGTTGGGCAACATCGGCATCGGCCGGGCCTCGACGGCGCTCGGCCGCATGCTGGGCGGGCTGGTCACCCTGTCGGTCCCGTCGGTGGAGATGGTGCCGCCGGACGAGGTGGCCGGGCTGCTGGACCGGGCGCTGACGCCGCCGCTGGTGGGCATTTCGGAAACGCTGGGCGGCCTGTTCGCCGGATGCGCCCTGCTGGTCTTCCCCCAGGCGGGCAGCCTTTGCCTGGTGCGCGCCGCCCTGCCGTCCGACGTACCGGCGGAGGATGCTCCCGAGCTGGAGGACGAGGTTCTGGCGGAGCTGGGCAACGTCGTGCTGAACAGCGCGCTGGCCCTGGTCGCCAACCTGCTGGGCGAACCGGTCGAAACCGGCCTGCCGGCGGTGTTCCGCGGCGGTGCGGCGGACGTCCTGCGGGGATGTTCGGGAACGGCTCCAACCGCGGACGGCGCCGCGGTGCTGTTCCACATCGACCTGCGCACGACCCTGCCGGGCGGCGACGGGGCGGCGGTGGCGGGCCGGGTTGTCCTGCTGCTCGACGCCGGCTCCGCCGGGGCGCTGCAGGCGACGCTCGGCCGCTACATCGGGCGGCTGGTGGCGTGACGGCAACAAGAACAACCGGCTGGAAAGGCGGGTAAGGACCATGGCACTCATCAAGAAGACAAAGATCGACACGGCGCAGACCGCCCGGAGCAAGCCTGGCACCGCCGGCGATCCGGATCGGTCCGCCGCTGGATCCGTGACCGCCACGACCGAAACCGCGCCGCTGGCCGCCACGCCGGGCGCGCCGCAGCGCCGCCGGGCGCGTGCCGATTCGCGCCGCCGGCAGGCCGCCAGCGGCATCGCCGCCGCCGCCACCGAACTGGCGAGCGGCGTCACGCAAGCGGCCTCTGCGGCGGAGGAACTACGCCGGGCGATGGAGCAGATCGCCGCCGGGGCGGAGGAATCGGCCAGCGCCACCCAGCAGTCCCAGCGCATGATCGGCCGCGCGTCGGAGCTGCTGACCCGGTCGCGCAGCACGGCGGAGCAGGCGGTGCTGCGGGTCGAGGCGCTGCAGGCGACGCTGAAGGACGTCAGCGGCCAGATCCTGTCCTCCATCGACGGCATCGTCCGTGCCGCCGAACGGCAGGAGGCGTCGGTGCGGCTGGTCCGCGACCTGGAATCCCGGGCGCAGGAGATCGGCACCATCGTCCAGAGCGTCGCCGCCATCGCCGACCAGACCAACCTGCTGGCGCTGAACGCCGCCATCGAGGCGGCGCGGGCGGGAGAGGCCGGCAAGGGCTTCGCCGTCGTCGCCGACGAGGTGCAGGCGCTGGCCGAACGGTCGGAGCGCAGCGCCAACGACATCCAGGGGATGGTCGCTGAAATCCAGGAGGCGGTGGCCGCCATCGCCGCCGGCATCGTCGCCTCCGCCGACGCCGCAAAGGCGGAGGTGGAGCGCGGGCGCATGATCGTCCAGCAGCTGGAAGGCGTGCGGTCGGACATGTCGACCATCGTCCAGGGCGCGCAGGAGACGATCCGCGCCGCCGTGGAGGCCGATCAGGCGGCGCGCGAGGCCCTGCGTGGGGCGGAGACCATCGCCGCCAGCGCCGAGGAGCAGTCCGCCGCCGCCGAGGAGGCGCTGAGGACCGCAGGCGAGCAGGCCCTTGCCCTGACCCAGAGCCAGCGCGCCGCCGGCCAGCTGTCCGAGTTGGCCGAGGATCTGGAGGGAACAGCCGACCTCGCCGCCACCGCCGACGAACTGGCGTCGGCCGCCGAGGAGCTGTCGGCCGCCATCGAGGAGATCAACCGCGGCGCCGCCCAGATCATGACCGCCATCGGCCAGATCTCCGGCGGGGCGCAGGCGCAGAGCGCCGCCACCCACCAGCTGGCCTCGGCGATCGCGGAAATCGACGCCGCCGCGACGCTGGCCGCGGGGCGGTCGGGCGAGTCGGTCGATCGCTGCACCTCGATGGAAGGGCTGCTGGGCGAAACCCGCGACACCATCGGGAAGCTGGCCGACGGCATGCTGGAGGCGGTCGACTCCTCCCGCCGGGCCGGTGAGCGGCTGGACGCGCTGGAGCGGATCGGCCGGCGCATCGACAAGGTGGTGGACGCCATCGCCACCGTCGCCATCCAGACCGGCATGCTGGCGGTCAGCGGCTCCATCGAAGCGGCGCGGGCGGGGGAGTTCGGCCGCGGCTTCACCGTGGTCAGCGGCGATATCCGCAAGCTGGCCGGCGACAGCGCGGAGAGTGCTGAGCGGGTGAAGGACATCGTCCGCGACATCCAGGACCAGATGCTGCGGGTGCGCCGCGACGTGGATGAGGTCTCTACGACGGCGGTGACGGAGATCGCGCGCCACCGCGCCTTCGGCGTCACCCTGACCGCCGGCACGCAGGAGCTGCGGGTGGTCACCGCCGGCGGTCGCGAGATTCTGGACGCCGCCAACGAGACCACCGCCGCCCTGCGCGAGACCCGCGTCGGCGTGGAACAGGTGGCCGCCGCCGCCGCCGCCGCGAACCTCGCCGGCTCCGAAGCGGCCAAGGCCGCGCGCGAACAGGCGAAGGGGGCCGAGGAGCTGGCGTCGGCGATCGAGGAGATCGCGGCGATGGCCGACAGCCTGCTGGGCGCGGTTTGACCGCCGTGGCCCAAGACGTGGTCGATGGGGGTCTCGCCTTCGTCACGGTGGCGGTCGGCGACCTGCGCCTCGCCCTGCCGCTGGCGGCGGTCCGCGCGGTGATCCGGCTGCCGGAGCTGGTGCGCATTCCGCTGGGGCCGCCCAGCCTCGACGGGCTGGCGCAGTGGCATGGCGAGGCGGTGCCGGTGCTGGACCTTGCCAGGGCGTTGGGTCGGCCGGACGGTGGGGCCGCCACGCGGGAGACGCGCGTGGTGCTGGTCGGGCATCGCGGCCAGCCGGTGGGGCTGCGGGTGGACGCGATGGCCGGCATCCTGCGCAGCGATCCCGATCGAATCGATCCGGTGACGCAGGAGGAGGGCGGGCTCGACCCCGCCATGCTGGATGGCGTGGTACGCGACGGCCCGGTCACCATCCTGAAGCTGGACGTGCTGATCGACCGCCAGTTCGGCGACCGGACGGAGGCGGAGAGGACTGACCGGGGAAGCGGTGGGTTCGGACGTGCGGCGGCGGGCGAGGCCGGGACCGGGAAAGCGGCTGCCGGACCCGACCGTCAGGCTCTGCTGGTCTTCGAGGTCGCCGGGCAGGAATTCGCCCTGCCGGTGGATCGGGTGCGCGAGGTTCTGCCGGCCCCGCGCGAGGTCGCCCGCATGGCGCGGGCCAAGGCGCATCTGCTGGGCGTGATGGCGGTGCGCGACCGGCTGCTGCCGCTGGTGGGATTGCGCGCCCTGTTCGGGCTGGAAGGCGGGCAGGGGGCCGGGCGCCGCGTCGTCGTCGTGCGGCCGGGGGCCGGGGAAGCGCCGGTCGGCGTGCTGGTGGACGAGGTGCGCGAGATCCTGCGGCTCGATCCCGCGCTGATCGACCCGGTGCCGCCGCTGCTGGCGCGCGAGCCCGAGTTCGAGGATCTGGACGGCATCGCCCGCGCGGATGGCGGGCGGCGGCTGGTGTCGGTGCTGTCGGCGGAGCGGCTGTTCCGCCATGGCGCGGCAATCGGCGCGGAAGCGGGCGGAGAGGGGGACGGGATGGAACCGGCGCAGCCTGCGGAGGGGAACGGAAACGCGGAACGCTTCGTCGTCTTCCGCCTCGCCGGGGCGGAATACGGCTTGCCTGTCTCCGCCGTGCGCGAGGTGCTGCGCCGGCCCGACAGCATCACGCCGTTGCCCAACGCGCCCGACTTCGTCGCCGGCGTGCTGACCTTGCGCGGCGAGGTTCTGCCGCTGATCGACCAGCGCCGGCTGCTGAACCTGCCGGCCGCTGCGGTCAGTCTCTCCGCCGGGCTTGAGCGCGGGCGGGTGGTGGTGGTCGGGCGCGACGGGCTGCTGGTCGGGCTGCTGGTCGATGGGCTGTCCGGCCTGCTGACGGTCCCGGCGGAGCGGATCGGTCCGGCACCGGCGGTGTCGGCGGCGCAGCGCCGGCTGATCCGCCGGGTCGCCACGCTGGATGCGGCCAGGGATGTGGCTGGCGGCACCCGCCTGATCCTGCAGATGGATGCGGACAGCCTGCTCGACATGGACCGGCTGGCCGACCTGCTCGTTACCCCACAGTGAAGACGCGATGGGGGACGGCGTGCTGACGGTGCTGGTGGTGGACGATTCCGCGTTGATGCGCCGGCGCATCGCGGATCTGCTGAGCGAGGCCGGATTCCGGGTGGAGACCGCCGCGACGGGGGAGGAGGCCCTGGCGCGCCTGCCGGTCGTCGATCCGGACGTGGTGACGCTCGACGTCACCATGCCCGGCATGGACGGGCTGACCTGCCTTGCCCGCATCATGGTGGAGCATCCCAAGCCGGTCGTCATGGTCTCCGCCCTCACCGGCGCGGGGGCGGAGGAGACGCTGGAGGCGCTTCGGCTGGGCGCGGTGGAGGCGGTGCAGAAGCCGGCCGCCGGCTCCATCGGCCGCATCGGCGAGGAGTTGGTGGAGACGGTGCGCGCCGCCGCGTCCTCCCGCCCGCGCCGCGTCCGCGGCCTGCGCGAACGGCTGCGGCTGGCCCGTGCCCGCATCGCCGGGGAGGATTTCGTCGCACCGGAGGGGCTGACGTCTGCGGTGCCGCCCACGGTGGCGTCGCCTGCAGTCACGGCGGCAGCGGCGGGCGGCGAGGGCGAGGGGGTGGTGCTGGTCGGCGTGTCCACCGGCGGACCCAGCACGCTGGAGGACATCCTGCCGCTGCTGCCGGCCGGCTTCCCCTGGCCGGTGGTGGTGGCGCAGCACATGCCGGCTGCCTTCACCGCGACGCTGGCGCGCCGGCTGGACGAGCTGTGCGCGCTGAGGGTGGTGGAGGTGGAGCGGGCGACGGTGCTGGTGCCGGGCATGGTCTGCATCGCCCGCGGCAGCGCCGACGTCGAGCTGGCGCGGCGCGGCGGACGGCTTCAGGCGGTCTGTGTGCCGCCTTCGCCCGACCGGCCCTGGCATCCCAATGCCGACCGGCTGGTGACCAGCGCCCTGCGGCTGCTGCCCGCCGACCGGCTGGTGGGGGTTCTGCTGACCGGCATGGGCAATGACGGGGCGGCGGCGATGGCCGAACTTCACGCCCGCGGCGGTCGCACCATCGCGGAGTCGGAGGACAGCGCCGTCGTCTTCGGCATGCCGCAGGACTTGATCCGGCGCGGCGGCGCCGGCGTCGTGCTGCCGTCGGGCCGGATCGCCGGCCAGCTCACCCGCTGGCTGATGCCCGCCGGCCGGCGCGCCGGGATCGATTGAGGAGTGATGCCATGGGACTGGTGAAGAAGAAGGCCGCTCCGGAACTTGCCCCGGCCGCGGCCCCGGCTGCGACTGACGCCCCGCCTGACCCGTTGGCTTCGCTTGAGGATGTCGACGCCGCCGTCCGTCGCGATGCCGCGCATGCGCTGGGCCATGCGGCGCTGCCGGGCGCGGAGGCGGCGCTCGCCCGCCGGCTTCAGGCCGAGGGGGATGCCGGCGTGCGCGAGGCTATCCTGACCGCGCTCGCCCGCATCGCCACGCCGGAGGCGGCGGCGGCGCTGGTCCCCTTCCTCGACCGCGAGGATGCGGCATTGCGCAACGCGGCGCTGGAAAGCCTGCAGCAGATGCCGGCGGAGGTCGCCGCCCCGGCGCTGCTGCCGCTGCTCAACCATGCCGACGCCGACCTGCGCATCTTCGCGGTGCAGGGGCTGGGCAGCCTCGCCCATTCCGGCCGCGCCGACTGGCTGGCAAGGGTGATGGAGCGCGACGCCGACGTGAATGTCTGCCTCGCCGCGGTGGAGGCGCTGGCCGAGGCCGGAAGCCCGGAGGCGCTGTCCAGCCTGGAGACGCTGGCCCGCCGCTTCCCCGACGACGCCTTCGTCGCATTCGCCGTCGACGCCGCCCGTTCCAGCTTCCAGGGACGGTGAA
Source organism: Azospirillum sp. A1-3 (assembly GCF_023806445.1). Classification (NCBI taxonomy): domain Bacteria; kingdom Pseudomonadati; phylum Pseudomonadota; class Alphaproteobacteria; order Rhodospirillales; family Azospirillaceae; genus Azospirillum; species Azospirillum sp. A1-3. The sequence goes on from NZ_JAMSLU010000006.1 coordinate 444,335, forward strand.
CGGAGTGACCGACGCCGAACCGGAAGGCCTGTCCCAGGAGGATTATGCGACGCTCTGCGGATTCCTGCGGGACCGCACCGGCCTGTCCTTCACCGAGGCCAAGCGCTATTTCGTCGACCGCCGCGTCGCCGCCCGCATGCAGGCGGTCGGCGCGACGGGTCTGCGCGCCTATATGAATTTGCTGCGCTTCCAGGCGTCGGGGGAGGAGCTTCAGCGGCTCGTCAACCTGATGACGGTGAACGAGACCTATTTCTTCCGCGAGAAGTACCAGCTCGACTGTCTGGTGAACTCCGTCCTCGACGAGTTGGTGCGCGGGCGGCCGAAGGGGTCGCGGCTGCGCATCTGGTCGGCCGGCTGCGCCACCGGCGAGGAACCCTATTCCATCGCGATCATGCTGCTGGAAAACTGGGGCCGCGTGGACGATTACGAGATCGAGCTGCTGGCGTCCGACATCGACAGCGCCGTGCTGGAACGCGCGCGCGAGGGCATCTATGACGAGCGCGCCCTGCAGGGGCTGCCGGCCCATCTGCGCGCCAAGTATTTCCAGCCCGTGCGGGGCGCGGCGGATGCCGGCGGGCCACGCTGGCAGATCGTCGAGGATCTGCGGGAGTCCGTCGATTTCTCTCTGGTCAACATCGCCGACCCGCAGCAGGTGCGGGCCTTTCGCGGGATCGACGTGATCTTTTGCCGCAACCTGCTGATCTACTTCGACGATCTGGGCCGACGGGAGGCGGCGAGCATGTTCCACGATGCCCTTGCGCCGGGCGGCTTCGTCTGCCTCGGCCATTCGGAAAGCATGAGCCGCATGTCCTCGCTGTTCATCCCGCGCCGCTTCCCCGACGCCATCCTCTACCAGAAGCCGGCGGACGGGGGTGCGGCATGAGCGGAACCAACACTTGCGGGCCGCGTGTTCTGGTGGTGGACGACGCCGTGACCGTGCGCGCCTTCAGCCGCCGCGTGCTGGAGGCCGACGGCTTCGTGGTTGACGAGGCGGTGAACGGCATCGAGGGGCTGGAGCGGGCGATGGCCACGCCGCCGGATCTGGTGATCGTCGACGTCAACATGCGCAAGATGGACGGCTACACCATGCTGCGCGTCCTGCGCCGCGATCCGAGCCTGCGCGACGTGCCCGCCATCATGATCAGCACCGAATCGAAGGACAGCGACCGCGAGCAGGCCCTGCTGGCCGGCGCCAACTGGTACATCGTGAAGCCGCCGCGGCCGGAGGTTCTGGTGGAGGCGGCGCGGCTGCTGACCGGGCGGCCTCCCGGCACGGGGGATGCGCCATGAGCGATCTGTTCGACCAGTTCGTCGTCGAAGCGCACGAGCTGCTGGAAACCGCCGGCGCCGCCCTGCTGGCGCTGGAGCGCGACCCGGCCGACCGCGCGTCGGTGGACGAGCTGTTCCGCGCCTTCCACACGCTGAAGGGGTCGAGCGCGCTGTTCGACATGGCACCCTTCACCCTGCTGGTCCATGCCGGGGAAGACACGCTGTCACTGCTGCGCGACGGCCACCGCGCCATGACGCCCGATCTCGCCGACTTGCTGTTCCGCGCGCTCGACCAGTGCGCCCGCTGGGTGGCGGCTTTGGAGGAAACCGGCGCGCTGCCTGCCGATGCGGCGGAGGCGGCGGAGACGCTGGCCCGCGGGCTGGCGGGGGGAGAGACGACAGCCGGTGCTGCGGCTTCCGGCGGTGAGGCGGACGCTTTCCCCTGGGTGGCGACGCTGACGGAGGAGGAGCGCGCTGCCGTGGGTGAGGGCACGCTGACCGCCATCGACTACAGGCCCGATCCGGAGTGCTTCTTCACCGGCGACGACCCGCTGGCGCTGTTCCGCCGGGTGCCCGACCTCCGGCTGCTGCGGATAGAGCCGGCGGAGCCGCTACCGCCCTTGGCCCAGATGGACCCCTACCGCTGCATCCTGCGCTTCCGCGCCCTGAGCGGTGCCGGGGTGGAGGCGGTGACGCCGGCCTTCCGCAGCGTGCCCGATCAGGTGCGGATCGGCAGCGTTATGCTGGTACCCGCTGCTGTAGCTCTTGCCGCCGCGCCGCCGGAATCACTGGCGGCAGCGATGCTGGAGGAGCAGGCGCGCATCCTCGACCTGCCCGGCAGCGCCGCCGAACGAGACTCCCGCCGCGCCGCGGTGGCGCGGGCGGTCGCCGCGATCCTGACGGCGCTGGGGCAGCCGACGGAGCGCGCCGCCGTGGAGGCCGCCTGTGCCGACGCTCCCACGCTGCGCCGGTTTCTGGCCGATGGGCCTGCGGAAAAGCCCGCAGTGACCGAGCCGCAGCCCGCCACCGCTCCTGTCCCCCGCCGCGCCCTGCGGGTGGAGCCGGAGCGGATGGACGCGCTGATGGCGCTGGTCGGCGAGCTGTCGGTGGTGAAGGGGCAGCTGGGGCCGCTGGTCCGCCGCGCCGGGGACGGCGAGATGGCCCGCGACCTGAAGAGCTTTTCCGCCCGGCTGGACGGTCTGGTCGGCGACCTGCGCCATGCGGCGTTGCGGCTTCGGCTGCTGCCGCTGGCGCGCGTGTTCGATCCGCTGCCCCGGCTGGTGCGCGACACCGCCCGCCGGCTGGACAAGACGATCGAACTGGTGCTGGAGGGGGCGGAGACGGAGGCCGACAAGGACATCCTCGACGTGCTGGGCGAGCCGCTGCTGCATCTGGTGCGCAACGCGCTGGATCACGGCATTGAGACGCCGGAGCGGCGGGCCGCGGCGGCCAAGCCGCCGGCCGGCACGCTGCGGGTCCGCGCCTTCCAGGACAAGGGCGGCGTGGTGGTGGAGGTGGCGGACGACGGCGCCGGCATCGACCCGGCGACGATGCGCCGCGCCGCCGTCGCCAAGGGGCTGCTTGAGCCGAACGCCGCCGCGGCGCTGAGCGACGCCGACGCGGTGCGGCTGGTCTTCGCCCCCGGTTTCAGCACCGCCGGCAGCGTGTCCGACCTGTCTGGCCGCGGCGTCGGCATGGATGCGGTGCGGGCGGCGGTGGAGCGTGCCGGCGGCCGGGTGGAGATCGCGTCCACCCCCGGCAGCGGCACGCGGGTGCGGCTGGCGCTGCCCTTGACGCTCAGCATCACCCGCGTCGTGGTGGTGGAGGCGGCGGGATCGCTCTATGGCATCCCGGTGGCGCTGGTCGGCGGCGTCCAGCGGGTGCCGCGGGCCGAGATCCGCTCGGTGAAGCGGGCGGAAAGCGTCGTGCTGCGCGACCGGGTGGTGCCGCTGGTCCGCCTGCGCCGCCTGTTGGCCCAGCCCGACGACGAACAGGTGCGCGAGACGGTTTGCGTGGTGCTGGCCGAACTGGGCGACGGGCCGGTCGCGGTGGCGGTGGACGATGTCGGCGAGCGCGCCGACGTGGTGCTGCGCCCGATGACCGGGGTTTTGCGGGGCTTGCGCGGCTATGCCGGCACGGCGGTGCTGGGCGACGGCCGGCTGATCCTGGTGCTCGATCTGCGGGAGCTGTTGTGATGCCGATCCGCTATGACGCCGACCTTGCCCGTTTCGAGGCCGCCTGCACGGTGGAGGACGCCCTGCCGCTCGCCGAATGGCTGGAGACGACCGCCGCGCCGCGGGTGGATCTGTCCGCCTGCACGGAGCTGCACACGGCGCTGCTGCAGTTGCTGATGGCGGCCAAGCCGATGGTGGCCGCCGGGCCGGAGGAGGCGTTTCTGGCGCGCGTCATTCCTCTCCCTCCCACCGGTCCCTGAACACCAGATCCTCCAGCGGCAGGCGTTTCCGCCAGCCCTTGGTTTCCAGTTCCGGCGTCGCTTCGAAGTGGGTGACGTGGCCGAGGCAGAGATAGGCGATCGGCACGATCCGTTCCGGAATGCCGAGCGCATCCTTCAACGCCTCCTCGTGCAGGATGCTGACCCAGCCGACCCCCAGCCCCTCCGCCCTTGCGGCCAGCCACAAATTCTGCACGGCGCAGACGCAGCTGTAGAGGTCCATCGCCGGCATGTGGGTGCGGCCCAGCACCACCGGGCCGGAGCGCTCGCGGTCGCAGGTGATGCACAAATTCACCGGCGCCTCGCGGATGCCCTCCAGCTTCAAGCGGCTGTAGAGGCTACGGCGTTCGCCCTCGAACATCGCAGCCGCTTCTTCAGTGGCGCGGGCGAAGTCGGCGTGGATGCGCGATTTCACGGCCGGGTCGGTGATGACGATGAAGTTCCACGGCTGCATGAAGCCGACCGACGGCGCGTGATGGGCGGCGAGCAGGACGCGGTTCAGCACCTCGTCGGGCACCGGGTCGGGGCGGAACTGCCCGCGCACGTCGCGGCGGGAGAAGATCGCCTTGTACAGCGCGTCGCGCTCCGCCGGAGTGAAATCCTCCTCCATCGTCACCCCCGCGCGATCAGGTGGACGAAAGACCCCAGCGCCAGTCCGCGCCGGCTGCCCAGCGGCCCAAGGTCACCGCCATCCGCCGCCGCCGCATGCAGCAGCGGCGCGTCGTCACCGCGCGACAGCGTCGAGGCATAGTGGAACTCGTGCCCCATCAGCGGCGTTCCTGCCGCACCCAACGGTCCGTCGGCTAGCAGGGACGCCCGGCGATAGCCCAGATGCAGCCGCCGCTTGGCGAAGGAGGTGCGCACCCCCAGCAGCCCGGTCATCGGGTGGGTGACGCCGTCGGCATCCTCCAGCGTCTCCCCCATCACCATGTAGCCGCCGCACTCACCAAAAACCGGCACCCGCTCCGCCGCCGCACGCAGGCCGTCGCGGAAGATGTGGTTGGCGGCGAGGCGGCCGGCATGCAACTCCGGATAGCCGCCGGGCAGATAGACGGCGTCCGCATCCTCCGGCGGCGCCTCGTCCGCCAGGGGGGAGAAAAAGCGCAGCTCCGCGCCCGAAGCCTGCCAGCCGGCGGTCAGGTGCGGATAGACGAAGGTGAAGGCGGCGTCCCGCGCGATGGCGATCCGCTGTCCCAGCGGCGGCAGGGCGGGGGCATCGCTTCCGCGTCCGGCCCGTGACGGCTTGGCCAGCGCGACGACGCGGTCGAGATCGATATGCTCGGCGACGAAGCGGCCCAACGCCGCCAGCCGGTCGGCCAGCCCCTCCGTCTCGTCGGCCTGGACGAGGCCGAGATGACGCTCGGGCAGGCTTAGGTCGGGAGCACGGGGCAGAGCGCCCAGCAGGGGGATGCCCAGCGCCTCGATGGCGTTGCCGGCCAGTGCGGTGTGGCGGGGGCTGCCGACATTGTTCAGCACGACGCCGCCGATGGTCACGTCGTCGCGGTAGGTGGCGAAGCCCTTGACCAGGGCTGCGGCCGACTGCGATTGGCCTTTGGCGTTCACCACCAGCAGGACCGGCCAGCCGGTGCGTGCCGCGACCTCCCCCGTCGATCCGGTGCCGGTGGCGCCGACCCCGGCGACACCGTCGAACAGACCCATCAGCGCTTCGCAGACCAGCAGATCGGCGCCCTCGGCGGCGCGGGCGGCCAGCCCGTCCAGCAGGTCCGGTCCCATCGCCCAGGTGTCGAGGTTCACGCTCGGCCGGCCGGTGGCGGCGCGGTGGAAGGCCGGGTCGATATAGTCCGGCCCCGACTTCACCGCCCCGACCACAACGCCGCGGGCGCGGAGCGCCGCCAGCAGGCCGAGAGTCAGCGTCGTCTTGCCGGTGCCCGACGCCGGGGCGGCGATGATCAGGCCGTCAGTCATTCTTCCCCCTGGCATTTTGCAGCGCCGTTTGGGTGGGAAGCCATTCCAGCGCCGGGCGCAGCCGCACCACCTCGCCGATCACGATGATGGCCGGTGGTTCCAGATCGCTGGCCGCCAGATCGGCGACGCAACTGCCGAGGGATGTGATGAGGCTTTTCTGGTTGGCGGTCGTCGCCTCAGTCACCACGCCGACGGGGGTGTCGGCGGACAGGCCGCCGGCCATCAGCTCCGCCGCGATGGTCGGCAGCGCCTTCCAGCCCATATAGAGGATCAGCGGCGCCTTGGTGGCGGCCAGCGCCCGCCAATCCGGCCCGCCGCCCAGCGAATGGCCGGTCGCCAGGATCACCGCCTGGTTGGTGTCGCGGTGGGTCGCCGGGATGCCGGCATAGGCCGGGCCGGCAATGCCGGAGGTGATGCCCGGCACGATGCGGAAGGGGATGCCCTCCGCCGCCAATGCCTGCGCCTCCTCGCCGCCGCGGCCGAAGACGAAGGGGTCGCCGCCCTTCAGGCGCAGGACGCGGTGCCCCTCCTTGGCCAGCTCGATCAGGCGGTTGGTGATGTCGTCCTGATGGGCGGAGGGGCGGCCGCCGCGCTTTCCGGCGAACTCCAGCCTTGCCGACGGGCTGGCGAGCGCCATGATCCGTTCGCCCACCAGCGCATCATGGACGATGACGTCGGCTTGCCTTAGACCTTGCAGGGCCAGCAGGGTGAGCAGGCCGGGGTCGCCGGGGCCGGACCCGGCCAGCCAGACGCTGCCGGGGGCAAAGGGGACCAGGACGCTTTCGGGAATGGACGACTCAAACGACATGAACGCGGACTCGGGCTCGGAGAAGACGGAAGGCGGTGCGGAGGGTGCCGGCATGCCGGAGCATGCTACACCCTTGCGCCGTGGCTGGACGACGGGAACCTGCGCCACCGCCGCGGCGCGGGCGGCGGCAGAGGCTCTGTTCGGCGGGGAGTTCCCCGACCCGGTGACCGTGACCCTGCCCGGCGGCCAGACTCCGGCCTTCGCCTTGGCGGTGACGGAACGGGGGGAGGGGGCGGACAGCTCCCCAGGCGGACCCTGGGCCATGGCAGGCGTGGTCAAGGATGCCGGCGACGATCCCGACGTGACCCATGGCGCGCTGGTGCGGGCGCGGGTGTGGCGCGGGGCGCCCGGTAGCGGCGTGACGTTCCGCGCCGGCGCCGGCGTCGGCACCGTGACGCTGCCCGGCCTGCCGTTGGCCGTCGGCGAGCCGGCGATCAACCCGGTGCCGCGCCGCATGATCGCGCAGGCGGTGGGGGAGGCGGCGAAGGAGGCCGGCCAGCCCGCGGACTTGGTCGTCGAAGTTGGGGTGGAGAATGGGGAACAGCTCGCCAAGCGCACCATGAACGGGCGCCTCGGCATTCTCGGCGGGCTGTCGATCCTGGGGACGACGGGGATCGTCGTGCCCTATTCCTGCGCGGCCTGGATCGCCTCGATCCAGCGCGGCGTCGACGTGGCGCGAGCCGCCGGGCTGACCCATGTCGCGGCCTGCACCGGCGATCTGTCGGAAAAGGCGGTGGTCGCGCGCTATGGCCTGTCGGAACAGGCGCTGATCGACATGGGCGACTTCGTCGGCGGCACTCTGAAGTACCTGCGCCGACACCCCATCCCGCGCCTGACGCTGTGCGGCGGCTTCGCCAAGTTCGGCAAGCTGGCGCGCGGGCTGATGGATTTGCACAGCAAACGGAACAGCGTCGACTTCGAGTGGCTGGCCGATCGTTTGGCGGATCTCGGCGCCGGGCCGGACCTGATCGCGCAGGCGCGCGGCGCCAACACGGCGGCGCAGGTGCTGGGCATTGCGGATGCCGCCGGCCTGCGGCTGGCCGATCATGTGGCCGAACTGGCCCGCCGCGCCGCGCAGGATGTGCTGGAGGATGCGCCGGTCGCGGTCGAGGTTCTGGTCACAGACCGCCAGGGGCGGATCGTCGGAAGTGCTCACTCCCCCAGCCCCCGGTAACGGCGCACATGGCTACCGTCATACAGCGCACTGCAGCGGAACTCCTCATGGCCCAGCGCCGGGCCGACCAGGATCAGCGCGGTGCGTTCCATCGGTGAGGCCGCGACCTGCGCCGCGATGTCGGCCAGCGTGCCGCGCAGCACCCGCTCGTCCGGCCATGTCGCGCGGTAGACCACCGCGGCCGGGCAATCGGCGCCGTAGAGCGGGGTCAGCCGCTCCACCACCCGCTCGATGACGTGGATCGACAGGTGGATCGCCAGCGTGGCGCCCGACGCGCCCAGCACCTCCAGCGTCTCGTTGGCGGGCATGGCCGAGGCGCGCCCCTCGGTGCGGGTCAGGATCAGCGTCTGGCTGACCTCCGGTAGGGTCAACTCCCGCCCCAACGCCGCCGACGCGGCGGCGAAGGCCGGCACGCCGGGGGTGATGGTGTAGGGGATGTCCAACTCCCGCAGCGCGCGGGTCTGCTCGCCCAGCGCGCTGTAGACCGACAGGTCGCCGGAATGCAGCCGGGCCACGTCATGGCCGGCGGCGTGGGCGGCCTGGAACTCGGCGACGATCTCCTCCAGCGTCAGCGGGGCGGTGTCGATGATCCGCGCATCGGCGGGCGCGTGGGCGATGATCTCCTTCGGAACCAGCGATCCGGCATAGAGGCAGACCGGGCACCGTGCGATCAGGTCACGGCCGCGCAGGGTCAGCAGGTCGGGAGCGCCCGGTCCGGCACCGATGAAATGGACGGTCATGAACGGGTCTCCAATAGGGCGACGGCAGGCAAGGCGAGCGCCACGGTGGCGCGGGGGGTGGAGCGGCGCGGCAGCAGCAGGCGCGAACCCGGCCCGGCGGCGGCCAGCGCCGCGGCCTCCGCGACCGAGGCCAGCCCGACGGCGGCCAGCACGGTGGCGGAGCGGGTGTGGACGCGGTCCTGCGCGGCCAGCATCGCATCCTCATCGATGAAGCACAGCGGCAGGCCGAGGGCGCGGGCGGCTTCCGCCAATCCGGCTTCGTCGGCCTTCATCGCCGGGGCGGCCAATGCAGCCAACTGGCGCGCGGCGTCGGGCAGGGCCGCTTCGTCGAAGGCGGCGGCAACCAGACCGGCGATCTCCTCCCAGCCGCAGCCGCGGCGGCAGCCGAGACCGACGAAGACCGGGCCGAACAACAGGGCATCCGATGTCAGGCGGTCCATGTGCCCTCCGCATACGGCTTTTCCGCCCGCCACAGCGTGACCGGCATGGCGGCGCGCCAGCCGCGGAAGCCGCCGACCGCTGAGGCACGGGCCACCGAAATCTGGGTCAGTTCGCCGCCCAAACGCTTGTGCGCGTCGATCAGCACCGCCTCGCTTTCCAGCGTCACCGCATTGGCGGCGATCCGGCCGCCGGGAGGCAGGGCGTCCCAGCAGGCCGCCAGCACGCCATCCGCGGTCAGCCCGCCGCCGATGAAGATGGCGTCCGGCCGCTCCAGCCCCTCCAGCGCCGCCGGGGCCTTGCCCCGCGCCAGTTGCAGGCCCGGAACGCCGAGGTTGGCGGCGTTGGCGAGGATGCGGGCGATGCGCTCCGGGTGGTGCTCGACGGCGATGGCGCGGTTGGCGGGGTCGCGCAGCATCCATTCGATGCCGATGGAGCCCGACCCGGCACCGACATCCCACAGCAGCTCGCCCCGGCGCGGCGCCAGGAAGGACAGGGTGACGGCGCGCACCTCACGCTTGGTGATCTGGCCGTCATGCTCGAACCAGTCGTCGGGCAGGCCGGGGGCAAGCGGCAGGACACGGGCGCCGGGGGCGGGGGCGCAGTCCAGCGCGATGGTGTTGAGGTCGGCGACCCGCTCTGCGCTCCAGGCATCGGCGGTGGCCTCCAGCCGGTTCTCGCGCGGGCCGCCCATCGCCTCCAGCACGGTCAGGCGCGAGGCGCCGAAACCACGGGCGCGCAGCAGGGCGGCGAGCTTGGCCGGAGTCGTTCCGTCCCAGGAAAGAAGCAGCAGCTTGGTGTTCGGTTGCAGATGCGGAACGACCTGCTCAAGCGGCCGGCCGTGAACGGTCAGGCAGCGGCAGTCCTGCAAGGCCCAGCCCAGGCGGGAGGCGGCGAGGCTGAAGGCGGAAGCGGCCGCGATCACCGTCGTTTCCGCAGGCGGAACGAGCCGCGACAGCGTTGCGCCCACCCCGTACCAGGAGGGATCGCCGCTCGCCAGCACACAGACCCGCTGCCCACGCCGCGCAATCAGGCCGGGGAAGGCTTCGGTGATCGGCGACGGCCAGGGCAACCGTTCCTGTCCCGCAACGACCGGCACGAGATCGAGGTGGCGGTTGCCGCCATAGAGGATGGCCGCGCTTTCCACCGCCGCGCGGGCGGCGGGCGACAAACCGTCCCAGCCATCCTCACCGATGCCGACGATGCTGAGCCAGCGGGCCGTTCCCATGCTATCCATGGCGCCGATCCTGACGGGTGGGGAGGGGGAAATGGTCAAGGCGCTGATGGTCAAAGTACTGATCCTGGGCGGCACGACGGAGGCGACGGCCTTGGCCAAGCGGCTGGCCGGCCATCCGCGCATCGACGCCCGCGTGTCTCTGGCCGGCCGCACGAAGAACCCGGTGCTGCCGCCGCTGCCGACCCGCATCGGCGGCTTCGGCGGGGTGGAGGGCTTGGCCAATTACCTGCGCGCCGAGGGCATCAAGGCGGTGATCGACGCGACGCATCCCTTCGCGGACCAGATCTCCGCCAATGCCGCCGCGGCCTGCACGCGGGTCGGTGTGCCTCTGCGTGTGCTGACCCGGCCGGCCTGGGTGGCGGGGCCGGGCGACCGCTGGATCGGGGTGCCGGACATGCACGCGGCGGCTCTTGCCTTGCGCGACCTGGGCGACGCCGTGTTCCTGACCATCGGCCGGCAGGAGGTCGCGGCCTTCGAGGCGATGCCGGACAAGCGTTACCTGATCCGCGCGGTGGACCCGCCGGAGCCGATGCCGGCGCTGCCGCGCATGAGTCTGATCCTCGACCGTGGGCCGTTCACCGTGGAGGGCGAACTGGCGCTGATGCGCGGGGAGCGGATTGAGGTGGTGGTGAGCAAGAACAGCGGCGGCCGGGCGACCGACGCGAAGCTGGAGGCCGCGCGGGAGTTGGGCCTGCCAGTGGTGATGGTGGAGCGGCCGGCCGGCAACGGCGTGGCGGAACTGCACGACGTGGATGCTGCGGTGAGGTGGCTGGAGGGGGTGGGCTGACACTCTCCCCCGCGATATCCCCCTCTCCCCCCCGCTTTCGCGCAAATGAAGTTTGCGCTGTCGCGGCAGGCGGACCGGAGGTCCGCTGAGAGCGGGGAGAGGGTCGGGGTGAGGGGGATGCATTGCGTGACTTCCCGAGAATCCACGCCGCGCGGCCCCCTCACCCAGCCCTCTCCCCGGGGGGGAGAGGGTTACTCGCTGCGGGTTGGTCGTCACACCCATCCTCACCCCCGATAATGCCGGGGCGTGTAAACCCAGCGCCCGCCATCCGCCCGTGCCACGAACCGCGTGTGCGAGGCGCCGATGATGACCAGCGTGCGCATGTCCGCCTGCTCCGCCCGCACCTCGCCAAGCGTGGTCACCGTCAATTCCTCATCATGGCGGCCGACGGCGCGGCCCAGCACGATGGGGGTCTCAGGCGCGCGGATGTCGCGCAGGGCGTCGAAGGCGGCGCCCAGCTGCCAGGGTCGGGCGCGGGAGATCGGGTTGTAAAGCGCGATGACGAAATCCGCCTCCGCCGCCAGACGCAGGCGCTTCAGCACCACCTCCCACGGCTTCAGATTGTCGGACAACGAAATGGCGCAGAAATCATGCCCCAGCGGCGCCCCGGCCCGCGCGGCTGCCGCCTGCATGGCCGAAACGCCGGGATCGACCGAGAGATGCACCGCATGCCACGCCTCTGGGGCGGCCGGATCGTCCAGCGCTTCGAAGATCGCGGCGGCCATGGCGAAGATGCCGGGATCGCCGCCCGACACCACCGCCACCCGCCGGCCCTGCGCCGCCAGATCGAGCGCGAAGCGGGCGCGATCCAGCTCCACCCGGTTGTCGGAGGCGTGGCGCACCTGATTGCCCGGCGGCACACGCTCGACATAGGGGAAATAGCCGACGAGGTCGGTCGCCTCGGCCAGATCGCGCCGCGCCTCCGGCGTCAGCCAGTCCTCGGGGCCGGGGCCCAATCCCACGACTTTAAGCCAACCGGTCATCCGCGCTTGCCCTCGCCCGGAATGACGATCTGGGAGAAGTAGGGAGCGACGTCCGGCGCCTCCAGGAAGGGCATGAAGCGCTGTTCCTCCATGCTGGCGCGCTCCACATACCACGCCCGTTCGGCCAGCCCGGCGGCGGCGATGGCGCGGCGGACCTTGGGCAGGTTCTGGCCCAGCTTCATCACCACACAGGCATCGGCGGCGGTCAGGGCGCGGACCAGCGACTCCTCGTCCAGCGTGCCGGGGATCACCGACAGCACATCGTCGCGCAGCATCAGCGGGCGCGGCAGCAGCGAGGCGCTGCACACCATGCTGGTGACGCCGGGAATGACCTCCGTCGCGAACCGGCCGGACAGCCGCAGAAACAGATGCATGAAGGAGCCGTAGAAGAACGGATCCCCCTCGTTCAGCGCGGCGACCGAACGCCCGGCGGCAAGATGCTCCGCGATACGCTCGGCTGACTCGTCGAAGAAGGCTTCGATCTGACGGCCGTAGTCCGGATGGGTGGGCGGCAGCTCCACCGTCACCGGATAGACCATCGGCAGCTCGATCTGGTCGGCGGTGATGGCCTGATCGGCGATGCGGCGGGCTTGGCCGCGGGTGCCACGCTTGCAGAAATAGGCGACCACCGGGCAGGCGCCGATGGTGCGCACCGCCTTCAGCGTCATCAGCTCCGGATCGCCGGGGCCGACGCCGACGCCGAACAGGGTGCCGGGGGTGAGGGAGGTCTCGCTGCTCATTCCACGTCGCTCGCCAGGGCGTTGACGGCGGCGGCGGCCATGGCGCTGCCGCCGCGCCGGCCGCGGATCGCCAGATAAGGGACACCGAAGGGGTTCTCGGCCAACGCTTCCTTGCTTTCCATCGCGCCGACGAAGCCGACCGGGAAGCCCAGGATCGCCGCCGGCTTGGGCGCGCCAGCCGCCAGCAGTTCCAGCAGGTAGAACAGCGCGGTCGGCGCGTTGCCGATGGCGACCACCGATCCGCCCAGCCGGTCACCCCACAGGTCCAGCGCCGCGGCGGAACGGGTGTTGCCGATGGCCTTCGCCAGATCGGGCACGGCGGGGTCGCGCAGGGTGCAGACCACCGCGTTATCGGCCGGCAGGCGGGCGCGGGTCACGCCATGGGCGACCATCTCGCTGTCGCACAGGATCGGCGCACCGGATCGCAGGGCGGCACGGGCGGCACTGCCGACATCGGCGGAGAACAGCAGATCCTGGGCCGCATCGACCATGCCGCAGGCGTGGATGACGCGCACCGCCACCGGCTTCAGGTCGTCGGGGATGGCGAACAGGTCGGCCTCGGCCCGGATGGTGGCGAAGGACTGGCGGTAGATGGCCGCTCCGTCGCGGATGTAGTCGTAGAGCGGCTCAGGCACCGGTGGACTCCTCGGTCAACAGATCCGCGACGCGGGCCACGGCGTCGGCGGGGGACAGGCCGGTGTGCCCCTGCATATGTCGGGACTCGTCACCGGGTTTGGCGTTCAGGGCGACGTCATACACGCCGTCGCGGGCGGTCAGGGTGACATCGGCGATGGCGGGATGGGCGCAGCCCTTGGCGCAGCCCGACACATGCACCATTCGGACATGGTCCAGCAAGGGGCCTGCGCGCTCGGCGATGGCGAGCGCGGTCGCATGGGTGTCGGTCGTGCCGACATCGCAGCCGCCGGCTCCGCTGCAGGCGGTCAGCTTCAGCCGGCGGTCGGTGTGGGACAGGATGGCGCCGTGGGCTTTGGCGATGCATTCGGCTTCGGCGGAGGGAGCGACGAGGAGCAGGGCGCGCCAGGGGGTGACGCGGATTTCGGCGCAGGTGGAGGCGAGGGCCGAGAGGGTGTCGGCGGTCAGGCGGCCGAAGGGGAAGGCCGTCACCATTGCCGGGGCTTGCTCCTTCTCCCCCCCGTGGAGAAGGGTGGGATGAGGGGGTTCGGCAGAGTCGAAGAGATCCATGAGGTGCGACACTTGCCCCCACCCTGACCCTCCCCCGCTCTCAGCGGACCTACGGTCCGCCTGCCGCGTCAGCACAAAGCAAAGCTTTGTGCGAGAGCTGGGCGGGGGAGGGGACATCTTGGAGGTGAGGCGCTTGCCAATTTCATCGGTGCCTATTGCCGCAACCAATCCAGCCATGCGGCGCGGCGGCTCCGGCAACGACGCACGCAACTCCAGAAAGGCGCGGCCCAGCGCCGACGCCACGTCCGCCACTTCCTCCACTTGGCAAAGCCCCAGCGGCGCGGCCTTCGTCAGCGTGCCGCCCAAGGATACCCGGAAGCGTTCCGCGTCCACCGCGTCGAAGCGTACGTCCGTGCTGCTGTCCGCCAGATGGCCGATCCCGCCGCCACAGACCAGCCAGCCGAATTTCGGCGGTAGGCCGTGCAGAGCCGTGTCCTCCGCCAGCCGTGCGTCGAGCGTACGCGCCACCGCCCGTACGTCCATCAGCGCCGCAGGGTCCAGCCCGGCGGTGGGGGAGCACAGCACATTGCGCACCGCCTCGCTCGCTGCATCGCTGGAGACGTAGCCCATCCCGCGCAGGGCCTCGGTCACCGGCTCCAGCCCGTCGTCGGCGATGCCGCGGAGCTGCAGGTTGCCGCGCTGGCTGAGATCGATCAGACCGTTGCCGTAACGATCGCCCAAATCCGCGATGCGGCGGGCATGCTCGGCGGGCAGCATGCCGGCGGGGACGCGGACGCGCAGCAGAAACCCGTCGCCGACCTGCATCGGCGCCAGCACGCCGGGGCAGGTGCCGCGGCGTCTGGGCTGGTTGGCGACAGGGTTGGTCATGCGGCGGTCTCCCGGAGGCGCCGCAGATCCTCCGCGGTGGAATTGCGGCGGGGATGCCACAGGCCGCGGTCGAGCGCCTCGCTCATGCGCGCCAGAATGTGCCGGGCGGCGGCAGGATTGGCATGCGACAGGAAGTCCCATACCTCCGCATCCTCGACGTACGCGTCATACAGCTGGTCGAAATGGGCAGGACGTACGGCGTCGGTGGTGGCGGCGAAGGCGAACAGCGTGTCGACGCCGGCCGCCAACTCCGCCGCCCCGCGATAGCCATGACGCATCATGCCCTGGATCCAGCGCGGGTTGGCGGCCCGGCCGCGCAGGGTACGGGCGATCTCCTCCGCCAGCGTGCGGACGGCGAGCTTTTCCGGATCGGCGCTGTCGAGATGATAGAGCGCCGGTTCGGAGTCCTCCAGCGCGGCGGCGGCGGCGAAACCGCCCTCGAACTGCATGAAGCCGTCGGTGGACAGCACGTCATGCTCGCGTTGGTCCTGGTGGTGGACAAGCGCGTCGGCGCCGCCCACCCGACGGCGGAACAGGGCGGGCAGGGGGACGCCCTCCAGCCCGGCGCCATAGGCGTGGCAGCCGCCCTCCAGATAGGCGGCGCCGAAATCGGCCCGCGCCGTCCAGTCGCCGCGCGCGATCATGCCGGACAGCGCCGTGCCGTAGATTCCGGGCGCGGCGCCGAAGATGCGGGCGGTGGCCCAGCGGCGGGCATCTTCCGCAGCGGTGCCGGATGCTGCGAGGCGCTGCTCCTCGGCCCGTGCGGTGGCGGCCAGCGGGTTGGTATCGTCGGGTTCATCCAGCCCGGCGACAGCGCGCACCGCCTGATCGAACAGGGCGATCTGCTGCGGGAAGACGTCGCGGAACAGGCCGGAAATACGCAGGGTCACATCCACCCGCGGCCGGCCGAGCACGCCGGCCGGCATGATCTCGTACCCCGTGACGCGGCCGGAGCCGTTCTCCCAGATCGGGCGGACGCCCAGCAGGGCCAGCGCCTGGGCCAACTCGTCGCCGCCGGTGCGCATGGCCGGGGTACCCCAGCAATCCACCACCAGCCGGCGCGGCCAGTCGCCATGGTCCTGAAGATAGCGGGTGATGAGTGCATCCGCCGCCTGCCAGCCCAGCGTCCAGGCGGTCGGCGTCGGCACCCCGCGCGGGTCGAGCGCATAAAGGTTGCGGCCGGTCGGCAGCGTATCCGCCCGCCCGCGCGCCGGCGAGCCGCCGGGGCCGGGACGAACGAAACGCCCGTCCAGCCCGTCGAGCAGCGCCCGCATTTCCGCCTCGCCGCAGGCATCGACGGCAGTGGCGACCATGGCCGGATCGGCGGAGCGGGCGACGGCGGCGGTCAGGCGGTCGCGGCGCTCGCCGGTCGGGCTTTGGCCGAAGACATGCAGGCCATCGCGGATCTGCAACTCCTTGATGTCGCAGAGATGGGCGTCCAGCCGCGACAGGATGGCGTCGGGGTCGTCGTCGGGGCGCAGGTTGCAGTCGGCGGCGACACCGGACTTCCAGGCGAGGTCGAGGATCGTCTCGCGCAGCATGCCCAGTCGCCGCGGGTCGAGCCCGGTCGCCTGCGAATACTCGTCGATGGCGGTTTCCAGCGCGGCGAGCTCGCCATAGAGGCCGGATTCCACTGGCGGCGGCGTCAGGTGGCCGATCAGCACCGCGCCCAGGCGGCGGCGGGCCTGCACGCCCTCGCCGGGATTGTTGACGATGAAGGGATAGAGGGTCGGCAGGGCACCGCCGACGATCTCCGGCCAGCAGTCGGCCGACAGCGCCACCGCCTTGCCCGGCAGCCATTCCAGCGTGCCGTGGGCGCCGACCTGCACCAGGGCATGGATGCCGATGACATGGCGCAGCCACAGATGGAAGGCGAAATAGCCGTGGCTGGGGGGCGTATCGGGATCGTGGTGCTGGGCGGTGGTCAGGGCACCGTGGCCGCGGCTGGGCTGCACCGCCACCACGGCATTGCCGCAGGGAAGAACGCGGAAGGCGAAGGCGCCGTCGCGCCAAGCGGGATCGGCGGCGGGTTCGCCCCAGGTCGCGGCGATGCGGGCGCGTAGCTCCGGCGGGGCGAGGCGCTCGTACTCGGCCAGCGACAGGGTCGGGGTGGGCGTGGTGGTGAGGGCCGCCATCAGCTCCGCACCGCTGTCTGGAATCGCGGACAGGCTGTAGCCCTTGGCGGACAGGTGGTGGAGCATCGCCACGGTGCTGGCCGGACTGTCGAGGCCCACCGCATGGCCGATGCCGCCGCCGGGACCGGGATAGTCGGACAGCACCAGCGCCAGCCGCCGCTCCGCCCGCGGGGTGCGGGACAGGCGGACCCAGCTTGCCGCGAGGTCGGCGGTGAAGGCCACCCGGTCGGGAATCGGGCGCAGGACGGGCGCGGCGAATTGCAGATCGGGGTCGGGGTCGCCCGCCGTCTTGAAGGCGATGGCGCGGGCGATGATGCGGCCGTCCATCTCCGGCAGCACGACGTTCATCGCGAGGTCGGATGGCCCGAGACCGCGCGTGGAGGCCTGCCAGCCGGCTTCCGGCGTGGTGGAGAGGATGGCTTGCAGGACCGGGCTGCCGTTGGCCTCCAGCGGCGAGCCGTCGTCGCGCGCCGCCGAGAAGGCGGTGGTGTTGACGACCACGGCGGTGTTCTGCGCGGTCAGGCTGGCCCGCATCCAGGCGGCGCAGTCCGGCTCCTTCAGGCTGGCGACGAACAGCGGGCGGGGGCTGAGGCCGCGCTCGGCCAAGGCGTCGCACAGCGCATGGACCGGGGCGAGGTCGCCAGCCAGTAGGTGGGAGCGGTAGAAGACAACTGCGGCGACGGGAGCGTCGGCGGGGATGGCACCGCTCCAGCCGTCATAGGCGCCGAAACGCGGGACCGGGGCGGGGTCGTCATGGGGCAGGGGCTTGCCGGCCAGCGTCGCGGCGCAGGCCAGCAGATGGGCCATGTTGGCCGGGCCGCCCTCGGTAAAGTAGCGCCAGAGACGGTCGGCGGCGTCTGGCGGGACCGTGCCGTAGGCGGTGAGGTTCGGGTCGGGCTGCGCCTCGCCGGGCAGGACGGCCAGCGGGATGTTGCGCTCGCGGCAGAGGGCGGCGAGGCGGTCGAGGCCGTAGCGCCAATAGCCGCTGCCGCCGAGCAGGCGCAGGACCACCAGTTTCGCCTTGGCAACGATGGTGTCGGCGTAGAGATCGACCGACAGGGGGTGACCGAGCCGGTTGAGGTTGGCGAGCCGAAGGCTGGGCAGCCGGTCGCGTGCCGAGCGCCACGCAGTGGCGAGCGCGGTCAGGTCGCTGTCGGAAAAGGACAGCATGACGAGGTCGGCCGGAGTCTGCCCCAGATCTTCCGCCTGGGGGCCGGCGTCCAGTTCGTCCTGGCGGGCGGCGAGCAGGTGCATGGTTTGACGTCCAGGGGCGTTGGCCCCCTCCCTCCCACGGCTACGCCGCGGGTCCCTCCCCCCCCCGCTTCGCGGGAGGGGGGAAGATTTGCTAAGCGGCGGGAGTTCCCTCTCCCACCGTAGGTGGGGGAGGGTTAGGGAGGGGGCAAACGCCGCGATACCCTACCCCTTACCCAACAACTGCCCTGGTCACCGCATCGCGGTCCAGCCCGGTCTCGCCGATCACCACCAGACGGCTGCGGCGCTCCTCGCCGGGCTTCCACAGGCGGTCGTAGTGGGTCTGGATGCGGGTGCCGACGCCCTGGACCAGCAGGCGCATCGGCTTGCCGGGCACGTCGATGAAGCCCTTCAGGCGCAAAACACCATGCAGGCCGGCGACCTGTTCCAGCGTCATCGCCAGACGGGCGGGGTCGGGCTGCGACGGCAGCTCCACCACGAAGCTGGTAAAGTCGTCGTGGTCGTGACCCTCTTCGTCATCATGGTGGCTGGGACGGTTGACGAGGTCGTCCTCCACCGCCGCACCGACGCCGAGCAGGACCAGCGGATCGACGGCGCCCTGCGACGCGCGGACCAGCTTGGCGTCGCGGCCGACCGTGTGGTTGAGGGCGCCGCGGATCAGTTCCTCGACACGGGCAAGGTCGCCGGCGGCGACCAGATCGGTCTTGTTGACGACGATCAGGTCGGCGCAGAGCAGTTGGTCCTCGAACACCTCTTCGATCGGCGTCTCGTGATCGACGGTGCCGGCGGCGTCGCGCTGGGCCTCCAGCGCCGCGGGATCGGGGGCGAAACGGCCCTCCGCCGCGGCGGCGGCGTCGACCACGGCGATGACGCCGTCGACCGTGACCCGCGTCTTGATCGCCGGCCAGTGGAAGGCCTGGACCAGCGGCTTCGGCAGGGCGAGGCCGCTGGTTTCGATCACGATGTGCTCGGGCGGTTCCGGCCGGGCCAGCAGCTTCTCGATGGCCGGGACGAAGTCGTCGGCCACGGTGCAGCACAGGCAGCCGTTCGCCAGTTCGATCACGTCGTCTTCGGTGCAGGTCGGGTTGCCGCAGGCGCGCAGGATGTCGCCGTCGATGCCGACATCGCCGAACTCGTTGATGATCAGCGCCAGCCGGCGACCATCGGCCTTCTCCAGCAGGCCACGGATCAGCGTGGTCTTGCCGGCGCCGAGGAAGCCGGTGATGACGGTCGCCGGGACTTTGCCGGCGGCCGTTTTCGCAAGTGCGGACATGGGATTGTTTCCTTAACGCGCGCCGGGTTGGACCCGCAGGGCCGGGCGGGACTCGGTCTCGCGGACCAGACCGCTCATCAGCCAGCCGCAGGTGGCACCCAGGATCGCCCAGAACAGGGCGGCCCCGCCGAGAGAGGCGGTGACGAAGCGGGCGGCCAGTTCCGGCGGAACCGCACCTTCGGCGCTTTCCGGATGGGGGGCGCCGATCAGATGGGGCAGGGCGGCAGCCAGGATGGCGGCGGCGATGACCAGACGGTTGCGGGCGAAGGCGAGCGCGGTCATGCCGACGCCGGCCCCGGCGGCGGCGGACAGCCACCAGAGCTGGCGCAGCTCAAGCTCCGCCCCGGCCAGGCCCGGCAGTTCCGGTGCCAAGCCGAAGGAAGGCGCCAGCGAGACGGCGACGAAGCCGCCCATTCCCCACACCAGCCCGCGCCGCGCATCGACCGGCCGGCCGGCCAGCAGGATCGCGGCACCCAGCAGCAGCGCATAGGCGACGCCGGTCAGCAGGTTGGCGACGATGGTCAGGCCGATGCGCTGCATCGCCTCGTCCAGCGTGGTCGGCACCCCTTCGCCGATCTCGCGCACTGCGCCGTGCTGGTGCGACGGCGCAGGCGCGCCGGCAGGCGCCGCCGAGATCGCAGGAGGCGGGGTGACCACCTCATACTTCTCGGCTTCGAGGATCAGCGGGACGGTCGTCGCCTGCTGAACGACGGACGCGGCCGTGCCGGAGAGCACGCCCGCGACCAGGGCGGCTGTGAACAGCCGCCGGATCAGATCCATGACCCGCCGCTTAGTGGCAGGGGAACGCGAAGGAGTGACGGGCATCGTGGGCCGCGTCGTGGATCTGCTGCGGCTGGGCGAAGCCGACGCCGTACAGCAGGAAGCTGCCGAGCAGGATCGCGGCAAAGGCGGCGACCGCGGTCTGGGCGGCGCTGCGGGTCGCGGAACCGGCGGCGGTGTTCATCGAACGGGTGGTCATCGAAGACATCCTTGCTCTCCCGCCACACCCGGCGGGGTTGGGAAAGGTTGGTACGTCCGCCGGCAGGTTTCCTGGCTCGCGGGTCGCCGCATCGCCGTCCGCCTTCCCGGCCCGTTGAGGGCCAGTGGCATGATGGACGGGATGCTCGCCGCTTACAGTTGCGGGGGCAGCCGCGGCATTGGCGCTTCCAAAGAAGCTCCGCACCGCATTCCCTATTATCCCCGCCGCCCGTCAGGACGGGCAGGGCACCGTCGGACGGCCACCATCGCAGTGCCGCGCGCGTTTGGCAAGCCCACAATAAGGCGTCTGCCGCACGGACGGTCTTGCGTACCGACATTTTGGATGCTGTCATGTTTGGCGGACAGAGTGTCCGGAAATCCGACACTTTCCGGTGCTAAGGTGAGCCAGTGGATGGAGGGTGCTGCAGCAAAACCGGCGGAGAAACAACGGGGCCGACGGCCCGACCGAAGCGAACCCGGCCGTGGCACGCTTTGTGCGTACAACAATCGGTGAAACGTCCCGCCGCATGGCGGCCCCGACATGCGTTGTCGGAAATAAGCCCTGGGCTTGGAGCCCGGACATAAGGACGAATGGGAGGAGAATTCGCGACCGATGAACGCCGCACCGAACGACGACATCATCCTGGAAGCGCGCAACCTGACGAAGGAGTTCAAGGGGTTCGTGGCGGTGAAGGAGGTGAACCTGCAAGTGAAGCGGGGCACCATCCACGCGCTGATCGGCCCGAACGGCGCCGGCAAGAGCACGGTGTTCAACCTGCTGACCAAGTTCCTGACGCCCACGCGCGGCCAGATCCTCTACAAGGGCCGCGACATCACCCGCACCAAGCCGGCCGACATCGCGCTGATGGGGCTGGTCCGCTCCTTCCAGATCTCGGCCGTCTTCCCGCACCTCAGCGTGCTGGAGAATGTCCGCGTCGCCTTGCAGAGGCCGCTCGGCACCAGCTTCCATTTCTGGAAGTCCGAATCGTCGCTCTACGACCTGCACGACCGGGCGCTAGAGCTGATCGAGGCGGTGAACCTCACCCCCTGGGCCGGCCACACCGCCGCCGAGCTGCCCTATGGCCGCAAGCGCGCGCTGGAGATCGCCACCACCCTGGCGCTCGACCCGGAGGTGATGCTGCTCGACGAGCCGCTGGCCGGCATGGGCCATGAAGACATCGAAGGCACGGCGGCTCTCATCAAGCGCGTCGCCGCCGACCGCACCGTGCTGATGGTGGAACACAATTTGTCGGTGGTCGCCCACCTGTCGGACACCATCACCGTTCTGCGCCGCGGCGAGATCCTGGCGGAGGGGCCGTACGAGGTCGTCTCCAAGAACCCGCAGGTGATGGAAGCTTATATGGGGACCGGACATGCCTGACGGCGCGATGACCAAGACTGCCATGCTGGAGATCGCCGACCTGCACGGCTACTACGGCGAAAGCCATGTGCTGCACGGCGTCAGCCTGGAGGTGAGGCAGGGCGAAGTGGTGACGCTGCTGGGCCGCAACGGCGCCGGCAAGACCTCGACCATGCGCGCCATCATGGGGATCATGGGCAAGCGCACCGGCTCCATCCGCTTCCAGGGCACCGAGCTGATCGGCATGGCCCAGCACAAGATCCCGCGCCTTGGCATCGGCTATGTGCCGGAGGAGCGCGGCATCTTCTCCAGCCTCAGCGTCGACGAGAACCTGACACTGCCGCCGGTGGTGAAGGACGGCGGGATGACGGTGCCGCAGATCTACGACCTGTTCCCCAACCTGAAGGGCCGCGGCTCGACGCAAGGAACACGCCTGTCGGGCGGCGAGCAGCAGATGCTGGCGATCGCCCGCATCCTGCGCACCGGCGCCACCCTGATCCTGCTGGACGAGCCGACCGAGGGCTTGGCCCCGGTCATCATCGAGCAGATCGGCGTCGCGGTGCGGGCGCTTAAGGCGCGCGGCTTCACCATCGTGCTGGTGGAGCAGAACTTCCGCTTCGCCGCCACCATCGCCGACCGCCATTACGTGATGGAAGAGGGCCATGTGGTGGACATGATCCCCAACGACCAGCTCGACGCCAACATGGACAAGCTCCACACCTATCTCGGCGTGTAGGCCGTCCAGCCATCCGGCATCGCCTGCCGATATCACCGGCACGAACGCCGTCCCGCTCCCTTCGAAGGCGGGACGGCGGATCGCCGGATTTTGCCCGATTACCTGCTCCGGACACGGCCACAGGGACCCGCAATGGGAACCGGCCGACAATAAAACCAAGAGGGAGAGACCTTCTGATGCGCACGCTTCTTCTCGCCGGCACCGCCCTGCTGACGCTCGCCGGGACCGCGATCCCGGCCTCGGCACAGGTGTCGGACAACGTCATCCGCATCGGCGTGCTGAACGACCGTTCCGGCATCTACGCCGATCTCGCCGGCGAGGGCTCTGCCATCGCCGCCCGGATGGCGGCGGAGGAGTTCGGCAACAAGGTCGCCGGCGCCCCGGTCGAGATCGTCGTCGCCGACCACCAAAACAAGGCCGACATCGCCGCGTCCAAGGCTCGCGAGTGGGTGGACACCGGCGGCGTCGACGCCATCGCCGACGTGCCGAACTCCGCCGCCGCGCTGGCGGTGCAGGGCATCACCAAGGACAAGAAGCGCATCTTCCTGATGTCCGGTCCGGGCGCCACCGCGCTGAGCGGCGCTCAGTGCAGCCCCTACGGCTTCCAGTGGACCTACGACAACTACGCCATGGCCGCCGGCACCGGCCGCGCCCTGTACGAGCAGGGCAAGAAGAAGTGGTTCTTCGTGACCGCCGACTACGCCTTCGGCCAGTCGCTGGAGGAGGAGACCACCAAGATGGTGAAGTCGCTGGGCGGCACCATCGTCGGGTCGGTGCGCCATCCGCTCGGCACCTCCGACTTCTCATCCTTCCTGCTGCAGGCGCAGGGCTCGGGCGCCGATGTGATCGGGCTGGCGAATGCCGGCGGCGACACCGTCAACGCCGTCAAGCAGGCGGCAGAGTTCGGCATCACCCAGGCGGGCCAGAGCCTGGCCGGCCTGCTGATGTTCATTTCCGACGTGAATGCGCTGGGCCTGCAGTCGGCGCAGGGGCTGATGCTGACCACCGGCTTCTACTGGGACATGGACGACCAGACCCGCGAATGGTCGAAGAAGTTCGAGGCCAAGGCCGGCAAGAAGCCGACCATGGTGCAGGCCGGCGTCTATTCGGCGGTGAAGCATTACCTGAAGGCGGTCGAGGCGGCGAAGACCGACGACGCCGACAAGGTCGCCGCCAAGATGCGCGAGCTGCCGGTCGAGGACATGTTCGCCAAGAAGGGCAAGGTCGCCGCCAACGGCCGCATGTTCCACGACATGTATCTGGCCCAGGTGAAGACCCCGGCCGAATCGAAGGGGGCCTGGGACTATTACAAGATCGTGAAGACCATCCCGGCCGACACCGCCTTCATGGACCCGAAGCAGAGCGGCTGCCCGCTGGTGAAGTGAGGGGGAGGCGGGCGCCTTGCCCCCTCCCTAACCCTCCCCCGCTCTCAGCGGACCTACGGTCCGCCTGTCGCGTCAGCACAAAGCGAGGCTTTGTGCGAGAGCTTCGAGGGAGAGGGGACTGCCGCCGCTTCGGCAATCACGCCTCGCTGACAAGCATCCTACCCCCTCTCCCGCGAAGCGGGGGAGGGATGGGGAGGGGGCCTGCGAAGCAACAACCAAAAACCAAGAACAACACCAACGAACCGGGAGAAATGCGGAGATGGTCAGCCTGCTGGGAATCCCGCCCCAAGTGCTGTTCGGGCAGCTTCTGCTCGGCCTGATCAATGGTTCCTTCTATGCGCTGCTCAGCCTTGGGCTGGCGGTGATCTTCGGCATGTTGAATGTCATCAACTTCGCCCATGGCGCCCTCTACATGGTCGGTGCCTTCGTGGCGTGGCTGCTGCTGACCTATGCCGGCATCGGCTATTGGGGGGCGCTGCTGGTGGCGCCGGTCGTCGTCGGGCTGCTTGGCATCGCGCTGGAAAAGACGATGCTGTCGCGGCTCTACAAGCTGGACCATCTCTATGGGCTTCTGCTGACCTTCGGGCTGGCGCTGATCCTGGAGGGGGCGTTCCGCCATCAGTACGGCGTCTCCGGCCAGCCCTATCCGATTCCAGCAGCCCTTCAGGGCGGGCAGAATTTGGGCTTCATGTTCCTGCCCAACTATCGCGGCTGGGTCGTCGTCGCCTCGCTGGTCATCTGCTTCGGCACCTGGTTCGCCATCGAGCGGACGAAGCTGGGCGCCTATCTGCGCGCGGCGACGGAAAACCCGACGCTGGTGCAGGCCTTCGGCATCAATGTGCCGGTGATGGTGTCGCTGACCTACGGCTTCGGCGTGGCGCTGGCCGGTCTGGCCGGCGTGCTGGCGGCGCCGATCTATCAGGTGTCGCCGCTGATGGGGACCAACCTGATCATCATCGTCTTCGCCGTGGTGGTGATCGGCGGCATGGGCTCCATCCTGGGCGCCATCGTCACCGGCCTCGGGCTGGGGCTGTTGGAGGGGTTGACCAAGGTCTTCTATCCCGAAGCGTCCAACATCGTCGTGTTCGTCGTGATGGCGATCGTCCTTCTCATCAAGCCCGCGGGCCTCTTCGGACGGGAGCGTTGATCCAATGACCGTCGCCAGCAATTCCACCCGCGTCGCGGTTCGAGGTCCGGCCATCGGCACGATGCTGATCGCCGCCGTCCTGCTGCTGCTCGCGCTTGCGGCACCCTTCGTGCTGTATCCCGTCTTTCTGATGAAGGTGCTGTGCTTCGCGCTGTTCGCCTGCGCCTTCAACCTGCTGATCGGCTTCGCCGGCTTGCTCAGCTTCGGCCATGCCGCCTTCTTCGGCGGGGCGGCCTACATCGCCGCCCACACGGTAAAGGAATGGGGCTGGGCGCCGGAGTTCGGACTGCTCGCCGCCACCGTGGTGGCCGGGCTGCTGGGGCTGATCTTCGGCCTGATCGCCATCCGCCGGCAGGGCATCTATTTCGCCATGATCACGCTGGCGCTGAGCCAGATGGTGTTCTTCCTGGCGCTGCAGCTGCCCTTCACCCATGGCGAGGACGGCATCCAGGGCGTGCCGCGCGGCCTGCTGTTCGGGCTGTTCGACCTCAGCCAGCCGCTGACCATGTACTATGCCGTGCTGGCGATCTTCGTCGCCGGCTTCGCCCTGATCTGGCGCACGGTGCATTCGCCCTTCGGCCAGGTGCTGAAGGCGATCCGCGAGAACGAGCCGCGCGCGGTGTCGCTCGGCTACCGCACCGACCGCTACAAGCTGGTGGCCTTCGTGCTGTCGGCCTCGCTGGCCGGGCTCGCCGGCGGAACCAAGGCGCTGGTGTTCCAGCTCGCCAGCCTGACCGACGTGACGTGGCAGATGTCGGGCGAGGTGGTGCTGATGACGCTCTTGGGCGGCATGGGCACGCTGTTCGGGCCGGTGGTGGGTGCGGGACTGGTGGTGACGCTGGAAAGCTACCTCGCCTCCACCAGCCTGCCGGTGCCGGTGGTGATCGGCTGCATCTTCGTCGTCTGCGTCCTGCTCTTCCGCCGCGGCATCGTCGGCGAGCTGATGGCCCGCCTGCCCAAGCGCGGACATTGAGTCTGCCGTCTTCTCCGTAACTCCCCCAGGGGGGACCGAAAGGTCCCCCTCTTTTTCCCTTTTCCACCCGCCTGGGTTGAGAAACCCAAAAAGAAACAGGGATATGGCGGAGGATGTAGAGAACTCGTCCGGATTGCCTTTTTAAAAAGCGGTCCGAACCGGCACGCGGCAAAGCTTTGATCTGATGAACGGGTGCGGATCGACCCCGCGCACCCGACCGAACCTGCATGCCTTCCCTTTAATCCGACGGATGGGCTACTATGTTGACCTCTGATATTGTTGGCAAATTGCGTTGCAATGCAGCAGGCCCCAAAGCCGGCATCGCAAGAGGCCTCGACACCGGGACGACGAAGATCGGTCCCGTTTGGGAGGGTGACGTGGGCGACACCGTCGATTTCGAAGCGTTGCGCCAGCGGGCGGTGCACTCCCTATTTGAACATCTGGAATCCATGTGCGTCGGCGCCGTCGCCGTCGATCACACTGGCCGCATCGCCTGGATGGACGAGAAGTACAAGGCTCTGCTGGGGGTTCCGGACGATCCGCGCGGCCGGCAGGTGGAGGACGTCATCCCCAACAGCCAGCTGCGCCGTGTGATCGACAGCGGCCAGCCCCAGCCGCTGGACATCATGGAGTTCGACGACCGTTCCTTCGTGGTGACGCGGATGCCGCTGTTCGGCATCGACGGCTCGATCATCGGCGCCATCGGCTTCGTGCTGTTCGACCGCGCCGAATATCTCCGCCCGCTGGTCCGCAAATACGAGAAGATGCAGGAGGAGCTGACCCGCACCCAGCAGGAGCTGGCGCACGAGCGCCGGGCCAAATACTCCTTCTCGCAGTTCCTGGGCGCCAGCGAATCGATCCGTGAGATCAAGCGGCTGGGCCGCCGCGCCGCCCAGATGGACTCGACCGTCCTGCTGCTGGGCGAGACCGGGACGGGCAAGGAGCTGCTGGCCCAGGCCATCCATTCCGCCAGCCCGCGGGCGGCCAAGCCCTTCGTCGGCGTCAATGTCGCCGCCATCCCGGATACCCTGCTGGAGGCGGAGTTCTTCGGCGTCGCCCCCGGCGCCTACACCGGTGCCGACCGCCGCCACCGCGAGGGCAAGTTCCAGCTCGCCAACGGCGGCACCCTGTTCCTCGACGAGATCGGCGACATGCCGCTGCCGGTCCAGGCCAAGCTGCTGCGCGTGCTGCAGGAGCGGGAGATCGAGCCGCTGGGATCCAACAAGGTGGTGCGGGTCGATGTGCGGATCATCGCCGCCACCAGCCGCGACCTGCATGCCCTGGTGCGCGAGAAGCAGTTCCGCGCCGACCTCTATTACCGGCTGAACGTGGTGCCGATCACCCTGCCGCCGCTGCGCGACCGGCCGGAGGACATCGAGAGCATCGCCGACCGCATCCTGGAACAGCTGGCGATCCAGCAGGGCACGCCGCCGCGCGAGCTTCTGGAATCGGCGGTACAGGTGCTGCGCGACTATGACTGGCCCGGCAATGTGCGCGAGCTTTACAACACGCTGGAGCGGGTGGTGGCGCTGACCGATGCACCGATCCTGACGGCGCCGCACATCCGCAGCGTGCTTCCCGGCATGCAGCATCCGGCCGGCGCCTCCTCCTTGCCGCTGGCGGCGGGCGCGCGGCCGTTGCAGGAGGTGCTGCACGCCGCCGAACGCCACGCCATCGCCGCCGCGCTGGAGGAGGCCAACGGGGTGAAGGCGCGGGCGGCGAAGCTGCTGGGCATTTCGCGCGCGTCGCTGTACGAACGCATGGTGACGCTGGGGCTGGGGGCGACGCAGTGATGCGAGCATAGTCCGCCGGGCATAAATTTCGCATCGCGAAACCTTGTTCCATTGACGCGCTGTCCGGCGGCTGGCAGGATCGTCCCGCTATCTTTTGCGGGAGGGACGGGTCATGCGCAGGCGGGAAGAGGCTCTGGTCGCCGACGATCTGGCGGACGACGAGAAGGACCCGCGCTTCGTCACGGCGCTTGCCCGCGGGCTGGAACTGCTGCGCGCCTTCCGCCGCAACGAATCGATGCTCGGCAATCTGGAGCTGGCGCAACGCACCGGCCTGCCCAAGCCGACCGTGTCGCGGCTGACTTACACGCTGGCGAAGCTGGGCTATCTCGCCTACGACCAGAACACCGGCAAGTATCGGCTCGGCACCTCGGTGCTGGCGCTCGGCTATGCCAGCCTGTCGGGCATGGGCATCCGGCAGGTCGCCCGGCCGCTGATGCAGGAACTGGCCGACCAGACCGGCCTTGCCGTGGCGCTGGGCGGGCGCGACCGGCTGAGCATGATCTATCTGGAATGCTGCAAGGCGACCGGGCCGATCACGCTGTCGCTCGACGTCGGCTCCCACATCAAGCTGTCGACCACCGGCATGGGCCGCGCCTATCTGGCCGCCTTGCCCGAGGCGGAGCGCGCGCCGCTGATGGCGAAGCTGGAAGAGCATGAGGGGGAGCGCTGGCCCGAGATCCGCGACGGCATCCTCCAGGCCATCGAGGATTACCGGACGCGCGGCTATTGCCGATCGATCGGCGCCTGGAAGTCGGAAGTGCACGCCGTCGGCGTCCCCTTCGTGCCGCGCGACGGCTCGCAGGTGCTGGCCTTCAACTGCGGCGGGCCGGCCTTCATGGTCGATCTGAAGAAGCTGGAGGAGGAGTTCGCGCCGAAGCTGGTGGCGATGGTCCGGCGGATCGACGCGGCGCTGTTCAATGGGTGAGGCTAAGCGATTTCTCCGGGTGCCCCCTCCCTAACCCTCCCCCGCGTTCCGCGGGAGAGGGAACTGCCGCCGCCTCGCTTAAGGCACCCTCTCCCGCGAAGCGGGGGAGGGATGGGGAGGGGGCATCGAAGCCTACACTTTGGCCGACACGGGAACCGCCCACCACAGCGAACCGTTCTCCCGATACGGGTCAATTCGACCGGTGGGGAAGGACGGACGGAATGGATGGCGGGTTGACGGACTGGCTGGTGCAGGTAATGCACCATCTTCACTATATCGGGATCTTCCTTCTGGTGGCGCTGGCGCGGGTGTTTCCGCCGCTTCCCTCCGAGTCGGTGATCCCGCTGGCCGGGATCGGGGCGGCGACCGGCGAGTTCTCGCTGGTGGGGATCGCCGTCGCCGGCGGGCTCGGTTCGCTGGCCGGGCAGCTGGTTTGGTTCCTGCCGAGCCGCCTGATGGGGCGCGAGCGGCTGGAGGCGTTCCTGAAGAAATACGGCCCCTGGCTGACCATCAACCCGAAGAAGGTGCGGCAGAGCACCGACTGGTTCGCCAAGCGCGGCGGGCTGGCCGTGCTGTTCTCGCAGCCGGTGCCGGGGGTGCGGACGCTGATCTCGATTCCGGCCGGCGCCTGCAGGATGTCGATCCTGAACTATTCGCTGGCGTCGGGCATCGGGTCGGTGCTGTGGACGCTGCTGCTGGCCTGGACCGGCTACATGCTGTCGACTTGGCCCTTCGCCCACCGGCTGGTCGGCTATTTCACCATCGGGCTGCTGGTGGTGCTGGTGGGCCTGTATCTGTGGCGGCTGACCAAGCACCTGCACCTGCTGCGCAAGGGCGGTACGGCCGGGGAAGCGCCGAGCGTCACGCCGTCAGCCGGCTGCTGAACAAGTCTTCAGGCGGTCGCCATCCCGACGATGCCGGTGGCGGCCATGCCCAGCGCCCACAGGCCGAAGACGCCCAGCGCCACGCCGGTGCAGTGGTTCAGCATGGTCAGCCCGCGGTCGGAGATGCGGTGACGCACGGCGGCGACACCCATCGCCAGCGTCATCCACCACAGCGACGACCCGATGAAGACGCCCAGCACCAGGGTCGACGCCTCCAGCCGGTCCAGCGTGCCGCCCAGTCCGAAGCCGGCGAAGATGGCGATGAAGGCCATGATGGTCGCCGGGTTGGTCAGGGTCAGCGACAGGCCGGTCATGAAGCCGGTGAACCAGGATTTGCTGTCGGGGGCGGCCGCGGCCTCGCGCTCCTCCGCTTCGGGATGCTGGCGGAAGGTGCGGACCGCAACCACCAGCAGGAAGATGCCGCCGACCAGCTGGAAGGCGATCTCGTGCCCGCGCAGGAAGCTGAGCGCCGCCGACACGCCGAAGGCGGCGATGGCGCCATAGAAGGTGTCGGCCACCGCGGCGCCGAACCCGGTGAAGAAGCCCATCAGGGGCCCATGCTGCAGGGTGCGGCGGATGCACAGCAGACCGAT
This sequence comes from Azospirillum sp. A1-3, assembly GCF_023806445.1. Classification (NCBI taxonomy): domain Bacteria; kingdom Pseudomonadati; phylum Pseudomonadota; class Alphaproteobacteria; order Rhodospirillales; family Azospirillaceae; genus Azospirillum; species Azospirillum sp. A1-3. Next base: position 474,314 of record NZ_JAMSLU010000006.1, read on the forward strand.
CGGCCCGACGGGTGCGGCGATGGCGAATCCGAGAACGATTCCCTGCAAAAGCACCCAGACTTCGTCCACCGAGCGTCGCCCCCCAATTCCCGTGGCCGGTCGTACCGGTTTCTCGCGACCAGTTCGTCGCAAAGACCATCGGCGGGGGTGATAAACGCCCCCGCCCCTGCCGTCAACCGGGGGCGCCGCGATTCGCTGCACCGCTTCGTCCGCTTTCCCTGTTGTGCGGAATGATGGCGCGGTTATCCTTTGGGTCAAGTTTCCGCAGTCGGGAGTGGGTGGGACATGAAGACGCGTATTCTTGCCGGCATGCTGGCGATGACGGCGATCACGGCGGCCGGCGTTCCGGCGCTGGCCGACGACTTCTCGCCGGCGGTGGTGTTCGACCAGGGCGGCAAGTTCGACAAGTCCTTCAACGAGGCGGCCTTCAACGGCGCCGAGCGGTTCAAGAAAGAGACCGGCACCGCCTACCGCGAGTTCGAGATCACCAACGAGGGCCAGCGCGAGCAGGCGATGCGCACGCTGGTCCGCCGCGGCGCCTCGGTGATCGTCGCCGTCGGCTTCTCGCAGACCGCGGCGGTGGAGAAGGTGGCGAAGGAATCGCCCAAGACCAAGTTCTGCCTGATCGACGACAAGCTGGACGCCCCGAACGTCCAGTCCGTGACCTTCAAGGAGGAGGAGGGATCCTATCTGGTCGGCATGGCGGCGGCGCTGGCCTCGAAGACCGGCAAGGTCGGCTTCGTCGGCGGCATGGACATCCCGCTGATCCGCAACTTCCTGACCGGCTACGAGCAGGGCGTGAAGCATGTCGCGGCGAACGACGAGGTCTTCGTCAACATGACCGGCACCACCCCGGCCGCCTGGAACGACCCCGGCCGCGGGGCGGAGCTGGCCAAGAGCCAGTTCTCGCGCGGGGCCGACGTGGTCTTCGCCGCGGCGGGCGCCACCGGCCTCGGCGTGCTGCAGGCGGCGGCCGATGCCGGCAAACTGTCCATCGGCGTCGACAGCAACCAGAACCATGTCCATCCCGGCAGCGTCCTCACCTCCATGGTCAAGCGGGTGGACGTCGTCGTCTATGACTGCATGAAGGCGGCGAAGGACGGCAGCTGGAAGCCCGGCCACCGCGTCGTCGGGCTGAAGGAGGACGGCGTCGGCTATGCGCTGGACGACAACAACCGCAAGCTGATCACGCCGGAGATGGAAGCGAAGCTGGAAGAGGCGAAGAAGCAGATCATCGCGGGCTCGCTGACGGTCAAGCCGTACCAGCCCTGAGCCCGGATTGCTTGATGACTGAGGGAAGCGCGCCGGTCGCCCTGGAAACGGTGGCGATCAACAAATGGTTCGGCGCCAACCACGCCAACCGCGACGTGTCGCTGTCGGTGCCGGCCGGGACGATCCACGGGGTGATCGGCGAGAACGGCGCCGGCAAGTCGACGATCATGAGCATCGTCTACGGCTATCTGCGCGCCGACAGCGGGGAAATCCGGGTGAACGGCAATCCTGCCGCCATCCGCACCCCGCGCGACGCGCTGGCCGCCGGCATCGGCATGGTTCACCAGCACTTCATGCTGGTCGACCCCTTCAGCGTGCTGGAGAACGTGCTGTTGGGGGCGGAAGGCGGGGTCACCCTGGCGGGCGGCCTTGCCCGCGCACGCACAGAGCTGACCCGGCTGGCTCGCGACTATGGGCTGGAGGTCGATCTCGACAGCCCGGTCGGCGATCTGCCGGTCGGCGCCCAGCAGCGGGTGGAGATCCTGAAGGCGCTCTATCGCGGCGCCGACATCCTGATCCTGGACGAGCCCACCGGCGTGCTGACCCCGCAGGAGGCCGACCATCTGTTCCGCATCCTGCGGGCGCTGCGCCAGCAGGGCAAGACGGTCATCATCATCACCCACAAGCTCCGCGAGATCATGGAGCTGACCGACAACGTCACGGTGATGCGGCGCGGGCAGGTGGTCGCCAACGTCGCCACCCGCGACACCAGCCGGGAGCATCTGGCCGAGTTGATGGTCGGCCGCAAGGTTCTGCTGCGCGTCGACAAGACGCCGGCCAATCCTGGCGCGGAGGTGCTGCGGGTCGAGGGGTTGCGGGTACGCGATCCGTCGGGCGTGGAGCGGGTGAAGGGGGTCGGCCTGTCGGTGCGGGCCGGCGAGATCGTCGGCATCGCCGGTGTGTCCGGCAACGGCCAGTCCGAATTGCTGGAGGCGCTGGCCGGCATGCGGCCCATCGCCGGCGGCTCCGTCCTCCTGCGCGGGGAGGAACTTGCCGGGCGCCCCGACCGCTTCAACGCTCGCGCGCTGCGCGGCCTTGGCGTGGGTCATGTGCCGGAGGATCGGCAGAAGGTCGGCCTCGTCACCAGCTTTTCGGCGGAGGAATGCTCGATCCTGGGGTTTCAGGACGATCCGGCCTGGAACGGACGGGTTCTGATGGACCGGGAGGCCATCGCCGCCGACTGCGCCCGCCGGATGGAGGAGTACGACACCCGCCCGCGCAACGGGTCGCTGGCGGCGGCCAACTTCTCCGGCGGCAACCAGCAGAAGATCGTGCTGGCCCGCGAGATCGAGCGCAACCCCGACCTGCTGCTGGTCGGCCAGCCCACCCGCGGCGTCGACATCGGCGCCATCGAGTTCATCCACCGCCGGCTGGTGGCCCTGCGCGACCAGGGCAAGGCCATCCTGCTGGTGTCGGTGGAACTGGACGAGATCCGCGCGCTGTCCGACCGCATCGTCGTCATGTTCGACGGCCACATCGTCGGCGAGGTGATGCCGGATCAGGCGGACGAAAAGACGCTGGGGCTGATGATGGCGGGGTGCGGGTGAGGGGGGAGGTGCTGTTGCCCCCTCCCCGACCCTCCCCCGCGTTCCGCGGGAGAGGGAGTTAAGTGCCGGTGCAGCGGAGTTCCATCTCCCACCGAAGGTGGGGGAGGGTTAGGGAGGGGGCAAAACTAAGCCCACCCCCTCACTTCGCAAACAGCTGCGACATGTCCGCAAACGCCTTGAACTCCAGCGCATTGCCGGCGGGGTCGAGGAAGAACATGGTGGACTGCTCGCCCACCTGACCCTTGAAGCGGGTGTAGGGCTCGATCACGAACTTGATGCCGGCGGCCTTCAGCTTTTCGGCCAGGGCGTCCCAATCGGCGGGCTGCAGCACGACGCCGAAATGCGGGACCGGCACGTCGTGGCCGTCCACCGGGTTGTGATGGGCCGGGGCGGCGTTCGGATCGCGCGGCTTCAGGTGGGCGACGATCTGATGGCCGAACAGGTCGAAATCGATCCATTCGTCGCTGCTGCGCCCCTCCGGGCAACCCAGGACGGTGCCGTAGAAATGGCGGGCGGCGGCGAGATCGTCGACCGGGAAGGCGATGTGGAAGGGCGTCAGCGTCGTCATCGGAGGGTGGCCTTCAGGGATGGCTGTTGGTGGACCAAGCAGAGCGTATCGCCGCAGACTTGACAAACGAGTTCTCGGGCAGAGATTTATGAGTTCAACTCATGATTCGGTTTGTCCATGCCCGAACGCGCCCTCCCGTCGCTCAACGCCGTCCGCAGTTTCGTCGCGGTGGCCCGCCATCTCAGCTTCACCCGGGCGGCCGACGAGCTGGCGGTGACCCAGGGGGCGGTCAGCCGCATGATGCAGACCCTGCAGGCGGATCTGGGCGTCGAGCTGATCCGCCGCGTCGGCCGGGGAATCGAGCTGACGCCGACCGGCGCCGCTTTTTATGGCGAGGCGTCGGCGGCGCTCGACCGCATCGCCGCGGCGGCGCGGGCGGCCCGCGCGCAGGAGGGCGGGGTGCTGCGGGTCAGCGCGCTGCCCACCTTGACCCAGCGCTGGCTGATCCCGCGGCTGAAGCGCTTCCAGGCGGAAAACCCCGACATCCAGGTCGAGGTCAGCATCGGCGAGCATCGCGTCGATTTCGCCAAGGAGCGCATCGACGTCGCCATCCGCTATGGCGTGGAGGAATGGCCGGGGGCCGAGACGGCGACGCTGATGCCGGAAACGATGGGCGTCTTCTGCGCGCCGTCGCTGCTGGAGCAGGGGCCGCCGCTGCGCCACCCCGCCGATCTGGCGCAGCACCGGCTTTTGCAGCACACCACCCGGCCCGATTCCTGGCGCGTCTATCTCGGCGCCTTCGGCCTGCCGCTGCCGGAATCGGCGCTGTCGCTGGCCTTCGAGCATTTCTTCATGATCATCGAGGCGGCGTCGGCCGGCATGGGGGTGGCCCTGCTGCCGGTCTTTCTGGTGCGGGAGGATGTGGCGTCGGGCCGGCTGGTCCAGCCGATGCCCGAGACCCTGCGCCCGCGCGGCTGCTACCTGATCGCCCACGCGCCGGGCGCCGAGCGGGCCCGGCGCGTGCGCCGCTTCAAGGACTGGCTGCTGACCGAGGTGGAGTAGGGCTTCACGCCATTACGCCGGGCCCTTCTCCCAGGATGGGGTCGGCAGCGTCATGCCGTGGTTGCCGCGATAGGCCGCGACCTCCGGCTGCGACCAGCCCGCCAGCAGCGCTGGGTCCAGCCGGTAGACCTCGACGCCCAGCGGGCGGCAGACCTCCAGCGGGTCACGGGCGTCGGGACCCCACAGCGGCACGCTGAGGTCGCCGCCGGGGCAGGTCGACAGGGCGCAGAGCAGGTCGATCTCGGCGAAAAACTCCAGGAAATCGCCCTTCTTGGCCGGGCAGGCCTTCATGAAATACTTGTCCTCGGCGTTCAGCCCGGTGACCTGGAAGACGTTCAGCACGTCATGCACGTCGAACTCGGTCAGGCCATAGGGGGCGACGGCGCGGGTCAGGTTGGAATGGCAGTGGTGATGGAAATCCTCCCCCGTCAGCATGCGGTTGACGTAGGGATCGCAGCGGGTGCCCAGCAGGTCGTGGACCCGGCCGCCATACTCGTCGATGCCGTAATCGACCAGCGTGTCGTGGGTGATCGTCGCCAGCGGCCGCAGATAGGGCAGGGTCGACCACAGCCGGTCGAAAGTGCTGACATGCGCCTGCTGGAGCTGCCGCGTGCGCGAGGCCCAGAAGCGTTCGCGCGGGTTGTGGCGGTTCCAGATGTTGAGGTCGGCGACCTGCGGTCCCTCGATGGTGACGATGCGGAAGACATGGCCGGCCGGCACGGTCCAGGCACGGCCGGAGCGGATCGGCACTACGAAGCTGTCCACCAGCTCCCGCCCGCCGGTCTCCGACCCGATGCGCCCGTAAAAAGCGCGATCGACGTCGAGCGCCGAGCCTTTGTTGGCCTGATAGGCGGCGGGATAGCTGGGCATCGCGGACTCCTCAGGATGATCGGCGGGCGGAATGGTCCGGTCTTTTCAAACCGGACCGCGATCATGACGAGGGAGCCGCAGGGTACGCAACAGCTGTTAGCAAGGGTGCCGTCAGGCCGCGACAGCGGCGGCCAGGACGCGGGTCTGGCGGGCGACCTTTTCGAAGGCCTTTTCCTCGATCTGGCGGATGCGCTCGCGGCTGACGCCGTAGCGGACCGACAGGTCTTCCAGGGTCAGCGGGCTGTCGGACAGGCGGCGGCTGGTGAGGATGTCGCGCTCGCGGTCGTTCAGCACGCCCATCGCCTCGTGCAGCAGGGCGCTGCGCTGACGGGCCTCGCCGCGCTCGACCAGCGAGTCCTCCACCGAGGGACGCTCGTCGGCCAGCAGGTCCTGCCATTCGCCGGAATCGCCGTCGGCGCTCATCGGCGCGTTCAGCGAGGCCACCGGCGCGGACAGGCGGCGGTTCATGGCGACCACGTCTTCTTCCGGCACCGACAGGTCGTTGGCGATGCTGGTGACGCTGTCGGGCTGCAGGTCGCCGCTGCCGTATTCGCCCAGCTTCCGCTTCAGGCGGCCCAGGCTGAAGAACAGCTTCTTCTGCGCGGCGGTGGTGCCGATCTTCACGAGGCTCCAGGACCGCAGGATGTAATCCTGGATCGAGGCCTTGATCCACCACATCGCGTAGGTGGACAGGCGGAAACCGCGTTCCGGCTCGAATTTCTTGACGGCGGTCATCAGGCCGAGATTGCCCTCGGCGATCAGGTCGGACAGCGGCAGGCCGTAGCCGCGGTAACCGCCGGCGATCTTGACGACGAGACGGAGATGGCTGGTGACCAGCTTGTGCGCCGCATCGACATCGCCATGCTCGGTCCAGGCCTTGGCCAGCATGTATTCGTCCTCGGCCGGCAGGACCGGGTAACGATGCGTGTCGTTGATGTAGCGGGACAGCGATTCGCCGGAATCGGGCGAACGGAGGGCAATGGCAGTGCTCATGTCACATCCTCGTGCAAAGCGATATGACGGATGCAAGGCCCCCTGTCGGCAGGCCCAGGCCTCTCCGGCGGAGCAGGCGGTGATATAGTACAAAATCGGTGCTGAAAGTCAAGCGTGGCGGTCGGGTATAGGGGACACGGGTATGGGTTGGAGACGGGCGTGGTCGGGGCCGGTCTGAGGACGATGCTGGCGAGCCCCCTCAACCTGTGCTACCTTTGTTCCGCTGCTCACGTCGCCTTGCGAGCGCTGGGACGCACGCGAATCACCGTCTACCGCTCGCATCAGGCGATCATATTGATTTTGCGAGGTTCTTTGACAAGGTGAAGAACGAAACGGAACCGGCAAATCCTGACCGACCGGTCAGGAACACGGACCCCTCGCAAACGTGGCGAATCCACATTGCTTTTCAGTGGGCTGCAGGGTGGCCGTCTTCCCGGGCAGAAATGCTCGGGCCTCATTGAAGCGGCACCTCACCCCACCCTTCAAGCTCCACTAGCTCCGGGTCTTCCCGGGCAGAAATGCTCGGGCCTCATTGAAGCAAAGCGGCCCGGAAGGTCCGGTCGTTCAGCGTGGCGGTCTTCCCGGGCAGAAATGCTCGGGCCTCATTGAAGCAGGGTGCCGGAGTTGGAGGGCGCCTGAGGGGGCCGTGTCTTCCCGGGCAGAAATGCTCGGGCCTCATTGAAGCCCCATACCGCCGGACGATCCAGAGGCAGTGGCAGCCTGTCTTCCCGGGCAGAAATGCTCGGGCCTCATTGAAGCGCAGAGCCGCTTCAGCAAAAAGGCGCCCAACGCCTTGTCTTCCCGGGCAGAAATGCTCGGGCCTCATTGAAGCGGTCCTCCACCCCAGCCGCCCGCCGATCGCCAAGCCGGTCTTCCCGGGCAGAAATGCTCGGGCCTCATTGAAGCCGGCGGCGGCACCCTGTCGACGCTGATCACCACCGTGTCTTCCCGGGCAGAAATGCTCGGGCCTCATTGAAGCAAGCCAGGGGGTGGCCGGCAGGCAGCGAGTGAATGGTCTTCCCGGGCAGAAATGCTCGGGCCTCATTGAAGCGCCTTCAGCAGGGCGGCGATCATCATTTCGCGCAGCGTCTTCCCGGGCAGAAATGCTCGGGCCTCATTGAAGCATCATCCGCATCCTCTCAGCCCTCCTTCGTGCGGGCAGGTCTTCCCGGGCAGAAATGCTCGGGCCTCATTGAAGCGACCTGTTGGTGCGCGACGCGACAGGCGAGGATCGCGTCTTCCCGGGCAGAAATGCTCGGGCCTCATTGAAGCAAATCTGGGTAGGTGCCAGCGACGGTGTGGCGGAACGGTCTTCCCGGGCAGAAATGCTCGGGCCTCATTGAAGCGCTTTCACGACCCGTGCGCCGGGCCACATCAGTTTCGTCTTCCCGGGCAGAAATGCTCGGGCCTCATTGAAGCGACGATGCCGGCGGCGACAGCGGCGGCGGGGATGGGGGTCTTCCCGGACAGAAATGCTCGGGCCTCATTGAAGCATTGCTGCGCACCGTGTTGCGCAGCTTGGATCCCATGCGTCTTCCCGGGCAGAAATGCTCGGGCCTCATTGAAGCAAGCTGCTTTCTCAGGGTGGTGATGATGTCGATCTCGGTCTTCCCGGGCAGAAATGCTCGGGCCTCATTGAAGCGCCAACACCAAGGGTGGATGGGCCGAAGTCTGGGCGGAGTCTTCCCGGGCAGAAATGCTCGGGCCTCATTGAAGCGGCATCAGGGATAGCGCGGAAGATCCGCGGCAGAGTGGTCTTCCCGGGCAGAAATGCTCGGGCCTCATTGAAGCGACCGGACGGTGCAGCGCGGTTCCTACGGCGGCACCAAGTCTTCCCGGGCAAAATTCTCCGGGCCTCATGGACGTACACACCTGAACCCGGCGTCGTTGCTCTGATCGGGTGTCGCGGCAAACCCCCGGGATGGAGGCGCCGGCCGGCGCTAATTCTGTTGCCCGGCGGGGGTGGGGCGCTTACGGTCGCATGTCGTACCTATTGGATCTTTCCCCACCGGTCCCTTTGCCCAGATGCCGCGTCCCGTGATCCGCCGCCTGATCGATGCCGTGCCGACCGCCGTCCTGCCGATGGCGGCCGGGGTGGGGCTGTCGGCGCTGGTGGTGCCGCAGCCGGATGCCGCCATGGCGCTGTTGCGCGGGCTGGTGGTCACGCTTCTGCTCACTCTTCCGTCGCTGGCGGTCGGCACCGCGCTGGGCACGCTGGCCGGATCCTGGGCGGCGGTGGCGCCGCGGTCGGCCGGCGGGCTGGTCGGGCGGCTGCTGGCCGGGGCCGGGCCGCTGCTGCCGGGCTTCCTACTTGCCGCCGTCGCGGCGCTCGCGGTGCGGGCGGGGGCGTCGGCGGCGCCGCTGGCCTGGACCGCCCTGTCGATTCCCGCCGCCTGTCAGGCCGCCCGGCTGGCGCGTCCGGCGATGGGCCGCGCCCTGGGCTCCGGGCCGGAAGGCGCGGCGGTGCGCATGGCGCGCGGGCTGGGGCTGGACGAACGCACCGTGCTGCGGCACCACGCCTTGCCGCAGGCGGTCGCCCCGGTGATGGGCGGGCTGCGCGCCGCGGTGCTGGCGGCGATGGTCGGGGCGGTGGCGCTGGAAAGCCTGCTGGACCTGCCGGGGGCCGGGGTGCTGATGATCGATGCCGCCCGTGCCGGCTCGGCCGCCGGGGCGGTGCCGGCCCTGCTGGCGCTGGGCGGGCTGACCGCATTGCTGAACGCGCTGGGCCTTGGGGTGCGCGACTGGATCGACCCGGCCAACCACAGCTCCACGCCCTATGAGGGGGCGTGACCGCCGCGAAGGATCCTGATGGCCGAGTTCGACCAATCGCCGCTTTCCCACCCGGTACCGCCGGAGCCGCCGCGCGCCGGCTTCGCCCGCCAGCTGTCCGGGGCCGCCGTGCTTGCCGCCCTGGCGCTCGCCTGCGCCGCGGCGCCGCTGATGGCGGACGGCAGCGCGGTCCACCGGCTGGACGCCGACCCGGTCGCCGCGGCGCTGCTCGACGGGCGGGGCAGCCTGTCCTTCGCGCTGCTGGCCGCGGTGCTGGGCGGGGCGCTGGGCATCGGCTGGGCGCTGCTGGCCGGGCTGCTCGGCAATCTGGTCGGCAACCGGGTGGAGCGGCGCGTCATCGCCGCCGCCCACCGCATGGCCGGCTGGCCGCTCGCCCTGCTGATCCCGTTGGCCGGCGGGCTGATGGGTAAGGTCTGGCTGCTGGCCCTGGTCACCGCCCTGACCGCTGCCCCGGCGGTCGCCGCGCTCGCCCATGCCGAGCTGTCGGCCCTGTTGCGGGCGGAGTTCCTGACCGCCGCCCGCGCCGCCGGCCTGCCGGAGGCCGAGGTGCTGCGCCGGCACCTGATCCCCAACCTGACGCGCCCGCTGCTGGCCGCCGGAACGCTGGCCCTGCCGCGCGTGCTGGCGGCGGAGAGTTTCGCCAGCCTGCTCGGCCTCGGCCTGCCGCCGGCGTTGGGCAGTTGGGGCGCCTCGGTCGGGCTGGCGGCGCGGCTGGGCGACCCGGTGGCCTTCGCCCCGCCGGCTCTGCTGCTGGCGCTCGCCCTCTGGGCCGCCTGCGCCATCGCCGACGGCATGCAAGCCATGAACAGCCGCAAGTCATGAACCACATCTCCGCAAAGCCCGCGCCGTTGGAGACCGAGGCGCTGACCCTGATGCTGGGCGACCGCGTCCTGCTCGACCGCGCGAGCCTTCGGGTGGAGCGGGGTGAGGTGCTGGCGATCACCGGCGGGGCCGGCAGCGGCAAGACCGCCCTGCTGGCGGCGCTCGCCGGTCAGACATCGTCCGGGGCCCCGGCCGGTGTCGACATGGCCGGCGGCATCCGCGTCGACGGCCATCTGCTGATCGCCCAGGGCGGACGGCTGGCGCCGCGCCGGCCGCTGGCCCTGCAGGTGGCGGAGGTCGTCGGCCACCATCTCGGGCTGGATCTGCGGTCGGCGCTGCGCCGGACCGCCGACGGGCTGGACCGCATGGGCGTGCCCGCCGCCGCCCGCCGCTTCGACCTGCCGCCCGAACAACTGCCGGACTCCCTGCGCTGGGCCTGCCTGTTCGCCATGGCGGTGGCGGTGGGGCCGGCGGTGCTGCTGGCAGACGCGCCGGCCGCCGGGCTGGATCCGACGGTGCGGCTGCGGCTTCTCCACCGGCTGGCCGACTGGGCGCGGGCCGACGGGGTGGCGCTGATCCTCGCCGGCCGGCCGGAGGACGGGGTGGCCGGTCCCGCCGACCATGTGCTTTCGCTCCGCCGCGGCCGTCTGCTGCCGCCGAGGACTCCGCGCACCGCCCCGTTGACGCCGCTGGAGCCGCCGGGCACCGCCCGCCTGCATGCCCGCGGCGTCGGCATGTCCTATCCGCTCTCCCCCGGTCCGAAGGGGGAGGCGCGGACGCTGGCCGTCCTGCACGGCATCGACCTGGATCTGCGGACGGGGGAGACGCTGGCCCTGCTGGGTGAGACCGGCAGCGCCAAGGCGACGCTCGCCCGCTCGCTGCTCTGCCTGCCGCCGCCGACGGCGGGGGCGGTGGTGTGGATGGGCCGCGACCTGATGGCCGCCTCGGCGCCGCCGGCCGCGGGGGAGGACCCCGACCGCGGCGGCCCCGACCAGAGCAGGCCCGATCATGTCGGCTTGCGCCGTGCCCGCCGCGACCTGCAGCCGCTGTTCCCCGACCCGGCCGCGTCCTTCGACCCGGTCATGACCGTCGGCGCCCAGTTCGACCTTGCGCTGGAGAGCCTGCGCCCCGACATCGCCGCCGACCGCCGCGACCATCGCATCGACGAGGCGCTGGAGGAAGCCGGCCTGCGCCCCGAGGCGGCGCTGCGTTGGCCGGCGGCCCTGACGGTGGCGGAGGCCGCCCATGCCGGCCTCGCCCGTGCCATCCTGCCGGAGCCGCGGGTGCTGATCGCCGACGAACCGGCGGCCAGCCTGTCGGCGGAGGAGCGCGAGACCTTCCTCGACACGCTGATGGCGGTGCGCGATCGCCGCCGCCTGTCGCTGGTGCTGGCGACCGACCGCTATGACGAGGGGCTGCGCGACGCCCATCGCGGCATCGTGATGCTGGCCGGCCGGGTGGTGGAGAGCGCCGACGCCGAGACCCTGCGCACCGCGCCACTGCACCCCTACAGCCGCGCCATGCTGGCGGCGTCCCGTGGCGAGCGCCCGGCGCTGGAGGGCGATGCGCCGTCCGCCTTCGGCCAGCCGAACGGCTGCCCGCTGCGCCGCCGCTGCCCGCTGGCGCGGGAGTTCTGCGCCCAGGCGGTCCCGGCGCTGGAGGAGGTGGCGCCCGGCCACCATGTCGCCTGCCATTACTGGGACACGCCGACGGACGGGTGAGCGGCTACGCCTCAACGGCTGGCTGTTTTCATGCCATTGTGCTATCCTTCCAAGACGCGACAGAACCCTGTCCGGAACGCCCGCCGCCGGGGAGCCGATGCCGTCCCTGTCCGCCACAATGCCCGCCCTACCGGAGTTGACTCTGCCGGACCTGACCCTGCTGACCGACCTTGCCACGCCGCTGTGGCTGGTGCGGGCGGAGGATGGCGGCGTGGTCTGGCTGAACCGGGCGGCCCGCAAGCTGCTCGACCCCGACGCGATGGGCGGAACTCTGCGCATGACGCCTGCCGGACCGGCGCCGACGGCGGCCGCCGAGCGCGCCGTGACCATCCGCGGCGCCGGCGGTGAAGCGCTGTCTCTGACCGTGCGCATCGGCCCTGTTCCGGGGTGCTATCTCGCGCTGGTGGAGGCGCCGGCCGATCTTGCCGCCCGGCAGGAGGTAGCGCGGCTGAACGAACAGCTGGTCGCCCTGTCCTACGCCTATCCCGATTTGCGGTTCGAGCTGCGGCGCGACGGCAGCATCCTGGACTTCGCCGCCGGCAGCCCTGCCGCTCTCGGCATCCCGGCCCAGCGCTTCCTGAACGGCCGCATCCAGGAGGTGCTGCCCGAAGCCGCCGCCGGACCGCTGGTGGAGGCGCTGGAACGGGTGGCGGCAGGCGCCCTCACCGCCAGCGTCGACATCCATCTGCCGGTCAATCGGGAAACCGGCGGAGAGGGCGACGCGGTGTTCCAGGCCCGGCTGGTCGCCCTTTCCGACGACGGCGACCGCATCCTCTGCATCCTGCGCAACATCACCGGCCGGGCACGGGCGGAACAGCGGGCGGAGCGGGCGCACCGGCTGCTGCTGGACGCCATCGACAGCATCGGCGAGGGCTTCGTCCTGTATGACGCCGAAGACCGGCTGGTGCTGTTCAACCGGCGCTACCGCGACCTGAAGATCTCCAACCCCGATCTGGCGCAGCCCGGCACACTGTTCGAAAGTCTGCTGCACGACGGGATGCGGCGCGGCCTCTATCGGATCCCGCCGGAGCGGGCGGAGGACTGGATCGCCCGGCGGCTGGACCTCCACCGCCATGGCGGCCCGCCGATGGAGGTGCAGCTGGCCGATGGCCGCTGGCTGCGGATCGAGGAGCGGCGGACCTGCGACGGCGGGACCGTCGGCCTGCGCACCGACATCACCGACCTGAAGGCACGGGCGCTGGAGCTGGCCGCCGCCAACCGCCGCAAGTCCGACTATGTCCATCACCTGAGCCACGAGCTGCGCACGCCGCTGACCGCGGTGATGGGCTTTGCCGAAATCCTGCGCGACCAGCTGCTGGGGCCGCCGGGCAGCCCGCGCTATGGCGAGGCGGCAGCGCAGATCGTCGCGGCCGGCGACTATATGCTGGAACTGATCAACAACCTGCTCGACCTCGCCCGCATCGAGGCCGGGCGGCTGGAGCTGCATGAGGAGGGTTGCCCGCCCGCCCTGATCGTCGACGCCACCCTGTCGATGATGGCGGCGCGGGCCGAGCGGTCGGGTGTGGCGCTGTCGGCCCGGCTGCCGGCCGACCTGCCGGTGCTGTGGGCCGATCCGTCGCTGGTTCGGCAGATGCTGACCAACCTCGTCGGCAACGCCCTGAAATTCACCGATCCCGGCGGCCATGTAACGGTGTCGGCGGAGCGCGACGCAGCCGGCGGCCTGATCCTGGCGGTCGCCGACGACGGCCGCGGCATGCCACCGGAGCGCATTCCGCAGGCGCTGACCGCCTTCGCCCAGATCCATGATCCGGCCCACGACCGGATGACGGCGACGCAGCACGGCTCCGGCCTCGGCCTGCCGCTGACCGCCGCGCTGGTGGAGTTGCATGGCGGCGGCATCGCCGTCGACAGCGCGCCGGGACGCGGCACCACGGTGCGGCTGCGCTTCCCGTCGGAGCGGGTGATGGGGTGTTAATATATTCCAATGAAAGGGCTTATTAGATGAGCAAAGCAATACACGAGGATTTCGACAACGACATGATCGAAATCATCTGGGAGGATGACCAGTTAAATAGACGACAGGACGCTGAATTTCTGCAAAAATTTCTTATTGGAAGGATAAAAGAAAGAGAGAATCGTGGCTTGCATCGATCATACGTGTTGAATTTGGATGCAGGTTGGGGACGAGGAAAGACTTTTTTCATTTTGCGATTAGCGAAGCAATTGAGATATTTTGGTTACGTTGTGGTTGAGGTTGACGCTTGGAAAGATGATCACGCAGATGATCCTATGCTGCCGGTAATTTCGGCAATTGATACAGAGATATCAAAATTCGTGCAGATAGAAGGTGAAAAAACCAACAGGTGGGAAGGGGTCGTTCGCAAAGGTTCCTATATTGCGCTTTCGGTCGCAAAAGGTGCCGGAATGCATTGGCTTAGAAAGTTCATTGGAGAAGGCGCCGACGAGCTAAAGAATCTTGTAACAGATATAAATCTTTCTGAAACGGCCAAGGCTGCTGCAAAACCCGTCGAAGATGCTATCGAAAGCAGCGCTAATGAATTCCTGCAAGTATTCAGAAGCAGGAGAAGTGTTATCGAAGAGTTTAAATCTTCATTTAGTTTATTCATGAAAGATAACGATTGTTTCACCGCAAAATTACCATTATTTATAGTTATAGACGAACTTGACCGATGCAGGCCAACATTCTCGATATCAATGCTGGAGCGAATAAAACACATATTTGATGTAGATGGTTGTGTGTTCATTGTGAGCACGAATACAGATCAGCTACAGAAGTCCATCAAAGCAGTATATGGCGATAGCTTTGACTCAGAAAGTTACCTGAGCAGGTTTTTCGACAGAACATATCGATTCAAAGAACCAATAATAGAAAACTTCGTAAAAAGCTTAGTGACGCAATATGGTGTTGACGCAAATAGATTCCGCATCCCCCCTGGATATACACTAGACAATTATATTAGCAGCGGACTAGTTTTCTATGGACTCGGCCTCAGAGACGCAGCTCAATGTATTGATATAATTAGAAGCTTTGTTACTATATGGGACGAAGACCTAAAAATAGAATTGTCAGTCCTTCTTCCTCTTGCAATCTCTGGACAGCAGGGAAAGTTAGCTACACCTTTACCAAAAGTTCCCGACATATTAACGGAAATCCGCAACAAGAACGGATCGCATACTTCAGAATGGACAATTAACTTCTACAACGAAAAGTCAAACGGCGACAGCCTCTTTAGAAGTTTTCTAGGCTTTCTTGGAAAGGCACCCTCTGAGTCTCTAAACACGAATTACGCCAGAACGCATCAAAATGAGTGGATCAGAGAATATTTAATAAATGAGCACAACTATTTAGTTCAGAGAAGGGGCAGGCAAGAAGTTAAGGTTGCTAGGGCTTGGTATTACTGGGACAGGATAAGAAACATCGGAAATGTAACCTGATCAGAGGATTAAAAAAAAAGCCCCCGCTCCAACCGGAGCGGGGGCTTTTTCACATCACAACGACCGATGAGAGATCAGGCCATCTCAATGCGCTGAGCCTCGGGACCCTTGGCGCCCTGGCGGATGGTGACGCGGACCTGCGCACCGTCGTCCAGACCGCTGATGCCCGACCGCTCCAGCGCACGGATGTGCACGAAGATGTCCTTGCCGCCGGTGGACGGGGCGATGAAGCCGAAGCCCTTCGACACGTTGAACCACTTCACCGTGCCGTCGACGGTTTCGCCGCCTTCCGAATCGCCGTAGCTGTCGGCGCCGTAACCGCCGCGGCTGCCGCCGTAGCTGTTGCCGCCGCCGTAGCCGCCGTCGTTGCCCCAGCTGTCACGCTCGCGCGGGGCGCGCGACGGACGGCTCGGAGCGGCGGTCGAGGTGTCGACCGCGTGGATGGTGGCGACCTGCGGGCCCTTCGGGCCGCGCGACAGATCGCAGGTGATGGTGGCGCCTTCGGGCAGGCTGTCGTGTCCGCAGAACTGCAGAACCGTGGAGTGCAGGAAAGCGTCGGGCGACCCATCGTCGGGGGTGACGAAGCCGAAGCCCTTGGTGGCGTTGAACCACTTGACGGTGGCGCGGATGTCGCGCTGGGTGATCTCAGGAGCGCGGAAGGAAGAGCGCTGCGGACGGTCGAACATCAGTATCGTCTCATCTGTCGTGTTAAACCCCATCCCGGCAAGAACCAAAGAAGGGAGACCCGGAACAGGGCCAGCGAAGGATGATCGGTTCCGACCCATAATTCAATCGTGATTGCGCACTTTCACGATTCTCGCACAACAAAAGCACCGCCGCCGCCTGTCGGTCAGGCGGGGCGGGTGCGATTTCGCCATTTTTGTGCAGGTGCAGCGTGACGATTCTGCCGCGACTCAGGGCCGACCGTCAGGCATGCAGGCTCACGCGCCGTGGCACTTCTTGTACTTCTTACCGCTGCCGCAGGGGCAGGGGTCGTTGCGGCCGACCTTGGGGCCGCTGCGCGGACGGGCGCCCAACTGGCCGTCGACATAGTACCAGCGGCCGTCCTGGTGGGTGAAACGGCTGGTCTCATGGTGGGTCATCGGCTTGCCGTTCATGCTGAAACGGGCGACGAACTCCACGACCCCGTCGCTGTCGCCGGGCTGGCCGGCCTCGGTCGAGCGGATCTCCACGCCGGTCCACACACTGTTCTTGGCCCAGGTCTCGATCTCTTCACGGTTGAAGTCGTCGCGGGTGCTGGGCAGCAGCGTGTCATGCAGGTAGTCGATGTTGCCGGTGGCGAAGGCCGAATAGCGCGAGCGCATCAGCGCCTCGGCCGTCGGGGCGGGCATGCCGGCCAGATAGGGTCCGCAGCAGGCGTCCAGCGGCTTGCCGGAACGGCAGGGGCATTCGGCGGCGGTCTGGGTCGTTTCGGTCATGGCCTGCTTCTCGGGTGATGGCGTGGCGGGTTATGGCGTGGTCCGGCTTTCACTGATCCGGCAAATCGGGGCGCATCCATAGCGCAGCCGCGCTTCGCTTCTCAAGAGCTTGCTTGAGGCAAATGGGCGCGGCCTTGCGCCCGGACTCCGCCGCCGCTATCAAGCGGCCCCATCCCGTCCCCTATCCGGAAGGCCGCCCGCCGATGCCTGCCAAAGCGCCCCGCAAAGCAGCCGTTCCCCGGCAGCGGCCCGATCTGTCGCTGGAGGCCGGCTTCGGCCCCGGCCGCCGCGTCTGCGGCATCGACGAGGTCGGGCGCGGCCCGCTCTGCGGCCCGGTGGTCGCCGCCGCCGTGGTCTTGGCCCCCGAAGGGCTGCCGCCGGAGATCGCCGCCCAGATCGACGACAGCAAGGCGGTCACCCGCCGCCTGCGCGAGGAGATCGAACCGGCGATCCGCGCCCATGCGCTTGCCTTCGCCATCGCCGAGGCGTCGGCCGCCGAGATCGACGAGTTGAACATCCACAAGGCGACGCTGCTGGCGATGAAACGGGCCTATCTGGCGCTGCCCGGCCCGGCCCCGGACGCAGCGCTGGTGGACGGCAAATTCACCCCCGACATCGCGTGCGAGCGGGTGGCGGTCGTCAAGGGCGACAGCCGCAGCCAGTCCATCGCCGCCGCCTCTATTCTCGCCAAAGTGGCGCGCGACAGCGAGATGTTGCGGTTGTCGGTGCTGTATCCACACTATGGATGGGACCGAAACGCCGGCTATCCGACGCCTGAGCATCTGGAAGCGCTGACCCGCCATGGTGTCACGCCGCATCACCGAGTCAGTTTTGCACCAGTGAAACGGCAAAAGGCACTAAGCGGCTGACCCGCCGTCACTTGGCAAAGAAAGCTGTTGACGGCGACTCGGCCGCGACTCATTGTCCGGCCGAGTCCCAGTTCTTTGCCGGTCGTAAAATGCTCCCTGAAAACCGTATCCTGGTCGGCGATTGCATCGCTCTCATGAACGATCTGCCGCCCGCTTCGGTCGATCTCGTCTTCGCCGATCCGCCCTACAACTTGCAGTTGGGCGGTGAATTGCTGCGGCCGAACCACACCCGCGTCGCCGGGGTGGATGACGAATGGGACAAGTTCGACGATTTCGAAGCCTATGACCGCTTCACCCAGGACTGGATGACGGCCGCCCGCCGCATCCTGAAGCCGGAAGGCTCGCTGTGGGTGATCGGCAGCTATCACAACATCTTCCGCGTCGGCGCTACGCTGCAGAATCTGGGCTTCTGGATTCTGAACGACATCGTCTGGCGCAAGACCAACCCGATGCCGAACTTCCGCGGCACCCGCTTCGCCAACGCGCACGAAACGATGATCTGGGCGGCCCGCGACAAGGACGCGCGCTATCGCTTCAATTACGAGGCGATGAAGAACCTCAACGAGGATCTTCAGATGCGCAGCGACTGGCTGCTGCCGATCTGCAGCGGCGGCGAACGCCTGCGCGACGAGGAAGGCAAGAAGACCCACCCGACGCAGAAGCCGGAATCGCTGCTGTACCGGGTGATCCTGTCCTCTTCCCGTCCCGGCGACGTGGTTCTCGATCCCTTCTTCGGCACCGGCACCACCGGCGCTGTCGCCAAGCGGCTGGGCCGCAAATGGATCGGGCTGGAGCGCGACGACACCTACGTCAAGGCGGCCCAGGCCCGCATCGACGCGGTGGAAGAAGCGCCGGAGGCTGCCATCCTCGACACGCCGCCCAAGCGCAGCGCGCCGCGCATTCCCTTCGGCTGGGTGGTGGAGCGCGGGCTGCTGCGCCCCGGCTCGACCCTGTTCGACCAGCGCCGCCGCGTCGCCGCCCGCGTGCGCGCCGACGGCACGCTGATCGGCTCCGGCCCGCGCGGCGACCATCGCGGCTCGATCCATCAGGTCGGCGCGGCGTTGGCCGGGCTGCCGGCCTGCAACGGCTGGACCTTCTGGCATTATGAAGAGGGCGAGGATCTGCGCCCGATCGACGTGCTGCGCGAGCGCATCCGCTCGGAGATGCACTGACTCCGCCCCTGACCTGTCCGTCCGGCATAGGCGTTGGCGGGGACGGCGGCTTGGCAGCGGTGGGGCCGCCGTGTTAGGGCTGTCGCCCATGAACAAGCTCTTCGCCACCGTCACCGCCCCGGTGCCGCGTTCGGCCCCGGCGGCGCTGTCCACCCGTTGTTTCGTCCGCGATCTGGTGATGGACGCGCTGATCGGCGTCTATGCCCATGAACGGCTGAAGCCCCAGCGCATCCGCCTGAACCTCGACCTCGACGTGATCGCCCCCGGCGTCACCGGCGAGGACATGGCGACCATCGTCAAGGGCGTGGTCACCCAGGGCCATGTCACGCTGGTGGAGACGCTGGCCGAACGCATCGCCGAGCGCTGCCTCGCCGACGCGCGGGTGACGATGGCCAAGGTGCGGGTGGAAAAGCTGGACGTTTTCCCCGACGCCGCCAGCGTCGGCGTGGAGATCGAGCGCGCCCGCGCCTGACCGTTTTCCAACTCATCGAAGAGGAAGCCGCCTCCCGTGTCGTCTCTCGCCGTCCTCACCGCCGAACAGACCGCCGCCCGCCTTCCTTTTCCCGCGCTGTGCGACGCGGTGGCAGCCGCCGCCCGCGACTATTCCGCCGGCCGCATCACCAGCCCGGAGCGGCAGGTGCTGCCGCTGCCCGACGGCGGCGTGCTGCTGTCGATGCCGGCCACTGCGGCGGACATTGCCATCCACAAGCTGGTCAACGTCAATCCCGGCAACGGCGCCCGCGGGCTGCCGACCATCCATGGCGTGGTCAGCGCCTTCGACGCCCTGACCGGCGCGCCGCAGGTGATCCTGGACGGCCCCACCGTCACCGCCCGCCGCACCGCCGCCGTGTCGATGCTCGCGATCCGGACGCTGGCCCCGGCGCCGCGCCACGTCGCGCTGCTCGGCGCCGGCACCCAGTCGGCCGGCCATGTGGCGGCGCTGGCATCGCTCTATCCCGGCATCCGCATCGACATCCACAGCCGCAGCCTGGAGACGGCCACGGCATTTTGCGCGAAACAGGACGGGCAGGGGGTGGAGTTGCGGCCGATGAGCGGCCCGGTCGATCCGGCGGCCGAGGTGGTGATCGCGCTGACCACCAGCCTGTCCCCCATCTATGACGAGACGCCGCGCCCGGACCGCCTGCTGGTCGGCGTCGGCGCCTTCAAGCCGGAGATGGTGGAGTTCGGCGCGACCGCCGTCCATGGCAGCGAGCTGTTCGTCGACGATCCCGCCGGCGCCCGCCACGAGGCCGGCGATTTCATCCAGGCCGGAGTCGAGTGGGGCACCGTCAAGTCGCTGGTCGATGCGCTGGATGGCCGCGCCACGCCGGGTCGCCCGCGCCTGTTCAAGAGCGTCGGCTGCGCGGCGTGGGATTTGGCGGCGGCGCGCTGTGCGCTGGGGCAGCAAGGGTAGAGGTTTTGTTGCCCCCTCCCCAACCCTCCCCCGCGTTCCGCGGGAGAGGGAGTTCGGCGCGCTCGCTACGGAGTTCCCTCTCCCACCGAAGGTGGGGGAGGGTTAGGGAGGGGGCATCACGCCTGCCCCTTCAGAAGCTTTTCACCGCCGCAGCGGCACTGCCCGCTTGACCAGCCGGCGATCCATGTCGGCCGCGGCCACCGTCGGCTCGCCCAGGCTGCGCATGACGAAGGCGAAGGTGTCCATCACCCGGTCCAGCACGATCTCGTTGTCGTCCGGGCGGCGGCTGACCGACACCACGGCATAGCCGGCGGCGCGCGCCACCGCCGGTTCGCCGCGCAGGCCGCGCACGCCCCAGCCGGCCAACGCATCCTTGCAGCGGAACAGCTCGGCGGCGAAGCCGCCGGCCGACTGGGTGCGCCCGACCACATAGGCGGCGGCGACCGCCAGCGGCGCCAGCAGCCCGTCCCAGTCCAGGCAATCCTCCCGACCGACCCAGACCCCGCCGACCGAGCAGGCGGCGGCGCCGATCGCCTCGCCAAGCCCGGTGCGGAACGCGCGCAGCGACTCAACCGCCTCGGCCGCCGGCATCGGTTCCACCCGGCGCCCCTCCGGCATCAGCATCAGCCGGCCCGCCCATTCCGACGAGGGCGGCAACTGTTCGGTCAGGCGCGCGAGCAGCGCCTCGCGGGCGGCGGCGAAGGGGACGACCTCGGACATCGGGGCCTGCGGCAATGGTGGGGTGGGGAGGCGAGAAGAAGCCTGAGAAGCCCCGAACTGTCAAGAGCAAGCCTGCACGTCGGCAACCCATGGCTGCGATCCGTGCGCGTTGTCACAGGCCAGGGGCGCGAAATCGGCCTCGTAGGGAAAAAATGCGGAGCTTTGCGTTTTTCCGCTTGCCAGGATTCGTCATCGGCCATATAACGCGGGCCTCCGTTCCCGGTTAGCTCAGTTGGTAGAGCAGCGGACTGTTAATCCGCTTGTCGCTGGTTCGAGTCCAGCACCGGGAGCCATCGCGCGGGTGTAGCTCAGTTGGTTAGAGCGCCGGCCTGTCACGCCGGAGGCCGCGGGTTCAAGTCCCGTCACTCGCGCCATTTTCTCCTATACCTCCCCAATTCGATGTAGCGGATGATGGCGACTGCCCCACCGGGCGGCTTCGCGCTATCATGCGTTCTTCGCCGCGTCCACGATGCGGCCGATGGCGCCGGTTCCCTGTTGAACGGAGTCCGCGCGCCGAACGGCCGCGCGCATCTCGGACCGCGAATTGCCGGGGAGGAACCGCTCATGCGTTTGTCTGACAAGGTCGCCGTCGTCACCGGCGGAGGATCGGGCTTCGGCGAGGGCATCGCCCGCCGCTTCGCCGCCGAAGGGGCTCGCGTCATCGTCGCCGATCTGGACGAGGCGGCAGCCGGCCGCGTCGCCGACAGCCTAGGCGAGACGGCGCTCGCCGTCCGCGCCGACGTCGCGGTGGGGGAGGATTACGAGGCCATCGTCTCGGCGGCGCTCGGCGAGTTCGGGCGGCTCGACATCCTGGTCAACAATGCCGGCTACACCCACCGCTACGGCTCGATGCTGGACGTGGACGAGGCCACCTTCGACCGCATCTATGCCGTCAACGTGAAGTCGATCTATCACAGCGCCATCCACGCCGTGCCGGTGTTCCGTAACCAGGGCGGCGGCGTGATCCTGAACATCGCCTCCACCGCCGGGCTGCGGCCGCGGCCGAACCTGACCTGGTACAACGGCTCCAAGGGCGCGGTCATCACCCTGACCAAGTCGATGGCGGCGGAACTGGCGGCGGACAATGTCCGCGTCTGCGCCATCGCGCCCGTGGCCGGCGAGACCGGCATGCTCCACCGCTTCATGGGCCAGGACACGCCGGAACGCCGCGAACAGTTCCGCAGCAGCATCCCGCTGGGACGCCTGTCGACGCCGTCCGACATCGCCAACGCGGCGCTGTACCTGTGCTCCGACGAGGGGAACTTCCTGACGGGCGTGTGCCTGGAGGTGGATGGCGGGCGGTGTATTTGAGGGGACGCTCTTTGCCCCCTCCCTAACCCTCCCCCGCCTTTGGCGGGAGAGGGAACTCCGCTGCTCTGGCACTTAACTCCCTCTCCCGCGTAGCGGGGGAGGGTTGGGGAGGGGGCAAGGTCGGCAAATCCTCTGCTTCAACGGATTGCTGAGCCACCACCACCTCCCCCTCACCCACCTCTTCCTCCCGCTTCTCGTCGGGCAGCACGGCGTCCAGCAGGCGGGCGATGTCGTCGGTGGGCAGCAGGGCGCCATAGCCCGGCGCGTTGTAATCCCAGTCATACTCCGCAAAACCGCGGAACCCGGCGATGACCGGATCGCTCGCCCATGCCTTTCTCAAGGCTTGGCGGCGCAACTCCGCCGGCACGTCGGGGCGGAGGAAGCCGGTGTAGTCGCTGCCGGAATCCAGACTGTCCAGCGAGGGCAGCTCCGGCGCCTCTTCCTCGACGACCGCGATCTCAGCCTCGGCCGTTTCCGCCGGCAGCATGGTGGGCGCTTCCGATACCACCGGCTCGACCGCCGGCTCCTCCGTCCGCGCCTCACGCTTCAGCCGCGACCAGCGGCCGAGGAACCCACTTTCCCCCTCCATCCGCTCAGCCATGCTGCGGACCCCCGGTGCGGCGGCGGAGCGCCAGGGCTTCCGGGTCGGCGCGGTCGCGCTTGCGCTTGTGGAAGGGGCGCTCGACATGGTGGCGGGCGACGAAGCCGTCCATCCACAGCACCAGCGGGATCGGCAGCGGCAGCGCCTCGATCACGTCGTCGCCGGCTTCGGCATGGGCATCGATCTCGCCGGGGTCGGCAGTGACGGCCAGCAGCCGGATCCCCGGCGCCGGACCGCCCGGACGCAGGATGACGTAGGCGCTGGGATTGCCGCCGTCGAGGTTGTGCTTGTAGTTCTCGGCCTCGGTCGGGAACAGGGCGATCTCGGCAGTGCCGGCGTAATGGCGCGTCCAGTCCGGCCCTTCAGCCAGCACACTCCAGTCCGGCAGGGTGGGGTCGGCCGGGACCAGCATCACCGGCTGCCAGCGCGCCTCGATCCAGGGATTGTCGACGCGCCGCCGCTCCACCACCACGCCGACGCTGCGCCGCTCGGCACGGTCGGGTGGCGAGGCCGGCGCCGTGGGGTTGGAGATGGAGGTGGGGGAAGACGGGAACTCGCTGGGCATTGTCGGTGTTCCTGATGGGCTGGGACCGGACGGCCGAAGCCGGACTCCGTCCCCGGTACAACGCGCCAATGGCCGATTGGTGCCGCCGCACGCCGTGCTCCGACCGATTCCCCGACGGTCGCCCAAAGGAAGGATGCGCCATGCGCAAGATCGCCGCCGCCCTGCTCCTGTCGGGGCTCTTGTCCGGCCTGCCGCTGCACGGTGCCGCCGCGCAGCAGGCGGATCAGCAACAACCTCAATCAGGACAAGACGGGGCGGCCCCGGTGGACTCAGGCTCGAAGGAGTCGGCCGGCGATGCCCTCGCGCGCGATGCCGGGGTTCAGAAGAGCCAGGATCCCCACCCCACGCCGCAGGGCACGAGGCCGCCCAATGCGTCCAGTTCCGCCGCGACCGGCAGCAGCGAATTGCAGCAGGCGCTCGCCGCCGTGCGCAGCGCGCCGCCCGACCTGAACGGCAACCCGGTGCCGCGTCCCAACCAGTGGGCAAGCGAGCCCGATCAGCCGAGCGAGCCGACGCGGTCGCAGAACCCCTCCGACCTGACCAGCCAGGAGGTCAAATAAACGGAGGTCAGCCGGACACCCGGCGGCTGCGGATGCGGATCAGGCCGCTGCCCTCGGGGTCGGCGCGGTCCGGCTTCAGCATGGCGTCCAGCAGCCGGGCGTCGCTGGTCCAATAGGGCACGTACCAGTTGCGGTCGGGATCCATCACCAGCGCGCGCTTCGTCGCGGCATCATAGGCGCCCAGCGGCGCGACGTGGCCGACGCCGACATCGCCGGTCAGCGTGCCCTGGTCGAAGGCCAGCAGGATGATGTCGTCGGCGCTGCGCTCGTTCCCGGCCAGGATGCGGCGCAGTTCCGCCAGCGTGGCGGGGGAGGCGTCGCGCGGGCGCCAGACCTCCACCTCGGCATCGATGTCGTAGGCGGCGAGGCTGCGGCGGACATAGTCGATCAGCTCGCCGAACGAGACGCCTTCGCCATCCTCGGCGGTGGCGGCGCGCCAATGGTCGTCGTCCAGCCGGTCGAGCAGCTGCTTGCCCGTCACCAGCCGTTCCGACGCGAGGGCGGGCAGGCCGCGCAACGCGTTCAGCATCATCGTCACGCTGGCCAGCGAGCAGGAGGCGCCGGTCATCTGCGGCACGTAATAGGGGCTGAGCGCCCAGTAATCCGGCGCTGCGGCAGTGCGGACATAGTCGCTGGCGCGGGTGATCGGCACCGCGTCCGGGCCGAATTTCGGCTTCAGCTCCTCCAGCGCCCAGGCAGTCGACGCCGTGGGCGGCGCCATGCAGGCGGTCCACAGCAGAAGGCCGCTTCCCAGGATTTTCGCCAAAGTTCCCGCGGTCCACGTCGCTTGCGTCATCGGAAAACGGTCTCGGTCCATCTGGTCTGAAAGGAAGAGGCGCCCCGATCCGTCGCCGGGGCGCGGCCTGCATATGGTGCGCTGCAGTGCGGGAGCCAAGCAGCGGAAGGTTCGAAGCGGAGTCCCACAAACGCAGTTGAGCGGAGCCCGCGCCGCCCGATCATCGAGCGAAACAGGCTCCGCCCGTGGAGCGAAACAGGCCCCGCCCATGCCACGGGTCCGGCGCGTCGAAGGCGTACCCCCGATGCGCCGTATCCGGGCCTTGGTCAGACGGCGTCCCAGAAATGCTCCAGCCCGACATGGGCGACGCCCTCGGCGCCCATCTTCGCCCAGGCGAGGTCGTGGATGCCCATGGCGAAGGCCGGCGAGGACGCCTGCAGCGAATAGTCGCCCCAATAGGCGTTGGTGAACATCGGCTTCCCGACCACGTCGTGATCGCCGTATTTGGGCACGTTGTAGACGAGGTTGTTGTCGATGACGAAGTCGTTGGCGCTCAGCAGCTCGGTATAGTCATCGAGCGGCAGGGTGCCCATGACCACGTTCTTGGTGATCGTGTTGTTGTGCGGGTCACCGGCGGTGCCGTGCACCGGCTGCCATTCGATGCGGATGAAGTCTTCCTTGTTGCTGGCGATGACCGAGAAGTTGTTG
Organism: Azospirillum sp. A1-3; assembly: GCF_023806445.1. Taxonomy (NCBI): domain Bacteria; kingdom Pseudomonadati; phylum Pseudomonadota; class Alphaproteobacteria; order Rhodospirillales; family Azospirillaceae; genus Azospirillum; species Azospirillum sp. A1-3. The sequence continues at coordinate 499,411 of NZ_JAMSLU010000006.1, forward strand.
GTCACAACGTTGTTGTCGCCGCCGTGGATCTGCACCGAGGCCCAGTCGGCATCCTTGATGAAGTTGTCCTTGACGGTGATGCCGCCGGCCATGTCGTCCAGATAGATGCCGAAGCCCTTCTGGCCGTACATCCAGGTATCCTGCGCGCTGGTGGCCAGACCGTTGGCGTGCTCGATCCAGTTGCCCTGGATGACCATGCCGGTGTTGGCGCTGGACCGGCCCAGGATCTCGATGGCGCCGTCGTCGGCGGTCTCCAGCCCGGTGTAGGAGATGTGGTTGTACTGGATGACGTTGTTGTGGTTCACCGTGTTGGTGGTGCCGCCGTAATCCTTGAACGAGATGCCGTAGCGCGCGCTGTGGTCGATGTCGTTGTTGGAGATCAGGTTGTTGTCCACCCCGGTGCCGATGATGCCGGCCACCGCCTTGCGCACTTCGCCGATGTTGCTGATCGTGTTGGCATAGATGCTGTTGCCGTTGCTGCGGCCATCCATCTCGATGCCGTTCTCGGCCATGTGGTTCAGCGTGTTGTGAGCGATCTGGTTGTTGGACGATCCGGCGGTCAGCTTGATCGCCGAGCCGACGTTGAGGAAGCTGTTGTCGCTGATGTGGTTGCCGTCGGCATTGGTCAGCAGCAGGGCGTCGCCGCCGGTGGTGGTGTTCTTGAAGGTCAGCCCGTCGATGGTGACGTCGCTGGCGCCGTTCAGCTTGACCAGCGTGCCCAGCCGCGGCACCTCCACCCCGCTGGAGACGAAGCCGGAGCTGGCCGCCTTGTAGAGCAGCTTGCCGTCGGTCGACCGCCACGCGAACTCGCCCGCCTGATCGACGTAGGAGGCGTTGTTCAGCAGCTTGTAGGTGGTGCCTTCCGCGAAGGGCAGGGAGGCGCCGTTCTTCAGCATGATGGTGCGGGTGGAGGCGTTGAAGCTGGCGATGCTGGTCAGCGTGTCACCCAGCCGTTCGGCGTCCATCACCTGGATCAGCGTGTTCGGCTGGATGTCGGCGCTGGTCACCTCGGTGCCGTGGGAGCGGATGTACCAGCCGCTCGGACCCCCCGAGGCCGCATCGGCGAAATGCCAGCCGCTGGTGACGTCGGCGGCGTCATAGGCGTACTTCTCCGCCAGATGCTGGCGGACGTCGCCGACGATCAGGTCGAGGTTGCTGGCGCTGGCGAGCTTGGCCGAATAGAGGCCGTTGCCCTCGCTGGTGAAGCTCTTCACCACCTCGCCGCCGCTCAGCACCGGCTTCTCGCCGGGATAGTTCTGGAAGCTGTGGCCGTTGTCGAGCGAGGTCAGCTCCAGCGTCTTGGTCAGGTGATAGGTGCCCTCACGGACATAGGTGGTGTCGATGGTCGAGCTGGACCGCATGGCGGCCTGCGCCTTCTCCAGGCTGGCGAAGGGACCGTCGGTGCCGTCGGCGTTCGGGGCCGCCAGCTTGCCGGACCAGCTATCCTTGCCGTTGGCGGCGACATAGAAGGCCGGCTTGGTCGGAGCGGTCGGCACGGGCGTCTGGTTGATCGGGGCGTCGCCGAACAGATCGGCGCCGGCCTTGACGTTCAGGGCGCCGCCCCAATAGAGCCCTTCCTGGCCCTTGACCACGTCCTTGCCGTCGACCACGCCCTTGTCATAGGTGACGATGCTGTCGGTGGCGGCGACGGTGTGGCCGTTGATGGCGACCGACTTGACGAACAGGTTGCGGTCGACGCCGTTCACGGTGGCGTCGTTGTCGTACCAGACCTGGACGGTGTGGGCCTTGGTCGGGTCGATGTTTGCGGTGAATTTGTAGGCGGCGGTGGTGGCGGCGGCCTTGGCGTCGCCGATCACCTGCCCGTCGACCAGCAGCTTGAAATGCGCCGCCTGTCCGCCGGCCGAAGTGCCGTAGGCGTTGACGACGATGTCCACCGCCTTGCTCGGCGGCGGCGGGGGCGGGGGAACATAGGCGCCGCCGAAATACTCCTCCGGCACACCGAAGGTCAGGGCGCCGCCCCAATAGAGGGCCTCCTGGCCGCCGACGACATATTTGCCGTCCACCGGGCCCTTATCGTAGGACGCCATGCTGGAGGTCGAGGCGATGGTCTGGCCGTCGATGTTGATCGACTTGACGAACAGGTTGCGGTCGATGCCGTTCACGGTGGCGTCGTTGTCGTACCAGACCTGGATTTTGTGGGCCTCGTTCGGGTCCACCTTGGCGGTGAAGGTGTAGTCGGTGGCCGAGGTCGCGCTGACCCAGGCGTCGCCCACCACCTGATCGTCCACCAGCAGCTTGAAGTGCGGGGCCTGCCCGCCGGCACTGATGCCATAGGCCTTGACCTTGATGGTCGTGGTCATGCTGGCGGCGGTCTCCGCATCCGGGGAGGTGGCGGCGGACGAGAACAGCGTGGCGGGCAGCGGCACGTTCAGCGCGCCCGGCCAGTACATCTCCGTCTGTCCGCCGATGACGTTCAGGCCGTCGATTTTGCCGGTGTCGTATTTGACCGACGGATCGATCGACAGGATGGTGCTGTCGTTCACCTCGAACGACTTGACGAACAGGTTGCGGTCCACGCCGTTAACCGTGTCGTCGTTGTCATAGACCAGCTGCAGCGCGTGCGCCTTGTCGGCCGGCACGTTGGCGGTAAAGACGTAACGCGACTGGGTGGCGGAGGAGACGGTGGCCTCACCGATGCTGGTGCCATCCAGAAGCAGTTGAAAATGCGGCCATTTTCCATCGGCGGGCGTGCCCCAGGCATTGACCGCGAAGGTGACCTGGATCGTGCCGTCGGTGTTGGTGGTAGCCATTTTGGAACTCCGCTTTATGGGTATCGCCTTGTTCCGCAGGCTCGTTCGTTAGCCTTAATCGGGTACTAACACTTATGGTTAGGAAATTATGAATGAGGGGGTTTTCCGTGGCAGGATTGAGACAAAAAAGGGATATCGTCCCTCGGCCATGAATCAGTCAAAAATGGAACTTTGATGATGCTGCGAAGGCGCAGCTAACAGACCGGCAGATTTTTCCCACTTAACTTGAGCTTGGCCGTTTCTGTTCGACCGAGCTGTTGCGAAATAAGCTCAATTGCCGACCTTTTTTGATTCTTTGACTTGGCTTTTCCGAGTTATCCGTGGCGGGAACGCCCATGGAGTGAATGGAACCGAATGCCCCCGTGGCGCGTCTAGAACGAGCATCCCGACGATGCGGAGCGAAGCGGCGGAGGCGGCGGGCGTGGACGGCGGAACGGACGGCGGGCGGTGGGATGACGGCCGGGAACCGGGAGGAGGACGGGGCGGGACGCGCATCGACCGCGTCAATCTCGCCCTCTGGCTGCTGGGCGTGCTGGCTGCGGCGGCATCGCTCTGGGTGCTGCAGGCGGCGGCGTCCATCCTGATCCCGCTGGTCTCGGCCTTCTTCGTCGCGATCGCGGTAGCGCCGGTCGGCCGCTGGGTGCGCGGGCGGGTGTCGCGCCGCCTATCCTGGCTGGGGCTGACCGCGTCGATGCTGCTGATCCTGGTCATCCTCGCCGCCTTCTTCGGCAGCATGGCCCTGGTAACGCAGCGGGTGGCGGAGGATTTCCCGCAATATGCCGAAGCGCTGGGCAAGCTGTGGGCCAAGGCGAACCACTGGTTCCAGGGCGCCAAGGCCGACCTGACGGCGCAAGGCGGCCAAGGGGTGGGGCAGGGCGGCGAGGTGCCGGTCGATCCGATCACCGGATTCGCCAAGACCGCCCTGTCCTCCGCCGGACAGACGATCTCGACCTTGGTGCTGACCGTTTTCCTGTCGCTGCTGATGCAGTTGGAGGCGCCGGTCTGGCGGGAGAAAATCGTCATCACCCTGGGCCGCGAGCGCTGCCGCATGGCGGTGGAGGCGGTGGCCGCAATCGCCCAGCAGTTCCGCCGCTATCTGGTGGTCAGCAGCGTGCTGGGGCTGATCACCGGCGCGCTCTATATCGGCTGGCTGTCGCTGTTCGGCGTCGATCTGGTTCTGCTGTGGGGCTTCCTGGCCTTCCTGCTGAACTATGTGCCGGTGGTGGGGTCGGTGGTGGCCGGCGCGCTGCCCGTGCTGCTGGTCGTGGCGACGCAGGATGCCGGCACCGCGATGGCCGTCGCCGCCGGCCTGCTGGTGATCGAGCAGGTGATGGGCAACTTCGTGGCTCCGCACATGCAGGGCAAGCAGCTGGCCATCTCGCCCTTGGTGGTGATGATCGCGCTTCTGCTGTGGAGCTGGCTGTGGGGAGCCGCCGGCGCACTGCTGGCCGCGCCGATGGCGGTGCTGATCGCCATCACCCTGAACCACGCCGACGCCCTGCGGCCCTTCGCCATCTTCATGAGCGACAAGAGCGACCGCGAACGCTTCGACGCCCACACGCATCCGGAGTGAAGGGCGCGGCGTGAAGGGGGCGGTGCCATATTGCAGCGCACAATAAACACATAAGCAGAATTATGGAAAGATATTGAGCGGGCTATCCTGACATGCGAATGCCGCTCGGCCTTGCGACCGGACGGCGTTCGGAACCTGCCTGCAAAAGCGCCTGAGGATCAGGCGGCGTTCTCGCTCAAGACGCCGCGGCGGATCTGGTCGAGTTCGATGGATTCGAACAGCGCCTTGAAGTTGCCCTCGCCGAAGCCCTCGTTGCCGATGCGCTGGATGATCTCGAAGAAGATCGGGCCGATGACGTTCTGGGTGAAGATCTGCAGCAGCAGGCCCTGGCCCTCGGTCGGGGCGCCGTCGACCAGGATGCGGTTGGCCTGCAGGCGCTTCAGGTCCTGGTTGTGGCCGGGCACGCGGCTGTCGACACGCTCGTAATAGGTGTCGGGCGTGTCCTGGAACGGGGTGCCCATGCCGCGCATCGTCTCCACGGTGTGGACGATGTCGTTGGTGCCGAGCGCCACGTGCTGGATGCCCTCGCCCTTGTAGTCGCGCAGATATTCGACGATCTGCGACTTGTTGTCGGCGGATTCGTTGATCGGGATGCGGATCTTGCCGCAGGGGCTGGTCATCGCCTTCGACCGCAGGCCGGTCAGCTTGCCTTCGATGTCGAAGTAACGAATCTCGCGGAAGCCGAACAGGCGGGTGTAGAAGTCGGCCCACTCCTCCATGCGCCCGGTGTGGACGTTGTGGGTCAGGTGGTCGATGTAGGTCAGGCCGGCGCCCTTCGGATGCTGGTCAACCCCCGGCAGCGGCACGAAATCGACCTCATAGATGCTGCCGCGCTCGCCATAGCGGTCGACGAGGTAGATCAGCGAATCGCCGATGCCCTTGATGGCGGGGATGTTCAGCTCCATCGCGCCGACGCGGTTCTCGATCCCCCAGGCGCCGAGATCGACGGCCCGGCGGTAGGCGAAGGCGGCGTCGGCGACGCGGAAGGCGATGGCGCAGATCGACGGGCCATGCTGGGCGGCGAAGTTGCGCGGGAATCCCGACGGCTCGGCATTGACGATGAAGTTCACGTCGCCCTGGCGGTAGAGCGTGACGTCCTTCGACCGGTGGCGGGCGATGGCGGTGAAGCCCAGCTGCTCGAACAGGCGGCCCAGCGCCACCGTGTCCGGCGCGGTGAATTCGATGAACTCGAATCCGTCGGTCTTCATCGGGTTTTCCCACATGTCGGCCATGATCGTCTCTCCCTTGGTTTATTGTGCGATCAGTATGCCGGACAGTCCGTGGAAATAGCTTTCAAAGTGAGGCGGGTACACCTATGATTTTGGCTGGATTTTCCGCCTGCTCCTATCATCTCGGAGAAATTTGCCGTTGTCCGCCGCCCTATCGGAAATCGACGTCAAAATCCTGGTCGCATTGCAGGAGGATTCGCGCCTGACAGTGCAGGAGCTGGCCGACCGGGTCGGGACCTCGCCGTCCTCCTGCTGGCGCCGTCTGAAGTCGCTGGAGGAAACCGGGGTGATCCGCCGCTATACGGCGCTGGTCGATCCAAAGGCGGCATCGGTCGGCGAGTGCGTCTTCGCCCATGTGACGCTGGACCACCATTCGGCCGAGACCGCAGCCCTCTTCATCGACGCGGTGCGCAAGCGGCCGGAGGTGCTGGAATGCTATGCGGTGTCGGGGGATGCAGATTATCTGCTGCGGGTCGCGGTGCGGGCCATCGCCGATTACAACCGCTTCCTGGAGGAGTTCGTCTTCCAGCTGCCCTTCCAGGTCCGCATCCGCTCCAACTTCGCCCTGAAGGAAATCAAGTTCGAGACGGCTCTGCCGCTGGGGGGCGGGGCGTAGCTCCCCCCTGCTTCCCTCCCCTACCCCGCCACACGGCGCTTGGCCGGCACGGCCGCCGCCGCTGCTGCCGGATGCGGACCGGCGATGCGGTCGAGCAGCAGGTCCAGGCCGGTGCGGCTGGTCTCGTAGGCGACCCTCGCGCGGGTCAGCGTCTGGGCCGAGGCGGCGGCAAGCGCCTCGCGGTCGTCGGCCCAGGCCGCCAGGATCGGCAGCGCCGCCTTCACGAAGTCGGTGTTCTGGGGCACCAGCCCGTCGGCCGGAATGTCGGAGCCGATGCAGCCGCGCTCATAGGCCAGCACCGGCACGCCGGCGGCCATCGCTTCGAACAGCACCAGCGGCTGCGCTTCGTTGCGGTACTGGGTGGGGAAGACGAAGACGTCGATGTCGCGGTAGAAGGCCTCCTTGGCCTCGCCATGGACCGGGCCGTGATACTCCACCGCCCCGTCGAAGGCCATCAGCCCGGCGGCGACCATCGCATTGTCCCTCGGCTTCAGCCCCGGTCCGGCCAGCACCAGCTTGGCGTCCACCCCATCCAACTGCAGAGCGCGCAGCAGGGCGAACAGCGTGTCCAGCCCCTTCTCGCCGCACAGGTTCGACAGGTGGCCGATGCGCAGGGGGCCGTCACGCCGCGGACGCGGGGCCGCGCCGGGCGTGGAGAAGATGGCGTTCGACATGGTCATGCAGGTGCGCGCCGCCGGATAGACCGACTGGAAGCGCATCTGCATCGCCGGGCACAGCAGCACATGGGTGCAGCCGGCGCCGGCCACCCGGGTCAGCAGCCGCATCCGCCAGGTCGGTTTGCTGATGGTGGCGAAGGAGTGATGGTGCAGCACCTGCTCGTAGCCGAACAGCCGCGCGGTCCCGGCGAGCGCCGCGGTGTAGAGCGTGCCCCAGCCGGAATCCACCGGCATGTAGAAGCGGCGGTCCGGCTTGCGCAGCCCGGCGGCGAGCCGGCCCATGGCGCCGAACACCCGTGTCATCTTGCGCAGATGGTAGGCGACGCCGCCGCCGTTCCAACCGGGCGACAGGTCGGCGACCTCCACGCGGCCGCGCCCCCGCATGCGGTCCTGCAGACGCTCCAGCACCAGGGCCGTCACCCGGCTCATCCCGTCCACCGGAGGCGGCAGGCGCCCGGAGACGACCACATGGGTGCGCGCGTTCCGTTCCATCGTCAACTCCCGGTCAATGCCGCTCCGGTCGACCGGCCATGCTGGCCACCCTCCGGATCGGCGGAATAGTCGGACACATAGTCCGTGTCCGCGCTGCGCTCCGCCCTGGGGCCGCCCAGCGCCACCACTGCCTTCTCCACCGACTGGGCGAAGAAGCTGGCGTCGGCCAACGCCTGGAAGGGCCGGCCGTTCAGGCTCAGCCGGCGCCACTCGTCCTCGTCCGCCGCGACCGACAGCATGTAGCGCGCCAGCCCCTCCGGGTTGTCCGGCTCCACGATGTGGCCGTTCAGCCCGCTGCGGATCAGCACGTCGCGCGCGCCGCACTGGTCGGACAGGATGGTCGGCACACCCATGGCCAAAGCCTCGTTCACCACCAGACCGAACTGCTCCTCCAGCGACGGCAGAAGCAGGCAGAGCGTCGATCCCAGCGTCTCGGCGATCCCCTTCTCCTGCAGGAAGCCGCGGAAGATGATCGACCCGTCCAGCCCGCGCCGCGTCACCTCGGCCCGCAACTCCGCCTCCAGCGGACCGGAGCCGCAGAGGTGGAGCGGACGGGCGGCCGGACCGGCCAACTTCCGGTAAATGTCGTAGGCTTCGACCGCCCGGAACAAGTTCTTCTTCGGGACGAAGCGCGCGATGATGGTGAAGTGGCGGTCGGCGAAGGGTACTCCCCCAGGGGCCGGCTCCATCCCGGACAGTCGTCGGATGCGGTCCAGCGACAGCGTGTCATACCCGATATAGAGCCGATCCTTCGGGAGTCCCAACAGGCGGAAGTAATCCACCGTGCGGTGACTTCCGCCGATCCCCGCCTGATAGGGGGAGTAGAAGACGCTCTTGACCATCTCCCGCCACAGGATGCGCGGCTTGTCGTCGTATTTGGAGGCGTTCATGTTGATGACCTTGCGGCCCATCAGCCGCATGGTCAGGGCGAGCGCGAAGACGTCCGGATCCTCGTAATGGCACAGGAAGACATAGCGGGCGTCGACGCGCCGGCATTCACGCAGCAGGGCGCGGTACACCGTGGCCGTCGACAGATCCGCCTTCGACTGGCCGGGAAACAGGGTGATCTTGCGGAAATTCTGCCCCGATCCGGTCGAATCCCAGGCGTAGGTGTGCGATTTCGACCCGACCTCCAACCCGATCACGTCATAGACATGACCCAGCCGGCGGCCGACCGCTTCCAGCCGGTCCATGTGGTAAGGGCCGAACATCTCCCAGCTGAAGACCAGCGCGGGCTTCTTCATGCTGCCTCTCCCAACAGAAGGCGGGCGTAGCGGTCGAGCGCCACGGCGCGGGTGGCGTTCGCCTCCACCCAGGCACGGCCGCGGCGTCCCATGGCGGTGGCGCGGGCGGGGTCGGACAGCAGGGCTGCCACCGCTTCGGCCATGGCGCGCGGTTCCTCCGGCGGGGTGCACAGGAAGGCACCGACCTGCGCCTCCAGCGTGGCGAGCGCCGATCCGGGCAGGCAGGTGCTGACGAAGGGCCGGCCGGCGGCGAGGATGGTCACCGCCTTGCCGGGCATGGCGAAGGCCGCCCCTTCCGGCCGCTGGGGCACGAGATGGACGTCGCCCTCCGCCATTGCTTCGTTCAGCTGGTCCTTCGGTGCCAGCGGCTGGAAGATCACGTTGCTGAGGCCCATGGCGCGGGCGCGCGACTTCAGCTCCTCCTCCAGGCCGCCCTGCCCGCGCATCTTGATGCGGGCCTGCGGCATCAGCTCCGCCAGATGGCCGGCCATGTCCAGCACCTGCTCCAGCCCCTGCTTGCGGGCGAAGGCGCCGCTGTACAGCGCTGTCGGCGGCTGGTCGCGGCGCGGCAGCGGATAGACCGCGTCGGCATCGACATGGGGCGGGATCACATGGATCGGCCGGGTGACGCCCAGCTCCTCCAGCACGCCGCGCATCGGTTCCGACAGCACGACGATGGCGTCGGCGCGGTTCAGCGCCCGGCGCTCCATGGCGCGGATCGCCTTGACAGCCGCCTTGCCGCCCATGCCCAGCGCACCGGCAAGGCCGGACTGAATGTCGTGGACGATGGCGACGTGGCGCCCGCCCGGCGCCTTGAAGCGGTCGGCGATGCCCACCGACAGGATCGACGGGCAGAGCGAAAGCACGGCGCTGTGCCGCCCGACCCGGCCGCGGGCACGGGCGGCGGCGAAGCCGGCATGCAGCACGCCTTCGTGGATCAGCCGGGCCTTCATGCCGCCGCCGGCCGGCGGAATGGTGTGCAGCCGCTCGACCAGCACCCCGTCCACCGTCTTGCTGTCCTGCGACCCGTCGGCGTAGCCGTCATAGACCTTGTTGCCGGGATAGTTGGGACGCGCGGTCAGCACGGTCGTTTCGGCCCCGGCCGCCGCGAAGGCGGTGGCGAGGTCGGTCATCATCGGCGCACTGCCGGCCGGTTCCGGCCAATAGCTCTGCGCCACGAGCAGCAGCTCTTCCGGCACGGGCACGTCCGTCAGGGAAAGCGAGCTGGACGGCCGGTCGAAGACCGGCGGCCGCAGATGGATGGAATCGTCCGGCATCGGGCTTTACTCCGCTGCCTGCTTGGAGGTCTGGAGGCGTTCGGGCGCCGCGTTCTCCAGGAACCAGTCGTAGGTGCGGCGCAGCCCCTCCTCCAGCGACACCTTCGGGCGCCAGCCGGTGGCGAACAGGCGCGACACGTCCATCAGCTTGCGCGGATGGCCGTCGGGCTTGCTCAGATCGTGGGTCAGCGTGCCGGTGTAGCCGACGGTGTCGCGGATCATGGCGGCGAGGTCGGCGATGGCGATGTCGTCGCCGGGGCCGACATTGATGATCTCCTCGCTGTCGTAATGATCCATCAGATGCAGGCAGGCGTCCGCCATGTCGTCGACATAGAGGAACTCGCGCCGCGGCTTGCCGGTGCCCCACAGGGTGACGGTCGGATCGCCCGCCAGCTTGGCATCGTGGAAGCGGCGGATCATCCCCGGCAACGCGTGCGAGGTCTCCGGATCGAAATGGTCGCCGGGACCGTACAGGTTGGACGGCATGGCGCAGATGGCGTTGAAGCCGTACTGGCGCCGGTAGGCCTGGCACATGGTGATGCCGGCGATCTTGGCGACGGCGTAGGGCTTGTTGCTCGGCTCCATCGGGCCGGACAGCAGCGCCTCCTCCTTGATCGGCTGTTCCGCATGCTTCGGGTAGAGGCAGGAGGAGCCGAGGAACAGCAGCTTTTTCACGCCGGCACGCCAGGCGGCGTCGATGACGTTGTTCTGGATCAGCAGGTTGTCGCGGATGAAGTCGCCGCCGAAGCGGTCGTTGGCGAGGATGCCGCCCACCTTCGCCGCGGCCAGGATCACATGCTCGATCCCCTCGCGGTCGAAGAAGGCGCGCACCGCCGCCTGATCGGTCAGGTCGAGCTGCGACCGGTCGCGGATCACGAGGTCGGTGTGCCCGGCCTCCGTCAGCCGCCGCAGAATGGCGGATCCGACGAGTCCCCGGTGGCCGGCGACGAAGATACGGCTGTTGCGGTCCATGCGGGCCGTCTCCTGATGAAGAGGTGTCTTGGGGGTGGAAGCTCCTAGGCCCCCTCCCCATCCCTCCCCCGCTTCGCGGGAGAGGGGGTAGAACGCTTGTCGGCGTGACCTGACCGCCGAAGCGGCGGCAGTCCCCTCTCCCGCGAAGCGGGGGAGGGTTAGGGAGGGGGCAGAGAACGCCCCCTACTCCGCCGCCTGCCCCATGCGCCCCAACTCCGCCCGCGCACGTTCGGCATACCACTCGACCACGCCGGGCAGGCCGGCGGAGAGCGGGATGCGCGGGGTGAAGCCGAGCGCGGTCAGCTTGGCAATGTCGGGGCTGCGGCGGTCGGTACCGCCGGGGGCGGCTGGACCCGGCATCACCTGGGCCTCGCGGCCGAGGCAGGCGACCGTCTGGCGGGCGAGGTCGGCGATGGTGACCTCCTCCGGGTTGCCGATGTGGTAGATGCCGAGATGCTCGCCCTTGTCGACCACCGTCACGATGCCGTCGATGGCGTCGTCGATGTGGACGAAGGCGCGGGTCTGGCGGCCATCACCCTGGATCTTGAAGGGCACCGCCCCGCTCGGGTGGCCGGCGATCGCCTCCACCGCGCGGCGGGAAAATTCCGGCACCACATGCTCCCAGCCCATGTCGGGGCCGTAGACATTGTGCGGGCGGAAGATCGCCACGCGGTCGAAGCCGCTGCGGCCCCAGTTGATCGCCAGCAGTTCCGAGATCAGCTTGGAGCCGCCGTAGCTGTAGCGGGCGTTCAGCACGTCCGGCACCACCAGCGGCACCTCCTCCGGCGTCGGCACCATCGGCGGGGTCTGGTAGGCCTCCGAGGAGGAGGCGACAACGAGGTCGCCCACGCCATCGGCGCGGCAGGCGTCCAGCACGTTCAGCATGCCGCGCACGCCGACGTCCAGAACCACTTCCGGCTTCTCGTAGAAATGCTTGGTGCCGTTGACGGCGGCCAGATGCAGCACGCCGTCGACGCCGCGCACCGCATCGCGCACGGCAGCCGCGTCGCGGATATCGCCCTGGACGAATTCGACATCGTCCAGCACGCCGGCCAGCCGCCCGGTGTGCCCGCGCGAGTTGTCGTCCAGAACGCGGACGCGGTGGCCGTCACGGACCAGCCGGTGGACCAGGGCGGCGCCGATGAAGCCGCTGCCGCCGGTGACGAGATAGTGTTTCATGTCGGTCAAATTCCTCTTCTGGCCCGAAAGACGTCAGGCCACATGCGCGTAGCGGGCGGCGCCATGGCTGCCGAGAGCCACGTAGGCGGTGCCTTCCGGCAGGTCGACATCGCGGCTGTTGAAGTTGTTCCAGAAGTCGTAGATCACGCCCGGCCGGTCCATCCGCTGGGCCAGATCCGGCAGCGGCATGGAGGTGAAGACCGGGTGGTTGTTCAGGATCACCGCCAGATTGGCGCCGGACACCGCCTCGGCCATGTTGGCCGCCGGCTCCAGCCCGAAGGAGCGGATGTCGTCCGGACGCACCACCGCGTCGAAGCCGCGCAGGCGGGCGGTGGGGAAGCGCTGGCGCAGCTCCTCCAGCACCGGCTTGGCCATGGTGCCGCGCAGGTCGTCGGTCGCCGGCCGGCCCTTGAAGGCGAGCCCCATCAGGCTGATGGTCGGCGCCTGCGGGAAGCCCTGCATCGAATTGGCGAGCTTGCCGAGGAAGTCGGCGACCTCGATCGGCTGGCTTTCGTTGACCAGCCGGCCGGCGGCGGTGATCGCCATCTCGACGCCGACCTCGCGCGCCGCCTCGATCAGGATGTGGGGGTCCTTCTCCAGGCAGGGACCGCCGACCGGACCGGGCAGCGGCAGGTTGGTGCGCGGATAGCCCAGCTTGCCGGCGCGCGCCACCTCGACCGCCGAGATCTCCATGGCATTGCACAGCTTGGCGATCTCGTTGGAGAAGGCGAAGGTGACGTCGCGATAGGTGTTGTCGACCAGCTTGATCAGCTCCGCCGTCTCCAGGGTGGAGACCTTGACGGTGGTCGGCGTCAGGAAGCCGAAGATCTGCGCCGCGCGGGTGGCGACGTCCATGCTCTCCGCCCCGACGATCTGCGGCAGCTGGTTCAGCTCCAGCAGCGCCTGCCCTTCCAGCGTGCGTTCCGGGCAGAAGGCGATGTCGAACTGCTTGCCGGTGGCGCGCAGGATCGGCGCCACGATGTTGCGGGTGGTGCCCAGCTTCACGGTGGAGCGCAGGATAACCAGATCGCCGTCATGCAGGCAGCTGGCGACCTGACGGGTCGCCGCCTCGATCATGTCGGTGCGGACCCGGCCGTCCTTGCTCAGCGGCGTGCCGACCGTGATGATGAAGACGCTGGCGTTGCTGCAATCGGCCTGATTGCGGCTGAAGGTGAAACGGCCGCGTCCGATGACGTGGCGCAGCTTCTCCGTCAGGCCCGGTTCGTGGAAGTGCGGGTTGCCCTGGCCGAGCTTGTCGAGCACGTCCTGCCGCACCTCGACCCCATGCACCTGGAAGCCGGCGTCCGCCATCGCCACCGCCAGCGTCAGGCCGACATAGCCGAGCCCGAGGACGCAGACGTTACGATCGGAAAAAGTCTTGGGAAGCATCGTCGCTCCTGCCGTTTGCTGAGGCCCCGCCACCGGCGGCGGGTTGCCGAGAGTTTGGAGACGCCCCGACTGCCCTGCCCTGCCGGCAAGGATGCAGACGGAGAAACCTCGAAATTCGAAATTGTTTTATTGTTGTGACTTCGCCGTGACGATGAAGTACCCCGTTTCCGGCGTTGTGCAGCGCGAAGTGTTTCAGAAATCACCGTCGGATGAAAAGACTATGATTGCCGATCACCGACGTATTAAGAGTACTAACCCTCGCCGACGCCAAATGAATGCTTGGAGGCACCAACAGAGACGTTCGAAAGTGGTGCAATAGGCGCAAACTGCTTCAGCTGCCGGCATGGATCGGCCCGGCATTGCGGAATTGAGGGTTGCATCCGCCCGCCCTGCCACGACCCGCCCCTCTCAGGCCGTGGCGCTGGTCAGACGGCGCAACCGCTTCAGCTGTACCAGTCCCGTCAGCACCGCCATGGCCGCATAGACCGCGACCATCGCCACACTGCCGATGACGAAATCCACCAGCGCCGGCATCCGGTCGAACAGCGGGGCGGCGAACTGGTCGAGTGCCAGTGCCGCGGCGACAGCGGCGCCGGCGCACAGCAGCGCCTTCGCGGCGATCCCGCCATACAGCTCGCCGACCGTCTGCCGGTGGATCCAGGCGATGGCGACCGTGGCGGCCAGTTCTGCGGTGAAGGTCGCCATCGCGGCCCCCTCGATGCCGTAGCGTGGGATCCACCAGATGTTCAGCAGGGCGTTCAGCGCGCCACCCGACAACATGGCGATCATGTAGCCGGTCTGCCGATGCCAGACGAGCAGCGGGTTGCCCAGGATCATGTTGGCGTAGACCACCGCCGAGGCCAGCATCAGCAGCCGCAGGGCCAGCGTCGCCGGGGCATAGGCATCGCCGAACAGCGTTCCCAGGATGGACGGCGCCAGGGCGAGGCCGCCGGCAATGACCAGCCCGCCGACCGCCAGCATGACGGAGGCATAGGCCCGCATCCGGTCGCGCATCGGCCCCAGCTCGCCATAGGCAGCGGCCAGCTGCGGCAGGAAGGCGTTCATCACGATGTTGCCGACCAGATTGGCCAGGGTCTGGATCTTCACCGCCGCGCTGTACCAGCCGACCTCGGTGTGCGGGGCCAGGAAGCCCAGCATCACCACGTCCAGATGGGTGAAGATCGCCCAGGCGAAGACGCCGACCGCCATCGGCGTCGCCGCCGTCAGGATCTCGCGCCAGACCTTCAGGTCGACCCGCGGGCGCAGCGTGCCGAAATCGCGGCGGAACCGGCCGATCATCACCAGCGCGTTGACGGTGATCGATCCGCCGGTGATGGCGGCTGCTGTTATGGCGTCCTCAGGCCCACGCACCAGCAGAAAGACGAGAAGCATCGAGCCGATGGAGGTGCCGATCTCGCGCGTCGCGATCACCCCCATCTTCTCGGTCGCCTGATAAACAAAGTCGAGCACCAGGGCGTTCCCAAGCAGCTGGACCGCCTGCACCAGAAGAACCGCCTTCACCTCCATTGGCTTATCCAGGGAAAGGATGAAGGCGGCATAGAGGGCGCCCACCACCACTGCCAGCACGGTGCGCAGGGTCAGCACATGCTCCGACAATTCGGCCGCCTGCTCGCGATCGCGGGCGATCTCGCGGATGGCGTAGGTGGACAGGCCCATGTTCACGAACAGCGCCGCATAGGCCATCAGCGAGGTGCCGAAGCCCAGCACGCCGAAACTGTCCGGGCCCAGCACACGCGCGGTCCAGGCCGCGGTGACCAGCCCGCTCGCCATCGTCGCCATTTTGGCGGCGGCAAGGGCGCGGATGTTCCGGAAGATGCGGTGTCCAGCCGACATTCATGGGCTCTTCAGTGGTTCAAAACGTCACGTTGCACGGCGCAAAAACTCATCTCCCGCCCTTTCGGGGCGGGAGAGTGAGGCTCAGTTCGCGTAGTAGCGGCGGTAGCCGTGATAGCGGCCGCTGTCCGGGAACTCGTACTGGGCATGGCGGCGGGTATCGACCTGACTGAACAGGACGCCCACCACCTCGCCGCCGGCTTCGATCACTTCCTTCAGGCCGGCCATCGCGGTGCCCCGCTTGGTCATGCCCCAGCGGACGATGAAGACGGTCTGGTCGGCGAGCGCCGCCAGCAGCTTGCCTTCCGACACCGCCAGCACCGGCGGCGAATCCAGCACGATGCGGTCATAGTTGACCGACAGGCGCGACAGCAGCTGGTGCATGGCCGACGACCCCAGGACGTCCTGCGGCAGCGTACGGCCATGGCCGGCGACGATGACGTGCAGGCCGGTGCGCGGATCGACCTGGATCACGTCCTCCAGAGCGGCGGCGCCGGCCAGAACCTCCGACAGGCCGCGGTTGTTGGACAGGCCCAGCATCTCGTGCAGGCTCTTCCGCCGCAGGTCGCAATCGACCAGGATCGTCCGCTGGCCGGCATTGGCGCAGGTGCGGGCGAAGGCCGCGGCGACGGAGCTTTTGCCCTCGCCCGGAACCGAGGAGCTGAACAGGATCACCCGGTGCCGCCCGTCCGGATTGGCGAGCAGGAGCGAGGTGCGCAGGTTCTGCATCGATTCCGCGAAGGCGGAGATCGGCTTGTCGACCACATAGGCGGCCGGCGAACCGCCGAAGCGCGGAATGCGCGGCACGATGCCCAGGCTGCGCACGCCGGTCGCCAGTTCGAACTGGTGCGGGCTGCGGAAACCGCCGTCGGCCCGTTCGCGCAGCATGGCCAGCAGCACGCCCAGCGTGCCCGACGCCACCAGCGCCAGCAGCAGGATCAGCTTGCGGTTGGGCTGCGACGGGTCGAGCGGGATCGCCGCCTCCGACACCACGCGGGCGTCGGGCTGGCGCATATCGGTCTGCGCCGCGATCTGCTGCGAGCGGGTCAGCAGGGATTCGTACATCGCCTGGGCGGTGCTGGCGTCGCGTTCCAGCGTGCGCAGGCCGACGGTCGCCTGCTGCTGCTGGTTCTGCTTCGCCTCCGCCTGGTCCAGGCTGGCCTTCAGCCCCTGCTCGCGGCCCTTCGCCAGTTCGACCTCGTTGCTGAGGTTGGCGACGATCTTGCCGACATCGGCCTTGATCTGGCCTTGCAGGTCGCGCAGCTGGCTCTGCAGGGCCTGCAGCATCGGGTGCTTGGCGCCGTAGCGGTTGGTGGCGTCGGCGATCTGGCGCTGCAGATCGACCTCGCGCTCACGCAATGCCTGGATCAGCGGGGAGCCCAGCACGTCGCCGACCGCCGAGGCGCCGCGCGGCGAATTCGCCATCGCGGTGACGTCGCGCAGCTTGGTTTCCGCCTCCTGCCGCTTGGTGCGGGCCAGGATATAGTCGGTGTTGAGCTGGCTCAGCTGCTGGCCGACAACCGTGCTCTCGTTGTTGGACGAGGTGGTCAGGCCATGCTCGGTGCGGTACTTCTCCACCGCGTCGCCGGTCGTCTGCGCCTCCTTGCGCAGGTCGGCCAGCCGTTCCTCCAGCCATTGGGTGGCGCGCTTGGACGCCTTGAACTTCTCGTCCAACTGGTCGACCAGATAAAGGTCGGCCATGGTGTTGGTGATCAGCGACGCCTTGCGCGGGTCCTCGCTGTCGAAGCTGACGGCGATGACGTAAGAACGCCCCTGCGGCCGGACCGAGGTGTTGTCGAGCACCGCGTTGACCACCGAGGTCATCTGGTTGCGCTCGACCTCCTCCGGCGACAGCGGCACGGTGCCGCCGCTCTTCCAGCTGTCGGGGATCCAGTTGCGCGGATTCAGCGCGGCGAGCCATCCCGGCGGCGGCGGACGCAGCGCCGAATTGAACTCCGGATCGTTCATCAGCTTCAGCTTCGCCACCACCTTCTCGGCGAAGGCCGGCGACTTCAGGATCGCGACCTCGCTCTGCAGCGCGCTGATGTCGGGGGTCATGTCGGACACCACACCCTCGAAATTGAGGACGGTGTTCTTGCGGTGCTCGACCATGATGAGGGTTTCGGCGGTGTAGAGCGGCGTCATCCGGAAGGCGACCAGGGCCGCCAGCCCGGTGCCGAGCACGATCACCGTGCCGATCAGCAGCTTGTGCCGGCGCAGGAGGCCGGTTGTCCGGCGCACCGCACTGGCGGCGCTGGCCGACAGATCATAGGAGATGCCGGGGGAGGCGGAACCGGAGCCCCGCCGAGACTCAGGGGTATTGCGTCGGGGTTGTTCCTGAAGTTCCTGGGTGGCCAAAGGGTCCTCCTCGCGTAACGACCAGAAGCGCGGCCATAGGACCGTCCGTTAGCCCGATCCTCCATTCCGGGCAGCTGATGCTGTCCGGCGGGCAGGCTCGGCGGTTCGTCCGATTGGCTGAAACGCAGTGTTAGTCCAGCCGTTGCATCGGCCATCCAGTGCATGAGGTGAGCAATGGGCGCGCAGTGGGTAGCCTTCCTGACCCTGTTGCAGTGCAGTATGGACCGTCGATGCAGGACCGGGGATAATGGGGGTTACTCGGAAGGACAGGTTCCATGACGTTCGATCGTACCGGCCGGTTGGCGGAAATCCCGGCACTTTTCCCGACATTGGCGAAGCTGGACGAAGACTCGGCGACCCTTCTCGGCAACGCCGGGCGGCGGGTGAACGTTCCGCGCGGGACCGTCCTGTTCCGCGCAGGCGACCGTTGTCACACCTTCCTGATGGTTCTCGACGGCGCGGTGCGGGTGCAGATGGCATCGGAGACCGGGCGCGAGATCGTGCTGTACCGCGTCGGCCGCGGCGAGACCTGCATCGTCACCACCGCCTGCCTGTTGACCGACAAGCCCTACAGCGCCGAGGCGGTGGCGGAGACCGACATCGACGCGGTGGCGCTGGCGGCCGGCCCCTTCCACGATCTGGTGGCGCGCTCCGCCGCCTTCCGCGACTTCGTCTTCGCGTCCTTCGGCAACCGGCTGACCGGCATGATGATGCTGATCGAGGAGGTCGCCTTCGGCCGCGTCGACCTGCGCCTCGCCCGCTTCCTGGCCGACCGCCGCGACGCGACCGGCGGGCTGGACACCACCCATCAGGCGCTCGCGGTGGAACTGGGCACCGCGCGCGAGGTGGTGAGCCGCCAGCTGAAGGAGTTCGAGCGGCGCGGCTTCGTGACCCTGTCACGCGGGCGCATCCAGGTGCTCGACCCGGCGGCCCTGCTGGCGCTGGATAAATGCGCATCATGATTTCGGGCGTGCGACAAATTGTGACGTATACGTATTTTTAGGCTGTACCGGATAAGCTGAAAGGTATACTATCAGTATGTCTTTTGGACGGAGAATTGCGTCATGCCGCACCGTCAGGAATCCGCCACCGTCACCGCGATCAGGCAGATCCGCGACCACAGCCGCGAATGCCACAGTCTGCCGGCCCGTGAGGTGCTGCTGCGGATTGAAAGGCGAATGATCGAGTTTCTTGAAGACGGGCCGGGTCTGCCGACGCACGGCTCGTGGTCAAACTAGGGTCAACGCGTCCCAGCGTGACTGAATCACAGACGAGCCAATGGCTGGGATGTAAAGCAGGCGGTACTGTTCATCCATAACAGGTGCCGCCATGAATTGCCGCAACATGGGCCCGGTGGATCGCGCGTTGCGCGCCATCGTCGGGCTGATCCTGATTTCGCTGACCGTCGTCGGGCCGCAGACCCTGTGGGGACTGGTCGGGCTGGTGCCGCTGCTGACGGCCGTCGTCGGCTTCTGCCCGGCCTACACGCTGCTGGGCATCAAGACCTGCCGGACGGAAGACCGCACCGCCTGACCGGCGCGGCACCGGACATGCGAACGGCCCGCTCCCTTCCGGGGCGGGCCGTTCGCGTTTCCTGACCAAGAACCTCGGCCGAAGCCGCGGATATTCAGGCGCGCGGGGCGTGCTTGTTCAGGATGCGCTGCAGGGTACGGCGGTGCATCTTCAGGCGGCGCGCGGTTTCGGAGACGTTGCGGTCGCACTGTTCGAAGACGCGCTGGATGTGCTCCCAGCGGACGCGGTCGGCCGACATCGGGTTTTCCGGCGGCTGCGGCAGCGGACGGCCATCGGCCAGCAGCGCCGATTCCACCGCGTCGGCATCGGCCGGCTTGGGCAGGTAATCGACGGCGCCGGCCTTCACCGCGGCGACGGCGGTGGCGATGTTGCCGTAGCCGGTCAGCATGACGACGCGGGCGTCGGGGCGGGCGTCGCGCAGGGCCGACACCACGTCCAGCCCGTTGCCGTCGCCCAGCCGCAGGTCGACCACCGCGAAGGCGGGGGCGGATTCCTGCGCCACCTCGATGCCGAGCTGGACGCAGTCGACTGCGACGACGTTGAAGCCGCGCTTTTCCATGGCGCGGGCCAGCCGCGTGCGGAAGGGGGCGTCGTCGTCGACAATCAGGAGGCTGCGGGTGACGTCGCCAGTGAATGTCAGTTTGACGGCATCGCCCGACAGCAGGTCATCGGTTGTTTTGAGGGTGTCCACCGTGAAACCTCATTTCTTGGCGTTGATGGTCTTCCAGCGCACGGAAATCCGCGCACCCGTTCCGCCCTGGTTGGAATGCCCGCCGGCGGTCTGGTCGGCGGGCGGAGTGCCGGCCGGCGGATTGTTGGTGTAGCGCACGGTCGCGCCGGTCTTTTCCAGCAGCGTCTGCGCGATGAAGATGCCCAGCCCCATATGGCCGCCGCCCGTCTGCCCCTTCGGGCCGGACCGCTCGCCGCGCACCGACAGGTACGGCTCGCCGATGCGGCCCAGCAGATGGGGCGGGAAGCCCGGGCCGTCGTCCATCACCGTGATGGTGACGCCGCGGCCGTCCCAGGCGGCGGCGACCGTCACCTTGTGGCGGGCGAACTGGTGGGCGTTCTGGATGAAGTTGCCGATGCCGTGGATGATCTCCGGGCTGCGGCGCAGGAAGGGCTCCTCCGCCTCGCCGACCGGGTGGGGTTCCACGACGAAGTCGATGTGGCCGAGACGATGCGGCGCCGCGGCAGCCTCGATCAGCGTGGTCAGCGGCAGCCGTTCGAACGGGTCGCCGCCGTCGGCCTCGGGCTTGCGCGCCAGATCGGCCAGGATCTCGCGGCAGCGCATCACCTGACTCTGCAGAAGCTCGACATCCTCGCCATAGGGGCTGTCGGGCGGCAGGTCGCGCGCCAGCTCCTTCGCCACCACGGCGATGGTGCCGAGCGGCGAGCCCAGTTCATGCGCGGCGGCGGCGGCCAGGGCGCCCAGCGCGCCGAGGCGCTGTTCGCGGGCGAGCGCCACCTGCGAGGCGGAGAGCGCGTCGGCGAAGCGACGCGCCTCGGCGGCGACGCGGAAGACATAGCCGGCGATGAAGACCGCCGACACCGACAGCGACAGCCAGACACCGAAGGCATAGAGCGGCGCCATCGAGCGCACCGGCTCCTCCCACGGCAGCGGGAAGTGCCAGAGGGCGAGCGCGGTCAGGCAGATCAGGTTCAGCCCGGTCAGCAGCACCGTGCTGTAGCGCGACAGGATGGCCGCACCAACGGTCATCGGCGCCAGCAGCAGGATGGCGAAGGGGTTGCTCAACCCGCCGGTCAGATAGAGCAGCAGCGTCAGCTGCAGCATGTCGTAGCTGAGATACAGCGCGGCGTCGCGGTCGGCCAGCCGCAGCCGGCCGCCGCGCTGGGCCATCGCCACCACGTTCAGCAGGGCCGACGCGCTGATGGCGGCCAGAACCGGCCCCAGCGGCAGCGGGAAACCCAGACCGAGATTGACGAAGGCCACCGCGGCCAGCTGCCCCAGCACCGCGACCCAGCGGATCAGGATCAGCGTGCGCAGTGTGATGCGGCCGTCGGGCTGCGCCCAGTGCGGCGGCGAAGCGAGCGGGATCGGTGCGGTCAGCGCGCTGGCGAAACTCACCATGATCCGTTCCCCCAGTCCACCTGCCCAAGGCCTGCATGCATCTGGAGCGCATGCCCCTGGCGGTTGCGGCGGACACCGCCATATTCTGTGCCCATGACCGAACAGATCGCTGTCTTATCGCCCGCCATAAGGGCCGACGGATTGACCAAGCGCTTCCCGGCTCCGGACGGACGGGACGTGACGGCGGTCGACTCCATCACCTTCACCGTGCCGCGCGGCAGCGTCACCGGCCTTCTCGGCGGCAACGGGGCGGGCAAGACGACGACCATCTCGATGCTGCTGGGGCTTTTGCTGCCGACGGCCGGGACGGTGGAGATCCTGGGCGTCGACATGGCGCGCCACCGGCATGCCGTGCTTCCGCGCATGAACTTCTCCTCCCCCTACGTCGAACTGCCCCATCGGCTGACGGTGCGGGAGAACCTTACCGTCTATGCCCACCTCTACGGTTTGACATGCGTCAAAAAGCGCGTCCAAGAATTGGCCGAGCATCTTGACCTGTCGCGTTTTCTCGATCGCCCGTCCGGCGGGCTGTCTGCGGGGCAGAAAACCCGCGTTGCCCTTGCGAAAGCTTTGCTCAACGACCCGGAGCTTCTGCTGCTGGACGAGCCGACCGCCTCGCTCGATCCCGACACCGCCGACTGGATCCGGACATATCTTGAGCGGTACCGCCTTCGCACCGGCGCCACCATCCTGCTCGCCTCCCACAACATGCTGGAGGTGGAGCGGCTGTGCGACGGCGTGCTGATGATGCGGCAAGGTCGGATCGTCGACCGCGGCGCCCCCTCCGCCCTGGTCGCCCGCTATGGCCGCCAGACGCTGGAGGAGGTCTTCCTCGACATCGCCCGCGCGTCCGGCGGCGTTGAATCCGATGGCCGCATCCTCACCGGGGAGGCCGCCGATGCAGCCGAATGAGGTGGCGATCCCGCGCGCCGACTTCTCGCTGCGCCGGGTCGGCGCCATGGTGCTGCGCTACTGGTATCTGCTGCGCGGGTCCTGGCCGCGCATTCTGGAACTGGCCTATTGGCCGACCATGCAGATGATCCTGTGGGGCTACATCAACCAGTTCATGGCCTCGACCAACGGCGGCGGCAGCGGTTGGGTGGCGCAGGGCGCCGGCGTGCTGGTCAGCGCGGTGCTGCTGTGGGACGTGCTGTTCCGCGGCCAGCTCGGCGTCTCCATCTCCTTTTTGGAAGAGATGTGGTCGCGCAACCTCGGCCATCTGTTCGTCAGCCCCTTGCGCCCTGGCGAATGGGTGACGGCGCTGATGACCATGAGCCTGCTGCGCACCCTGATCGGCGTGCTGCCGGCGACGGCGCTGGCGATTCCCTTCTTCGGCTATTCGGTTTACGCGCTGGGTCTGCCGCTCGCCGCCTTCTTCGCCAACCTGATCGTGCTGGGCTGGTCGCTGGGGCTGCTGATCGTGGCGCTGATCCTGCGCTATGGCATGGGGGCGGAGGGGCTGGCCTGGATCGTCGTCTTCATGCTGGCCCCGGTCAGTGCCGTCTATTACCCGGTCTCGGTCCTGCCGGCCTGGCTCCAGCCGGTCTCGCTCGCCCTGCCGTCGGCCCATGTGTTCGAGGGCATGCGGGCGCTGGTGTTCGACGGCGTCCTGCGCTGGGACCATCTGGCCTGGGCGGTCGGGTTGAACGTGCTCTACATGGCGGCCGGCATCGCCGTGTTCCTGTACGCCTTCCACCAGGCGCGCGTGCGCGGGGCCTTGCTGCAAACCGGGGAATAGCGGGTAGAGTGTGCGCCCAATTCCGTCAGCGACACCGGAGACTGCGCTCATGACCGCCGCCACCAGCCAAACCGACCTGTTCGACCGGCTCGTCGCCGAGGCGCGGCCGGACTGGTCGGCCTATGTCGACCACGCCTTCGTGCGCGGGATGGGCGACGGGACGCTGCCGCAGGCGTGCTTCCGGCATTATCTGGTGCAGGATTACCTGTTCCTGATCCATTTCGCCCGCGCCTACGCTCTCGCCATCTACAAGGGCCGCGACCTGCTCGAGATGCGGGCGTCGCTGAACGGCCTGAAGGCGATCCTCGACGTGGAGATGGACCTGCATGTCGGCCTGTGCGCCGGCTGGGGCCTGCCGGCCGCCGAACTGGAACAGGCGGCGGAGGCCAAGGCGACGATGGCCTACACCCGCTATGTGCTGGAAACGGGCTTGCGCGGCGACCTGCTGGACCTGCATGTGGCGCTCAGCCCCTGCGTCATCGGCTATGCCGAGATCGGCCGCCGGCTGGCCGGGCTACCCGGCGCGCTGAACGAGTCCAACCCCTACCGCGTCTGGATCGCCGAATATGCGGGGAAGGCCTATCAGGAGGTGGCGCAGGCGGCGCGGGAGAACCTCGACCGGCTGGCGGCGGATGGGATGACGGAGGCGCGCTTCCCCCGTCTGCTTACCGTCTTCCGTCAGGCCTGCCGGCTGGAGGCCGACTTCTGGGAAATGGGCATGACGCTGGCGGGGTGAGTCCTCACCCCTGCTTGGCCGCCGCCTTCTCCCGGTCCACCGCTTCAAGAATCCGCTGCAGCGCTTCGGTGGTCAGCGGTGAATCCATGGTCAGGCCGTCACCGAACTTGCGGAGGGCGCCGATGGCGCGGCGGCGAGCGATGAACTCGTCGTCGCCGGCCTCGAACGGCTCCACCACCGGACCCTTGTAGTAGCCGCCACGGAAGCTCCACTGGCGGCGCCCGTCGGCGCGCCATTCGCTGCCGTCGGACAGGACCATGCAGCGGCCGCCCTCCTTATAGCGTTCCACCGTTGCGATGGATTGCGGAATGGACTGGCCGCTGCGGATCGTCACGCGGTCGCCGACGCGGAAGCTGGCGGCAGTGAACATGCTGTCTCCCTGAATGGCGCACACCCCCGAGGGGGCCGGAGCGCCGCAATATTCGTGAAGGCGCTGTTTTCCACCAGATGCCCCGGCAAATCCAGCACCAAGTCCGATCCCGACTCAGCCGGCCTTCTCGGCGGACGGGGGCGGGCCTGCCGGGGCGGAAGCCTTCTTCGTCAGCTGGGCGATGTAGATCCGGGCCAGCGACTTCAGGATCGGCGGCATCGCCGTCACCGCATCCTCGAAGCTGCGCTTGTCGATGACCTCGCAGATGCCACCGGCGACCGCCACGGCAGTGACGTCGGGCTGGCGGCCGGTCAGCAGATAGATCTCGCCGAACAGGCGGCCGGGCCCGAGAGACGCGATCTCGCCGCCCAGCGTGCCGCGGCCGGGGCGCAGCGCCACGCGGCCGGACTGGATCAGGTAGGCGGCGTTCACCGGCTCGTTGGGGCCGAAGAAGACATGCCCCTCGCGGATCATCCGACGGTCGACCACCTTCTGGAAGGAGTTGGTGGAGCGGAAATCCACCGCATTTCCGTACCGTTCGACCGCCGGCAGGCCATAATCGCGGCGGATGGCGGCGATCAGGCTCTGCAGCAGAAACGACGCCAGCGGCGGACTGCGCTTCAGCAGCCCGCGGAAGGCCTCCCGCGTCACCTCGACGCAAGACACCTCGGTCAGCGAGCGCACGGTGGCGCTGCGCTCGCCATCGTCGATCAGCGCCATCTCGCCGACCACCGCCCCCTTGCCGACGACGCTCAGCCGCCGGGTGCCGCCGTCCGGCAGGGTCAGCAGCACCTCCAGCTCGCCGGATTCGATCAGCCACGCCCGGTCGGCGCGCTCGCCCTGCCGCATCATCACGATGCCGGGACCGATGGTGTAGCGCTTGGGGCCGATTGCTGCGGGCTGCGTCATGGAATGGCTCGGGACAGGCGGACGATCATCGCCGCACTCTACCCCAAGGCCACAGGATCGTCAGCCGCCGGTCTTCATCACCCCGCCGCGGTCACGCGCCGGCCCGCCACCATGACCGAGGAACTGGCGCAGGAAGGCGACGACCTCCGGCGAATCCCACTCCACCGCCCCTTCGACGCGGCCAAGCTCGCGCCCCTCCGGATCGACCAGGATGGTGGTGGGCAGGCCGCGCAAGGACAGCACCTTCATCGATTCCGATCCGGGATCGAGGAACACCGTCAGATGCTCCACCCCCGTCTTCTTATAGAAGGGCTCCACCGCCGTCCGCCCGCCGCGGTCCAGCGACAGCGCCACCACCTGGAAGGCGTCGCCGCCCAGCTGGGCCTGCAGGCGGTCGAGCGACGGCATCTCCTTCACGCAGGGCCCGCACCAGGTCGCCCACAGGTTCAGCAGGATCACCCGGTCCTTGAATTCGGCGAGATCGACCCGACGCCCCTCGGCATCGACGAAGGACAGCGGCGGCATCGGCTTCGGCTCCGCCCCCTTGAACTTCTCCAGCTTGTCGGCGCCGGTGGCGGCGACCGGCGTGGCGGCATCCGCCGCGCCCAGCCGCACCACCTCGGGGGCGCCCGAGCCGGGGTTCGGCGCCGCGCCGGCGCTCCACCACAGGCCGGCCCCGGCCATGCACACACAAACCGTTGCGACGGCC
Source organism: Azospirillum sp. A1-3 (assembly GCF_023806445.1). Taxonomy (NCBI): domain Bacteria; kingdom Pseudomonadati; phylum Pseudomonadota; class Alphaproteobacteria; order Rhodospirillales; family Azospirillaceae; genus Azospirillum; species Azospirillum sp. A1-3. The sequence continues at coordinate 525,129 of NZ_JAMSLU010000006.1, forward strand.
GCCAAAGTCCGCATACTCACGCTTCCTCGCTCCCCTTCACCCGAATGCCCCGGTATCCGTCCCCATGAGCGCCGATCAGACCCCGCCGAATTCCGCCGCCCCCACGGGCTCTGCCGCACCCGCCGCCAGCCAGATGTGGGGCGGGCGATTCGCGCGCGGTCCCGCCGCCATCATGGAGAAGATCAACGCCTCCATCGGCTTCGACAAGCGGCTCGCCGACCAGGACATCGCCGGGTCGAAGGCCCATGCCGCGATGCTGGCCAAGCAGGGCATCATAACCCAGGCCGACGCCGATGCCATCATCGACGGCCTCGACCGCGTGAAAGCAGAGATTGACGCCGGCGTCTTCACCTTCAAGGTGGAGCTGGAGGACATCCACATGAATGTGGAGGCCCGGCTGGCCGAGTTGATCGGCGAACCGGCCAAGCGCCTGCACACCGGCCGCTCGCGCAACGATCAGGTGGCGACCGACTTCAAGCTGTGGGTGCGCGACGCCATCGACCGCACCATCGCCGGCCTGACCGCGCTGCAGACCGCGCTGATCGATCTGGCGGAGCAGCACACCGGGACGGTGATGCCCGGCTTCACCCACCTGCAGGCGGCGCAGCCGATCAGCTTCGCCCATCACCTGCTGGCCTATGTCGAGATGTTCGGGCGCGACCGCAGCCGCTTCCGCGACGCCCGCTGCCGGCTGAACGAATGCCCGCTGGGCTCGGCGGCGCTGGCCGGCACCCCCTACCCCATCGACCGTTTCATGACGGCGGAGGCGCTTGGCTTCAACCGGCCGACCGCCAACTCGCTGGACGCGGTGTCCGACCGCGACTTCGCGCTGGAATACCTGTCGGCGGCGTCGATCTGCGCCATGCACCTGTCGCGCTTCGCCGAGGAGATCGTGATCTGGTGCTCGGCCCAGTTCCGCTTCATCAAGCTGACGGACGCCTTCACCACCGGCTCCTCCATCATGCCGCAGAAGAAGAACCCCGACGCGGCGGAGCTGGTGCGCGCCAAGGCCGGCCGGGTGATCGGCAGCCTGAACAGCCTGCTGATCGCCATGAAGGGCCTGCCGCTGGCCTATTCCAAGGACATGCAGGAAGACAAGGAGCCGGTGTTCGAGGCCGACGACACGCTGGCGCTCTGCATCGCCGCCATGGAAGGCATGGTGCGCGACATGCAACCGAACGTCCAGGCGATGCGCGAGGCGGCCGACCGCGGCTTCCTGAACGCCACCGACCTCGCCGACTGGCTGGTGCGGGAGCTGAACATGCCCTTCCGCGAGGCGCACCACGTCACCGGCCGTGCCGTGAAGGCGGCGGAGGACCGGCGCGTCGGCCTGACCGACCTGACGCTGGATGAACTGAAGGCCATTGAGCCGCGCATCACCGAAGCCGTCTATCCGGCGCTGAGCATCGAGGCGTCGCTGAACAGCCGCACCAGCTTCGGCGGCCCGGCACCCGTCCGCGTGCAGGAGGCGGTGAAGGCCGCCCGGGAGCGTTTCCTGTGAACCGCCGCCTTCCCCGCTCCCTCACCCTGACCGTCCTCGCCCTGACCGGCGCCCTGGCGCTGGCCGGCTGCGGCAAGAAGCCGAAATTCGTCGACAGCCCGGTTCCGGAGGGGCAGGTCGATCCCTTCCCGCGCACCTACCCCAACCCCTCACAGGACCCGAAGCCCGCCAAGCCGGCCGGTTCCGGAGTGCAGTTCCCATGAACGCCGCCCGCCCCGGTTCTCCCAACGGCTCGCCGATGAGCGTCTTCGCCTACCGCAACGGCGTGCTGCATGCCGAATCCGTCTCGCTGGAGGATGTGGCGCGCGAGGTCGGCACCCCCTTCTACCTCTATTCCACCGCGGCGCTGGAATCGCACTACAATGCCTATGCCGGTGCCTTTGCCGGCCAGGATGCCGGCGTCTGCTATGCGCTGAAGGCCAACTCCAACCTCGCCGTCATCCGCACCCTGGCAAAGCTGGGCGCCGGCGGCGACGTGGTGTCGGTGGGCGAGATGAAGCGGGCGCTGGCCGGCGGCATTCCGGCCGAGCGCATCGTCTTCTCCGGCGTCGGCAAGACCCGCGACGACCTGCGTGCCGCGCTGGAGGCCGGCATCCACCAGATCAACGTCGAATCGGTGCCGGAGCTGGAGGCGTTGAGCCAGATCGCCTCGTCCATGGGCGTGGAGGCTCCCATCGCCTTCCGAGTCAATCCGGACGTCGACGCCAAGACCCACGCCAAGATCGCCACCGGCAAGAAAGAGAACAAGTTCGGCATCGATTATGACCACGCGCGCGAGATCTACCGCCGCGCCGCGGCCCTGCCGGGCATCAAGCCGGTCGCCATCGCCGTCCATATCGGCTCGCAGCTGACCGACCTCGCCCCCTTCCGGGCGGCTTACGAGCGGGTCGCGGCCCTGCTGCACCAGCTGCGCGAGGACGGCCACGACATCCAGCGCCTCGACCTCGGCGGCGGCCTCGGCATCACCTACAAGAACGAGGCGCCGCCCGATCTCGCCGACTATGCCGCGATGGTACGCTCGATCACCGGCAATCTCGGCTGCCGCATCACGCTGGAGCCGGGCCGCTCGCTGGTCGGCAACGCCGGCATCCTGGTCAGCCGCGTCATCTATGTGAAGCAGGGGCTGCACCGCCGCTTCGCCATCGTCGACGCGGCGATGAACGATCTGATCCGCCCGTCGCTGTACGACGCCTATCACGGCATCGTCCCGGTGGCGGAACCGGCCGAGGGCGTCGCGCAGGAGCCGTACGACGTGGTCGGCCCGGTGTGCGAGAGCGGCGACACCTTCGCCGTGCAGCGCCCGCTGCCGCCGTTGGCCGACGACGACCTCGTCGCCTTCCTGTCGGCCGGCGCCTATGGCGCGGTGATGGCCTCGACCTACAACACCCGGCCGCTGGTGCCGGAGGTTCTGGTCAACGGCGACCGCTTCTCCGTCATCCGCCCCCGCCCGACGGTGGAGGAGATGCTGGCAGCCGAGCGCGTGCCTGATTGGCTTTAGAAAACGCTGGCTGTAACGGTCGGCGGCGCGAAGGGAGTATGCGGCTGGCCGCCGCGGTCGATGGCCCTAGGTCAGGCTCGACCGGTCCCCGCCATGGCGGCGGGCCGGTCCGACCATGACCAGCAAGGGGAGACATCACCATGGCGATGCGGCAATCGGATGCCGAATGGCGCGGCGACCTGAAATCGGGCAGCGGCAAGATGCGGCTGGGCAGCGGCGCCTTCGAAGGCAGCTACTCCTTTCCCTCCCGCTTCGAGAACGGCCAGGGTACCAATCCTGAGGAGCTGATCGCGGCGGCGCATGCCGGCTGCTTCTCCATGGCGCTGTCGGCCGGGCTCGCCCAAGCCGGACACACGCCGACCCGCGTCCACACCACCGCCAAGGTGCATCTGGAGAAGGCCGGCGCCGGCTTTGCCATCAGCCGGATCGAGCTGGAGTGCGAAGCCGAAATCCCCGGCATCGACGAGGCCACCTTCCAGGAACAGGCGAACGGCGCCAAGGCCAACTGCCCGGTGTCGAAGGCGCTGGCAGGCACCCAGATCAGCCTGACCGCCAAATTGGTCTGATCCGTCCGACAGGGGCGCCGCCCACCGCCGGGCGGCGCTTTCCCTGCACTCATGCCTGTAACGATAATAATAATCACTGCCAGCGAGCGACTTGCCGCAATGGCACTGGTCTTCCGTACTCGCCGCTCGGCCGAAGGGAAGATTGACCCCGCCGGTTCCCCCCACCCATAGTGCCGCGTTACGCGCACGGGAGCCAAATCTTCCGTTTGCCGATCCACTTGAACGACGGCCAATGTTTTCCGCAGCCCTCCACCTGTTCCGTCCGATCCTGCTTCTGCTTGCCCTCGCGGTTTCGCTTGCGGCAGCGCCGGCTGCTGCCGGGCCGGCGGGGCGGGACCTTCCCGGGGAACCGGTGGTGCTGGCGCTGGACGGGGAGTTCGGGCTGACCAACAGCACCTCGGCCGAATCCATCCAGCGCGGGATCCTGACCGCCATCGACGACATCAACCGCGGCGGCGGCGTTCTGGGCGGCCGGCCGCTAACGCTGATCACCCGCGAACACCGCTCGATCTCCGCCCGCGGCATCAAGAACATCCGGGAACTGGCCACCATCCCCGGACTGGTCGCCGTCTTCGGCGGCCGGTTCAGCCCGGTGGTGATCGAGGAGCTGCCGGTCCTGGAACAGACCCGCACCCTGTTCCTGGCCCCCTGGTCGTCAGCCGACGACATCGTCGACAACGGGATGGAGCCCAACTACATCTTCCGGCTGTCGTTGCGCGACAGCCTGGCGATGCCCTTCCTGCTGAAGCGCGCCACCGACCGCGGCCTGACCCATGTCGGGCTGCTGCTGACCAACACCGCCTGGGGACGATCCAACCTGGAGGCCGCCAACCGCTACCTTGCGGAGCACAAGACGCCTGATCTGGTCGGCACCGCATGGTACAACTGGCGCGACCGCTCGCTGATCGACAAGTATCAGGCGCTGGCCGATGCCGGCGCCCAGGCGATCCTGCTGGTCGCCAACGACGACGAGGCCGCCGTGCTGGTGCGCGAGGTCGCCGCCCTGCCGCCGCAGCGGCGGCTGCCGATCCTCAGCCATTGGGGCGTCACCGGCGGCGATTTCGTCGGACAGGCCGGACCGGCCCTGCAGGAGGTCGATTTCAGCGTGATCCAGACGGTCAGCCCCTTCCGCATCCCCAAGGACCGGCTGGCCCCGGTGCTGGAGACGGCCGGACGCCTGTTCGGCATCCACCGGCCGGAGGACATCGTGTCGCCGGTGGGCTTCCTGCACGCCTATGATCTGACCCGCATCCTGGCGCTCGCGATCGACCGCGCCGGCACCACCGACCGCGCCGCCGTGCGCGACGCGCTGGAACAGGTCGGCCCCTATCACGGGGTGACCCGCGACTACGACCGTCCCTTCGCCCCCGGCCGGCACGAGGCGCTGGGGCCCGACGACCTGCTGATGGCTCGCTTCCGCGCCGACGGCGTTCTGGTTCCGGTGGATTGAGAACTCGGATGAGCGAACCAATTCCCACCGGCCCCACCTCCGACGGCACCATCCCCCGCGCCGCCCAGCGGATGCTGACCTCCGGACGGCTGGCCCGCCGCTTCGCGATGGTGTCGCTGATGCTGGGCGTGCTGATCGCCATTCTGATCGGCGCCAGCCTGTATCTGGTGTCGAGCCGCCATCTGGCGCGCCAGCACCATGCCAATGTGGAGGCGAACGCCAGCCTCGCCGCCCGCCAGACCGAAGGACTGCTGAACACGCTGGTGATGACGGTGCGCGAACTGGCGGAAAACAGCGTGCTCGCCACCGCCCTGGTCGATTCCGCGGGGAAGGAAACCTACCTGATCCCCTTCCTGGGCAGCTTCAACCACATCGCCAGCATGCCGGTGGCGCTGGTCTTCACCGATTTCGAAGGAGAGCCGGTCGCCGACAACGGGCGCCATGCCGCCCCGCTGGCCATCGCGCCGGCCGACATGGCCTGGCTGCGCGCCGCCATCGCCGCCGGCAAGCCCGCCGCCCAGGTGGTGCAGCAGGGCGATACCAAGTTCCTGCTGGCTGCGGAGATGCTGATCTATTCCCGCACCACCTCGCCGGAAGGGGCGCTGCTCTACAAGGTGCCGCTCGACTCCCTGGTCCTGCATCCGGAGGCGGAGCTTCTCCACGGCAGCGGGCCGCCTCCGCCGGTGCCGGCCGACATGATGGCGGTGACAGTGCCGCTGACCGTGCCGGAACGGCTGGCGAAGCTTGGGTTGAAGCTGCGGCTGGAGGCGCCGGAAACGCCGACCACCGCGCTCTTGTCCTGGATGCTGCCGGCCTATGGTCTGGTGGCCGTTCTCGCCCTGCTGGCGATCTACATCGGCAGCCGCGCCGTCGGCAACCACATGACCCGGTCCCTGCGCGAACTGGAACGGCTGGCCGGCGCCATCGCCACCGACGGCTTCACCGGACAGCGCGCCCGGGTGCGCGGCAATGACGAGGTTTCGGCCCTGGCGCGCGGCTTCAACGCCATGCTGGACCACATCGCGGCGATCCAGCGCGAGCGCGAGATGCGGGCGGCGGAGGAGATCACCATCCAGCGCACCCTGGCCGAGCGCGCCGAACAGGCCCGCGCCGAGGCGGAAAGCGCCCGCAACGAGGAGGAGCGCTCGCGCCAGGAGGCGGTGATGGCGCTGATGGTGGCGGAGCGCGCCAACGCCGCCAAGACGCATTTCCTGGCGGCGGCCAGCCACGACCTGCGCCAGCCGGTGCAATCGCTGGTCCTGCTGACCTCCGCCCTGGCGATCCGGCTGGGCGACCATCCGGCGGCGTCGCTGGTCGGCAGCATCGAGGCGTCGATGGACGCGCTGTGCCGCCTGCTCGACGCCATCCTGGACATCTCCAAGCTGGATGCCGGCACGGTGTCCCCCAACATCCAGGCGGTGTCGCTCGGCACCATCTTCGCCCGGCTGGAGGGCGAATACCGGCTGCGCGCCGCGGAGAAGGGCGTCGCCTTCCGCAGCGTCCCCACCAACGTGACGCTGAACGCCGACCCGGCGCTGCTGGAACGGATCATCCGCAATCTGGTGGAGAACGCGCTGCGCTACACCGACCACGGCCGCATCCTGCTGGGCTGCCGCCATCGTCCGGGGGCCTTGCGCATCCAGGTCCACGACACCGGCATCGGCATCCCGCCCGAGCATCTGGAGCGGATCTTCCACGAATTCTACCAGATCTCCAACCCCACCCGCGACCGCGGCAAGGGGCTGGGGCTGGGGCTTGCCATCGTCGACCGGCTGGCGCGGCTGCTGGGCTACCGCGTGCATGTCGCGTCCCGGCCGAACAAGGGGTCCTGCTTCACGCTGGACATCCCCACCTCCGCCCTGCCGGCGGTCGCGGCGGCGTCCGGGGCGACCGATGCGGAACAGGCGCCGGAGCCCGGACGCGGCACCGCCCTGGTGATCGACGACGATCCGCTGGTGCGCGAGGGGCTGACCCTGCTGATCGAGGATTTCGGCTGGCGCGCGACCGCGGCCGACAGCGCCGCCGATGCGCTCCGCCTGCTGCGGGACCAGCCGCGCCCGCCCGATCTGGTGATCGCCGATTACCGGCTGGAAGCGGGCGCCACCGGGCTGGAGGCCCTCCGTGCGGTCGAAACCGCCCTGCGGGAGCGGGGATTCCCGGCCCCGGCCAGCGTCGTGCTGACCGGCGACACCGCGCCCGAACGCATCGCCGATGCCGAGGCCAGCGGCTACCGCATCCTGCACAAGCCGATCGCCGCCAAGGAGGTCGCGCAGTTGTTGAGCGATTCCCTGACGGATGGACCCACCGGCCGGCAAGAGGCCGGCGACCGGCGCAATTCGACCATCCTGCAGGACTGATCGCGCCGGTCCACCCGCACCGGTGCGTCAGCCGCGACTGTAGGGACCGGCGGCGTTCACCTGCAGGGCGAGGCGCTCGATGAAGCGCACCGCCATCTCCTGACGCCGGATTGCCGGTTCCGGTATTTCCTGTCGCAGATGGGCAGCGGCGGCGTCCTCGAGCACGCCCCGCGCCTCCTCGACCGTGAGGAGGCCCTTTTCGACCATGGCGATCACCAACGATTCACAAATCGAGAGAGCGGCCATACCTGCCGCCTCTTCCTCCGACGTCATCATGCCCCCGTTCGATTGGTTCTCAACCCCGCCCGGCCAAGCCGCCGGTAGGTCCAATTGCATAGGGAACAACACACGGGTCGGCTGCGCGTCACAGACCGTTCGAGAAAAATATTCAGCCGATTAACCTATGTTGTGGCTGCCTCGCCTGAAAACCCTAAACGTTCGAGACAACGCGGAACCGGTTCAACGGCGCGACCGTTTATCGAAACGCCAATATTTGGACAAAGAAGGCAAAGAGACGACCATGACTCGCGCCCTGGCGAGCCGCGCCCTCGAACCGACTCCATTGTGGCTCAAATTGAGCAGCTACCTCGTCCTGTCGGATGAGGAAAAGATGTATCTTGCCGAATTGGAAAGGACGACCGACCGCGTGCCGCCGCGCATCGATCTTCTCCAACAAGGCGAAAGGTATCGCGACGTCCGCATCATGCGGGACGGGTGGGCGATCCGCCACAAAGCCTTGCCGGACGGACGGCGCCAGGTCGTCAATTTCGTCCTGCCCGGCGACATCATCGGCATGTACTGCACCCTGTTCGAATCGGCCGACCACAGCGTCACCACCCTGACCCCGGTCGAGGTGGCGAGCTTCCCGCCGGAGCGGATCGGCGAACTGTTCCGGTCCTTCCCGCGCCTTGCCGCCGCACTCGCCTGGTCCGGCGCGCGGGAGGAGGCCATCGTCGCCGAGCGGCTGCTCAGCCTGGGGCGCCGGACCGCGCTGGAGCGCACCGCCCATCTGATCGTCGAGCTTCTGCGCCGCCTCAGCATCGTCAACATGGTGACCGACGGGCATTTCGTGCTGCCGGTGACGCAGGAGATCCTGGCCGACGCGCTGGGTCTCAGCATCGTCCACATCAACCGCACCCTGCGGCGGCTGCGCGACAGCGGCCTGATCGAGCTGAACGGCCAGCGGATCACCGTCAACGACGTGCGCCAGCTCGCCTCCGTCGGCCAGTTCGACGAGCTGTACCTCCACCTGATCCGCGCGCCCCGCCGCCTGGAACGCGCCTTCTCCGGCACCCACCACCACAACGGCGCCAAGATGGACGGCGAAATCCGCCCGAAGGCGTGACGAGAGTCCGGTGCGGTGTGAGGTGGGGGGCCGGCACCTTCCACCCCCCGAAATTCCCCCGCCACCCCCTTGGCCCTGCCTGCGACCACGCGCCATCATCCCCGTCGACCAACAGCCACGACCGACAGCCAATGAAAGGCCCGACGCGATGAAACAGGTGATGTTCGTGGAACTCGGCATGGGGGTGGATCTGCATGGCCAGGACGTGACCAAGGCCGCCGTCCGCGCCGTGCGCAACGCCATAGAGCGCAACTCCATGCCCGGCATGCGCACCCTGGTCGACGGCGACACCAGCCGGATGCAGGTGCGCGTCCATCTCGCCGTGCCGGCCGATGCCGACCGGCTGGACCACGAGGCGGTGAAGGCCGTCTTCCCCTATGGCGCCGTCAGCATCCACGTCACCGACGGCGGCATGCTGGCGCCGAGCGGCATCTTCCTGGCCGACAAGAACGACCGCAACGAGCAGATCTATGTCGTCAACGCGGCGGTGGAGGTCGGGGTCTGAACCGGCGCCGTCAGCCGCGGCTGTTGCGCATTCCGGCAACGACGCTCAGGTCCGTACGGCGGCTCAGGTCGCGGTAGGCGTCGCTCTCGGCCCCATAGGCGGCGACCCGGCCGTCGCCGTCATGGTGCAGGCCCCAGCCATACTGCTTGACCAGCGGCGATGCCCGCAGGCAGGCCTGCGGCTTGCCGAAGAGCCGGTCGCGCGCCGCCTCGCGTTCTTCCGGCGGAATGCCGTTGCGGATCATGTGGACCTCCAGCAGCAGTTCGTCGCTGGTCATCGCATATGGCCGTTCCAACAGCAGCGAGAGCTGCAGCGCGCCGATCGTACCGGCTTTGGACGGAACGGTGCCGGTCTTTGCCTTGCAGTCGGCCGCGGCGTTGATGAAGGTGTTGACGTAGTTCGTTGACATTCCGGCACCCCATATGCCCCCGGGCACCCCCAAAGCGACGGTGCTGTCGGGACAATATAGCCGGTGCGGATGCCGGTTGCAGCCCTGCCGCCGCGCGTCCGCGCGGGCGACGGGCTGAACCGCCGGCAGTGTGCCGCGAGCGGCCGCACCCCTTCCGGCCGTGGGTAATTTCATTCAATACCCGCCCCCGCCCGATCCACGACAGTCCCCCGGCCTGACCTTCATCCAACAAAGGGAAAGCCGGACGTGACACGCTGTGCCTTCATCATCGACCGCGCCCTGCCGCCTGGGCTGATCGCCAACACCGCCGCCGCCCTGTCGATGACGCTGGGGAAGCTGCGGCCCGAACTGGTCGGCTGCGACCTTCAGGATGCCGACGGCATCGGCCATCCCGGCATCACCACCATCGTGATGCCGATCCTGGTGTCCGATGCCGAGGGCTTGCGCGCGCTGCGCCGGAGCGCGGCGGAACGGGAAGCCGACGGGCTGGGTGTGATCGGCATGACCGATGTCGCCCAGCGCGCCAAGAGCTACGACGACTATCGCCAGCGCCTTGCCGCCACCAGGCAGGAGGAGTTGTGCTATCTCGGCCTCTGCCTCCACGGTCCGGCGGCGCTGGTGCGCTCGCTGACCGGTTCGCTGCCGCTGCTGAAATAGGACGGCGGCGATGATGATGCTTTACCTGTCGATGGCCGGCTTCGCGCTGGCCGCATCGATTTCCCCCGGCCCGGTCAATGTGGTGGCGCTGTCCAGCGGAGCCTCCCACGGTCTGCGCGCCACCCTGCGCCATGTCGCCGGTGCCACCCTGGGATTCGTCCTGCTGCTGGTGTTGGCCGGGCTCGGCCTGGCGGAGCTGTTGCGCGGCTGGCCCGCCGCCGCCACGCTCACCCGTTGGGCGGGCGTGGCCTTTCTGCTGTGGTTGGGCTGGAAGCTGTGGAGAAGCGACGGCGGGATCGCCGACGGCGAACCGCCCCCGGCACCCTCGGTGATTCAGGGCGCCGCCATGCAGTGGCTGAACCCGAAGGCCTGGGTCGCGGCGCTGGCCGGGGTCGGCGCCTATGCCGGGGACGATCCTGCCCGGCTCTGGATCTTCGCCGGGCTGTATTTCGTCATCTGTTATCTGTCGGTCGGCTGCTGGGCCTATGCTGGCGCCCGGTTGCGCCATCTGCTGGCGGATGGGCGGCGGATGCGGCTGTTCAACCGTGCCATGGCCGCCCTGCTCGTGGCGAGCGCCGCCCATATCGGCATCGCCGCCTGATCGCCACGTCCGCCTTCGTGCCGGCCTTTCACTCCCGCCGCATGTACTGGCCGGGGGTGGCGGCGACATGCCGTTTGAAGGCGCGCTGGAAATGGGCCTGATCGGCGAAACCGGCATCCAGCGCGACCTCCACGATCGGCCGGCCGCGTTGCAGCTCCCGACGGCCGAACTGAATGCGGCGGTTGATCTGGTAAGCATGTGGGGTCAGCCCATAGCGGGCCTTGAAGGACCGTACCAGATAGGACGGCGACAAGCCCGACACCGCGGCGATCTCGGCCAGCCGCAGCGGCTGGGTGCAATGGGCGGAGATGAAATCGGCGGCCCGGTCCAGCGCCGCATGCTCGCCGCCGGGCCGGCCCTCCCCATGCCGACCGGACGATACACCGCCCAGCGCCTGCCTCAGCGCGATGAAGAAGGACCGGACTGCCGCCTCTTTCTCCGAGCTGTCGGGGAGCGGATCGAACAACAGGCCAAACAGCCGGCCCAGCCTGTCCGCCAGTTCCGGATCGCGGCTCAAATGCGGCGTGTGGGGCCGGAATGCCGCCTCCCCCTCCAGCGCCGCCAGCCACGCGGCATCGGCATACAGCATGCGATAGGACCAGGGCCGGCCGTTCAGCGGGTTACAGACATGCGCCTCGTCCGGGTTCATCAGAACGACCGTGCCGGCAGCGATCCGGTGGCATTCGGCGCCGATGCGGAAGTCGCTGACACCACCGGTCACCAACCCGATGGAAAAGGTCGGGTGGCTGTGCCAGCCGTAACTGACCTCTTGCCCCTCCTCAATGCTCCGCGCCTCAAGAAGCGGAAGCGCGGTGTCCCGCCAGAAACGGTGACGATTCCTCGATGCGCGCGCCATGTCCGCCCTGTCCTGCGCCGGTATATCCCGGAACCGATCTTATGACGGGAGGCTCACGACTGCCATCCTTCAGCCCCTCCCTTCGCGCATCTTCGCCGGCGACGCGCCGAACCAGCGGCGGAAGGCGCGGCTGAAGGCGCTGACCTCCGAATAGCCGAGCAGGGCACCGATATCGGCGATGGGGACGTGGCGCTGGCGGATATAGACCGCCGCCAGATCGCGCCGCACCCCCTCCACCAGATCGGAGAAGCTCAGCCCCTCGTCGGCCAGCCGGCGTTGCAGGGTCCAGCGGGCGATGCCCAGCCGGTCGGCGATGTCCTCGACATAGGGCGGACCTTCCGGCAGCCGCGCCCGCACCTCCGCCTTCACGCGGTCGAGCAGCGGCGGCGTGCCGGTGCCGCGGGCGATGTCGATCAGCGTGCCGCACAGCCCTGTCAGCCGCGCCATGTCGCCGCCGGGCATGCGGCGGTCGAGATGGCGGTCGCGCAGCAGGATGGCGTTGGTGCGCTGGCCGAAATGGGCCGGCGCGTCGAACAACGCCTGATGCTGGCGCCAGCCCTCCGGTTTGGGATGCTCGAAATGCACCTCCTCCGGCATCCAACCCGGACCGAGGCAGGCGCGCACCACATTGGCGAACATGCCCATGGTCAGTTCGGCATCCTGCCGCCGCTCGACGATCTGGCCGTCGAGGATGCGGTATTCCAGCCGCAGCAGTTCGCCCTCGCGGACGAAGCGCGTCTCGGTCGCCTGCTGGTGGAAGGGAAACAGCCGGGCCAGATGGTCGAGTGCGGCCCCCAGCGTCGGCGCGGCCAGCGCGATGGAGCCGATCAGCCCCAGCATCTCCGGCTGGAACTGGCGGCCGTAGAGCAGGCCGAAATTGTCGTTGCCGGTCTCCGCCGCCGCCACCTCCATCATCGCCACATAGGCGCGGAGGTCGAGCGCCACCGTCGGCTGGCCCAGCGCCCGCTCCTCCACGCCGGCGCGGTGGAACACCCGGTCGGGACAGCCGCCCTGCGCGGCGATGAAGGTCGACACCCCGGACGCGGCGGCGGCCAGGATGTTGTGTTGCACAGAACCTGTGCGCCGGTCGCCGGATCGGTCGCCAGTCTGCCCAATAGTCGGTCGGTGCGGCGTCATGACACAGCCCCTCGCAGCCGTTTTGCCGCAGCGCAGCAAACATCGTGCCGGAGTTCAGGCTGCCAAAGATTGTTCGTATAGGAAATTGTACGATGGAGCTATGAATGGGTGTGGACTGACGATGCCCCCTCCCTAACCCTCCCCCTCTTCGAGGGAGAGGGAACTGCCGCCGCACTGCATACTTACCCTCTACCGCCGAAGGCGGGGGAGGGAGGGACCCGCTCGCAAGAGCGGGAGGGAGGGGGCATCCCGCAATACCTCATACAGGCCCCCTCAAACCGCCGCAGTCATTCCCCCACCGGTCTCCCGATGGCAGTGCCGCAGCCGGAAGGCGGTCACCAAGGCCAGCACCCCGAAGGCGATCAGGTACGCCGCCACCCCCCAGGCGAGCGCCAGCAGCCCCAGCGCCGGCAGCACCCACATGCTGAGCCCGAACAGGATCGACAGCACGCCGGCCACGCCCCAGGCCCATTTCCCATGGGTGCGGTCCATCCGCCACGCCCCCATCACCTCGGCAAAGCCGGTGATGACCGACCATGCCGCGATCAGGAACACCAGCGCGAACAGGCTGGCGGCCGGCCACAGGGCGGCGACGATGCCGGCGATCAGGCTGACCACCCCCTCCAGGATGAAGGGCAGCGAGCGTTCATGATGACGGGAGGCACGGATCCCGGCCAGGATGGCGAAGACGCCATCCAGCAGCAGATAGGCGGCGAAGGTCAGCGCCAGCGTCGCCACCGTCACGCCCGGCATCAGCAGGGCCAGCACTCCCAGCAGGATCGCCGCCGCTCCGCGCAGGGCCAGAGCCCACCAGTTGCGCGCCAGCGCCCTGTTCATGCTGCGCAGGCGACCCGCCGGTTCGACTCCCGACCGGCCGGTCCCAGTCTGATGTGCCTGATCGGTGGACATGGAACGCCTCCTGTTGCCGGTCCCGCGACATGACAACAGGAGGTGAAGGGCTTTGTTGCCCGGGCTTTATTCCCGCTCGCGGCGGGGCCGATCAGTTGCCGCGGCCGAAATCCGATCCGCGCTGCGGCTCCTTGAAATAGAACATGTCGCGGTCGAAGGTGACGTCGGTGCGCGGGTTCAGCAGCGCCACCTCGGTGGTCATGCCCTGGGCGTCCAGCACCCGCCATTTGCGCAGCTGGAAGGGGTGATCCTCGAACACGAGGGTCAGGGTGCCCTTGCCGGGGTCCTTGGTCTCCAGCAGGCTGACCTCGATCACGCCGGGGGCCTGGAACACGTCGGTGACGGTGACGTCACCCGCCAAGCGGATGTTCTTGCGCAGGATGAAGTCGGCGAGCGTCGAGCCGATGGGGGCGCTCGACTGCTGGCGCATCTCGCCGTCCCAATAGAAGACGAAGCTGCCGTCGGCGACGATGAAGTCCTTCAGCGGCCGGTCATACTCCAGCCGCATCCGGCCGGGCCGCCACAGATAGAAGGTGCCGGTCGCCTGCCGCCCGTTGGGCGCCACCTGCAGGAACTTCGACTGCAGGGTGGTGATGCCGTTCAGATACTCCTCCACCTTGGCGACGACCGCCTGATCCTGCGCCGACAGCGAGACCGGGGTGGCCGGCGCGGCTGCGGCGGGCGAGGCGAACAGGGCCGGCAGCGGAGCCAAAAGAGCGGCGGACAGCAGGGCGCCGGTCAGCAGAGAGCGGGAAAGGCGGCGAAGCACGATCTTCATCCTTGGTCGGAGTGGCCCGAACAGCTTGACCGGGCGATGAGGCGGACATAAGGCGTCCGTCCCCCGCTGCCAAGGCGCACCAATGGCGGGACCACCGAAGTAAAATCAGGCGGGAAGCGTCACAGCGGCTGTCCCTTGATCATCCGCGGCAGGTCGCCGACCACGCCCATCGCATGCTTCATGAAGAAGCGCTTGACCGGCGGCAGCCGGTTGATCACCGCCATGCCCAGGTCGCGCGCCAGCTTCACCGGCGGGATGTTGTTGGAGAACAGATGGACCAGCCCGTCGCACACCGCCGCCAATAGCACCGTGTCGAAGCGGCGCCAGCGCTGGAAGCGGGCCAGCACCTCCGGCCCGCCGACATCAAGGCCGAGGCGATAGGCGTCGACCACCACCTCCGCCAGCGCGGCGACATCGCGCATGCCGAGATTCAGCCCCTGCCCGGCGATCGGGTGGATGGCGTGCGCCGCCTCGCCCACCAGCGCCAGCCGGTCGGCGATGAAGCGGTCGGCCAGCAGAACCGACAGCGGCCAGGCCTCGCGCTTGGTCAGCAGCGTGATCTCGCCGAGATAGCCGCCGGACCGGCGCTGCAGCTCGTCGACGAACTGGTCGTCGGGCAGCTTCAGATAGGTGTCGACCAGCGAGGTCTTCTCACTCCACACGATGGAACAGCGGTTGTCCGTCATCGGCAGGACGGCGAAGGGACCGTTGGGCAGGAAATGCTCCACCGCGACGCCCTTGTTCGGCTCGGTGTGGCGGATCGTGCAGATGATGGCGCTCTGGTCGTAGGACCAGCGCCGCACCTTGATGCCGGCGCTTTCGCGCGCCATCGACCGCCGCCCATCGGCGCCGACCAGCAGCCGGCCGCGCACCGTCCGCCCGTCCGCCAGACGCACCGAGACGCCCGACCGCGCCCGCTCCACCGTCACCGCCTTGGCCGGCGCCAGATGGACCAGCCCCGGCAGTTCGGCCGCGCGGGTGAACAGGGCGCGGCGGATGTCCTTGTTGTCCAGGATCCAGCCGAAGGGCTGATGCTTGCCCTCCATCGCCAGTTCGGTGTGGTCGTAATGGATGAACAGGGGCGAGAACTGGTCGGCGATGCGGATATCCAGCATCGGGCCCGCTTGATCGGCCATGTGGTGCCACACCCCCGCCGCCTCCAGCACCATCTTGGAGGCATAGGAGATCGCGGTGGTGCGGATGTCGAAATCGCCGCCGCCCATGCGTTCCGGGCTGTCCTGGTCGATGCAGACCACCGGCACGCCGGCACTGGCCAGCGCCGCCGCCATGGTCAGCCCGGCCAGACCGCCGCCCAGCACCACGACCTCCGTGGTGATGTCGCCGCCCTGCGGCGGGACGGTCGCGTTGCCCGATTCGGTGCCCGGTACGGCCATGATGCTCGCTGCCCTCTCGCCTTCGATGCCTGTGGCGCGGTCGCCGGCTGGGCTTGAGCCTTGTGCCCAGGCCTTGCCGGCGCCGCCGCGCGGTCAAACAATTGTCGCACGGGCGCGTCCTGTCCAGTGTCCTGTCCCGGACCGGTCGAGGCCGGCCACCGCACAGATTGTCGCTGGACGAATTTTAGGCAGATGCCGCCCTTTTGGGCGCCCATTCGACAGGCATATTCCCATTCTTTCAGCGCAATTCAACCGGCACGATTCTTGTAATCGTTGATTTTTGCGGTCGACGCGAACAGGCTTGGGCCATCGGCGCAAGGACGGTACGGTGACGGGCCGGACTGGAACCGCAACGGGGCGGCCACAGCCTTGCACGCGGCCGGAACAACGCTTTAAGGGGAAGCCACATGAAACTGGTTATGGCCATCATCAAGCCGTTCAAGCTCGACGAAGTGCGCGAGGCGCTGACGTCGCTCGGGATCCAGGGCCTGACCGTCAGCGAGGTCAAGGGCTTCGGCCGCCAGAAGGGCCAGACGGAAATCTACCGCGGCGCCGAATATTCCGTGAGCTTCCTGCCCAAGGTGAAGGTCGAGGTCGCCGTGTCCGACGACCAGTACGAGCAGGTGGTGGAGGCGATCCAGAAGGCCGCCAACACCGGCCGCATCGGCGACGGCAAGATCTTCGTGCTGGAGATCGCCCAGGCCGTGCGCATCCGCACCGGCGAGACCAACTCCGAGGCGCTGTAAGGTTTCCGGCCCTAGATTGCCGGCCCCAAACCGCCGGCCACGGCGGGTCCGCTCCTTCCGGCGGGAACGGACCCGATGGGCGCGCCGGTCGCGCGCCTTCTCGTTTTTCAGCCTCCTTCGTTCAGGTTGACCAACGCCTCCGCCGCCAGCGCACGGACATAATCGCGCAGATCGGCCGGCCAGTCTGCCGTCAGCGCGTCGAACCGCGCGCGGTCCGCGGCATAGAGCGCCCGCACCGCCTCCTCGTATCCCGGCCGATCGCCTGCCAGTTCCAACATGACGCGATAGGCGGCCTCCTGCGCCCGGCGCACGCGGTCCTTCGCCTCGCTCCCTTTGCGCGCCTCGTCCACCAGTTTGCGCAGCGCCACCGACGCCCCGCCCGGCTGGGCGTTCAGCCATTCCCAATGACGCGGCAGCAGCGTGACCTCCCGCGCCACCACCCCCAGCTTCGGCCGCCCCGGCCCCCGCGGCGGGGGAGAAAGACGCCACGCGACCTCCTCGTCGCTTCCCCGCAGATCGAGGTCGACCGCCTTGCCGGTGGCATCCTCGAACACCAGCACCGGCGGCCCATCCGGCTCCGCCTCCAGCGCCGCCCGCAACGCCCGCAACGCCCGCGCAACGCTCAACGCATCCCCGGCGGCAAGGCGACGCTCGCCCCGGAAGGCGGTGCAGAGGGTCTCAGCGGTGACGGACATGACGGGAGCTCCGGTTGTGAGGCTGGCTTTATACCCGGATAAAATAGGTGCGTCAATATCACCCGGGTGAAACAGAGAGATCCCCTGCTCTGCCCCCCTGTGACCGTTCGGCCACCTGCCGGGCTCAGCCGCAATCAAGGGCTTTGTGAGCTTGTGCCCCCCGTGTCGCACCGATAGGATCGGCCCTTCACGAGACGTGGCCGCCTCCCCGCGCCGGGGTGCGGCATCCGGGGTGCGAAGAGGGTTGCGGTCGCCATGGTCCTCACCGATTTCAGCGTCAACAGCGGTGCCGTCTTCACGGAGGCGATCGGCAACGACCGGCTCGACCTGCTGACCGACTATCCCTTCACCCGGCTGGCTAACCTGCTGGCGCCGATCACCCCGCGCGCCAACGTCTCCCCCATCCTGCTGACGGTGGGCGAGCCGCAGCACACCCCGCCCGCCATCATCGAAGAGACGCTGCGCGCCACGGCGTCCGGCTGGAACAAGTATCCGCCGGTCGGCGGCACGCCGGAGTTCCGCGCCGCGGTCGGCGACTGGCTGACCCGCCGCTACGACCTGCCGGCCGGTCTGCTGCATGCCGACAGCTCCGTTCTGCCGCTGTCCGGCACGCGGGAGGCGCTGTTCATGCTGGCGCTGCTGGCGGTCCCGACGCAGAAGGCGGGGCGGCAGCCGGGGGTGCTGATGCCGAACCCCTTCTACGCGCCCTATGAAGGGGCGGCGGTGATGGCGGGGGCGGAGCCGGTGTTCCTGTCGGCGACGCGCGAGACCGGCTTCCTGCCCGACCTCGACGCCCTGACGCCGGAGTTGTTGGAGCGCACCGCCCTCTTCTATCTCTGTACCCCCGCCAACCCGCAGGGCGCGGCGGCGACGCCGGCCTATCTCGCCAAGGCCATCGGGCTGGCGCGGCAGTATGGCTTCGTGCTGGCGGTCGATGAATGCTATGCCGAGATCTGGCTGGACACCCCGCCGGTCGGTGCGCTCCAGGTCGCCGCCTCCCTGCCCTACGCGGACGGCAAGCCCTGGGCCAACCTGCTGGTCTTCCATTCCCTGTCCAAACGGTCGAGCGCCGCCGGCCTGCGGTCCGGCTTCGTCGCCGGCGACCCGGCGCTGATCGGCCGCTTCTCCCGCCTGCGCAGCTACGGCTGTGCCGGCATGCCGCTGCCGATCCTGGCCGCCAGCACCGCGTTGTGGCGCGACGAGGCGCATGTGGAGGAAAACCGCACCGCCTACCGCGCCAAGTTCGCGGCGGCGGAGGCGGAGCTGGGCGGCCGCTACGGCTATTACCGGCCGGCCGGCGGCTTCTTCCTGTGGCTGGAGGTCGGCAACGGCGAGGAGGCGGCCAAGCGGCTGTGGGCGGAGGGCGCCGTCCGCGTCCTGCCCGGCGCCTATCTGTCGCGCAACAACCCCGGCGAGCCGAACCCCGGCGACGCCTTCATCCGTGTTGCCCTGGTGCAGGACACCGACACCGTCGCCCAGGCCTGTGCGTCCATTGTCCGCATTCTCGGCTGACCGGCTCCGGCCAGCCCCTTTTATCTTCGGTTTCTACAGCACGAGGTTCCCGCCCAATGGCCCGACCCGCCGGCCCCTCCTCCGCGCGCCCCCGGCCCAGCCTGGGACGGCCCGCCCCCAGCCCGCGCAAGGGGGCGCCCCGCGACGGCATGAAGGAACCGGGCAAGGACCGCATCCGCGCCGGCCGCGGCCGGCAGGAAAAGCCGCCCTTCTTCTCGCCCGCCATGCGCGCCTTCGTCGTTGCCCGCGCGCGCGAGGCGATGGGCTTCGTGCTCGGCCTGTTCGGCCTGCTGCTGATGGTGCTGCTGGGCAGTTACGACCCGCATGATGCCTCGCTGAACTCGGTCCCCGCCAATGCGGAAAGCGCGCGCAACCTGTTCGGCGCGCCCGGCGCTTATGCCGCCGACCTGCTGATCCAGTCGCTGGGCTGGGCCGCCTTCGTGATTGCGCTGGTGCCGATGTTCTGGGGCTGGCGGCTGGGCGCCCAGCGCAAGCTCGGCAACCCGCTGTTCCGCACCGTGCTGGCTCTGTGGGGCGTGTTCCTGGTGTCAATGGCGCTGGCCGGCCTGACCGACGCCTCCACCGATCCGCTCGCCCCGCTTCCCGGCGGCAGCGTCGGTCAAGTGCTGCTGCGCGGCGTCGGCAACCTGTTCGGGGCCGAGCCGATGGTGGCGACCGCCGCCGCGGTCGGCGGCGGGCTGGTGCTGTTCCTGGCCGCCGGGCTGACCATCGGCGAATGGATCGCCAGCGTCCGCTCGCTCGGCCGCGGCACGGTGAACGGCCTGCGCATGATCCGCCAGGGTGCCCGCAACGGCGTCGATGTCCTGCGCCGCCATGGCCGCAGTGCTGCCCAGGCCGCCTCGGTCGCGGTGGACGACGCGCTGCGCGGCGAGGAGGCGGCGAAACGCAATCGCCCGCGCTTCGACGAGGCCGTCCAGGTGACCCCGCTGCCGCCGGCCGGCCTCGACGCCGGTCCGGTTCCCCTGTCCGCCGGCCCGGCTGCCTCTCCGAACCCGGCCGACAAGCCGGTCCGCGCCGTCCCGATCATCGCCCCGCCGAAATCCGCCACATCGGAGCGCGAAGCCGCAAAGGCCGACCCGCGCCAGAGCCGCCTGCCGCTGGGCGAGGAGGACGGTCCGCCGGGCTACGAGCTGCCGCCGCTCGACCTGCTGCAGATGCCGCCCACCGGTATCCGCGGCGAACAGCTGGACGAGGCAGCGCTCCAGCGCAACGCCAGCCAGTTGGAAGGCGTGCTGGGCGATTTCGGCGTGCGCGGCGAGATCCAGAAGGTCCATCCCGGCCCGGTCGTCACCCTGTACGAGCTGGAGCCGGCCCCCGGCACCAAGTCGTCCCGCGTCATCGGCCTTGCCGACGACATTGCCCGTTCGATGAGCGCAGTGTCTGTCCGCGTCGCCGTGGTTCCCGGCCGCAACGTCATCGGCGTCGAGCTGCCCAACGCCAAGCGCGAGACGGTGCTGCTGCGCGAGCTGATGGCGGCGGAAGGCTTCGACAAGCACGGCGGCAAGCTGGCGCTGGCGCTCGGCAAGGACATCGGCGGACAGCCGGTGGTCGCCGACCTCGCCCGGTTCCCCCACCTGCTGGTCGCCGGCACCACCGGCTCGGGCAAGTCGGTGGCGATCAACACCATGATCCTGTCGCTGCTCTACCGGCTGCCGCCGGAGCGCTGCCGCTTCATCATGATCGACCCCAAGATGCTGGAACTGTCGGTCTACGAGGGCATCCCCCACCTGCTGACGCCGGTCGTCACCGATCCGAAGAAGGCGGTGGTCGCGCTGAAATGGACGGTGCGGGAGATGGAGGACCGCTACCGCAACATGTCCAAGCTGGGCGTGCGCAACATCGAGGGCTACAACGTCCGCCTGCGCGAGGCGCGCGAGGGCGGCGAGTCGCTGACCCGCCGCGTCCAGACCGGCTTCGACCCCGACACCGGCAAGCCGCTGTTCGAGGAGCAGCCTCTCGACCTCACCGAGCTGCCCTACATCGTCGTGATCGTCGACGAGATGGCCGACCTGATGCTGGTCGCCGGCAAGGACATCGAGGCGGCGATCCAGCGTCTCGCCCAGATGGCGCGCGCCGCCGGCATCCACCTGATCATGGCGACGCAACGCCCCTCGGTCGACGTCATCACCGGCACCATCAAGGCGAACTTCCCGACCCGCATCAGCTTCCAGGTGACGTCGAAGATCGACAGCCGCACCATCCTGGGCGAACAGGGCGCCGAACAGCTGCTGGGCCAGGGCGACATGCTCTACATGGCCGGCGGCGGCCGCATCACCCGTGTCCACGGCCCCTTCGTCTCCGACCACGAGGTCGAACAGATCGTCAGGTTCCTCAAGGCGCAGGGCGAGCCCAACTATGTCGACGCCATCCTGGAGGACGAGGAGGGCGAGGAATCCTTCGACGACGGCAGCCTGCCCGGCACCGGCGGCGGGTCGGGCGACGACCTCTACGACAAGGCGGTGGCGGTGGTCTGCCGCGAGCGCAAGGCCTCGACCAGCTTCATCCAGCGCCAGCTGCGCATCGGCTACAACTCCGCCGCCCGTCTGATCGAGCGAATGGAAACCGAAGGGGTGGTCAGCAAGCCCAACCACTCCGGCAAACGCGAAGTGCTGGCCCGCAACATTGACGAATGAGTGTTTTCGAGCACCCCGTTGACAGCGGGCGGGTGCCGCACCAATATCGGGGGTAGGCAGGCCGAGGACTGGTACTCCCCGGCCCGCCCGCCCGATCTTAGTGCATCAGAAGGTCAAGCAGCCGCTTGACGATCTCCAGCACCAGGATCAGGAGAGTGAGGATCTTCTCCATCCTCCAGCCCTCCGTTGGTACGGCGGCGATGGCGGCCCTTCCGCCATCGCGTCCGCCGGCGGACTATGGCGCAGGCGGGAACGTCCGCAAACGGGAAATCAATACAGTCGTATTCTTTCTCTGATTGCGGTCAGCGCCGCACATCAACGCCGTACGGGCACCAGCGATCCCAGCAGGAACAGGGCGGCTGCGGCCACCACCACGCTCGGTCCGCCTGGCAAATCCCAGTTCAGCGACGCCAGCAGCCCGGCGATGACCGCCAGGATGCCCAGGACCGAGGCCAGCACCGCCATCCCTTCCGGCGTGCGGGCGAAGCGGCGGGCGGAGGCGGCCGGGATGATCAGCAGCGACGTGATCAGCAGGATGCCGACGATCTTCATGGCGATGGCGATCACCAGTGCGATCAGCAGCATGAAGGCCAGCCGCAGGGCGTCAACCGGCATGCCTTCCACCCGCGCCAGATCCTCGTCCACCGTCACCGCCAGCAGCCGGCGCCACAGCAGCGCCAAGCCGGTCAGCGCCACCGCGCCGCCGCTGTAGATCGCAATCAGGTCGCCGTCGGTCACCGACAGGATGTCGCCGAACAAATAGGCCATCAAATCCACGCGCAGCGTTTCCAGAAACGCCAGCGCCACCAGCCCCAGCGACAGCGAGCCGTGCGACAGGATGCCCAGCAGCGTGTCGGCCGCGAGATTGCGCCGCCTCTGCAACGCCACCAGCGCCAGCGCCAGCGTCACGCACACCACCATCACGCCGATCATCGGGTTGACGCCCAGCAGGAAGCCCAGCGTCACCCCCAGCAAGGCCGAATGGGCCAGCGTGTCGCCGAAATAGGCCATGCGCCGCCACACCACGAAGGAGCCCAGCGGCCCGGCCAGCAGGGCGATGCCACCGCCGGCCAGCAGGGCGCGGATCACGAACTCATCCATGGCAGCAGTCCCCGTCATGGTCATGCACGACCTTGCCGTCCTCGGCATGGGCGTGGTCGTGGTGATGGACATAGACGGCCAGATCGCGGGCATGACCGCCGAACAGCGCGTGATATTCCGGATGGCGGCTGACATCCTCCGGCCGGCCGGAACAGCAGACATGGCTGTTCAGGCAGATCACCCGGTCGGTGCGCGCCATCACCGTGTGCAGGTCGTGGCTGACCAGCAGCACGCCGCAGCCGCGCCGTTGCCGCACCTGGGCGATGCGGTTGAACAGCTCCGCCTGCCCATGCACGTCCACCGCCTGGTCGGGTTCGTCCAGCACCAGCAGGTCCGGTTCGCCCAGCAGGGCGCGGGCCAGCAGCACCCGCTGCATCTCGCCACCGGAAATCGTCTGCACCGCCGAATCGGCCAGCCGCGTCACCCCGGCCTCCTCCAGCGCCGCCTCCACCTTGTCGGCCGTCACCGGCCGCCAAAGCGCCAGGAACCGGCGCACGGTCAGCGGCAGCGTGCGGTCCACCGACAGCCGTTGCGGCATGTAGCCGACGCGCAGGTTCGGGCGCCGCAGCACCCGCCCGCCGTCGGGCGCCACCAGCCCCAGCACGGCACGCACCAGCGTCGTCTTGCCGGCGCCGTTCGGACCGATCAGCGTCACCACCTCCCCCGGCTGGACGGCGACGTTGACGCGGTCCAGCACGGTGCGGCGGCCGAAACGGACGGTCAGATCCTCGGTCCAGGCGAGCGGGCCGGCGACCAGCGCGGACGCATCCCGGGAAAGAGCGGGTGTTGACATGTTATGTTATAACGTGACACCAGTTGAGCGTGACTTCCCTATGCGCTGAAACCAGCGACCTGTCCAGCAAGTCGAGAGGATCCCTCCCATGCGTCGATTCGCGCTGTCCACCCTTTTGACCGGCACAATGAGCGCTCTCGTCGCCACCACCGCCCTACCTGCCTGGGCAGAGGCGCCGAAGGTGGTGGTGTCGATCAAGCCGATCCATTCCCTTGTCGCTTCGGTCATGCACGGGGTGGGCGAGCCGGTTCTGCTGGTCCGCGGCGGCGCCTCTCCGCACAGCTACACGATGAAGCCGTCGGACGCGAAGGCACTGTCGGCCGCCGATCTGGTGGTCTGGGTCGGTCCCGAACTGGAGGGCTTCCTGGAAAAGCCCTTGCAGGCCAACGCGCCGAAGGCGACGCGGCTGACCCTGATGGACCTGAAAAGCCTGACCCTGCTGCAAGCCCGCGAGGGCGGCGCCTGGGAAGCCCACGACCATGGCCATGAGCAGCACGGCCATGCCGACGAGCATGAAGAGCTGAACAGCCACATCTGGCTCGATCCCGCCAACGCCCGCGCCATCGTCACGGCAACGGCCGACGCGCTGGCCGCCAAGGATCCGGCCGATGCGGAGACCTTCCGCACCAACGCCGACCGCACGCTTCAGGCGCTCGACGCGCTGGATGCGGAGCTGAAGGCCACGCTGACACCGCTGAAGGACAAACCCTTCGTCGTCTTCCACGACGCCTACCAGTATTTCGAGGCGCGCTACGACCTGTCGGCGGTGGGTTCGATCACCGTCAGCCCGGACCGCCGTCCCTCGGCCAAGCGGCTGTCCGCCATCCGCGCCAAGATCGCCGGGCTGAACGCCGCCTGCGTCTTCTCCGAACCGCAGTTCGAACCGACGCTGGTCCGCACGGTGGTGGAAGGCACCAAGGCCAAGACCGGCGTGCTCGACCCCGAGGGCGCCGACCTGCCGGAGGGCGAGGCGCTCTACCCCACCCTGATGCGCAACCTCGCCGCATCGCTGCGCGGCTGCCTTGGTGCTTAAGCCCCGGCCGGGCCTGTGCTAAACCGCTGGGAGGGCGGGAAGGTACGGTCGGAAGATCTGGCCGGCAGAGCTGAACGGAGGATGGGCGTCATGAAGATCGGTGTCGTCGGGTGCGCGGGGCGCATGGGCCAGATGCTGGTGCGCGAGATCGCGGCGACCGCGGGCTGTACGCTGGCCGGCGGGACCGAGCGGGTGGGCGGCCCGGCGCTTGGCAAGGATATCGGCATTCTGGCCGGGCTGGAGCCGCTGGGCGTGACCGCCATCGACGACCCGGTCGCCCTGTTCGCGGACGCGGACGCGGTGATCGACTTCACCAGCCCCGAATCGACGGAGCGGCACGCCGCGCTGGCCGCCCAGTCGGAAACCGTGCTGGTCGTCGGCACCACCGGCCTGAACCCGTCGCAGCAGGCGGCCATCGCCGCCGCCGCCACCCACACCGCCATCGTCCAGTCGCCAAACATGTCGCTGGGCGTCAACCTGCTGCTGGCGCTGGTGGAGCAGGTGGCCCATACGCTGGGCGACGACTTCGACATCGACATCCTGGAAATGCACCACCGCCGCAAGGTCGATGCGCCGTCGGGCACCGCGTTGGGCCTCGGCCGCGCCGCGGCGGCCGGACGCGGGGTGGCGCTGGAGGATGTCTGGCAGAAGGTGCGCGACGGCCACACCGGCGCCCGCCCGCGCGGCGAGATCGGCTTCGCCACCCTGCGCGGCGGCGACGTCATCGGCGACCACACCGTGATCTTCGCAAGCGACGGCGAACGGGTCGAGCTGACCCACAAGGCGTCCGGCCGCGGGATCTACGCCAAGGGCGCCGTCCGCGCCGCGCTGTGGGCGCAGGACAAGACCCCCGGCCTCTACAGCATGCGCGACGTGCTGGGCGTATAAGCTCCAAAGGGGCGCCTTTTGACGGGATGGGGGACCTACGCCCCCGCCCCGTCGCGCTCCAGCACCGCCAGGAAGGCATCGACCACGCGCGGGTCGAAATGGCTGCCCGACTCCGCGCGCAGCAGGTCCAGCACCTCGGCGATGTCCCACGCCTTCTTGTAAGGGCGGCGGTGCAGCAGCGCGTCGAACACGTCGGCGACGGCGACGATGCGGCCGGCCAGCGGAATGGCGTCGCCGGCCAGCCCCTGCGGATAGCCGCTGCCGTCGAATTTCTCGTGATGGCTCTCGGCAATCTCCGCGCCCATCGACAGATAGCCGCGGCGGTCGCCGCCGCAGGCGTCGCGCAGGATGTTGCCGCCGATGGACGCATGGTCGCGCATCACCGCCATCTCCGCCTCGTCCAGCCGGCCCGGCTTGCGCAGGATGGCGTCGGGGATGCCGACCTTGCCGACGTCGTGCAGCACGCTGGCCAGCCCGATGGTGTCGCAGAACCAGTCGTCCAGTTCGTCCGCGAAGGCATTGCGGGCGTACAGCTCGCGGGCGATGGCGGTGGCCCAGCGGCCCAGCCGCTTCACATGGTCGCCGGTGACCTCGTCCTTGTATTCGGCCAGCTTGCCCAGCGCATGGACGGTGGCGATCTGCGCCTGGTTCAGCCGTTCATAGAGCCGCAGATTGTCCAGCCCGACCGCCGCCTTGGTGCAGAGCAGCTCCACCAGCGGCCGGTCGCCCTCGGCAAACGGGCCGCCGAGCAGGCAGAGCGCCAGCGGTGCCGCATCGCGGCTGCGCAACACCGTCACCCCATGCCGGCTCCCCCAGCGCGCTTGACCATCGCCCAGCACCGCCACGATGTCGGCCGCGACCTCCGCCGGCAGGTCGGCCGGCAGTCCGGCCTCCGCCAGGATCGACGGCTGGTCGCCCTCCCCCATCCCGCACAGGATAGCGGACTGGACATCGGTCAGCAGCGCCGCCGCCCGCCCAACCAGCCCGGCGAGGAATTGCGAGCGCGAGCGCAGCCCGGCCAGATGGTCGGCCGCCTCCATCACCCGCCCCAGCCCCTGCCGGCCGCGCTCGATGGTGGCGATGTGCTGGTAGGAGCGCAATGCTGCGACGGCGGCGGTGTAGAGCTTCTGCGCCGTCAGCTCGCTCTTCGCCTTGTAGTCGTTGATGTCGTAGGCGGCGATCACCTGCCGTTCCGGCGCCTGCCCCGGCTGGCCGGTGCGCAGGATGATGCGGACCTGCCGGTTGCCCATCTCCTCGCGAATGTGGCGGACCAGTTTCAACCCGGCATCGTCGGTCTCCATCACCACGTCCAGCAGGATGGCGGCGATGCCCGGATGCTCGACCAGCAGCGACCGCGCCTGCCGCGCGGTGTAGGCCGACAGGAAACGGACCGGCCGCTCCTCGAAGCTCATTTCGCCCAGCACGACGCGGGTGATGGCATGGACCTCGTGGTCGTCATCGACGATCAGGATCAGCCAGGGCGGATTGTGCCGCACGCGATCGGCGGCGTCCTCGGTCTCGGCGGCGAATTCCAGAACATCGTTCGCGGCCCCCCGCCGGCCGTCATCCGCGCCGTCGCCGTTCCCGCCCCTGTCGCAGCCGTCGGCCATCACCGCCCCCGCGGTTCAATTCGCTCGGCCGGCATCCCGAAAATTTACCGGCGCGTGCATCCCCCAATGCGCCGGCAATTTTCGATGAATCCATCACGATCTGTCAACAAACCGGCGTCGGCGTCAGGCCGTCCGCTTCCAGGCGACGGTCAGCAGCCCGGCCGCCATCAGCAGCGACCCGCCGACCCGGTTGACCGCCCGCTGCACCGACGGTCTCCGCACCGCGCGCCGCGCCGCCGAGGCCAGCAGGGCATAGCCGGCGGCGTTCAGCGTCGCCAGCACCAGGAAGGTCGCCTCCATCACCACCATCTGCCCGGCCAGCGGCCGGCCGGTGTCGAGGAACTGCGGCAGGAAGGCGACGAAGAAGACGATGCTCTTGGGATTCAGCGCGGTGACGGCATAGGTGTGCAGCATCATGCGCCAGGGCCGCACCGCCGACTCGTCGGCCACCGTCTCCACCCCCTTGACCGGCGCCCGCCACAGCTTGATGCCGAGATAGACCAGATAGGCGGCACCGATCCATTTCAGCACGGTGAACAGCGCCGCCGAGGTCGACAGCAGCACCCCCAGTCCCAGCATGGAGGCGGTCATCGCGGTGAAATCGCCCAGCGCCACTCCCGCCACCGTCGCCATCGCCGATTGCCGCCCATGGCCCAGCGCATAGGACACGACGATCAGCACCGTCGGGCCGGGGATCATCAGCATGATGGCGGAGGCGGCGGCAAAGGCGAGCCACAGATCGGGGGACATCGGACGGGTCTCCGGTTAGTGCCAGGAACCCGTCCATCAATCCACAGCGTGGCGGCCGGCGCAATGGCCGCCTGGGGTCAAATCCGCCGCAGCGGACGCCGGGCGCTCCACACCCCGGCCAGGAAGGGCAGCGCCAGCAGGATCTGCAGGGCCGCCCAGCCCAGCGCCTCCCAGTTCGGCCGCGTCCAATCGACCTCGTGCAGCGCCTCCATGAACGGAAGCTGGCCGTAGATCAGCGATTCCAGCGGCACAAAGCCCTCCGCCAGCACCGTCAGCAGCGCCCCCAGCAGAAGGGCGAAGCCCAGGGCCGACTCGACCGGCAGGCGGCGGACGGCGCCGCACAGGCCGCGCGGTTCGCCGTCGGCGGTGGGGACGGCCGGGCGGAACAGGCTGGCGATGCCCAGCGCGTTGCGCGTCTCCGTCCCGACCGGCCGGCGGGCGGCGCGGATCAGCCCCAGCGCCGGCAGCGCCACCGCCGGGATCAGCAGGTACGGGTTGGGGAAGTCGCGGTAGCGGCCGTCGAAGACGATCAGCAGCGACCAGACCAGCGCCACCACGCCCAGCGCGACGGCGCTCCACCGCCCCACCCGCTCGGTGCGGGTCAGGGCCGGGCGGGCGTGGCGCAGGCCGACCAGCGGCTCGCGCGCCAGACCGCCGCTCGCCAACGTGCGGTGGGCGGTCAGCAGCACCGCCAGCGCCAGCGCGGCGGTCAGCGTCAGCATGACCACGGCCAGCGTGGTGTCCTGCCAGTAATGCTTGCCATGCTCCGCCACGAAGGCGGCACGGACATAGAGGGTGGACAAGGCCTGCGCCAGCAGGATCAGCGCCACCCAGCCGGTGCCCGGCAGATGGCGGCGGAGCCCCGCCAGCCCGCCCAGCAGCACCAGCGCCAGCCCGCTCGACGCCGCGAACAGCCAGGGCCACGCGACATTGCCGACCACCGGCCCGGCCAGCGAGAATTTCGGCGTGCGATCGGCATTGTAGAGGCCCCAATGGCCGCCGACGGTGCCCTCCAGCTTGGCCTTCCATTCCTGGTCGAAGGCCTCGATCACGTTGTAATCGAAGCCCTCCTGCTCGGCCATGCGGACGAAGGCGTTGACGAACTTCGCCTTGTTGACCAGCCCCGGCACAGCGGCCCCGCGCGAGCGGCCCTGCGTCGGCCAGCCGGTCTCGCCGACCAGGATCGGCTTGCCGGGGAAGCGGTGGGCGATGGTGCGGTAGCTCTGGCGGATGCGCTCGGTCGCGCCCTCGACGCCGGCCGGCACGTCCTCCCAATAGGGCAGCAGATGGATGGTCAGGTAATCGACGTGATCGGCGATCTGCGGGTATTTCAGCCACCATTCCCACACGTCGGCATAGGACACCGGCTGCTTCACCGCCGCCTTGACGCGGTCGATGTAGCCGGCGACCTGCTCCGGCGTCAGCTCGCGGCGCAGCAGCACCTCGTTGCCGACGATGACGCGGGTGATGACGTCGGGATAGCGGTTGGCGAGGTCGATCAGCGACGCGATCTCCGCCTCGTTCTTGTCGGTCCGGGAGGACAGCCACGCCCCCATGGTGACCTGCATGCCATGCTTGCGCGCCAGCTCCGGCACCACCTGCAAGCCTTCCAGCGAGGTGTAGGTGCGGATGCCCGCCACCTGCGGCGCGAGGGCGACGATGTCCTCCTCGATCTGGGCGGTGGAGGGCAGGACGCCGGTCAGCGGGCTCTGCCCGTCGCGGAAGGGGGCGAAGGACACGCTGCGCAGCTTGCCCCCCGGCGGCGGATCGAGCGGCACCGGGCGGTTGGGCAGGGACCAGACGGCGAGATTCGCGAGGCCGGCGACGATCATCGCGGCGAGGATGAGGATCAGGCGCATGGGCGGGATGTCTACACCAAAGGCTTGACGGTTTGAACGGTGACCGTCGCACCAACAGGCCGGACGGCGATTTTATTCACCGGGTGCGGACAGAAAATAGGCGCGCCCCCCGGAGGAAGCGCGCCCAGTCGGTCAAGGATTGAGTGACGTGCCTTCGTCACGGAATGGTAAACCGGCGGGAGGGGGAGTTTATTCCACCGGGGGGAGTGACTTTCTGGAGAAGTCCTTGGCCCCCTCCCTAACCCTCCCCCACCTTTGGTGGGAGAGGGGACTGCCGCCGCTCTTGCACTTACTCCCTCTCCCGCGGAACGCGGGGGAGGGTTGGGGAGGGGGCATTCGTAAGACGACACCCCCCAATCTCACCGCTCCACGAACGCCTTCTCGATGACGAATCCGCCCGGCTCGCCGTTGGTGCCCATGACGAAGCCGCGCTTTTCCATCATCGCAGTGGTCTCGGCCAGCATCGCCGGGCTGCCGCAGATCATCACGCGGTCCTTCTCGGCGTCCAGTTCCGGCAGGCCCAGGTCGGTGAACAGCTTGCCGGTTTCCATCAGCGTGGTCAGGCGGCCCTGGTTGCGGAAGGGCTCGCGCGTCACGGTCGGGTAATAGAGCAGCTTTTCCTTCACCTGCTCGCCGAAGAACTCGTTCTCCGGCAGGCTGTGGTGGATCAGGTCGTCATAGGCCAGCTCCGCCACGGTGCGGGTGCCGTGGGTCAGGATCACCCGGTCGAACTTCTCGTACATCTCCGGGTCCTTGATGATGCTGAGGAACGGCGCCAGGCCGGTGCCGGTGCTCAGCAGATACAGGTTCCGCCCGGGAAGCAGGTTGTCGGTGATCAGCGTGCCGGTCGCCTTGCGGTTCACCAGCAGCGTGTCGCCTTCCTTCAGGTGCTGCAGGCGCGAGGTCAGCGGGCCGTCCTGCACCTTGATGCTGAAGAACTCCAGCGTCTCCTCGTAATGGGCGCTGACGAGGCTGTAGGCGCGCAGCAGGGGCCGGCCTTCGACCTCCAGCCCGATCATGGTGAACTGCCCCGGCAGGAAGCGGAAGGACGGATCGCGCGTGGTGGTGAAGCTGAACAGCGTGTCGGTCCAGTGGTGAACGGTCAGCACGCGCTCTTTGATCAAGTTGCTCATGGGGCGTTCCAAAACCTGTCGAGGCCAACTCGGTTGGCGGTGTTCAATACCAAAGTCCGGGACGCTGCGTTCAGGTGGCCGGTGCGCGAAGACGCGAGCGGAGCTGCCGCGACGCAACGGTCGAAACCTATCAACAAACCCGGTCAAAGGCCACGGATTTCTACCAGTCGAATGACGGGCTTTCCGGCAAACAACACAAACGACGCCGTACAACATTGATCCCGGTCAATTCGCCCGCTATTCCGCTCCCTATTCTGCGCTGGGCGGCGCGAACAGATAGGGGGAGAGGCCGCGCAGGTTCTCATCGACGATAAGCCGATGATTCAGCGGCGGAAACGCCCTCTGCGAACAGTCCAGCCGTGGGCAGAGCCGGCAATTCACGCCGATCGGCGTCGCCGCGTCGGTGTTGGACAGGTCGAACCCGTCCGCATAGGTGACCTGAGCCGCATGCTGGACATCGCAGCCGAGAGCGACGGCGAATTGCTGCGGCGGGCTGCGGTGGCCGCCGCCCGCCTTCACCACGGTGCGGGCGATGGAGAAATAGGCGGTGCCGTCCGGCATCTCCGCCATCTGGCTGTGGATCTTGCCCGGCGTACGGAAGGCCTCATAGACGATCCAGCGCGGGCAGCCGCCGCCGAAGCGGGCAAAGTGGAAACCGGCGCCGGAAAAACGCTTCGACACGTTGCCGGCGCTGTCCACCCGCATGAAGAAGAAGGGCACGCCCTTGGCCCCCGACCGGTGCAGCGTGGTCAGCCGGTGGCAGACCTGCTCGAACGACGCATCGAAGCGCCGCCGCAGGATCTCGATGTCGTAGCGCAGCTGGGTCGCCGCCTCGTGGAAGCGGTCGTAGGGCATCAGCACCGCCGCGGCGAAGTAGTTGGCCAACCCGATGCGGGTCAGCCGCCGCGCCTCGTCGTCCGACAGGTTGGCGGCGTCGACGATGCCGTTCAGCAGGTCGCGGTGGCGCAGCAGCGCGATCTGGCAGGCCAGTTGGAAGGTGCGG
The DNA here is from genome assembly GCF_023806445.1 of Azospirillum sp. A1-3. NCBI lineage: Bacteria > Pseudomonadati > Pseudomonadota > Alphaproteobacteria > Rhodospirillales > Azospirillaceae > Azospirillum > Azospirillum sp. A1-3. The sequence continues at coordinate 556,869 of NZ_JAMSLU010000006.1, forward strand.
CCCGACGGCGCCAGCATCTCCGACAGCAGGATGCGCCGGCTGTGGCGGTCGAACCGCCGCACCGCATAACCCATCACCTCCGACGGCAGCAGGCGGACGCGGACGCTGTGCTGGGTGTTCAGCCAGTCGACCAGCCCGCGATAAAGGTCGCCGCGCTCCAGCTTGCCGTCCTGCCACAGGCTTTCCGCCGCCGCCTCCAGCTCCGGGAAATGGTTGGAATGGGCCTGGAACAGGTCGCGCACCTCGTCCTGCGGAAAGCCGGTGGCCTGCACCAGATGCAGCTTCTCGCGGTCGGCCACCCGCTCCGCCAGTGCCTGCAGATCGTCGCGCGCCCCGCGGAAGCCGCGATAGAGCGCCACCACCGCCTGCCCCAGCGTCGGCGCCACCGCCGCCAGCTCACGGAAATCCTGGTTCTTGATGTCGGAGCCGTCGAACAGCGGGTCGGCGAACACCTCGCGCAGGCCGGCCACCAGCCGGCTTTCCTCATCCTCGGCGAAGGCCTGCAGATCGACGCCGAACTGCTGGCCCAGCTTCAGCAGCAGCGGCACCGTCACCGGGCGCTGGTTGTGCTCGATCAGGTTCAGATAGCTGGGGGAGATGCCCAGCTGTTCGGCCATCTGCGCCTGAGTCAGGGCGTGGTCGCGGCGCAGGCGGCGGACCTTCGGACCCAGCATCGCCTTCTTTTCCATAGTCGCCACGGCACGCCCCTCCGGCAGATCACTGACTTTACAAGATTTACGGATTTACAGGATTGTGAAGACGGCAGTTTACAAACGGACCTTTTTACAAACAAGGGCTTATTGCAACGCACTCAGGGCAGGTTTAAGTCTTGGTTCACGGCCGCGCTGTAAAGCGCAAGCGGCCCCGAAGACGGAAAAGTGCAGATGAAACCGGCGGGAGGAAACGCCGCTGCACAACAGCCGCAGGGACCGACAAAAGGCCCGCCCCGAGACCCCAGTTCCGCGCCGATCAACCGGGCGCACCGGACAACAAGGAACCTGACCCATGTCGCTCGATGAAAAGACCAAGGCCGCCATCCACGCCGCCCGTTACGAGGGCATCCGCCGCGACTACACCATGGACGACGTCAAGCGTCTGAGCGGCTCGGTCAAGATCGAGTACACGCTGGCCGAGCTGGGCGCCCGCCGCCTGTGGGAGCTGCTGAACACCGAGCCCTACATCAACACGCTGGGCGCGCTGACCGGCAACCAGGCGATGCAGGCGGTCAAGGCCGGCTTGAAGGCCATCTACCTGTCGGGCTGGCAGGTCGCCGGTGACGCCAACACGGCCGGTCAGATGTACCCGGACCAGAGCCTGTATCCGGTGAACTCGGTCCCGGCGGTCGTCGAGCGCATCAACAACACCTTCAAGCGCGCCGACGAGATCCAGACCTCCGAGGGCAAGGGCGACACCTACTGGTTCGCGCCGATCATCGCGGATGCCGAGGCCGGTTTCGGCGGCCCGCTGAACGCCTTCGAGCTGATGAAGTCGATGATCAAGGCCGGCGCCGCCGGCGTGCACTGGGAAGACCAGCTGGCTTCGGAAAAGAAGTGCGGCCACCTCGGCGGCAAGGTTCTGATCCCGACGCAGCAGCACATCCGCACCCTGAACGCCGCCCGTCTGGCCGCCGACGTCTGCGGCACCTCGACCCTGGTGATCGCCCGCACCGACGCGGAGTCGGCGCAGCTCATCACCTCGGACATCGACGAGCGTGACCATCCCTTCATCGATTTCGACAGCGGCCGCACCACCGAGGGCTTCTTCCGCCTGAAGAAGGGCATGGGCGTCGATCACTGCATCGCCCGCGGCCTGTCCTACGCGCCGTATTCGGACCTGATGTGGTGGGAGACCTCCAAGCCGAACCTGGACGAAGCCCGCCGCTTCGCCGAGGCCGTGCACAAGCAGTTCCCGGGCAAGATGCTGGCCTACAACTGCTCGCCGTCCTTCAACTGGAAGGCCAACCTGGACGACGCCACCATCGCCAAGTACCAGCGCGAGCTGGGCGCCATGGGCTACAAGTTCCAGTTCGTCACGCTGGCCGGCTTCCACAGCCTGAACTATTCGGCCTTCACGCTCGCCAAGGGTTACGCCGAGCGCGGCATGGCCGCCTACTCCGAACTGCAGCAGGCCGAGTTCGCGGCCGAGAAGGACGGTTACACCGCCACCAAGCACCAGCGCGAAGTCGGCACCGGCTACTTCGACGCGGTCGCCACGGCGATCTCCGGCGGCACCTCCTCGACCACCGCGTACAAGGACTCCACCGAGGCTGACCAGTTCCATTGATCGCAGGTTCCGATCATCGGGATTGGTCCGTGATCCAGTGTGCGAGCTGGATCTTTTCGAACGGCTGATGCTTTGACTTGCCGACGGCCGGGGGCCTTCCCCCCGGCCGCTTTTTTGTGCCCGAACGGATCCGGCAAGGGTCATCGGCGATAATCCCTCGGTGAAGCCACGCCTCCATGGTATGGCAGCCCTGCATGGCATCAACCGGTGGTACGGGCCGGCTCGGCCGAAAGTCTTGAACTGGGCTGGAAAATGCGGCCAAATCCACTGTGTGAGGCGGTTTCCGGGCCGCCGCGGTCTTGGGTGCGCCGCGGAATCCCTTGTTGACTTGGGACCGCATCGGGACCAATTAAGTCCGCATGCTGAAAACAAACCGATCCGGGACGTAAAGGTCCCACACGCCGGCACCCGACTTTGGGCCACCGGCGGGCGGAACTGGCCGCCGCGCATTCCCGTGCGCGGCGATGACCGTTTCCCGACCGCCACTTGCCCCGGCGGGTTCTCCCCTGGCGGACATGCCATCGGAGATGCTCCGGCGTTCTTTGGTGAAACGATGAAAGGACAAGACAGTATGGATCAATCGCTCGCAGGAAAGTCCATCGCCATCCTCGTCTCCAACGGCTTCGAAGAAGCGGAGATGACCGAGCCGCAACGCGCCCTGATCAAGACCGGCGCCACGCTGCGTACCATCTCCACCGAGACGGGTCTGGTCAACGGCTGGCACGGCAAGTCCTGGGGCCATTACTTCCCGGTGGACAAGCATCTGAGCGAGGCGCTCGGCGCCGACTTCGACATGCTGCTGCTGCCGGGCGGTGAGCGCAGCGTGGCGAAGCTGCAGCAGTCGGCCCACACCCGCCGCATCGTCGGCCACTTCCTGGATGCCGGCAAGCCGATCGCCGCCATCGACCAGGGCATCCAGCTGCTGGCGATCCCCGGCAAGCTGCGCGGCCGCCTGCTGGCCGCCCCGGAAGCCTACCGCGCCGACCTGACCGCCGCCGGCGGCCGGATCAGCGAAGAGGCTCTGGTCGTTGACGACATCACGGTCTCGGCCCTGGGCCAGGACCAGCTGAACGAGTTCGTCGAAGCCGTGGTGAAGCTGTTCACCGAGCTGGGTTCCGTTCGCAAGGCCGCCTGATCTCCATCCTCAGCCGGTCCCGAAACGGCCGCCGCACCAACCGGGTGCGGCGGCCGTTTCGTTTTGAAGTCCCTTTCCCGCCCGCGTCCTTCCCCGGACTGTGACCATTGCCCGGTTCCCCGCGATCTCCGACCATTTCACTCACCTTCCGCGTTGATAATTTTAAACGTTCGGATTAGTAAGATTGAGGGTCGAATAATTCCTTCGGGCGGGATGTCTTCTTGCCGGAAGCTTGGCGGGGGTGCAGACAAATTGGCTAAAATTCGTTTATTCGGACGTCTCACCATCCGCGCCAAGATCATCGTCGCCGTGCTTGGCACCGTGGTGATGGCCGCCGCCTTCGGACTGTTCACGCTCAGCCGGCTGGAAATCCTAAACAATGCCGCCGAGACGATGCGCAGCCGCTCGCTCCCTGCGACCCAGCTGGCCGGTCAACTGACCTCCGCCGCGCAGAGCCATCGCATCGCCGAAGCCGCCTATGCGCTCGCCACCAACGAGATGCAGGTGAACCAGGCCGAAAAGGGCTGGACCGACGCGGTGGCCGAGGTGACGGCGCGCCGTCAGGCCGCAGGATCGCGCTTCACCGGCGGCGAGGGTGCGGCGCGGCTGGCGGCGTTCGACGAGGCCTGGACCACCTACGCATCGGCCGCCGAACGGGTGCGCGGCCTTTCGCGCGACGGCAACGCCCAATCCTCCGTCAGCGTCTTCAAGCGCCCCAGCGCCGTCGCCTTCGCCCGCGTGCAGGAGGCTTTGGACGCGCTGGTCGAGGGCACGATGGTCGACGCCGGCGCCGTCGCCGACCAGGGCGCGGCGGTCTACAACAGCGCTCACGGCATGGTGCTGGGCGGGGTGACGCTCTGCACGCTGCTGGCGCTCGGCTTCGGCGCCGTGCTGGTGCGCGGCATCTCCCGCCCGATCCTCGATGTCGCCAGTTCGCTGGAACGGCTGGCCGCCCGCGATTTCACCGCCAGTTTCGAAGAGGGCCGCCGCGACGAGATCGGCCGCATGGCCACCGCCGCCCGTGTCTTCCGCGACACCATGCTCGACACCGAACGCCTGCAGCAGGAGCAGGAACGGCTGAAGACCGCCGCCGCCGAGGAACGCCGCCGCGAACTGCGCACGCTCGCCGACGGCTTCGAGGCGACGGTGAAGCGCCTTGTCGAGGCGCTGTCCGCCTCCACCGCCGAGATGACCGCCGCCGCCGCCGCGATGGCAGACGGTGCCGCCGAGACCGCACGCCATTCCGACGCGGTGTCGTCGGCGGCCGGCCGCGCCTCGGCCAATGTCGACAGCGTTGCCGCCGCCACCGCCGAACTGTCGGCCAGCTTCGCCGGCATCTCGCAGCTGGTCGCCGATTCCGCCGGCATCGCCGCCGACGCCACCCGCGACGCCGAACGCAGCACCGCCGTGATGGGCAGCCTCGCCGAGGCGGCGGAGGAGATCGGCAAGGTGGTCGACATGATTTCCGGCATCGCCGGCCAGACCAACCTGCTGGCGCTGAACGCCACCATCGAGGCCGCCCGCGCCGGTGAAGCCGGCAAGGGCTTCGCCGTCGTCGCCAGCGAAGTGAAGCAGCTCGCCGGCCAGACCGCCAAGGCGACCGCCGAGATCCAGGCGCGCATCGCCGAAATCCAGAGCGCGTCGGGCACCGCGGTCGACACCATCGGCGCCGTCACCCGTACCATCGCCCGCCTGAACGAGATCGCCAGCGAGGTCGCCGCCGCGGTCGAACAGCAGAGCGCCGCGGTGGGCGAGATCGCCGCCAACATCCAGGACGCCGCCGACGGCACCCGCAGCGTTTCCGACAACATCGCCGCCGTCACCGCCGCCGCCGCGTCCGCCGAGCAGGCGAGCAGCGTCATGGTGCGGTCAGTCGACACCGTCACCGGCGACGCCGGTCGGATGCGGCAGGAGGTGGACGGATTCCTGGGGGCATTGCGGGCGTCGTAAGCCCCCCATCGATTCTCCTCTGCCTACGGCGAGCCCGAGGGCCGTCGCAAACACCGTAAAGCAAGCCGGACACCCGTCGGACAGATAGGGGTCCGGCAGAGGGCGCATGCGGACGTGGCGGACTCTTGCCACTCCGCCGCCCAAACCAGAGCGCCGTTGTCGGTTATGAGCCCGGCAGCGCCCCTCCTCCTTTGCCTTGCCTCTTCCGCATCGCACAAAATCTTAAAATCCGCATCGACTGTGTATCGGTGCAGGCCCACGCACGCCCTCATCCGGTCGAGCGCGACCAAAGGCATGCGCTGAATAGCGAAGGCAAGTTACTGATTTTCAAAAGACTTTTTGAGACCTGCCGCCCCACCCCAAAAGCGACACACAAATCCGCTTTACAGTCTTTGATCTGTATCATATTTTGCTTTCAGAAAATGTTCGCTGGACACGCGATCCATCTCGGGGATGCCGATGTACACGCAGGGTTTGGATGCCAAGACCGAGCAGGGCGCTCAACCGTCTCCCCGCTTGGTGACGGAACAGGACGCCGCTCTCCAGGGCCGCTTCCAGGAGCGCGTCGACGCCGAAGAGAAGATCGAGCCGCGCGACTGGATGCCGGAGGGCTACCGCCGCACGCTGGTCCGCCAGATCTCGCAGCACGCCCATTCGGAAATCGTCGGCATGCTGCCGGAAGGCAACTGGGTCACCCGCGCGCCGACCCTGCGCCGCAAGGTGGCCCTGCTGGCCAAGGTGCAGGATGAGGGCGGGCATGGCCTCTACCTCTACAGCGCCGCCGAGACGCTGGGCGTGTCGCGCGACGAGCTGGTCGGCCAACTGCTGTCGGGCAAGGCCAAATATTCCAGCATCTTCAACTACCCGACCCCGACCTGGGCCGACATCGGCGCCATCGGCTGGCTGGTCGACGGCGCGGCGATCATGAATCAGGTGCCGCTCTGCCGCTGCTCCTACGGGCCCTATGCCCGCGCCATGGTCCGCATCTGCCGGGAGGAGAGCTTCCACCAGCGCCAGGGCTACGAGCTGATGCTGGCACTGGCCCAGGGCACGCCGGAGCAGAAGCGGATGGCGCAGGACGCGCTGAACCGCTGGTGGTGGCCGTCGCTGATGATGTTCGGCCCGTCGGACGACCAGTCCGCCCACTCCGCCCAGAACATGGCCTGGAAGATCAAGCGCTTCTCCAACGACGAGCTGCGCCAGCGCTTCGTCGACGCCACGGTGCCGCAGGCGGAGTTCCTGGGCCTGACCATCCCGGACCCGGAGCTGCGCTTCAACGCCGAGACCGGCCATTACGAATTCGGCGCCATCGACTGGACCGAGTTCAACGAGATCCTGAAGGGCAACGGCCCCTGCAACCGCGAGCGCATCGAGGCCCGCCGCAAGGCGTGGGACGACGGCGCCTGGGTGCGCGAAGCCGCCGTCGCCCATGCCGCCAAACGCAAGCAGCGCGCCCTGAAGAAGGCCGGCTGACCAAAGAATTCCGAGGGAACGAGACCATGGATCGTAAGGACTGGCCGCTGTTCGAGATCTTCATCCGGCCGAAGAACGGGTTGTCGCACAAGCATGTCGGCAGCCTGCACGCCGCCGACGCCCGCATGGCGCTGGACAACGCCCGCGACGTCTACACCCGCCGCGGCGAGGGCGTCAGCATCTGGGCGGTCCCCGCCGCCAGCATCGCCGCCTCCGACCCCTCGGAGAAGGCCAGCCTGTTCGACCCGGCCGACGACAAGGTCTATCGCCACCCGACCTTCTACGACATCCCCGCAGACGTGAAGAACATCTGATGAGCACGGATCTCAAAGAGGCCCTGTTCGGCTACACGCTGCGGCTGGGCGACACGTCGCTGGTGCTGGGGCACCGGCTGTCGGAATGGTGCGGCCATGCGCCGGAGCTGGAAGAGGACATCGCGCTGACCAACGTCGCGCTCGACCTCGTCGGCCACGCCCGCATGCTGCTGACCTATGCCGGCGAGCTGGAGGGCAAGGGCCGCGACGAGGACCGCCTCGCCTACCGGCGCGACGTCTTCGACTACCGCAACCACCTGCTGGTCGAACAGCCGAACCGCGACTTCGGCCACACCATCGTCCGCCAGTTCCTGCACGACGCCTGGGCGGTGGAGCTGTATGAACGGCTCTGCGCCTCCAAGGACGAGACGTTGGCCGGCATCGCCGCCAAGGCGGTGAAGGAGGTGCGCTACCATGTCCGCCACAGCGGCGACTGGCTGGTGCGGCTGGGCGACGGCACCGACGTCAGCCACGCCAAGGTCGCCGACGCGCTCGGCCGCCTCTGGCCCTACACCGGCGAGATGTTCGAACGTGACGAGGCCGAACAGGCGCTGATCGCCGCCGGCATCGTCCCCGACCCGGCCGAGCTGAAGGCCGCCTGGACCGCCCGCGTCGAAGCGGTGCTGGAGGAGGCGACGCTCGACCGTCCCGCCGACGGCTGGATGCAGAAGGGCGGCCGCCGCGGCGAGCACAGCGAGCATCTCGGCTATCTGCTGGCCGAGATGCAGTTCCTGCCGCGCGCCTATCCCGACGCGACCTGGTGAGGGCGAAATGCCGGATGCAGCAGGCTGCTGGGGACCGGAACCGGGCGCCGACGCGGTCGTGAAGGCCGCCTGGGACGCGCTGGCCGGGGTGATGGATCCGGAGATCCCGGTGCTGAGCATCGTCGATCTCGGCATCGTCCGCGCGGTGTCGGCCGACGCGGACGGCCGGCTGACGGTGGCCCTGACGCCGACCTATTCCGGCTGCCCCGCCACCAACGTGATCGTGCTGGAGGCGGAAACCGCGCTGGCCCGCGCCAAGCTCGACGCCCGCGTCTCGGTGGTGATCGCCCCGCCTTGGACGACCGACTGGATCAGCGACACCGGCCGCGAGAAGCTGGCCGAGGTCGGCATCGTCCCGCCGCCGCACTCCGGCAAGCGCGCCCTGACCGCGCCGGACGAGGTGATCGCCTGCCCGCGCTGTGGTTCGCAGGACACCCGCCAGATCAGCCGCTTCGGCTCCACCGCCTGCAAGGCGCTGCACGCCTGCAACGCCTGCCTCGAACCGTTCGACGTGTTCAAATGCCATTGAGTGCTTTCGGTGGATGCCCCCTCCCCAACCCTCCCCCGCTTTGCGGGAGAGGGAGTACGCGCCAGATCGGCGGCAGTCCCCTCTCCCGCGCCAGCGGGGGAGGGTTAGGGAGGGGGCCTCATTCCGTCCGCTCCACAAGGATCCCGAGCCCATGACCACCCCCAGCTTCCACCCGCTGACCATCCGCGAGTGCCGGCGGGAGACCGCGGACACCGTGTCGATCGCCTTCGACGTGCCGGCCGATCTCGCCGATCGCTTCCGCTTCGTCCAGGGCCAGTACCTCACCCTCAAGACCCACATCGGGCACGAGGAGGTGCGGCGCTCCTATTCCATCTGCTCCGGCGTGGGCGAGGGCGAACTGCGCGTGGCGGTGAAGAAGGTCGATGGCGGCCTGTTCTCCACCCACGCCAACCAGTCGCTGGCGCCCGGCGCGGTGCTGGAGGTGATGACGCCGATGGGGCGCTTCCACACCCCCATCGACCCGAATGCGGCGCGCACCTATGTCGCCTTCGCCGCCGGCAGCGGCATCACCCCGGTGATGTCGATCCTGAAGACCGTGCTGGCGCAGGAGCCGAAGAGCCGTTTCGTGCTGGTCTACGGCAACCGCACCGTCTCCTCCATCATCTTCCGGGAGGAACTGGAGGACCTGAAGAACCGCTATATCGGCCGGCTGGTCATCCACCATGTGCTGAGCCGCGAGCCGGAAGAGGCCGGTCTTCTGGGCGGCCGGATCGGCGCCGGTCTGGTGCGCGAACTCTGCGCCGGCCCGCTCAAGGCCGAGGACATCGACGCCGCCTTCCTCTGCGGCCCCCAGCCGATGGTGGAGGAGGTGCGCGACGCCCTGGCCGCCTGCGGCACCCCGCCGGCCAACATCCATGTCGAGCTGTTCGGCACCACGACCGCCGCGCGGCCCGTAGTGAAGAAGGTTGCAGCCGACAGCCCCACCGATGCCGCGACCATCGCCATCCTGCAGGACGGCAAGCGCAAGGAATTCACGCTGCCCTATGACGGCGAGAGCATCCTCGACGCCGCCCACCGGCATGGCGCCGACCTGCCCTATTCCTGCAAGTCTGGCGTCTGCTGCACCTGCCGCGCCAAGGTCCGCGAAGGCAAGGTCGAGATGGCCGAGAACTACTCGCTGGAGCCGTGGGAGGTCGAGGCCGGCTATGTCCTGACCTGCCAGTCGCGCCCGCTGACTGAACGGGTCGTCATCGACTTCGACGCCGCCTGATCAACGAGAAAAAGGAAACGCCCCGCCATGACCACCACCCCGCAGAGCCTGTTCGAGACGCACGAGGCGACTCTGCAGAAGGCCGTCGAGGCCTGCCGCAGCCGCGCCTACTGGTCGGCCTTCCCCGAAATGCCGAGCCCGCGCGCCTATGGCGAGACGGCGGCGGCGGATGGCGAGGCGGCCTTCGCGGCCTACCGCGACAAGCCCTTCGAACTGGACCAGCCGGGCGTCACCGGCACGGTGGGGGGTGAGCGCTCGCCCTTCGGCTTCGATCTCGGCATCACTTATCCGGTGTCGGATGTCGATGCACTGGTGAAGGCGGCCAAGGCGGCGATGCCGGGCTGGCGCAAGGCCGGGCCGAACGGCCGGGCCGGCGTCTGCCTGGAAATCCTCAAGCGGCTGAACGCGCGGTCCTTCGAGATCGCCAACGCGGTGATGCACACCACCGGTCAGGCCTTCATGATGGCCTTCCAGGCCGGCGCCCCGCACGCCCAGGACCGTGGGCTGGAGGCTGTCGCCTATGGCTGGAAGGCGATGACCGACCAGACCCCGGCCGCCCGCTGGGAGAAGCCGCAGGGCAAGAACCCGCCGCTGGTGATGGACAAGCGCTTCGAGGTGGTCGGCCGCGGCGTCGGGCTGGTCATCGGCTGCGCCACCTTCCCGACCTGGAACGGCTATCCCGGCCTGTTCGCCAGCCTCGTCACCGGCAACGCGGTGATCGTGAAGCCGGGCCCCACCGCCATCCTGCCGCTCGCCATCACCGTGAAGATCGCGCGCGAAGTGCTGGCGGAGTGCGGGCTCGACCCCAACCTCGTCACGCTCGCCATCGGCGACACCGTCGCCAAGGATCTGGCGCTGCGGCCGGAAGTGGCGGTGATCGACTACACCGGCTCCACCGGCTTCGGCGATTGGCTGGAGCAGAACGCCCGTCAGGCCCAGGTCTATACCGAGAAGGCCGGCGTCAACACGGTGGTGATCGACGGCACCGACGACCCCAAGGGCATGGTGCGCAACCTCGCCTTCACGCTCAGCCTCTATTCCGGCCAGATGTGCACGACGACCCAGGTCATCTTCGTGCCGAAGGACGGCATCCAGGCCGGCCCTGACCGCATGAGCTTCGATCAGGTCGTCTCGGCACTGGCCGGCGGCGTCGACAAGTTCCTGTCCGACCCGGAACGCGCGGTGGAGGTGCTGGGCGCCATCCAGTCCGACGCCACGCTGGCCCGCATCGACGAGGCCGCCAAGCTCGGCACCGTCGTGCTGCCGTCGCGCGCCATCACACACCCGAAGTTCCCTGACGCCCGCATCCGCACGCCGCTGATCCTGACCATGGATGCGGCCGACGAGGACAAGTACGGCCATGAGCTGTTCGGCCCGATCTCCATCATCGTGAAGACCGACAGCACCGCCGACAGCCTGGAGCGCGCCGCCCGCCTGACCCGCACCAAGGGCGCGCTGACCACCGGCCTCTACAGCACCGACCCGCAGCTGATCGAGCAGGCGACCGACCTGTTCGTCGAGGCCGGCGTCGCCCTGTCGGTCAATCTGACCGGCGGCGTCTTCGTCAACCAGTCGGCGGCCTTCAGCGACTTCCACGGCACCGGCGCCAACCCGGCGGCCAATGCGGCGCTGTGCGACCTCGCCTTCGTCGCCAACCGCTTCCGCGTGGTGCAGAGCCGCGTTCCGGTTCTGGAGGCCGCCCAATGAGCGACCGGCAGACCACTGAAAAGACCATCCTCCTCGACATCGCCGACGGCGTCGCCACCATCACGCTGAACCGGCCGGACCGGCTGAACAGCTTCACCGCGGCGATGCATGAGGAGCTGCGCGAGGCCGTCGGCGAGGTGCGCGAGGACAAGGCCGTGCGCTGCCTGCTGTTGACCGGCGCCGGTCGCGGCTTCTGCGCCGGGCAGGATCTCTCCGACCGCGCCGTCGCGCCGGGCGCCCAGGGTCCCGACCTCGGCGTGTCGATCGAGACCAACTACAACCCGCTGGTCCGGTCCTTGCGCGCCCTGCCGATGCCGGTCATCTGCGCCGTCAACGGCGTCGCCGCCGGGGCGGGCGCCAACATCGCGCTGGCCTGCGACATCGTGCTGGCGGCGCGGTCGGCCAGCTTCATCCAGGCCTTCTGCAAGATCGGGCTGATCCCCGACAGCGGCGGCACCTGGACCTTGCCGCGTCTGGTCGGCCATGCCCGCGCCATGGGCCTCGCCATGCTGGGCGACAAGGTCACGGCCGAGCAGGCGGAAGCCTGGGGCATGATCTGGAAGGCGGTGGACGACGACAGGCTGATGGCGGAGGCCGGCGCGCTCGCCCGCCAGCTCGCCACCCAGCCGACGCGTGGTCTGGCCCTCATCAAGCAGGCGCTCAACGCCTCCTCGGCCAACGACCTCGACACCCAGCTGGACCTGGAGCGTGATCTCCAGCGCGAGGCCGGCCGCACGCATGACTATCGCGAAGGCGTCGCCGCCTTCGTCGAAAAGCGCGCACCGAAGTTCGAGGGGCGGTGATGGCGGCGCTCGATCCCTCCGTCACCGTCGCGGTGGTCGGGGCCGGCGCCATGGGCCAGGGCATCGCCCAGGTCGCGGCCCAGGCCGGCCACCCGGTCCTGCTGGTCGACACCCGCCCCGGCGCCGCGCAAGCCGCCGTCGAGTCCATCGCCAAGGCCCTGACCGCGCTGGTCGAGAAGGGCAAGCGCACGGCGGCGGAGCGCGACGCCACCGTAGACCGCCTGCGCGCGGTGAACGGCCTGTCCGACCTCGCCCCCGCCGGTCTGGTGGTGGAGGCCATCGTCGAGGACCTCGACGTAAAACGCCGCCTGTTCGCGGAGCTTGAGGGCATCGTCGGCGCGGACGCCATCCTCGCCACCAACACCTCGTCGCTGTCGGTCACCGCCATCGGCGCCGGGGTGCAGCGGCCGGAACGGCTGGCCGGGCTGCATTTCTTCAACCCGGCGCCGCTGATGGCGCTGGTGGAGATCGTCAGCGGGCTCGCCACCGACGCTTTGGTGCTCGACACGCTGTTCGACACCGCGAAGGCGTGGGGCAAGAGCCCGGTGCGCTGCCGCTCCACCCCCGGCTTCATCGTCAACCGGGTCGCCCGCCCCTTCTACGCCGAAGGGCTGCGGCTGGTGCAGGAACAGGCAGCCGACCCCGCCACCATCGATGCCGTCGCCCGCGAGGCCGGCGGCTTCCGCATGGGACCGTTCGAGCTGATGGACCTGATCGGTCATGACGTGAACTTCGCCGTCACCCGCTCGGTCCACGCCGCTTATTTCGGCGACCCGCGCTTCCAGCCCTCGCTGATCCAGCAGGAGCTGGTCGAGGCCGGGCGCCTCGGCCGCAAAACCGGCCGCGGCTTCTACGACCACAGCCCCGGCGCCGCCAAGCCGGCGCCGCGCAGCGCCGAGCCGGCCACCAAGCCGCAGCGTGTCGTTGTTCAAGGCGACCTCGGCCCCGCCGCGTCCCTGGTCGGGCTGCTGCGCGAGGCCGGCATCGCGGTGGAGGAGACCGCCGGCCCCGGCGTCCTGCTGGTGGACGGCGTCACCCTGGCCCTGACCGACGGCCGCACCGCCACCGCCCGCGCGGCCGAGGACGGCATCGCTCCGCTGGTGCTGTTCGACCTCGCGCTGGACTACGCCAAGGCCGCCCGCGTGGCGCTGGCCCCCGCCGACGGCACGCCGTCCGAAGCGGTTGCCGTCGCCGCCGGGCTGTTCCAGGCGCTGGGCAAGGCAGTGTCGGTGATCGACGACGCCCCCGGTCTGGTGGTGATGCGCACCGTCGCCATGCTCGCCAACGAGGCGGCGGACGCGGCGATGCAGGGGGTTGCCAGCGCCGCCGACATCGACATCGCGATGACCAAAGGCGTGAACTACCCGCTGGGTCCGCTGGCCTGGGCCGACCGCATCGGCCTGCCCCATGTGCTGGCCGTGCTCGACGCGCTGGCCCGCACCTACGGCGAGGACCGCTACCGCGCCTCCGCCCTGCTGCGCCGCAAGATTTCCGCATCTCGTATTCCCTCTCCCCCCCGGGGAGAGGGTCAGGGTGAGGGGGTCGCACCGCGTGGCTCAGCAAGCAGCGGAAACCCCGGCGGCGCCACCGATACCACGCCGCGCATCCCCCTCACCCCAACCCTCTCCCCGGGGGGGAGAGGGGGTAAGGAGCTTTCCGCATGACCACCGATCCCCAAAGCCTCGCCGAAGCGGTCGGCCGCGGCATGTACGAGCGCGACCATTGCGCCCAGGCCCATGGCATCGAGTTGCTGGAGATCGCCCCCGGCTATGCCCGCATGGCGATGACCGTGCGCAAGGACATGGTGAACGGCCACGACATCGGCCATGGCGGTATGACCTTCACGCTGGCCGACACCGCCTTCGCCTATGCCTGCAACGCGGCGAACGAGGTGACGGTGGCAGCGGGCTGCTCCATCACCTTCCCGGCTCCGGCCAAGCTGGGCGACGTGCTGACCGCCGAATGCCGCGAGGTGCACAAGCGCGGCCGCTCCGGCGTCTACGACGTCACCGTCACCAACCAGGACGGCACGGTGGTCGGCCTGTTCCGCGGCCAGTCGGCGCGCATCGCGGGGACCGTGATACCTGTGGCCTGAAGCCATCAAAGGCGCTGCCCCTGGCGGCCACGGTCACGATCCCCATCTGATAGTTTCTGGAGCGAACCATGCGTGAAGCCTACATCTGCGATGCCGTCCGCACCCCCTTCGGCCGTTACGGCGGCGGGCTGGCCCCGGTGCGCCCGGATGACCTCGCCGCGGTGCCGCTGAAGGCCCTGATGGAGCGCAACCCCGGCGTCGAATGGTCCGCTGTGGACGACGTGATCCTCGGCTGCGCCAACCAGGCCGGCGAGGACAACCGCAACGTCGCCCGCATGGCGGCCCTGCTGGCAGGATTGCCGGTCGCCGTGCCCGGCACCACGGTCAACCGCCTCTGCGGCTCCGGCATGGACTCGATCGGCATGGCCGCCCGCGCCATCAAGGCGGGCGAGGCCGAGCTGATCGTCGCCGGCGGTGTGGAGAGCATGACCCGCGCCCCCTTCGTCATGGGCAAGTCCGACAGCGCCTTTTCCCGGCAGGCGGAGATCTTCGACACCACCATCGGCTGGCGCTTCGTCAATCCGCTGATGAAGGCGAAGTTCGGCATCGACAGCATGCCGGAGACGGCGGAGAACGTCGCCGCCGACTACAACATCAGCCGCGCCGACCAGGACGCCTTCGCCGTCCGCAGCCAGCAGCGCGCCGGCCGCGCCCAGGAATCCGGTCGCCTCGCCCGCGAGATCGTCCCGGTCAGCATCCCCCGCCGCAAGGGCGAGCCGACCATCGTCGCCGCCGACGAGCATCTGCGCCCCGACACCACGCTGGAGGCGCTGGCCAAGCTCTCCACCCCCTTCCGCAAGGAGGGCGGCAGCGTCACCGCCGGTAACG
The DNA here is from genome assembly GCF_023806445.1 of Azospirillum sp. A1-3. Taxonomy (NCBI): domain Bacteria; kingdom Pseudomonadati; phylum Pseudomonadota; class Alphaproteobacteria; order Rhodospirillales; family Azospirillaceae; genus Azospirillum; species Azospirillum sp. A1-3. The sequence continues at coordinate 571,981 of NZ_JAMSLU010000006.1, forward strand.
CGTCGGGCGTCAATGACGGCGCCGCCGCGGTGATCGTCGCCTCGGCCGACGCGGTCAAGCGCTATGGCCTGACCCCGCGCGCCCGCGTCGTCGGCACCGCGGTGGCCGGCGTGGCGCCGCGCGTCATGGGCATCGGCCCGGCCCCGGCGACGCAGAAGCTGCTGGCCCGCCTCGGCCTCTCCATCGGCGACGTCGACGTGATCGAGCTGAACGAGGCCTTCGCGGCGCAGGGTCTCGCCGTGCTGCGCATGCTGGGCCTGCCCGACGATGCCGAGCATGTGAACCCCAACGGCGGCGCCATCGCGCTCGGCCACCCGCTTGGCGCCAGCGGTACCCGTCTGGTCGCCAGCGCGGTGATGGAACTGGAGGACCGCAAGGCGACCCGCGCGCTCTGCACCATGTGCATCGGCGTCGGCCAGGGCATCGCCATGATGGTGGAGCGGGTCTGAACAAAAATCGGCATCACCGGCCGCCAAGCGCCGGGCATCAGTACGAAGGGGAGAAGCGCACCATGTCCATCATGACCGATACCGGCGTTAACCAGGGCGCGAAAGCCGGCATGGACCGCTACGAGTTCGCCAGCCGTGACGAGATCGTGGCGATGCAGACGGAGCGGCTGGCATGGTCGCTCCGCCATTCCTACGCCAACGTGGCCCCCTTCCGCGCCAAGTGCGAGGCGAAGGGCGTCCATCCCGACGACTTCAAGGAGCTGAAGGATCTGGCGCTGTTCCCCTTCACCGTGAAGGACGACCTGCGCCAAGCCTATCCCTTCGGCATGTTCGCCGTGCCGATGGAGGACATCGTGCGCGTCCATGCCTCCAGCGGCACCACCGGGCGGCCGACGGTGGTCGGCTACACCAAGGGCGACATCGACGTGTGGGCGGAGGTCGTCGCCCGCTCCATCCGCGCCGCAGGCGGCACGCGCGGCGACAGGGTGCACATCGCCTACGGCTACGGCCTGTTCACCGGCGGCCTCGGCGCCCATTACGGGGCGGAGCGGCTGGGCTGCACCGTCATCCCGATGTCGGGCGGCCAGACCGAGAAGCAGGTCCAGCTGATCCAGGACTTCAAGCCGACCATCATCATGGTCACGCCGTCCTACATGCTGAACATCGCCGACGAGATGCGCCGCCAGGGCATCGACCCGCGCAGCACCAGCCTGCGCGTCGGCATCTTCGGCGCCGAGCCCTGGACCGGCGCGCTGCGCGAGGAGATCGAGCGCACCTTCAACATCCACGCCGTCGACATCTACGGCCTGTCGGAGGTGATGGGTCCGGGCGTGGCGTCGGAATGCGTGGAGACCAAGGATGGCCCGGTGGTCTGGGAGGACCATTTCTATCCCGAGATCATCGACCCCGACAGCGGCGAGGTGCTGCCCGACGGCTCCTATGGCGAGCTGGTCTTCACCACCCTGACCAAGCAGGGCATGCCGGTCATCCGCTACCGCACCCGCGACCTGACCCGGCTGCTGCCGCCGACGGCGCGCGGCATGCGGCGGATGGACAAGATCACCGGCCGCTCCGACGACATGCTCATCATCCGCGGCGTGAACGTCTTCCCGACCCAGGTCGAGGAGCTGATCTGCAAGATCCCGGCGCTCGCCCCGCACTATGAGCTGGTGGTCAGCCGCGACGGCCACATGGACAACCTCGCCGTCCGGGTGGAGATGCACGAGGACATCCACCCGTCGGAATGGGACGGCCACGCCAAGCACCTGCAGCATTCGATCAAGTCGCTGATCGGCATCAGCACCCGCGTCGAGGCCGTCGAACCCGGCGGCATCGCGCGATCGATCGGCAAGGCCAAGCGCGTGCAGGACCTGCGTCCGAAGGCTTGAGGTCAGCCCTTCTGCGACAGCAGCGGGAAGGCGTCCAGAACACCGGTCAGCAGGATCTGGACGCCGACGCAGAACAGCAGGAAGGCGAACAGCCGCGTCAGCACCCGCACCCGCGTCGGACCCAGGAAGGCGACGATGCGGTCGGCGGAGCGGTAGGACAACCAGACCAGGGCGGCGATCGCCAGCGCCGCCCCCGACATGCCCAGGAAGAACTCCATCAGCCCGCCGGCCCCGTGCGTCGGGCGGGTGGAGCCCAGCGCGATGGCGACCGAGATGGTGCCCGGCCCGGTGGTGAAGGGGATCGTCATCGGGAAGAAGGCCGATTCCGCCAAGCGGTCGTTGTCGCCGGTCGGGGCGGCCTGTTCCTGCTTGCGCGCCTCGTGCCGTTCCGGCGCGGTCAGCAGCGCCCACGCCCGTTCGGCCACCACGAAGCCGCCGGCGATCCGCAACGCCGCCATCGACACGCCGAAGAAGTTCAGCACATAGGCACCCGCCCACAGCGCGGTCAGCATGACGATGGCCGAATAGATGCTGACCAGCCCGGCCAGCCGCGCCCGGTCGCGCGGACTGCTGTCCGCCGTCACCTGACTGAAGATCAGCGCCATCGCCAGCGGATTGACGATGGAGAACAGGGCGGTGAAGGCGAGCAGGAAACTGTCGAGCATGGGACCCGTGCATTTGTCGGCCGTCCCAACAGTTAGCGGGGACGGGGCAGGACTGGCAAGGGTGGTTTGATTCCCCTCTCCCGCCCTTAATCTCCTCTCCCCCCCGGGGAGAGGGTTAGGGTGAGGGGGGCGCATAGCGAGGATTCTCGATAAGGCACGCAGCGCATCCCCCTCACCCCGACCCTCTCCCCGGGGGGGAGAGGGAGATTTCCCCACCTCTGCCCTAAAATTCACCACCCATTCAGCCTCAGCCCGAAAATTGTGCGTCCCCACCAAAACTCACGCGCCCGAACACTGTCCATCCCGTCAGTTCCTGTCTTAATAGACAAGTTTTCTCTGAGCAATCACAACGCTCTACCGAGCAGCCTCCCCACCACCGCCCCATCTGGTCCGCTTCTTGCTCCCGTCCTCCGCGACAGACGACAACGCGAAGGGACGACCGCCGTGCCAGCCGCCCAGCCCGCACCGCTCACTCTGGTTCCGCCGGGTGCAGATCATGCGCCGCGCACCATCGTCGACATCCGCAACCTGACCCTGACCTATCAGGCCGCCGACCATCCGGTCTACGCGCTGAGCAACGTCAGCCTGTCGATCGCCAAGGGCGATTTCATCTCGCTGATCGGTCCCAGCGGTTGCGGCAAGACCACGCTGATGCGGGTGGTCGCCGATCTGGAACATCCGACCTCCGGCGAGGTGACGGTCAACGGCATGACGCCGGAACAGGCACGGCTGAAGCGCGCCTACGGCTATGTCTTCCAGGCCCCGGCGCTCTACCCGTGGCGGACGGTGGAGCGCAACGTCATGCTGCCGCTGGAGATCATGGGCTTGCCCAAGGCCGAACGGCGGCGGCGCGCCCGCGAGCAGTTGGACCTCGTCGGCCTCTCCGGCTTCGAGCGCAAATTTCCCTGGCAGCTGTCCGGCGGCATGCAGCAGCGGGTGTCCATCGCCCGCGCGCTTGCCTTCAATCCGGACCTGCTGCTGATGGACGAACCCTTCGGCGCGCTCGACGAGATCACCCGCGACCATCTGAACCTTCAGCTCACCCGCCTGTGGCTCAGCACCCGCAAGACCTGCATCTTCGTCACCCACTCGATTGCCGAGGCGGTCTTCCTCTCCACCCGCATCGTGGTGATGAGCCCGCGCCCCGGCCGCATCCTCGACGTCATCGACTGCGACCGCGACCTGCCGCGCGAGCGCACGCTGGACATCCGCGAAAGCCCGGAGTTCCAGCGCATCGCCCACCGCGTCCGCGAAGGGCTGATGGAGGGCCACAGCTATGACGACTAAACGCGTGCTCCCCGTCGTGGTGATGGCGCTGGCGGTGCTGGTGCTGTGGTACGCCGGTGCGGTCTGGCTGAACGCGCCGACGGCGACCGACGCGCTGAACCGCGCCGGCCACGACTGGACGACCGCCGACCTGATCCGCGCCACGCTGGCGATGAAGCGCCCGATCCTGCCGACGCCGGATCAGGTCGCGTTGGACCTCTACAACTCCCTGACCGGCTATCCGGTGACCAGCATCCGCAACCTGCTCTACCACACCGGCGTCACCGCCGGGGCGGCGCTGGCCGGCTTCGCCATGGGGGTGGTGCTGGGCGTGGCGCTGGCGGCGGGGATCGTCCAGGCGCGCACGCTGGAGTCGAGCCTGCTGCCCTGGGTCATCGCGTCCCAGACCGTGCCGATCCTGGCCATTGCGCCGATGATCGTGGTGATCCTCGGCAACATGGGCTTCACCGGGCTGCTGCCCAAGGCGATCATCGCCGCCTATCTCTGCTTCTTCCCGATCACCATCGGCATGGTGAAGGGGCTGCGCTCCGCCGATCCGCTGACGCTGGACCTGATGCGCACCTACAGCGCCGGCACCGCCCAGACCTTCCGCCTGCTGCGCCTGCCGGCCTCCCTGCCCTACCTGTTCACCAGCCTGAAGATCGCGGTCGCCGCCAGCGTCGTCGGCGCCATCGTCGCCGAGCTGCCGACCGGCGGACAGGCGGGATTGGGCGCGCGGCTGCTGTCCGGCTCCTACTATGGCCAGACCGTGCAGATCTGGAGCGCGCTGGTGATGGCGGCCCTGCTGAGCGTCACGCTGGTCGCCGCCGTCGGCCTCGCCGAACGGGTGCTGGTGCCGGGCGGCCGGGGAGGCGCGCGATGAGCCGCCCCGCCATGTCCCCGTGGCCACTGGTGATGCTGGCCGCACCGCTGCTGCCCTTCGCCACGCTCGACGGCACCGCCCTGTATCTGCCGCAGATACCGGTGGCGCTGGCTCTCTTCGCACTGACCGTCGCAACCATTCTGGCGAGGCGCCTGCCCGCTTCCGCCCTGGGCGAGTCCCTGCTCCTGCTGACCGGAGTCGCCGCCGCCTACGCAACGCCGCTGGTGCTGCTGAGCCAGGGCTACACCCTTGCCCAGGCCGGCGGGCTTTGGCTATCCGTGGCCGGCGCCACGCTTCTGCTGTGGCGGGTGCTGGCCCTGCTGGCAGGCATCACTGGCCCGGCGCGGCTGGCCGGTCCCGCCCTGTTCGGGCTGGCGCTTGTCATGCTGTGGGAGATCCTGACCCGCGGCTTTCAGGTGCCGACCATCCTGCTGCCGCCGCCGAGTCTCGTGGCAACCGCCTTCGCCGCCAACGCCGCCGATCTGTGGGACGATTTCCACCAGACGGTGCTGATCTCCGTACTGCGCGGCTATCTGATCGGCTGCGGCGCCGGCTTCCTTGTGGCGATCCTGGCCGACCGGGTGCCCTTCCTGGCGCGCGGGCTGCTGCCGCTCGGCAACCTCGCCAGCGCCGTGCCGGTGGTGGGCATCGCGCCGATCATGGTGATGTGGTTCGGCTTCGACTGGCAGTCCAAGGCCGCCGTCATCGTGGTGATGACCTTTTTCCCCATGCTCATCAACACGCTGGCCGGTCTGCAGAGCGCCGAGCGCATCCAGCTCGACCTGATGCGCTCCTACGGCGCCGGCTACTGGCGCACGCTGGCGATGCTTCGGCTTCCCTGCGCCTTGCCCTTTTTGTTCAACGGACTGAAGATCAACTCGACCTTGGCACTTATCGGGGCCATCGTCGCCGAGTTCTTCGGGACGCCGGTGGTGGGGATGGGCTTCCGCATCTCCACCCAGGTCGCCCGGATGAATCTGGACATCGTCTGGGCGACCATCGTCGTCGCCGCCCTGACCGGATCGCTGCTCTACGGTGCACTTGCACTGGCGGAGCGGCATGTCACCGCCTGGCACCCGTCTTTCCGCAAACGCTGACCGCCTCAAGCCAAGACAAACTCCAGCCAGAAGAGGATCGAACGCGATGAAGACCCTTGCCTCCGCCGTCCTGCTCGCCGCCACCGCGCTCACCGGCCTCGCCGGCTGGGGTGCGCCGGCCGCCGCCGCCGATCCGCTGACGCTCCAGCTGAAATGGGTCACCCAGGCCCAGTTCGCCGGCTATTACGTCGCGGCGGCCAAGGGCTTCTACAAGGACGCCGGGCTGGACGTCACCATCAAGGCCGGCGGCCCCGACATCAACCCGACCCAGGTCATCGCCGCCGGCGGCGCCGACGTGATCGTCGACTGGATGCCGTCGGCGCTCGCCAGCCGCGAAAAAGGCGTGCCGCTGGTCAACATCGCTCAGATGTTCCAGAAGTCCGGCATGATGCTGACCTGCCGCAAGGACGCCAACATCAAGGACCCGAAGGACTTCAAGGGTCACACGCTGGGCGTCTGGTTCTCTGGCAACGAATATCCCTTCCTGTCCTGGATGAGCAAGCTGGGCTACTCCACCTCCGGCTCCAGCCCGGACGTCAAGGTCCTGAAGCAGGGCTTCAACGTCGATCCGCTGCTGCAGAAGCAGGCCAGCTGCATCTCCACCATGACCTACAACGAGTATTGGCAGCTGATCGAAGCCGGCATGAAGGCCGACGAGCTGACCGTCTTCAAGTATCAGGACCAGGGCGTCGCCACCCTGGAGGACGGCCTCTACGCCACGGAAAAGGCGCTGTCCGATCCGAAGATGGTGGAGAAGCTGGCGAAGTTCGTGAAGGCGTCGGCCAAGGGCTGGGAATACGCCGCCAAGAACCAGGACGAGGCGGTCAAGATCGTGCTGGAGAACGACACCACCGGCGCCCAGACGGAGGAGCACCAGACCACCATGATGCAGGAGGTCGCCAAGCTGATCGACGGCGGCGCCAAGGGCACCGGCTATCTCGACCCGGCGGACTTCAACCGCACGGTGGACATCCTGATGTCGGGCGCCTCCACCCCGGTCATCTCGAAGAAGCCGGAAGGCGCCTACAGCCACGCGGTGTTCGATGCGGCGGCGAAGCTGTAAGGCGGTTGTCATTTGGAGAGCGGGTGCCTCGCGTGCCCCCTCCCTAGCCCTCCCCCGCTTACGCGGGAGAGGGGACCGCCGCCGCTTCGCATAAGGCACCCTCTCCCACCGAAGGTGGGGGAGGGTCGGGGAGGGGGCCGCGCTTCCCGCGCCCCCTATCCCCGCGCCGCCATCAGCGTGCGCAGCATCCGCTCGAACCGCGCGCCGGCGAGCGAGACCTGATCGAGCAGCCCCTCGTCCAGCTCGTCCTCCATGATCCGGCCGGCGTCCATCGGCTGGCCCTTGCCGTATTTCAGCCGGTCGACGGTGCCGCGCAGGCGGTCGGCCAGGAAGATCGCCAGGGCCTTGTAGAAGCGCCCGGCAAAGCCGCCGTCACTGCGCAGCCGCGCTTCGATCTCGCGCTTCGCCAGCGCCAGCACGATGCAGCGCCCGTCCGCCGACACGGTGGCCGAGGGCGGGGCCGAATCGACGAAGGACACCTCGCCGACGACCTCGCCGCTGCCCAGCCGCGCCACCGTCCCGACCCCGGCGACGTCGACGGTGGCATGGCCCTCCAGCACGATGTAGAGCGAGTCCGACGCCTCCCCCTGGCGCACCAGCACCTGCCCGCCGGTAAGATCGAGCCGCCGGCCGGCGCGGGCCATCCACTCGATGTCCTCGTCGCTGAGATTGCCCAGAATATACAGGACCTTACGCATCGTTCCCCCTAAAGCAACTGCCGGCTGGCCAGCGTCCGGAATGGGCCGTCCACCGCCATCAGATCCTCGTAGCGCCCCGACTGCACCAGCCGCCCGGCGTCCAGCACCAGGATGCGGTCGACATCGCGGATGGTGCTGAGGCGGTGGGCGATCACCACGCGGGTGACGCTGAGCTTGGCGAGCGACGCCGTCACCACCGCCTGGGTACGGTTGTCGAGCGCACTGGTCGCCTCGTCCAGCAGCAGCACGCGCGGGCGATGGACCAGGGCGCGGGCGATCATCAGCCGCTGGCGCTGCCCGCCCGACAGGGTGCCGCCGCCGTCCATCAGCACCGTGTGCATGCCCATCGGCATCTGTTCGATGTCGCGGTCCAGCCCGACCAGCCGCGCCGCGTGCCACGCATCGTCCAGCCCGAGCGGCGCGGTGCCGACGATGTTCTGGAACAGGCTGCCCGCCGTGATCCGTCCGTTCTGCAGCACCACGCCGATCTGCCGGCGCACGGCGGCGAGGTCGAGCCGTTCGGCGGCGCGTCCGTCGAAGAACACCTCCCCCTGGTCCGGCCGTTCGAAGCCCAGCAGCAGGCGCATCACCGTGGATTTGCCGCTGCCCGACGCGCCGACGATGGCGACGAACTCCCCCGGCTCGATCGACAGGCTGAGGTCGTGCAGCACCGGCGGCGCATCGGGGGCATAGCGGAAGCCGACGCGGCTCAAGGTGATGCCGCCCTGCAACTCGCCCGGCGCGTCGCGGCCGGCCTGAACCTCGGGTGCGGTCTCCAGGATCGGGCGGGCGCGCTCCAGCAGCGGCAGGACGGTCAGGCTCTTGGTCAGGGCGTGCGCCATCTCGGTCATCGCCGCCAGCAGCTGGCCGAAGGCGGTGATGAAGGCCAGAAAACTGCCGGTGGTGAAGGCGGCCGGCGCCTCCTGCCCCGGCGTGGCGGCGAGCGCCTGCAACGCCTGCTGCTTGGCGTCCGATTCCATCAGCAGCGCCACCGCCAGGAACACCGCGATGGTCGCCAGCGTCGGGAAGGCGGCGTGGAAGGTCTCCAGCGCATTGCCGTAACGCTGGGCGGCCACCGCACGCGACTTCTGCGCCGAGAAGCCGCGTGCCCATTCCGCCATCGCCCGCGGCTCCGCCCCGGCGACGCGCAGCTTGCCGATGCCGACGATCAGCTGCAGCACCAGCCCGTCCAAGCGGCCCTGACGCCGGATATGCTCCCGCTCGTGCCGCAGCTGCCCATAGGACAGCGCCGCGGTCACCAGCGCCGACAGCAGCGCCAAGCCCGTCGCGACCAGGGCGAGGCGCCAGTCATAGACCGCCAGCAGCCCCAGGCTGATCGACCCGAACAACGCGCCCAGCAGGCCGGTCACCGTGCTGGCTGCCAGGATCTCGCGCACGGTCTGCAACCCCAGCGCCCGGTCGGCGAGGTCGCCGGCGGTGAAGCGGCGGAAGAAGCCGACCGGCAGGGCGAACAGCCGGTCGATGAAGGCCGCCTGCATCACCCCATCGATCCGGCTTTCCAGCCGCAGCACCGCCATCACCTTGACGATGTCGAACGCCGCACCGCCGATGGCGGCGGCGACCAGCCCGGCGATGATGAAGACCAGCTGCCCGGTATCGGCGCGCGGGATGGCGCTGTCGAACAGGAAGCCAGTGGCGACCGGCACCAGCAGCCCCAGAACCGCCGCCGCCAGCCCGCTCAGCCCCAGCCGCATGCCGTCGCCGCCAAGGCCGCGCAGGGGAAAGCGGATCGCCTCCGCCGCACCCAGCGCGCGGGCCGGCAGCGGGCGATAGAGGTGCAGCGCCTCCGCCGCCATGATGTCGGCCATCTCCTGCGTCACCCGGCGCCGGCCGCCGGACACCAGCATGTCGAAGCCGGCCGGGGTGGGCAGCAGCGCCACCGGCACCCTGCCCTCCTCCAGCCAGCCGAGCATCGGCGCCCCTTCACTCCGCCACCAGCCGTCGCGCAGGATCACCTTGCGACCGCGCAGGCGCGCCGCGGCCAGCATCAGGTCCAGCATTTCACTGGCCGGCTTGCCGGCGGCATCGATGCGGGGAAGCGGCTCCTCCAGCCCCATGTGCGCCATCAGCGCGGCCAGCGCACCCGACAGCGGATCGCCAAGGACCGGAGCGGCCGTGGACGCCTGCCCATCGACGAGGTCGGACAGGCCGCCCAGCGCCTGGGCCAACGATTCCTTTGCCGATTCCCGGCTGCGCAGGGCGCGCTTCGCCTCGCTGTCCGCCTGGGCGGCGATGCGGCTGCCGATGCGGTCCAGCACCAACGCATGGAAGCGGTCGAAGGCCGGCCACAGCGTGGCGGCATCGGGCCAGACCTCGGTCACCGAAACGGCGGCCCCGGCGGTACTTTCAATCCAGGCGCGGTCGGCCATCGGCAGCGGCGGCTCGCCTGCCCCCGTCGCCGGACCAGCCAGCCAAGCGGCCTCCCCCTCCGTCACCGTCAGCCACAGCGGCCGGCGCGGATCGGCATACAGCCTTTCGCCGGGACCGAGCGAGCGCTCGCCCGGTTCCGCCACCCGGTCGGGCCAGACCGCCTCGCCGCCGGTCGCGGCATCGGTCAGGCGCAGGATCCAGGCCTCGGCATGGGGCAGGAAATCCTCCGCCCCGGCCAGCGCCTCCCGCTCCACCCCGCTGAGGCGCGAGCCGATGGAGCCGACCGCCACCAGCGTCGCGTCCTCCTGCTTGCCGACCCCGAACAGCAGCGCCCCGGTTTCCGCCCGGAACAGGTGGCGGCGCCGGCCGCTGTTGCCCGCGAGGTGGAACAGGTCGACATAGCCGTGCTCCACCCGCCAGCCCAGCCGCGGGTCGTCCAACGTCAGCGGCCGGTGGTTGCCGCCCTCCACCAGAATGGCGGCCTGCAGTGTCGCGGGGCTGTCCAGAACGTCCATCGTCTCACCCCGCCGCGATCAGCGAGGCATACTCGCCGCCGCGCGCCAGAAGATCCTCGTGGCTGCCGCGCTCCACCACCCGGCCCTGGTTCAGCACGATGATCTCGTCGCAATCACGGATCGTGCTCAGCCGGTGGGCGATGATGATGCAGGTGCAGCCGCGCCGCCGCAGATTGTCGTCGATCAGTTTTTCGGTCGCGACGTCCAGCGCCGCCGTCGCCTCGTCCAGCACCAGGATCGACGGGTTGCCGGTCAGCGCGCGGGCGATCTCCAGCCGCTGGCGCTGGCCGCCGCTGAAATTCACCCCCCCTTCGGCGACCGGCGCGTCGAGCTGGCCCTGGCGCCCGGCCACCTCGCCCAGGATGGCGGCGTCCTCCAGCGCGCGGGTCAGCGCCGCCTCCGGCACCGTGCGGTCCCACAGGGTCAGGTTGTCGCGCACCGAGCCGTCGAACAGGAAGACGTCCTGGTCGACATAGGCGATGGAGGCGGCGCGCAGCCCCACCGGGATCTCCGCCGGCGCGCGTCCGTCAAACAGGATCTGCCCCGACCAGGGCTGGACGAGACCGCAGATCAGCCGGCCGACGGTGGATTTCCCGCTGCCCGACCCGCCGACCAGCGCCACCCGCATCCCCGGCGCGAGCGCCAGCGACAGCCCCTCGATCAGCGGCGGGTCGAGCACGCTGTAGCCAAAGGACACGTCGACCAACTCCACCGCCCCGCTCAGCCGCGCCGGCCCGTCCGCAACCTCCGCTCCCTCGGCGGCGAGGCCGGACTGCGGGTCCGGCGCATGGTCCAGCGTGTCGTTCAGCCGCTGCAGGTCGGCCTTCACCCGCTGCAGCGTCCCGCCCATGCCGACCAGCTTGGCGACCGGCTCGGAAAAGCTGGATGCCAGGCTCTGGAACGCCACCAGCGCGCCGACGGTCAGCGCCCCGTCCATCACCCGCACCGCGCCCAGCCCCAATATCGCCGCCGTACCCAGCGCGTTGAGGAAGGTCGGTGCCACCGTCAGCATCGCCGAATGCACCCCCAGCGTCTGGCGCACCGACAGCAGCCGCGCCTGATAGCCGGCCCAGCGCTCGAACGCCTGCCCCTCCAGCCCGGCCGATTTCAGCGTCTCGATGGCCTGGATGCTGCCGATGGTGACGGCACCCAGCTTGGCCTGTTCCGACAGCAGGCGGCGTCCGGCATCCTCCCGCCCGCGCGAGGCGCCGCGCAGGAACAGCACGTTGCCCAGCACCAGCAGGATGGTCACCGCCGCCAGCGCCACGTCGTAGGTCAGCATGACCAGCCCGAAGAAGACCACCGTCAGCAGGCTCATCGCTGCCGTCGCCATCTCCCCCGACAGCAGCCGCGCCACCCGGTCGTTGGCGGCGACGCGGCCGGCGATGTCGCCGGGATGGCGCTGGCCGAAGAAGGGCACCGGCAGTTGCAGCAGCCGCCAGACATAGCGGCTGGCCATCACCATGGCGAATTTGGTCTCCAGCTTCAGCAGGGCCGACTGCTGCAGCGCCGTCAGCGCCGCCCGCAGCAGCGCCGTGGCGCCCATCCCCAGCAGAAGCGGCACCAGCCAACTGCGCTGGCCTCCGATCAGCACCTCGTCGACGAAGGCCTTGGTGAAGGCCGGCAGGGCGATGCCCGGCAGCACCAGCGCCAGGCTGGCGGCCAGCGCGAAGCCCACCGCGGTGCGCGACCGCTTCAACTGCCGCCCCAGCATGCCGGCAAGGCCGGGCGGCTTCGCTCCGGCGACGAACTCCGGCCCCTTCTCGAAAGCCAGGGCGACACCGGTGAAAGCCTCGGAGAACTCCGCGCGGGTGACGCGGCGCGGGCCCGTAACCGGATCGTTCAGATAGGCGTGATCGCCCTTGAAGCCTTCGAAGACCAGATAATGGTTGAAGTTCCAATGGACGATCATCGGCCAGGGCATGTCGGCCAGCGCGTCGGGCTCTTTCTTGAAGCCCTTGGCGGTCAGGCCATAGCGCCGGGCGGCGCGCAGCAGGTTGCTGGCCTTGCTGCCGTCGCGCGACACGCCGCAGGCGACGCGCAACTCCTCCAGCGGCACCCAGCGGCCGAAATGGGCCAGGACGATGCCGAGCGAGGCGGCGCCGCACTCCACCGCCTCCATCTGCAGCAGGGTGGGCGTGCGCACGCGGGTCTGTTTGCGAACCGGCGGCTTTGCGCTCACAGGCCGGTCGCCTTGCGCAGGGCCGGGATGACGAAGGCCATCGGCGGCTGTTCGCGCACCGTCACCTCGCCCTCGGCCAGGGTGCCGCTGGTGATGGTCATCGCCGGGCCGGCACCGGACGACCAGCGGTAGCCCGACGGCGTGCCGGCCTCCGGCACCAGATCGACACGCACGGCAAAGGGCGGTCCCTTGGCAGAGAATTGCGTCACCAGCCGGTCGTTCTGCAGCACCGCCTGCATGCCCTGCGGGGTGGAGGGGAAATCCGACACCTCGGCGACCCGGCCGACCAGCGTGCCGTATTCCTCCTTGCGCACCGTCGAGGGGGCGATGCGGACATCCATGCCGGGCTTCAGCTTCTTGCCATGCTCCGGCGGGACATAGAGCACCAGCTGCAGGCCGCGCGATCCGCTTTCGATGCTGACCACCGGGGTGCCGGCGGCAACGCGGGCGCCCTCCGCCACCTTCCATTCGGTGACGCGCCCGTCGGTCGGGCTGAGGATCCGCGTGTCCTGCTCCAACTGCAGGGCAAGCTCGTCCACCCGCCGGCGGGCGTCGGCGACACGGTCGCGTCCCTCGGTCAGCGTCTGCTCGGCCCGGCTGGCCATATCCAGCTCCTCGGTGTCGATCTGCAGCAGCTGGCTCTTGGCGTCGCTGACCTTCTGGCGGGCGGCGGCCAGCTCCTGCCGCGTGTCCTCCACCCGCTGGCGGGTGGTGAAGCCGCGGCTGGCGATGTCCTCCTGCCCGCGCAGCAGGGTGTCGAGGAACTGCACCCGCGTCTCGGCGGCGGCCACCACCTGCCGCAGGGCGGCGCGGCGGGCCGCGAAATTGGCGCGGCGGGCCTGCGCCTCGCGCTCCAGCTGATTGGTGCGGCGGGACAGATCCTGCTCCCGCTCCCTCACCACCGCCCGCGCGTGGTCGAGCGTCTGTTCAAGCTCCGCCTTGTCGACGCGGGCCAGCAGTTGGCCGGCGGTCACCGTGTCGCCCGGCTTCACCAGCGGCGCCACCAGCGCGCCGGACGCGCTGGCGACCGCGTCGAACACCCGGCCGCCGCTGCTGACCAGCAGGCCGGAGCCGGTCACCCGCGTCGGGATGCTCCCCACCACCGCCCAAACCAGCGCCAGCGCCAGCAGCCCCAGCAGTGCGGTCAGGGCCAGCCAGCCCCGCGGCGTGGTCAGCGTGACCAGCCGGTCCAGTTCCTCCGGCGACGACAGGCGGTCGAGCGCCGCCTTGCGGAACAGCCGTTCCGACGGCGAGGGGGTGGTCGGCGCTGCGGTCATGCGGATCGGGCTCGCAATGGGCGGTGTAAAGGTGGGTATACGTATGGGTAGGTTGTGGAGAGTGAAACAAGCAGCCCGGCCATTGCAACCCTGCTGAACCGCCCGTCCCAAGCTGTCACAGGAGCTGTCGCCGGGCAGCCATGAATTTCCGGCGGCAAAAGGCTTTTCGCCCATGGAAGCGCAGCGATATATTAGTAATTGCGGCATCAGGCCGAAGGACAGGATCGGGACGACCATGGATTCCAATGCGGGCGATTCGAATTTGGTGGCCGTGGCCGCACCGGCGCGCCGCCGTCGTCGCCGGCCCGCCAGTGCCACCGCGAGACCCGCCCATCGCGGGGCCACCGTGTCGGGCACCATCTATCGCGACCTGCGCGACGACATCGTCTCGCTGCGCCGCAAGCCGGGCGAACCGGTGATCGAGAAGGAGGTGGCGGAGGCCTATGGCGTCAGCCGCACGCCGGTGCGTGAGGCGATGCTGAAGCTTGCCGACGAAGGTCTGGTGGAGGTGTTCCCGCAGTCCGGCACCTTCGTCGCCCGCATCCCCCTCAGTGCCCTGCCGGAGGCCATCGCCATCCGCCGCGCGCTGGAGGAGGCGACGGTGCGCTATGCCGCCGAACAGGCGACCGGCAGCCAGATCGCCCGCCTGCGCGCCAATTTGGAACTGCAGCGCGAGATGAAGGAGGCCGGCAATCTCGACGGCTTCCACGATGCCGACGAGGCGTTCCACGCGCTGCTGGCGGAGATCTCCGGCTATCCCGGCTTCTGGGCGGTGACCCAGCAGGTGAAGCGGCAGATCGACCGCTACCGCCACCTGACCCTGCCAGCGGCCGGCCGGATGGACAAGGCGCTGGGCGAACACAGCGCCATCGTCGAGGCGGTCGCCGCCCGCGACCCCGACCGCGCGGTGGGCGAGCTGCGCCACCACCTGACCGACCTGCAACTGGGCATCGCCGACGTCCGGCAGACCTATCCGCAGTATTTCACTGCTTGAGGATGGCGGGGCGCGCTCACACCTTGCGCGTTTCGTACGCCGTGAAGCAGGCGGCGCGCGGGGCGTAGCCGCTGGCGAAATGGGCGGAGGAGACGATCATGTCGGCCGTCGCCTCGTTGCAGGCCATCGGGATGTTGTAGAGCGTCGCCAGCCGGGTCAGCGCCTTCACATCCACGTCGTGCGGCTGGGCGGTCATCGGATCGACGAAGAAGACCAGCAGGTCGATCCGCCCCTCCGCGATCATCGCGCCGATCTGCTGGTCACCACCCAGCGGGCCGCTCTTCAGCGGGGTCACGTCCAGGCCGGGATGAGCGTCGCGCACCTTCTGGCCGGTGGTGCCGGTCGCCCAGAAGGCGTGGCCGTCCAGCGCCGCGATGTTGGCGCCGATCCAGGCGATGAGGTCCGCCTTGCGGGCGTCGTGGGCGACGAGGGCGATGCGCTTGCGGGGCTGCTGGCCAGATTGCTGGCCAGATTGCTCGGTGGTCATGACTGGACACTCCGGACGAGGACCGCCCACTAATATATTACCATGGCCGCCAGCGCAACGCGGCGCCCCCGCCCCGCCACGGTTCGACCGCCCCCGGCGTCTTTGTCGCACCCTCCGCTTGATGAAATGTCCGGATTTCCATCATTAACCCTTGCCCTGCTTACTAGTATATTAGTATGATGGCGCCAGACCTGCCGGACAGCCGGCTGCACAGATTTGAAAGGACCACCCCATGAAAATCTCCGTCCGGCACGCCTCGCACCCCGATGCCGTCCGCAGCTACGACACCGAGACGCTGCGCGACCATTTCCTGGTCCCGACCCTGTTCGAGGCCGACGAGACCGTCTTCACCTACAGCCACATCGACCGTTTCGTCGTCGGCGGCGCCATGCCGGTCGCCGGCCCGGTGAAGCTGGAGTCCTCCAAGGAGATCGGCTCGCCCAACTTCCTCGACCGGCGCGAGCTGGGCGTGGTCAATGTCGGCGGCGCCGGCCGCGTCACCGTCGACGGTGCCGTGTATGAACTGGCGCCGCGCGACGCGCTCTATGTCGCGATGGGCAGCAAGGACGTCACGTTCGAGAGCCTGGACCGCCGCGAGCCGGCCAAGTTCTACCTGAACAGCACCCCCGCCCATGCCCGGTTCGAGACGATGAAGATCTCGATCGGTCAGGCCAAGGCCGTTCACCTGGGCGACCCGGCCCAGTCGAACGAGCGCACCATCTACCAGATGATCCACCCCGACGTGGTGCGCACCGCGCAGCTGGTGCTGGGCATGACGGTGCTGAAGCCGAACAACATGTGGAACACGATGCCGTGCCACACCCATGATCGGCGTTGCGAGGTCTATTTCTACTTCGACCTGCCCGATGATGCCCGCGTCATCCACCTGATGGGCGAGCCGGAGCAGACCCGCCACCTCGTGGTCGCCAACGAGCAGGCGGTGATCTCCCCGCCCTGGTCGATCCATTCCGGCGTCGGCACCCGCAACTACACCTTCATCTGGGCGATGGGCGGCGACAACCAGGACTTCACGGACATGGACTTCGTCGCCATGGACCGCCTGCGCTGAGGCGCCCCCTGAAAACCAAATCATAAGAACGGAAACCGACCATGAGCATTTCGTTCGACCTGACCGGCAAGGTTGCGCTGGTCACCGGCGCCAACACCGGCATCGGTCAGGGCATCGCCGTGGCGCTGGCGCAGGCCGGCGCCGACATCGCCGCCGTCGACGTGGTGTCGCTGGACGAGACCAAGGGTCTGGTCGAGGCGGCCGGCCGCAAGTTCCACGGCATCCATGCCGACCTGACCTCCATCGCCCCGGTCCAGGGGTTGGTGGAGGAGACGGTCGGCAAGTTCGGCAAGCTGGACATCCTGGTCAACAACGCCGGGCTGATCCGCCGCGCCGACGCCGTCGACTTCAGCGAGGCCGACTGGGACCTCGTGATGAACATCAACATCAAGACGGTGTTCTTCCTCTGCCAGGCCTTCGGCCGCTACGCCATCAATGAAGGCCGCAAGGGCAAGATCATCAACATCGCGTCCATGCTGTCCTTCCAGGGCGGCATCCGCGTACCGTCCTACACCGCTTCCAAGAGCGGCGTCGCCGGCATCACCAAGCTTCTGGCCTGCGAATGGGCCGGCAAGGGCATCAACGTGAATGCCATCGCGCCGGGCTATGTCGCCACCAACAACACCGCGGCTCTGCGCGCCGACGAGAGCCGCAGCGCCGAGATCCTCGGCCGCATCCCGGCCGGCCGCTGGAGCGTGCCGTCCGACATCGGCGGCCCGGCGGTGTTCCTGGCGTCGGAAGCCGCCGACTACATCCACGGCACCATCCTGCCCGTCGACGGCGGCTGGCTGGCGCGCTGACGATAACGGCCCTCCCCGCCCCTTACGGGCGGAGGAGGGCTTTCCATTGGGGGAGGAAATCCAGGGATGACCACCGACGTGTTCGTCACCGCGGGCGACATTCCGTGGCAGGATCTGGGCGACGGCGTTCGCCGCAAGATTCTCGGCTACAACGACACGATGATGATGGTGCGGGTGGAGTTCGAGGCTGGCGCCATCGGCGCGCAGCATCGCCATCCCCATGTCCAGTGCGCCGTGGTGGAGAAGGGTTCCTTCGACGTCACCATCGACGGCCGCACCAAGCGGCTGAACGCCGGCGACGGCTATATGGTGCCGTCCAACATCCTGCATGGCGTGGTGGCCCTGGAGCCGGGCGTTCTGCTCGACATCTTCACGCCGATCCGCGAGGACTTCCTGGGCGAGCCGGTGGCCTACGTCGCGGAAGCCGACGCGAAGTAAACCTCCGAACTCCGCCTAAGCCGGATCTCCCGGCGCGGTGAAGTAGCGCGGATAGTCGCGGCGGATGTCGGCGATCGAGATCTGCAGGTCGTCCAGATGGTCGTCCAGCGCCTTGATGGCGGCCGCGGGATCGTTGGCCGCCACCGCTTCGAGGATGGCGGCATGCTCCGCGATCACCTCGGCGATGCGGCCGCGCACCGGCAGGGTCAGCAGACGGTAGCGGTCGATCTGCACCTTGGTCTGCTGGATCAGCGTCCAGAATCCGGGATAGCCGGCGATCTCCGCGATCAGCGCGTGGAACGCCTCGTCGGCCTGATGGAAACCTTCATAGTTGGCGGTTTCCTGCATCTCCCGCTGCAGTTCCAGATTGGCGCGGAGCGCGGCGATCTGGCTGCGGCTGGCCCGCGCCGCCGCATAGCGCACCGTCGCCTCCTCCAGCGCCTTGCGGATGGCGAAGGCTTCCGGCAGGGCGTCCAGCGGGATGCGCGACACGAAGGTGCCGGACTGCGGGAAAATCTCGATCAGCCCCTCGTCGGCCAGCTTCAGCACCGCCTCGCGCACCGGCGTGCGGCTGACGCCATAGGCCTCGGCGATCTGCTTCTCGGCGATGGCGTCGCCGGGCTTGCGCTTCAGCGAGACGATCTCCGCCCGCAGATCGCGGTAGATGCGCGACGCCACGGTCGCGGCGCGGCGCGGCGGACGGACCGCCGCGGCCGGGGCCGCCGCGCGGCGCACGGTTGCGGAGACCAGGCCGCCTTCATCCTCTGTCGTCGCGACCTTCTTCACCGATGGCTCCATTCCGGCAGGCATGTCTCCGGGCGGCGCACCGCCGCCCGTGGGATGTTCGTCATACCCGTCAATCTACCCGTCCCCCTTCACCAAGGTCAAATCCATCGCCACCCTCTCAAACGGATCGGGTGCGGCGACTGGGCGCAGGCCGCATTGGCACCGATGCCGCGAAATGGGAACGATTGGGCTTGCAATCTAATCTGATATATTAATATTATACGGCCAGCCGGTAGGGACGGTCCCCCGCACGGACCCCGCCTTCCCCCACCCTGCTTTTGTCCTTCTCTTGCAGCGTAGAGGCTTCCGATGCTTCACCCCGACCGTCTTTTCCCGAGCGACCCGACGCAGCGCGACATCGCGCGCCGCCTGTATGGCGAAGTCGCCGCCCTGCCGATCGTCAGCCCGCACGGCCACACCGATCCGTCCTGGTTCGCGAAGGACGAGGCGTTCCCCGATCCGGCCAGCCTGTTCGTCAAGCCCGACCATTATGCATTCCGCATGCTCTACAGCCAGGGAATTCCGCTGGAACAGCTGGGTGTTCCGCGCAAGGACGGCGGCGAGACCTCATCCGATTCGCGCGCCATCTGGCGCTTGCTGGCCTCCAACTGGCACCTGTTCCGCGGCACGCCCACCTCGATGTGGCTGACCCACGCCTTCGAGACGGTGTTCGGCGTCACCGAGCGTCTGAGCGCCGCCAGCGCCGACCGCATCTATGACCAGATCGAGGACTGCCTGCGCAAGCCGGAGTTCCGCCCGCGCGCCCTGTTCGAGCGCTTCAACCTCGAAGTGCTGGCGACCACCGAATCGCCGCTCGATCCGCTGGTGCACCACAAGGCGATCCGCGAGAGCGGCTGGAAGGGCCGGGTCATCACCGCCTTCCGTCCCGACCCGGTCGTCGATCCGGAATTCGAGGGCTTCCGCGAGAACCTCGCCGAGCTGGCCCGCATCACCGGCAAGGACACCGCGACCTGGGACGGCTATCTCGCCGCGCTCGCCGACCGCCGCCTCTATTTCAAGAGCTTCGGCGCCACCTCGACCGACCATGGCCACCCGACGGCGGCGACCGCCGATCTGGCCCGCGCGGAAGCCGAGAAGCTGTTCGACATCGTGCGCCGCGGCGGCGCCACGGCCAATGAGGCCGAGCTGTTCCGCGCCCAGATGCTGACCGAAATGGCGCGGATGAGCCTGGAGGACGGTCTGGTCATGCAGATCCATCCGGGGTCTTTCCGCAACCACAACGACCTCGTGTTCCAGCGCTTCGGCCGCGACAAGGGCGCCGACATCCCGAGCGGCACCGAGTATGTGCGGGCGCTGAAGCCGCTGCTCGACCGCTTCGGCAACGAGCGCAACCTGACCATCATCCTGTTCACGCTGGATGAGGACAGCTACGCCCGCGAACTGGCGCCGCTGGCCGGCCACTATCCGGCGCTGCGCGTCGGCCCGGCCTGGTGGTTTCACGACAGCCCCGAGGGCATGCGCCGCTACCGCGAGATGATCACGGAGACCGCCGGCTTCTACAACACGGTGGGCTTCAACGACGACACCCGCGCCTTCTGCTCGATCCCGGCCCGCCACGACGTGTCGCGCCGCGTCGATTGCAGCTTCCTCGCCCGTCTGGTGGCCGAACACCGGCTGGCCGAGGACGAGGCCGCGGAACTGGCCGTCGACCTCGCCTACCGCCTCGCCAAGAACGCCTACAAGCTGTGATTGGTTGGCTGTAACGCCTCTATCCCCCTCTCCCCCCGGGGAGAGGGTCGGGGTGAGGGGGATGCATTGCGTGGCTATCCCAAGAATCCTCGCTGTGCGTCCCCCTCACCCTAACCCTCTCCCCGGGGGGGAGAGGGGATATCGCGACATCACGTCTCCTCAAGGACATCTTCCCATGGCATCGCTGACCATCCGCCTGCACCCCGCCGACAACGTCGTCGTCGCCGGCGCCGACCTGGAGCCCGGCACCGCCCTGCCCGGCACAGACGTCGCGACCACCGGGCCGGTGCCGGCCGGGCACAAGGTCGCGGTGCGCGCCATCGCGCTGGGCGAGCCGGTGCGCAAGTACAATCAGGTCATCGGCTTCGCCACCGCGGCGATCCAGCCCGGCGACCATGTCCACGTCCACAACATGGGCATGGGCAGCGATTTCGAGCGCGACTACGCCTTCGGCGCCGACGTCCACCCGGTGGAGCCGATCCCGGAAGCCGAGCGCGCCACCTTCCAGGGCATCGTTCGCCCGGACGGCCGCGTCGCCACCCGCAACTACATCGGCGTGCTGACCTCGGTGAACTGCTCCGCCACCGCGGCGCGGATGATCGCCGACCATTTCCGTGGGCCCGCGCTGGCCGCCTACCCCAACATCGACGGCGTCGTCGCGCTGACCCACGGCTACGGCTGCGGCATGGCCGGCAGCGGCGAGGTGATGGACACGCTGCGCCGGACCATCGCCGGCTATGCCCGCCACCCGAACTTCGCCGCGGTGATCCTGCTGGGTCTCGGCTGCGAGGTGAACCAGATCGACAAGCTGATGGAGGCCACCGGGCTTGAGGCCGGCGCCCGCGTCATTCCCATCGGCATCCAGGACATGGGTGGCACCGCCGCGGCGGCCCGCGAGGGCATCCGCCGGATCGAGGCGCTGCTGCCGGAGATCAACGACGTCACCCGCCAGACCCTACCGGCCAGCCACCTGACGCTGGCTCTGCAGTGCGGCGGCTCCGACGGCTATTCGGGCATCACCGCCAACCCGGCGCTGGGCTATGCCGTCGACCTGCTGGTCCGCAACGGCGGCACCGCCGTGCTGAGCGAGACGCCGGAGGTCTACGGCGCCGAGCATCTGCTGACCCGCCGCGCCGTCCGCCGCGAGGTGGGCGAGGCGCTGGTCGAGCGCATCGGCTGGTGGGAGGACTACACCAGCCGCACCGGCGGCGAGATGAACAACAACCCGTCGCCCGGCAACAAGAAGGGCGGCCTGACCACCATCCTGGAAAAGTCGTTGGGCGCGGTCGCCAAGGGCGGCACCACCCCGATGACCGCCGTCTACCGCTATGCCGAGCCGATCACCGAAAAGGGCTTCGTCTTCATGGACACCCCCGGCTACGACCCGGTGTCGGCCACCGGTCAGGTGGCGGGCGGCGCCAACGTGCTGTGCTTCACCACCGGCCGCGGCTCGGTCTTCGGCTGCAAGCCGACGCCCAGCCTGAAGCTGGCGACCAACAGCACGCTGTTCCGCCGGATGCCGGACGACATGGACATCAATTGCGGCGCCATCGCCACCGGCGACGCCTCCATCGAGGAGGTCGGCCGCGCGATCTTCCAGCTGGTGCTCGACACCGCGTCGGGCCGCAAGACCAAGAGCGAGGAACTCGGCGTCGGCGCCGATGAGTTCGCCCCTTGGCAGATGGGAGCGGTTATGTAAGGGGTCCGCCCCTTTTTCATGACCGTAGACGAGCCGGCACCATGCCCGACAGTTCCACCCCTCCCTCTGGCCCCCACCGCGATCCCGGCCCCCAGCCGGTCAACGCGCCGCAGACACCGATCCAGCCCACTGGATCGGTGTCCAAGGGCACGGAGCCGATGCGGGCGATCCTGCTGGTGGTGCTGGCGGTGGCCTGCCTGTCCTGCTCCGACGCCACGGCGAAATATCTCGGCCGGACCCTGCCGCCGGCCGAGATCGCCTGGATGCGCTATGTCGTCTTCACCGCGCTGGTGATGCCGCTGGCGCTGCGCGGCGGCTCGCTCCGGGTGCTGAGGACGACGCGGCCGGGGCTTCAGGTCGTGCGCGGCCTGGGCATGCTGGGCTCGGCGCTGTTCTTCATCATGGCGATGCAGCATCTGCCGCTGGCCGAGGCCGCGGCGATCAGCTTCGTCTCCCCCGTCTTCGTCACCGTGCTGTCGATCCTGCTGTTGGCCGAAAAGGTCGGCATCCGCCGCTGGGCGGCGCTGCTGGTCGGGCTGGCCGGCGTCATCATCGTCATCCGGCCGGGGGCGGAAGGGTTCCAACCGGCCTCGCTGCTGCCGATCCTGACCGCCTTCAGCTGGGCGCTCGGCCTTGTGGCGACGCGCAAGATGACGGTGCAGGAAAACCCACTGACCACCATGGTGTGGAGCGCGCTGACCGGCCTGATCGTGTTGACGGCGCTGCTTCCCCTGCACGCGGCATGGCCGACGCCGTGGGAGATGCTGCTGGGGGTCTTCATCGGGCTGGTCTACACCCTGTCGCAATGGCTGCTGATCCTGGCCTACCGCCAGGGCGAGGCATCGGTGCTGGCGCCCTTCACCTATGTCCAGCTGATCTGGTCCACCGCGCTGGGATTCCTCGTCTTCGGCGCGGTGCCCGACCATTGGACCTTCGTCGGCACCGGCGTGATCATCGCCAGCGGCCTCTACACCGCGCACCGCGAACGAATGCGTGCGCGCCAGAACCGCCCGGCGGCGGCATGAAAAATAAGGATTTGCCGGGGCATTCCCCGGCTTGCGGAGAAGAAGCATGACCGACACGCCCAACCGCGTCGCCGCGCTCGGCGAATGCATGATCGAGATGTTCCGGCGGCCGGACGGGTCGCTGACCATGGGCTTCGGCGGCGACACGCTGAACACCGCGGTCTATCTGGCGCGTCTGGGCACGCCGGTCGACTATGTCACCGCACTCGGCGACGACAGCATCAGCGAGGACATGATCGCCGCCTGGGCCGCCGAAGGGGTCGGCACCGGCCATGTGCTGCGCGTGCCGAACCGCCTGCCCGGCCTCTATCTGATCGAGACCGATGCCAGCGGCGAGCGCCGCTTCCTCTACTGGCGCGACCGGGCGCCGGCGCGCGAGCTGTTCGCCCTGCCGCAGACCCCGGAGCTGTCCAAGGCGCTGGAAGGCTACGGCATCGTCTATCTCTCCGGCATCAGCATCGCCATCCTGGGCGAGCAGGGCCGCGAGCGGCTGTTCGAGGTGCTGCAGCGGGTCCGCGCGCGCGGCGGCAAGGTCGCCTTCGACACCAACTGGCGCCCGCGCCTGTGGCCGGATCTTGAGACCGCCCGCGCCGCCTTCGACCGCATGCTGCGGCTGACCGACATCGCCCTGCCCGGCGTCACCGACCTGCGCGACCTCTATGGCGACGCCGATGCCGACGCCGTGCTGGCCCGCGTCCGCAACGCCGGTGTCTCCGAGATCGTGCTGAAGCTGGAACAGCCCGGCTGCGTGGTGATCGAGAATGGCGAGGCCGTCGAGGTTCCTGCGCAGAAGGTCGCCACGGTGGTGGACACCACGGCGGCCGGCGACAGCTTCAGCGCCGGCTATCTCGCTGCCCGCCTGCGTGGCGAGGGTCCGGCCGACGCCGCCCGCGCCGCCCACACGCTGGCCGCCGCCGTCATCCAGCACCGCGGCGCCATCATCCCGCGCGAGGCGATGCCGGCCTGACGGGAGCGACGGAAAGCAGACCGGCCGGCGGAACCGGAACCGCCGCCCGCAGTTGCCCAAGGGCTTGCCCCGCGCCGCCGCGCGGCGCGAGCCCTTTCGGTATCTGGATCGGGTGGTTGATTTCATGTCCCTGTTGACCTTGACCTTGCTGGCGGCGGCGCTCCTCGCCCTGGTGCATGTCGTCACCCCGTCGTTGCGATTCCTCGACGGGACTCCGCGCAGCATCTGGCTGTCCATCGCCGGCGGCGTCTCGGTCTCCTATGTCTTCGTCCATTTCCTGCCCGAACTGGCGGCGGCACAGGAAACCATCCAGAAGGCGGCGGGCGGCATCCAACTGGCCGAGCGGCATGTCTATCTGATTGCCCTGGTCGGGCTGCTGACCTTCTACGGGCTGGACCGCATGGCGAAGACCTCGCGCAGCCGGGCCAGCGGCAAGCCGGTGCGCGCCGGGCGCGGTGGTGAGGCGGGGGAGGAGGCGACCAGCCGTGAGGTCTTTTGGGTCCATATGGCCTCCTTTTCCATCTACAACGCGCTGATCGGCTATCTTCTGCTGCACCGCGAACAGATGACGACGGCGGCGCTGGTCTTCTTCACCGTCGCCATGGCTCTGCACTTCATCGTGACCGATTACGGGCTGAACGAGGACCACAAGGCGCCCTACCAGCGCATCGGCCGCTGGGTGCTGATCGCGGCGCTGCTCGCCGGCTGGGCCATCGGCGCCACCACCGAGGTCTCGGAGGCGGCCATCGGCGCGCTCACCGCCTTCCTCGGCGGCGGCGTGGTCCTGAACGTTCTGAAGGAAGAGGTGCCGAGCGAGCGGCGCAGCCGCTTCTGGGCCTTCGGCCTTGGGGCCGCCGGCTATGCCGGGCTGCTGCTGACGGTGTGAGCGCAGGCGGAAGAGGCATCGGCGGTTCCAGCCTCCAACGTCACCCTTCCGCCGCCAGTTCGCGGCGGAAGGCGCGGCTCGCCATCTGCGCGAATGCGGTGAGCGCCGCCTCGTCGGCGCCGTCGCGCGCCGCCGCCGACATCCCCTTCATCGCGATCGCCACGAAGTCCGTCAGCGCGTCGGCCCGCTCCGGCTCCTCTGTCGCGATAAAGTCCCGGATTGCCACCACGCCGGCCTTCCTCAGCGCCTCGGCCAACGCGCAGGCTTCCGGATCGGCGCTGTTGCGCGCCCCGTCGAGCACGAGGCAGCCCGCCACCCCGTTGCGCTCCGGATAGAGCCGCGCAGCCAGCAGCAGCGTGCGCTCGATCACCTCGGCCACGCCGCCGCCGTCTGCCTGCGCACGGGCGAAGATGTTCGCCTCCCCCGCCGCATAGCGCTGAAGCGCCCGCTCGAACAGCCCGGCCTTGCTGCCGAAGGCCGCATAGAAGCTCGGCGGCTTAATCCCCAGTTCGGACCCCAGTTCTGCGACGCCCACGGCGTCGTAGCCGCGCGCATGGAACAGCTTCATCGCGGTTTCGACCGCCTCGTCCACATCGAACGACCGCCGCCGTCCGCGCGTTCCGGATGATTCTGTAGCGCTCACTATAATTTCTCCTTGCGCAAACCCCCCTGCCCGAATTTATATAGCATTCACTACATTTTCTCAAGGAGCGCATCATGGGTGAGTTCACCGGCCGCAAGATCCTGGTCCTCGGCGGCAGCCGCGGCATCGGCAAGGCCATCGTCCGCCGCTTCGCCAAGGCCGGCGGCACCGTCGCCTTCACCTATGCCGGGTCGAAGGACGCCGCCGAGGCGCTTGCCGCCGAAACCGGCGCGGAAGCCATCCGCACCGACAGCGCCGACCGAGACGCGCTGATCGCCACCGTGGCGGAGCGCGGCGCCCTGGACGTGCTGGTCGTCAATGCCGGAACGGCGATTATCGGCGATCCGCTGACCTTCGACCCCGACGCTGTCGACCGCATGATCGACATCAACATCCGCGCGCCCTACCACGCGGCGGTCGAAGCGGCGCGGCGCATGAACGACGGCGGGCGCATCATCGTGATCGGGTCGGTCAACGGCGACCGCGTGCCCTTCGCGGGCGGTGCCGCCTATGGCATGACCAAGTCGGCGATCCAGAGCATGGTGCGTGGTCTCGCCCGCGACTTCGGCCACCGCGGCATCACCGTGAACGCCATCCAGCCCGGTCCGACCGACAGCGACATGAATCCGGCCGACGGGCCGATGGCACCGACCATGAAAGAATTCATGGCGATCAAGCGCTATATCCACGCCGACGAGGTCGCCGAACTGACCGCTTATGTCGCCGGTCCGCATGCCGCGATGATCACCGGCTCGTTCCAGACCATCGACGGCGGCTTCGGCGCCTGACGACGGCCATTCGGCACTAGAAATGGGGGACGTCGACCGTCCCCCTTTTGCGTTCCTACTTGTCGCGGCCCCGCCGCTTCGCGCCTTCGCCGCCGGTCTCGTCCGGCATCGGCGTGCGCGTGGTGTCACCGGTGATGTGCTGCGGATCGTCACCGGTCCGCGGCGTGTTGCCGGTGGACATGGCGTCGACGGCGCGCCTGGTCTGCTCGCCACCCTTGCGCCCGTCCTGCTCATGTCCGGAAAGGTCGCCCGCGGCCTGATCCTTGGCCTGATCGATCACGCCCTTCATGCGCTCGTTGTCGCCTGCGGTCCGGCTCTTGTCGTTCTTGTCGCTCATGGCGCTCCCTTTCGTTGGCGTGGTGATGGCGCGGGCCGGCTGACCGGCTGCGTCGCCTCTCCCTTCAACAACCGGAGCGGAGCCGCAAAGTGCGCTGCGCAAAAGCGGTAGGAGCGCGGCTCTCTATCGCAATGCCACGCCTTCATGGGCCAGCAGCCAGCGCTTGCGATCCACCCCGCCGCCATAGCCGGTCAGCGCCCCGCCGGAGCCGATCACACGGTGACAGGGCACCACGATGCTGATCGGGTTGGCGCCATTGGCATGCCCCGCCGCCCGCACCGCCGCCGGACGCCCGGCCAACGCCGCAAGCTCTCGGTAGCTGACGGTCCCGCCGCAGGGAATCCCGCGCAGTGCCGCCCACACCGCGCGCTGGAACGGCGTCCCGCCGGTGTGCACCGGCAGCCGGTCGATCACCGCAAGCTCGCCCGCGAAATAGGCATCCATCGCCCGCGTCAACCCGCCCGGATCGGCGGACGGCCGCAGCTCGTAACCGCCTGAATAGTGCAGGCGCAGCAGGCGATGCAGCCGGTCCTCATGCTCGGTCCAGTCGATGGCACGCAAAGCGCCGTCTTCGTCCGCCACCACGATCAGCTCGCCGATGGGCGTGGCGGTGCGGTCGATCAGCAGGCTGGACGGAACAGGCATGGCGGCCCCCCTATCCCTGTTGCATAGGCGCGCTGCCGAAATTGAAGGCAGCGGGCGCCGGATGCAACCCTTTGAAACGGCGCAACTTCCTGTTCTCTCTCTTCCCGCCTTCCATCCATTTCTTGCGTATCGCCGCCAAAAGAGGCGCCAAAAGGCTGAGTTGCGTGCAATCCGCATGGCTGGCATGATGACGCCATGCCTGTCCATATCGTCAGTTCTTGACCGAACAGTCAGCTTTTCCGCCGCCTCTGTGCCTTGGCAGTGCTGGTTGGTTCTCTTGGCACGCGGGTTGCTGACACTTCGGTAGACACGCCGCTCTGCGACCGAAGGGAAGCCATCCGCCATGACCCTGATCGCTACGCTTGCCGACACCGAAGACGACCGCGCCTCACCCTACACCGACCTGACCCCGGCGATGACGCCGGTGCAGGCGCTGGCCGAGTCCAACCGCTGTCTGTTCTGCTACGACGCGCCCTGCATCAAGGCCTGCCCGACCGGGATCGACATCCCCGCCTTCATCCGCTCGATCGCCACCGGCAACCTGAAGGGCGCCGCGACGACGATCCTGTCGGAGAACATCATGGGCGGCACCTGCGGCCGGGTCTGCCCGACCGAGACGCTGTGCGAGCAATCCTGCGTGCGCAATCGGGCGGAGGACCGCCCCGTCGCCATCGGCCGGCTGCAGCGCCACGCCACCGACCGCCTGATTGACGGCGAGCCTGCCCACCCCTTCGCCCGCGCCGCCGCCACCGGCAAGCGCGTGGCGGTGGTGGGATCCGGCCCGGCCGGCCTGTCCTGCGCCCACCGGCTCGCCACGCTCGGCCATGAGGTGACGGTGTTCGAGGCCAAGGCGAAGTCCGGCGGCCTCAACGAATACGGCCTCGCTCCCTACAAGATGGCCGACGATTTCGCCCAGCGCGAGGTCGCCTTCATCCTGGGCGTCGGCGGCATCAGCGTGGAGCATGGCCGCAAGCTGGGCGCCGACCTGTCGCTCGACAGCCTGCGCGCCGATTACGACGCGGTGTTTCTCGGCGTCGGTCTCGGCGCCAACAACCGCCTCGGCATCCCCGGCGAGGAGCGCTCAGGAGTCGAGGACGCCACCGCCTTCATCGAGCGTGTGCGTCAAGCGTCCCCCGGCCAGCCGCCGGCCGTCGGCCGCAGCGTCGTGGTGATCGGCGGCGGCAACACCGCCATCGACGCCGCCATCCAGGCCAAGCGCCTGGGTGCGGAGGACGTGACCCTGGTCTACCGCCGCGGCCGGGCCCAGATGGGCGCCACCGCCTGGGAGCAGGAGTTGGCGCAGACCGAAGGCGTCGTGCTGAAGACCTTCGCGGCGCCCAAAGAGATCGGCGACACCACCATCACCTTTGAGCGCACGCGCCTCAGCGACGGCAAGCTGGCCGGCACCGGCGAGACCTTCACCCTCCAGGCCGACATGGTGCTGAAGGCGGTGGGGCAGACGCTGTCGGCCGACGCGCTCGACGGCCTGCAGATCACCGGCGGCAAGATCGCCATCGACGACGCCTACCGCACCACGCTGCCCGAGGTCTGGGCCGGCGGCGATTGCGTCGCCACGGGCGAGGATCTGACGGTCCAGTCGGTGCAGGACGGCAAGCTCGCCGCACTCGCCATCCACAGCCACCTGACCGCCTGAGGAAAGGGAGCCACATCATGGCCGATCTTCGCAGCACCATCGCCGGCATCCGCTCCCCCAACCCCTTCTGGCTGGCCTCCGCCCCACCGACCGACAAGGCCTACAACGTCGTCCGCGCCTTCAAGGCGGGCTGGGGCGGTGTGGTGTGGAAGACGCTGGGCGAGGACCCGCCGGTGGTCAACGTCTCCAGCCGCTACGGCGCGCATCTCGACACCGACCGCCGGATGATCGGCTTCAACAACATCGAGCTGATCTCCGACCGGCCGCTGGAGGTCAATCTACGCGAGATCATGGAGGTCAAGCGCGACTGGCCCGACCGCGCCATGGTCGTCTCGCTGATGGCCACAATGACCGAGACGGCCTGGGCCGGCCTCGCCCGCCGAATCGCCGAGACCGGGGCGGCCGATGGTCTGGAACTCAACCTCGGCTGCCCGCACGGCATGTGCGAGCGCGGCATGGGCTCCGCCATCGGGCAGGTGCCGGAGATGGTGGAGCAGGTGACGCGCTGGGTGAAGAACGCCGTCAACCTGCCGGTGATCGTCAAGCTGACCCCCAACATCACCAACATCCTGTGGTCGGCCGAAGCGGCCAAGCGCGGCGGCGCCGACGCGGTGTCGCTCATCAATACGGTGAACTCCATCGTCGCGGTGGACCTCGACGCCATGGCCCCGACCCCGGTGGTGGACGGCAAGGGCAGCCATGGCGGCTATTGCGGCCCGGCGGTGAAGCCCATCGCGCTGAACATGGTGGCGGAGATCGCCCGCAATCCGGAGACCCGCGGCCTGCCGCTCAGCGGGATCGGCGGCGTCACCACATGGCGCGACGCGGCGGAGTTCCTGGCGCTGGGCGCCACCAACGTCCAGGTCTGCACCGCCGCCATGACCTATGGCTTCAAGATCGTCGAGGACATGATCGGCGGCCTGTCCAACTGGATGGACGAGAAGGGATACCGGACGCTGGACGAGTTGAGCGGCCGCGCGGTGCGCAACGTCGTCAACTGGAACGACCTGAACATGAACTTCTCGACCAAGGCGGTGATCGACCCCGCCCTGTGCATCGATTGCGGCCGCTGCCACATCGTCTGCGAGGACACCTCGCACCAGGCGATCCGCATCGACCAGGGAGACGGTCGCCGCGTCTTCACCGTGGTCAACGAGGAGTGCGTCGGCTGCAACCTGTGCAGCCATGTCTGCCCGGTGCCGGACTGCATCACCATGGTGCCGGAGCAGAACAACCTGCCCTACGTCACCTGGCCCAACGACGCCCGCAACCCGATGCGCGTCCCCGAAGCCGCCGCCGAATAAGAACGACGTTCAGGAGAGAGCAACATGTCCACCCCGCAGAATGTCGCCGTGAACGGCTCGCGCCTGTGGCAGAGCCTGATGGACATGGCGCAGATCGGCGCCACGCCCAAGGGCGGCGTGTGCCGGCTGGCGCTGACCGACCTCGACAAACAGGGCCGCGACCTGTTCGTGCGCTGGTGCGAGGAGGCCGGCTGCACCGTGTCGGTCGACAAGATGGGCAACATCTTCGCCCGCCGCCCCGGCCGCGACGACAGCCTGCCCCCGGTCATCATGGGCAGCCACCTCGACAGCCAGCCGACCGGCGGCAAGTATGACGGCGTCTATGGCGTGCTGGCCGGGCTGGAGGTGGTGCGCAGCCTGAACGACATGAACTACGTCACCGAGGCCCCAGTGGAGGTCGCGGTCTGGACCAACGAGGAGGGCTCGCGCTTCGCCCCGGCCATGGTGTCGTCGGGTGTCTTCGCCGGGGTGTTCGATCTGGACTACGGCCTGTCCCGCGCCGACCTCGACGGCAAGACGATGGGCGAGGAGCTGGCCCGCATCGGCTATGCCGGCGATAGGGAAGTCGGCGGGCGCAAGGTCGGCGCCTATTTTGAGGCGCACATCGAACAGGGTCCGATCCTGGAGATCGAGGGCAAAACCATCGGCGTCGTCACCGACTGCCAGGGCCAGCGCTGGTACGAGATCACCTTCACCGGCCAGGAGGCCCATGCCGGTCCGACTCCGATGGTGCGCCGCAAGGACGCGCTGCTGGGTGCCGCCCGCGTCGTCGATGCGGTCAACCGCATCGGCATGAAGTACGGCCCGCTCGCCTGCGCCACCGTGGGGCTGATGCAGATCCACCCCAACAGCCGCAACGTCATCCCCGGCCGCGTCTTCTTCACCGTCGATTTCCGCCACCCGGACGACGGCATCCTCGCCGCCATGGACGGCGAGCTGCGCGCCGAGGTCGAGCGCATCGCCGGCGAGATCGGACTGGAGACCGATTTCCAGCAGATCTGGTACTACGCCCCGATCAAGTTCGACGAAAGCTGCGTCGCCGCCGTCCGCAAGGGGGTAGAGCGCACCGGCCATAGCTTCCGCGACATCGTGTCGGGCGCCGGCCACGACGCCTGTTACCTGTCGAAGGTCGCGCCGACCGCCATGGTCTTCATCCCCTGCATCGACGGCATCAGCCACAACGAGGTCGAGGAGACGACCCCGGAATGGTCGACCGCCGGCTGCGAGGTGCTGCTGCACGCCGTGCTGGACCGCGCCAACGCCATGGCCGAGCAAACTGCCCCTCTCCCCCCCGGGGAGAGGGTTGGGTGAGGGGGACGCGCAGCGAGGATTCTCGGGGAGTCCCGCAGCGAATCCCCCTCACCCTAACCCTCTCCCCGCTTTCGGCGGACCTATGGTCCGCCTGTCGCGTCAGCGCAAACGAAGTTTGCGCGAGAGCGGGGGGGAGAGGGGATTGGTCCCAGTCGAAATGAGCAATGGCGAACGCGATGGCGCGAACGGCTGCCGACACCACCGACACC
Organism: Azospirillum sp. A1-3; assembly: GCF_023806445.1. NCBI lineage: Bacteria > Pseudomonadati > Pseudomonadota > Alphaproteobacteria > Rhodospirillales > Azospirillaceae > Azospirillum > Azospirillum sp. A1-3. The sequence goes on from NZ_JAMSLU010000006.1 coordinate 603,607, forward strand.
ACGTCGCCCCAGGGCCGTATCCGGCGTGAGAACGTCGAGCGCATCCTGAAGGCGGCCGAGCGCGTCTTCGCCGAGGCCGGCTGTGCCGGCGCCACCATGGCCGACATCGCCGAACGGGCCGGCCTGCCCAAGGCCAACCTGCATTACTATTTCGGCACCAAGGAGGATCTCTACCGCGCGGTGCTCGACAACATCCTACGGATGTGGCTGGCGCCGATCGCCTCCTTCACCCCCGACGCCGATCCGGCGGCGACGCTGACCGCCTACGTCACCGCCAAGATGGAGGCGTCGCGCACCCGTCCCCACGCCTCCAAGGTCTTCGCCAACGAGATCCTGCATGGCGGTACCCAGGTCGAGCGTTTCCTGGCCGAGGACCTGAAAGCGCTGGTCGACGCCAAGGCGGCGGTCATCGACGGCTGGGTCGCCGCCGGCCGCATGGCGCCGGTGGACGCCCGCCAGTTCCTGTTCATGATCTGGGCGGTAACCCAGCATTACGCCGACTTCGACGTCCAGATCCGCAAGGTGCTGGGCCGCCGCAGCCTGACCCGCCAGGACTTCGCCGTCATGACGGCAGAGGTGCTGCGGCTGGTCCTGCGCGCCGCCGGCCTGCCAGAGCCACGAATAGCAGAACCTGAAACACCCGAACCGCACACCGACTCCATCCCACCAAATCCCTGAGGGAGCGCCCGAGCATGTCCACCATCCTGATCCGCGGCGGCACCGTCGTCACCGCCGAGCACACCCGCCGCGCCGATGTCCTCTGCCAGGACGGCATCATCACCGCGGTGGGCGACACTCTCGACGTGCCGGCGGGGGCCGAAGTGGTGGATGCCGGCGGCTGCTACGTCATGCCCGGCGGCATCGACCCGCACACCCACATGGAACTGCCCTTCATGGGCACGGTGACGACGGAGGATTTCTTCAGCGGCACCGCCGCCGGCTTCGCCGGAGGGACGACGATGATCATCGACTTCGTCATCCCCAACCCGAAGCAGAGCCTGATGGAAGCCTATCACACCTGGCGCGGCTGGGCGGAGAAGGCGGCCGGCGACTACAGCTTCCACGTCGCCGTCACCTGGTGGGACGAGAGCGTGCGGCAGGACATGGGCACGCTGGTCGCCGACCATGGCGTGAACAGCTTCAAGCACTTCATGGCCTACAAGAACGCCATCATGGCCGACGACGAGACGCTGGTGAACAGCTTCCAGCGCTGCCTGGAGTTGGGCGCCATCCCCACAGTCCACGCGGAGAACGGCGAACTGGTCTTCCAGCTCCAGAAGAAGCTGCTGGCCCAGGGCCTGACCGGTCCGGAGGCGCACCCGCTCTCCCGCCCGCCGGAGGTGGAGGGCGAGGCCGCCAACCGCGCCATCCAGGTCGCCAAGGTGTTCGGCGTGCCGGTCTACATCGTCCATGTCTCGGCCAAGGAGGCGCTCGCCGCCATCGAGCGCGGCCAGAACGACGGCCAGCGCGTGTTCGGCGAGGTTCTGGCCGGCCATCTGCTGATCGACGACGGGGTCTACCGCAATCCCGATTGGGACTTCGCCGCCGGCCATGTCATGAGCCCGCCTTTCCGCCCGAAGGAGCATCAGGACGCCTTGTGGCGCGGCCTGCAGGCCGGTCACCTGCACACCACCGCCACCGACCATTGCTGCTTCTGTGCGGAGCAGAAGGCGATGGGCCGTAACGACTTCACCAAGATCCCCAACGGCACGGCGGGCATCGAGGACCGCATGACCGCGCTGTGGACCCACGGCGTCAACACCGGCCGGCTGACGATGAACGAGTTCGTCGCCGTGACCTCCGCCAATGCGGCGAAAATCTTCAACCTCTACCCGCGCAAGGGCTCGGTCAGCGTCGGGGCCGATGCCGATCTGGTGGTGTGGGATCCGAAGGCGACCAAGACCATCTCGGCCAAGACCCAGATGCAGAAGGTCGGCCTGAACATCTTCGAAGGCATGACCGTCACCGGCACCCCGGCCTACACGCTGAGCCAGGGCCGCATCGTCCACGCGCTGGGCGAGAGCCGTGCGGTGCGCGGTGCCGGCCGCTACGTCAACCGCCCCGCCTTCCCGCCGGTCTACGAAGCGGTGTCGAAGCGCAACGCCCTGAACGTCCCGGTGGCGGTGGAACGGTAGGGCGATAACGTTCGAGATCCCCTCTCCCCTCCGGGGAGAGGGTTAGGGTGAGGGGGGCACGCGGCGGGACCTTTGTCAAAATCCTGCGGCGCATCCCCCTCACCCCGACCCTCTCCCCAGGGGGGAGAGGGAGCGGTCAAATCCCCCGATCACCCAACCGAACTGGCGAACAGGAAGTTCTCCGCCGTCAGGCTGTTGCGGTCGACGCCCATCAGCTTGATGGAGTCGAAGGTACCGAGTTCGATCGACAGGTCGGCGCCATTCTGCGCCGAGTGGGTCAGCACGTCGTTCAGGCTGGAGAAGCCGGAGATGCTGCGGAGATCGACGACATCACCGCCGGTGCCGGCCTGGAAATCGCCGATGCAGTCCCAACCGTCGCCGGGATTCTGGACGAAGGTGTCCCGCCCGGCGCCGCCGACCATGTAGTCGTTGCCGCCGTTGCCGGTGATGGTGTCGTTGCCGCTGCCGCCGGCCAGGAACTCGCCGGCCGAGGTGCCGGTGATGGTCTGGCCGGTGGGGCCGGTGGACCCGCCCGTGCTGCCGCCCGTCGCACCGCCCGCCGTCGTGAAGGAGAAGTTGGCGGCGGTCAGGCTGCTGCGGGTGACGTTGGCCAGGATGGCGCTGTTGCCGTTGTCGAAGCGGACGACGGTGTTGGCGCCGTCCTGAACGGTGACGGCCATCACCGAGGCGAAGTCCTTCAGCCCGCTCCAGCCGGCGACATTCAGCACGTCGCCGCCGCTGCCGGCCTGGAAGTCGCCGATGTAATCCCAGCCGTCGCCCGGCTTGAAGACGAAGGTGTCGCTGCCGGCGCCGCCGACCATGTAGTCGTTGCCGGCGTTGCTGATGATGGTGTCGTTGCCGCTGCCGCCGGCCAGATAGTCGCGGGCATCGGTGCCGGTCAGGGTCAGACCGCCCGTTCCCCCCGTACCGCCGCCGGTGCCGCCCCCCGTACCGCCACCCGTTCCTCCCCCGGTATCGCCGCCGCCGGTGGACCCGCCGGAACCGGCCTGCCCCAGCGTGATGGTGTTGCCCGACAGGCTGATGTCCGACGCGGCGAAGCTGCCGGCGATGCGCAGGGTCATGTCGGCGCCGGCGGTCGAATCCAACCCGACATGCACCAGCGTGACGCCGTTCACCGTCTCCGCCTGGACCTGCCCGGCCTGCAGCGTGCTGCCGGTGCCCGACCCGACGCTGCCGGACAGCGACGCCCCGGCGATGGCGAAGGCGTCGCCGGTCACAGCCCCGGTGACGCTGGTGAAGCCGTTGACCTGGGCCGCCGTCATCGTCACCGTGTGGCGCTTGCTGCCGGTCAGGGCCAGCGTCTCGACGCTGGTCAGCGTCATGCCACTGATGTCGATCTTCGGCGAGGCGACGTCGGTGTAATATTCCAGATCGTAGCCGTTGTAGCTGGTCAGGTTGTCGGACCGCAGTTCCAGCGTGTCGGTGCCGGTGCCGCCGTCGAAGCTGACGGTGCCGGCGTCATACTGGCTGACCACGATGTAGCGGTCGTTGCCGGCCTCGCCATAGAGCGTGTCGGCCTGGGTCTGGGCATAGCTGCCCGAGCTGACGATGCCGGCCAGAATGGTGTCGTCGCCGTCGCCGCCATGGATGGTGTCGCGTTCCCAATCGCCCTTCATCAGGTCGTTGCCGGCATCGCCATAGAGCAGGTCGGCACCGCCGCCGCCGGCCACTGTGTCGTTGCCGATCCCGCCGTGAAGCTCGTCATTGTCGGCACGGCCATACATCAGGTCGGTGCCGCCGCCGCCGAAGATGGTGTCGTTGCCGTCGCCGGCCTCCAGCGTGTCGTTGCCGGCGCCGCCATATTCAATGTCGTTGCCGCCATGGCCCCAGAACCACACGGCGCTGTCGCCGGCGGTCAGGCTGTCGGCATATTCGGAGCCGACCCAGCGCTGGATGTTGACGAAGGTATCGCCGGCCGCCTCGCCGGTGTTGTTGGCACCGTTGGTCAGGTCCAGGGTGATGCCGGTGGTGGCGTTCTCGTAGGTGACGATGTTGAAGCCGCTGCCGCCGACATAATGGTCGGCGCCCAGCCCGCCATTCATGGTGTCGCCGGCCGACTGGCCGCTGTTGCCGCCGCCGACCAGCGTGTCGTCACCGATCCCGCCGATCAGGCTGTCGTTGCCGGTGCCGCCGGTGATGCTGTCGTTGCCGGCCAGCCCGTTGATGGTGTTGCCGCCATTGTCGCCGATCAGCGTGTCGTTGCCGCTGGTCGCCGTGCCGCTGTAGGCCAGAGTGTGCGGCCAGGCTTCCGCCCCCGCGAACGGGCGGGCCGCCAGGATCGGGCCGGTCACCACGTCGAGATCCCAGGAACCGCCCTGGTCGGCATGGCCGACCGGATGGCTGGCGGCGGCGACGCGGGCGCCGGTGACGGCGGCCAGACGCTCGACGAAGCGGCGGCCGTTGCTGCCGGCGCCGACGTCGCAGGCATGGATCAGGATCTCGCAGCCGGACGCATCGGGCCAGCGGCGGTCGAACAGGGCGCTGGTGTCGAGCGGCATCGCCCCCAGCTTCACCACGCCCGGCGCGCCATGGGCGATCAGGTGGACCGCGGTGGAACCCGTCGCCGATGCCGTTTCCAGCGCCTCGGCAAGCAGGGCGACGGCGTCCTCGTCGGCGGCGACCCGGACCACCGTCGTGTCCGGCGCGTGGCGGCCGATCAGCGCATCGATGTCGGACAGACCGGCGTCGGCAAGAATGATCCCGTGCATGAAAACCCCTTTCTGGGGAGTTGTTGGAAATCGTTTTGCTCGTCTGTGATGTACGGGATCATGTCCACAGAACAACGTCCAATAAGCCGATCATTCCTTGGGAAGCATCGGCCCCAGCCGGGCGACCTTTTTCTCTCCGGAAGCGCAAGCAGTACAGGTGCTATCGATTTCGACGCCATCCGGCTGGCTCAGCCTGTTGCGGCGGCTTGCCACTCTTTTTCCCGAATTGGGAAGTCTCCCGCTCAATTACCTCCAATTCGGGATTAGCACAGGACCGAGCGCGCATAAAAAATGGGCCACCGGGAAGATCCCGATGGCCCAGTCCAGGAGAGAAGTCGTTCAGGAGGGCCTAAACCCGCTCCGTCTCAATGCATCAGCATGCGCGGCAGCCACAGTGAGAAGGCCGGGACATAGGTGACCAGAAGCAGCGCCACGAACAGCGCCCCGTAGAAGGGCGTGATGGAGCGCATCACCTCGCCCACCGACACGCCGCCGATGGCGCAGCCGATGAACTGGGTGGTGCCGACCGGCGGGGTGTTCAGGCCAAGGGCGCAATTGATCAGCATGACGATGCCGAACTGCACCGGGTCCATTCCGTACTGCATGGCGATCGGCAGGAAGATCGGCGTGCAGATCAGGATGGTGCTGGCCATGTCCATGAAGGTGCCCAGCAGGAACAGGATGATGTTGATCAGCAGGAAGATCATCAGCGGATTGGTCGACACGCCGGCCAGAAGCTCGCCGGTCATGTCCGCCACCTCATAGAGCCCCATGAGGTACTGGAACATCGTCGACACGCCGATCAGCAGCAGCACCACGCCGGTGGTCTTCACCGTCTTGGCGGCGGCGGCCAGGAACTTCTCCCAGCTGAGCGTGCGATAGACGAAGGTGGTGAGCAGCAGCGCGTAGATCACGGCCACCGAGGCGGACTCGGTCGCGGTGAACACGCCGGTGGTGATGCCCGCCAGGATGATGACGACGATCAGCAGGCCAGGCAGTGCCGCGGCGAAGGAGTGCAGCAGGATGTCCCAGCCGGGGAAGGTCCCCTTGGGATAGCCACGGCGAACCGCAACATAATAGGCGGCACCCAGGTTGCAGACCATCAGCAGCGCCGCCGGCATCAACCCTGCGGCGATCAGCGATCCGATGGACGCCTTTCCGCCGGCGGCCAGCGCATAGATGATCATGTTGTGGCTGGTCGGCATCAGCGCGCCGACGAGTGCGGCATGGGTGGTGACGTTGACTGCATAGTCGGCGTGGTAGCCTTCCCGCTTCATCATCGGGATCATCACGGCACCCATGGCCGACACGTCGGCGACCGGCGAGCCGGCGACGCCGCCGAACAGCGTGCAGGCGACGACGTTGGACATGCCCAGGCCACCACGGATATGGCCGACCATGCTCTTGGCCGCGGCGACGATCTTGTCGGCGACGCCGCCGTGCAGCATCAACTCGCCGCTGAAGACGAAGAAGGGAATGGCAAGGAACGAGAAGACGTTCATGCCCGACATCATCTGCTGGAAGACGACCGCGACGGGCAGGCCTTCATAGAGGATGGTGCAGAGCGCCGACAGTCCGATGGCGAAGGCGACCGGAATGCCGAGGATGAGGAAGCCGAAGAAGGTGATCGACAGGAGGGTCAGTTCCATGACGGCTTAACCTCCTCGCCGCGCACGATGGCGACGACATGCTCGATGGAAAACAGCACGATCAGCACGCCCGACAGCACCAGAGGCACATAGCGGAAGGCTTCGGAGATGTGCAGGTTGGGAATGGTGTAATGGGCCACCGAACTGCCGAGCACCCAGCCATTGTAGGCCATGCAGGCGCCGAAGATGCCGACCAGCGTGTAGATCAGCATGTCCATCTTGCGGCGCGCATTGTCCGACAGCATCACCAGCAGCGACTCCAGCCCGATATGCCCGGCGTCGCGGACGCCGACGGCGGCGCCGATCAGCGTGACGTAAAGCACCAGCAGGATCGCCATGCTTTCCGCCCAGGTCGGTGAGTTGTTCAGCACATAGCGGCCGAACACCTGATAGAAGACGACGCCGACGATCATCATCAGGCCGAGGATGGCGACATACATGCCGGTCCTGGCAAGCGTCGCGTTCATCCGGGTCAGCCAGCCGCCGCTATATGGCGGACTGACGTCCATTGCCTGCAGCTCGATATCCATGCCGCTGCTCCCCTGGCGAGGCGCGGCCCGTCCTGCTTGGGACGAAGCCGCGCGTCACCCCTTCTTTAACGTTACCGGACGGTCGTTACTTGGTTTCCTGGACGCGCTGGACGAGGCTCTGCAGCTTCGGCGTGTTCGCGAACTGGGCGTAGACCGGCTTCATCGCGTCGATGAATTCCTGCTTGTTCGTCACCTCGACGATCTGGGCGCCGGCCTGGGTGACGATCTCCTTGGACTTCTGCTCGCGCTCGTCCCACAGCTTGCGCATGTAGGGCACCGAGTCCTTGGCGGCCTTGCGGATCAGGGCCTGATCGTCCTTCGACAGGCGGTCCCAGGCGATCTTGGAGAAGACCAGCACTTCCGGCGCCATCGCGTGTTCGGTCAGGGTGAAGTACTTGGCCGCCTCGAAGTGGCGCGAGGATTCATAGGACGGATAGTTGTTCTCGGCGGCATCGACGATGCCGGTCTTCAGCGCGGTGTAGACCTCGCCGAAGGGCATCGGCGTGGCATTGGCGCCCAGCGCCTGGATCATGGCGACGAACAGGTCCGACTGCTGGACGCGGATCTTGGCGCCCTTCATGTCGGCCAGCGTCTTGTAGGGCTTGGCGGCCGAATACATGCTGCGCGAGCCGCTGTCGTAGAAGGCCAGACCGATCATGCCCTGGCTTTCCATCGCCGCCAGGATTTCATCACCGATCGGGCCGTCCAGGACACGGCGCATGTGGCCGGTGTCGCGGAAGATGAACGGCAGCGCGGTGACCATCGTCTCCGGCACCACGTTGTTCAGCGGCGCCACGTTGATGCGCATCATCTCCAGCGCACCGATCTTCAACTGCTCGATGGTGTCCTTCTCGGTCCCCAGGGCGCCGTTCGGAAACACCTTGACGCCCAGCTTGCCGTTGCTGCGCTCGGCCACCAGCTTGCCGACATAGCGCACCGCCTCGACGGTCGGGTAGTCGGTCGGGTGGATGTCGGCGGATCGGAAGTCACGCGCATCGGCCGGCGCCGACAGCATCGGAGCGGCCAGGATGCCGCAGATCGCACAGGCGGTCAGCATCGCAGTGCGGATCGAAGTCAGACCAAACTTCATTAGGATCTCCTCCTGATTACGGAGCCGGAGCCTTACGCGATCCGGCCTCTCTTGTTCTGGTGTTTGCGGTTTACCTGGTGGGCGGCGGGCCGCCCGCACGTGACTGGACGAATTGGGGACCGGCGGCAGGCGGAGCATGGGTGAGAGGCCATTGCGACGCCTGGCTTTCGCAGCGCTGCGACCGGACCGTGCGACCGGGAAGTCGCAACTGGCCGCCGCCGGCCCTGCCCTCGCCCCCATTCCTATCCAGCCCCCGCTTGGCTGCGGCGCCCCGTTCTTGTTTCTTAGGATATTAGTATATCAATCTGCGCGCAACCCTGAAAGTTCAAAGAGGCAACTACCGTTTGGACATTAATCAGAATCGGATTGGCGCGGAGAGGGACAAAGTGACCGCAGGAGCGGGTTTCAGCCAGATCACAAATCCTCGCGAGGGGCCGCGTGCGACATTCAGCCTCAGCGCTCTCCACGCCCCTCCCCCGCGCCCCTCCCCCGCGGCCGCTGGAAAGCGGCGCCCGGCCGCCCTGGCCGATCAGGCGTGGCCGTTCACCAGGGGCCACACCTCGATGGCGCCGCGGTAGATCATGTGCAGAGCGACGTAGAGGATGATGGAGAGGCCGACATAGGCCAGCCAGCGGTGCTTGTGCAGGACGCGGGCGATGACGCTGGCGGCAAGCCCCATCAGGGCGATGGACAGTGTCAGGCCGATGACCAGCACCCCCAGATGCTCGCGCGCCGCCCCCGCGACGGCCAGAACATTGTCGAGCGACATCGACACGTCGGCGATCACGATCTGCCAGACCGCCTGACCGAGGGTCTTGCGCGGCCCGGCGGCTTCGGCGCCGCCATCGTCTTCCAGCGCCTCGACCGCCTCGTCCTCCTCGTGCGACTGGCGCAGTTCGCGCCACATCTTCCAGCAGACCCACAGCAGCAGCACACCGCCGGCCAGCAGCAGCCCGATGATCTGGAGAAGCTGGGTGGTGACGGCCGCGAAGGCGATGCGCAGCACGGTGGCCGCCAGGATGCCGATCAGGATCGCCTTGCCGCGATGCTCCCGCGGCAATCCGGCGGCGGCCAGACCGATGACGATGGCATTGTCGCCGGCCAGCACCAGGTCGATCATGATGACCTGGAGCAGCGCAAAGAGCGCCTCTGTGGTGAATAATTCCGTCATTTGAGCGGAAATCCTCGCATCACGATGAATGTGGGAGGAGAAGCCGCGCGAAGTCCGTGCCGACCGGTCGGGTCACGCCGAGACCATCGGACGGGAGGCGCCGGTCAGGGGCACGGGGCGCGGGCCGCTCCTTGTCTTCCCAGTCCGACATCGCAACCGGTGACGGTTGCCAGAGGGGCCCGGCCTGGTTCTGGCGCTTTACGCCAAAGTGGTGGATTCCGCAAGGCCGCGCTTGCGACCCCCGGAATCGCTGGGAGGAGTGGCGATCAGGGAGTGCCGACCTCCACGATTCTGCCGCTGCCTGCGGCCTCCAGCAGCGCCTCGATCAGCCGGTGGACCTTCAGCGCCTCGCGCCCGTCCACCCGCGGCCGGCGCCCCTGGTCGAGCGCGTCGAGGAAGTCGGACAGCACGGCGCGGTGGTGCTGGTGGGAAAAGGCCATCGGGTCGGCCCCGCCGCCCAGCGTGGCGCCGTCCTGGCCCGCGACGATGCGCTCGCCGGTGACCAGCTGCACCTCCAGCCGATCGCCGGCCAACACGGCGGAGCCGCCGGTCCCGGCGATCTCGATCCGCTCCGGATAGCCGGGATAGGCGGCGGTCGTCGCATCGACGGTCGCCAGCATGCCGTTGCCGTAGCGGAGCGCGGCGGCGACCACATCCTCCGTGTCCATGCCCGCGTCCATACCCATTTCCGGGCTGCGCAAGACGCTCGTCGCGGCAAATCCCGCGACCTGATCCGGCAGGCCGAGCAGGCTGACGAAGGCGTCCAGCGTGTGGATCGCCTGGGTCAGCAGCACGCCGCCGCCGTCGCGCGCCTTCTTGCCGCGGCCGGGCTGGGCGTAATAGGCGGCGTCGCGCCACCAGCGCACCGAAACCGCCGCCGTCAGCGGCCGGCCCAGCACGCCGTCGCGCATCATCCCGGCCAGCCGCTCCACCGATGCCCGGAAGCGGTGCTGCAGCATGACGCCCAGCGTCAGCCCGGCGGCCTCCATCGCGGCGACCACCGCCCGTGCCCCCTCCGGCGTGGCGTCCAGCGGCTTTTCCAGCAGCACATGCTTGCCGGCGGCGGCGCAACGCGCCACCAGTTCGGCATGGGTGTCGGGCGGGGTCAGCAGCAGGACGGCCGACAGCGCCGGATCTTCCAGCAGCGCCTCCAACCGGTCGACCACCGGCAGGCCGTGGCGGGCGGCGAAGGCGGCGCGACGCTCGGCCGAGGGGCTGAAGCAGCCCGCAACCTCCACCCGGCCGGCCAGATCGATCAGGCTCTGCGCATGCGGTGCAGAGGCCATGCCCAGTCCGATGACGCCGACGCGGCGGCGGGTTTCGTTCGTCATCAGGGTGCTCCATCGGGAAGGGCGGCCCCGTCGGTCAGGCTGCCGGAGAAATAAAGCGGGGCGGCGTTGCGCACGTCGTCCACCGTGATCTGCAGATTGTCCAGATGCCGGATCAGGCTCTTTTCGGCCCGATCGGGGTCGTGGCCGGCGATGGCCTCGACGATGGCTTCATGCTCGGCGATCACCGTGCGCATGCGGCCGGGGACCGGCAGGGTCAGGCGGCGGCAGCGGTCGAGCTGGACCTTCGCCTGCTGGATGATGCCCCAGAAGCCGGGGTAGCCCGCCATCTCGGTGATCTGGGCGTGGAAAGCCTCGTCGGCCTGATGGAAGCCGTCGGCGTCGCCTTCCGCATCGACCTCGCGCTGCTGTTCCAGGCAGGCGTGGAGTGCGGCGATCTGGCTGCGGGTGGCGCGTTCGGCGGCGAAGCGCACAGTCGCCCGCTCCAGCACCTTGCGGATCACGCCGGCTTCCGGCAGGGCGCCCAGCGGAATGCGGGCGACGAAGGTGCCGGACTGCGGAAAAATCTCGATCAGCCCTTCGTCGGCCAGCCGCAGCACCGCCTCGCGCACCGGCGTGCGGCTGACGCCATAGGCCTCGGCGATCTGCTTCTCGGCGATGGGTTCGCCCGGCTTGCGCTTCAGCGACACGATCTCCGCCCGCAGGTCGCGGTGGATGGCGTCGGCGGCGGTCGGACCGCGCCGCATGTCCCGGCGTGCCGGCGGGCGGCTCAAGAGCGGAGCGGCCTTGGCCGACAGGGTCGGCGTCGTTGATGGCGGGGGGACCGCGATGGAACCGGTTTTGGCCGGCGGGTTGCCCGATGGCATGGCGTCCAGCCTCCTCAGAAGCACATGCCTCAGAATACTAATATATTAGCTGGAACGGCAAGCAGTTTCGCTCGTGATGCGTCCGCCCATGGGTGTGACAAAGGCGCCCTCACTCCCGCCATGGCTGTGGGGTTCGGTAGCCGTGAAGGGAGGATGACCAGACATCCATGCCGGGAAAATTCCGTCTCTCGCTTGAATGTTATAGACTTCCCCACTCCGGGTGGTCGGCATCCGGGACGGGAAAATGCCGCACTCTGCGCTTGTTTGCTCAAGGGCCTGTGGCGTGCGGGGCGCTTCGGTTTGGAGATTGAGGTCTGAATGGTCACCAATCGCTACGCCACAGCCGGGGACGACGTCGAATCCCTTGATCGTCGCCCCGAGGCGCGGGCGTTCAAGGTGGAAGACCTGCTGGGGGAATTGCGGCGCGGCCGGATGCGCATTCCCTCGTTCCAACGCGGCCTTCGTTGGGACAGGAGCGACGCGGCCAAACTGCTGGACAGTCTGTGGCGCGGTTATCCCATCGGCACACTGCTGTTCTGGGAAACCGGTGCCGAAGCGGGCGAGGTGACCTTCGGGACGGTTCGCGTGGGGGGCGGGGCGCGTAGCGACGCCCTGTGGGTGGTGGACGGACAGCAACGGTTGATGTCCCTTGCGCGGGTGCTGTTGGCACCAGAGCCGGACCGGGACGATTTCGCCCTGTATTTCGATCTGGACGATTTGAGGTTCTTGGCCCCGCCCAGGGACCGTGCGGTGGATCCCTCTCGTTACCTGCCGATGACCGAGGTGCTGGACTCCGAACGTTTGATGCAGTGGGTATTTCAGCATACGGCCGATCAGCCCGAACGGCGCGAGCGGGCGTTCACTGTAGGCAAACGAATTCGCGAATACGAAATCCCTGCCTATCTGGTGCGCACCGAACGGGAGCAGACCCTGCGGGAAATCTTCGGCCGCACCAACTCCAGCGGCCATCCGCTCGGGCAGGAGCAGGTCTTTGATGCCTTGAACGGCGCGCGCAGCCAAGGCCGCCCCACATCCCTGCGCCAGATCGTTTCTGAGCTGGCACCCATGGGATTCGGGCTGGTCGAGGAAAAGCTGCTCTACCGTCTACTGCGGGTACTGCAGGGCAAAGACGTCATTGAAGGTAAGGGCGAGGGGCCACTTCGTCTGGACGATGCCGACGCGGAACGCGCTTATCGGACTACAGCGGAGGTTGCGCGGCGGGTCATCCAGTTCCTGAAAGACGATGTTGGAATTCCACGCTACGATCTTTTGCCTTACAAGCAACCATTCGTTTTGCTGGGCAAGTTCTTCCACCTCCATCCCGATCCCGGAGCACGATCCAGGCAACTGCTGGAACGCTGGGTGTGGCGTGGAGCCCTGACCGGCACCCACCGCGGCGATACCGTGTCCACCAGGGCTACTTTGGATCGGATCACCGATGGAAACGAAGAGGCATCCGTACAGAGGCTTCTGGAATTGGTAAAGGGCCGCGCTGGCATTTTGCCGAATGTCGATGAAGCCTTCAATTTCCGCTTCGCCGCCGGCAAGCTGCTAGCGCTGGCCATGCTGGACCTTCGGCCTCGGGATCTGGATAACGGCAAACTCCTTAGTATCGATTTGGCGGCCGAGACAGAGGAGCCGGACTTTCCCATGCCTCCCATCTTCGCTCAGCACGGCGAAGCAAACCGAGCCTTTCGATCCATCGCCAATCGCCTGATCCATCCCCATCGCCCAAAACTGCGTCAACGGTTGATCGAGGTGCGGGATCCGGACGTGCTGGCCTCGCATGGCATCTCCGAAGTGGCCGCACAGACTTTGCGCGATGGAGACATCAACGGCTTCCTTTGGTTGAGGGGGGACTTCCTGAACCACCATTGCAACCAGTTCTTCGCCCGGCATGCCCGCTGGGAAGAGAATGACCGGCCATCCATCGCAGCGCTCGTGGCAGAAGACGAGGACGCGTGATGGTCAAGACTCTCAGTGTTCTACTCGGCGACCTGCCCGTCGGACGGCTCACTCTCAGCGTTACCGACGGCAGCGATTTCCGTCTCCTAGAGTCCTACAAGCACGCCTATCCCAGGCCCGTGCTGGGCCAGACTTTCCTGGACAATCCGGACAAGGTCTGGAGCACCCGCGCCCGGGTGCCGCCCTGGTTCTCCAACCTGCTTCCGGAAGGCGTTCTGCGCGAGTTGATTGCCAAACAGGCTGGCGTGCCCGCCGCGCGGGAGTTCTTCTTGCTGCATCATCTCGGTGAGGATCTGCCGGGCGCGGTGCGCATCGTCCTCGACAACATGGAGGGGATGGAACCGGACGACGGGAGACCGGAAGAACCGGAGGCAAAGGAGGCCGGCGACACTTGGCATTTTTCCCTGGCGGGAGTGCAATTAAAGTTTTCCGCCCGCCGTTCCGAACGCGGATTGACGATACCGGTTAGTGGCCGCGGCGGCGACTGGATCGTCAAATTGCCTGACGCACGCTTTCGTGATGTTCCACGCACCGAATACGCAACTATGCGATGGGCCGAGGCCAGCGGCATTGCCATCCCCGAAATGGACCTCGTTCCCATTGCCGACGTGACAGGTCTGCCGTCGACATATGGCGATCTCGCCGAACCCTTCGCCCTAGCGATCCGCCGTTTCGACCGCTCGACACCCGACAAGCGGGTCCATATGGAAGACTTTGCCCAGATTTTGGATCTGTACCCGGAACAGAAATACTCGAAATACAATTACGAGACATTGGCAAGGCTGATTAAGGCATTAGGAGCTGAAGACGATCTCCCTCAATATATCCGCCGCATCGTATTTATGATTGCGTCAGGAAACGGAGACATGCACCACAAGAATTGGAGCATGATCTATCCGGATGGAATAAGCGCCTCTCTTTCTCCCGCCTATGATCTGGTCTCCACGATCCAGTATCACCCGGATGACAAGCTAGCGCTGAATCTCGGGGGATCGAAACGGTGGGAAGACGTGACCGAGGAGATCTTCCGGGGTATGGCCCGGAAGATCGACATCGAGGAAAGCTTCATGGCCTTGTGGGTGGACCAGGCCCGCACCGCCATTCTCGACGCGTGGCAGAAAAGCAAAGGCGATTTCGGATATGACGCGCAGGCCCGGGAAAACATCGAGCGTCACGTTGCACGTGTCCCGCTGCTCGGCCAGTGAGCCTGCCGGAACATGCCAAACAGGCGTCTAAGTCAGTAAGCTCCTACAGCCCCGCCGCCAGCCTCGTCCCCTGGGCGATGGCGCGCTTGGCGTCCAGTTCGGCCGCGACGTCGGCGCCGCCGATCAGGTGGACGGCGATGCCGGCGGCCTCCAGCGGGGCGTGCAGCTCGCGCAGCGGCTCCTGTCCGGTGCACAGAACGATGGCATCGACCGCCAGCGTCTGCACCTTCTCACGCCTTTCGCCGAAGCTGACGGTCAGCCCCTCGTCGTCGATGCGCTCGTAGTTTACGCCGGACAGCGCCTTGATGTTCTTCATCTTCAACTGCGCCCGGTGGATCCAGCCGGTGGTCTTGCCCAGGCCGGCGCCGGGCTTGGTCGCCTTGCGCTGGAGCAGCACGATCTCGCGGACCGGCGGCGTCAGGTGGGGGCGGATGCCGGCGACGCCGCCGCGCGCCTCGGCCGGGTCGGCCACCCCCCATTCGGCGCGCCACAGCGCCGGGTCGAGGCTGGGCGACGGTTCCTCCTGCGCCAGGAATTCGCTGACGTCAAAGCCGATGCCGCCGGCCCCCACCACCGCGACGCGCCGACCGACCGGCTTGGCGCCGCGCAGCACCTCGACATAGGTCAGCACCTTGGGATGGTCCTGGCCGGGGATCTTCGGGTCGCGCGGCACCACCCCGGTCGCCAGCACCACCGCGTCGAAGCCGGCCCCGGTCAGGTCCTCGGCCGCCACCCGCCGCCCCAGATGCAGCGCCACGCCGGTCTCCGCCAGCCGGTTGCGGAAATAGCGCAGGGTTTCAAAGAACTCCTCCTTGCCGGGGATCAGCTTGGCCATGTTGAACTGGCCGCCGATCTCCTCGGCCGCGTCGAACAGATGGACCTCATGCCCGCGCTCCGCCGCCGTGGTGGCACAGGCGAGGCCGGCCGGGCCGGCACCGACCACGGCGACGCGCTTGCGCTTCACTGCGGGGGCGATCACCAGCTCCGTCTCGTGGCAGGCGCGCGGGTTGACCAGACAGCTGGCCGTCTTCCCGGAGAAGATGTGATCCAGACAGGCTTGGTTACAGGCGATGCAGGTGTTGATCGCCTCCGGCCGGCCGGCCGCCGCCTTGGCAACGAAGTCCGGATCGGCCAGGAAGGGCCGCGCCATCGACACCATGTCGGCCAGCCCCTCGCCGATCACCGCGTCGCCGACCTCGGGCGTATTGATGCGGTTGGTGGTGCAGAGCGGGATCGATATCCCCCGATCCAACAGGGCGCCCTTCAGCTTCCCCGTCACCCAGGCGAAGTTGGCGCGCGGCACGCTGGTGGCGATGGTCGGCACCCGCGCCTCGTGCCAGCCGATGCCGGTGTTGATGATGGTGGCGCCGGCCCGCTCGATGGCCTGGGCAAGCTGCACCACCTCCTCCCACGTGCTGCCGTCGGGGATCAAGTCCAGCATCGACAGGCGGTAGATGATGATGAAGTCGCGCCCGACCGCCTCGCGCATGCGCGACACGATCTCCACCGGGAAGCGCATGCGGTTCTCGTAAGACCCGCCCCATTTGTCGGTGCGCTGGTTGGTGTGGGTCACCAGGAACTGGTTGATCAGGTAGCCTTCCGACCCCATCACCTCCACCCCGTCATAGCCGGCCTCGCGCGCCAGCTCGGCGCAGCGGACATAGGCGCGGATCTGGCGCTCCACCCCGCGCGCGGTCAGGGCTCGCGGCGTGAAGGGGGTGATCGGCGACTTGATGCGCGACGGCGCCACCGACAGCGGGCTGTAGGCATAGCGGCCGGCATGCAGGATCTGCAGCGCGATCTTGCCGCCTTCGGCATGCACCGCGTCGGTGATGACCCGATGCGCCCGCGCCGCCCCATGCCGCGCCAGGGTGGAGCCGAAGGGCGACAGCCACCCCTCCACGTTCGGCGAGAAGCCGCCGGTCACCATCAGCCCGACCCCGCCGCGTGCCCGCTCGGCGAAATAGGCGGCCAGCCGCGGGAAATGGCGGCGCCGATCCTCCAGTCCGGTGTGCATCGACCCCATCAGCACCCGGTTCTTCAGCACCGTGAAGCCGAGATCGAGCGGGGCCAGCAGATGCGGATAGGGCTGGGTCACGGGACGCTTCCTCCGGTTATGGAACCCGCGCTTCTGGCGGCGCTAGGCAGACGGATGATTGATGATGCGAAGCCTAGTTCAGGTTGACGTATGCGTCAACTGAGTTCCGTGGCCGCCCTCAACGCGATCGTTCGCGCACCCCGCTTTCCGCTGTGTGAAAAAGCCGTCCGGCGAACTGGCTCAAGGACCTGCGCGGCGGTCAAGCTCCCATCCCAAGGGCCGCCCCTCCATCCGCGGCGGCCAA